>NZ_CAXOFU010000009.1:0-185459 GCF_964208575.1 Enterobacter soli | reverse complement strand
TCGCCTTCCAGCGCTTTCAGAGCAGAACCACGAACGATTGGAGTATCGTCGCCTGGGAAATCGTACTGAGACAGCAGTTCACGAACTTCCATCTCTACCAGTTCCAGCAGCTCTTCGTCATCAACCATGTCGCATTTGTTCAGGAACACGATGATGAAAGGAACGCCTACCTGACGACCCAGCAGGATGTGCTCACGAGTCTGAGGCATTGGGCCGTCAGTCGCAGCAACAACCAGGATCGCGCCGTCCATCTGCGCAGCACCGGTGATCATGTTTTTAACATAGTCGGCGTGGCCTGGGCAGTCTACGTGTGCGTAGTGGCGAGTCGGGGTGTCGTATTCAACGTGGGAAGTGTTGATGGTGATACCACGAGCTTTTTCTTCTGGTGCGTTATCGATCTGGTCGAATGCACGAGCAGAACCACCGTAGGTTTTAGCCAGAACGGTAGTGATTGCAGCGGTCAGCGTTGTTTTACCATGGTCAACGTGGCCGATAGTACCGACGTTAACGTGCGGTTTTGTACGTTCAAACTTTTCTTTAGACATCGATTGTCCCTCTAAGACACGGATAAATCGGTGATATCACCACATCAACCAGGCGAAATGCCTGAACTGTTGAATACATTTAAATTGAAACAGAGAGAAACGGGAGGGAGAAGTGAAGTGGTGCTGATACCCAGAGTCGAACTGGGGACCTCACCCTTACCAAGGGTGCGCTCTACCAACTGAGCCATATCAGCACGTATTGGAGCGGGCAGCGGGAATCGAACCCGCATCATCAGCTTGGAAGGCTGAGGTAATAGCCATTATACGATGCCCGCATCCTGAAACTCGGCTACCCAGTTCTTTCTGTAACAAAAAAAGAGATTTCTCTCTTTTCATGTTTGAGCTGGCTAATTTTTTCAACCAGCTCCGGCGGCATTTACGCTGCCAGAAAGTGGTGGTGGGGGAAGGATTCGAACCTTCGAAGTCTGTGACGGCAGATTTACAGTCTGCTCCCTTTGGCCGCTCGGGAACCCCACCGGACTTGATGGTGCCGACTACCGGAATCGAACTGGTGACCTACTGATTACAAGTCAGTTGCTCTACCTACTGAGCTAAGTCGGCATCAAGTAGCGCGCATTCTATGGAGACATGCGCGGTCATGCAACTAAAAAATTGCATAAAACGTTCTTTCGCTCACATTTTATGCGAAAGAAGGTCTAAACGCTGTAAAATCACCCACTCACGGTTAAAAATCCATCGTTGCAAGGCTATTTACCGCGTATATCCCGTATCGTGATGGCTCCCGCGTAACGCAGCGCTGACCATATTTTTTCTTATTATTCCTGTCATCTGGTGTTAACCTCCTGCCCATTGTCCAAAATTAACTGTGTGATGCCCCCTGACGCTGCCGTTTTGTCGGGAATTCACGAAAACGTGCTTATGAGCAAAAAAGAGCAAACGTTAATGACGCCGTATCTTCAGTTTAACCGTAGCCAGTGGGCTGCCCTTCGCGATTCCGTCCCAATGACGCTAACGGAAGGCGAAATAGCACGGTTAAAAGGGATAAATGAAGACTTGTCGCTGGAAGAAGTCGCAGAGATCTATTTACCCTTATCTCGCTTACTCAATTTCTATATTAGCTCCAACCTGCGCCGCCAGGCGGTTCTCGAACAGTTCCTCGGCACCAACGGCCAGCGCATTCCTTATATCATCAGTATTGCCGGTAGCGTTGCCGTCGGGAAAAGCACCACCGCGCGCGTTTTACAAGCGCTGTTGAGCCGCTGGCCGGAGCACCGCAGCGTAGAGCTGATTACCACCGACGGCTTCCTGCACCCGAACGAAGTATTAAAAGAACGCGGCTTGATGAAGAAGAAGGGCTTCCCGCTCTCCTATGATATGCATCGCCTGGTTAAATTCGTTTCTGATCTGAAGTCTGGCGCGCCGAACGTCACCGCACCGGTTTACTCGCACCTGATTTACGACCGTATCCCGGATGGCGACAAAACGGTTGTGCAGCCGGACATTCTGATTCTGGAAGGGCTGAACGTTCTGCAAAGCGGCATGGACTATCCGCACGATCCGCATCATGTGTTTGTCTCTGACTTTGTCGATTTCTCTATCTATGTCGATGCGCCGGAAGATTTGCTGCAACGCTGGTATATCAACCGCTTCCTGAAATTCCGCGAGGGCGCGTTCACCGACCCTGACTCGTATTTCCATAACTACGCCCAGCTCTCTAAAGAAGAAGCGATCAACGTGGCGACCGGGCTGTGGAATGAGATCAACTACGTGAATCTGAAAGAGAACATTCTGCCCACGCGCGAGCGCGCCAGCCTGATCCTCACCAAGAGTGAGAAACACGCTGTCGACCAGATCCGCTTGCGTAAGTAGCAGAGCAGAAACAAAAAAAACCGGCGCTTATCGCCGGTTTTTTCATTTCAGGTTTCAGGAGAGCGGCTTTTCGCCGTTTTCGTCCTGGTCGACCGCAAAGCAGGCCACCAACTGACCGTTATAGTCTTTCAGCTGAGGCTGCAGCTGCGTGCAGGGGCCAAAGCGACGACGGCAGCGGGCGTTGAACGCGCATCCCGGAGGCGGATTCAGCGGGCTTGGCAGCTCGCCGGTTAGCTTGATGCGCTCGCGGCGATCGTCCGGGTTCAGGCGCGGCGTGGCGGACAGGAGCGCCTGGGTGTATGGGTGGCGAGGGTTATTAAAGATCTGGTCTTTCGTCCCCTTCTCCACGCAGCGCCCCAGGTACATCACCATCACTTCATCCGCGATGTGCTCCACAACGGACAGGTCGTGCGAAATGAACACGTAGGACAGCCCCAGCTCCTGCTGCAGATCCATCATCAGGTTTAGCACCTGCGCGCGCACGGAAACGTCGAGGGCAGAGACCGGTTCATCGGCGATCACCACGTCCGGGTCGAGCATCAGGCCGCGGGCGATAGCAATACGCTGGCGCTGACCGCCGGAGAACATATGCGGGTACCGATCGTAATGCTCGGTTTTCAGGCCGACTTTCGCCATCATCGCCAGCGCTTTTTCACGGCGCTGCTCTTTGCTCAGACTGCTGTTAATCAGCAGCGGCTCTTCGAGAATTTGCCCTACTTTCTTACGCGGGTTCAGCGAGCCGTACGGGTTCTGGAACACGATCTGGATTTTCTGACGACGCAGCTTCTGTGCCTGCGGATCGTGCTTGAGCAGATCCTGCCCCTGATAGTAAAGCTCGCCGCCGGTTGGCGTTTCGATCATCGTCAGCAGGCGGCCCAGCGTGGATTTCCCACAGCCGGACTCCCCGACCACCGCCAGCGTTTTACCGCGTTCGAGGGTGAAGGAGACGCCATCCAGCGCTTTCACCAGGCGCTCAGGGGCAAACAGCCCCTTCTTCACCGGGTAGTGTTTTTTCAGGTCGATGGCCTGCAACAGCAGTTGTTGCGTGGCGGCCTGTTGCGTACTCATAGTGTTGGCCTCCCGGCATCATCGAGTGGGTAGTGACATTTCGACTGGCGACCGTCGGCCAGCATATTCAGCTCTGGCTCTTCCGCGCGGCATTTGTCCGTCGCGTACGGGCAGCGCGGGTTGAGCAGGCAGCCCTGCGGACGGTCATATTTGCCCGGCACCACACCCGGCAGCGAGGCCAGGCGCGCTTTGTCCTGGGCAAATTCCGGCAGCGCGCGCAGCAGCGCCTGGGTATACGGGTGGCGCGGCGCGCGGAAGATATCGTGCGAACTTCCGGCCTCGACCACCTGCCCCGCATACATCACGATGATTTTGTGTGCCGCTTCAGCCACCAGCGCCAGGTCGTGCGTAATCAGCACCAGCGCCATGTTCTCTTTCTGCTGCAGCTCCAGCAGCAGCTCGATGATTTGCGCCTGAATGGTTACGTCCAGCGCGGTTGTCGGTTCATCCGCAATCAGCAGTTTTGGCCGACAGGCAATCGCCATCGCAATCATTACGCGCTGGCTCATCCCACCGGAGAGCTGATGAGGATAAACGTCCAGACGGGATGCCGGATCGGGGATCCCCACCTGCGTCAGCAGGTCAATCGCACGCTGACGACGGGTTTTCTTGTTACCGCCCTGATGCACCTTAATCGCTTCCATTATCTGGAAACCGACGGTGTAGCACGGGTTCAGGCTGGTCATCGGATCCTGGAAAATCATCGCCACTTCCGCGCCCACCAGTTGGCGGCGCTGTCTTTCGGAAATGCGCTTCAGATCCTGACCATTAAATTCCAGGCTTTCCGCCATCACGCGGCCCGGGTAATCAATCAGCCCCATAATCGCCAGCGAGCTAACGGATTTACCGGAACCGGATTCCCCCACGATACCGACCACTTCGCCCTGATTTACGCTGTAGCTGATGCGGTCCACGGCGCGAAACGGTGTGCCTTCGTCGCCGAAGTGCACCGATAATTTATCTACATTTAATAACGCCATCTCGTGCCTCTTACTGCTTCAGTTTGGGATCAAGTGCATCACGCAGACCATCACCCATCAGGTTAAATGCCAGCACCGTCAGCAGAATCGCCAGACCCGGGAAGGTGACGACCCACCAGGCGCTTTGCGCGAACTGCAACACGTCGGAGAGCATGGTGCCCCACTCCGGCGTTGGCGGCTGCGCACCCATGCCAAGGAAGCCAAGAGCGGCCATATCGAGAATGGCGTTAGAGAAACCGAGCGACGCCTGAACGATCAGCGGCGCAAGGCAGTTCGGGAAGATGTTAACGAACATCTGACGCATCGCACCGGCACCCGCCACGCGGGAAGCGGTGACGTAGTCGCGATTCACCTCGACCAGAACGGCTGCACGGGTTAATCGGACATAGTGCGGAAGTGCAACAAACGTCAGCGCCAGCGCGGCGTTACCGATCGACGGGCCGAAGATTGCCACCAGCACCAGCGCCAGCAGCAGGCTTGGCAGCGCCAGCATGATGTCGACGATACGCATGATGATGTTATCAACGATACCGCCGAAATAGCCGGCAACCAGGCCGAGTATGATCCCCATCACCAGCGACAGCACGACCACCAGACAGCCGACCAGCAGCGACAGGCGCGCTCCGTACATCAGGCGCGACAGCACATCGCGGCCTACGTCGTCCGTGCCTAACAGGTGCGTCAGACTACCGCCGTCCTGCCATGCAGGCGGCGCGAGCAGCGCATCGCGGAACTGATCTGCCGGGTTATAAGGCGCAAGCACGTTCGCAAATACGGCAATCAGAATCATGATGGTGACGTACACCAGCCCGACCACCGCGCCTTTATTGCGTTTGAAGTAGTGCCAGAACTCCTGCAGCGGCGTCATTGGAACCGGTGCAGCAACAACTTTGTTTTCAGAAACCTGTGACATGATGGCCCCTTACTTCTTATGACGAATACGCGGGTTCACCACGCCGTACAGCAGATCGACCAGCAGGTTGACGAGGATAATCATCGTCGCAACCAGCAGCACGCCGCCCTGCACTACCGGATAATCACGGCGCTGCAGTGCGTCAATCAGCCAACGCCCCAGCCCCGGCCAGGAGAAGATGGTTTCGGTCAGGATCGCACCTGCCAGCAACGTGCCCACCTGCAGCCCGATAACGGTTACCACTGGCAGCATCGCGTTACGCAGCGCGTGAACGATAATGACGCGCATGCGGGTCAGGCCTTTGGCGCGCGCGGTACGAATGTAGTCCTCACCGAGCACTTCCAGCATGGAGGAGCGGGTCATACGCACGATAACCGCCAGCGGAATTGTCCCCAGCACCATCGCAGGCAGGATCATGTGCGCCACGGCATCAATGAAGTTGCCCTCTTCGCCCCAAATCGCCGTGTCGATCAGCATAAAGCCGGTCAACGGGTTGGAGTCGTCAAGGAAGACCATATCGCTGACGCGCCCGGATACCGGGGTCAGGTTCCAGTGAACCGAAACCAGCATAATCAGCATCATGCCCCACCAGAAGATAGGCATGGAGTAGCCGGTCAGCGCCAGGCCAACGGCAGTATGGTCGAAGATAGAGCCACGCTTCACGGCAGCCAGTACCCCAACAGGAATACCCACCGCGGTGGCGAAAATCATGGCGCAGACGCCGAGTTCCAGCGTGGCTTTAAAACGCGGTACGAACTCGTCCCACACCGGAAGACGGCTTTTCAGCGAAATCCCTAAATCACCGTGCAGCACGCCCCAGATATAGTTGAGGTACTGCTGCCACAGCGGCTTGTTCAGGCCAAGCTCCGCCAGCAGCTGTGCATGACGTTCAGGGGAGATACCACGCTCGCCCGCCATAATCATTACCGGGTCGCCGGGGATCATATGGACGAAGGCAAAAGTGAGAAGGGTGATACCGATAAACGTGGGGATGACAAGTCCCAGACGTCGGAGGATGAACTGCAACATAACCCGGATTCTCTCTGATGACGCACGACAAGTGGCGTGACGTCTGTATTGCTCACAAATGTAAATTCCCTCTCCCTGCGGAGAGGGTTAGGGTGAGGGCGCGTTTGCACAACCCCCCACCCCTGCCCTCTCCCAAAAGGAGAGGGAGAACACCCTACTTATTATTCAACAGACACGTTTTCGAAGTGGTGTTTGCCCAGTGGATCAACCACGTAGCCCTTCACTTCTTTACGCACTGGCTCGTACACGGTGGAGTGAGCAACAATCAGCGCCGGAGCCTGATCGTGCATAACAACCTGCGCTTGTTTGTACAGTTCGATACGTTTGTTGTGATCGTCGGTCGCGCGCGCCGGCTGGATCAGGTCTTCAAACGGCTTGTAGCACCAGCGAGAGTAGTTAGAACCGTCTTTCGCCGCTGCGCAGCTGAACAGGGTGGCGAAGAAGTTGTCCGGATCCCCGTTGTCACCGGTCCAGCCCATCATCACAGCCTGGTGTTCACCCGCTTTGGCGCGTTTCAGGTACTCGCCCCACTCGTAGGTCACGATCTTGGCCTGAACGCCAATCTTCGCCCAGTCGGCCTGAACCATTTCCGCCATACGGCGTGCGTTCGGGTTGTACGGACGCTGTACCGGCATCGCCCACAGCTCAACGGTGAAGCCTTTATCCTGGCCTGCTTCTTTCAGCAGCGCTTTCGCTTTCTCAGGATCGTAGGTGTAGTCCTTAATATCATCGTTGTAGCCCCACATTGTTGGTGGGATCAGGTTCTTCGCGGCAACGCCTGCGCCCTGATAAACCGCTTTGATGATCGCTTCTTTGTTCACCGCGTAGGTCAGCGCCTGACGCACTTTCACGTCGTCAAACGGTTTCTTCTCGGTGTTGAAGGAGAGATAGCCCACGTTCAGACCAGCCTGCTCCAGCAGGTTGATGTTTTTGTCCTGCTTCATGCGAGCGATGTCAGCCGGGTTCGGGTACGGCATAACCTGGCACTCGTTTTTCTGCAGTTTGGCATAACGTACGGACGCATCCGGGGTGATGGAGAAGACCAGACGGTCGATCTGCGGTTTCGTGCCCCAGTAGCCTTCAAACGCTTTGTACAGAATGCGGGAGTCTTTCTGGTATTGCAGCAGCTGGAATGGACCGGTACCGATTGGGTTCAGGTCAACTTTCTCCGGGGTGCCCGCTTTCAGCATGTTGTCCGCGTACTCTTTCGACAGAATAGAGGCGAAGTCCATAGCCAGGTCAGCCAGGAATGGGGCTTCCGGGCGGGTCAGCACGAACTGAACGGTTTTATCGTCAACTTTTTTCACTTCAGAGATCAGGTCTGGCAGACCCATCCCTTCGAAGTATTCATAGCTGCCGCCAGACACCTTGTGGTAAGGGTTCTGAGCGTTTTTCTGACGATCGAAGGAGAACACAACGTCGTCGGCGTTAAAGTCGCGCGTTGGTTTGAATTCTTTACTGTCCTGCCACTTCACGCCCTGACGCAGGTGGAAGGTGTAGGTTTTACCGTCTTCGCTGACGTCCCACTTCTCAGCCAGACCCGGAATAACTTCCGTGGTGCCGGTTTTGAATTCAACCAGACGGTTATAGATAGGTACAGAGCTAGCGTCGTACGTCGTACCAGAGGTAAAGAGCTGTGGGTTAAAGCCTTCCGGCGAGCCTTCAGAACAGTAAACCAGGGTTTTTGCCTGTACGCTTGCTGCGACGGTCATGGCCACCAGGCTCAGACCAAGCTTCAGCATCCCTGACTTCTTCAAGGAAATACTCATTATTCTGCTCCAATGTGATGTTTTGCTTTGTTGTGTTACGCCGCCTGACCTTTATTTATTTTTTACCCGGTCTGGTCGGTGATGCCCGTAGGCGTTAAAGGGATGGAGAATCCTTTCAGAAGAGCGTTTGAGTTGCAGCGCAGATCCTCCCTGAAATGCCCCTCGTGCCCTACAATCTGTCAACAGAATGTGAAAACGTCAATACAGGTGGCGGGGATTTACGTGGAGTGTGAGAAACAGCAAACAAAGATTAAAAAAACTCTGAGAGCCAGTTTTCAGCAGGGAAATTTATGCTACTCGCCATGATGCAGCACAAAAAACTTCATATTTCGCAACATCCAGTGATTAACTTTTATTCAGATTGGGTAAATTTTCTTGCGAAATGGTGATTATCTGAGCACTAAATACCGCGAACGTTAAAACGCACAGCGAAAAATGCTGAGGTTATCCATAAGCAACGCGAAAAAAGATCAATCCATATATAAAAAAATACAATGGATTATGTCACAAAACCGAGAGCAGGCAGCGTGAAGCGGGGATAAGGGGCGTTTTGGATAATTAAGGTGAATAAATCACTAATGCAAAAAGGGCTAACCTTACGGTTAGCCCTTTTCTGAATGTGGTCGGCGAGAGAGGATTCGAACCTCCGACCCACTGGTCCCAAACCAGTTGCGCTACCAAGCTGCGCTACTCGCCGAATGCGGAGCGCATCTTACTGCTGAGGTGCGCCCCCGTCAATCCCTTAAATTAAAAAAGCCATTCAACTGGCGAGAAACTCGCCAGACGCCCTACTGCGCGGCTTTTGCAGCATTATCAGGGAGCTTACACCAGTTGTTATTTTCGTTAATGCCACCGTCCGGAGAGGTATAGCCCAGGCAACCCATGATGGTGTCATACAGCTCAACGTGACGGCGCGGCACCTTCATGTCGGCCTCTTTCTTCAGGTGGGCAAACATCTGCGCTTTTTCCGGGTCTTCCAGATACTTGTCAGACATCCACACCATCATCGGCACGCGGAACTGCTCAGGCGGCGCCATTTTGCGCGGCGTGCCGTGCAGGTGCTCAAACTCGTTGATGGACTCACCGTGGTCGGCGGCGTAGAACACAATCGCTTTCTTATCGCGCACCTGGTCAATCACGCTATCAATAAAGTGATCGACGTAGGTCACGGAGTTGTCGTAGGAGTTAATCAGCTGCTCTTTGGTGCAGTCTTTATCCACGCCCACGCACTCCGGCGTCCACTTCGCGAAGCTGCGCGGATAACGCTGGGTGTAGTTAAAGTGCGACCCCTTGGTGTGCAGGATGATCATGTGCTTGCCGTCCGGATTACCGTTCAGGGAGAGCTTCATCTCGTCAATCAGCAGCATGTCATCCACCGCTTTGCCGCGGTTGCGCGGCTCGGCGCCAATCTGCTCGCGGTAGGCGATGTTCTGCGCCATGGTGTTGCTGTAGAACCACATTTCGCTCTGCATGGCGTACAAGTCAGAGCTAAACCCAAGCTGATGCAGCACGGAGAAGACGTTCTGCTCCTTCAGGGTACGCTGCGGGTTGTCGCTCGCCCCGCCCTCACGCACGAACATACAGCGCAGGGAGAGCTTGGTGGCGGTGTCGCAGGAGTAGCCGCGATAGGCGATCAGGTTTTTCTCCTGCGCCAGCTTCGGCGTGGTGTCACGGTCGTAGCCCAGGATGCCCATGTGATCCCAGCGGGTGGTTTCACCGATGATAAAGACGACGTAGGTGTCATCGATATCCTTCGGGGCCACGTAGGTAAACTTCTTCGCCGGGTTCATCAGCGATTTGTTGTCAGAGGATTCATCCACCTGCGCCCAGGCGTAGAGGCCCAGCGCGGAGATCCAGTTTGACGGCAGATAGGAGTTCGCCACCACGCCGCCGTAGCTTGGCATATCCACGCCGGAGGTGCGCTCGTCGTACTTTTGCTTCACGTCCAGCAGACGAATCGGCCCCCACACCAGCAGCCCGGCCACCAGCACCACCGCCACGCTTCGAAAGCGCTTACCCGGGGTGCGGATCTGGTGAACCAGCGTATACCGGCAGCGGTTGCTCCAGATGAGCAGCAGCGGTAAGGCGCTCACCGCCACCAGCCAGAGAATAAAGTGCAGGCCAACGACCTCTTTAGAGAGATCGATATCCGTGGTCATCACCGAGGCAATAATGCCGTAGCCGATCACCACGTTCATAAAGGTCATGTAATAGCTGGCCCCCGCCGAGCACAGCACAACCAACGTTGCCAGCACCCGCCATACGCGACGACCAAACAGAGAGAGAATACGGAATAAGAAGAAGGTGACTAATACCGCAGCGACCATTTCGACAACCGCTGCAATTCCTTTCCAGACGGTGAAATCTTGCGCGTAACCGTCAAACCGACGGAAAAAAACAGCGCCATTCATAAACAGGCCGATGTACAACGCCAGCAAAAAGCACAGCTTTTGTTGCGCCATCGATTTAATGTATTTCATGCAAGCTACCCGGAAAAAGGGACTGTAACGCCGTTCACACCTGAATCAAATGTGAACAGATTAAATATTCGCTCAGGGAATCGTTCTAAGAAACGTCTACAAGCGTGGTCAGTAGACCACAGGGAAACAAAAAAGTGGCAGCAGAGAATGTGATCGGTACAGTTATTTACAAAAAATCAAATCCGAACGCGGACATTTTCGTCTAAGTCACCGTTTTTCAGACATAAAAAAGGCCGGATATCCGGCCTTCTGGTGGGTTAGCTTGTGCTTATTACGCGTGCGCTTCGTTAAACACTTCGCGCTGCGGCTGGCGAATGGTGGTGGAGAGCGCCAGGGAAATAATCAGTAAGGCGAATATTACGCAGAAGGTCACGTAGAAACCGCCGAACAGAGAGGCAATCAGCGAGCCGCAAATACTGCCGATACCGAAGCCTAAATAAATCACACCGTAGTTTTTCGCCAGGTTGTTCAGGCCAAAGAATTCGCTGACCAGTGACGGGAAGACGGTAATGGTGCCGCCGAAGTTAAACGCTACGCAGGCGATGGCGGCGAAGAAGGTGGCTTCGTTCAGCGGCGCAAAGAGCAGCGCGGCCATCCCCACCAGCGACACCACCTGACCCAGCGTAATGACGCGGATGCGGGCAATTTTATCGGACAGGATCCCCAGCACCAGGCGACCAGACAGGTTCGCGATAGAAATAACCGTCACCGCGTTCGCCGCCGTCATTGCATCCAGTTTCACCATGCCCTGAGCGATATCTTTCGCCACGCCAATCACATACAGGCCGCTCATGCACGCCGTCAGGAACATCACCGCCAGCATCCAGTACTGCGGTTTACGCATGGATTGCGCCAGGGTGAAGTCGTTTTCCATCACGCCGTTGACCGATTTCACTTCCTGCTGCGGCGCGTCTTTCATCAGCGTTGCGCCGAAGAGGATCATCACCAGCACAATTGCGCCCCAGATCATGAAGGTTTTTTCGAGGCCAACGGAGGCCAGCAGCTGTGAATCGATAAATTTGAAGCCGAGGCTGCCCAGGCCGTAGGAGCCGATGGCAAACGCCGAGATTAAGCCTTTACGCTCAGGGAACCATTTCACGCAGTTCGACAGGGTCAGCAGGTAGCCCGCGCCGTCTGCCAGACCCACCAGCACCCCGGCGCTCAGCCACAGCATCATCAGGTTGCTGGAGTGGGCGGTCAGGAAGAAGCCAACGCCCAGCAGGATACCGGACGCCATGGTCACGCGCTTAACGCCAAAACGTTCCTGCAGCTTCCCGGCGATGGATGAAGAGAGCGCCAGACCCAGGCTCAACAGGCCGAATGAAAACGCCACCTGGCTCACCGGAGCATCGAGCTTGTCGGAAAGTGCGCTGTTAAACAGGCTCCAGGTGTAGACCGAACCCAGCGCAAACTGGGTCACGATGGTGCCGATAAGGGTCAGCCAGCGAGTGCGGTTGTATGTTGATGTGTTCATGGCAGTTGTCCTGCAAGAGAAATTAAGGGAATTCGCTGAGGACAACGATAACCAAAACCCTAAAACCGATGGGGTAAAACGGCATGAAGTGCAGGAGAAACGGAATGAAATGCCTGGAATGCGGAATGAATGACCTTGCCGGGGAACAGAGTGCACACAAGTTAGTGTTCACTATCGCTGTAACCCCGACCAGCATTGTATTAAAAATGTTATAGCAGTGTTGAGAAAAGCAACACCCCTAAAATTTGGCACTCACTCCCAGGGTATATAAAAAGTCTTCCCCGGTGGTGGTGTTATCCGCCTGAGACAGCGACGCGTAAGCCGCCATATGGGGATAAACCAGAACATCCGCCCCTACGGTGACATCCATCCAGTTTCCGTACTGCGTCGGCGAAGGCGACTGGGACATGCCAAACTGCGATTTCCACTGGTTTTCACCAAACTGCTGGTTATAGCTGATTTGCGCCCAGGGGCGCAGATCCCCGTACTGCGTATCCACGCGCCAGCCGAGCGAACTGACGCTGGCGTGCCAGAGAGGATCGGTGAGCGATGGCGTGGCTGCGCTGTCGCCAAACTCGTTGTACATGTTCGGCGCCGTGCCGTCATAGCGCCATGCCACGACCGGCCCGGTGGTGATATGGCCGGAAACCGGGAAGTTCCAGCCCACACTCATGCCGCCGGTCGCATCCGTAGACGCGTCCGAGGGAAGATTCAGGGCAAGCCCCGGCACGTTCTGCGAGGTATTAATTCGCTCCGCGAGAATATCTTCATAGCGCGGTTGGTGATCGGCATCCCATGTATAACGTTCTGCCGTATTACTTTGCGCGTCTGAAACGATATATTCCTGTTGCCAGGCGAAAGCTGTGTTACAAAAAAACAAGCAGGCTGAGACACCCACCAGGCCAGAAACAGCATGGCAGCCACTGATTTTTTTTATCATCATCAAAGCGACTCCAGAAAGAGCCGAATTCGGCGATATTTGTCATTGTTTAGAAAGGTATGAGGGCCTTAGCCCTGTATTAACTATTGTCTCTTTAGCAGACACGTCAAGCCTGACAGATTGAAATTTTTGCGGTTTCAGGACCGATAAGGGAGATAACCTATGCAACGTTGCGGCTGGGTAAGCCAGGATCAGCTTTATATCGACTACCACGATAGCGAATGGGGCGTGCCGGTAAAAGACGGCAAAAAACTGTTTGAGATGATCTGCCTCGAAGGCCAGCAGGCAGGTCTGTCGTGGATTACGGTGCTGAAAAAGCGCGAGAACTACCGCAAAGCCTTCCATCAGTTCGACCCGGTGACGGTCGCGGCAATGACCGAAGAGGACGTCGAACGCCTGGTGCTGGACGCCGGGATTATCCGCCATCGCGGCAAGATCCAGGCCATTATCGGTAACGCCCGCGCCTGGCTGGCGATGGAGCAAAACGGCGAGCCGTTTTCAGACTTTGTCTGGTCGTTTGTAGAACACACGCCGAAAGTCACCCAGGCCGCCACGCTCGCGGAGATCCCTACCTCGACGCCCGCCTCCGACGCGCTCTCTAAGGCGTTGAAGAAAAGAGGCTTTAAGTTCGTGGGCACCACAATCTGTTACTCGTTTATGCAGGCCTGTGGGCTGGTGAATGACCACATCACAGGCTGTTTCTGTCACCCGGGGGGCGTTGATGATCCGCAAATGGCAAAATGAGAACACCGCGCCGCTGCTAAGCCTGTGGCTTGACAGTACGACCGAAGCGCATCCGTTTATCGACCCGGAATACTGGAAAGAGAATGAAATTCTCGTGCGCGATGTTTATCTCCCCTCCGCCGAAACCTGGGTCTGGGAAGAGGACGGAACCCCGCGCGGATTCGTCAGCGTGATGCAGTCGCAGTTTGTCGGCGCGCTGTTCGTCGCCCCGGCGTTTATCGGCAGGGGGATCGGGCGCGCGCTGCTGAACTCAGTCCAGCAGCGCTATCCTTATCTCAGCCTGGAGGTGTATCAGAAAAACGTCCGGGCGGTGAATTTCTACCACGCGCAGGGCTTTCGCATTGAAGACAGCGCCTGGCAGGATGATACCCAACACCCGACGTGGATCATGAGCTGGCAGGCGGATCAAACGCCGTTAATTTAAGCTCCGGCCCCTGATATTTCTCCACCCACGCCAGCGCCGTATTCCCGGCACAGCCGTTCCCCAGCTTCGAGCTGGGGAGATCTTTGGTTAACACGTTAACGGCGCCGTTTTTGCAGATCCCGCCTTCGCTCCGCTCAAGGTCGGGCCACGCGCCCTGGTGAATGCAGATCACCCCGGGGCGAATGCCGTCGCTCACCACCGCTCCGGCCAGCACCTGCCCGCGAGAGTTCCAGACGCGCACCACGTCGCCATCCACAATCCCGCGCGCTTTCGCATCTTCCGTATTCAGCGTGATGGGCTCGCGCCCGGCGACGGCGTAGGTATCACGCAGCGATGAGTAGTTGAGCTGGCTGTGCAGACGATGCGCCGGGTGAGCGGACAGCACCTGCAATTGCGCCGGCTGCGCATTGCCGTGCCACTCGTCCGGCTCCAGCCACTTCGGATGCGGCGGGCAGTCGGCGTAGCCAAAGCTGGCGATGCGCTGGCTGTAAATGACGATTTTCCCGCTCTCGGTTTTCAGCGGGTGCTTTTCCGGGTCGCGACGGAAGTCCGCAAAGCGGACAAACTGCGCGTTCTCCTCGCTCTCCGGCATTTCGAAAATCGCGTTCGCTTCCCAGAATTCGTTGAACGGCGGCAGGGTTACCCCCTGCGCGGCACCCCGCTGTCCGGCAATCTGGTAGAAGGTTTCCAGCCATTCCAGGTCGGTTTTGCCTTCGGTGAAGCGCTCGCGGCCGCCCTCCTCCCAGCGCTCGCTCAGATCGGCGAACACGTCCAGATCGTCACGCGCTTCGTCGCGCGGCGGCACAACCCGCTTCATCGGCACCATATGCTGGTTGCTGTAGTCGCCGGTCATGGTGAGATCGTTGCGTTCAAACGAGGTGGTGGCAGGCAGGACAATATCCGCATGCTTAGCGGCCGCCGTCCAGAAGCACTCTGAAATCACCACCAGCTCCGGCTTCTGCCAGGCGCGGATCAGGCGGTTAGTGTCCTGATGATGGGTGAAGTTCGCGCCGCCCGCCCACCAGACGAAGCGGATATCCGGGAAGTGCCTGTCCATACCGTTGTGCTGATAAAAGCCGCCGGGGTTTTCCAGGGCTTCGACGATGCGCGCCACCGGGATTTTCTCCACGGCGTCGGTGCCGTTTTGCACCGAGCCCTGCATGGAGGCCAGCACCGCGGCTTTGCGCGTCGGGTTGCCGCCGTTGGCGAAGTGGTAAGAGAGGCCAAACCCGCCGCCCGGCGTGCCAATCTGTCCCAGCATGGCGGCAAGGGTGACCAGCATCCAGTGCTTTTGCTCGCCAAACTGCTGGCGCTGCATCCCCCAGCCGGACATCAGCATGGTGGTGTTTTCATGGAATAACGCCGCCAGTTCGCGGATTTTATCGCCGCTGATGCCGCAAATCTCTGCCGCCCAGTCCGCCGTTTTCGCCACGCCGTCGCTTTTCCCGGTCACGTACTCCGCGAAGGCGTCGAAGCCGGTGGTGCA
Source organism: Enterobacter soli (assembly GCF_964208575.1). Taxonomy (GTDB): domain Bacteria; phylum Pseudomonadota; class Gammaproteobacteria; order Enterobacterales; family Enterobacteriaceae; genus Enterobacter; species Enterobacter soli_A. Next base: position 169,777 of record NZ_CAXOFU010000009.1, on the reverse strand, counting down.
GCGCGCGAGGAAATCGCTGTCGTGCCAGCCGTTCTCAATCAGCGTGTGGGCGATCCCGAGCATCATCGCCACGTCCGTGCCCATGTGCGGCGCAAGCCATTCGGCGCTGTCGCCGAAGAAATCCATGGTCTCGGAGCGCATTGGGTCAATGCAGATAATGCGTTTGCCGCTTTTGCGCAGCGCGTCGAAGTAGGAAATGCCCTGCTCGTCGGAGGCGTTCCAGGCAATCTTCAGCGTGTTGAGCGGGTTGGCGCTCCAGAGCACCACCACGTCGGTATGTTCCAGCACCAGCGGCCAGCTGGTCTGCTGCTGGTAAACCTCATTGCCGCCCACCACGTAGGGCATGATGGCCTGCGCCGCGCCCGTGGAGTAATCCCCCAGATGCCCGGTATATCCCCCGGCCAGGCTCATGTAGCGCTGCAAAAGCGTCGCCGCTTTGTGCAGCACACCGTTTGAGCGCCAGCCGTAAGAGCCCGCGAAGATAGACGCCGGGCCATAGGTTTCACGAATACGTTTATGCTGCGAATGGATTAGCGCGAGCGCGTCATCCCAGCTCACGCGAACAAATTCATCCTGCCCGCGAACGCCCTGCGGTTTGTCCGGCGACGCCAGAAAGCCCTTACGCACCATCGGCCAGCGCACGCGCGTTTTGCTGTGGACCTGATCGCGGACCATGGTTTGCAGCGAGTTAGGGTGTTGCACGGGCAAGGCCCCGCGGGATGACAGGACATTTTCGCCGTCGGTTTCGACCAGCATCGGGCCCCAGTGGGCGGCGGTCAGAATGGTTTTGGTTGATGTGCTCAAGCGTGCGCTCCTGGATGCGTGCAGGTTTACGGCCTTCTGATTGAGGCTGTTTATGATTTGACACAAATTTCAGAGTTATACCCGGAATTTTCTCCGTATCTGGACGTCATAATCAACCGCCACGCGCGTCGTGGCAAAGAATAAAAAGGATTAAGGAAATAAGATGAAAAAACGCGTACTGGTCATTGCCGCTATCGTGAGCGGCGCACTGGCGGTTTCAGGCTGCACAACAAACCCTTACACCGGCGAGAAAGAAGCGGGTAAAGCAGGCATTGGCGCGGGCCTCGGTTCGCTGGTAGGCGCGGGTATTGGCGCGCTCTCCTCGTCCAAAAAAGATCGCGGCAAAGGCGCGCTGATTGGTGCCGCGGCAGGCGCAGCACTGGGCGGCGGCGCGGGCTATTACATGGACGTGCAGGAATCCAAACTGCGTGAAAAAATGAAAGGCACCGGAGTGAGCGTGACGCGCAGCGGCGACAACATCATCCTGAACATGCCGAACAACGTGACCTTTGACTCAAGCAGCGCCACCCTGAAGCCAGCGGGTGCTAACACCCTGACCGGCGTGGCGATGGTGCTCAAGGAGTACAACAAGACCGCCGTGAACGTGTTCGGCTTCACCGACAACACCGGCAGCCTGGATCTGAACAACCGTCTGTCGCAGCAGCGTGCCGACGCGGTCTCCAGCGCGTTAATCACCCAGGGCGTGGAAGCGGGCCGTATTAACAGCAGAGGGATGGGGCCGGCAAATCCAATCGCCAGCAACAGCACCGCCGAAGGCAAAGCGCAGAACCGTCGCGTAGAGATTACGTTGAGCCCTCTGCAGTAATCGCCTCTCCCCCTCTCCCCGTGGGAGGGGGCATCAGGGCGCCTACCCCGGCATGAACCGCTTGCCATCGTTGATTTTCCCGCTAAGGTATTCCCACTCAATACAGGGAAATCAGCGATGAGCAAACCAGCACGGGCCACCATCAGCGACGTGGCGAAAGCCGCCAAAACCGGGAAAACCAGCATTTCTCGCTATCTCAACGGCGAGAAACACCTGCTATCCGACGCGCTGCTGGCTCGAATTGAACAGGCCATCGCCGATCTGGATTATCGCCCAAGCCTGATGGCGCGCGGCCTGAAGCGTGGCCGCACCCGCCTCATCGGGCTTATCATCGCCGACATCACCAACCCCTACTCCGTCAACGTGCTGAGCGGCATTGAAGCCGCCTGCCGCGAAAAGGGCTTTACCCCGCTGGTCTGTAACACCAATAACGAAGTGGATCAGGAACTGCACTACCTCGATCTGCTGCGCAGCTACCAGGTGGAAGGGATCGTGGTCAACGCCGTGGGGATGCGCGAAGAGGGGCTGAACCGCCTGCAGCAATCTTCCCTGCCGATGGTGCTCATCGACAGAAAAATTCCCGATTTCGCCTGCGATGTGGTCGGGCTGGACAACACCCAGGCGGCGACCACCGCGACCGAACACCTGATTGAGCAAGGCTTCGAGGCGATCCTGTTTCTGAGCGAACCGTTGGGCATGGTCAACACCCGCCGCGACCGCCTGAGCGCGTTTCGCGCCACGCTGGCGCGTTACCCCGGCGTGATCGCCGAAAATGCCGAAACGCCGCTGCACGAGGCCGGGCAGATCGACAATATCCTGCGCCAGTTCCACACCCGCCATCGCGGAATGCGCAAAGCGGTGATCTCCGCCAACGGGGCGCTCACCCTGCAGGTGGCGCGCTCCCTCAAGCGTATCGGACTGCACTGGGGCAGCGACATTGGCCTGCTCGGGTTCGACGAACTGGAGTGGGCAGAGCTCGCGGGCGTCGGCATTACCACCCTCAAACAGCCCACCTGGCAGATTGGCTATGCCGCCGTAGAACAGGTGGTTCGCCGCATCGAGGGCGTAAGCGACACCGTTCGCGAGCAGGTTTTCTCCGGCGAGCTGATCGTCCGCGGCTCCACCGCACGTTAATTTTCCCTTCGTGATAGCGATCATAAATTCAACATCCTGACCTTTCCTTTGGAACCGGTTCCATCTAGCGTAATACTACGATGTGTTAGATGGAGTCCGGCAATGAGCAGGAAAATAATGGTGGTCACCGCCGCGTATGGCGCGGATCGGGTGCAACAGGCGGGCGGACAGCGGGCGATGCTTCCCGTCATTGCCGCCGCGGGTGCCGACGGCGTGGAGATCCGCCGCGAGCTGTTCAGCAGCGAAGAATTACGGGCGCTGCCCGCGCTGGGTGAGTCCATCGAGCTGCTGGGTCTGCTGGCCTGCTACTCTGCTCCCGCGCCCCTGTTTACCCCTGATGGCGCCCTTAACCCGGATCTGCCGCGCTATCTCGCCGAGGCCAGCACGCTCAACGCCCTGTGGCTTAAGGTTTCGCTCGGCCATTTTCGCGACAAACAGCCGCTTGAGGCGCTGTATGCCCTGCTGAATGAGAGCGGCATGACGCTGGTGGTCGAAAACGATCAAACCGACTGCGGCCAGCTCGCGCCGATGCAGCGCTTCAAGGCGGCCTGCCGGGTGATGTCGCTGCCCGTCACCCTGACCTTTGATATGGGCAACTGGCTGTGGGTCGGCGATTCGCCGGAAGAGGCCGCGCGCCAGCTGGCCCCCGCCGTCAGCTATATCCACGTGAAGGCCGCCGTCCCGCACAAAGAGCAGTTCCGCGCGATTGCGCCGGATACCGCCGACGCCCGCTGGCTTGCGCTGCTTGACCAGCTGCCGTCCGACGCGCCGCGCGGCATCGAATTTCCGCTGGAAGGGGCGGACTTAACCGCCGTTACCCGTCACTACGTTAACCTGCTGCGCGAGGAGTAAATCATGCAAAAGACGCTGGATGCGATCACCATTGGCGAGGCGATGGCGATGTTCGTCGCCACGCAAACGGGCGAGCTACGCGAGGTCGAGAGCTTCATTAAGCGCGTGGCGGGTGCAGAGCTGAACGTGGCGACCGGCCTGGCGCGCCTGGGGCTGAACGTCGGCTGGGTGAGCCGCGTGGGGGATGACAGCTTCGGCCACTTCGTTCTCGACTCCCTGAAAAAAGAGGGCATCGACGCCGCGGGCGTGACGCTCGACGGGCGCTTTGCCACCGGCTTTCAGCTGAAGTCAAAAGTCGAAAATGGAACCGATCCCATCGTGGAGTATTTCCGCAAAGGCTCTGCGGCCAGCCACCTTTCCGTGGAGGATTTCAACGCCCGCTACTTCGCCTCTGCCCGGCACCTGCACCTGAGCGGCGTGGCGGCTGCGCTCTCGGCCAGCTCCTATGAACTCCTCGACCATGCGGCCGCGGCCATGAAGGCGCAGGGCAAAACCATTTCGTTCGACCCGAACCTGCGCCCGGTGCTGTGGAAAAGCGAAGCGGAGATGGTCGAAAAGCTTAACCATCTGGCGTTTCAGGCCGACTGGGTGCTGCCCGGCGTCAAAGAGGGGATCGTCCTTACCGGACAAAAAACACCGGAAGCGATTGCCGATTTCTATCTGGATCAAGGCGTTAAGGCGGTCGTGCTGAAAACCGGCGCCGACGGCGCCTGGTTTAAAACCGCCAGCGGCGAGCAGGGCGCGGTGGCGGCAGTAAAAGTCGATAACGTGGTGGATACCGTTGGCGCAGGGGATGGCTTCGCCGTTGGGGTGATCAGCGCCCTGCTGGAAGGAAAACCGCTGCAACAGGCCGTTGAGCGGGGCAACAAAATTGGATCCCTGGCGATCCAGGTGCAGGGCGACAGCGAAGGATTGCCCACCCGCGCGCAGCTCGGCGCATAAATTACTTAAACACATACGTTAATTAAGCCACCGTGTACCCTACATACAACGGCGGTATATCCTCAACAACAGAGGCAAGCCTATGAACAGTTCGACCAATGCAGTAAAACGCTGGTGGTACATCATGCCAATCGTGTTTATCACGTACAGCCTGGCGTACCTCGATCGTGCCAACTTCAGCTTCGCGTCCGCGGCGGGGATCACCGAAGATCTTGGGATCACCAAAGGTGTCTCATCGCTGCTGGGCGCCCTTTTCTTCCTCGGCTATTTCTTCTTCCAGATCCCCGGCGCAATCTACGCCGAGCGACGCAGCGTGCGGAAGCTTATCTTCATCTGCCTGATTTTGTGGGGCGGCTGCGCATCGCTGACCGGCGTGGTGAACAACATTCCTGCGCTGGCGGCGATTCGCTTTATCCTCGGGGTGGTCGAGGCGGCGGTCATGCCAGCGATGCTTATCTACATCAGCAACTGGTTTACTAAATCCGAACGCTCCCGCGCCAATACCTTCCTGATCCTCGGTAACCCGGTCACGGTACTGTGGATGTCGGTGGTGTCCGGCTACCTGATCCAGTCATTCGGCTGGCGTGAAATGTTCATCATCGAAGGCGTCCCGGCGGTGATCTGGGCATTCTGCTGGTGGGTGCTGGTGAAAGACAAACCGTCCCAGGCGAAATGGCTCTCCGAAGACGAAAAAGCCGCCCTCCAGGCGCAGCTGGATAAAGAGCAGCAGGGCCTGAAAGCGGTGCGTAACTACGGCGAAGCCTTCCGCTCCCGCAACGTTATTCTGCTGTGCGCGCAGTATTTCACCTGGAGCATCGGCGTATACGGCTTCGTGCTGTGGCTGCCGTCGATTATCCGCAGCGGCGGGGAGAACCTCGGCATGGTGGAAGTGGGCTGGCTGTCGTCGGTGCCGTATCTGGCGGCGACCATCGCGATGATTATTGCCTCCTGGGCGTCGGACAAACTGCAAAATCGTAAGCTGTTCGTCTGGCCGCTGCTGCTGATTGCCGCCTTTGCGTTTATCGGCTCCTGGGCGGTCGGCGCAAACCACTTCTGGGTCTCTTACACTCTGCTGGTGATCGCTGGTGCCGCCATGTACGCGCCGTACGGCCCGTTCTTCGCCATTATCCCGGAGATGCTGCCGCGCAACGTGGCGGGTGGCGCGATGGCGCTGATCAACAGCATGGGCGCGCTGGGCTCCTTCTTCGGCTCCTGGTTTGTGGGCTATCTGAACGGTGCGACCGGCAGCCCGTCCGCGTCATACATATTTATGGGGGTGGCGCTTTTTGCCTCAGTGTGGCTTACTCTGATTGTTAAGCCTGCTAATAATCAACAGCTACCCGTCGGCGCACGCCACGCCTGAACCTTTTGAAAATCAACGGAGATTAGCATGAAGCCGTCCGTCATTTTGTACAAAGCACTGCCTGACGATCTGCAAAAACGCCTGGAAGAACACTTCACCGTTACCCAGGTGAAAAACCTGAGTCCGGACACCGTGGCGCAGCACGCCGATGCGTTTGCCCGCGCCGAAGGGCTGCTGGGATCGAGCGAAAAAGTGGATGTCGCTTTGCTGGAGAAAATGCCAACGCTTCGCGCCACCTCCACCATATCCGTGGGTTACGACAACTTCGACGTGGATGCGCTTAACGCGCGTAAGATCCTGCTGATGCACACGCCCCACGCCCTGACGGAAACGGTGGCCGATACGCTGATGGCGCTGGTGCTCAGCACCGCGCGTCGGGTGGTGGAAGTCGCCGAGCGCGTCAAAGCGGGCGAATGGACTAAAAGCATCGGCCCGGACTGGTTTGGCGTGGACGTTCACGGCAAAACGCTGGGGATTGTCGGGATGGGACGTATCGGGCTGGCGCTGGCGCAGCGTGCGCACTTCGGCTTTAACATGCCGATTTTGTACAATGCGCGCCGCCATCACAGCGAAGCGGAAGAGCGCTTCAGCGCGCGCTACTGCGAGCTGGATACGCTGCTTCAGGAAGCCGATTACGTCTGCCTGATCCTGCCGCTGACGGACGAAACGCACCATCTGATAGGCAAAGCGGAATTTGCGAAGATGAAGAAATCGGCCATTTTCATCAACGCGGGGCGCGGCCCGGTGGTGGATGAGCAGGCGCTAATTGAGGCACTGCAAAACGGTGAGATCCACGCCGCAGGTCTGGACGTGTTTGAGCAAGAGCCGCTGCCGCTGAGTTCGCCGCTGCTGAAATTATCCAACGTGGTTGCCTTGCCGCACATTGGCTCGGCAACGCATGAAACCCGCTACAATATGGCGGCCACCGCCGTGGATAACCTGATCGCCGCGCTTGGCGGGAAGGTCGAGAGGAACTGCGTGAACCCGCAGATCCAGGGCTAAGAAACGAAAAAACCCGCCAGAAGGCGGGTTTTTAAATTCTTTGCTACTGGGTTGGAAGCTTACAGGCTTACAACGTTACCAGCTGCTGGGCCTTTAGCGCCGCTTTCGATGGTGAAGGAAACTTTCTGACCTTCATCCAGAGATTTGTAGCCATCGTTCTGGATAGCAGAGAAGTGTACGAACACATCTTTAGAGCCATCGTCAGGAGTGATGAAGCCGAAACCTTTATCAGCGTTGAACCATTTAACCAGACCAGTCATTTTAGCAGACATAGAAAATACCTTATTAACAAATATAGTGTGCCTTCCGGCGCGATGGGTTGCGTTACAGAATTAAGCGATGAAGGAAGGGTCACAACGAAGGGTATCTATGGATAACAATCTGGACTGCTTTACTAAACTGCTTTAGGTCTGTGTAACAAACCGACGCGACAGTTATACCTATGTGGTACATGAATGACAAGCGTTATTTTCATCACTTATAAAAAACCCCGCAATCCGCGGGGCTTTTTGTCTTATTCGGTTGCGGCGACTGCCGCACTCCACGCCTGGCTAAACGCCTGGTGCTGAGAGGCCAGAGGCCCAATCAACGCGTTATACTGGCTGGCCTGCTGAGAGGTCGGGAACTGGATACCGTTGGAGACAAAGCTCACCTGCGTACCCTGCTGAGAAATATAATCCCCCACCTGCACCAGCTGCTGCGTGAAGATCTGCGCCGCCGGGATCAGCGGTTGCATCGCGTCAGCGGGTTTGGTCACCACTTTCTCATAGGCTTTATCGAAGACCGGCTTCAGATCGTCGCCTTGCTTCAGCGCGGAGCGGGACGCATCTGCCTGCATTTTTGCGTTCTGCAACTGCTGGCTCAGCACGCCGAGCGCACCGTTAGACTGACGCAGCGGTTCACTCTGAGTCATGTAATCCTGGGGCACACGGATGGCGTTTACGCTATCCAGCACTGGACGAAGACCGGAGTCCATCGCCTGGCTCACCTGCTGTGAATAACCATACAGAATGGCGTAATCGGAAACGAAAGGACCAAACTGTTTTTTCTGATCCGCAGTCAGGGTTGGCAAACGTTCGCCGCTGCGCATCACCGTATTCTGTAGAAAATCGATAAACGCTTTGCGCTGATCGCCTTCTTTATCGAAACACCCACTCAGGCTAACTACCATCAATAACGCCGCAAGAGGCGCAAACCAGCGAGAGCAGGACTTTCCTGTCGCCATTTTCTTACTCCTTTCACCCAAAAAAGCGCACACCGGCACACGCGTGCCCGACGGTGACAAGGATAGTCCAGGTCAGCCTCGCAAGATACTCTTTTCACGCAAAACGGCCATTGCCGTTTTTTTTCTGACTATTTACAAAAAAATACTCTGCAAACGGACCTACGGTTAATCAGCGAATTAGCATAACTATCCATATTGCTGAAACGCGTAAAGCGATCGTTACCGCACGATTAGTCACTCCCGTGACGATCGTACGTTCGCATTAAAGACTATTCTTAAGTGGCTCTCTGATGTTCACGATCCCGCAGTGTGATTTAAGAGGAGTTCTCAATGGAATATAAAGATCCTGAGTTTGAGCTGCTGAGCAGCCTGGAACAGATTATTTTTAAAGACGTACCGCAGACTGTAACCCTGCAACAGAAATCCAATCCCTTTACAGAATTTGAGCAATTGCGCAAAGGGTCAGGACTGAAAAACGATGAATTCGCCAGAGCTATGGGTGTTAGCGTGGCCATGGTGCTGGAGTGGGAATCTAAGCGTGAAAAACCCACACCCGCCGAGCTAAAGCTGATGCGCCTGATTCAGGCCAACCCGGCACTCAGCAAGCATATCGCCTGAGAGTAAAGCCAGAAGTTGACTGCCCCCGCACCTGCGGGGGCTTGTGTTTTAGAGGCTTTCACAACGCCATCCCGCCGCGTGCCACACCATTTCATGCGTCAGTTTCAGCCCCTTCAAAAAGGCCTCATCGTGGGATACCACCAGTAACGCACCGGGAAAATCCGCCAGCGCCGCTTCGATAGCCTGAACGGAAGCCAGATCCAGATGGTTGGTCGGCTCGTCCAACAGCAGCAGCTGCGTTGCCTCTTTGCGCCACAGCACGCAGGCGAGCGCCGCTTTCAGACGCTCGCCGCCGCTCAGCTCCGCCAGCGGTAGCGTCACTTTGTCCGCCCCAAGCTGGAGCTGCGCGAGCCGCGTGCGCAACGTCCCCTCCTCCAGCGGCGTATTGCTGAGATTGAGGTGCGCCATCACTGATAAGGTGAGATCCAGCTGCGACAGGTGCTGATCAAGATACGCGCAGGTGACCGACACGCGGCAGGTGCCCGAAACGGGCGCGATCTCACCGAGGATCGCTTTCAGCAGCGTCGACTTTCCGCAGCCGTTTGGCCCGCGCAGCGCCACGCGCATCGGCCCGTCCATTCGCCAGTTCACAGGCGAAATATCCACATGCGGCAGCAGCAGTTCTTCCAGCACAAGCACCTGTTTGCCCTCGGCAATCTGGCTTCCGGGCAGGGTAAACATCACCGGATTATCCTCTTCAACCCGTTCGCGCGCCTTGTTGACCGCGGCGTTCAGCGCGTCGTTTTGATCGCCGTGCTGTTTGCGCCAGGTGCCGATACGCTCTTTCGCCGCCATTTTGTATTTGACCCGCTCAAACGAGGCGATGTTGAGCGTATCCACGGTGCGCAGCGTTTTCGCCGAACGCCGCTGACTGTCGTCATGCTCTTTCTTCATGCGCGCCCGCGTGCGTTTGCGCTCGGTGGCGGCATGTTCGAGCGCCGCCCGGGCAGATTGCTGCTCTGCATCGCGCTGGTGCTGGTAGTCCGCATAGTTACCGCCGTAGCTGCGTAAGCCGGATGGGCTCAGTTCCAGAATGCGCGGAACCTGCGCCAATAATTCACGGTCGTGGGACGCAACCAGCACGCCGCCTTCGAAGCGGGCAAGCTCGTCGTAAAACCATGCGCGCCCCTGCCGGTCCAGGTGGTTGGTGGGCTCATCCAGCAGAAGGAAGTCCGCCCCGGCGGTAAATGCGCCGCAGAGCAGCGCGCGGACGCGTTCGCCGCCGCTCAGCTCAAGGGCGCTTTTGTCCGGATCGAAGGGCGGGAGTTTCGCATTGTTAAACGCCTCGCTCAGGCGCTCGGTTAAATCCCAGTAGCCGTCGAGCGTCTCCAGGTCTTCCGGCTGGTACTCACCGCTTTCGACACGCCGACGGGCGGCGAAGATCGCATCATAGCCGAGCAGTTCGGCCAGGGTGGTTTGCGGGGAAATGTCGTGCTGTTGCGCCACGTAAGCGTGGGTGCCTGACCGCTCGATATGGCCATGAGCCGGTTCATCCAACCCCGCCAGCAGGCGCAGCAGGCGGGTTTTTCCGCTGCCGTTGCGCCCGACGAGCGCCGATAAAGAGGGCTCGAGGGTAAGGTTCAGCGGGCCAAAAAGGGTATCGCCCGTCGCAAACTGACAGGTGACCTGATGCAAAATAAAAGAAGGGGACTGCGCAAAATGAGCCATAAGCACTCCTGAATGAAATCAAAACATCCCCTGCCGACGCGGTGGCGTTTAGCAAGGATCGAAATTCATCAGTCGTGTTTGTTCATTTTCGGTATGCGCTCCGGAGAGGAAAAGTTAACGGGGGCTAGGATAACGGTAATTTAATGACCTGTTCAAGGTTAATTTTTCAGCGTCAGGATATAAAAAAACCCGCCGAAGCGGGTTTTCAGAACGGCGATCGGGTTACTGCAGCAGCGAAATGTCCGCCACGCGCAGGAACAGCTCGCGCAGTTTTTCGAGCATAGAGAGGCGGTTAACGCGCAGATCTTTATCTTCTACGTTCACCATCACTTTCTCGAAGAAGGCATCAACCGGCTCACGCAGTTCAGCCAGTTCGACCAGCGCTTCCTGGTAACGGCCTTCGGCGAAGAACGGCTCCAGCTTGTCGCGCAGCACAACGACCTGCATCGCCAGGGCAATTTCTTCCGGCTCTTTCAGGGTTGCGGCGTTCACGCGCTCGTTCAGCGTTTCGTCGGACTTCGCCAGGATGTTAGAGACTCGCTTGTTGGCCGCAGCCAGCGCAGAGGCCGCTTCCAGCGTACGGAAGTGGGAAACCGCCTTCATACGCGCATCGAAATCAGCCGGACGGGTCGGACGACGCGCCAGCACCGCCTGAATGGTGTCAACGGTGTAGCCTTCATCCTGATACCAGGCGCGGAAACGACCGAGCATGAAGTCGATCACGTCATCCACCACGTTCGCGTTGGTCAGCTTGTCGCCGTACAGACGCACCGCTTCTTCGGTCAGCGTTTGCAGATCGAGGTTCAGGTTCTTCTCAACGATGATGCGCAGCACGCCCAGCGCGGCACGTCGCAGCGCAAACGGGTCTTTATCGCCTTTCGGATGCTGACCGATGCCGAAGATACCCGCCAGGGTGTCCATTTTATCGGCAATCGCCACCGCACACGCAACCGGGTTAGACGGCAGATCGTCACCGGCAAAGCGCGGCTGATACTGCTCGTTCAGGGCAACGGCCACGTCTTCCGCTTCGCCGTCGTGACGCGCGTAGTGCATCCCCATCACGCCCTGGGTGTCGGTAAATTCGAACACCATGTTGGTCATCAGGTCGCATTTGGACAGCAGGCCAGCGCGGGTCGCGTGGTTAACGTCCGTACCGATTTCGCGGGCGATCCAGCCGGACAGCTCAGCGATACGGTCGGTTTTGTCACGCAGCGTACCCAGCTGCTGCTGGAACAGCACGGTTTGCAGACGCGGCAGGTTATCTTCCAGACGCTTTTTACGGTCGGTATTGAAGAAGAACTCGGCATCCGCCAGACGTGGACGAACCACTTTCTCGTTACCGGAGATAATCTGGATCGGATCTTTGGATTCGATGTTCGCCACGAAGATGAAGTTTGGCAGCAGCTTGCCGTCGTTGGCGTAAACAGGGAAGTACTTCTGGTCGCCCTTCATGGTGTGAACCAGCGCTTCCGCCGGAACGGCCAGGAACTTCTCTTCGAATTTGGCGGTCAGGACAACCGGCCATTCCACCAGAGAGGTCACTTCTTCCAGCAGGCTTTCGCTCAGGTCAGCGTTACCGCCAATTTTACGCGCCGCCTCTTCTGCGTCTGCTTTGATTTTGGCTTTACGCTGTTCGTAATCGGCAATGACCTTACCGCGCTCCAGCAGGATCTGCGGGTACTGGTCGGCATTGTCGATGGTGAATTCCGGCTCGCCCATAAAGCGGTGGCCGCGGATCACGCGATCGGAGGCTACGCCCAGAATGGTGGCAGGGATCACGGTATCGCCCAGCAGCAGCGTTACGGTGTGAACCGGACGCACGAAGTGGACGTCGGACGCGCCCCAGCGCATCAGCTTCGGAATAGGCAGTTTCGCCAGAGACGTCGCAATCATGTTTGGCAGCAGCGCTTCTGCGCTCTCACCTTTGACGTGTGCGCGATACAGCAGCCACTCGCCTTTGTCGGTGGTAAGACGCTCGGCCTGGTCAACGGTGATACCGCAACCGCGCGCCCAGCCTTCTGCCGCTTTGCTCGGTTTGCCTTCAGCGTCGAACGCCTGGGCAATTGCCGGGCCGCGTTTTTCAACTTCACGATCCGGCTGGGCAGCCGCCAGGCTTGCCACTTTCAGCGCCAGACGACGCGGAGCCGCAAACCACTCAATTTTACCGTGCGCCAGGCCAGCGTTATCCAGCTCGGCAGTCACGTTCGCAGCGAAAGATTCAGCCAGGCTGCGCAGGGCTTTTGGTGGCAGCTCTTCGGTGCCGATTTCCACCAGGAAAGTTTTTTCAGACATGGCCGCCTCTTATTTGTTTCGGTTGCACATCGGGAAGCCAAGGGCTTCACGGGACGCGTAGTAAGCTTCTGCAACGGCTTTGGTCAGGGTACGAATACGCAGAATGTAGCGCTGACGTTCAGTCACGGAGATCGCTTTGCGGGCGTCGAGCAGGTTGAAGCTGTGGGCGGCCTTCAGAATACGCTCGTAAGCAGGCAGCGGCAGCGGAGTTTCCAGCGCCAGCAGCTGCTGCGCTTCTTTCTCGTACTGCTCGAAGCAGGTGAACAGGAAGTCCACGTCTGCGTATTCGAAGTTATAGGTGGATTGCTCCACTTCGTTCTGATGGAACACGTCGCCGTAGGTGGTTTTACCCAGCGGGCCGTCGCTCCAGACCAGGTCGTAAACGCTGTCTACGCCCTGAATGTACATTGCCAGACGTTCCAGACCGTAGGTGATTTCACCGGTGATCGGTTTACATTCCAGACCGCCAACCTGCTGGAAGTAAGTAAACTGGGTCACTTCCATACCGTTCAGCCACACTTCCCAGCCCAGACCCCAGGCACCCAGCGTTGGGTTTTCCCAGTTATCTTCCACGAAACGGATGTCGTGAATGGTCGGATCCATACCCAGCTCTTTCAGCGACCCGAGGTACAGCTCCTGAATATTGTCAGGCGATGGCTTAATGACCACCTGGAACTGATAGTAGTGCTGCAGACGGTTCGGGTTTTCGCCGTAACGGCCATCGGTAGGGCGGCGGGAAGGCTGCACATAGGCAGTCGCCATCGGTTCTGGCCCCAACGCGCGTAAGCTGGTCATCGGGTGGGAGGTGCCTGCGCCTACTTCCATGTCCAAAGGTTGAACAATGGTGCAGCCCTGACGAGCCCAGTAATCCTGTAAGGTCAGGATCAGGCCCTGGAAGGTCTTGGTATCAAACTTTTGCATAGTATTTCGTGCTGGATACGTGTGGTTTTAAATGGAAGGGATCAGTATACCCGCTGGCTGCAAGATATACAGTACGAAACGGGGTTGTTTAGGGAAAATTGGGAAATAAGGCCTTCAGCCATAACGCGTTTACGCTATGGCTGTTGAATATCCGCACGGATCAGCGCATGGAGAGGTGTAAAAACTGACCGTCTGCGTCAAAAGAGCAGACAAAGCCCTCTTTACGCGCGGTATGTCCCCGCAGCTCGTAGCTTCCCTGGAAGCGCTCGAACGCCGTCACGTCTATTTTTTGCGCCCCGGTATTATAGCGGTGAGCCGCCTGCTCCTTGCACTGCTGTTCCATATTGAGCGAGCGTTCCGGGCTCACTTTCCCCTTCTGCGCTTTTTGCTGTGGGGCATCTTGCGAAGTACTGCATCCTGCCAGCATAAACAGCAGAAAGAGTGACGCCACGCGCTTCATCATCATTTTTATTACCGGCCTGTTCTGTGGCTGTTATTTTTAGTATCAATGCTTTTTATAGATTAAGGTCTGGCATTCTGCGAATCTCGCGGCCTTCACACAAGCCTGCAAAATAAAACTCAGATTTTTCCAAGGGAAGGCTTTTGCGCAGAAGCAGTCACACTCTATTTACAGGGAAAAGAGGAACTAATGCAGTCAAAAATTAACTGGATTGATAACCTGCGGGGAATAGCGTGCCTGATGGTGGTGATGATCCACACAACCACCTGGTATGTCACCAACGCCCACAGCGTCAGCCAGGTTAACTGGGACATCGCCAATATTCTGAACTCGGCTTCACGAGTGAGCGTGCCGCTATTCTTTATGATCTCCGGCTTTCTCTTTTTTGGCGAACGCAGCGCCCAGCCGAGACACTTCATCCGCATCGCGTCCTGCCTGCTCTTTTACAGCGCCGTTGCCCTGCTCTATATCACGCTGTTTACCTCCATTAACGCCGGGCTCTCGCTGAAAAATGTGCTGCAAAAACCGGTTTTCTACCATCTGTGGTTTTTCTTCGCCATCATCGTGATTTATCTGGTTTCACCGCTGATTCAGGTCAAGCAGGTCGGCTGGAAAATGCTGCTGGCGCTGATGCTGGTGATTGGGGTAGTGGCGAATCCCAATACCCTGTCGCAGAAAATCGACGGCGTCGAATGGCTGCCGGTGAATCTCTATATCAACGGCGATACGTTTTACTACGTGCTGTACGGCATGTTGGGGCGCGCCCTGGGAATGATGGACACGCAAAAGCGCGGCCTGAACTGGCTGTGTGCGGCCATTTTTATTGCAGGCGTGGCGATTATTTCTCGCGGGACGCTGCATGAGCTGCAGTGGCGCGGCAACTTTGCCGATACCTGGTATCTGTACTGCGGGCCGATGGTCTTTATCTGCGCGATCGCCCTGCTGACGCTGGCTAAAAATACCCTCAACGCGCGCCCTCTTCCCGTACTGAGCCTCATCTCGCGGCATTCGCTGGGGATTTACGGCTTTCACGCCCTCGTGATTCATGCGCTTCGCACGCGCGGCGTGGAGTTAAAAAGCTGGCCGCTGCTGGATATCGTCTGGATTTTTGCCGCAACGCTGGCAGCGAGTTTGCTGCTCTCGATGCTGTTACAAAAAATAGATACCCGCCGATTTGTGAGCTAGCCCGAACGGGTGAGCTGCAGGCCGGGTAAGCGCATCGCCACCCGGCCACTGCTTATGACATCAGCGGCTTAAGCTGCTGATAAATATTACGGAACACTTCACGACGCCCAGCGTAGAGGGCGTGCTTTTTCGCATCAGGCGTATGTTGTTCCTCAAGCGGCAGCTGCGGTAAAAGCTCGGATAACGGCTTCTCAGGATTGACCGCGATCTGCGCCAGGCGCGCGGCACCCAGCGCGGGCCCCACGTCGCCGCCCGTGCGGTAATCAAGCTGCAATCCGCTGATATCAGCGAGCATCTGCCGCCAGTAGCTGCTGCGCGCACCGCCGCCAATCAGGGTAATGCTGGACGGTTTCAACCCGCAGTCGTGGACAACGTCCATCCCGTCCGCCAGCGCGTACCCCACGCCCTCAAGCACCGCGCGAGCCAGCTCGGCGGGGCCGTGCTGATGGGTCAGGCCAAAGAAAACGCCTTTGGCTTCCGGGTTGTTGTGCGGCGTACGCTCGCCGGAAAGATAAGGTAAAAACCAGACTGCCCCTGCGTTTTCATCCGCCTGCTGCGCCGCCGCGATAAGCGACGGGACGTCCGCCATCCCCGTCAATTTTACCGCCCAGTCAAGACAGGATGCGGCGCTGAGCATCACGGACATCAAATGCCATTTCTCCGGCAGCGCGTGGCAGAAGCTGTGAACGGCGCTTTCCGGGTTGCTGCGATAGCCATCGCTCACGGCAAAATAGACGCCGGAGGTGCCTAGCGAGAGCATCGCCTGACCTGCGTCCACCATCCCCACGCCGACGGCCCCCGCCGCGTTATCACCGCCGCCCGCAACGACCGGCACCGCAGGCATATTCCAGCGCTGCGCAAGGCTCTCCGCCAGCACTCCCGTGACTTCACTGCCTTCAAACAGGGCTGGCATATGGTCGCGCGTCAGGTGACACGCATCGAGCATTGCCTCGCTCCAGTCGCGTTTCGCCACGTCGAGCCACAGGGTGCCCGCAGCGTCAGACATGTCGCTGGCAAACTCGCCCGTCATGCGAAAACGAAGATAATCTTTTGGCAGCAACACCTTAGCGACCTGGCGGAAAACGTCCGGCTCATGGCGCTGAACCCACAAGAGTTTGGGCGCGGTAAAGCCCGGCATCATCAGGTTGCCGGTGATTTCCCGTGAGGTGGGAACACGTTCTTCAAGAATGGCGCACTCTTCACCGCAGCGACCGTCGTTCCAGAGGATCGCCGGGCGCAGCACGCGATGCTGGCTGTCGAGCAGCGTGGCGCCGTGCATTTGTCCGGCAATGCCAAGCGCTTTAACCTCGCGCAGGCTTTGCTGTTGGCCGAGCGCTTTGATTGCGCGATCCGTTGCCAGCCACCACTGCTCAGGATCTTGTTCTGACCACAGCGGGTGCGGACGCGAAACCTCAAGCTTTTCAGTCTGTGTTGCTAACACCTCGCCCTGCTCGTTCAGCAGGATGGCTTTCACACCCGATGTGCCAAGATCGATCCCGATATACATGTGGTGACTCCTTTAACAGAAATGCCCGGTGGCGATGCGCTTCCCGGGCCTGCATTTATTTTACGGCCTGTTATTTGTCGAACAGATAATGATTAACCAGGTTTTCCAGCAGCTCCTGATGACCGCTTTGATGCTGCGGTGCCAGGTTGTGCTGTTCAGCGTACTTCGCGATTTCAGAGAGCGATAACTGCCCTTTCAAAATTTGCTGACCCAGTTCACTGTTCCAGCCGCCGTAGCGCTTCGCCACGCGTTTATCCAGCTCACCGTCTTCAATCATGCGCGCCGCGACTTTCAGCGCCAGCGCCATGGTATCCATCGCCCCGATGTGACCGTAGAACAGGTCATATTTATCGGTACTTTGACGGCGCACTTTGGCGTCAAAGTTCAGGCCACCGGTGGTGAAACCGCCCGCCTTAATGATTTCGTACATTACCAGCGCATTCTCTTCCACGCTGTTCGGGAACTGGTCGGTGTCCCAACCCAGCTGCGGGTCGCCGCGGTTGGCATCCACAGAGCCAAAGATACCGAGGGCAATCGCCGAGGCGATTTCATGATGGAACGAGTGCCCCGCGAGGGTCGCGTGGTTCGCTTCGATGTTCACTTTGATCTCTTTTTCCAGACCAAACTGTTTCAGAAAGCCGTAGACGGTTGCCACATCATAATCATACTGGTGCTTGGTTGGCTCTTGCGGTTTCGGCTCAATCAGCAGCGTGCCGCGGAAGCCGATTTTGTGCTTGTGGTCGACAACCATCTGCATGAAGCGGCCAATCTGTTCGCGCTCCTGGCGCAAATCGGTGTTCAGCAGGGTTTCGTAGCCTTCACGACCGCCCCACAGCACGTAGTTTTCACCCCCAAGCTGGTGCGTGGCGTTCATCGCCGTGACCACCTGCGTGGCGGCCCAGCTAAAGACTTCAGGATCCGGGTTGGTTGCCGCACCTGCGCCGTAGCGCGGGTTGGTGAAGCAGTTCGCGGTGCCCCACAGCAGCTTCACGCCGCTCTGTTGCTGTTTAGCCGCCAGCACGTCCACCATCTGCGCGAAGTTGTTCAGATACTCTTTCAGCGATGCGCCTTCTGGCGACACATCGACATCATGGAAGCAGTAGTACGGCACGTTCAGCTTGTGGAAGAATTCAAACGCCACATCGGCTTTGCGCTTCGCCAGCTCAATCGCTTCGCCTGGCTGCTGCCACGGACGATCGAAAGAGCCAACGCCGAACATATCGGCACCGTTCCAGCAGAAGGTGTGCCAGTAACAGGCGGCAAAGCGCAGATGATCTTCCATGCGCTTACCCAGCACCAGCTCATCCGGATTGTAGTGACGAAATGCTAAAGGATTGGCGGATTTCGGGCCTTCGTAACGAACACGATCGAGTTGGTCGAAATAAGCTTGCATATTGAGCTCCATAATCAAGGGATGCGGCGAGTAGTCGATACTGGAGTAATAGTGGATACACATTCGCGCTTGCTCAATTACGTTATTTCACACTGCTATTGAGAGAATGCACAACTGTGCGCTGGCTCGCAAAATAATGCGCAGGCAAACCATTTTTCGGCGCTTATTCCAGATTTCCGTGTAATTAATAAGTTACGCATTTTAAAATTCGATCGCGGTCATAAATTCGGAAATAAACCAAATATCGTAATGAGAAGATAAAAATCTGTAATTGCCAGCCAGCCATTCCCCGTTAAAAATTTGTCTCGTCTACAGCAGTGAATGTTTCTTTTATCTCGGCAACACATCACCTACAAAAAGGCCATATCATTATGAAGATAAAGAATCTGTCCCTTACTCTCTGCACTACTCTCCTGCTTGCCAGCTTTGCCGGCCATGCGAAAGAGGTCAAAATCGGCATGGCGATTGACGATTTGCGTCTGGAACGCTGGCAAAAAGATCGCGATATTTTTGTGAAAAAAGCGGAATCACTTGGCGCACAGGTGTTTGTTCAGTCGGCAAACGGCAATGAAGAAACACAAATGTCGCAAATCGAGAATATGATCAACCGTGGCGTTGATGTGCTGGTCATTATCCCTTACAACGGGCAGGTCTTAAGTAACGTTGTTAAAGAAGCGAAGCAAGAGGGTATAAAAGTTTTAGCTTATGATCGCATGATTAATAATGCGGATATCGATTTTTATATTTCTTTCGATAATGAAAAAGTCGGTGAATTACAGGCAAAAAGCCTGGTCGATAAAGTGCCTCAGGGGAATTATTTCCTGATGGGCGGCTCGCCGGTAGATAACAACGCCAAACTGTTCCGCCAGGGCCAAATGAAAGTCCTGAAGCCGTATATTGATAATGGCAAAATTAAAGTGGTTGGCGATCAATGGGCCGACGGCTGGCTGCCGGAAAATGCGCTGAAAATTATGGAAAACGCCTTAACCGCCAACAACAACAAAATTGATGCCGTTGTCGCCTCCAACGATGCTACCGCAGGCGGCGCCATCCAGGCACTCAGCGCCCAGGGTCTTGCGGGTAAAGTGGCCATTTCTGGCCAGGACGCCGACCTCGCCGGCGTGAAGCGCATCATTGCGGGCACGCAAACCATGACCGTCTACAAACCGATCACCGAGCTTGCCAACACGGCGGCGGAAATTGCCGTGGAGCTGGGCAATGATAAACAGCCCAAAGCCGATACCAGCCTGAATAACGGGCTGAAAGATGTGCCGTCCCGCCTGCTCACCCCTATCGAAGTCAATAAAGACAATATTGACGCCACCGTGGTTAAAGACGGTTTCCACAAAAAGAGCGAACTGTAATCCAGCGCTGCCCCTGCCCTGCGGGGGCGCATCGAGTTGTACTGTTCTTCCTTCGGGTCACGTGGAGCAGTTATGTCTTATTTATTAGAAATGAAAAGCATCACCAAAGCCTTTGGCGCGGTGAAAGCCGTCGATAACGTCAGCCTGCGCCTGAACGCAGGTGAAGTCGTTTCGCTGTGTGGTGAAAACGGTTCGGGCAAATCGACGCTGATGAAGGTGCTGTGTGGGATCTATCCCCACGGTAGCTACGACGGCGAAATCGTCTTTGCCGGAGAAGTGATTGAGGCCACGCATATTCGCGATACCGAACGCAAAGGTATCGCCATTATTCACCAGGAGCTGGCGCTGGTGAAGCATCTCACCGTGCTGGAAAACATCTTCCTCGGTGCCGAAATCTCACGCCACGGCGTGCTGGATTACGACACCATGACCCTGCGCTGCGAAAAGCTGCTGGCGCAGGTAAGCCTTGCGATTTCACCCGACACCCGCGTGGGCGATCTCGGGCTAGGCCAGCAGCAGCTGGTCGAGATCGCCAAAGCGCTGAACAAGCAGGTGCGCCTGTTGATCCTCGATGAGCCGACCGCCTCGCTCACCGAGCAGGAAACGGCGGTGCTGCTTAACATCATCCGCGACCTGCAAAACCACGGCATTGCCTGCATTTATATCTCGCACAAGCTTAATGAAGTGAAAGCCATTTCGGACACCATCTGCGTTATTCGCGACGGTCAGCACATCGGCACACGCGAAGCCCAGGGGATGAGCGAAGACGACATCATCACCATGATGGTAGGGCGTGAACTGACCGCGCTCTATCCGAACGAGCCCCACACCGTGGGCGAGGAAGTCTTACGCGTTGAAAACCTGACCGCCTGGCACCCGGTTAACCGCCACATCAAGCGCGTCAACAACATCTCTTTCTCGCTGCACCGCGGGGAGATCCTCGGTATCGCCGGGTTAGTCGGTGCCGGACGTACCGAAGCGGTGCAATGCCTGTTTGGCGTCTGGCCCGGGCGCTGGGAAGGCAGCATCTACATCGACGGGAAGCAGGTTCATATCGATAACTGTCAGCAGGCCATTGCGCAAGGTATTGCGATGGTGCCCGAAGATCGCAAAAAAGACGGCATTGTGCCGGTGATGGCGGTAGGGAAAAACATTACCCTTGCCGCGCTCAACCAGTTTTCCGGCGCGCTCAGCAGCCTTGACGATGCCGCCGAACAGCAGTGCATTCTCCAGTCCCTTGCCCGCCTTAAGGTTAAAACCTCCTCGCCGGAGCTGGCGATCGGTCGCCTGAGCGGGGGGAATCAACAAAAAGCCATACTCGCGCGCTGCCTGCTGCTCAACCCGCGCATTTTGATTCTCGACGAGCCCACCCGTGGGATCGATATCGGCGCGAAGTACGAAATCTACAAACTGATTAATCAGCTTGTGCAGCAAGGGATTGCCGTCATTGTTATCTCGTCTGAACTCCCCGAGGTGCTGGGTCTGAGCGACCGTGTGCTGGTCATGCACGAAGGGAAACTGAAAGCCAATCTGATTAACCAGAGCCTGACGCAGGAGCAGGTAATGGAAGCCGCATTAAGGAGCGAACGCCATGTCGAAAAGCAATCCGTCTGATCTCAAAGTCGCCGTTCCGACGCCAGGCGCGTTCGCGGGACTTAAAGCGCTAAACCTGCAGGTCTTTGTCATGATCGCCGCCATTGTCGTCATCATGCTGTTCTTTACCTGGATGACCGACGGTTCTTACCTGAGCGCGCGCAACGTTTCCAACCTGCTGCGCCAGACGGCGATCACAGGCATCCTGGCCGTGGGGATGGTATTCGTTATTATCTCGGCTGAAATTGACCTGTCCGTCGGCTCCATGATGGGTCTGCTTGGGGGAGTGGCCGCAATATTCGACGTCTGGCTTGGCTGGCCGCTGCCGCTCACCGTGGCGGTAACTCTGGTGCTGGGTCTGGTTCTCGGGGCCTGGAACGGATGGTGGGTTGCCTACCGTAAGGTGCCGTCGTTTATCGTCACCCTCGCCGGGATGCTGGCCTTCCGCGGCATTCTGATTGGCATCACCAACGGCACAACCGTGTCCCCCACCAGCGCATCCATGTCGCAAATCGGACAGAGCTACCTCTCCAACGGCTTAGGCTTTACCCTCGGCGTGGTGGGTCTGATGGCGTTCGTGGCCTGGCAGTGGCGCGGGCGGATGCGTCGTCAGGCGCTGGGGCTGGCCTCTGCGCCTTCGACATCGGTTGTCGGGCGTCAGGCGCTGACGGCGGTGATTGTGCTGGGTGCGATCTGGCTGCTGAATGACTATCGCGGCGTGCCAACGCCCGTACTGCTGTTGGCGCTTTTGCTGCTGGCGGGCATGTTTATGGCCACCCGCACCGCGTTTGGTCGCCGGATTTACGCTATCGGCGGCAACCTGGAGGCGGCGCGCCTGTCCGGTATCAACGTAGAGCGCACCAAGCTGGCGGTCTTCGCCATTAACGGCCTGATGGTCGCCATTGCCGGGCTTATCCTTAGCTCACGTTTAGGGGCGGGTTCGCCTTCAGCCGGGAACATCGCCGAGCTGGACGCCATCGCCGCCTGCGTTATCGGCGGAACCAGTCTCGCGGGGGGTGTTGGCAGCGTTGCGGGTGCGGTAATGGGGGCATTTATTATGGCTTCGCTTGATAACGGGATGAGTATGATGGACGTCCCGACCTTTTGGCAGTATATCGTCAAGGGGGCCATTCTGCTGCTGGCAGTCTGGATGGACTCCGCCACCAAGCGACGAGCCTGATAACAACATTGTTACTGATTTGGGAAAGTGAGCCATGTTTGAGAAGCGTCACCGCATTACGTTGTTATTCAATGCCAACAAAGCCTACGACCGTCAGGTGGTTGAAGGCGTGGGTGAATATTTGCAGGCGTCGCAATCGGAGTGGGATATCTTCATCGAAGAGGATTTCCGGGCTCGAATTGAAAATATCAAAGACTGGCTTGGCGATGGCGTGATTGCTGACTATGACGATCCCGTCATCGAGAAATTGCTGACCGACGTCGACGTCCCGATTGTGGGCGTTGGCGGCTCTTATCATTCACCCGATCACTACCCGCCCGTTCACTACATCGCCACCGATAACCACGCGCTGGTCGAAAGCGCCTTTTTGCACTTAAAAGAGAAAGGCGTGCATCGCTTCGCGTTTTACGGACTGCCCGCCACCAGCGGTAAACGCTGGGCCGTGGAGCGTGAATACGCGTTCTGTCAGCTGGTCGCGCAGGAGAAGTATCGCGGCGTGGTGTATCAGGGGCTGGAAACGGCCCCCGAGAACTGGCAGCACGCGCAAAACCGTCTGGCAGACTGGCTGCAAACGCTGCCGCCGCAAACCGGGATTATCGCGGTAACGGATGCCCGCGCCCGCCACGTGCTGCAGGTTTGCGAGCATTTGCATATTCCCGTGCCTGAGAAGCTGTGCGTGATTGGCATCGATAACGAAGAGCTCACACGCTATCTGTCGCGCGTGGCGCTGTCGTCCGTGGCGCAGGGAACGCGTCAGATGGGCTACCAGGCGGCGAAGTTACTGCACCGGCTGCTGGATAATGAAGCCCTGCCGCTGCAGCGCTTGCTGGTGCCGCCTGTTCGCGTAGTAGAGCGACGCTCCACCGATTACCGCTCCCTTAACGATCCGGCCGTGATTCAGGCGATGCACTACATTCGCAATCACGCCTGCAAAGGCATTAAGGTCGATCAGGTTCTGGATTCGGTGGGCATTTCTCGCTCTAACCTGGAAAAGCGCTTCAAGGAAGAAGTAGGCGAAACTATTCACGCGGTTATTCACGCAGAGAAACTGGAGAAAGCGCGAAGCCTGCTGATCTCCACGTCGCTGTCGATCAACGAGATTTCACAGATGTGCGGCTACCCGTCGCTGCAATATTTCTATTCGGTATTTAAGAAAGAGTATGACACCACGCCGAAGGAGTATCGGGAGCGGCACAGCGAGGTGCTGATGTAGTTACACAAGAAAAGAAAACGCCTTCCAGTGGAAGGCGTTTTTGATGATTACATATGGGCGGCGATTAAGCGCTGGTTATCCTGATACATGGCGAACAGGTAGTTGTTATAACTCTGCCCCATCGTGGAGTAACCCTTGAGCTTGTGGATCATCGTACTTGCCGTCACTTCCTGATCCGCTTTACGCAGCTGGGCGCGTGACTTACGGAACGAGTTGTAGGCCGGATGCGTGTTCAGATTCACCACGTAAGCGTTCACGGAGTCTTTCACCGACTCAAACTGCGAATAGCCTTTCACCTTGCCCGGTGCGTTGTTACAACGGCCTTTGGCACACTTCATACCAAACAGGTTGTTGTTGTTACGCGCCAGTTTTGATGTGCCCCAGCCGCTTTCGGCTGCTGCCATCGTCGCTACCATGCTGCCTGGAATGATATCCACGCGTTCAAGCAGCGAGTTCCACGGCACTCGACGGGTGTTGCCGTTCCAGCTGATCTTGTAACGTTTCGCGATGTCTTTCAGGCGCGTGCGTTCAGACGGCGACCAGCGGCTATCGTACTGCTTGGAAATAAGCCAGTTACGATCCGCAGTAATCGCGGCATTTTGACTTGTAATGAAAGGCATTACCGTCCGGAGAAACGCTTTTTTCCTTGGTGTCCCGGAAGGGTATTTTCGCAAATCAGGAAGTGAACTGCTCTTTGCACTATTGCGAGAATACTCTTGTTTACTGCTAACCTTACTCTTACTCGTCGTCTTTATGACGTGGGCTTTGTGACTCGATGTATCTGTGTGCGTTTTTGCAAGCACCCCACCTGAAAATGACACGGTGAGTAACATGAGTATCGTAGCCCCAAATCGTCGAATGGGAGTCGATATCATTAGGTCTCCTGGTCGGATTTAAACATTCCAACACCTTATTTTTTTCAAAAATTTGAGAGCGGAATCTCAAATCATATCAAAAATAGACTTTCTGAGCACGTAAAGAAATAGTCGAATTCCGAAACTATGTCATCTAAAAGTTGCTCACTAAATCGTCATTTCTGAAAATTTGTGTGCGTTATCGCAGATAACTGCCTAATTTTGCGCGGGATCACTCATCCTCACGCATCATCCTTGCAGAAAGCATCGGGGGAGGAGTTTCTTGTCTTCCCACGGTGGCAAACTGGTCAAAAATGCCGCGACAGGAATACGGAATGAAACGTACCGCATTAGCTTTTTTGATGTTGCCCGCACTGGCGCATGCAGGCTGGTCATCCCCGGGGTTTAACGCATTCAATGCCGAAGGCACCGGGATATTTACCAGCCAGGCAAAGCTGACGAAGGGTACTCGTCCCCTCACGCTGAGTTTTGACAACGCGTGCTGGCAGACTTCTGAGGCGATCAAACTCAACGAAATGCTGTCGTTAACGCCCTGCGAAGGCACACCGCCGCAGTGGCGCCTCTTCCGCGATGGTGATTACCAGATGCGCGTTGATACGCGCTCCGGCACGCCGACGCTGATGCTGACGATCCAGAGCGCGGAAACCCGGCCGGTCGCGAACGTCACCCGCCAGTGCCCAAAATGGGACGGAAAACCGCTGACCCTTGACGTCAGCAGCACCTTCCCGGAAGGCAGCGTGGTGCGCGACTTCTACAGCAAGCAGACCGCCACCGTGCAGCAGGGGAAAATCACCCTCCAGCCCGCCGCCAGCAGCAACGGCTTACTGCTGCTGGAACGCGCCGAAACCGACAAACCCGCCCCCTTTAGCTGGCAAAACGCCACGGTGTATTTCGTGCTGACCGATCGCTACGTGAACGGCGATCCGACAAACGACAATAGCTATGGCCGTCATAAAGATGGCATGCAGGAGATTGGCACCTTCCACGGCGGCGATCTCAAGGGGCTTACCGGCAAGCTCGACTATTTGCAGCAGCTCGGCGTGAACGCGCTGTGGATCAGCTCTCCGCTGGAGCAAATCCACGGCTGGGTGGGCGGCGGCACGAAAGGCGATTTCCCTCACTACGCCTATCACGGCTACTACACCCAGGACTGGACGAAGCTGGACGCCAATATGGGCAGCGAAGACGATTTACGCCAGCTGGTTGATGAAGCCCACAAGCGCGGCATTCGCGTCCTGTTTGATGTCGTCATGAACCACACCGGCTACGCCACGCTCGCGGATATGCAGGAATACCAGTTTGGCGCGCTCTATCTGCACGGCGACGAGCTGAAAAAGACGCTTGGCGAACGCTGGACCGACTGGAAACCGGGCGCGGGCCAAAGCTGGCATAGCTTTAACGACTACATTAATTTCAGCGATAAAGCCGCCTGGGAAAAATGGTGGGGCAAGAAGTGGGTCCGCACGGACATCGGCGATTACGACAACCCCGGCTTTGACGATTTAACCATGTCGCTGGCGTTTTTACCGGATCTGAAAACCGAATCCACCGTCCCGTCCGGCCTGCCTAACTTTTATCAGCACAAGCCCGACACCCACGCACGCGCGATCTCCGGCTTCACGCCGCGCGATTATCTAACCCACTGGCTCAGCCAATGGGTGCGGGACTACGGCATCGACGGTTTCCGCGTCGATACCGCCAAACATGTCGAGCTCGACGCGTGGCAGCAGCTGAAGGATCGGGCTGGACAGGCTCTGGCCGCGTGGAAAGCGGCCAACCCGGACAAAAAGCTCGATAACGCCCCGTTCTGGATGACCGGCGAATCCTGGGGGCACGGCGTGATGCAAAGCGATTACTATCGCCACGGCTTCGACGCGATGATCAACTTTGATTATCAGGAACAGGCGGCAAAAGCCGTCGATTGTCTGGCGGATATCGACTTAACCTGGCAGCAGATGGCGGAAAAACTGCAAAGCTTCAACGTCCTGAGCTATCTCTCTTCACACGACACGCGCTTGTTCCGTGAGGGGGGCTCGCGCGCCGCCGAACTGCTGCTGCTGGCACCCGGCAGCGTGCAGATCTATTACGGCGATGAATCCGAACGGCCGTTTGGCCCAACCGGCTCTGACCCGCTGCAGGGAACGCGCTCGGACATGAACTGGCAGGACGTTGCAGGCAAGCAGGCTTCAACCGTCGCCCACTGGCAGCTTCTGGGGCAGTTCCGCGCCCGCCACCCGGCGATTGGAGAAGGCAAACAAACCACGCTTTCCCTGAAAGAGGGGTACGGATTTGTGCGCGAGCACAAAGGCGATAAAGTCATGGTTGTGTGGGCAGGGAACCCGTAATCCCATCATCCTGACCCTCTCCCCGCCGGGGAGAGGATCGTTTTCCAGAACAATCAACTACACAACTGCAAACCTGCCGAATAAAACAACAAACCAGACCGCACCTCTCGATTTGCACCCGCACGATGCTAGCGTTATGGTTACCCACTCTCAAAATAAGCCCGACAGATCACCTGCTATGACGTTTTCACTTTTCGGCGACAAATTTACCCGCCATTCAGGCATTACCCGCCTGATGGAAGATCTCAACGATGGGTTGCGCACGCCAGGCGCAATCATGCTCGGCGGCGGAAATCCGGCGCAAATCCCGGAGATGACCGAGTATTTTCAGACCCTGCTGGCCCACATGCTGGAAAACGGCAAAGCGACCGATGCGCTTTGCAATTACGATGGCCCTCAGGGCAAAACCGAGCTGCTGGCTCTGCTGGCAAACATGCTGCGTGAGGAGCTGGGCTGGGATATCGAGCCACAGAATATTGCACTGACAAACGGCAGTCAGAGCGCGTTTTTCTACTTGTTTAACCTCTTTGCAGGACGTCGCGCCGATGGCAGCACCAAAAAAGTGCTGTTCCCGCTGGCCCCAGAGTATATCGGCTATGCCGATTCCGGCCTTGAGGAAGATCTGTTCGTCTCCGCGCGCCCGAACATCGAGCTGCTGCCAGAAGGCCAGTTCAAATATCACGTCGACTTTGAACACCTGCACATTGGCGAAGAGACCGGCATGATCTGCGTGTCGCGCCCGACCAACCCGACCGGCAATGTGATCACCGACGACGAGCTGATGAAGCTGGACGCGCTGGCCAATCAGCACGGCATCCCGCTGGTTATCGATAATGCCTACGGCGTCCCGTTCCCGGGCATTATCTTCAGCGAGGCCCGCCCGCTGTGGAATCCGAACATCGTCCTGTGCATGAGCCTCTCCAAGCTGGGCCTGCCGGGCAGCCGCTGCGGCATCATCATCGCCAATGAAAAAATCATCACCGCCATCACCAACATGAACGGCATTATCAGCCTTTCTCCTGGCGGGATCGGCCCGGCAATGATGTGCGAAATGATCAAACGCAACGACCTGCTGCGCCTGTCGAACGAAGTGATTAAACCGTTTTACTATCAGCGCGTTCAGGACACGATTGCGATCCTTCGCCGCTATTTACCGGAAGAACGCTGCCTGATCCACAAACCCGAAGGCGCCATTTTCCTCTGGCTGTGGTTCAAGGATCTGCCGATTTCGACCGAGCTGCTCTATCAGCGTCTGAAAAAGCGCGGGGTGCTGATGGTGCCGGGCGACTACTTCTTCCCGGGGCTGGATAAACCCTGGCCGCACACGCACCAGTGCATGCGCATGAACTACGTTCCCGATCCGGATAAAATTGAAGCCGGCGTGAAAATTCTTGCCGAAGAGATTGAACTCGCCTGGCGTGAAGCGGGACAGTAACGATTACGCCAGATTACGCAGACGTTCGCCGCGCAGTCTGGCGGGATCAACACAGCTCAGCGCATGAGTCGGGCAGGCCGCAACGCAGGCCGGCCCGCCATCGCGATGGGAGCATAAATCGCATTTCAACGCCTGGGCACGCTGCGCCACCGCGGTCACCTGCATCGCCCCGAACGGGCACGCCACCATACAGCTTTTACAGCCAATGCACCGCGCCTGTTCAACCAGCCAGACGCCGGAAGACTGACGAATAGCCTGAGTCGGGCAGACGTTCGCGCAGGGGGCATCTTCGCACTGATGGCAGGCCACCGCCGTGGTGAACGCTCCGCCCTTTATTACCTTGATCCGGGAAGAGAACGCCGCGGCAGACACGGCGGCGCTGTCCTGCTTTTCCTGATGCGACACCACGCAGGCCACTTCGCAGGTGCGACAGCCAATGCACTTTGCCGAATCAGCAACAATAAACCGGTTCATCTCTCTACCCCGTCCGTGCGTAAAAAATGCAGAGTGCCAGAGAGAGCCTCGCCAGCGCTTTGATCAAACAGGGGAAAATCCCCAGATTTGTGCCAATTGCCACCCTATCTGGCCGAATGCCAGAGGCGAAATACGGATTTGGCTTGAGGAGATATAAGGCGGATAGGAGCCAGGCACGCACAAAGGGACTTTATTCGTAGGCCGGGTCAGGCGAAGCCGCCACCCGGCTAAAAAGAGGCTGCCCCCTTCCGTGGGGACAGTTTTACCCCGTCAGAAACGCCAGGTGACGCCCGTCATCAGCGCGAAGCTGTCGTCGCGGTCGATCATTGGGCTGTTCTTCACGTCGTCAGGCAATACGGTGTAAACCGCGCTCGCGTTCAGGAAAAGATTTTGCGTCAGCTGGTATTTTGCTGCGAGGCCGACGTATGGCGTCCAGCTGTCACCCGCGCTGTATTGATCCAGCCCGGTACGGCGCGATTCGCTGTGGGATACGCCGTAGTAGTAATCGTTGTAGCTTTCGTCGCTATAGAAAACGCCCACGGACGGGGTCAGCGTCAGGCGTTCCATGCGGATTGGGCGGAAATAGGAGATTTCGCCGGTCATCCCGCCGCTTTCGTCCATGGCGTCACCCGCGAGCGCAAACTTCAGGCTACCCCAACGCTCGTGACGATAGTATGCGCCGCCCAGGAATGCAGACGCCTTACGCTCGTCGAGGTGCTTCATCTGGTGGTCGTCGTTATCATCGGGATCGAAGTGCAGCGGCATCCAGGATGCGGTCAGGCTTAACTCGTTTTTTTCATCTTTCCACAGGATCCATCCACCCGTCGTCTGACGAATATAGAAATTATCGCCTTCGTAGCTGATTAACGGCACTGCGGTGGTATTTTGGTTATACCCTTTGTAAGGCGACTCATTAAATACCGCACCCGCACCAAGTGATAATCCACCGGCCATAGCAGATGTTGATGCTAATAATGTGGCAGCGATGAGTAAATTTTTATTAATAGTCATTCTGTGCAATCCATTTATACGCCAAACAAGCGAAGCGCATAATAATGGTTACAAATTTACCCATGCAACAAAGCAGTTTATATAATATTATATATAAAATCATATAGATGGGCGTGCATGATGAATAACCTACAGTTAAAACCGCGCGAGTTAAAAATTATCTCCGTCATCGCCGCCACGCGAAGTATTGGCGACGCCGCTGCGCTATTAGGCATGGCGCAGGCCAACGTCAGCAAATACTTATCGGATTTTGAAACGCGGGTCGGGCTCAAGGTTTTTGAGCGAACCACGCGCCAGCTTGCCCTTACGCAGTTCGGCGAGGCATTACTCCCGTACGTGAATGCTTCGCTGGATAAAAATAGCCAACTCATTAATTTTATTGCCGACTACAAGCACGAAAAGCGCGGTAAAGTGACCATCTACGCGCCAACGGGTATTGTCACCTATCTTGCTCGCCATGTTATTCACAGGATTGAAGAGCCGGGCGACATTCGCCTGTCCCTTAAAACCTATAATCTCGACCGCAATGAATTTGCCGACGGCGTGTCCTTCCCTGACGACTGCGATATTTTAATTACCTATGCGCAACCTAAAGATGAAAGTCTGGTTGCCAGCGTTTTAACAAAATATTCCGTAACGGCGTTTGCGACCAAAGAGTATTTAAGCCAGCACCCTATTAGCGGCCCGGAAGATTTAATCAACCATTCGTGTATATTAATAGACTCAATGCTGGTCGACGATGCCAATATCTGGCGTTTTCGGGTGCATGGAACGGAAGACGTACGCGATTATAAAGTGACGGGAAATTATATTTGCGACAATACGCAAACCGCCCTCGAGCTCGCGCGAAATAATCTTGGGATTGTTTTTGCGCCAAAAGAGAGCCTGCAAAAAGAGTTAACGCAGGGAATGCTGGTGCCCTGCTTCCCGCACCAGGAGGAGTGGTGGCTCGATCTCACGGCGATATTCCGCAAGCGCGAATACCAGCCCTGGCGCGTGCAGTATGTTCTGGATGCGGTGCTGAACTGCCTGCGTCACCAGATTGCTCAGGCCGCCCTTCAGCGAGCGACCTGAGAGTCTGCGTTAAAACAGCCCGAGAGGCTTGTCGGAGTAGCTCACCAGCAGGCACTTCGTCTGCTGGTAGTGTTCCAGCATCATCTTGTGCGTTTCGCGGCCAATGCCCGACTGCTTGTAGCCGCCAAACGCCGCGTGGGCCGGATAGGCGTGGTAGCAGTTCGTCCACACGCGCCCGGCCTGAATGCCGCGCCCCATTTTGTAGGCCAGATTGCCGTTACGGCTCCAGACACCCGCCCCCAGGCCGTACTGGGTGTCGTTTGCAAGCTCCAGCGCCTCCTCCATCGTTTTGAAGGTGGTCACCGCCAGCACCGGGCCAAAAATCTCCTCCTGGAAAACGCGCATGTTGTTCTTGCCGAACAGAATGGTGGGCTCAAGGTAATAGCCCTCGCTGAGATCGCCCGCCAGCGCTTTACGCCGCCCGCCGGTCAGAACGTCTGCCCCCTCTTTCTTGCCGATATCAATGTAGTTAAGGATGGTTTCCAGCTGCCCGTGGGACACCTGCGCGCCCATCTGGGTGACGCTGTCGAGCGGGTTGCCGCTGCGAATCGCCTCTACGCGGCGGATCGCGCGCTCCATAAAGCGCTCGTAGATGGACTCCTGCACCAGCGCCCGGCTTGGGCAGGTACAGACTTCCCCCTGGTTGAAGGCGAACAGCGCAAACCCTTCCAGCGCTTTATCAAAGAAGGCGTCTTCTTCATTCATCACGTCGGCGAAGAAAATGTTCGGCGATTTGCCGCCCAGCTCCAGCGTCACCGGAATGATGTTCTGCGTCGCGTACTGCATGATTTGCTGGCCCACTTCCGTGGAGCCGGTAAAGGCCACTTTGGCGATGCGCTTTGAGGTCGCCAGATATTCACCGATTTCTCCCCCGGCGCCGTTAACCACGTTCACCACGCCCGGCGGCAGCAGGTCGCCGATGACTTCCATCAGCAGCAGCACCGACAGCGGCGTTAAGCGCGCGGGCTTGAGCACCACGCAGTTGCCCGCCGCCAGCGCGGGCGCCATCTTCCAGCTCGCCATCAGCAGCGGGAAGTTCCACGGAATAATTTGCCCGACCACGCCCAGCGGCTCGTGGAAATGGTAAGCCACGGTATCGCTGTCGACTTCGCTGATCCCGCCCTCCTGGGCGCGAATACAGGAGGCAAAATAGCGGAAGTGGTCAATCGCCAGCGGCACATCCGCCGCCAGGGTTTCACGGATCGGCTTGCCGTTATCCCAGGTTTCCGCCGTCGCCAGCAGCTCCAGATTCTGCTCCATGCGGTCGGCGATTTTGAACAATATGGCGGCGCGATCCTGCACGGAGGTCTGCCCCCATTTGTCCTTCACCTTGTGCGCCGCATCCAGCGCCAGATCGATGTCCCGCCTGCCCGAGCTGGCGATGTCGCACAGCGGCTGGCCCGTAACGGGCGTCAGGTTCGTATAGTATTCGCCGTCAACGGGGGCGACCCAGTCGCCGCCGATAAAGTTGTCATACCGGGGTTTCAGTCTGAGAGGAAAACCATACTCGCCCGGCTGAACGCGCGATGAGGGAGGATTGTTTGTCATGACCTTCTCCTTGCTGTTGGTATACAACAAGGGTAGCCGCGGCTGGCTATTTTCTCGCCAGCCGGTCACCGGTTTACGAGCCCTGTCACGGATTCCCGCGGCGGAGGCTTCGTTTCTGCGGCACAGACAGCCTTGTGCCCGCAGCGCTTAGGGGAATAACTTCGCGTCGCGCAGCAGATGATCGTTACCGCGACGGCGGGTAAAACCGATGCGGTTGAAATATTCCAGAATCTGAATCGCCAGCTTGCGCCCCACGTTCAGGCGATCGCGGAAGTCGGCGGCGCAGGTGGAACCGCGCTCACGATCCAGCTCGCGGATCATATTCGCGAACGCCACGATGCGATCGTTACGGTAATAACGATCTTTGACGATCGCCGCTATCAGCCCCTGCTGCGCCGCGTGACGCAGCACCTGACGCATGGTCTGCTCGTCCGTGCCCGTTTCGCGCGCCAGATCCCGAACCCACCAGGGCTCGTCGCCAAACAGCGGCGCGGCTTTCTGCCATAACGCCTCTTGCTCTGGGGTAAATCCGGCCTTGTGATCCGGCAGATGCAGCCAGCCGTGGTGGCTTTGAATCACGCCGCTGGCGCGCATGTTTTCGATAAGCAGCAGCACCAGCGCCTCGTTTTCCATCGGCAGCGCCATGCGGCGCAAGCGCTCGCGGCCCGGGCCCGGCTCGTCCTGATGCTGCGCGTGGTACGTGGCGAGCGTGCTCAATACCTTGCGCTGCCACTGGGCGGCAACCGGCGCGTTGAGCAGGCTGTCTCCGGCCTGGATAAAGCCCGGCTCCTGCGTCAGCTGACGCAAACCTTCGCCGCTCAGCTGACGCGCCCAGGCAAAGTCCGCCAGATCGACCGCGCCGCGATCGAGATGCGCGGCCAGCGCGGCGGCGTCATCCTTCGCCTCGGCCAGTCCGGCCAGCCACTGCAGATACTCTGGCTTACGTTTGCCGCGACGCGGCGGATTCAGGGTAACCACGCGCGCCCCGGCAAGGGTGATTCTGGCGGAGATATCCCGCAGCACCAGGCGGTCGTTATCCACCAGCCACAAAGGGGTGTCCAGCACCAGCTCCGCCAGCGATCCTTCCAGCAGCGACACGCGCCCGGTGACGTGGCTGGCGGCATGGTGAATGTGCAGCGGTTGCCACTGGGTCAAGGGTGTATGCGTTTGCAGAGCGACAATCACGCGCTCTGAAGGCTCCGGCGGCGCGTCTGAAAGCAGCCAGTCGCCGCGCTTGAGCTGCTCTTTTTCCGCATCCCCGGCGATGTTCAGCGCGATGCGCTGCCCGGCATGCGCCTGCTCAACCGGCTGATTTTGCGCGTGAAGCGCGCGCACGCGCATGGGCGCGTTGACGCCCGTCAGCCACAGGGTGTCGCCCACGCGCACTTCGCCGCTCAGTGCCGTTCCGGTGACCACCAGCCCCGCACCTTTGACGGTGAACGCGCGATCGAGCGCCAGGCGAAAACGATGGTGGCTGGCCTGCTCGCGGGAGGTCAGGTGCTGCAGATGCTCGCGCAGGGCATCGATGCCCGTCCCCTGCGTCGCGACGGTCACGAACAGCGGCGCATCGGCAAAGCCGAATTCGCGCAGGGTGGCCTGCACCTCTTCCCGCACTGCCTCAACGCGCGCGTCGTCCACGCGGTCGGCTTTGGTCAGGGCGACCGTCAGCTGCGGGTTGCCGGTCAGCTGTAAAATGGCGAGATGCTCGCGGGTTTGCGCCATCACGCCGTCATCGCACGCCACCACCAGCAGCGCGTGGTCGATACCGCCCACGCCCGCCAGCATGTTGGCGAGAAACTTTTCGTGTCCGGGCACGTCGATAAACCCCAGCACGCGACCGTCCGGCTGCGGCCAGTAGGCATAGCCCAGATCGATGGTCATGCCCCGTTTTTTCTCTTCCGGCAGCCTGTCGGCATTCACGCCGGTAATGGCCTGAAGGAGGGTAGTTTTGCCGTGGTCAACGTGACCGGCGGTGGCAATAATCATTTCGACATCATCTCCAGAAACCGCGCTTCATCTTCAAGGCAGCGTAGATCCAGCCACATACGGCCGTCGTAAATGCGTCCGATAACCGGCACGGGCAGCGCGCGTAAGCGTGACGATAGCGCCTCAAGCCGGCTGCCGCGCCCGTCGCGCGGGGTAAACGTCAAGGCTTCGCTGGGCAGCCTGTCCACCGGCAGCGAACCGCTGCCAATCTGCGACTG
This sequence comes from Enterobacter soli, assembly GCF_964208575.1. Taxonomy (GTDB): domain Bacteria; phylum Pseudomonadota; class Gammaproteobacteria; order Enterobacterales; family Enterobacteriaceae; genus Enterobacter; species Enterobacter soli_A. The sequence goes on along the minus strand of NZ_CAXOFU010000009.1, from coordinate 135,269 downwards.
GCACGCCTCGACGCGGACATCAAACTCAGGGAAGTGCGGGGCAATCTGCGGCAGCAGCCGTTCGCCCTGCGCCCGGACAGACGCGGCATCCCGCGCCAGCATGCGCAGCGTCGGCAGGCGCTCGGCCAGCTTCTCCGGGTGGAGATACAGGCGCAGCGTGGCCTCCAGCGCTGAGAGCGTCATTTTGTCGGCACGCAGCGCGCGCTTGAGCGGATGCTGCTGAAGCTTAGCTATCAGCTCGCGCTTGCCGACAATAATGCCCGCCTGCGGCCCGCCCAGCAGCTTGTCGCCGGAGAAGCTCACCAGGCTGACGCCCGCGGCAATCATCTCCTGCGGCATCGGCTCTTTCGGCAGGCCGTACTGGCTCAGATCCACCAGCGAGCCGCTGCCCAGGTCGGCAATCACCGGGACGTTGAGCTCGCGGCCAATCTCGGCCAGCTCGGCCTCTTCAACCGTTTTGGTGAAACCTTCAATCTGGTAGTTGCTGGTGTGGACTTTCATCAGCAGCGCGGTGTTTTCATTCACCGCCGCGCGGTAGTCCTTCGCGTGGGTGCGGTTGGTGGTGCCCACTTCGTGCAGGGTGCAGCCGGCCTGGCGCATCACGTCGGGAATGCGAAACGCGCCGCCAATCTCCACCAGCTCCCCGCGCGACACCACCACCTCTTTGCCGCCTGCCGTTGCCGCCAGCATCAGCAGCACCGCCGCGGCGTTGTTATTCACAATGCAGGCATCTTCTGCGCCGGTCAGCTGACAAAGAATGTCTGCCAGCGCGCGATCGCGATGACCGCGCCCGGCACCGTCAAGATCGTACTCCAGGGTCACCGGGGCGCGCATCGCCTGCACCACGGCGTCGATGGCCTCTTCCGCCTGCTGGGCGCGGCCCAGGTTGGTGTGCAGCACCGTGCCCGTCAGGTTCAGCACCGGGCGCAGCGCGCTTTGCGCATTCGCGTCCAGCCGACGCTCAACTTCCTGCCCCCAATTTGCCGACCACGCCGGTAGCGCATTTGCCGTCTGAATATGTTTCCGGGCCTCTTCCTGGAGCGCACGCAGGGTATCCACCGTTGCGCGATGGCCGTACTTTTCCAGCACGGTGAGGACGTGGGGATCACGAAGCAGACGATCGGTCGCGGGGATATGGCTGTAGAGAGAAAGATGCGTTGTCATGAAAGTGCCTGGCAATTAAGTATCATCCCCCCTCCCGACGGGAGAGGGAGTCGACGTGAAGAGGGATTGTACAACCTCCTGCCGCGAAGTGTTATAACCCGAATCAAGCCTTTGGCGGTTCAGTCTGGGCAAAGCTTTCGCGCTGGAACAGGGTCTCGGCAAGCTTGACCAGCAGCGGGCGTTCGACGCACCAGCCCGGCGACACGCGACGGAAATTGAGATAGCCAATCGCGCAGGCGATGGCAATTGTCCCCAGATTGAGGCTGTCGGTGAGAATTTTGCCTTCCTTTATAAGCTGCTCGCACATGTCCAGGCTGCGGCTGATTTTTTCCCGCTGGCGCAGCAGCTCCGTTTCCGACTGCTGTGCCGCCGGTCTTGCCTGCTCGCGCACGGACGTCAATGCGGCGTCCATAATGCCGTCGGCCAGGGCTTCAATCTGTTTGATCTCCAGCGCGGCCTTTGGGTCGGCGGGCAACATGGCGGGCGCGACGCCCAGCAGTTCGATGTATTCGGCAATAATGGGAGAGTCGAACCAGCATTCGCCTTCATCGGTGACCAGCGCCGGGACTTTTCCCAGCGGGTTGAACTGCGCCACGCCGTTTTCAGCGTTGTAGGGTTGTTCATTGACGAATTCGAACGCAATGCCCTTTTCCAGCAGGAGAATCGAAATTTTACGTACAAAGGGACTGGTGTAGCTGCCGATGAGTTTCATGACCTGATCCTTAATGCCCACAAAGAGCAGAGTATGGATCAAGCGAGAAAAAAAGGCAGGTATGCGTATCGCATTCCTGCCCTGAATAGATTAGTGATCGAGGTAGAGATAGTGCATCCAGCTGGTCATGCGCAGCAGCACCTTACGCATCACCGACACGTGGGCGAAGTGGTCGGAATAGACCGCCACCTGTGCGTAAATACCGTCTGGCAACGCGTCCACGTCGGCGTTCGGGTCAAGCTCGATAGTACCAATTACCCCGTCCGTTCCCGGCACCACCGTCAGGGACTGCAACGCCCCCTGAGCCTGATACGAACCGCCGGGCACCACCGGCAAAATGCTGGTGAGCTTACCGGAGAACACCTGCCCCGGCAGGGCGTTGAACACCACTTCGGCTTCATCTCCCGGCTTCAGGCGCAGCAGCGAGTTCTGGCGGAACTGCGCCACAATCTGGCGCTTCTGCTCTGGGATAAACACCATCACCGGACGCAGCGGCAGCGCGGCGGCGTAAGTCCCCGGGCGGATCAGCACCTGGGTGATATAGCCGTTGCTTGGCGCGCGCACCACGGTCTGATCCAGATTGTATTTGGCCTCGGCAAGCTGGGCGCGCAGGGACGCAATCTGCGACTGCTCGCCGTTGACCATACTGTCTAGCTGGCTTTGGATCTGCGTCTGTTCGGCAACAGAGCCTTTGACCATCGCGTCCTGCGCCAGATAGTTCTGCCGGGCGTTGTCGATATCGCTTTCAGAGAACGGGTTCACCTTCGCCTGGCTGCCCTTCAGGTAGCGCTGATAGTCCTTAAACAGGCGGTCGCGTTCCGCGGAGACCCGGGTGGTATTGGCCACCGCTTCTGAAAGCTGGGCCTTCAGGTTGTCGATATTATGCGTGGCGGTCACCAGGTCAGCCTGCAGTCTGTCGACGCGCGCCTGGTAGCGGCCTGGATCAAGTTTAAATAACACTTCGCCTTTTTTAATGAGCTGGTTATTTTTATCCGTCACTTCCGTTACGACACCTGTAACCTGAGGTGTTATTGGAATAGAAATAACCGCTTTTTGCGCCGTAAAGGTATACGGATGGTTATAGTTCATCAATAAGATGAGTCCGGCCACAATAAATACGCCGCCTAAAGTAGCGGTGGCGAGCGTCCACTGGTTGACCGGAATACGGAATATTTTAAAAATCGCCCAGGCAAAAGCCACATAGGTCAAAATAATCAGCAAATCCATGATTAACGCTCCGACGTATTCTTATCGGCGGTGGGATCTACCGCAGCCAGCTTTTGTTCCAGTTCGGCCACGCGCCGGGACAGGGCATCCATCCCGGGGACCTCATCAGGTCGGGTGATGTGGTTCTGCATCCCCCAGCCGCGGTCTTCTCTGTACAGGGTTGCCCAAATCCATAAAAACGGCCAAATGGCATGGAGCGTAAACAGGCTAATCCACCCCGCCGTATGAATAGCATCGGCATGGGGATGGTTACGTTTTTTCGCCATATTATAGGGAATGTCGTGAATCGCGATGACCCCGTAAAACAGAACCAGGAACACGAAGATTAATACGCCCAGCGCAAAATAGTTGAGAAACATATTTTCCTCACTCAAACAACGTCAACTCATTAATTAAATAAAATGGTAAGCAACCAAATTAATTCATAATAAGCGCAAGGGTTGCGCTTATTTATTTCAGAGCCGGGGAGTATGGTTTTTAATTATATCTCCATGCAAGTTTATAAGCGTGTCAAAATATATCCTGAATAATAATAGACTTAACCTTACATAATGAGCGTAATCCAGGATTTCGTTTTTTGCCATACCACACTCGGTGAGTATTTTTTTAGCATTTGATGTCACCTCAACATCATCCTGGCGCGCCACCGCAAGACAGAATTTGCCGGGGATCACATCCAGAGAAATCCGCATAAAAATATTTTGTGAATGCAGTCACATTACAGAAACAAAATGGCAGCAATGAAATGTGATAACAATCACAAATCACCCTGACTTTTGCCGCTTTTATGCCCATTGATTTATTTTTGTACATTAGTTTTGTGATGCAGATCACTTCATTAAATGCCCTACCCCCTACATTTACGTGACTGAGATCACACAAATTTTCGCTGTCTGGACAGTTGAACGATTCAGTGCCAGATTTCACAGCATGAACAGGGCCCGGCTACCTCTGCCGCCGCACATTAACGATAAACCTCGGGCAGTAAGCCTAAGCGTAAACATAAGAAGGGGTGTTTTATGTCATCCGATTTCAAGATCAAAGTTCAAAGCTTTGGTCGTTTCCTCAGCAACATGGTGATGCCAAATATCGGCGCGTTTATCGCGTGGGGTATCATCACTGCATTGTTTATTCCGACAGGGTGGTTGCCAAACGAAACGCTGGCGAAGCTCGTTGGCCCTATGATCACTTATCTCCTGCCGCTGCTCATCGGTTATACCGGTGGTCGTCTGGTCGGCGGTGACCGCGGCGGCGTGGTGGGTGCTATCACCACCATGGGCGTTATCGTGGGTGCTGATATGCCAATGTTCCTCGGCGCCATGATTGCCGGTCCTCTGGGCGGCTGGGCAATCAAGAAATTCGACGTCTGGGTTGATGGTAAAATCAAATCCGGCTTCGAAATGCTGGTGAACAACTTCTCCGCTGGCATCATCGGTATGATCCTGGCGATTCTGGCCTTCCTCGGCATTGGCCCGGCGGTTGAAGTGCTGTCCAAAATTCTGGCAGCAGGCGTTAACTTCATGGTTGCGCACGACATGCTGCCGCTGGCGTCTATCTTTGTTGAACCGGCGAAAATCCTGTTCCTCAACAACGCCATCAACCACGGTATCTTCTCGCCGCTGGGCATTCAGCAGTCCCATGACCTCGGCAAGTCTATCTTCTTCCTGATTGAAGCGAACCCAGGCCCGGGGATGGGCGTTCTGCTGGCGTACATCTTCTTCGGTCGCGGTAGCGCGAAACAGTCTGCTGGCGGTGCGGCTATCATCCACTTCCTGGGCGGTATCCACGAAATTTACTTCCCGTACGTGCTGATGAACCCACGTCTGATCCTGGCCGTTATCCTCGGCGGTATGACCGGCGTGTTCACCCTGAGCGTGCTGGGCGGCGGTCTGGTGTCTCCGGCGTCTCCGGGCTCTATCCTGGCGGTACTGGCGATGACGCCGAAAGGCGCTTACTTCGCCAACATCGCGGCAATCTTCGCGGCTATGGCGGTCTCCTTCGTTGTCTCTTCTATCCTGCTGAAAACCAGCAAAGTGAAAGAAGAAGACGATATCGAAGCAGCGACCCGTCGTATGCAGGATATGAAAGCAGAATCCAAAGGTGCAGCAACCCCTCTGGCTGCGGGCGATGTGTCTAACGACCTGAGCCACGTGCGTAAAATCATCGTTGCCTGCGACGCCGGTATGGGTTCAAGCGCAATGGGTGCAGGCGTGCTGCGTAAGAAAGTGCAGGATGCGGGTCTGACCAACATCTCTGTGACCAACAGCGCCATCAACAGCCTGCCGCCGGATGTCGACCTGGTTATCACGCACCGCGATCTGACCGAACGTGCGATGCGCCAGGTGCCACAGGCACAGCACATTTCGCTGACCAACTTCCTCGACAGCGGCCTGTACACCAGCCTGACCGAACGTCTGGTTGCCGCGCAGCGTCATGAAGATAACGAAGTGAAAGTGCGTACCAGCCTGCAGGACAGCTTCGACGAGAGCAACGCGCATCTGTTCAAGCTGGGCGCGGAGAACATCTTCCTCGGCCGCACCGCGACCAATAAAGAAGAGGCGATTCGCTTCGCGGGTGAGCAGCTGGTGAAAGGCGGTTACGTTCAGCCTGAGTATGTTGAAGCGATGCTGGAACGTGAAAAGTTGACCCCAACCTACCTGGGCGAATCTATCGCGGTGCCGCACGGTACGGTTGAAGCGAAAGACCGCGTGCTGAAAACCGGCGTCGTGTTCTGCCAGTATCCGCAGGGTGTGCGCTTCGGTGAAGAAGAAGACGACATCGCCCGCCTGGTGATTGGTATCGCCGCTCGCAACAACGAGCACATCCAGGTGATTACCAGCCTGACCAACGCCCTGGACGACGACACCGTCATCGAGCGTCTGGCCAACACCACCAGCGTGGAAGAAGTTCTGGCGCTGCTGAACAAATAATTTATGCTCTTCCCTCTCCCTCCGGGGAGAGGGCTAGGGTGAGGGGAAATTCACGCGGTTCCTCACCCCAGCCCTCTCGGGTAAAAACATTGATAAAGGTAACACTATGAAAGCATTACATTTTGGCGCAGGTAATATCGGTCGTGGCTTTATCGGCAAACTGCTGGCGGACGCGGGCATTACGCTGACATTCGCCGATGTGAACCAGGTGGTGCTCGACGCCCTGAATGCCCGTCATAGCTATCAGGTTCACGTGGTGGGCGAAAACGAACAGGTTGAAACCGTGTCCGGCGTGAACGCGGTCAGCAGCATTGGCGACGACGTCGTTGACCTGATCGCCAGCGTCGATCTGGTGACCACCGCCGTCGGCCCGGTCGTGCTTGAGCGCATCGCGCCCGCCGTGGCGAAAGGCCTGGCAAAACGTAAAGCGCAGGGCGTTGAAACCCCGCTGAACATCATCGCCTGTGAAAACATGGTGCGCGGCACGACGCAGCTGAAAGGCCACGTGATGGCCGCCGTCGCGGACGAAGACAAAGCCTGGGTTGAAGCGCACGTCGGCTTTGTGGATTCCGCCGTTGACCGCATCGTTCCGCCGTCAGAATCCGCCACCAACGACCCGCTGGAAGTCACCGTTGAAACCTTCAGCGAGTGGATCGTCGACAAGACCCAGTTTAAAGGCGCGCTGCCGACCATTCCGGGCATGGAATTAACTGATAACCTGATGGCATTTGTCGAACGTAAACTCTTCACGCTGAACACCGGTCATGCTATAACCGCGTACCTCGGAAAATTGGCCGGTCATCAGACCATTCGCGATGCAATCCTTGATGAGAACATCCGCGCGGTGGTGAAAGGTGCAATGGAAGAGAGCGGCGCGGTGCTGATCAAACGCTACGGTTTTGATGCTGACAAACATGCGGCATACATCCAGAAAATCCTCGGTCGTTTTGAAAACCCGTATCTGAAAGATGACGTTGAGCGCGTGGGTCGTCAGCCGCTGCGCAAGCTGAGCGCGGGCGATCGCCTGATCAAACCTCTGCTGGGTACGCTGGAATACGGCCTGCCGCACGCTAACCTGGTGAAAGGGATTGCGGCTGCCATGCACTATCGCAGCGAGCAAGACCCGCAGGCCATCGAGCTGGCAGAGCTGATTGACAGCAAAGGCCCGCAGGCGGCGCTGGCGCAGATCTCAGGTCTGGAAGCCAACAGTGATGTGGTTGTGGAGGCGGTTAACGCATACAACGCAACCAAATGATGCAGAGTGCGGCGCAGGTTATCCTGCGCCCAGATAACAGATTGTCAGATATGCAGGCAATAATGGAACAAACCCAGGCCTTTGAAAATCGTGTGCTTGAGCGTCTGAATGCTGGCAAAACCGTACGAAGCTTCCTGATTGCCGCCGTCGAGCTATTAACCGAGGCGGTGAATATCCTGGTGCTTCAGGTGTTTCGCAAAGACGATTACGCCGTAAAGTATGCCGTTGAACCGTTACTTGACGGCGACGGACCGCTGGGCGATTTGTCGGTGCGTCTGAAGCTGATATACGGTCTTGGCGTGCTCAGCAGGCCCGAGTACGAAGACGCGGAGCTGTTAATGGCCCTGCGCGAAGAGTTGAATCATGACGGTAACGAATACGCCTTTACCGATGATGAGATTCTGGGGCCCTTCGGCGAGCTGCACTGCGTCACCGCCCTTCCTCCGGCACCCCATTTTGATAACAGCGATCCCGAGCTGTACGCGATGCAAAAGCTGCGCTATCAGCAGGTTGTTCGCTCAACCATGGTCCTTTCCCTGACTGAGCTGATTTCCCGAATCAGCTTAAAAAAAGCGTTTCAGAAGTAAGCCCGCGCACATTGGTGTATCCTTCCCTGTAAATCCCCCGTTTTCAGAGTTATTTGTCATGAAAGAAGTCGAAAAGAACGAAATTAAACGCCTGAGCGACCGTCTCGATCTGATCCGCCACCAGATGGCAGGCCTCTCGTTGGTCGATTCCGCCGAGAAGTATGCCGAGCTGGAAAAAGAAGCCGCCACGCTGGAAACCGAAATCGAGCGCCTGCGTGAAGTGAAAGGCCAGAAGCTGAGCAAAGAAGCGCAAAAGCTGATGAACATGCCGCACCGCCGCGCGATCACCAAAAAAGAACAGGCCGACATGGGCAAGCTGAAGAAGAGCGTGCGCGGTCTGGTCGTGGTTCACCCGATGACCGAGCTGGGCCGCGAAATGGGCCTGAAAGAGATGACGGGCTTTTGTAAGACCGCCTTCTAAAGCGATCCCCCTGCCGCCCCGGCAGGGGGTTAGTTGTAAACCAGGTTAAACGTCGCCATCGCGTCCGCTTTCCCCGCCACCACCTTTTCTTCCGTCTGAATGTAGCGCGCATCAAACCCGAAGGTCTGCGTCTGGCTGTCGCCCACCTGTCCCAGCACCGGTACCTGCGGCGTATTCCACTCAACCGTCTGCCCCTGAGCCGAACCGGTGTTCTCACCGTAAACCAGCTCGATGCCGACGCCGCTGGCGCCATCCTGCTGCTTCGTCAGCGCCAGCGCTTGCGCATTGGCGGGCGTGGTATCGCCAAAGAAGCCCATCTTAACCGCCGTGTTGTTCTCACAGGTGACCGGAATAGTGAAGTGTCCGCTTCCGGCGCGCGAGCCGATGCCGTGAAACTCATTCTGGCTCACCGTGCCCATGGGCACGAGAATGCTGCGAGAGCCGACCATGCAGCTGGTTCGCTTGACCGTGAAGCTGGCGAGATGGATCTGCACCGGGGTTGCCACGTTCGTTGCACTCGCCGCGCTGTCGCCCGCCTGCAGCACTATCGACCCCGTGATTTGCTCCTGCGAGTTGGCGTTATCGTTGGGCATAGGGTTAGTGGTCGGTATTTTGTAGAACACGAGGTAGAACTGCATCTTGTACGTTGAGGCGCTGGCAAAAGCCGGGTCCTGCGACGCATCGCAAATGCGCCGGGACTCGTTGCCGCTCACCGGGCTCGTCCCGTCAATGTAACGCACCGCGTCCGCGCCGCAGTATTGCTGCTCGCGGAATCCCATCGCGTAGCCGATACCGTCGATTTGCGTTTTGTAGACATGGCGCGACGCGCCGTCTTCCCCCACGACGCTGCCAACGGGGCTGTCCGTTTCGACAAACCCAATGCTGCGCCAGGCGTCACTTCCTCCCTCGCAGCTGTACAGCTCCGTGTCCGAGGTCTGTATCGGCGCTGTAATCGGCGTCCAGTCCGGCGTGCCGGGGGCAAAGCCAATGGCGTATGGCACCTGAACGACCCACTGTTCCCGCGTGGTGCGGCAGGGAGACGTCTGCGCGTGGGCGTGGAAGCTCAGCGTGCCGAACAGGGAGAGCAGGCCCAGGTAAACAATCCATTTCAACATATGACGCATGAATAATTCCTCTAATGGCACTCAAGGACGAGCGTAGCGATACCGGGCGCCATGTGGGCCGACCCAAGCCTGAAAGGTGACTGACACTGGCGCGGCTCCCCGTCCTCATACCAGCTTGCGCGCAGCGTACCGCGCTCTGGCACCCCGCTCACGTAGGCCTGACCGCCGTCCGCGACCATGCTTCGGTTTGCGGCGCTGCGGTTGTGCTCGGCAATTTCCACCTCCGCGCCAAACGGCAGCGGCCTGCCGCGATAGCGGAGGGAAAACAGCACGCGATAGCCGATGTGCGTTTTGTAATTGGCCAGCACCACCGCGCCGCTGGTCGGGATCAGGGTCAGCCCGCTCTGTTCAACGTCGGCATTTTCGCCCAGCGTTGCCGTGTTCAGATTGACCGTATTCTTGCGATAGGCTGACAGGGAAGGCATGACCGCGTAGCCGCGGCTGTCGGTATGAATGCCGCTATAACCTTCCGGCTCAACGTTCGCCGCCCCGGGCACCCGCAGCAGGGCGACGGTATCCCCCAGCGGCTGGCTCAGCGTGACCCCATACTGCGTGGCGATGACGCCCCCCGCTAACCCGAGGCTGACGTTATTGCCGCTGCGGCTGTGGTCATAGCCGAGGCTGACGTTTCCGTAGCCGCCGTTGTATTGCATCGCCAGGCTGGTGCTGTCATTTTGCCCCTCGCGGGCGACGCTCTGCTGAACGGAGTAATTGAGGTTACGGTTGGCGAGCGCGGTGCCGTTGAGCGACATCTGCTGAGTCGACATCCCCCGGTTGTTGTGGTTGGTAAAATAGCTGACCGAGCTGTCCGGCAGCCATTTACTCAGCGGGACGGTGATGTTAAACGACAGGGTACGCTCAGGGTTACGTTCGAGGGCGGAATCGGTGTAGTAATAGCCCATCCCCCAGGAGATCCCCCGCCAGCTGGAGTACCAGCCCACGTGAATGGTTTTGTCCTGCCCGCGGGTGTGCCAGTAATCCTGCATCCAGGCGGAAACGCTCAGGCTGCCGAGCCGGCCAAGCGTCTGGGAGAAGGTGACCTGCGAGCGGCTGCGGCGGTTGTTGAGGCGGAGCTGCTGAGGGTCTGACTGGTTCAGCTCGCTGAATTCGTAATAGTTTCCGGAAGCATAGCGATAGCTCGCCAGATTGAATGCGGTTCCGGTGGTGCTGAAGTTCTTTTGATACTGAACCCGCCACGCCTGCCCTATCGCCCGCCTGCCGTCCGGCAAGCGGCTTTTTGCCACCGTATCGTCAATGCCCAGCGAGCCAAACAGGCCAAACCCCTGGCCCACGCCCAGCGCGGCGGCGTGGTAGTTGTCCGACCCGCGGATCCCCCCGTAAACCGTTGTCCGCGAGGCAATGCCGTAAAAGAAGGCGCCTTCAACAAAATCGGGCTCGCGGGTGCCCTCCGTCCCGGAATGAAAACGCCCGGCGTTGAGGCTGTATTTCACGCTGCCCTCGCGGCGCATAAACGGCACGGCGGAGAAGGGCTGGGTAAAAACGCGCTTCGAGCCGTCGCTTTCCGTGATGGTTACCTGTAAATCGCCGCTCTGCGCGCCGGGGAAGAGATCGTTAATCACGAAAGGCCCGGCGGCAACCCAGGTTTCATAAATCACATAGCCGTTTTGCGAAACGGAGACTTTGGCAAAACTGTGGGCCACGCCGCGAATGGTGGGTGCGAAGCCGCGCTGGCTGTCGGGCAGCATGCTCTCGTTTGAGGCAAGCTGAACCCCGCGAAACGCCACGCTGTCGAACACGTCGCCAGCGGTCCAGGCATCCCCCACGCGCAGCTGGCTGCTGAGGCTGCGGATATCGCGCGTCAGCCAGGTGCTCTGTGACTGGAACCTGTCGCCGCCGGCCTCGCTGTGGCTCCAGGCCGAGGTGTTGCGAAGCCGCCACGGCCCCAGGTTCATGCCGTTACGCAGGCTCAGGTAGCTTGAAGTAGTATCGCCGTCTTCCCGATGGGCCGACGCCCCCGACAGGCTGTAATCCACAAACGCGGCCGGAATGCCATCATCCCACTGCGAGGGCGGAACGTAGCCGCGGCTGCGGTTTTTCATCGCCGCCTGTGGCAGGCTGATGTACAGGCGCTGCAGGTTGAAATCATAGGTAGAGCGCGCCGCCGGGATAAAGTCGGCGAGATGGGTAAAGGTTTCGCCGTCGTGCAGCCGCGAGAACGCGGGGATCGCGCTGACGTTCACCCCGATGGCCTCCAGCAGCGGCACGTTAAACACCGGCTGCAGGCCGTCCTTCTCCGCGACGAAGGTCATCTCCTCCTGCCGCTCCTCGCGCCCGTTGATCTCCAGCGTCACCGTCCAGGTGCCGGGCATCTGGCCGCCCTTCTGCGAGAAATAGTGCAGATCCGCCGTTTTCTGATCAGACGAAGAGAGTTCCAGCGCCGCAGGATCGAAATAATCATCCGCTAGCCCCGTGCGGCTCAGGCTGAGCCACAGCACGGGTAAAATCGCATAGCGAGACAGGCGGAAAGCCATCATCTTACAGCGGCTGGACGTGCGTGGAGGTGATAGCGCCGAAATCATTAATCGCCGACCAGCTGACGCTACCGTTGCCCGCGACCGGCCACTCGCGCGACTCTCCAGGGCCAATCATGCCCGGCTGGTCGATATTATGTCCTGCCACATTCAGCTGGAAAAAAGAGACGTAATAGGCCGTTGGGTTCGTGGCTTTCACCCCTTTTGCCGTGCGCGTAAAGGTAATTTTTTGCCAGGCCGTCGCCGCATCGCCTTTCAGATTTTCGGGTCGGTAGAAAATTTTAAATTTCGATTTAACGTTAATCTGTAATTCGTTGCTGCTCTCTTTGGGCTTTGGCGCGATAGCTTTAATATCGAGCCAAAATACCGATTCACGATCGGTTGGCAGCGGCGCGCCGGTATACTGAATACGCAGCGTATTTATCTGATCGGGGTCGAGTCGAAACAGCGGAGGCGTAACAATAAATGGTGCAGCGTGATTTTCAGTCTGTTTATCACCCTCAACCCAGGACTGAATAAGATAGGGGGTCGCGCTTTCCTTATTTGCAACAGAAAATGCCACCTCCTTGCTGTGCTGAGGGTATACGATCCGTGTACCGCCCATAACAACGCCGGCAAACGCTGACGCAGAATTGATCATAAATGCAGTGAGCATAATATACGATAAAGGCTTCATCACTATTATCTCTGGAGGTGGCTAAACAAAGGAAATTAGTTGTAGACCATCAGGAAGTTGGAAACGGAATTCACATCACCGGCAGCAACTTCTGAACCATCTTTTGACAGCGCGGCGTAAAAAGTTAATTCCGCATCTCCGTCATTAGGTGTGGTTGTCTCTGATACCGTGCCCGGCTTAATGACGGTGCTACGATTGCTGTTATAGAGCTTCACGCCAACGCCGGACGCCATGCCGTCACCCGGCGTGACCTGCAGCAGCGTATCGTCAGAACTATCTTTGGTGCCATCAAACAGCACGGCTACCTTTTGCACGGCAGGAGGACAATTCTCAACGTTGATTTTAAATTCACGCGGTGTCGTTTCATTGTGCTCGTCAAAATAGTTTTTCGCCCAGGCACCGAGATCGACCGTTTTGCTCTTAGACGCAGGCGTAATATCGCAGGAAACCAGCGTAATTTTGCCGGTGAAATTAATCACGCCGCCGGTACCCTGAGTTCCTGCCCCGGTATCCAGGGAGGTGTCTACGCCAGAATCACTGCCCGCCAGTACCGGTTGAGCAGATAAAAGCAGGCCCGTTGCCGCAATGGCCAACGCCACATTTTTGAGTTTCATTTGAAAATGACCTTTCCTCTGTAAATTAAACAGATATAGATATGTTGTACCAGGTTATTTAACCGCTATAAGGAATCGAAAGGCGTCACCCATTGAGGGTATTAAGAGTTGGAGACGCGACCTCATAGAATAAAAAGAGTCCATCCCAATGTGACAATCCATGTGTTTGGCCCTGACAGATGATATTTCCTCAGAAAAAGAGGGGATATCTGCGGGCTCAATTAATAACCTGAATATGATTATTATGAGAAAATTCAATTCATCGAAAACATTGAATTTCATAAATAGTAGATCATTTATTTTTTAACGTCTACGCCCCGCAGGTGAGGAGAGCGGCGTAATATATGTCATCGGTTTCACAAAAATATAACAAAATTAACTCATTTTGGTTTGCAAAGAAAATAATGACCAATCTATTAGTTTCAGCAGAAATTTAAAAGTGAGAGATTGATCAATGTTTGATCAATTTTTATTGAATAAGTCTCGGGATAATTTTCCCGATATCCCCTCTGTAACTAATTTTTATTCTGAAAAAATGAGAATACACAGAACAAATGCGCACTGATCAGCAATTGATCGTTTGTAATATTATGTTAAAAGCCATGCGTGAAAATTACCTTAATTAAAATTTTTTGCTACAGCTTAGATTTAGCATTTTTAACCAAAAAAAATTTATTTTTCTGAAAAAAAGGCGTTTCCGCATACAAACAGGATATTATTTGATTTCTTGAATGCAACCTTAAAAATACATCTGCTTTACTTTATATAAAATAATCTTCAATTCTCATTATTCTTGTTAACCCTCCGCGGCGTAAAAAAATCCCCACTCACCGCCTGTTTTCCTGTCGATCCGCGCCGCGGCAGCCCGTAAAAACACACCGCGCGTTTGGTCCTACCAATTCAACCCCAAAACCGTCAAACGTTCACAGTTTCAGCAACTCAGATTACAAAACCATTGCCCACTCATAACATTTGGTTAACCATTCATTGTCATTAACCCTACATCACACTATTGGCAGGACCACTTTTACACAGGCTGTGACGCCGAGATGAGCGCAGACTCACCGCGAAGCTGACTGTGCGGTCCCCAGGAGACCTGCATGAGCCTCTGGCAACAAAACTACGATCCGGCCGGGAATATCTGGCTGTCGAGCCTGATCGCATCGCTCCCGATCCTGTTCTTCTTCTTTGCGCTGATTAAGCTCAAGCTGAAGGGCTACCTTGCCGCAACGTACACCGTTGCCATCGCCCTGCTGGTGGCGCTGTTCTTCTACAAAATGCCGGTGGATCGGGCGCTGGCCTCGGTGGTGTATGGCTTCTTCTACGGGCTGTGGCCGATTGCCTGGATAATCATTGCCGCGGTCTTCGTCTATAAAATCTCGGTGAAAACCGGGCAGTTCGACATCATCCGCTCGTCGATTCTCTCTATCACGCCGGACCAGCGCTTACAGATGCTGATTGTCGGCTTCTCCTTCGGGGCGTTCCTGGAAGGGGCGGCGGGGTTCGGCGCGCCGGTGGCCATCACTGCCGCGCTGCTGGTCGGTCTGGGCTTTAACCCGCTGTACGCCGCGGGACTGTGCTTGATCGTCAACACCGCCCCGGTGGCGTTTGGCGCGATGGGCATCCCGATTCTGGTGGCCGGACAGGTGACCGGGCTGGACAGCTTTGAAATCGGCCAGATGGTGGGCCGCCAGCTGCCGTTCCTGACCATCATCGTGCTGTTCTGGATCATGGCGATCATGGACGGCTGGCGCGGGGTGAAAGAGACCTGGCCTGCGGTGATGGTCGCGGGCGGTTCGTTCGCCATTGCCCAGTACCTCAGCTCGAACTTCCTCGGCCCGGAGCTGCCGGACATTATCTCTTCGCTGGTCTCTCTGGTGTGCCTGACGCTGTTCCTCAAGCGCTGGCAGCCGGTGCGTATTTTCCGCTTTGCCGATATGGGCGCTTCTCAGGTCGATCAAACCCTGGCGCGCACGGGCTACACCGCAGGCCAGGTCGTTCGCGCGTGGTCGCCGTTCCTGTTCCTGACCGCCACCGTAACCCTGTGGAGCATCCCGCCGTTTAAAGCGCAGTTCGCCCCGGGCGGCGCGCTGTACGACATGGTGATCAACATCTCCGTGCCGTTCCTCGACAAGATGGTCGCCCGTATGCCGCCGGTGGTTCACGATGCGACGCCTTACGCGGCGGTCTATAAATTCGACTGGTTCTCCGCGACCGGCACGGCCATTTTGTTTGCGGCTATCCTTTCTGTGGTGTGGCTGCGCATGAAGCCCGCCGACGCGGTGCAGGCCTTCGCCAGTACGATCAAAGAGCTGGCGCTGCCGATTTACTCCATCGGGATGGTGCTGGCGTTCGCGTTTATCTCGAACTACTCCGGTCTCTCCTCGACGCTAGCGCTGGCCCTGGCGCATACCGGCCATGCCTTCACCTTCTTCTCGCCGTTCCTCGGCTGGCTGGGGGTGTTCCTGACCGGGTCAGATACGTCGTCTAACGCCCTGTTCGCCGCCCTGCAGGCCACCGCCGCGCAGCAAATCGGCGTATCGGACGTGCTGCTGGTCGCGGCTAACACCACGGGCGGCGTGACCGGGAAGATGATCTCGCCGCAATCCATCGCCATTGCCTGCGCCGCGGTGGGACTGGTGGGGAAAGAGTCGGATCTGTTCCGCTTTACCGTTAAACACAGCCTGATATTTACCTGCATGGTGGGCGTAATCACCACCCTGCAGGCCTATGTCTTAACCTGGATGATTCCATGATAGTGATGCCCAGGCGCCTGTCCGACGAGATTGCCTCTCGCGTGCGGGCGCTGATTGAAGAACAACAGCTTGAAGCGGGCATGAAATTGCCCGCCGAGCGCCAGCTTGCCGCCCAGCTCGGCGTATCGCGAAACTCACTGCGCGAAGCGCTGGCGACGCTGGTGAACGAAGGGGTGCTGCTGAGCCGTCGCGGTGGCGGCACCTTCGTGCGCTGGCAGCACGATGACTGGTCGGAGCAAAACATCGTTCAGCCGCTCAAAACGCTGATGGAAAACGACCCCGACTACAGCTTCGATATCCTTGAAGCCCGCCACGCCATCGAAGCCAGCACCGCCTGGCACGCGGCGATGCGCGCCACCGACGCGGACAAAGAGAAGCTCAAAGCCTGCTTTGAGGCCACCCAGAGCAGCGATCCGGATATCGCGTCGCAGGCCGACGTGCGCTTCCATCTGGCCATTGCCGAGGCCTCGCACAACGTGGTGCTGCTCCAGACCATGCGCGGGTTCTTCGACCTGCTGCAATCCTCCGTGAAGCAGAGCCGCCAGCGCATGTATCTGGTGCCGCCGGTGTTTGCGAAGCTCACCGAGCAGCACGACGCGGTGCTTAACGCCATTCTGGACGGGGATGCCGATGCCGCGCGCAAAGCGATGATGGCGCATCTGGGCTTCGTCCATACCACCATCAAACGATTCGATGAAGATCAGGCCCGACAGGCGCGTATCACCCGCCTGCCCGGCGACAATGATATTTCCAGGGAGAACAAAGTATGATTATTTCAGCCGCCAGCGACTATCGCGCCGCCGCACAGCGCATACTGCCGCCGTTTCTGTTCCACTACATCGACGGCGGGGCCTATGCCGAACACACGCTGCGCCGCAACGTCGAAGACCTGTCGGACGTCGCGCTGCGCCAGCGCGTGCTGAAAAATATGTCCGACCTGAGCCTTGAGACAACGCTGTTCAACGAAACGCTCTCCATGCCGGTTGCGCTGGCGCCGGTCGGCCTGTGCGGCATGTACGCCCGCCGCGGCGAAGTGCAGGCTGCCGCCGCCGCAGACGCCAAAGGCATTCCGTTTACCCTCTCTACCGTGTCCGTTTGCCCGATTGAAGAGGTCGCGCCGACCCTCAAGCGCCCGATGTGGTTCCAGCTGTACGTGCTGCGCGACCGCGGGTTTATGCGCAACGCGCTGGAGCGCGCCAGGGCGGCGGGCTGTTCAACGCTGGTGTTTACCGTCGACATGCCGACCCCGGGCGCGCGTTATCGCGATGCGCACTCCGGCATGAGCGGCCCGAATGCCGCCCTGCGCCGCTACTGGCAGGCGGTAACCCATCCCCAGTGGGCGTGGGATGTGGGTCTGAACGGGCGTCCGCACGATCTCGGGAACATCTCGGCGTATCTCGGGAAGCCGACCGGGCTGGAAGATTACATCGGCTGGCTGGCGAACAACTTCGATCCGTCTATCTCGTGGAAAGATCTGGAGTGGATCCGCGAATTCTGGGATGGCCCGATGGTGATCAAAGGCATTCTCGACCCGGAAGATGCCCGCGACGCCGTGCGCTTTGGCGCTGACGGGATTGTGGTGTCTAACCACGGCGGACGCCAGCTTGACGGGGTGCTCTCCTCCGCGCGCGCGCTGCCGGCGATTGCTGATGCGGTGAAAGGGGATATCGCGATCCTGGCCGACAGCGGCATTCGCAGCGGGCTGGACGTGGTGCGCATGATTGCGCTGGGTGCCGACAGCGTGCTGCTGGGACGCGCTTACCTGTACGCGCTGGCGACCCACGGCCAGGCGGGCGTCGCCAATCTGCTGACCCTGATCGAGAAAGAGATGAAGGTGGCGATGACGCTGACCGGGGCGAAATCCATCGGCGAAATCAGCCAGGATTCGCTGGTGCAAGAGCTGCGTAAGCTGCCAGCGGCGCTGGCACCGCTGGCGCAGGGGGATGCGGCGTAAGGCGTTAGCTCAGCCCTCTCCTGCTGCGAGAGGGCTCCCCACAAAATAATGTTCGCACAGAATCATTCCCTCGCCCCTTTGGGGAGAGGGTTAGGATTAAAGGCGATCCCTTAGCCCACAGGAAGAGGCAAAAAATAAAATCTGCTATGCTTCCCACCGCAATTAAGGGGGCAGCATGCTTAACATCGTTTTATTCGAACCAGAAATTCCACCCAATACCGGCAATATCATCCGCCTGTGCGCGAACACTGGCTTTCGCCTGCATATCATCGAGCCCATGGGCTTTACGTGGGACGACAAGCGCCTGCGCCGCGCGGGGCTGGATTACCATGAATTTACCGCCGTGGTTCGCCATCAGGATTACGCCGCGTTTCTGGACGCCGAAAAACCGCAGCGCATGTTTGCCCTGACCACCAAAGGTACGCCAGCGCACAGCGCAGTGAGCTATCAGGAAGGGGATTATCTGATGTTTGGCCCGGAAACGCGCGGCCTGCCGGCCAGCATTCTCGATGCCCTGCCCGCTGAGCAAAAAATTCGTATTCCGATGATGCCGGACAGCCGCAGCATGAACCTGTCTAACGCGGTGTCGGTGGTGGTGTACGAGGCGTGGCGCCAGCTGGGATACGCTGGCGCCATTCTCAGAAGTTAAATGCCGTCACCATACTCGAACGTGTGGTGAATGCCGTTGAAGTGCTGATCCATATCCATCGACGGCTTATCGCTGTCTGGCTTGCCGACGATACGCGCCGGTACGCCAGCGGCGGTGGTGTGCGGAGGAACAGGCTGTAGCACCACAGAGCCCGCGCCGATCTTCGCGCCACGACCCACTTCGATATTGCCGAGGATCTTGGCACCCGCACCAATCATCACCCCTTCGCGGATTTTCGGGTGGCGATCGCCGCTGGTTTTGCCCGTACCGCCAAGCGTGACCGACTGCAGGATCGACACATCATCTTCAATCACCGCCGTTTCACCCACCACAATGCCGGTGGCGTGGTCGAGCATGATCCCGCGGCCAATTTTCGCCGCCGGGTGGATATCGACCTGGAAGGTCACAGAAACCTGGTTTTGCAGGAAGATAGCCAGCGCGCGGCGGCCCTCATTCCATAACCAGTGGCCGATGCGGTAGGCCTGAAGGGCATGAAAACCTTTCAGGTACAGCAGCGGCGTGGAATATTTATCGACAGCCGGGTCACGCGTGCGCACGGCCTGAATATCACAGGCGGCAGAGGCGATCATTTCCGGGTCTGCGGCGTAGGCCTCCTCCACCACTTCACGAATGGCGATGGCAGGCATAATGGAGGACGCCAGCTTGTTGGCGAGCATATAGCTCAGGGCGCTACCGAGGTTTTCGTGCTTGAGAAGCGTCGCGTGATAGAAGCTGGCAAGCATAGGCTCGCAGTCGGCCAAAGCCCGGGCTTCGGCTTTAATATTGTTCCAGACGATATCCAGTTCTTCACACGGCATTGCTTACTCCAGACGATATAGTAATGACCAGCCAGTTCTGCGCTGGCTGGGTCATTCAGGTGACAAAGGTTCCGGCTCAGTTGCTGCTGCGCTCGTCCTTGCGCGCACGACCTAATAAGGTCAATGCTGCCTCGCGCGCATTTTTTCCGCAATACAATACCTGATAAATTTCCTCGGTTATTGGCATTTCGACACCAAACCGGTGTGCCAGCTCGCGGACTTCTTTGGTATTGCGGTAGCCTTCAACCACCTGTCCAATCTTCTCCTGCGCGCCTTTCACATCGCTGCCCTGACCGAGCATCATGCCAAAGCGGCGGTTACGCGACTGGTTGTCGGTACAGGTCAGCACCAGATCGCCCAGACCCGCCATGCCCATAAAGGTGGCAGGATCCGCGCCCAGCGCTTCGCCAAGACGGGACATTTCGGTTAAGCCGCGGGTGATCAGCGCCGTACGCGCATTCGCACCAAAACCGATGCCGTCAGACATCCCGGCACCAATCGCAATCACGTTCTTCACCGCCCCGCCCAGCTGCACGCCGATGAAATCGGGGTTGCTGTAAACGCGGAAGCTCTTGCCGCAGTGCAGCAGGTGCTGGAGATCGTCAGAGAAAGCCTGATCGGTGGACGCCAGCGAAATGGCCGTCGGCAGACCAGCGGCCAGCTCTTTGGCAAAGGTCGGCCCGGAGATCACCGCCAGCGGAATGTCGTCGCCCAGCGCTTCGCGGGCAACGTCCTGCAGCAGGCGTCCGGTCTCCGCTTCCAGCCCCTTCGTCGCCCAGACAATGCGCGCATCAGGGCGCATCAGCGGCTTGATCTGGCGCAGCACTTCACCAAACACGTGGCTTGGCACCACGATCAGGATATTGCGGCTGGCGGCCAGCGCGGTGGCGAGATCGCTTTCCAGGTGCAGGGAATCAGGGAACGGAACGTCCGGGAGGAACGCCACATTGCAGCGGTCGTGTTGCAACGTCGCGATATGTTTAGGATCGTGGCCCCACAGGACCACATCGTGACCATTTCTCGCCAGCGTGATAGCAAGAGCGGTGCCGTAAGAGCCGGCACCGATCACAGTCATTGACGCATTAACAGTGCTCATCAGGCATCCTGATGTTGTTCAGCACCTTCGCCAGCCTGCTGTTGCAGATAGTTCATGAACAGCGCATCGAAGTTAACTGGCGCAAGGTTCAGTTGCGGGAATGTACCGCGAGAAACCAGGCTGGTGATGCATTCGCGAGCATACGGGAACAGGATGTTCGGGCAGTATGCACCCAGGCAATGCGCCATCTGGTTGCCTTCGATACCGCCGATGGAGAAGATGCCGCCCTGCTGTACTTCGCACAGGAATGCAGTTTCTTCGCCCAGAGACGCGGTAACGGTAACGCGCAGCACAACTTCATACACATCATCCGCCAGCTGGGTGGATGCGGTATCAAGATCAAGTTTAACCTCTGGCTGCCAATCTTTCTGGAAAACGTGTGGCGCATTTGGCGCTTCGAAAGAGACATCTTTGGTGTAGATGCGCTGAATCTGGAAAGTCATTTCGGTGTTGTTTTGTTCTGACATGGAAAAACCCTTTTTAATTGTCCTAAAGTCTCTTAGCGCAGCAGGGGATCGAGTCCACCACGCGCGTCGAGCGCATACAAGTCATCACAGCCGCCAATGTGCTGCGCATCAATAAAAATCTGCGGAACCGTCGTGCGACCACTACGTTGAATCATCTCTTCGCGTTTTGTTGCGTCACCATCGATCGGCAGCTCCTGGAAGGTAACGCCTTTGCTGTTCAGCAACGCCTTCGCACGATGGCAGAACGGGCAGGTTGCTTTGGTGTAGATCTCGATATTGGCCATGACTGAACTCCTTATTTACCGCGAACCAAAGGAAGATTTTCCCCGCTCCAGCCGGAAATGCCTTCTTTCAGTACAGATACGTTTTCAAAGCCAGCTTTGGTCAGCGCACTTGCGGATTCCTGAGCCTGCATACCTGTACCGTCAACAACGATAATAGGCTGGGCTTTGTGCTTATCCAGTTCGCCAATGTTGTTCGCTTTAATTTCAGCTGGCAGCAGGTTGATAGAGCCTGCAATGTGACCTTTACGGAAATCATCACGCTGACGCAGGTCGACAACGACGGCGTCTTCTTTGTTGATCAGGCGCGTGGCTTCACCGCGGGTAATGACCTTAATTTTAGACGTCAGGCCCTTAAAGGTGGTGAATAATACAGCGGCCAGAAGACCGATCCACGCGATGCTCAGTACCGGGTGGCGGCTAACAAATTGCATAATTTCTTGCATGGGGGGTAACAACTCCCGTCTTAGTGATTAAAAAAACCAGGACAGGAGTATACCTGTGCGTTGTGGCAAATACAGCCAGCGACAATAAGCTAATCCATTTTCTGCGGGATGCCACGAAAAAAAAGCCCGAAAATGACCTGAGAAGCGCCTTGCCCCTACGCATTCTTTGATCTTCCGCGGCTATTTGATCGATTCAGCTGTAGTAAAATTACGCAAATTTTTGACTCTTGAGCATGAGGTTGTCGCAATGTCGGTTTCTAAAAAACCTATGGTACTGGTGATTCTGGATGGCTATGGCTACCGTGAAGACAGCCAGGATAACGCTATTTTCAACGCCAAAACGCCAGTGATGGATGCACTGTGGGCGAAACGCCCTCATACCCTGATTGACGCCTCTGGCCTGGAAGTGGGTCTGCCGGACCGCCAGATGGGCAACTCCGAAGTTGGACACGTTAACCTGGGCGCAGGTCGTATCGTTTATCAGGATTTGACCCGTCTGGACGTTGAAATTAAAGAACGCACCTTCTTCTCCAACCCGACCCTGGCCGGTGCGGTAGATAAAGCCGTTGCGGCAGGCAAAGCGGTACACATCATGGGCCTGCTCTCCGCGGGCGGCGTACACAGCCACGAAGATCACATCATGGCGATGGTTGAACTGGCAGCAGAACGCGGCGCGGAAAAAATCTATCTGCACGCTTTCCTTGATGGCCGCGACACCCCACCACGCAGCGCGGAAGGCTCACTGAAAGCCTTCGAAGACAAATTTGCCGCGCTGGGCAAAGGCCGCGTGGCGTCAATCATTGGCCGCTACTACGCAATGGACCGCGACAACCGCTGGGATCGCGTTGAACAAGCTTACGACCTGATGACCCTGGCGAAAGGTGAATTCCAGTTCGCAACGGCGGTTGAAGGTCTGGAAGCCGCTTACGCGCGCGACGAGAACGACGAATTCGTTAAAGCGACCGTGATTCGTGCGGAAGGCCAGGCGGATGCCGCAATGGAAGACGGCGACGCGCTGATCTTCATGAACTTCCGTGCTGACCGCGCCCGTGAAATTACTCGTGCGTTCGTCAACAGCGATTTCGACGGCTTCGCCCGTAAGAAAGTGGTGAAACTCGACTTCATTCAGCTGACCGAATACGCCGCCGACATTAAAGCGCCATGCGCTTACCCACCGGCTTCACTGGAAAATACCTTCGGTGAGTGGATGGCGAAAAACGATAAAACCCAGCTGCGTATCTCCGAAACCGAGAAATACGCGCACGTCACCTTCTTCTTTAACGGCGGCGTCGAAGAGCCGTTCAAAGGTGAAGACCGTATCTTGATCAACTCGCCGAAAGTCGCGACCTACGATCTGCAGCCAGAAATGAGCTCTGCCGAGCTGACGGAAAAGCTGGTTGCGGCTATCGAAAGCGGCAAGTACGACACCATCATCTGTAACTACCCGAACGGCGACATGGTGGGTCACACCGGCGTGATGGAAGCGGCGGTTAAAGCGGTTGAAGCGCTGGATCGCTGCGTTGAGCAGGTTGCGAAAGCGGTTGAATCCGTTGGCGGCCAGCTGCTGATCACCGCCGACCACGGTAACGCAGAACAGATGCGCGATCCGGCGACCGGCCAGGCGCACACTGCCCACACCAACCTGCCTGTTCCGCTGATTTATGTCGGTGATAAATCACTGAAAGCGGTTGAAGGCGGCAAGCTTTCCGACATCGCGCCAACCATGCTGACGCTGATGGGTATGGAAATCCCTAAAGAGATGACTGGCAAGCCGCTGTTCATCGTGGAATAATCGCTCCCCATGAGGGGAAAGGCGATTTATTCAATCACATGGGTCGTGAAGCCGCTTCGGTTATCCGTCAGGGCCCTGTTTTACGCCAGCGCATTCAGCGCTGGCGTATTGCTGTGCGCGCCGTCTGCTCATGCGGACGACCGTGACCAGCTGAAATCCATTCAGGCCGATATCGCCGCCAAAGAGCGCTCGGTACGCCAGCAACAGCAGCAGCGTTCATCGCTCCTCGCCCAGCTTAAGCAACAGGAAGAAGCCATTTCCGCCGCCGCCCGCAAGCTGCGTGAAACGCAAAACACCCTCGCATTGCTCAATAAACAGATCGACGACATGAATGCCTCGATTGCGAAACTGGAGCGCCAGCGCGCCAGCCAGGAGCGCAATCTTGCGGCTCAGCTTGATGCGGCATTCCGTCAGGGCGAGCACACCGGCATTCAGCTGATCCTCAGCGGCGAAGAGACTCAGCGCGGTCAGCGCTTGCAGGCCTATTTCGGCTATCTGAACCAGGCGCGTCAGGAGACTATCGCCCAGCTGAAGCAAACCCGCGAAGAAGTGGCCTCGCAAAAAGCCGAGCTGGAAGAGAAGCAGAGCCAGCAGCAGACCCTTCTTTACGATCAGCAGGCCCAGCAGGCGAAGCTGGAGCAGGCGCGCAACGAGCGTAAGAAGACGCTTGCCGGGCTGGAGTCGTCCATTCAGGAAGGCCAGAGCCAGCTGAGCGAAATGCGCGCCAACGAATCCAAGCTGCGCAACAGCATTGCCCGTGCGGCAGCGGCCGCGAAAGCGCGCGCCGAGAAAGAGGCGCGAGAAGCGCAGGCCGTGCGCGACAAGCAGCAGGAAGCCTCCCGCAAAGGCACCACCTACAAACCGAGCGAAAGCGAGCGCTCGCTCATGTCCCGCACCGGCGGACTGGGCTCTCCACGTGGTCAGGCCTACTGGCCCGTTCGCGGTTCTATCCTCCATCGCTATGGCGAACAGCTCCAGGGTGAGCTACGTTGGAAAGGGATAGTTATCGGTGCGTCTGAAGGTAGCGAAGTAAAAGCCATCGCCGATGGCCGCGTGATCCTGGCCGACTGGCTGCAGGGTTACGGGCTTGTCGTCGTCGTGGAACACGGTAAAGGCGACATGAGCCTCTACGGCTACAACCAGAGCGCACTGGTCAGCGTGGGCACTCAGGTACGCGCAGGCCAACCCATCGCCCTCGTGGGCAGCAGTGGCGGTCAGGGCCGCCCGTCACTCTATTTCGAAATTCGTCGCCAGGGTCAGGCGGTCAATCCACAGCCGTGGTTGGGAAGATAAGTTTTGCTTCAATTTCGTCGAATGTTTTTCTCCGTCGTCAGCGCACTGGCGCTGGCTGCACCGGTATACGCAGGCAAGCTCGCCATTGTGATTGATGACTTCGGTTATCGCCCACACTATGAAAATCAGGTGCTGGCGATGCCGTCAGCGATCTCCGTCGCCGTCCTCCCGAATGCCCCGCACGCACGGGAAATGGCGACAAAAGCCCACAACAGCGGGCACCAGGTGCTGATCCACCTGCCGATGGCCCCTCTCAGTAAACAGCCGCTGGAAAAAGACACCCTTCGCCCGGACATGAGCAGCGATGAGATCGATCGCATTATCCGCGACGCGTACAACAAGGTGCCTTTCGCCGTGGGCCTGAATAACCATATGGGCAGCGCGATGACCTCCAGCCTGTACGGGATGCTGAAAGTCATGCAGTCGCTGGAGCGCTATAACCTCTATTTCCTCGACAGCATGACCATCGGCAACAGCCAGGCGATGCGCGCGGCGCAGGGCACCGGCGTGAAGGTCATCAAGCGCAAGGTGTTCCTCGACGATACGCAGAACGACGCGGATATCCGCGTTCAGTTCAACCGCGCGGTGCAGCTGGCGCGCCGCAACGGCTCCGCCATCGCTATCGGTCACCCGCATCCGTCTACCGTGCGCGTCCTGCAGCAGATGCTGCCGACGCTGCCTTCTGATATCACCCTGGTTCGCCCGAGCGACCTGCTCAATGAGCCGCAGGTGGATACCTCCACGCCGAACAGCGCCCGGCCCGGAAAGCCTGCCCCGCGCAATCCGTTCAGCGGCGTAATGAACTGCAGACCGAAGCAGCCGCTTGAGCCGGTTTACGCGACGCGATTCTTCTCCGTCGTGGGCGAGAGTATTAGCGAGAGCACGCTGGTGAAATACGTGCAGCAGCAATGGCAGGGCTGGGGCAAGAAGTCCTGATGGTAAAAAGCCACCTGTGAAGGTGGCTTTTTTGTCACTGGAGGCTGAAGGAGCCGTCGAGGATCTGGCTGTAGAGGGTGGGCTGACCGTTATCCGACGTCAGGTATTTTTCTTTGTGCGAAAGCTTATAGATGCCCACAGGATCGCGGCTTAACGCCGACATCGCCGCCGCATTCGGCGCGCCAGAGATGTACTGGCGGATCAGGAAACGGTTATTTCCGGTTACCGGCTGCGCGTTCATCATTTCACGGAAAGCCGGGTATCTCTCTCGGGCGTACAGGTAGCTGTAATCAATCAGGAAATACTCAATCAGGGTATCGTGATGCTGCCAGTAGCGATAAAGAATATCGCGGACGAGTTTCACCAGCGAATTACCCTTTTGCGCCGCCAGAAAATAGGCCGTCCAGTATCCCTGGCTCAGCGCATTTTCCTGCGCGTCAAAACGCAGCGACGAGAAGGTCTTTTCATAGAAGGACTCCGGCACGGCTTTGGTCATAAAGACCGTGGCGTCCATCCAGATACCGCCGTACTGAAAGAGCAAAGAGCAGCGCACGATATCTGAATATTGCGCCTTACTGATAAGCCCCGCCTGGTATTTCGTTTTAACGTGTTCCGGCAATGAGAGATAGTCAGGAATATTGTCATCCGTCAGGATAACAACCTGCGCATCCGGGGCATTGCGCTTGACCGACGCAATACAGCGTTTCACCAGTTCAGGCGCGCTTTCCAGCCCCTGAAACCAGCAGATCCAGATGATGCGCGAGGGCGCGGGGGCAGCCTCGCTGGCGGATTCCGGCTGGACGCCAAGCGCGTCGATAACGCCAAAGATCGTCGCTTTCTTCTTCTGCTCGAAGTGCATCGCGGCACGCTGAAAAAGAGAAAGCCCGGTTTTCTTGTGCCAGCGCCGCGTTTTCTTGATCAGTTTATTAATCAGGTTGAGATTCATCTTTCCACCCTTGCGCACGCTCAGAACATCTCTTTTAACGTACGGCGTAGCAACTTCATTCTTAACTTAGCGTCTTTCTTGCGGCCACGTAATAAGCCGTTCATGCGCGAGGATGTAAACCCACGAAATGACATTAGCTGGAACAGGTTATTACTTTTTGTCGTTTCAGACATATGCTGGCGATATTTAAAATAGAGCTTGCGATACGCGTTGTATTTTTTAATTTGCGAAGTAATTCGGTTGCTGCCGTGTTCGGCGTCCACCATTGCGGTGCTAAAGCTGTATTTAATGCCCGGGCCGTATTTCAGGATTAATTTGATCCAGACATCGCGATCCTGCTGCTGCTTAATTTCCGGAGAAAAGCCGCCAACGCCCAGTAATTTTTCCCGGGTTGTCAGCACCTGATTGCCGACCACGTTTTCACAGAGAATATCCTGTAAGCCAATGATTCTTTTCTCATTGGTGTCCGGGTAGGTGCGGTGAGTTTTGTCCAGACGCGCGGGAGTGTCCGTGACGAAGGCGTACTTTTCATCGTAACGCGCAACCAGCTTCGCCAGACGCTCGGGCAGGAAGTAGTCGTCATCATCCAGACCCGTCACATACACGCCGTGCGAGAGCGCGTAGCCGCGGTTACGGCTGAAGTTCGAGCCGCTGTTTTTCTCATTGCGTTCATAGGTGAAATGCACAAAACGCGCTTCACACTCGGGACGCAGACGCTCGATAAGCTGAGTCGTTTTTTCGTTCGAACAGTCATCAACAATAATCAATTCTACGGCAGGCCAGGTCTGATCAATTACTGAGCGAACGGCACGTTCCAGCAAATCTTCTCTGTTGTAGGTGGTGATGATTACTGAAATCAGTTCGTTCATGGCGGGCTCGTCTGTTAAATGACATTTTTCCACCGGGAGAATACCTTTTTCCCGGTGGAGAATCAAAACGCTTACTTTATGACATCACGGTGTTTGTTTTGTTCGAGGAAGACAATCGACATTATTAACGTCAACATCCAGGCAACCGGCGTGGTTTTAGAATAGAACATCACGCCGCTGATCCCAAACATCACGAATGAAACTAAGAACGCGCAGAGAATAATGCTGTTGAGCTTCCGGTAAGCATACCAGGCGAGGGAAATAACAAACAGGATATACAAAATGACGCCCGATGGACCTTTAACTGAAAGGGTTTCAACAATTTCATTATGCAGGTGCCCGTTCATATGATCCAACGCGCCGCGCAGACCTATATCTCTTTTAACTTCTGCAACGATAATAGCGTTTCGTTCGTCGGTTGATTGCCAGAAATAAAGACCTTTTGACGCAGTAAGGCCGGTTTCCCACATAGCAAGACGTGCGCCCATCGATGTTCTGGTGTCATCTTTATTATACGCAGCCATGTCACGGTTAAGGTCATTATATCGCTGCACCAGATTATCTTTCATCATGAAAGCACCTGCACACAATGCGAAAATGAAAACAGCTACGCCCTTCCACGGAATATGTTTCTCTTTGTAGAGCTTAACCACCAGCAGACCGAAGAAAATAATCGGATAGGCCAAAATAGCGGCACGCGTTTCGGTGGCGACCAATACCAGGAAGGTAGTGAAAAAATGCCCCAGAATAAGCAGCTCTTTCCATTTAGTCGTACTGTGTTGCAGCACCAGAATGGTGTAGAACGAGATAAATGCAACCGTATAGGCCGCCCCCGTCGCATCCGTACCGCCCGTCAGCGCCAGTGACACCCTTTTCGTTTCGAGGAACAAATGCTGATAGCCTGCATAGGCAATAATCATCACCTGTAGGGCAATGACAAGCAGGACATGAATCTTATTGCTGCCTGTTTTAAGCTGGCTCTTGTTCGCAAAAACAAAGATTGCAAAGGCACCAAACAAACAGATTTTCCCGGCTTCAAGGTAGGCGCGATATGAGTTTATCGCCGCACTTTCCACCTTGAACATTCGATACCACACCAAATCGCAAACGCCGATAATGAGCAGGATTAGGCACATCCAGAATGCGTCATTCTTCCTGAAATTTTTGATGTCCATTAAGAAAATAATGAGAGCCACAATTCCCGCCAGACTCAACACCTTAGCTGAAAAATTGGGTGAAACAATTACACAACCAAATGCTATCGCACACAGTCCAAAGAGTAATTGCAATAACGCAAACTGAACCCTTTCTTGTTTTACATTAATCATCATCATTCCATTTATACAAAAAACAACGCAGGCTAGCACACAACTCATCGCAAGTTGATCGCACCTGTGTTAACGAATATTGCGCCATTCATATGACTTTCCGGTCGTGTCCAGCACGGTGACATTCTTATTGTAACCGGCCAGCCAGGACTGCACGGTATTCACCGGCTCGCCCTGGCGGTGAATACCCAGCCACAGCTCCGCCAGCGTGTTGACGTCATCAGCGGACCAGGTTTTATCGTAATCGCCGAGCATTTTATTTTTAGAATCAACCTGCTGACCATACCAGATGAACATCGGGATATGCAGCGCCTCTCTCGGCGGGTTGACGTTGCCGTGGGAGTACACCACCGCGCGCTGCGGATCGCGCACCAGCCCGTGGTCGGAGAAGTACATCACCGACGAGCGGGAGTTTTCCAGCGTGCGGAAAATGTTGCCCATCAGCGTATCGGTATAACGCACCGAGTTGTCGTAGCAGTCGTCGGCTTCACCTGCGCCGTGTAAAACCGCCTGGTCCGCCGGGAAGCGACGACAGGCCGGTTCGTGGCTGCCGTAGATGTGCAGCACGATGAGCTTCTTGCCCGGCTTTTTCAGCGCCTCATTCAGCAGCGGCAGCAGGTCTTCATCGTAGCCCCCTTCCACCCACTGATGCTCTTTGGTGTTCATGGCGATGCCGGTGATGACGTTATTATGCGCCCCGCCCTTGCCCTGGCGGCTGAACCAGTAGGTGTCATATCCCGCTTTATTGGCGATGTTAATCACGTTATCGCTGTATTTATGCGGATCGCGACCGCTGACGGTATCCGCCGTCAAGGCTAACGGCACGGCCATAATGGTCACCGGCGCGGGGGTCACGGCGTTGCGGAAGAGTAAAAGCTGCGATTTCTGCTTAACAAGCTCCGGCGTGGTATCACGCGGATAGCCGTAGATCCCCATATTAACGGCACGCTCCGACTCACCGACGATAAGCACGTAGTTTTCGATGCCGGTATCCGAGAGCGTAATTTTATAATCGGGAATGTTGTTGCCGATATTGGCGACCACGGCGTTATCTTCAATCGCCTGCATAAAGACTTTTGCGGTGCTCACCGGCGTTGCCTGCACCACGCGCTGCGTCAGGCTTTCAACGTTGCTTTTTCTGAGCTGGTGTTGCCAGGCCTGGCCGAAAAAGGCGAGCAGCGTTAGGGCCAGAACAATGCCCGGCCAGCGGCGAAAACGGGGGGCAACCGGCCACCAGCCGGTGTTGGCGGTGTAAATAAATAACGCGGAGATCGCCACGAAAATAATGCATTCGCGCCAGTAAAGCCCGAGCATCGAGCTGGCTTCCCCCGGCGTTGTATTTAATACGCTGAGCGCAAAGCCATAGCTGAATGCGGAATTAAAGTTGTTCCACGCATAGAGCTGGAGAGTCAAATCTGCCGCCACCGGAATTAATAGCACCGCCGCCAGCACATTTCGAATAAGTTTATTATTGATGCATTTTAACGTCAGCAGGATTAATAAAAACACCAGCGTTCGGTTAATCACGGCATTATATTTTGCATTTAAAATATTCACGCCAACGACAATAAGCAGGGAAATGATAACAAAAATCGTCGTCGTGACCCGCGCAGGTGTAGCAACCAGTTTTTGCGAAAACAGTGTGGACATAATGACCTGATAAGCCTGGATAATTCTTTCCTGACGACATCAATCCGATTGCAAAAGATATCCGTGCGGAGAAGACAGGGTGGAGAAAAATTCGCCAAAAGTTAACAAGTAACCTCTGGAAAGTCAAACCACGAAAAGGGGTATTGGCACCCGATAATTCGGGTGCCAAATGTCAGCATTAATCCCAGCTCAGAATCACTTTACCGGACTGGCCTGAACGCATCGCGTCAAAGCCCTGCTGGAACTCATCGATGGAGAAACGATGGGTAATAATGGGAGACAGATCCAGACCCGACTGGATCAGCGCCGCCATCTTGTACCAGGTTTCGAACATCTCGCGGCCGTAAATGCCTTTGATGAACAGCCCCTTGAAGATGACTTTGTTCCAGTCGATAGACATGTCTGACGGCGGAATACCGAGCATCGCGATACGGCCGCCGTGGTTCATGGTGTCGAGCATGGTGCGGAACGCCGGAGGCGCGCCGGACATCTCGAGGCCCACGTCGAAGCCCTCGGTCATGCCCAGCTCTTCCATTACGTCGGTCAGGCTCTCTTTAGACACGTCCACCGCGCGGGTCACGCCCATTTTGCGCGCCAGAGACAGGCGGTATTCGTTTACGTCGGTGATCACCACGTTGCGTGCGCCGACGTGTTTCGCCACCGCCGCCGCCATGATCCCGATAGGGCCCGCGCCAGACACCAGCACGTCCTCACCCACCAGGTCAAACGACAGCGCCGTGTGGACCGCGTTGCCGAACGGGTCGAAGATAGACGCCAGATCGTCAGAGATGTTGTCCGGGATTTTGAACGCGTTGAAAGCCGGGATCACCAGGTATTCCGCGAAGCATCCAGGGCGGTTTACGCCCACGCCGACAGTGTTGCGGCACAGGTGAGTGCGCCCGCCGCGGCAGTTTCGGCAGTGACCGCAGGTGATATGGCCTTCGCCAGACACGCGATCGCCAATCTTAAAGCCTTTCACTTCCTGACCAATGCCGACCACTTCGCCGACGTACTCGTGGCCAACAACCATCGGCACCGGAATGGTCTTCTGCGACCACTGGTCCCAGTTGTAGATGTGCACGTCCGTACCGCAGATGGCGGTTTTACGAATTTTGATCAGCAGATCGTTATGACCGACTTCCGGCTCCGGCACGTCGGTCATCCAAATCCCTTCTTCCGCTTTCAGTTTGGATAACGCTTTCATCTCACGTCCTCAGGCAATCACGCCCAGCTGTTTACCGATGCGGGTAAAGGCTTCAACCGCACGTTCAATTTGTTCAGGCGAATGCGCCGCAGACATCTGGGTGCGAATACGCGCCTGACCTTTTGGCACCACCGGGAAGAAGAACCCGGTGACGTAAATCCCTTCTTTTTGCAGCTCGCGGGCAAATTTCTGCGCCACGACCGCATCGCCCAGCATCACCGGGATGATGGCGTGATCGGCACCGGCCAGGGTGAAACCTGCGGCGCTCATTTTTTCACGGAACAGGCGGGCGTTAGACCACAGGCGGTCGCGCAGCTCGGCGCCAGACTCCACCATTTCCAGCACCTTGATAGAGGCTGCAACGATGGCCGGTGCCAGGGAGTTGGAGAACAGGTACGGACGGGAACGCTGACGCAGCCACTCCACCACCTCTTTACGCGCGGCGGTATAGCCGCCGGACGCGCCGCCGAGTGCTTTACCCAGCGTACCGGTGATGATGTCCACGCGACCCATCACGTCGCAGTATTCATGGGAGCCACGGCCGTTTTCGCCGACGAAGCCCACCGCGTGGGAGTCATCGACCATCACCAGCGCATCGTATTTGTCCGCCAGGTCGCACACGCCTTTCAGGTTGGCAATCACGCCGTCCATGGAGAATACGCCGTCGGTGGCGATCAGCACGTGGCGAGCCCCCGCTTCACGGGCCTCTTTCAGGCGCGCTTCCAGCTCGACCATGTCGTTGTTGGCGTAGCGGAAACGCTTCGCTTTGCACAGGCGCACGCCGTCGATGATGGAGGCGTGGTTCAGGGCGTCGGAGATAATCGCGTCTTCTGCGCCCAGCAGCGTTTCGAACAGGCCGCCGTTGGCGTCGAAGCAGGAGGAGTAGAGGATCGCGTCTTCCATGCCTAAGAAGTTCGCCAGCTTTTGCTCAAGCTGCTTGTGGCTGTCCTGGGTGCCGCAGATAAAGCGCACGGAAGCCATACCAAAACCGTGGGTGTCCATGCCGTTTTTGGCAGCGGCAATCAGCTCTGGGTGATTCGCAAGACCTAAGTAGTTGTTCGCGCAAAAGTTGATCACGTGGCTGCCATCGGCAACGGTGATGTCCGCCTGCTGCGCGGACGTGATAATGCGCTCTTCTTTGAACAACCCTTCCGCACGTGCGGTGTCCAGGTCGCTGTTTAACTGTTTGTAAAAATCACCACGCATTGCAATTCTCCAGACTCGGCAAATTTCGGCACATATTACCCAAACCTATACTTCATGACGAGATGACACATTATCTCTTCTCGTTTTTGCAGCATAAATCACGCGTAACCTTTGCCGCATATACACAAAATCATTCAAGATGCATCAAGGCGGCAAGAGAAGAAATCCCCGGGAGCATAGATAACTATGTGACCGGGGTTTCTGAACGCAGCCAACGCCGAGGCAACTTGAAGGAAGAAGTGTATGTCGGTGAATGGCTGAAGGGCAGCCATACTAATGATATGATAGAAACATTAGCGTCCGGGATTGTCCCCGGGCTCCACACTTCAAAGGTTACAGTTATGATCATCGTTACCGGCGGCGCGGGCTTTATCGGCAGCAACATTGTTAAAGCCCTCAATGACAAAGGCATCACCGACATCCTGGTGGTGGACAACCTGAAAGACGGCACCAAATTTGTAAACCTGGTGGATCTGAACATCGCTGACTACATGGATAAAGAAGACTTCCTTATCCAGATTATGGCAGGTGAAGAGTTCGGCGAGATCGAAGCCATCTTCCACGAAGGTGCATGCTCTTCCACCACCGAGTGGGACGGCAAGTACATGATGGACAACAACTATCAGTACTCCAAAGAGATCCTGCACTACTGCCTGGAGCGTGAAATTCCGTTCCTGTACGCCTCGTCTGCCGCCACTTACGGCGGACGCACCTCTGACTTCATCGAATCCCGCGAGTACGAGCAGCCGCTGAACGTCTACGGCTACTCTAAATTCCTGTTCGACGAATACGTGCGTCAGGTTCTGCCAGAAGCCAACTCCCAGATCGTTGGCTTCCGCTACTTCAACGTCTACGGGCCGCGCGAAGGCCACAAAGGCAGCATGGCGAGCGTGGCCTTCCACCTGAACACCCAGCTCAACAACGGCGAAAGTCCAAAACTGTTCGAAGGCAGCGATGGCTTCAAGCGCGACTTCGTCTACGTGGGCGACGTGGCCGCCGTGAACCTGTGGTTCTGGGAAAACGGCGTGTCCGGCATCTTCAACCTGGGCACAGGCCGCGCGGAGTCCTTCCAGGCCGTGGCTGACGCAACGCTGGCGTACCACCAAAAAGGCAGCATTGAGTACATTCCGTTCCCGGACAAGCTGAAAGGCCGTTACCAGGCATTCACCCAGGCGGATCTGACTAACCTGCGTAAAGCGGGCTATGACAAGCCGTTCAAGACCGTCGCCGAAGGCGTAACGGAATATATGGCCTG
This sequence comes from Enterobacter soli, assembly GCF_964208575.1. Classification (GTDB taxonomy): domain Bacteria; phylum Pseudomonadota; class Gammaproteobacteria; order Enterobacterales; family Enterobacteriaceae; genus Enterobacter; species Enterobacter soli_A. The sequence continues at coordinate 101,121 of NZ_CAXOFU010000009.1, read as the reverse complement.
GCTGAACCGCGACGCGTAAGGCAGACGACCAATGAGGATTCTGGTGGTTGGCCCTTCATGGGTGGGCGACATGATGATGTCGCAAAGTCTCTATCGCACGCTCAAGGCGCGCTTTCCCCAGGCGATAATCGACGTGATGGCACCCGCGTGGTGCCGTCCGCTGCTGTCGCGGATGCCGGAAGTTAACGACGCGATCCCGATGCCGCTCGGGCACGGGGCGCTGGAAATTGGCGAACGCCGCAAGCTCGGTCACAGCCTGCGCGACAAGCGCTACGACCGCGCCTACGTGCTGCCTAACTCGTTTAAATCCGCTTTAGTGCCCTTCTTTGCTGGCGTGCCGCACCGCACCGGCTGGCGCGGTGAAATGCGCTACGGCCTGCTGAACGACGCGCGCGTGCTGGATAAAGAGGCCTGGCCGCTGATGGTCGAGCGCTACGTGGCGCTGGCCTACGACAAAGGCGTGATGCGCAGCGCGAAAGATCTGCCGCAGCCGCTGCTCTGGCCGCAGCTTCAGGTTAACGACGGCGAAAAATCCCAGACCTGCAGCGCGTTTGGCCTCTCCTCAGAGCGCCCGATGATTGGCTTCTGCCCCGGCGCAGAGTTCGGCCCGGCGAAACGCTGGCCGCACTATCACTATGCCGAACTGGCGAAGCAGCTTATCGATGAAGGCTATCAGATTGTGCTGTTTGGCTCGGCGAAGGATCACGAAGCGGGCAACGAAATCCTCGCCACCCTGAGCAGCGAGCAGCAGGCCTGGTGCCGCAATCTGGCCGGGGAAACCCAGCTGGAGCAGGCGGTCATTCTGCTTGCCGCCTGCAAAGCGGTAGTCACCAACGACTCCGGCCTGATGCACGTCGCCGCCGCGCTCAACCGCCCGCTGGTTGCGCTGTACGGCCCGAGCAGCCCGGACTTCACGCCGCCGCTGTCGCACAAAGCGCGCGTCATTCGCCTCATCACCGGCTACCACAAGGTCCGCAAAGGTGACGCGGCAGAAGGCTATCACCAGAGCCTGATCGACATTACGCCAGCGCGCGTGCTCGAAGAGCTCAACGAACTACTGTTGAGCGAAGAAGGATAACGAATGCGGGTACTGATCGTTAAAACCTCGTCAATGGGCGATGTTCTGCACACGCTGCCGTCCCTGACGGACGCGATGCGGGCCATCCCCGGCATTCGTTTTGACTGGGTGGTGGAAGAAGGCTTCGCGCAAATCCCCACCTGGCATGAAGCCGTCGACCGCACGATCCCGGTGGCGATTCGCCGCTGGCGCAAAGCCTGGTTCTCCGCCCCGATCAAAGCCGAACGTCAGGCCTTTCGCGAGGCGGTGCAGGCGCAGCGCTACGATGCCATCATCGACGCGCAGGGGCTGGTCAAAAGCGCGGCGCTGGTCACCCGGCTGGCGCACGGCGTTAAGCACGGCATGGACTGGCAAACCGCCCGCGAACCGCTGGCAAGCCTGTTCTACAATCGCCGTCACCACATTGCGAAGCAGCAGCACGCCGTAGAGCGTACCCGCGAGCTGTTCGCGAAAAGCCTCGGCTATGCAAAACCCGACGTGCAGGGCGATTACGCCATTTCCCGGCATTTTCTTAACGGTTCGCCGCAGGAAAGCACCCCTTATCTGATTTTCCTCCACGCCACCACCCGCGACGACAAACACTGGCCGGAAGCACACTGGCGCGAGCTGATCGCCCTGCTGGGCACCTCTGGCCTGCGCATCAGGCTGCCGTGGGGTGCGCCGCACGAAGAGGCGCGGGCGAAGCGGCTGGCAGAAGGGTTTGATTATGTGGACGTGCTGCCGCGCATGAAGCTCGACGGCGTGGCGCAGGAGCTGGCCGGCGCCGCGGCGGTGGTCTCCGTCGATACCGGCCTCAGCCACCTGACGGCGGCGCTGGACAGACCGAATATTACGCTTTACGGCCCAACGGACCCGGGTCTTATCGGCGGCTACGGAAAAAATCAACATATCTGCCGCCCGGAACATTCATCGCAGCTGAGCGATCTCAGCGCCGCTGCGGTATTTGCGCAATTAGAGCCGTTGCTGGCAGCAGAGAGAGCCTATGTCTGATTTTTTCTCAGCGGAGCGCCCGCCAAAGCGCGTGCTGATTATTAAGCTGCGTCATCACGGTGACGTGTTGCTGACTTCGCCGGTCTTCACCGTGCTGAAGAAGAACTGGCCGAACGTTGAGGTCGATGCCCTGGTCTACGACGACACCCAGGCGATGTTGACCAGCCATCCGCATATCAATCAGGTCCATACCATTGGCCGCAACTGGCGCAAAAAGGGCTGGTTCGAGCAGTTCCGCCTCTACCGCGCGCTGCTCAACACGCTGAAAGGGCGTCAGTACGATGTACTGATCAACCTGACTGAACACTGGCACGGCGCACGTCTGGCGCGTCGTCTTAAACCGCGCGTTTCCGTGGGCTTTAAGCCGGACAAACGCGGTGGCCTGGCGCGTCGCCGCTGGGTGAAATCCTTCACCACGCTCTACCCGGCGATTCAGGACAACAGCCGCCACATGGTGGAGGTGAACCTCGACGCCCTGCGCCGGATCGGCATTCATCCGCAGTCCGATGAAGACAAACACACCCTGTTTGTGCCGGGCGATGCGGCGGAAGCGTCTATCGCCGAGAAGCTGGCGGGCTTTGGGCTGGCGAGCAAATCCTACATTCTGGTTCACCCGACGTCGCGCTGGATGTTTAAAGCCTGGGACATCAAAAAGCTGGCCGCCACCATCGACAGCCTGGCGGCGCGCGGCCTGCCGATTATCCTCTCTGCGGCACCGTCGAAAGAAGAGGCCGCCTACATGGACGAACTGCGCGCCGCGCTGACCCAGCCGGTGTTTGACCTGAGCGGGCAGCTGAACCTGAAAGAGCTGGGCGCGCTGATGAAGCACGCGCGAATCTACTTCGGCGTTGACTCCATGCCAATGCACCTCGCGAGCGCCGTCGGCACGCCGACCGTCGCCATCTTTGGCCCGACCGGGGCCATCAAGTGGGCGCCGTGGGGCGTGAACTACCGCGTCATCACCGCCGGATTTACCTGCCAGCCGTGCGGTAAAGCGGGCTGCGGCGACAGCGGCGTGTCTGACTGCATCACCGCCATCACGCCGCAGCAGGTGCTGAGCGCTATCGACACGCTGCTGCTGGACGCCCCGGCATGAAGCTTGCGATCGTCCGACAGACCTACAATCCCAACGGCGGCGCGGAGCGCTTTGTCTCCCGCGCCCTGAACGTGCTGGCGCAGGACACCACGCTCGACGTGACGCTGATTGCCCGCCAGTGGGAAGACGCCTCGGGCTGGAAAACGCTGACGGTCAATCCGCCGTTTCGTAACCGCATCGCCCGGGAGTCCGGCTTTGCCGCGGAGGCCGCCTCGCATTTTGCCCAGTTCGATATTGTGCAAAGCCACGAGCGCATTCCCGGCGCGACGATCTTCCGCGCGGGGGACGGCGTGCACGCCACCTGGCTTGAGCAGTATGGCCGCATTCTGTCGCCGCTGGCGCGCTGGGCGCAGTCGTTCAGCCGCTATCACCGCTATATTTTGCAGGCCGAAGCGCAGATGTTTACCCATCCGCAGCTGCGCACCGTTATCTGCAATTCGAAGATGGTGCGCGACGATATCGCCCGCCGCTTCGCGCTGCCGGACGACAGGCTGACGGTTATCTACAACGGCGTAGACACCGCCCACTTCAGCCCCGACGTGCGCGCGCTTTCGCGGCGTGATGCGCTCGGCATTCCGGAGACTGCGCCGGTGCTGGCGTACGTCGGCTCGGGGTTTAGCCGCAAAGGCGTTGCCACCGCGCTGCGCGCCATCGTGCCGCACCGGGACGTCTGGCTGCTGGTGGCCGGGCGCGATAAGCACGCGCGCAAGTTCGAAAAGCTGGCTCACACGCTTGGCGTGGCGTCACGCGTGCGCTTCCTCGGCCCGGTTTCAGACGTGCGGGAAGTGTACGGCACGGCGGACGCGCTGATCCTGCCGACGCTTTACGATCCGTTCCCGAACGTCTGCGTGGAGGCTCTGGCCTGCGGCCTGCCGCTGCTCACCAGCCACGGCTGCGGCGCGGCGGAGTGGATCGAAGAGGGGAAAAACGGCTGGGTGCGCGACGCGCTGGATGCGACCGGCTATCAGGAGGCCATCGCCAGCTGGCTCAAAGGGCGCAGCGAGGGGGTGAACTATTCAGCCGCCGCGCGCGCAACGGCTGAACCTTATACTCTCGACCGGATGGCTCAGGAGCTCCAGGCGCTTTATCGCGACCTGCTGCGCTGAGCCGCGTCAGAGAAGACTTTCTCCATCGCGTCCAGCATACATTCGCGGGTGAAATGGGTGCTCAGGTAGTCGTAACCCTGCTGCGCCAGCCGCTCGCGAAGGGCCGCGTCGTCGTAGAGTTTCACAATCGCATCGTGCAGCGCTTTTTCATCGCGCTGCGCGATCAATATCCCCGTCTGACCGTTAATGACCGCATCGCCCGTCCCGCCCGCATCGGTGGCGATGGTGGCAATGCGCGATGCCAGGGATTGCAGTACGCCCTGCGGCAGCCCTTCCATATCGTGTGACGGACTGAGCGCGATATCAAACGCCGGGAACCAGCGCTCCGGATCGCTTTGATGCCCCGCCATCACCACGCGCTGCTGTAATCCCAGCTCGACGATTTCCCGCTCCAGCGTGGCCTTATGCGGCCCTTCCCCGACAATCGCCAGCCTGATATGCGGATTCTCAATCGCCGCCAGGGCGCGCAGCAGCACGCTGTGGCCTTTATTCGGACGCAGGTGCGACACCACGCCAAGCCAGAAGTCATCCTGCGACAGCCCGCAGTGGGCGCGGGCCTCGTGCTTATCCGCCGGATGGAAGCGCCGGGTATCCACCCCGCTCGGCACCGAGGTGCTTTGAGACATCGGCACGCCAATGTTCGCCACCTGGAGGCGCAGCGCCTCGCCGGTGGTAACGATGTGCGCGCACGCCTTGCGGAACAGCCAGCGGGTGGTCCAGTTATTGCGCGGCACGCCGGACGCGTGGCGGGTGCGCACCAGCGGCACCGGGTTCGACAGGGTCAGGTTCGCCAGCGCCACCAGCCAGGTATCGGCAGAATTATGGCTATTGATCACATCAATCGAATGACGGTTCTCGCTCAGCCAGCGGCGCAGCTGCTGCAGGTTTTTGAGGTTCTTACGCTTCAACGGCATCGTGACCACCGTTAACCCGGCTTTGCGCGCCATCTCGTGCAGCGGCGCGGTTTCTGGGCAGAGAATGGTCACCTGATGGCCACGCTGAATCATCCCTGACGATTCGTTAATAATGCGCAAAGGCTGACCGCCCTTACCGCCGTCTGCTTCAGTGTGAACAATATGCATACATTTCCCGTTAAGAATCTCGCCAGCGTGACGCTAATTTGCCGCCTGACGGGATCTTTGTCCCTCCAGGCATATGTTTTTAGTATCCACCAGATATAATACAGCACGAATGGTATCACCAACATGGGTGGCCTGCCCTGAACACAACGGAGAAAGCATGTCCGACACACCTTTATTGAGCCTTGTCGTCGCCGTCTACAACGGTGAAAAATTCCTGAGCGCATTTTTCGACAGCATCAAAGCTCAACATCTGGACAGTCTGGAACTTGTCGTTGTGAACGATGGTTCAACCGATAACTCCGCGGCGATCATCGCGCAGTACGCCAGCGAATTCCCCTTCTACAAGGTTATCGATCAGGCCAACCAGGGCGTATCGGCCGCGCGTAACACCGGCCTGGCCGTGGCAACGGGCGAATACGTCGCCTTCCCGGACATCGACGACGTGATTTATCCGGGCATGTACCCGCGTCTGCTTGAGATGGCCAAAAAGAACGATCTCGATGTCGCGACCTGCAACGGCACCTATATCTACGACGACGGACGCCCGTCGAAAAAGATCTTCCCGTCCGACAAGCTGCAGTCCACCGACGTGCTGGACGGCCCAACCTGGCTTCAGCGCGCGCTGGCATCGCGTAAGTTCCTGCACGTGACCTGGCTGAATATCTACCGCCACGCGTTCATCAAAGAGCAGGGCTTCACCTTTGAACACGGCCTGCGCCACCAGGATATCCCCTGGACCACCGAAGTGCTGCTGACCGCCAAACGCGTGCAGTACACCGACGAAACCTTTTACGATTACCTGATCCACTCGGCCTCGGTGTCGCACACGCCGGGGACGGACGACACGCGAATGCGCAACGCCCGCCACTACATGAAAATCCTCGAAATGCTGGATGCCATCAACCAGCGTTACCCGGATGCGGTGCGCCGCGTGCCGGCCTGCCAGTGGCAGATTGCCAAAGAGGGTCTGGGCATTCTTCACGCCATTAACAACATCGGCGATCTGAGCAAAAAGCGTGAAATCATCCGCGAGCTGTTTGACCGCGGGATCTGGTCGCTGATCTGGAAAAACGCCCGTGGGCTGCGCCAGCACTGGCGCCTGGGTCGCCGTTATTTCCGTCTGAAACGGTATCTGGCATAAGAGATAGCTTTACCTGGCTTAAATGCTTAGAATTTGCCCGCCGAAACTAAAAAACGGATAAATCGCTTGGAATTGTTGTATACCGCTCTGCTCTACATCATTCAGCCACTGGTGTGGCTGCGACTGTTGCTTCGTAGTCGTAAAGCGCCTGCGTACCGAAAACGCTGGGCTGAACGCTATGGCTATTGCCGCAATAAAGTCGCCCCGGACGGTATCCTGCTGCATTCCGTTTCTGTTGGCGAAACGCTGGCGGCAATCCCGCTGGTTCGCGCCCTGCGCCACCGCTATCCGTCACTGCCGATCACCGTCACCACCATGACCCCGACCGGCTCTGAGCGCGCGATGTCCGCTTTTGGCAAAGACGTGCATCACGTCTATCTGCCTTACGACCTGCCCTGCGCCATGAACCGTTTCCTGAACACCGTCAGCCCGAAGCTGGTGATCGTGATGGAAACCGAGCTGTGGCCAAACATGATTTCCGCGCTTCACGCCCGTAAAATCCCGCTGGTTATCGCCAACGCCCGCCTCTCCGAGCGCTCGGCAAAAGGCTACGGCAAGCTGGGTAAATTTATGCGCCGCCTGCTCAGCAAAATCACGCTGATCGCCGCGCAAAACGAAGAAGACGCGGCGCGCTTTGTCGCGCTGGGCCTGAAACGCAACCAGCTTGCGGTCACGGGCAGCCTGAAATTCGATATCTCGGTGACCCCTGAACTCGCCGCACGCGCGGTCACGCTGCGCCGCCAGTGGGCGCCGCGCCGCCAGGTGTGGATTGCTACCAGCACTCACGACGGCGAGGAAGAGATCATCCTGCAAGCCCACCGCAAGCTGCTGGAAAAATTCCCGGATTTACTGCTGATACTGGTGCCGCGCCACCCGGAGCGGTTCAAAGACGCCCGCGAGATGGTGCAGAAAGGCGGCTTCAGCTTTACCCTGCGCAGCAGCGGCGAAATCCCGTCCAGCAGCACCCAGGTGGTGATTGGCGATACGATGGGCGAGCTGATGCTGCTGTACGGCATTGCCGACCTGGCGTTTGTGGGCGGCAGCCTGGTGGAGCGCGGCGGTCATAATCCGCTGGAGCCCGCGGCGCACGCGATCCCGGTGTTGATGGGCCCGCACACGTTTAACTTCAAAGATATCTGCGCTAAATTGCAGCAGGCCGACGGCTTAATTACCGTGACCGACGCGGATTCGGTGGTCAAAGAGGTATCCACCCTGCTGACCGACGAAGATTACCGCCTGTGGTACGGCCGCCACGCCGTCGAAGTGCTGCACCAGAACCAGGGCGCGTTAACCCGTCTGCTGCAACTTCTTCAACCCTATCTGCCTCAGCGGAGCCATTAATGTCTAAGCGTCTGTCGGTCGTTCTGATCGCCAAAAACGCCGCCGACCTGCTTCCCGACTGCCTGGCCTCCGTGGCCTGGGCCGACGAAATTGTCCTCCTCGACTCCGGCAGCGAGGACAACACGGTAGACGTAGCCCGTGCAGCAGGCGCGAAGGTCTTCACCCATACAGACTGGCAGGGCTACGGCATTCAGCGCCAGCGCGCCCAGTCTTACGCCACGGGCGACTATGTGCTGATGATCGACACCGACGAGCGCATCACGCCGGAACTGCGGCAGGCTATCCAGGCCGTGCTTGCCGCCCCTCAGCCTGGCGCGGTCTACAGCATTGCGCGTCGCAACTACTTTCTCGGGCGGTTTATGCGCCACAGCGGCTGGTATCCTGACCGCGTGATGCGCCTGTATGAACGCGAGCGCTATCAGTACAACGAAAATCTGGTGCATGAATCCCTGGCCTGCGATAACGCTCAGGTGATTGCCTTATCCGGCGACCTGCTGCATCTGACCTGCCGGGATTTCGCCAGCTTCCAGCGTAAACAGCTCAACTATGCGACCGCATGGGCGCAGGAGCGCCACCAGCGCGGCAAGAAGGCGACGCTGACCGGGATTTTTACCCATACGCTGGGTGCGTTTCTGAAAACGCTGCTGCTGCGCGGCGGCGTGCTGGACGGTAAACAGGGCTGGTTACTGGCAGTCGTGAATGCTCAGTATACTTTTAACAAATACACCGAGCTGTGGGCGCTGAGCCGCGGCTACTCAGAGAAAACGTGAGCCATGAGCACAAAAGCGATTTATCCGGGTACCTTCGATCCCATCACTAACGGTCATCTCGATATCATCACCCGTGCGGCAAGCATGTTCGACAAGGTGATTCTGGCGATTGCGGCAAGCCCGAGCAAAAAGCCGATGTTCGATCTCAACGAGCGCGTTGCCCTCGCGACCGACGCCATTTCCCATCTGCCAAACGTAGAAGTGGTCGGGTTCAGCGACCTGATGGCGAATTTTGCCCGCGCCCAGCAGGCCAATATTCTGATCCGCGGCCTGCGCGCGGTGGCGGACTTCGAGTATGAAATGCAGCTGGCGCACATGAACCGTCACCTGATGCCGGAGCTGGAAAGCGTGTTCCTGATGCCGTCAAAAGAGTGGTCGTTTATTTCGTCTTCGCTGGTAAAAGAGGTGGCGCGCCACGCCGGGGATGTCACCCATTTCCTGCCGGGCAACGTTCATCAGGCGCTGATGGAAAAGCTGAAATAGCCGTCTGACTGCCGGGCAGAGCGTGCCCGGCTTATGGGCCTATTTCTGGCAATGGCGGCAGTAGAACGTCGCGCGCTGGGCGTGCTTGGTGGCAACAATCGGGGTGCCACACACCCGGCACGGCTCGCCCTTACGACCATAAACCTGTAGCTCCTGGGCAAAATAGCCCGGCTTGCCGTCGCTTTGCAGGAAATCTTTCAACGTTGTCCCGCCCTGCTCAATCGAGCGCAGCAGCACCGCTTTAATCACTCTGACCAGCAGCTCGCACTCCTGCGCCGACAGCGATGACGCCAGGCGGTCAGGATGAATCCCCGCCGCGAACAGCGATTCACTGGCGTAGATGTTCCCCACGCCGACCACCAGCTTATTGTCCATCAGCCACGGCTTGATCGGGGTTTTCTTCTTCGCGCACTTCGCCTGCAGGTATTCCGCGTTGAACGCCTCTGAAAGCGGCTCCGGCCCCAGGTGCGCCAGTACGCTATGTCCTTCAAGCTCTTTAGTAAACAGCCAGGCGCCAAAGCGGCGCGGATCGGTGTAGCGCAGCACTTTGCCGTTGCTCATCACCAGATCGACATGGTCGTGTTTTTCCGCAGGCAGTTCTTCCGTGAGAATGCGCAGGCTGCCGGACATGCCCAGGTGAATGATTATCCAGCCGTCGGGCAATTCCAGCAGCAGGTATTTGGCGCGACGCTGGACGCTGAGGATCGGTTTGTCGCTGAGCGCGTGGATCTCATCGGAAACCGGCCAGCGAAGGCGACCGTTACGCACGACAGCATGAAGAATGGTCGCACCTACCAGGTGAGGCTCAATACCGCGTCGGCTGGTCTCTACCTCAGGTAATTCAGGCATGGTTCCTCCGTTGAGAAGTCAGAATGCAAAAAACCCCGCAGTTGCGGGGTTTTTCAATACAAGGAGACTAAAATTATTTGATTTTAGCTTCTTTGTACAGTACGTGCTGGCGTACAACTGGATCGAATTTTTTCAGTTCCAGTTTTTCCGGCTTAGTACGTTTGTTCTTCGTGGTGGTGTAGAAGTGACCTGTACCAGCAGAAGAAACCAGCTTGATTTTCTCGCGAATACCTTTAGCCATGATTTATTTCCTCTTTAAGTACTTAGTACTTTTCGCCACGGGCACGCAGTTCGGACAGAACTGTATCGATGCCTTTCTTATCAATAACACGCATACCTTTAGCAGATACGCGCAGGGTGACAAAACGCTTCTCGCTCTCAACCCAGAAACGGTGAGAGTGCAGGTTCGGCAGGAAACGGCGTTTAGTCGCGTTCAGTGCGTGGGAACGGTTGTTACCGGTCACCGGACGCTTGCCAGTAACTTGGCAGACTCGGGACATGTCTATTCTCCAAAAATCAAATTAGCTCGAGCTTCGTATGGGGTATCGGCGCCTCGTCAGGCTTTACAGCCCGGTCATCGCGTAGTTCTTAGTGAACCATCGATTGCCAGGCCCAAATGCCAAACCCGAGATTCTCAAAGGTGGCGTAGTATACGCTGACTCGACGATGTGCTCAAGTCCCGAACAGACAAAGATCCCGATGGATCGCGTGAAATGGTCTAAATCCAACCATGTTCTGCAAAAGAAACGTACTCACCGCGACCAATTATCATATGGTCAATCACGCGAATGTCCATGAATTGACAGCATTTGATGATGCGCGCGGTGATCTCTTTGTCGGCTCTACTCGGTTGCGCACAGCCAGACGGGTGATTATGCGCGAGGATCACGCCGGCTGCATTCACTTTTATCGCTTCGCGCACAATTTCTCGCGGGTGAACCTCGACGTGGCTTAGCGTCCCGGAGAACAGGTGGCAGTGCTTGAGCACCCTGTTTTTATTGTCGAGGAAGATCACCATAAAGATCTCGCGTTCGGCATCCGTCAGCTGGCTTTGCAGAAAATCCCGCGTCATATCAGGGGTTAATAGCGGGTTATCTTCCAGCATCCGCACGCTGTGAAAACGCCGGGCCAGCTCCGCAACGCCTTTTAGCTGGGCGTATTTCGCCACGCCGATGCCCTCTACGTGCTTAAAATCATCCAGTTCGGCGGTCAATAACCCTGACAGCGAACCAAAATGCAGAAGCAGCTCCCGCGCCAGCGTAAACACCGTTTTCCCCGCCGTTCCCGTGCGTAAAAAAAGTGCCAAAAGTTCGTCATCAGTGAGCGATGTGACGCCAAAGTTGAGCAATTTTTCGCGCGGCAGCATCGGTAAAACACGTTCCATATCCCTGTCTCCTTGTGTCTGCCGCTATGCTGCCACAGCCTCATCCGGGCTTCGACGCGCAGTTTTCATTCTTGCGTAACGCCTCGCAAAGTGGACGAAGGACAAAATCACCCCGCTTTTGGGATTGTGATAAAATGCCGGCTCTCTGGTGAAACCCAACAGGAAAGAATCATGATGAGCCTGGCCGGTAAAAAAATCGTTCTTGGCGTGAGCGGCGGTATCGCTGCCTACAAAGCGCCGGAGCTGGTACGCCGTTTGCGCGATCGCGGGGCCGACGTGCGGGTCGCGATAACCGAAGGCGGCAAAGCCTTTATCACTCCCCTGAGCCTGCAGGCCGTTTCAGGCTACCCGGTCTCCGACAGCCTGCTTGACCCTGCCGCGGAAGCCGCGATGGGCCATATTGAGCTCGGCAAATGGGCGGATCTGGTGATTCTGGCCCCGGCCACCGCTGACCTCATCGCACGCGTTGCGGCAGGCATGGCTAACGATCTGGTCTCGACGATCTGCCTCGCGACCCCTTCCCCGGTGGCGGTGGTCCCGGCCATGAACCAGCAGATGTATCGCAACGCCGCCACCCAGCACAACCTGGACACGCTCGCGGCGCGCGGCCTGCTGATCTGGGGGCCGGACAGCGGCAGCCAGGCCTGCGGCGATATCGGTCCCGGCCGTATGCTCGACCCGCTGACGATTGTCGACATGGCGGCGGCGCATTTCTCGCCTGTAAAGGATCTGCAACATCTCAACATCATGATTACCGCGGGCCCAACGCGCGAACCGCTGGATCCGGTGCGCTACATCACCAACCACAGCTCCGGCAAGATGGGCTTCGCGATTGCGGCAGCGGCGGCAAAACGCGGGGCGAACGTCACGCTGGTGAGCGGCCCGGTTTCCCTGCCGACGCCTCCGTTTGTGCAGCGCATTGACGTGACGACGGCGCTGGAAATGGAAGCCGCCGTTCAGGCTCACGCGCAAAATCAGAGTATTTTTATCGGCTGTGCGGCGGTAGCGGATTACCGCGCAGAAACCATTTCTGATGCAAAAATCAAAAAGCAAGGCGATGAATTAACAATAAAAATGGTTAAAAACCCGGATATCGTTGCCGGGGTGGCCGCGCTGAAAAGCCATCGTCCTTACGTTGTTGGGTTTGCCGCAGAAACGAATAATGTGGAAGAATATGCCCGGCAAAAACGTACCCGCAAAAACCTCGATTTGATTTGCGCGAACGATGTCTCGCTGTCCACGCAAGGATTTAACAGCGACAGCAATGCACTGCACCTTTTCTGGCAGGATGGAGATAAAGTCTTACCGCTTGAGCGCAAGGAACTCCTGGGCCAACAATTACTGGACGAGATCGTTACCCGTTATGATGAAAAAAATCGACGTTAAGATTCTGGACCCGCGAGTTGGTCAGCAATTCCCGTTGCCAACCTATGCCACCTCCGGCTCTGCCGGTCTTGACCTGCGTGCCTGTCTCGATGACGCCGTTGAGCTGGCGCCGGGCGCAACCACCCTGCTTCCGACCGGGCTGGCGATTCACATTGCCGATCCGTCACTGGCAGCGGTTATCCTGCCCCGCTCAGGCCTGGGCCATAAGCACGGCATCGTGCTGGGTAACCTGGTTGGCCTGATTGACTCTGACTACCAGGGTCAGCTGATGGTTTCCGTCTGGAACCGCGGTCAGGACAGCTTCACCATTGAACCCGGTGAACGTATCGCACAGATGGTATTCGTACCTGTCGTGCAGGCAGAATTTAATCTGGTGGAAGACTTTGATGCCACCGACCGCGGCGAAGGCGGCTTCGGCCATTCCGGGCGTAAATAACCCGCCGATAAACACGCGTCCCACAGCGCCATAATGCAATAACAAACCGCAAACGTTCGTTTGCGGTCGCTGTGTGGATGCCAGCCTGGCAAGTGATTATTTTCAGGGGTATTTTGTAACATGGCAGAAAAACAAACCGCGAAAAGGAATCGTCGCGAAGAAATACTTCAATCTCTGGCACTGATGCTTGAATCCAGCGATGGAAGCCAACGCATCACCACCGCAAAGCTGGCGGCCTCGGTTGGCGTATCAGAAGCGGCGCTGTACCGTCATTTCCCCAGCAAAACCCGCATGTTCGACAGCCTGATCGAATTTATCGAAGACAGCCTGATCACGCGCATCAATCTGATCCTGAAAGACGAAAAGGACACTACCGCTCGTCTGCGCCTGATCGTGCTGTTGATTCTGGGCTTTGGCGAACGCAATCCCGGTTTGACCCGTATCCTGACCGGCCACGCGCTGATGTTCGAACAGGACAGACTTCAGGGCCGCATTAATCAGCTTTTCGAGCGTATCGAAGCGCAGCTGCGCCAGGTGCTGCGTGAGAAGAAAATGCGCGAAGGCGAAGGGTACGTAACTGACGAAACGCTGCTGGCAGGCCAGATTCTGGCCTTCTGCGAAGGAATGCTCTCCCGCTTTGTGCGCAGCGAATTCAAATATCGCCCAACGGACGATTTTGACGCCCGCTGGCCGTTGGTGGCAGCACAGTTGCAGTAACAGACTCGCCGGATGGCGGTTTCGCCATATCCGGCCAGCCTGCTACTCAGGCCCGGTAAGCGCAGCGCCACCGGGCGGCCATCTTAGACGCCGAACTCTTCGCGATACGCCCTTACCGCAGCCAGATGGTCAGCCATTTCAGGCTTCTCTTCCAGATAGGCAATCAGGTCTTTCAACGTGATGATTGACGTCACTTTGCAGCCGTAGTCGCGCTCCACTTCCTGAATCGCAGAGATCTCGCCGCGTCCACGCTCCTGACGATCCAGAGAGATCAGCACGCCCGCAAGCGTTGCGCCGTTGGCCTGAATGATCTCCATAGATTCGCGGATCGCGGTGCCAGCGGTGATCACGTCATCTACCAGCATCACGCGCCCTTGCAGCGCACTGCCCACCAGGTTGCCGCCTTCGCCGTGGGTCTTGGCTTCTTTACGGTTGAAGCAGTAAGGCACGTCGCGGTCGTGATGTTCCGCCAGCGCCACCGCCGTGGTGGTCGCAATCGGAATACCCTTGTAGGCCGGGCCAAACAGCAGGTCAAAATCAATCCCTGAATCCACCAGCGCTTCCGCGTAAAAACGGCCTAACAGTGCCAGATCGCGCCCGGTATTAAACAGCCCAGCGTTGAAGAAATAGGGGCTTTTACGCCCGGATTTCAGCGTAAACTCGCCAAACTTAAGTACCTGCTTGTTAAGCGCAAACTCAATAAACTGGCGCTGATACGATTTCATGGATTTGCTCCTTTGGTTTTCTGTCTTACAGGCAAAAAAAAGGCGACTCATCAGTCGCCTTTAAAATCAATTTTCTAACGCCGCCTTCTGCGTCGTTACGATGGATTCGATCCCCCCTCGGGCCAACGCCAGCAGGGTGAGTAGCTCTTCGTGGGTGAACGGCTCGCCTTCTGCCGTGCCCTGCACTTCAATAATGCGACCGTCTTCGGTCATTACGACGTTCATGTCGGTTTCCGCTGCGGAATCTTCAACGTATTCCAGATCGCACAGCGCTTCGCCATTAACAATCCCGACAGAAACGGCTGCCACCATCCCTTTCATTGGGTTAGTTTTCAGCTTGCCCGCCGCTACCAGCTTGTTCAGGGCATCGGCCAGCGCAACGCACGCACCGGTGATGGACGCCGTGCGCGTGCCGCCATCGGCCTGGATGACGTCGCAGTCGAGCGTGATGGTGAACTCACCGAGGGTTTTCAGATCAACGGCGGCGCGCAGCGCACGCGCGATCAGACGCTGGATTTCCATAGTACGGCCACCCTGCTTGCCTTTTGCCGCTTCACGGGCGTTACGGGTGTGGGTTGCGCGCGGCAACATGCCGTATTCGGCGGTGATCCAGCCCTGGCCCTGACCTTTCAGGAAGCGCGGAACGCCTTCTTCGATAGAGGCGGTGCAGAGAACTTTGGTGTCACCAAATTCAACCAGCACGGAGCCTTCAGCGTGTTTTGTATAGTTACGGGTCAGAGTGACGGGACGCACCTGATTGGCGCTACGACCTGCTGGACGCATGATGAATTCTCCGGCTTGAAACGAATGTGGCTGCGCATTATACGGATTAAACGCGCTTATTCCTATCCTGACAAAGCCCTGAAAGCTATAATCCCCCCATCTCTCCTTTCAAAACGGGAATGTCTATGATCCGCAGTATGACCGCCTACGCCCGGCGTGAAATCAAGGGCAGCTGGGGCAGCGCGACCTGGGAAATGCGCTCGGTAAACCAGCGCTACCTGGAAACTTATTTCCGTATGCCAGAGCAGTTCCGCAGCCTTGAGCCCGTTGTGCGTGAGCGTATCCGTACTCGTCTGACTCGCGGTAAAGTTGAATGTAATCTGCGCTTTGAGCCGGATGCCAGCGCGCAGGGCGAACTGATCCTTAACGAAAAACTGGCAAAACAGCTCGTGAACGCCGCGAACTGGGTCAAAATGCAGAGCGATGAAGGCGAAATCAATCCGGTGGACATCCTGCGCTGGCCTGGCGTCATGGCCGCCGGTGAACAGGATCTGGATGCCATCGCCGCTGAAATTCTCGCCGCCCTCGACGGCACGCTGGATGATTTCATTGTCGCCCGTGAAACCGAAGGCCAGGCGCTGAAAGCGATGATCGAACAACGCCTCGAAGGCGTGAGCACCGAAGTCGCCAAAGTGCGTGCCCATATGCCAGAAGTGCTGCAATGGCAGCGCGAGCGCCTGGTTGCCAAGCTGGAAGAAGCCGAAGTTCAGCTGGAAAACAACCGTCTGGAACAAGAGCTGGTGCTGATGGCGCAGCGCGTCGACGTAGCCGAAGAGCTGGATCGTCTGGAAGCGCACGTCAAAGAGACCTACAACATTCTGAAGAAGAAAGAAGCGGTAGGCCGTCGCCTCGACTTTATGATGCAGGAGTTCAACCGCGAGTCGAACACTCTGGCGTCTAAATCGATTAATGCCGAGGTCACCAACTCAGCGATTGAGCTGAAGGTGCTTATCGAGCAGATGCGCGAGCAGATCCAGAACATTGAGTAATATCTCAGGCGATCTCACTTTGTCTCACCCAAGTTAAAACCTCCTCTAAGAGCCCGTATTAAAGGGCTCTTTCTTTATCGCCTTGTCTCATGGTGTATCACTACAGCGCATGTTTAGCGTGTACTTATCTATGTACATAATGACTTTTATGGCATCATGAATATGTACACACAGCACATAAGCAAGAGTCATACATGGCAAAAATGACAGACATACAAATCAAGGCATGGATCAGAGCTGACGAACGCTTCGAAGCAAAGTCGGATGGTAACGGCTTATATCTTTGTTTTCCAAAGAAGTATGCAGCTCCATTCTGGCGCTTTCGCTATCGTTTCTCTGGAAAACAGCGGGTAATGGGTATCGGTTCCTATGCTGAACTCTCACTAGCAAGGGCGCGAGAGACCGCCAAAGAGCTCTCGGCACGTGTAGCATTGGGTTATGACGTAGCCGGAGAGAAGCAAGAGCACAAAGCTGATGCTCTCAAAAAAATCGAGTCTGAAAAACACGCACTGAGGGTTTCCCAATTAGCCAGCGAATATTTTGAACGCCAGATACTTAAACGCTGGAAGCACCCCGACATACTGCGCCGCCGAATCGAAAAAGATATAAATCCAAACATAGGCAACCTGCGAATAGAGGACGTTCGCCCCTATCATATTGATGATATGTTGCAAAAGATCCTTCAACGAGGTGCGCCTACCGTTGCCAATGACGTCCTCAGATGGACTCGACGGATCTTTGATTATGGAATCAAGCGGCACATGCTGGCTGCTAATCCAGCAAGTGCATTTGACATCTCTGATGCCGGAGGACAAGAACAAAGCCGTGAACGCTGGTTAAGTCGAGAAGAGCTGGTACAGCTTTTTCAGGTAATGCCTTTGACCAAAGGGTTTTCCCGTCAAAATGAACTAACTATGAAGCTCATTTTAGCCCTATGCTGCCGTAAGATGGAATTGTGTGGTGCCAGATGGTCAGAATTTGATCTGGATGAAGGCGTCTGGCATTTACCTCCTGAGCGCGTTAAAAACGGCGATGGTATTGATATCCCGCTGGCGGTACCCGTTGTTGGCTGGATTAAAGAATTAAAAATCATGTCCGGCAACAGTGAATGGGTTCTCCCAGCAAGAAAAATGCAACATCGCATGATTCCTCATATTCAGGAAAGTACATTACCAGTAGCGTTGGCTAAAATAAGATCAAATATGCCAGATGTGCCAAATTTCACGATTCATGATTTTCGGCGAACAGCCCGCTCCCATTTAGCTGCGCTGGGGGTAGATCCGGTGATAGCAGAACGCTGCTTAAATCATAAAATCAAAGGCGTTGAAGGTATATATAATCGCTATCAATACTTTGAAGAACGTAAGCAAGCTTTGACTGTATGGGCTGAGCTACTTACAACATTGGAAAAGGGTAATAATTACAACGTAGAACCAATAAGAAAAGAAATAGCGTAATACTGTAATCTATTAATATTTACTTTAGCCTGATTAGTTTCAGGCTAAAGTAATCTTTCATTTATTATATGTGCCGTTTATAGAACCTATAGATGTTACACTACAGTGGTTATCACAATCCTTCGAGATAACCTGCATGGCACCATTATCTAATTCACTAATCAACACAACACACATGCTTGACTGGTCACTATAAACCCAACGGTTGCGTTGCCCTTTACGTGCATCAATAAGTGTTAATTCACCTCCTATTTCACATACTCCCAATGTAGTGCCAAGTGAAGAATTAATACTGAAGGCGGTGTGATTTTTGCTTTGATACAAAGAGAGTGTTCCATTTATTTTTTTAAAATCACTCGCTTTGGTTGAAAAACAAAAAATCATCAGTGGTAGAGCCGTCAATAGTTTCATATCTTCATCTATATATAAGATTAATATTTAACACCATTCTTATTAAATACAACAAAAGCGACTGAATAATATGAGTTAAATACTAGTCCCTCCTCTTCAATATTCTCAGCCGCAATAAGTCCTTTTTCATTTATAACCCCCTTCAAGAAAAACTCATTATCCTCTTGATAAAGTGCAAACCCTATTGCAGGACGCCCAGCAAGTTTTACTTTGAAACCTATATAATTATCATACTTAACAACTTTGACTGACTGAAGATTTGGAAGGTCGTAAAAAACAGAGATAAACTGTTTCAGATTCGAGAAAAATAAAAAGTTATCATTCAAGCTTGCGCGAACATAAACATTAGAGTTGAGTTGCTTATCTGTAAGTCCCAAGCTCGAGATTTCATTACTGTATTTTTCAGATAAGTATTTTAATACATCATTATTTGTCACTCCATCTTGTTGAGTTGACACTGAACTTGCAGTCTCTTGTAAATGTAAATTATTCGAAGATGAATAGACAATATTACAAGAAAACAACAACGAGATACTTAATATTTTAGCGATAGATGAATTGTTCATATTACCTCTCAATTATCATAGATTCTTAGAAAAAATTATTGCTTGCTAGTGTTAATGAAGTCAGACCAAATTTCAGTTAAGTTCCTTTTATGGAAGCTGAATGATAGAAAAATGGACTTCCTTGAAGCCAAACTATCCATAAAGGAGTAAAAATCAATTTATAATCCATTATTGATGTTCATGCAAGAGTAAAACACCCGCAAAATGTCTTTTATAGACATATACGTTGGAAACAAGGCGGGAAAATGGCGAAGCTTGCATCCGAAGTCACTGATAAGATGGTTGGTCAGCGTATCCAGATGCGCAGAAAAGAACTTGGTATGACTGCACAGCAATTAGCCGAGTATGCGGATATTTCCCAGCAACAACTTTCACGTTATGAAAGAGGAGCCAATAAAATTAATGTCGCACATCTTGTAAATATTGCCATAAAAATGAATACGCCAATTGGTTGGTTTTTCATTGATTGCTTTGATGAGAACTCCTCTGGTAATAACGAACAACCAGAATTTGTTCCAGTGAAAGATGTAGACCTAAAGAATAGATTTGAACAAATTTGGCCTCGTTTAACACATGAACAACGCAGGGTTCTAATCATGTTCCTAGATGAATACACATAATTAATCTATCTTTCAAGATAGCTTTTTAGACATAAATATGTATATGCTATGAAATCTCCTTATTTTAATTCCATAACATCTATATCATTTCGAGTTAATTGATTAATAATCACTCCTTAAAAACCAATCTAATGTAGTAAAAATAGTCATTCTTTTAATCATAGTATTCGCTGAGAGCAGCCCAAAAAGGCTGTTCTCAAGATCTACCAAACTCACCTATTTCGTTCAGTAGGTGCGAAACTTTTCGCATGGAAATCTGAAATTTTCCGCAGCTGAACTTTTGTTTTGAAACCCAGAAATTCCGAAACTTTTCTGTGTTTGAAACTTTCGAAAGTTTCAAACACCTCAAAAACACATTAAAAAAACATGAAATTCAACATGTTACAAGTTTTTCACTCATTCAATCTACAAAACTGTAAATCGTAGAGGTATCAATCCGATGCGCTTTCTTGTGGATTCAAACGATGCCGAATCAACGTCTAATCAAGGTGAAAACTGTTCTGGAACTATGCGCAATTTCTCGCGCAACGCTCTACCGACTAATCGAAGCAAATGCATTTCCTCGGCAAGTCAGCCTAACCGGAGCACGCGCAGTTGCATGGCGAGAAGAGGAGGTTTTGGAGTGGATTAACAGTCGTACAAAAATCCCTTCGA
This sequence comes from Enterobacter soli, assembly GCF_964208575.1. Taxonomy (GTDB): domain Bacteria; phylum Pseudomonadota; class Gammaproteobacteria; order Enterobacterales; family Enterobacteriaceae; genus Enterobacter; species Enterobacter soli_A. The sequence continues at coordinate 81,057 of NZ_CAXOFU010000009.1, read as the reverse complement.
ACCTATATTAATAATCCCCTCTAATAGCCCGTTATATACACACATACATATACGTGTAGAGAACATGAATTAGTTTGATATACCTAAAACATAGTCTATTCATAACAAACACATTCCAACAAAAGAGATAAAAATATGCTTCTCCATAAATATAACATAGACACTTGCTCCTCATTACAAATTGGAAAAGATAAAAACGATAATCCATTAAAAATAAGAATTGATAAGCTCACAATAGTTAGCTTCTTTTTAGACAAAGTAGAGAAGGATACTATTTATTCTAATCTAAGAAAAATTAGGAAGATAGGAAACAAAAGATACTCCACAAAATACATAAAAAATAAAGAAGACATGCCTTACAGAAACGCTTTATTAATTAAGAAAAACAATGCATTATCCCCTATTTTATTGCGCATTGATTACTCACCAGTTAACAATAATACCGGAGGCATAAGATTTGATTTTCATCCACAACATATAACAGCAGAAGAAATCGATCATATGCTTTCATGGATGAATAAATGGCTAGGAAAAAAATTATATAAATTACTAGCAAGGGCGTGGGTTACACAAATAGATGTAGCTCTAGATGTTTATGGCCGCCGTTTACATGATTATCTTTGGGGGTTACATAGGGCAGGAAAAACCTCTTATTATAATACATTAAGTGGATTACCTGGTATTCAGCTTGGAAGCAAACGTTCTATTTTACATATACTCTGCTATGAAAAAATAAATTTAAAAAGGTATAAACCAATAGGAAATATGCTTAAAGCAGAACATGTCAAAGTGAATATAAATAAGCATAAGAGATTTTTACGCATTGAGGCTCGATTTAGACCCAATGCAAAACCGGGCACAAAAGACTCTCTACCCTTGATGCTCATAGACCTCAAGAAAATGGAAAATCCTTTTCAAAGGCTACGAATTTACTCGATGGATTTATTATATGAATTATTACCCGAAAGTTCTATTTTAACCATTATGCAAGAACCTAGCTTAGTTGCGTTTAAACGGAACATTTCAAAAAATAATCAAATAAATAGACTACCTCGTAAATCAATTTCCATTATAAATAGCTTTCAAATAAACCTATTTGACAGTAATAAAGTTTGGGATAAATGGCATCTTTGTGTGCGCAATCTAGGTAATACACTCGCAAATTTAATTGTATAACTTCCTTTGAATTAACGTTACAAATAACTATTACTCTGTAACTTTTAAACTAATGGCGTGAGTTTATATTTAACAATCATAATTGTTACTCACACCAACACTCCCTATTCTATTATTCATATAAAGCAGTCAAACTTATTTCCGACTGCTTTATATTCCATACTGTCACCAATTTATGTATTGAGCAGAAAGATTTTTAAAATCAGTATCAAAAACACACTTACCATTGTTTTCAATACGAGAAATTAAATAGTCTAAGCACTCAATCAAACGCTCATTTACTACACTCCGCTTAATTATCTCTAATGCTTGCCTTGCTTGTAAGCCGCATATAGAAGAACTTAACTTTCTCTGAATTTCATAATGAGTAAGGATAGCCATAGCGTGCGGGGTATATTTATCCCCTAACTTTGAAAGAATATAATCATAGTAATCTTTCCCTCTCGGTGATACCCCGTTGCAATATTTTACACCTCGCCCAATCCTACACATCATTATTACTTTAACTAGCTTCTCAGCGTTATTTGGCAAAATATCATTCTGTTCTTGGATATAAGATGCAACAGAATCAGCTACAGGTGCCTCATGATGAAAATTATCCCAACCATTATGCTTCTCTAGTAGTTGATCTAATAGCGTATCAACAATCACAGCCCTTTCACCTGATGAACGGAATGGGTTTCCTCCTACAACATGAAAAAACTGCTCTCCAAGTTCGTATTTTTCACGATGAAGATTAGTATTGTATCCTTCTAAAATGATCCCCAGTTTATATTTTGGTTCATCGATGCAATTAATCCAAATAGCAGGAGCAATAACTGATATATTTTTTCTGACTTGTGGATCAGTTTCATTAGAAACATAAATTCCAAATGTAGTGCGAAGTATACTCGCAATATGATGACTAGGAAGTTCAGATATTTTACTTTCTATTGTTTTTTGTGTTGCCGCGTCAATTGGCTGAGTATGTGATTTTAGATTTTTAATAAAAGCTTGAACTTGTAGCGCAGCTTCAGTTGGACGATCATTCAAAACATCTTGAATACAGGTTTGCAGCCATCCCAAAAGCTCAAAAGCGTTTATTGTATAGTTTGTAGGGTGAGAAATACCAATATCATTTCTCATGTCTAATATATGTTTGAGTTTTTTATATGTAGTATCTGATATTAACTCTAGCTTTCGACACGTATCAAGAAGCACTGCATCTTTTAACGAAGCAAGATCGTCATCAGTTTTATAAAACTCGCGATTTTTACCGCCTCCAACAGCTGAGTCGAAAAATATATCAATGCCATAAGTAATCGCTTTTCTACGTAGATCTATAACTACTTCATTCCAAATCGCATTCAAAGAATAGTCGAATAAACCAAAGCCAGCACCTACGACAAACTTAGATAAATATCGAGCATCTCTTTTAATTTCTGGAGGTAGGGACTCAATATAACTTGGTAGATTTTGACCAATGATAGCTCGTTCTGATTGCTCAGCAATGATATTATCGGCAGGGAGACCAATCTGTTGTAAGAAATCAACAACCCTCTGTGCTTGGGGGTCAATAAGATCTGTGTGCGTGTTTTTTTGTATTAGTCCAGACATATCTATCCTTATAAACAATTACCGAAAAAAATTGAATTGGAAATTTTGGAAGTTAATTAATCCGCAACTTTATTTAACCAAGCATAAAATTATTTATTCATGATTGCGCCTCTACGTAAAAATTAAGTCAACTAACAATCATATTAGGGTTTTTGAGTCTGCTGAGTCTGCTGAGTCTGCTGAGTCTGCTGAGTCTGCTGAGTCTGCTGAGTCTGCTGAGTCTGCTGAGTCTGCTGAGTCTGCGAGTATAAATGCCAACTATTCCACCATTCTATAATTCCATCTTTTTTAGAGATCCCGAAAAGCACCAAAGAAACGCATAGCATCAAAATATTACAGGTTCGCCATATACGGTTGTATCGTTTCTTTCTAGTATTTATATAAAGTTCATCTGTACTTTTCAGTTCAGCTGTATTAATAATTGTATTCAGATCATCTTTATTGAGAAGATCTTTATACCTATTGTAAATAGTATCATATCGATCTAATAACCTATTCTTTTCTTCATCAACTTCTCTCGAAGAAAAAATCAAATATATTTCAGAGAAAATAAGAAACATAAAAGTAACTATTAATGTTTCTTTGGTTATTATTCCATCAAAGGATTTATCAGTTACAATTTTCACTAAAAATACTGAAATAAAGAAAGTAATAATACTCCAAAAACTTGTCTTTAGCGTAGAGAACATATTTTTTGTTATATCTGATGCCTTATCATTTTGTGTTATGATAAACTCGGATATTTTATTCTTAATCTCAATATACTGTTTAACATTATCTTTTAAGTAGATATCAAAACTGGACTCAATTGATTTCAATACTGATTTTGGAATATTAAGTATACTATTGTCTTGGGCATGTATTGATATTATATTTCTTGCCAAGCCCATTTTATCAACAAAGTTACCCTGATTATAGACCCATTCATAAATATCAAATAAAACCATTGAGTTAGCGTTGCCCATTCCATTTATATGGACAATCTCTGAGATTAAACGATAACCCTTCAATTTGTAGATAAGATCCCATGTACCATCATCTTTTTTATGAAACTCTGAATAATCAGATATAAAAATCAATGAAAAAACAATTAATAATGCGTCAAACTTAATTTTTAATTCAGGATAAACGCATTCCCCAAAAATAAGAAATTCACTAGGATAAAATTTGAACAATGAATCATGAGTAAAATGACAACATTTATTCCTATTATCTAAAATTTTATTTCTATTTTCCGATGAGTAGGGGATGACTTTATCATGCAGATTTTTAAATGAAAAAAGCACTGTATTAAAAGAGGTAATAGTTTCCCACGAAGTGAAAACACACTCCCTCTCCAAATCAAACTCGGCTAATTTTTCTAAAAATTCGATGTTAGTTAGATTCGCAATACCTTTGACAAATTCGTTAAAGTTAAAAATATGAAGCTCATTGTCTGTATTTAATGCTTTTTTCTTGTATATTTTAATTGAAATAAATCTTTTATCAAAATCCTCTGAAAAATCGATCAAATCCTGAATCTTTGCTTTAATTCCTGAGACTTCTTGTGGGTTCTCCTCAGAAATAGACTGAATATAATGCTCTTGATTTTCAAATTTATACTCGATATCAACAACCAAATGATGATCTAGTATATCATTCAACAGTGTATTATATTTTTCCTCATAATTATCATTAATTTCATCATTTAAAACATCATATAATGCCTCGCAATATGAAAAATTATCTGTAACTGAACGCAGTTCAGATTTAATGAAAATGTTGGCGAGGTCATTGATAATATCCATTTTAATCTACCTGTTGCCCGCCAAACTCTATATACCCTACATCTGAATATATCTTTATATATTTCCCATTACCATCAATGTCTGGTGTTATTTTATTCCGTAAGTTATCAACCTCTCCGGTAATTCTTAATTCGAAGTTTTCATCTAGAACTATTGTTTTCTTAATCTTTGCTTTAATAATATTTGGTTCAAGATTAAATTGTGTATCAAAACCTGTTTTCGGACTTTTCGGTAATTTCTCAAGCTTAGTAATCAAATCATCCATTCTTTCACGTAAATTTTCACTTTCTGGACGATGATCTCTGAATTTTTCTATAACCTCATCGAACGCAAATTGATCATTATTCCTAAAGTAGGAAATAATATCATTCCTCATATACCAATAATCAGCGGGGGAATCTTTCTTGACTTCCTTTCTTAAAAAACGGTCAATAGAATTAAACGCATTTTTAGTGTTTAATTCAGAACTTAGTAATTCTTCTGTTGCTAAGAAATGCCGCCACCAATATTCACGTATTCCCGCGCCACTATCGGAAATGAATATATCATCGAAGCTTTCATCGTGATCCATACAGACTAAACAGGATTTTTGAAGACGCTGCTTACTAACAGGAAGCCCTTGCTTATATCTTGCTTCAATTTCATCAAAAAAAGAGCTATGATCTATTTTCAAAACAACAAATATCTTCCTATTTTCATGCATCACTAAAAGTAAAAACAATGCCCCTTTTTGAATATTTTTATTCATCGCCTGTATTTGCCGTTGTGCTTCGATCTCAACAGAAAGTAACTTTTCGGCAACCCGAAGTGTTTCAACATCCCATTGATTTGTATCTTCTAATATTTTAGTGATAGATGACGGCACAAGCTCATTTATATCCCTAAATTTAAAGGCTTTTCTTCTCTTGTCATTAGTCAAATCAGTAAAAATCTGCTCACAATAGTTGGTGAAATCACCTTCTTCGGGTAAATGAACCGGTTCTACATTTTCTTCTGCGACAGCGATATTAAACAATGCGTGTGCTAGTACTTGAAAGTCACTCATGAAAAAAATCCCAAATTGTTATGATATTTTCGTTTGTGTTAACACTTTCTTATTTTGATAGCTCAGGCATTATCGTTTTTGAGAGCTAACCACTCACAGAGCTATCTTCCTATGCTAACCTCCGTTCCCTTATAGAGGGATACTATGATGCTGTTATGGCTCTTAGCCCATCAACCAGCGACTCAATCACACCAGCATCTGATATTTAGTTCTACACAGTAGGAAGAGGAAGCGCAAGACGAAGGCACGCGAATTTATGAGAATAACTGCGCATATCCTCTGTTTGTTTAAGTGAACATGGCATGAAGGGCCATGAAAGCTCTTAATCCTTTTTAACCATTATCGGAGATATAATTGATTATCATGTACTTAAGCGTGTACTTAAACTTAACCAATATAACAAAATGCAGCTAAAAATCATATACTTAACTAAATAATCAACATTCAGATCCAACATCGAGTAATCCCCTCTGGGTGGCGCTAACAGCGCCACCCATTATTATTTCTAATCCTTAAAATTGTGTTCGTTCGCGCTTAACCGCCGTTCATCAACATCCCCAGGCGCATATTGATAAAATTTCATAGGGCAAAGTAACTCGCCTTAGAAAATCTCAATCGTGATCCTGCGCACAAATCGCTAACCTCCACGGCTTCACTCCGGAGGTTATATGCTGCTTCACATTCTCTATCTCATCGGCATCACCGCTGAGGCCATGACCGGCGCACTGGCAGCCGGACGCCGCCGTATGGACACCTTCGGCGTGATTATTATTGCCACCGCAACCGCCCTCGGCGGCGGCTCCGTGCGCGATATCCTGCTCGGCCATTACCCGCTGGGCTGGGTGAAGAATCCGGAATACGTCATCATCGTCGCAACCGCGGCGGTATTGACCACGATTGTGGCGCCCGTCATGCCCCATCTGCGCAAGCTGTTTCTGGTGCTGGATGCGCTCGGCCTTATCGTTTTTTCCATCATCGGGGCGCAGATTGCACTCGATATGGGCGAAGGCCCGGTCATCGCGACCATCGCCGCCGTCGTCACCGGGGTCTTCGGCGGCGTGCTGCGCGATATGTTCTGCAAACGCATCCCGCTGGTGTTTCAGAAAGAGCTTTATGCCGGGATCTCCTTCGCGGCGGCGGTGCTGTACGTTGCCCTGCAGCACTATGTTTCTAATCACGACGTCGTGGTGATCTCCACGCTGCTGTTCGGCTTTACCGCCCGCATGCTGGCGCTACGCCTGAAGCTCGGCCTGCCCGTGTTTCATTACAAACACAACGCCCACTGAGCTAAAACCCCTTGATGCGCTGCTCCGCAAGCCACTTTGCCAGCGCATCAATCTGCGGCTGATGCAGCCAGTTAACGATTTGCCGCGCTTTTTCTTCGCCCGTTCCCGGCAGTGCCCGCCAGTCCGTCGCATTTCGCTGACTCATTTCCTGCCACGACGTTGCGGCAACGGCGCTGAGCGAGGCGCGCGCCAGCGGTATTCCCATCGCCGTGACCCAGCGGATAAAGGTTTTCTCACGGGTCAGGTTAAATCGATGCCAGAGCGCCAGCCCACGTGCGGCAGAAAACCCCGGCGTGGCCTGCAGCTGGGCCTGAGTTAACGCAAGCCACGAAAAGAGATGTTCAAAATGATGGGCATCGTGCAGCGCCCGCCAGCCGGATTCCCCTACGCCCTCGATATCAAGCCCCTGCTTCGAGCTTAGCCACGCCAGCCGGGCGATAAACTGCTCCATGCAGCCCGGAGACGCATAAAAGCAGGTCAGGGAATTGTAGCGTGTCGCTGGCGGCTGCGGTTTCTGTCGAAGCTGACCGCGCCAGACAACCTTATCAAATCGGGGAATGCCCTGCCCGGCAAGGCTTAGCTGGATCTGATCCCCCGGTGCAATATCCAGCCTCTGCCAGCGCTCGACCGATCCCAGGCTCACCCGGCGCACGTGCTTGCCGTCCAGCAGTACCGGCTCAAGCGTGGCGACAACCGACACTTTGCCCGTTCGTCCCACGGTGAAGCGGATCTCGTTGACCTGCGCAATTTGCGAGACCGGCGCATATTTCCATGCCGCCACCCAGTGTCCTTCACCGGGGAGCCAGCGCTCACCCGCTGGCTCAGTCGCTGAACGAACCACAATGCCATCCGTTGCGAACGGCAGCGGTGAGGTTAGCCAGCGCGAGCGCTGCTTATCGACGTCTTCTACAGAACGGGCAGGCAGCGTGTAACGCACGGTATGGGGGAAACCAGCCTCTTTAAACGCGGCAAGACGCTGCTGCATGGTTGCCGGGCCGTCCGGCCAGGCCCAGATGAAAAGGCCAATGCGGCGCAAAAGCGCGCGGTCAGTCTGGCGCATCATGGCGCCCGCGACCTTCGCCCGGGCATTCATTCCCCCCATTTGCTGCTGGATGTGGTTATCGCTCAGCAGAAACAGCTCACCCTGCAACACGCTGTTTGCCAGCGGGCCCAGCAGCGTTTTGGGGATGGAGGGGATCGAGCGCACCTGTTCCGTCCAGTCCTCGCCCTGTAACCCATTCCCCCGGCTCATTGCCTGCGCAAGCGCACCGTTGCGATACACCAGCGTCACCGCAACGCCGTCCACTTTTGGCTGCATCCAGAGATCGCGGCGCGTGCGCATCCACTGCGAAAGCGCCGCTTTGCTGGCGAGCTTTTGTACCCCCGTGTGCGCAATGGGATGCTTTACGCTGCCGGTCAGCGCCGGGATCGCAAGCTCCGCCGTTTCGCCGCCAAAGCAGCGCTGCCACTGTTTCAACCGCGCGTTGAGCCTGTCGTAAACGTCGTCGTTAACGTCACTGATGCCCTGCTTCCAGTAGGCATCGTCCCAGCGTGCAATCTGGGCCCCAAGCGCGGCAATCTCTTTCTCTGCTTTCGCCGGAGACCAGACCGGGCACACCGCCTGGCTACAGCCGCACCACAGCCCCATAATCACGCTAATCCATCGCCACATCGCTACCCCTCCTTTAACTGGCAAAAGGTATATCCCGATGCGCTTCAGGGCGCTAACGGCAAAGTGGCGTTTTGCGAGGCGCTATCCAGGGTTTGTTTTTGTTGCAGCAAAACGGGCATAAATCCGGAAAACGGTACGCAAAATTCAATAATCAAGGGGAAAAAGTGTGACAAGGGCTACGTCACAGTGCGGTGACGTGTATAATAAGCCCGTATGTAAGACTTCTTCGCTAACACATACAAAAGACTCTCATGGCTCAAGGCACGCTTTATATTGTTTCTGCCCCTAGTGGCGCGGGTAAATCCAGCCTTATTCAGGCGTTGTTAAAAACCCAACCGTTGTACGACACACAGGTTTCTGTTTCTCACACCACGCGGGCACCGCGTCCTGGTGAAGTGCACGGTGAACACTATTTCTTTGTTGATCACGACGAATTCAGAGCGATGATTGGCAGGGATGCGTTTCTGGAACACGCAGAGGTCTTTGGCAATTACTACGGCACCTCCCGTGAAACCATCGAACAGGTTCTGGCGACCGGCGTGAACGTGTTCCTTGATATCGACTGGCAGGGTGCGCAGCAAATCCGTCAGAAAATGCCGCAGGCGCGCAGTATCTTTATTTTACCGCCGTCTAAAGATGAGCTTGATCGCCGCCTGCGTGGCCGCGGTCAGGACAGCGAAGAAGTGATCGCGAAGCGTATGGAACAGGCAGTTGCAGAAATGAGCCATTACGCGGAATATGATTACCTTATTGTGAATGATGATTTCGATGCCGCGCTCAGCGATCTCAAAACCATCCTTCGTGCAGAACGTCTGCGTATGAGCCGCCAAAAACAGCGACATGACGCATTAATCACCAAACTGTTGGCAGACTGAACCCACTTTCAGTATCATGCCCAGTCATTTCTTCACCTGTGGAGCATTTTAAGTATGGCACGCGTAACTGTTCAGGACGCTGTAGAGAAAATTGGTAACCGTTTTGACCTGGTACTGGTCGCCGCGCGTCGCGCTCGTCAGATGCAGGTAGGCGGCAAAGATCCGCTGGTACCGGAAGAAAACGATAAAACCACCGTTATTGCACTTCGCGAAATTGAAGAAGGTCTGATCAACAACCAGATCCTCGATGTTCGTGAACGCCAGGAGCAGCAAGAGCAGGAAGCCGCAGAACTGCAGGCCGTAACCGCCATTGCTGAAGGTCGTCGTTAATTAAACCTGCGGGTCGCCCTTGTATCTGTTTGAAAGCCTGAATCAGCTGATTCAAAACTACCTGCCAGAAGACCAAATTAAGCGTCTTCAGCAGGCGTATCTCGTTGCACGTGACGCTCACGAGGGTCAGACACGTTCAAGCGGTGAACCCTATATCACGCACCCGGTAGCGGTGGCCTGTATTCTGGCCGAGATGAAACTCGACTATGAAACGCTGATGGCCGCGCTGCTGCATGACGTGATCGAAGATACCCCCGCCACCTACCAGGATATGGAACAGCTGTTTGGCAAAAGCGTTGCCGAACTGGTGGAAGGGGTGTCTAAGCTTGATAAGCTTAAATTCCGCGACAAGAAAGAGGCGCAAGCCGAAAACTTCCGCAAGATGATTATGGCGATGGTGCAGGATATCCGCGTCATACTCATCAAACTCGCTGACCGTACCCACAACATGCGCACGCTGGGCTCACTTCGCCCGGATAAACGTCGCCGCATTGCCCGTGAAACTCTCGAAATCTACAGCCCGCTGGCGCACCGTTTAGGTATTCATCACATTAAAACCGAGCTGGAAGAGCTGGGTTTTGAAGCGTTATACCCGAACCGCTATCGCGTGATTAAAGAGGTGGTGAAAGCCGCACGTGGTAACCGTAAAGAGATGATTCAAAAGATCCTCTCTGAAATCGAAGGGCGTTTACAGGAAGCGGGCATTCCGTGCCGCGTCAGCGGTCGCGAAAAACATCTGTACTCCATCTACTGCAAAATGGTGCTCAAAGAGCAGCGTTTTCACTCGATCATGGATATTTACGCGTTTCGCGTGATCGTCCACGATTCCGACACCTGCTATCGCGTACTGGGCCAGATGCACAGCCTGTACAAGCCGCGTCCGGGTCGCGTTAAAGACTACATCGCCATTCCAAAAGCGAACGGCTATCAATCTTTGCACACCTCGATGATTGGCCCTCACGGTGTTCCTGTTGAGGTGCAGATTCGCACCGAAGATATGGACCAGATGGCGGAAATGGGTGTGGCAGCACACTGGGCGTACAAAGAGCACGGTGGCGAAAGCAGCACCACGGCACAAATCCGCGCCCAGCGCTGGATGCAAAGCCTGCTGGAACTGCAGCAGAGCGCCGGCAGCTCGTTTGAATTTATCGAGAGCGTTAAATCCGATCTCTTCCCGGATGAGATTTACGTTTTCACACCAGAAGGGCGCATTGTCGAGCTGCCTGCTGGTGCGACGCCGGTCGACTTCGCTTACGCGGTACATACCGATATCGGTCATGCCTGCGTGGGCGCACGCGTCGACAGACAGCCTTACCCGCTGTCTCAGCCGCTCTTTAGCGGCCAGACGGTGGAAATTATCACCGCGCCGGGCGCACGTCCGAACGCGGCATGGCTGAACTTTGTCGTCAGCTCCAAAGCGCGCGCCAAAATCCGCCAGCTGTTGAAAAACCTCAAGCGCGATGATTCCGTCAGCCTGGGTCGCCGCCTGCTCAACCACGCGTTGGGTGGCAGCCGTAAGCTGGCCGAGATCCCGAAAGAGAATATCCAGCGCGAGCTGGAGCGCATGAAGCTGGCGTCGCTTGACGATCTGCTGGCAGAAATCGGCCTCGGCAACGCCATGAGCGTGGTGGTGGCGAAAAACCTGCAGCAGGGCGATGCCGCCGCGGTACCGTCAACCACGCAAGGTCACGGTCATCTGCCGATCAAAGGCGCTGACGGGGTGCTTATCACCTTCGCCAAATGCTGCCGACCGATTCCTGGCGACCCGATCATTGCGCACGTCAGTCCGGGTAAAGGGCTGGTTATCCACCACGAATCCTGCCGTAACATCCGTGGCTACCAGAAAGAGCCTGAGAAGTTCATGGCGGTTGAGTGGGATAAAGAGACTGCACAAGAATTTATCACCGAAATTAAGGTCGATATGTTCAACCATCAGGGTGCGCTCGCGAACCTGACGGCGGCAATCAACACGGCCTCTTCTAACATTCAGAGCCTGAACACGGAAGAAAAAGATGGCCGCGTGTACAGCGCGTTTATTCGCCTGACGGCCCGTGACCGCGTGCATCTGGCGAACATCATGCGCAAGATCCGCGTCATGCCGGACGTGATTAAAGTCACCCGAAACCGAAACTAGGATAATGAATTCAAAACGTTATGAGCGTATCCGTGAGATGCTCGCCAGGCGTCAGCCTGATCTGACGGTCTGCATGGAGCAGGTCCACAAGCCTCATAACGTTTCTGCCGTTATCCGTACCGCAGACGCTGTGGGCGTGCATGAAGTCCACGCCGTCTGGTCTGGCAGCCGGATGCGAACCATGCTTTCCGCCGCCGCAGGCAGCAACAGCTGGGTATCGGTTAAATCCCATGAAACTATCGGCGACGCCGTATCGCACCTGAAAGGCCGCGGTATGCAGATCCTCGCCACCCACCTTTCCGATAAAGCCGTCGACTTTCGCGAAATTGATTACACCCGCCCGACCTGCATTTTGATGGGTCAGGAGAAAACCGGGATCACCCAGGAAGCGCTGGATCTGGCGGATCGGGACATCATCATCCCGATGATCGGCATGGTGCAGTCCCTGAATGTCTCCGTGGCCTCCGCTCTCATTTTGTACGAAGCACAGCGCCAGCGGCAGAACGCCGGAATGTATGACCGCAGCAGCAGTATGCTGCCGGAAGACGAACAGCAGCGCCTGCTGTTTGAAGGCGGCTACCCGGTGCTGGCCCGCGTGGCGAAGCAGAAACAGCTACCTTACCCCCACGTCAACGCGCAGGGCGAAATCGAAGCCGATGCCGAGTGGTGGGCCACCATGCAGTACGCAGGGTAGCCGATGAAAGGCCGCCTGCTGGATGCCATTCCGCTCAATACGCTGACGGGCGTGGGCGCAGCGCAAAGCAGCAAGCTGGCGAAGATTGGCCTGCACACCGTGCAGGATCTCCTGCTGCACCTCCCCCTGCGTTACGAAGACCGCACTCAGCTGTACAAGATTGGCGATCTGCTGCCCGGCATTTACGCCACCGTTGAAGGCGAAGTGCTGAACTGCAACATCACCTTCGGCGGTCGCCGGATGATGACCTGCCAGATAAGCGACGGCACCGGCATTCTCACCATGCGCTTTTTCAACTTCAGCGCGGCGATGAAGAACAGCCTGGCGACGGGCCGACGCGTGCTGGCCTATGGCGAAGCCAAACGGGGCAAATACGGCGCGGAGATCATCCACCCGGAATACCGCGTGCAGGGCGACCTCAGCACGCCGGAATTGCAGGAAACCCTGACCCCGGTCTACCCCACTACCGAAGGCATTAAGCAGGCGACGCTGCGCAAGCTGACCGATCAGGCGCTTGAGCTGCTGGATACCTGTGCCATCACTGAACTGCTGCCGCCCGAGCTGGCGCAGGGGATGATGAGCCTGCCGCAGGCGCTGCGCACGCTGCACCGCCCGCCGCCGTCGCTGCAGCTCAGCGATTTAGAGAGCGGCCAGCATCCGGCACAGCGGCGGCTTATCCTTGAAGAATTACTGGCGCATAACCTGAGCATGCTGGCGCTTCGCGCGGGCGCGCAGCGTTTCCACGCCCAGCCGTTAAGCCCGCGTGATGAGCTCAAAGATAAGCTGCTGGCCTCGCTGCCGTTCAAGCCGACCGGCGCACAAGCGCGCGTCACCGCCGAGATTGAGCGCGATATGGCGCTCGACGTGCCGATGATGCGCCTGGTACAGGGTGACGTGGGTTCCGGTAAAACGCTGGTTGCCGCGCTTGCCGCCCTCCGCGCTATTGCACACGGCAAACAGGTCGCGCTGATGGCGCCTACCGAACTGCTGGCTGAACAACACGCCAACAATTTCCGCGCCTGGTTTGCGCCGCTCGGGATCGAAGTGGGCTGGCTTGCCGGCAAGCAAAAGGGCAAGGCCCGACTTGCGCAGCAGGAGGCGATTGCCAGCGGTCACGTGCAGATGATTGTCGGTACGCACGCCATCTTCCAGGAGCAGGTGCAGTTTAACGGCCTGGCGCTGGTGATCATCGACGAACAGCACCGCTTTGGCGTGCATCAGCGTCTGGCGCTGTGGGAGAAAGGCCTTCAGCAGGGCTTCCACCCGCATCAGCTGATCATGACCGCCACGCCAATTCCGCGAACCCTGGCGATGACGGCGTATGCCGATCTCGATACCTCCACCATCGACGAGCTGCCGCCGGGCCGAACCCCGGTGACCACCGTCGCTATTCCGGATACGCGCCGCAGCGATATCATCGACCGCGTGCGCAATGCCTGCACGCAGGAAGGCCGTCAGGCGTACTGGGTCTGTACGCTGATTGAGGAGTCGGAGCTGCTTGAAGCGCAGGCCGCAGAGGCCACCTGGGAAGAGCTGAAGCTGGCGCTGCCGGAGCTGAACGTCGGTCTGGTTCACGGGCGCATGAAGCCCGCCGAAAAGCAGGCGGTGATGCAGTCATTCAAGCAGGGTGATTTGCATCTGCTGATCGCCACCACGGTCATTGAAGTCGGCGTGGACGTGCCCAACGCCAGCCTGATGATCATCGAAAACCCGGAGCGTCTGGGCCTTGCGCAACTCCACCAGCTTCGCGGCCGCGTCGGGCGCGGGGCGGTGGCCTCCCACTGCGTGCTGCTCTACAAAGCTCCGCTCTCGAAAACGGCGCAAATGCGTCTGCAGGTGCTGCGCGACAGCAACGATGGCTTCGTGATTGCGCAAAAAGACCTGGAGATCCGCGGCCCTGGCGAACTGCTCGGCACCCGCCAGACCGGGAACGCGGAATTCAAAGTGGCGGATTTAATGCGCGATCAGGCCATGATCCCCGAAGTTCAGCGCCTTGCGCGCCACATTCATGAACGCTACCCCGAACAGGCGGCAGCGCTCATTGAACGCTGGATGCCGGAAACCGAACGTTACTCCAACGCCTGATTTCAGGCGAAGATCGGCAGCATCAGGTACAGCTTAATCACCAGCGCGTTGACGATATCAATGAAGAACGCGCCGACCATCGGCACCACCAGAAACGCCATATGCGATGGGCCAAAACGCTCGGTGATCGCCTGCATGTTGGCGATAGCCGTCGGCGTCGCCCCCAGACCAAACCCGCAGTGACCCGCCGCCAGCACCGCCGCGTCGTAGTTCTTGCCCATCATTCGCCAGGTGACGAACATGGCGTAGAACGCCATAAACAGGGTCTGAACCGCGAGGATAGCCAGCATCGGCAGCGCAAGGGACGCCAGCTCCCACAGCTTGAGGCTCATCAGCGCCATCGCCAGGAACAGCGAGAGGCAGACGTTGCCGAGCACGGAAACCGCCCTTTCGAACACCCGATAGAACCCCATCAGCGCCAGGCCGTTGCTGAGGATCACCCCGATAAACAGCACGCACACGAACGTCGGCAGCTCGAAGGCGGTGCCCGCCAGCCATTGCGCAACCACTTTGCCCACCGTCAGGCAGATGGCGATCATGGCGATGGTTTCAATCAGCACCAGCGAGGTAATGGTGCGCCCGACCGCCGGTTTTTCGAATGCCGTCGGCACCAGCTCATCGTCCGGCCTGCCGTTCGGCGTGGTGGAGTGTTTGACCAGGTAGCGCGCCACCGGGCCGCCGATCAGGCCGCCCAGCACCAGGCCGAAGGTGGCGCAGGCCATCGCCACTTCGGTCGCGTTTTCAAAACCATAGCGCTCGGTAAACAGCTTGCTCCATGCGGCCCCTGTCCCGTGACCGCCGGAAAGCGTAATCGACCCGGCCAGCAGGCCCATGAGCGGATCCAGCCCCAGCAGGCTGGCCATGCCGATACCAATGGCGTTTTGCATCACCAGCAGCCCCACCACCACGATCAGGAACACGCCGAGCACTTTGCCGCCGGAGCGCAGGCTCGCCAGATTAGCGTTCAGGCCGATGGTGGCGAAGAAGGCAAGCATCAGCGGGTCTTTCAGGGACATATCAAAATCGATTTCCCAGCCCATGCTCTTTTTGAGCACCAGCAGGGCGAGAGCCACCAGCAGCCCGCCGGCGACGGGTTCAGGAATGGTGTATTTCTTCAGAAGGGAAACGCTATGGACCAGCTTGCGGCCAAGCAGTAAGACCAGCGTTGCGGCAACAAGCGTCGACAACGTATCGAGATGAATCATAGAAGGCTCCTTTAGTGCGCGTGTTCCATACACACGCGGCGTTATCCTGGGCCGGGTTGCGCTCGTCATGAGCATCGGCGCAAAAAGTGTAATTTCTTTTCTTCACCGGTTGTAGAAAAGCTGCACAGAGGGAGAGGTTTTCTTCCCTTTTTTTGGTGGCAATCGTTTGCTTTTACCAACTGGTCAGCTAAAATGCCCGCTTTTCCACCCTGGGATTGCCGCCGATGTCCGTTAACACCATAGAGTCTCCTGATGCGCAACCGATTGCGCAGAAGCATAACAGTGAACTGATTTACCGCCTCGAAGACCGCCCGCCGCTGCCGCAAACCCTGTTTGCCGCCTGCCAGCATCTACTGGCGATGTTTGTTGCGGTGATCACCCCTGCGCTGCTGATTTGCCAGGCGCTTGGTTTACCGGCTCAGGACACCCAGCACATCATCAGCATGTCCCTGTTTGCCTCCGGCGTGGCCTCAATTATCCAGATTAAAGCCTGGGGCCCGGTGGGTTCGGGACTGCTGTCGATTCAGGGCACCAGCTTTAACTTCGTCGCCCCGCTGATCATGGGCGGCACAGCGCTGAAAACCGGCGGTGCGGACGTTCCGACCATGATGGCGGCGCTGTTCGGCACGCTGATGCTGGCCAGCTGCACCGAAATGATTATCTCCCGCGTGCTGCACCTGGCGCGCCGCGTGATCACCCCGCTGGTGTCCGGCGTGGTGGTGATGATTATCGGCCTGTCGCTGATTCAGGTCGGGCTGACCTCCATCGGCGGCGGCTATGCGGCGATGGCCGACCATACCTTTGGCGCGCCGAAAAACCTGCTGCTGGCGGGCGTGGTGCTGGCGATCATTATTCTGCTTAACCGCCAGCGTAACCCTTACCTGCGCGTGGCATCTCTGGTGATCGCCATGGCGGCTGGCTACCTGCTGGCGTGGGGGCTGGGCATGCTGCCGGACAATACCGCGCCAACGAACAGCCCGCTGATTATGGTGCCCACCCCGCTCTATTACGGCCTGGGCATTGACTGGAGCCTGCTGCTTCCGCTGATGCTGGTCTTTATGATTACCTCCCTGGAAACCATCGGCGATATCACGGCAACGTCCGATGTCTCCGAGCAGCCGGTGTCTGGCCCGCTGTACATGAAGCGCCTGAAGGGCGGCGTGCTGGCAAACGGTCTGAACTCGTTTGTCTCGGCGGTGTTCAACACCTTCCCGAACTCCTGCTTCGGCCAGAACAACGGCGTGATCCAGCTGACCGGCGTCGCCAGCCGCTATGTGGGCTTTGTGGTGGCGGTGATGCTGATCGTGCTCGGCCTGTTCCCGGCGGTAAGCGGATTTGTGCAGCACATTCCTGAGCCGGTGCTTGGCGGCGCAACGCTGGTGATGTTCGGCACCATCGCGGCCTCCGGCGTGCGTATTGTTTCACGCGAGCCGCTGAACCGCCGCGCGATCATGATTATCGCCCTGTCTCTGGCGGTCGGTCTGGGCGTGTCTCAGCAGCCGATGATCCTGCAGTTCGCCCCGGACTGGGTGAAAAACCTGCTCTCCTCCGGCATTGCGGCGGGCGGTATTACCGCTATCGTCCTGAACCTCGTCTTCCCGCCTGAGAAAAACTGATCGTCCTCACGGCAGGCGGTCAATGCCTGCCGTGACATCTAATTACACCATTCCCGCCTTGAGGATTGCGCATAAATCGTGCATAACTCCTTTATGTGCGTTCTACGGGATGGAAGACCATGAAATTTATTGGAAAGCTGCTCGTTTACCTTTTGCTGGCCCTCTTGCTGGTGGTGCTGGCGTTTTATTTCCTGCTCCAGACCCGCTGGGGCGCTTCGCAGGTCAGTGGCTGGATCACGGAAAACACCGACTACGAACTCAGCTTCGACCAGATGGATCACCGTTTTTCATCGCCTTCCCACCTTATTCTGGAAAACATCACCTTTGGCCGCGACGGCAAACCCGCCACGCTGGTCGCTAAAAAGGTGGATATCGGTCTGAGCAGCCGTCAGATAACCGACCCGCTGCATATGGACACCATCACGCTGTTCGACGGCACCCTGAACCTCTCGCCGCAGACCGCGCCGCTGCCCTTCCAGGCAGACAGACTCCAGCTCAACAACATGGCCTTTAACAGCCCAAATACCGAGTGGGAGCTGAGCGCGCAAAAGGTGACGGGCGGCGTGAGCCCGTGGCAGCCGGAGGCAGGCAACGTGCTGGGTAAAAATGCGCAGATTCAGATGAGCGCAGGCTCGCTGACCCTGAACGGCGTGCCTGCCAGCAACGTGCTGATTGAAGGCCAGCTCAACGGCAAAGAGGTGGTGCTGAGCACCATCGGCGCGGATATGGCGCGCGGCTCGCTGACCGGCTCGGCGCTGCGCAACGCCGACGGCAGCTGGATCATCGACGCTATGCGCCTGAACGACATCCGCCTGCAAAGCGACAAATCGCTGCTCGATTTCTTCTCCCCCGTCACCACGCTGCCGTCATTGCGGATAGGCCGTCTGGAGGTGACCGACGCGCGCCTGCAAGGGCCGGACTGGGCGGTGACCGATCTCGATTTAAGCCTGCGCAACCTGACCCTGAGCAAAGGCGACTGGCAGAGCGACGACGGACGTTTATCGATGAACGCCAGCGAGTTTATCTACGGTTCGCTGCATCTGTTTGACCCGATCCTGAACGCGGAATTCTCGCCGCAGGGCATTGCGCTGCGTCAGTTCACTTCCCGCTGGGAGGGCGGCATGGTGCGCACATCCGGCAACTGGCTGCGCGACGGTAAGGCCCTGGTGCTGGACGATGCCGCCATCGCCGGGCTGGAATATACCCTGCCGCAGAACTGGAAAACCCTGTGGATGGATCCCCTGCCGGAGTGGCTCAACAGCGTCACCCTGAAAAAATTCGGCCTGAGCCGCAACCTGGTGATTGATATCGACCCGGCGTTCCCGTGGCAAATCACCTCCCTCGACGGCTACGGCGCGGGGCTACAGCTCGCGAAAGATCGCCAGTGGGGCGTGTGGGGCGGCAACGCCACGCTGAACGGCGCGGCGGCAACCTTCAACCGCGTGGACGTGCGTCGCCCGTCGCTTTCGCTGAACGCCAACGCCGCAACGGTTAACGTGACCGAGCTGAGCGCCTTTACCGAGAAGGGGATACTTGAGGCGACCGCGACCGTTTCGCAGCTTGCGCAACGTCAGACCTCGGTCAGCCTGAACGGGCGCGGCGTGCCGCTGAACGTCATCCAGCAGTGGGGCTGGCCTGCGCTGCCGATTTCCGGCGACGGCAATATTCAGCTCACCGCCAGCGGCAGCGTGCAGGCTAACGCGCCGCTGAAACCGACGGTGAACGGCACGCTGAGCGCGGTGAATATGGATAAACAGCAGGTGCAGCAGACGATGGCGGGCGGCGTGGTGTCGACGGTGGCGCCGGCACAGTAAAAAGCCGGGTGGCGGCGATGCCTTACCCGGCCTACATGGGATCGTAGGCCCGGTAAGCGAAGCGCCACCGGGCATTTTTTTCAGTTCAGAGGTGAACCACCACCTCATTCCCCTGGGCTTTCACCACCACGCCCCACTCGCTGCCGGTATGCGAGCCGCCCTTCACGCCGCCCACCTGCTGCACGTTACGCAAACACACTGACCAGCCCTGCGCCTCGCCTTCACCCTTAAAGGTGACGGTATCGCCGCTGCGGGTCGCCTTCAGCGTAAACGCTATGGAACCGTCCGCCGCGGGCACTTCGCTCACCGCCATTGCCCCGTCGCTTAGGCTAAACAGCTGGAAGGCCGTGCCCGCATTCCAGGCGTAGTCCGGCTTCTGCGTGTTGTTACCCAGCGCCAGCAGGGTATTTTCCCGCACGTAGACCGGCAGGCTCTGGAAATCGTGCTGCTGCCTGTGCCAGCGGCTGCCCTCGAGCTCATCGTTGTGCCAGAGATGCGTCCAGCGGCCTTCCGGCAGGTAAAACTGCACGTCGCCCGCCTCAGAGAACACCGGCGCAACCATCACCGCATCGCCGAGCATGTACTGGCGGTCGAGGTAATCGCACGCCGGATCGTCCGGGAATTCCAGCATCATGGCGCGGAGCATCGGCGTGCCGAACTCGCGGGCCAGCGCCGCCTGACGGTACAGGTACGGCATCATCTGGCATTTCAGCTGCGTAAAGTGGCGCACCACGTCGCAGGATTCGTCGTCATAGGCCCACGGCACGCGGTAGGATTTGCTGCCGTGCAGGCGGCTGTGGCTGGAGAGCAGCCCGAACGCGCACCAGCGTTTGTAGACGTGCGCCGGAGCGGTGTTTTCGAACCCGCCGATATCGTGGCTCCAGAACCCGAACCCCGACAGGCCAATCGACAGCCCGCCGCGCAGGCTTTCGGCCATCGATTCGTAGTTGGCGTAGCAGTCGCCGCCCCAGTGAACCGGGAACTGCTGCGCCCCGACGGACGCGGAGCGGGCAAACAGCACCGCCTCCTCTTCGCCCACGGTCTCTTTCAGCACGTTCCACACCAGCTCGTTGTAAAGGTAGGCGTAGTGGTTGTGCATCTTCTGTGGGTCGGAGCCGTCAAACCACTGCACGTCGGTCGGAATACGCTCGCCGAAGTCGGTTTTGAAGCAGTCGACGCCGATATCCACCAGGCCTTTCAGCCTGTCGGCGTACCATTTGCAGGCGTCAGGATTCGTGAAGTCATAAATCGCCAGCCCCGGCTGCCACTTGTCCCACTGCCACAGCGAGCCGTCCGGGCGCTTGAGCAGATAGCCCCTCTCTTTCAGCTCGTTAAAGACCGGTGATTTCTGGCCGATGTACGGGTTTATCCACACGCAGACTTTCAGCCCTTTGTCTTTCAGGCGGCGGATCATGCCCTGAGGATCGGGGAAGGTCACCGGGTCCCACTCGAAGTCGCACCACTGGAAGGCCTTCATCCAGAAGCAGTCGAAGTGGAAGACGTGCAGCGGCAGGTCGCGCCCGGACATGCCGTCGATAAAGCTGTTCACCGTCGCTTCGTCGTAGTTGGTGGTGAACGAGGTGGTGAGCCACAGGCCGAACGACCACGCCGGCGGCAGCGCCGGGCGCCCGGTGAACTGCGTATAGCGGTTGAGCACCTCTTTCGGCGTCGGGCCGTCGATCACGAAGTACTCCAGGTATTCACCCTCAACGCTGAACTGCACTTTGGAGACTTTCTCGGAGCCGATTTCAAAGGAGACGTTTTCCGGGTGGTTCACCAGCACGCCGTAGCCGCGGTTGGTCAGGTAGAACGGAATGTTTTTGTAGGCTTGCTCGGTGCTGGTGCCGCCGTCGCGGTTCCAGGTTTCAACCGTCTGCCCGTTGCGCACCAGCGCGGTAAAGCGCTCGCCGAGGCCGTAAACCGTTTCGCCGACGCCCAGATCCAGGCGTTCAAAAAGGTAATTGCGGTCGGTGCGAATATCCTGCACGTAGCCGTTGTTTTTCAGCTGGCTGCCGGTGATGCGCTGGCCGTTGCGCAGGAAATCCAGCGCCCAGAACTCGCCTTTGGTCACCCGCACGCTGACGCTGCCGCTTTTCAGCTCGGCGTACTCAGCGTTGTTTTCAATCTCAACCTTCACGTCCTTCAGGACGTTCAGCGGATAGTGCGGGCCGTTGTCCAGCGCGCCCTGGAAGTGCTCGATACGCACCCCGACAATCCCTTCCTGCGGCGCGAACAGGCGCACCGTGAACATCAATGTGTCGAGCTGCCAGGTGCGTTCGCGCACGTCGCGCGGCGCCACGTAGACCACCAGATCGTTGCCCTGCTGCTCAACGTCGAACACCTGAACCGGATAGGTTACGTTCAGACCCGGCTGAATCAGCCAGTTTCCATCACTGATTTTCATCTTATCGTCCTCTTAGTTCCGTAATTCTTTGCTGATCGGCAGGTTGTCGAACGCCTGCTGGTTGCGTCGCGCGCCCTGCGCCAGCTCGGCCATGATTTTGGTCAGGAACGGCGTTTTCAGCGTGTAATAGCGTTTGGCGATGATGGCGCTCAGCACGTAGCAAGCTGCCGGAGCCAGGGTGAACAGGCCAATGATGATGCTGATGGTCGCGCTGTTCTGGGTTTTCGCGGCGGCGTCGTAGCCCCCGCCCGCCAGCATCCAGCCAATCAGCGCGCCGCCCAGCGCCAGGCCGAGCTTGAGCACGAACAGCGTGCCCGCGAAGCTGATGCCCGTAAGACGTTTACCGTTGGTCCATTCGCCGTAATCGACGGTGTCGGACATCATCACCCACTGGATAGGCGTCACCAGCTGGTGCAGGACGCCAATCACAAAGATGAAGACAAACATGGTGGTCGTGGCGTGCATCGGCACGAAGAACATCGCCACGCTCGCCACCGCCAGCAGGGCGTTAGTCCACCAGAAGATGCTGACCTTGCATTTCCAGTCAGTGAGCGGCTTCGCCAGCGCCGAGCCAATCAGGTTGCCGACGCAGTAGGTGGTGAGGAACGCGACGAAGATTTCCGGCGAGCCCATGATCCAGGTGCAGTAGTACATCATCGCCCCACCGCGCACGCAGACGGCCAGGATATTGAGGATGGTGAGCACGCCCACGATGCGCCACTGGTCGTTGTGCCAGATATCGCGCAGATCTTCCCGCATGGAGGTGGTGCTCGGCGGCACCTGGATGCGCTCTTTGGTGGTGAAGAAGCAGAACGCCAGCATCAGGAACGCGACCACCGACAGCACGGCAATCCCGCCCTGGAAGCCGAAGGCTTTATCCTCGCCGCCAATCAGGTTGACCAGCGGCATCATCAGCACGGTGGAGAGCATTCCGCCCGCGGTCGCCAGCACAAAGCGCCAGGACTGGAGAGAGATACGCTGCGTCGGGTCGTTGGTGATCACCCCGCCGAGGGCGCAGTAGGGAATGTTGACCACGGTATAGAGCAGGGTCAGCAGCGTATAGGTGACGGCGGCGTAAATCAGCTTGCCGTTATGGCTGAGGTCCGGCGTGGTGTACGCCAGCACGCAGACGATGCCAAAGGGAATCGCCCCGAACAGGATCCACGGACGGAATTTCCCCCAGCGGCTGCGGGTACGGTCGGCAATCAGGCCCATGCACGGGTCGGAAATCGCGTCCAGCGCGCGCGCCAGCAGGAACATGGTGCCGACAAACCCGGCGGGGATACCGAAGATATCGGTATAGAAAAACATCATGTACAACATAACGTTATCAAAAATGATATGGCTTGCGGCATCGCCCATGCCGTAGCCAATTTTCTCTTTAACGGACAACACTTCGCTCATCTTTTTTTATCCTTCACGCTGTAGGGGGCGCTGAGACCGGTTACACAGGTTGTAAACCATTGATGAAGGAGCGGGTATTCTGAAATCTGGTTAGCTGGTTACGTTTCTTTCTTTTTGTGATCGCGTTAAAAGTTGATCGGCACAAATTGCTAACCTGAGGATTTTCTTAGGAATTAACCGAAAGGGGGTAATGCAGGTCAAAAGAGGCGTGAAAAAAGTGGGTCTGGGTATGTGGTAAATGACTGAAAGTAGCTATAATGCGCCCCGCCTCCATGTAGCAATCGAGGCGCGGAAGATCGTCATCTCCGGTGAGGTGGCTGGACTTCAAATCCAGTTGGGGGCGCCAGCGTTCCCGGGCAGGTTCGACTCCTGTGATCTTCCGCCAAAAGTTCTCGCTTTATCTGCTATACCCTTTTCCTAAAGCCTTTCAGTTATAGATCAAGATTCTTTATTCAACACAATGTGAATTTGATCACTTATTGTATTAAGTGCCAAATGTTATTCTGCTATTTCTTTTAATAACAAACAGTTAAGGATTGACATTGTGGAATGGATAATTGGTGGGTTCGTTCTATTAGGTATTATTGGTGCTATATTTAAACCCCGTCGATGTGATGTGTGTGAATTAACTTTCAAAAAAAAATATCATACCTGGACAATAGACGGTAAGAAACAACACTTGTGTCCCAACTGCAATGGAAAAATGAAACGTCGAGTGAGCTCTCAGAAATTTAAAGATAAATTTGGTTGAAAATGAATAAGATGCAATATCTTTTTATATAACTTTAATCATTGATAGCTAATAATAAAATTATTAGCTATGTGATAAGTTCTATTTCAAAGAAATTAGAAGTTAAATTATTCTTTTTGGAGTCGTATTCTGCACGCCTCTTTAACCCACTTACTAAAATTCCCTTTCCCCGCCGCTTTCTCAATCTGCTCTAAAAGCTCATCCTCAAATCGAATGTTCTTCATGGTGCTCTTGGCGCGGTCAAAATTTGGTTTCTTTTTCTCTTGCATGGTAGGTACCACTTCGGTTAGTTTATCTGCATGTGGTACCTACCACATGAATTAGGAATTCTAACAACGCCCCGCAGTGTTGGAGCACCCAAGGGCGTCTAACCTCACCAACTATCAAGGAGTTGATTATGGCTGATTCGCATTCTACCCCAGACACCGACGAAAGCGGAACCGAGCGTTCGTTAATTGTGGGATATCGCCCGAAGGTTCACGACAAATCCACGCCCAATATTATTCATTCCGGCAAATGGCTGCGCACGGCGGGGTTTGAAACCGGGCATCAGGTCACGGTGAAGGTGATGAAAGGCTGCATCGTGTTGATGGCGTATAGCGAGAACGAGCAGAAGCTGCTGGACGATTACAAGCTCGCGCAAGCAAAGTTGACAGAAATCCAGGGTGCATTGGCCCATTAGTTCC
Organism: Enterobacter soli; assembly: GCF_964208575.1. Classification (GTDB taxonomy): domain Bacteria; phylum Pseudomonadota; class Gammaproteobacteria; order Enterobacterales; family Enterobacteriaceae; genus Enterobacter; species Enterobacter soli_A. Next base: position 56,497 of record NZ_CAXOFU010000009.1, on the reverse strand, counting down.
ATGTCTGAAGGGATAGCAAAATATGCTGGAAAGCTGCTCGCATAAACACGATGCCGCGATCTGGTTGTTAGCCTGCTTCTGACATACTCCCCACAAACGAGAGCTGGCTACCGTTGGCAGCCATTGCATTTATTAACTACAGCTTATATTCTTTTTATAAGCTACAGCTTATCATGGACGAAAGTATGTGGACGGTTCTGTTGGGAAGGGTATTTGAGCAATGGCTAAACGAGCAGGATGAAGGATTACAGGAGAAGATCTTCGCAGATCTGCTAAACCTGCAAAATTATGGACCCCATCTTCCTCGCCCTTACGTCGATACAGTCAAAGGTTCACAGTATAAGAATATGAAGGAGTTACGTATTCAGTATGCTGGCCGCCCGGTTCGTGCATTTTTTGCTTTTGATCCCGAACGCCAGGCTATCGTCCTTTGCGCGGGTGATAAGAGTAATAAAAAGTACTTTTATGAAAAGCTCATTCGTATTGCAGATCAGGAATTCACATCCCATCTGACAGTACTGGAGGCAACAAAATGAAAACCTTAAACGAAGCGATTGCATCCCGTTCGCCCGAAAGCCAGCAGCGAATCAGAGGGATGGCTGAAGAATTAATTCTCGAAACCGGTCTGCAACTGGTTCGCGAAGAGTTAAAGCTGTCGCAAAAACACGTCGCCAGCGTCATGGGGATCAGCCAGCCCGCAATCACACAACTGGAGCAGCGCGGCAATGAACTAAAAATTGCCACGCTTAAGCGCTACATTGAAGCCATGGGCGGCAAACTCCGCATCGATGTGGAGCTTCCGGACGGTAAGCATATAGCGTTTGATATTTAAGCAGCAGAACGATATGAATAAAGAGTGATTGAATTCCCACAAGTAACATTGCAGTTGTTCGCTTTTGCCGAACAACTGCAATTTGAGCAAACCCTATTTCCCCAAGCGCATATGCAGCAACGGAAACGGATTCCCCTGCCCGTCCACTTCTGAGCGCCCGATCTGCTCGAACCCCATGTGCTGATAAAACGCGACGCCCTGCGGGTTTTGCTCGTTAACATCCAGCTCGTTCGCGCCGAAGTGTTCGACGGCGTAATTAAGCAATAATTTGCCCACGCCTTTGCCGCGGCTGGCGTCGTCGACAAACAGCATTTCAATGCGGTTTTCATCCACGCCTAAAAAGCCGTGAATAACGCCGGATTCATCGCGGGCAATAACGACCTTGAGGTTGGGTAAATACGCGTTGAGCAGCAGCGGCCGCAGGGCGGCAATATCGCTTTCCTGCAAGAAGTGGTGAGTGGCGCGAACGGAGGACTCCCAGATCGCGACGAGTCGTTCAAACTGTGCGGGTACTGCGGTTTCAATTTTCATAATGAAGATGATGATATAAAAATCCGTTTAAATCAAAATTCAACCAGACTACACCCGCACCTCCATCACCGCATACACCCCGTCTTTCGGCACCACCACGGTGACGTTTTCCACCGGCACGCCCGCGGCGATGTGGATCTCCTGAAGCTGCTGCAAGGTGCGCGGGAAAATGTGCGACCAGCCGATGCAGCGCAGGGCGAAGTCGATCTGCGGGCTGGTCGTGAGCATGTTCGACACAATCACCGCCCCGCCGGGTTTGACCAGCCGCAGGGCGCGCCGGAGGAAAATCACCGCGTCGACGTCGTTGAAGTATTCGAAAATCCCCAGCGCGTCGACCAGCTCGGCCTGATGCTCGCCCAGCTCCAGCAGTAAATCCTCGCTGCGCACCAGCGTATGCACCAGGTTACGCCGCAGCAGCGTGAGCTGTTCGCCGACGGTCAGGCCCTCCTGCGCCGCCATCGTTTCTGCCCAGCGCAGGGCGACGGGATCGTTATCCACCAGCGACAAAAAGACCTGCTGACCGTCCAGCTTCGCGGAGCGCAGCGCCTCCAGCACGGGGATCGCCGCGCCGCTCGCGAGGCTTATCCAGCCGTTTTCGATATCGTTATGAATGTATTTCTCCACCATCGCCGCCAGCACCTTCGCCCGGGAGCGTATCCCGATGGCATCGTTGGCGTGGATAAACCACCGGCGGCTCTCGCTGTCCATTTTAGTGCCTTCCGGCAGGCGCTCTTCGAGGGGGTTTTGCACGGCAAACAGCGCCAGCGCGGAGGGAACAAGCCGCGTGCGCCAGGCCGCCAGCGCCGGGCGGTTGCGGTAGGCCTGCTCAGAGTAGCGGTGCTGGGGGATCAGCACCGTCTGCCCGCCCTCTTCCGATTCCAGCAGCGGCGGCAGGAGAGCAGGCTCGGCTTTCAGCGCCTGGTTGAGGGCGTTGATCTCGCGGGCGGTGTCGTCCTTCATCGGCCACTGGTCGCTCACGTCGGGGAAGGCGGCGCTGTAAATGGTCATGTTTGCCGGTGCATTACCGCGAAAAGGCTGCCAGTTCATCTCGTTGTCCCCCGTCACGCTGTTAACGGAAGTCTATCCAGGCAGCCGGGTAATACCCTACGAAGAAAGCACGAATTCAGCCCGTCAGTTCTGCAACGTTCGCCATACCCCGGGCGTACAGCCGTACTCGGTCTGAAAATGACGAATAAAGTGGGCGCAGTCGCTAAACCGCATCCGCCTCGCGATATCCGTCACGCTTTGCTGGGAGTTTTTCAGCAGCCAGCAGGCGTAGCGCAGCCTGGCGCTGCGAATAAATTCCCGCGCGGTTTTGCCAAACTCGGCGTGGAACAGGCGGTTCAGCTGCCGCTCGCTCAGCTTAACGTCCTCGGCGAGCCGGGCGGCCGTGAGCGGGTGCGTCAGGTACTGTTCGATAATCATCACCGCCCTGCGCAGGCGCGAATCGGGGATCAGGGCAATGTTCGCCGGCCGCGGCGTGACGAGAGTATGGGGAGAAAGAGACAGGCGTCGGGAGGTGGTGGCCGCTATGTCGTTACCCGCGTGGTCGCGGATCAGCGCCGTGATCAGCGTCAGCGTCGAAATCCCGCCGGGGCAGGTCAGCACGTCGCCTTCGTCGATGAAATCGAGGCCTTGCTCTGCGTAAACCAGCGGGAACCGCTGCGTGAAAACGTCGTGTTGGTGAGGATGAATCGAGGCGCGACGCTCGTTCAGCAAGCCCTCCTCTGCCAGAATAAAGCTGCCGGTGCCGATACCTATCAGGGGAATGTTGTGGTCATGGGCCCTGGCGAGAAACGCTCTGTCGCCGCGATGCCCAAGGTGAAGATGGTCCAGGCTACCGCCGATCACGGCTACGTAGTCGAAGGCGTCGGGAGGGGCGTGGGGCGCCTCCGGCAGCACGCTGATACCTGAACTGCTTACCACCGGCTCGTCAGGGGAAATACTTATCAGGCTGAGTTTAAAGGTTATTTTCTTACTACGCTTCTGGACGCTGGAGGCAATACGTAATGCCTCCAGTAACCCTGCAAAGGCCAGAAGCGAGAACTGGGGCCACAGGAGTAAACCCATATTCAGGGATTTATTCCGCGCAGGCGCCATTCTGCCGCGATCATCAATTAAATTTTTCATTACCTTGCCGAAGAATAATACTTACATTGTCGCAACATTATTGCTGCTATTATATTTCTAAGGTATATCTTAGCTGTTCAATCAAGCATAAATGACGTCGGCAAAAATAAGAAATATTTTTTATATTAGCTACTCGCTTTTAGACTTATGGCAGACATAGGTCGGCAACGTCCCCAGAATAAATAAATAGCTGTCATTCTGCTGCGGCTTAATTCGCATATAAATACTCTTATTGGGGTAGATAAAAAATAGCGGCTCGTATTTCTCCAGCCAGCTGTTGCTGATGTTGTCATCCGGGAACGCCATATTACGCACGGACGTCAGGGTATAGACGCTGTCTTTACGCTCCACCTGGAAGAAAATCTTACGATTCAGGACCTTCTCGGGATCGCTTTTCAAGCGGCCATTCATACTGAGTATGCCGGTGCTGCCCTCTACCGTGTAGTTCAGCCATAGAGAGAGCGTTTCATCCGGGTGATGCTGGATAAAGTTCACCTGGCAGGAAAAGGGCTGAATGTAATGGCGATGCCAGAGATAATACCCCGCCGCCACCACCGCCATTAGCAGGCACAGACCGAGCGGAAAGAGCATTTGACGGTAGCGAACCATACTAATGATCCTCGATAAAATAATCAGACATACAGCGGTTGGGTTCAGTCATCGGCCTGTCGCAGCGGATCACCGACGCGCGCGGCAGATGGGTGTATCCGCTGACGTATACCCAGGGATAGTTCGTGCACTGATCCTTAAAGGGCGTGGCGTAGGCCAGCGCCTTATCCCGATCGCGCTGCGTTTCAATATCGCGGGAAAAATAGAGCCGACATTCGCCGACCATCTTCGTGAAGCGATACCCGTCCACAAAATAGCTGTCGCGCAGCTGGCTGTGCCCGAGCACGCTTATGCTAGCCAGCACCAGCAAGGCCACCAGCGCGCCCGGCAGCCAGAAGCGGCGCGTCGACGCCGCCGGAGCAGGGGTCTCTTCAACTATTTCCGGCGCAGCAGGTTCTTCCACCGCGGGCGCGTCGTCCTCCGCATCGTCCGTATTCTGCGCCGGCGCCTCTTTAATAACGATTTTCGTGTCGCTTGCGAGCGTCAGTCCAATACGCGGGATGGTAACGATCGGGTCGTGTTCAAAACCCACTTTCTTTAGCCCTTTACGCAGAATAGAAATATTCTGGTAATAGGTATTTGGCGAAACCAGCATCCCCCGACGCTGCCAGACAATATCCATACACTCCTGTTGCGTCACAATGGTTCCGATGCGTTCTATCAATAACAACAAACAACGGCCCGCCGGGGAATTTAATATCACCACCCGGTCTGGATTGTTGAGATCGCGTAATGTACTGGCTGCCGGGTGAAACTCTACCTGGCCATTAATAATGTAATGCTTGTGCATAGATTGGGCTTAATACCTCCGGCCAACGCCTGTGACTAATGTCGCTTCCCTGCACGGTTAACCGACGTATCCCTCACCTGATTAAGATTAATGTGACGGATTAGTGCGCAACTGTATATCCTGGCACCTGGCGAAAAATCTTAATTTTCTTATGAGTTTTTCAGATGCGTCTGAACTTTTCTTAATCGCCATTTCAGCCGCCTTGACACTGACAAAACTCGACAAAAGCCGCCGTTGAACGCCTTAGCCATCGCTGTCTGAATTATTCAGAGCGCCTAATTTGTCACGTTTAGCGAAAAGCAGGCATCACGCGCTATACAGGCGAATTTCAACGTTTTGACCGCCTTCAAACAGGGTCTGCAAATTAACAATTTCAACGCGAAACTGTTAGTTACCGTCAGTAACCATGCCCATCCCATGACGCGACTGGACTATTTCCTTACAAAACATTTATTAAAGCCAACTTTTCAATAAAAAGTCCGGGTATGCTTATTTATAAGCAGATAAGCAAGCGCCGGTTCATACAGGAGAGTATACGCCGCGGGTAAATTGCACTTAAAACAAATTAAGATTTATTCAGATTACCTCTTTTACGCCTTTAGTATAGTTAGCTCACAACGTGCAATGCTTAATTGCTTCGAAAATACAGACAACGTTCTGTCGGACAGACGTGTCTCATTACAATTATAAATCGAGGGAATAACATGGCGAACACACGCAGCGACCGCCGTCATTTAAATATCGCGCTATTGGGCGGAGATCACTTTGCACGTCAGGGGATTACTGCGCTATTAAAAAATATCGCCCCGCATACGCAAATAAAAGCGTCGGGCGATGATTACGCGGAGATTGAAACAACGCTGGAGGCCACCCCTTTAGACGTGATTTTTTTGTCCGGCACGGATAAATATCACGCGGGATATGACTGCCTGAAATATATCAGAAGGATGCGCGTTCTCTTTCCCGGCGTGCTTATTTGCATGTATTCCGCGCCGGCGAATTCCTGGCTGTGGATCCGGGGAGATATTGACGCCTATATCTCGCTCCAGGAGCCGCTTTATTACTGGCGCGCCACCTTATTAAAAATGGTCGATAACCGCTATCGCCCAGTGAAGAAACCCACGGCGTTATCGCTGACGCCGGGTGAATGGAGAGTATTGAAGGAACTACGAAAGGGTCTGGATATGCGTTACATCGCCGAAACAGAGCAGCTTTCTTATCGTCGTGTCAGCGCGTTAAAAAGCTCAGCGATAAGAAAACTCGGGCTCAGGAACAAGACAGATTTGCTGGTCTTTTTAACCAGTTAGACCTGCTGCTTTCAGAGCAAATCTCGACATAACAACATAATGGAATCAAGACAATGAAAGCTCAATATAAAACCAAAACGCTGCTCGCTATCGCTATTGCTGCATTACTGCCAGCAGGGACCGCACTCGCTGCCAGCACCAGCGGCGGAACCGTGAACTTTACCGGCAAAGTGGTGACCTCCGCCTGCGCCATCAGCGCAGGCAGCGCCAACATTGACGTTGATATGGGTGAAGTCCGTACCGCGACGCTGGCGGCGGCGGGCAGCGAAGCCAGCACGGCAAAAGCCTTTGCCATCACTCTGGAAGATTGTGAAATCGCCGATACCTCGGCCTCAACGCCAGAAAACCCGATTGCCGCGACTACCGTGGCGGTGACCTTCACCGGTACGCCGGACAACACGGACGCCAACAGCCTGGCCGTTGGGGGTAACGGTGGCGCCAACTCCGCGCAGCACGTGGCGATCCGCCTCTATGACGAACAGGGCAACGTGGTGAAGCTGGGTGAACCGGCTGCGGCCATCCCTCTGCGTAAGGGTGAAAACACCCTGAACTTCAGCGCGAAATATTACTCGCCTGAGGGCAACGCCACGGCGGGTGATGCCAGCGCTGTCGCCACCTACACCGTGACCTATTCGTAATTTTCAGGCCCGGTTTCTGGCCGGGCCTGACCTTTCTTTCAGGAGAAGCACTATGCGCGTAAATACATGGATTTGCCTGGCGGGCGCGTTATGTTCCTCCGCCGCGTATGCCGGCGGCGTGGGGTTGGGCGCAACGCGAATGGTCTACTCCAGCGCCACCACCCAGTCCATGATGCAGGTGAGAAACACCCATCCTGACGCGACGTTCCTGATCCAGTCGTGGATGGAGAACGAGAAAGGGGAACGCACCAACGACTTCGTGATCACGCCGCCGCTGTACGTCATGAAACCCGCGAGCGAAAGCGCGGTGAAAATCATGTTTAACGGCAAGGCGCTGCCCGGGGATCGGGAAACGCTCTACTGGATGACGGTAAAGGCCATCCCGCAGCAGGTGAAAAATGGCGCCGGGAATTCGCTGCAGTTTGCCTCGGCCAACCGTATCAAGGTCTTTTATCGGCCGGACAACCTCGCAGAAGGCGCTTCGGAGGCCTGGAAAAGCCTGACGGGCGCGTATCGCGCGGGAAAAGTCACGCTCACGAACCCAACGCCGTACTACCTCACCACCATCAACGTCAAAATCGACGGTCGGCCCGTGCTGCCAGTGATGGTGCCCCCGAAAAGCAGCGTGACCCTGGCCGAAAGCTTCAGCCACGCGAGCAGCATGAGCTACCAGACGATTAACGATTATGGGGCGTGGACTCCCGCCACGCGCGCGTCGTTATCCCAATAATAAAAACAGTAAGGCGTGACCACGTGAAAATAAAAATCCTGTGCGCCACGGTGATTTCTCTGGCGAGCCAGCAAGCCGTGGCTGCGGAAAACAAACTGCAGTTTAATCCCGCGTTTCTCAACGGCGAGAGCGCTAACAGCGCCGATCTCGCCTGGGTCACCGCAGGGAGCGCGCTGCCGCCGGGCGATTACAACCTCAACGTGTACATCAACACCAACTACGCGTTCACGGGAAATGTCACGTTCCTTATTGCGGAAGACGGCGCGGGAGAAGCGCTGCCCTGCCTCACGCCTGAACAATTCGCCGCGCTGGGCATCGATAGCCATCAGGCGAAGGGCGGCGCGCTGCCGCCGACCCAGCGCTGCATCGTCTTAAGCAAGGCGTATGCGGACACGCACTTCGATCTCGACCAGAAGACCCTCACCCTGAGCTTCACCGTGCCGCAAAGTGCGATGCGCAATCTGCCGCGCGGGTACGTCAGCCCGGAAAGCTGGGAGGCGGGCATTCCCGCCGCGTGGCTGAACTACGTGGTGAATGGGTCGAACAATGACTATCAGGGCGAAACCCGCACGCGCGATCGGCAGCTGTTTGCGAGCCTCAACAGCGCCGTCAACCTGGGCGCGTGGCGGCTGCGTGATTTCACCACCTGGACGAAAGAGAGCAATGAGCTCACCCACGTGCAAACCTGGCTGCAGCGGGACATCCGCGCCCTGCGCACGCAGGTGTACGCCGGGGAAACCTACACCTCGTCGCAGGTTTTCGACTCCGTGGGGCTGCGCGGTATCGCCCTGAAAACCGATGACAACATGCTGCCCGCCAGCCTCAGCGGCTATGCGCCGGAAGTCCGGGGTATCGCGCGCGGCAACGCCACCGTGACGGTTCGCCAGAACGGCAACATCATCTATCAAACCTCGGTTCCGCCGGGGGCCTTTGTGCTGAAAGATCTCTATCCAACCTCGTCAGGGGGCGATCTGGCGGTCACCATTGAGGAGAGCGACGGCAGCAGGACGCAGTACACGCTGCCCTTTGCCAGCGTGCCAAACCTGGTGCGCAACGGGCAGATGAAATACGCCCTGGGCGCGGGAAAATATCGCCCGACGGGGGATCAGGACGCCCCCTCTTTTGCCCAGGGCGAACTCTTCTACGGCTGGCGCTACGGCCTGACGTTTTACGGCGGGGCGCAAGTTGCCGATCGCTATAACGGCTTAGCCTTCGGGCTGGGGCAGAACCTGGGGCGGTTTGGCGCCTATTCAATTGACCTGACCCACGCCCGCAGCCAGCTGGCGGACGATCGGCACTACAGCGGCGATTCGGTGCGCCTGCGCTATAGCAAGCTGCTGAACGACATCGGCACGCGGGTTAACTTCTTCTCGCTGCGCTACTCCACGAAGGGGTTTTATACCCTGAGCGACACCACCTACAAGGGGATGGCGGGCGGCGCGCCGAAGCAGGTTGTGGAAGAGGATGGCACCGTCACCACGCACTACGACAAGGTGTATAACCTGCGCATGTCGCGCAAAGCCAAAAACCAGCTGCTGCTCTCCCAGCCGATGGGGCAATACGGCTCGCTGTCGCTGTCGTGGGATCAGCAAACCTACTGGAACACGTCGCAAACCACGCAAAGCCTGCAGTTTGCGTGGAACGCCACGTTTCAGAACGTGTCGCTTGGCGTGAGCGCCCAGCGCAGCACCAGCCTGTACGACAACCGAAAAGACAACATTCTGGCGCTGTCCGTGTCGGTGCCGTTTGGCAACCCGCACCTCGCCACCCGCGCCCGGTTTACCACCACCCACGCGGACTCAACCGGCACCACCGCCAGCACGGGGGTGAGCGGCTATCTGCCGGGCGAGGAGAACCTGTATTACAGCGTTAACCAGCGCTACAGCCGACAGCAGCAGTACGGCGGCGATGTCGCGATGCAATACGAAGGCGCGCGCGGGGACTATAACCTCGGCTACAGCTATACCCGTGACTCGCGCAACCTCAGCTACGGGATGAGCGGCGGCGCGGTACTGCATGAGGACGGCCTGACCCTGAGCCAGCCGCTCGGCAACACCAATATTCTGGTGAAGGCGCCGGGCGCCAGCGACGTTTCCGTGCTTAACCACAAGGGCATCAAAACCGACAGCCGGGGCTACGCGGTGATCCCCTACGCCACGCCGTACCGCGTCAATCAGGTCGCGCTGGACGTTACCACGGTGGGCAACGACGTGGAGCTGGAAAACGCCATCGCCAACAAAACGCCTACCGACGGCGCGATGGTACGCGCCACCTTCGTCACGCACCGGGGGGCAAAAGCGATGTTCGTGGTGCGGCACGGCAAGGACGTGCTGCCGTTCGGCACGCTGGTCTCGCTGAATGATGACAAAACCAGCGGCATCGTCGGAGACGGCGGCAGCCTGTATCTGTCCGGCTTGTCCGAGAAGGGCACGCTGAGCGCCGTGTGGGGCCGCAACAGCGGCCAGCGCTGCACCATTCACTATGCGCTGAATAAGCAAAACTATAACGCCCGCACAGGCCTTTATTCACAGGAGGTGGTATGTCAGTGACGCTTCGGACGGCCGGCATCGTTCTGCTGCTGATTTTCACGCTTCCCGTGCGCGGCTACGACGTGCTGGTTTCCGTTACCGGGAATTTAATTGGCAATACCTGCATTGTCGCGGCGGATTCTCAGGAGCAGGACGTTCCGCTGGGCACCATTGGCGCGAAGCAATTCACCCGCCCGGGGGCGGTCAGCAATATCAAAACCCCCTTTATGCTGACGCTTGAAGAGTGCGGGCCAACCTTCTCGGGGGTAAAAATCCGCTTTAGCGGCACGCCGGACGATGACGACCCGCAGCTGCTGAAAATTGCCGACGGCGGCGCAACCGGCGTGGCGGTGCAGATCCTCGATAAAGACAGCGTGCCGATCCCGCTGGAGACCCAGACCGTCGCCTACGGCTCTGCGGGGGACGACAGCGTAAAAATGACCTTCTATGCGCGGCTGGCCGCCACGGGCGCGCCGATCAGTGCCGGAGACGTTTCGGCAATCGCCACCTGGACCACGGAGTATCAATAATGCGTTATCTGTTTCTGACCCTGCTGCTCGTTACCTCTCAGGCGTTTGCGCTCTCCTGGACATCCGATATCACGCTTTCGCCAGCGCCGATGACGTGGTCCGGCCCGGCAGACTCCATCGAGCCGGGAAAGATCATCGGCTCTGAGTGGAACGCCACGGCAAACGTGTCGGAGGTGTTCTGGTGCGGCTGGGTATTTACCTGCTCAAAGGGGACGCTCGAGCCGAGCAGCAGCATGGTGGCCACCGGGATTACGGTCGTGATGGACGGTGCAAGCTACATGGTGTTTGAAACGGGCGTGCCCGGCATCGGCTTCATACTTGGGCTAAAAGATTTTAACGGCACCACCTATGTTCCGATGCAGACGGGCATTACGCAGAGCTATCCGGCGGACGGGACAAACGGTTACGCCACCGGCCTGGGCTGGTCGGCAAAAGTCACGTTTATCAAAACCGGCGTAGCGCTCAAGTCCGGCGTCTACCAGACCCCGACCATTGACGCGGCGATCCTCACCGCCTACAACAACGAGGTCAAAACGGCGAAGGTCATCATCGACCCCACCAGCATCACGGTCGCCGCAAGCGGCTGTACGGTGGGCACCAAAAGCGCGAACGTCGAGCTGGGCAATATTGATATCCATACGCTGCCCGCAGTGGGGAGCACCTCCCCGTCGGGCTCGTTTAACGTCAGCCTGACCTGCGACGCGGACGTGGCGGTGAACGCGGTAATGACCGATCAGACCACGCCGTCGAATACCTCGTCGGTGGTGAGCCTGACCGGAGACTCCAGCGCGTCCGGCGTGGGGGTACAGTTTTTCTATAACGGCACCGGGCCGCTGATGATGGGGCCAGACAGCTCGGCGGCGGGCACCACTAACCAGTTCTTTATCCAGAGCACCTCGGCGGCACAAACCCTGTCGCTGCCGTTCCAGGCGCAATACATCCGAACCGGGGAGCTGGTTCCCGGCTCGGCGAACGCGCTGGCAAGCATTACGTTTTCCTACCAGTAGACGTTACTGCTTGACCCACACCAGCTGATCAACCCGGAAGCCCAGGCTGCGCGCGGTGTTCAGGTAATCCTGCTTCACCGCGTCCGGGATGGACGGCGTGCGCGACAGGATCCACAGATAGTCGCGGTTCGGGCCGCTGACCAGCGCGTACTGGTACTGATCGTCCAGCTTGATCACGTTATAGCCGCCGTAGAACGGGCCGAAGAACGACACCTTCAGCGCCGCCGTGGTCGGTTCACCGGTGAAGAAGGCTTTGCCTTCGCTCTCATTCCACTTGTCTTTCACCGGGTCGTAGCCGCGGTTAAGCACGCTGATCCCGCCGTCGCTGCGCTCGCCGTAGGTCGCCGTGACCTGCTCCATGCCGCGTTCAAAGCGGTTTTCCAGGCGGGCGATTTCGTACCATTTGCCGAGATAGCGGCTGGCGTCAAAGCCGGAAATGGGCTGCACGCCCTTTGGCGGCGTGGGAGAAGTACAAGCCACCAGGGTCAGTGCAATGGCGACACCGGTCACAACAGGCCATAGCTTCATGAGAATTCCTTTCATTTGTGCGGTTGGATGTTAAGTGTAGTGCAGCGCGCCGGGGCTTCATCCCGACAGCGGAAATTCGTAGTATATTGAGATTATTCTTCCTCCTCGGGCACGGACATGGCTTACTCCATCGGCGAATTCGCCAGACTCAGCGGCATCACCGCCACCACGCTACGCGCCTGGCAGCGCCGCTACGGTTTACTCAAGCCGCAGCGCACGGACGGCGGCCATCGTCAGTACAGCGACGAGGACGTGCAGCAGGCGCTAAAAATCCTCGACTGGGTGAAAAAAGGCGTGCCCATCGGCCAGGTGAAACCCCTGCTGGAGCGACCCACGCCGCGCCGCACCAACAACTGGCAGACGTTGCAGGACACGCTCCTGCAGCGCTTACAGGAGGGGAAAATCGAATCCCTGCGCCAGATGATTTACGACGCCGGTCGCGAATACCCTCGCCCTGAGCTGGTCACGCACGTGCTGCGCCCGATGCGCCGCCAGATGTCCGCCAACGTGCCCGCCGCCATGACCCTGCGCGAGATCCTCGACGGCATCATCATCGCCTACACCTCGTTTTGCCTGGAGGGCGACAAAAAAGCGCCGGGGGATAATCTCCTGCTCAGCGGCTGGCACCTGAACGACCCCTGTGAAGTCTGGCTCGAAGCCTTGACCCGCACCGGACAGGGCCACCGCATTGATATTCTGCCCACGCCTCCCGCCGCGCTGGCGCCGGAAATTTTCCCCGAGCGGAAGTGGCTGCTGGTCACCAGCGGCAAGCTGACCGCCGCGCGCAAAAAGCAGGTCGAGCAGTGGCAGCAGCAGCTTTCCCTTGAGGTAATTATCCTCTGAATATTTTCTCCTGCGGGAATGTTCACGAAAAGTTGAATATTTTATCGCGCCGCGAGTGCTAACGTTTTCCTGTGACTGACCACTCAACAGGAAAAGACAATGAAAAAAACGCTCCCTCTGTTAACGCTCGCCGCGATGGCCTTCGCCCCTGCCGCTTTCAGCGCCCCCGTCGGCACCCTCAGCGTGCATGTGCTTGACCAGCAGACCGGCACCCCGCCGCCGGGCGTGACCGTGACCCTCGAAAAGCAGCAGCAGAACACCTGGACCACCCTTGCCAGCGGTAAAACCGACCAGGACGGACGCATTAAGTCGCTCTATCCGGAAGACAAGGATATGCAGCCGGGCGTCTACAAAGTGACCTTCAAAACCGCGGAATACTTCCACGGCAAGAAGCTCGATACCTTCTTCCCGGAGATCCCGGTGCTGTTCACCGTGACCCGCACCAATGAAAAACTGCACATTCCGCTGCTGCTGAGCCAGTACGGATACTCCACCTACAAGGGCAGTTAAACATTCTTAATTTCAACGATATATAAAATCCACTCCGCTAATACATGGACAATATCGCAATGTTGTGTAAGTTTTAAGTATGGACTCTGGAGGTGCATACCATGACCACAAAACCGATATTGGGTATTAGCGGATGCTTAACCGGCTCCGCCGTTCGCTTCGATGGCGGACACAAGCGTATGGGCTTTGTCATGGATGAGCTGGCCCAGTGGGTGAGCTTCAGGCCGGTGTGTCCCGAGATGGCAATCGGCCTGCCGACGCCGCGCCCGGCGCTGCGCCTGATCCCTACCGAGGATGGCGCAACCGAACTGCGGTTCAGCAAGCCTCCTCATGACGACATTACGCAGAAGATGGCGGACTTCACGGCAGACTATCTGCCGAAAATCGGCGATCTGTCCGGCTTTATCGTCTGCGCGAAATCACCCAGCTGCGGCATGGAGCGCGTCCGGCTGTATGACGAAAACGGCAACCGGGGCCGCAAGGAGGGCGTCGGGCTGTTCACCGCCGCTCTCCTTGAAACCTATCCGTGGCTGCCCGTCGAGGAAGACGGTCGCCTGCACGACCCGGTGCTGCGCGAGAACTTTGTCGAGCGCGTGTTCGCCCTGCACGAGCTGAACGCGCTGCGCGCCAACGGCCTGACCCGCCGCGCGCTGCTCGATTTCCACAGCCGCTATAAGCTGCAGCTGCTGGCGCACCATCAGGCCGGATACCGGGCGATTGGGCCGTTCGTCGCCTCGCTCTACCAGTGGGACGATCTGGACGCCTTTTTCGTGGTCTACCGCGAAAAGCTGATGACGATCCTGAAGCATCCCGCGTCGCGGAAAAATCACACCAACGTGCTGATGCATATTCAGGGCTATTTCCGTAACCAGCTGAACAGCCGCCAGCGCGTGGAGCTTCGCGACGTGATCCTGCACTACCGTGAAGGACTGCTGCCGATCCTCGCCCCGCTGACGCTGCTCAAGCACTACATGGCGGAATACCCTGACCGGTATCTGATGACGCAAAACTACTTCGATCCCTACCCGAACGATCTCGGCCTGCGCCTTGCCGTGAGGTAAAAGAAAGTATGCAAAGGGCCCAGTTTTTGAAAGAGGCCCCAGGCAGTACCCCGTTTGACGACACCCTCACTGTCGTCTTTTTTTTTTGCACTCGGCGCAAAACACTGTAATTCTGTACAGGTTAAAACCGCAAAGCTGAGTACGCCGATGATCAAAACCCTGCACATTGATAACTACCGCTCGATTCGCCGGATGTCGCTGGAGCTGGAGCAGCTCAACATCGTTTTTGGCCCGAACGGCACCGGGAAATCGAATATCTATAAGGCGATCCACCTGATGCACAGCGCGGCGCAGGGGCAGTTTTCCCAGGCGCTGGCGGATGAAGGCGGAATTTTAAAGGTGTTCTGGGCGGGCAAAACCCGCAGCGACCAGCTGCGGCGCATGAACCTGGCGGTAGAAACGGAAACCTACGAGTACGAGCTGCAGGTGGGTTTTGTCGAGAAGCTGCCCTATCCCTCGCAGTTCCAGCTCGATCCGGTGATCAAAGAAGAGTCGATCTGGCTCAGCGGGCACCACCGCCGCCCGTCGTCGCAGCTGATGAAGCGCAAGAATCAGGCGGTGTTTTTACACAACGTGCATCACGAAAAAGTGACCCACAGCGGCACGCTGTATGAGAACGAATCGGTGTTCGGGCAGCTCGGCGAGCCGCACCTGTACCCGGAAGTGTCGCAGATGCGCGAGTCCCTGCGTAACTGGCGCTTTTATCATGAGTTTTCGGTGTCATCCGGCTCGGCCATTCGCGCTCCGCAGGTGGGTTTCCGCTCCCCGGTGCTCGCCAGCGACGGGGCAAACCTGGCGGCCGCCTTTCAGACTATCGTCGAGATCGGCGACGAGCTGCTGCTGATGCGCATTCTCGACCAGGCCTTCCCCGGCTGCGTGTTTTACAGCGATAACCCGGACGGCCGTTTTCGCATGATGATGCAGCGCGAGGGACTGTCCCGACCGCTGGAGCCGGCGGAGTTCTCCGACGGCACGCTGCGCTTTCTGTGCCTGGCGGTGGCGCTGCTCAGCCCGCGTCCGCCCGCGTTTATCGCCCTCAACGAACCGGAAAACAGCCTGCACCCGCAGATGCTGCCCGCGCTGGCGAGCCTGATTGCCGAGGCCAGCCGCTACTCGCAGATCTGGCTGACCAGCCACTCGCCGGAGCTGGCGCAGCTGATTGAGAAACACCGTTCGTTTTCGCTGTACCAGCTGTCGATGGTGGAAGGGGAAACGCGGATGGAGAAGCTGGGGTAAGCGCCCGCTTACGAACGAGTCCGAAAGGTCTTGCGCCACTCCGCCGGGCTCACCCCAAAGCGCGCCTTAAACTGCTGGCGCCAGGTGACGGCGGAGTTAAACCCCACCAGCTCCGCCACGCTCTCAACCGGCATGTTCCCGGCTTCCAGCAGAAGCTGGCTGCGGCGCAGGCGCTCGGCGGTCAGCCAGTCGGCGACGCTCATGCCCGTCGCTTTAACAAAATGGCGGGTCAGGGTGCGGCGGCTCATTGAGACCACCTCTGCCAGCGAGTCCAGGCTATGGGGTTCGGTAATGTGCTGCTGAAGATAGTCGATCAGGCAGTTTATTCGCCCGTCCCGGGTCGTGTTCGGCACCGGCTGGGCAATGAACTGCGCCTGCCCGCCCTCGCGGTGCGGCGGCACGATCATCCGCCGGGCAATCTGGTTGGCGACCACGCTGCCGAAGCGCTGGCGAATGATGTACAGGCAGCAGTCCAGCGCGGCGGCCGTGCCTGCGGAAGTGATGATGTTGCCGTCATCCACGTAGAGGGCGTTGATATCCAGCCGGACGTTCGGGAAAAGCGACTGAAACTGGCGTTCGAACTCCCAGTGGGTGGCCGCGCGCTTGCCGTCGAGAATGCCCGCATAGGCCAGCACAAACGACCCCAGGCACAGCCCGACGATTTCCGCGCCGCCGTCTCTTGCCCGCACCAGGCCGTCGATCAGCGACTGGGGCGGACGCTCAAGGACGTGCTGCCAGTAGGGAACGACGACGATATCGGCCCGCTCCAGGGCGGAGTAGTCCTCCGTCGCGTTGAGGGCAAATCCGTCTTTAGAGGTGAGAAAACCGGGCGTTTCGGCGCAGATCGTGACGTTAAAGCGCTTTTCGCCGGAGACCGAATCGCCAAACAGAATGCAGGGAACGGAGTAGTGAAACGGGCTGAACCCGTCCACCGCGACAATGGCGACGTTGATTAGCGACATCTGTCCCCTCCCTTCCCTTTAATACGCTCAGAATATAACGGTTTCACCGTCCTGGGGAATGCTCACCGCGCCACTCACCTGGTTGGCTTCAACGTACTCGCGCAGCGCGCGGCGGGTCAACAGGCAGTGGTTGATGGCCTCCATGTGGATCGCCACAATGCTGGCCTGCGGCAGCAGGAAATGGACGTTGAGCACGTCTTCCTGGCCCATAATGATTGGCCCAAAACCAATGACGTGGGCATAGCCGGCGTTCAGGACCACCACGTCCGGCTGGTGCTTTTGCAGATCGGCGGCCACCTCGTCGCGCCAGACGGTATCCCCGGCAAGATAGAGCGTCTTCTCAGCGGGATGGCGCAGCACCACGCCGCAGGCCTCGCCCAGCCGCTCCGCCAGCTCCGGCACGGCGTAAGCGCGGTCTGTACCGTGCTGGCCGCCGTGGGTTTTAACGATGCGGATATCGCCGAATGCCGTGTCGTCGGTCATGACCGTCAGATGGGTAAAGCCCTGGCTGCGCAGCAGGGCGGCATCCCTGTCGTTTTGCACGTAGATCGGCTTGTCTTTCGCGATCAGCGCAACGGCGTCCCGATCCCAGTGATCGTCATGGGTATGGGTCACAATCACCGCGTCGGCGTCCAGCAGCGTATTGACGTCTACGGGCAGCTCAACCGTCGGGTTACGAACCTCCGCGTAAGCCGTGCCGGGGAAGCCCGGATAAGCCCCTTTCGGCGCGAGCATGGGGTCGATTAAAAAGCGTTTTCCGGCGTAGGTAATCAGCTGGGTGGCGTTGCGAATATGGGTGATGTTCATGGGCTATCCTCCAGTGGGTGTGATAAGGAGGATAGCCCGTTGCCCCGCTCAGCAATGTGGGTTAAAGGGCGATAACCGATGAAATCGGGTCAATCGATAAACCGCTTGCGCACCCGCTCCAGCGGCGCGATCAGCAGGTTGATAAGCGGCTTACGATCGATAACGATATCGGCATTGACCGTCATTCCGCCCATCAGCAGGCGCTTTTTCTTGTCCGGGTCGGTAAACCACGACGGCACCCGCACTTTAGCCAGGTAGTAGTTCTGCCCCTCCTGCAGCGGGATGAGCGCCGAATGGGCATCGATATTCACCTCATAGAAATCGGACAGGGTTGCCTCGACCGAGCCATATTTATCCACCGGCCAGGAGTCAAAGCGCAGCTTCACCTTATCCCCCTTCGCGACCCGGCCCACTCCCGTGGCGGGCACGTAGAGATACCCCTCCATCGAGGCGGCGGTGTTTTTGCGGATCACCACCACCACTTCGCTGTTTTGCGTAATGGCCCGGCCCGGCGGGATGTTGATCGCCACTACGTAGCCATCGGCGGGCGCCAGCATGGCCATGGTTGAGCTGCCCCGGCTGGAGAGGTTGCGTTCGATTTCGCTGATCCGGTTCTTCACGTACAGCTGCTCCTGGCTCAGGGAGTCAATTTGCGACTGGGTGCTGTCGGTCAGGCTGGTTTTGCGCGCCTCAAGGTCGAGAATGGTGCTCTCTTCCAGGGTCAGGTTAAGCTGGGCGTTGAGCACGTCGTTGTGGCTTTTATCCAGATCCACCTTTGACACATACCCTTTGCCGGATATCGCCTTCCACGCCTCGTAGGTGTCGGTGCTGTTTTTGAGCAGCGCGCGCAGCTTTTTCACCTTGTCGCGGGAGACCACAATCTGCCGATCGGCAATATCCAGCTGCTGCGCCAGGTTTTTGCGGTACGCGGCAATAGAATCCTCGATGGTCTTCACGCGCTGCTCGCTGCGCGTTTTCTCCGCCTCCATCTGCTCGCGGTCAAACTGCACCACCGACCCCTGCTTGCCGCCGTAGTCCTGCGAAACGGTAAAAAGCGGGTCATTCTCTTTCACGTACTGGCCCGGACGCACCGCAAAATCCACAATCGTGCCGGACTCTCTGGCGCGGACTTCCACATCGCCCTGGGCCGGGATCAGCACGCCGCGCGCCAGCGTGGTCTCCGAAAAATTAAAGACGATGGAAAAGATCAGCAGGCAGAGGAAAAAGGAGATAAACAGCGTCAGCACGCCCTTCAGGCGCGGGGCGTTGATCTCGTAGCTCTTTGAAAAATGGTGCGGGATTAGCGCCCGACGTTGTCGGTTTCGGTTTTTTAATTTCACGACATGTCATCCATGATAAATCACTGAAAGATCGTCCCATGCACTCCACAGCGTGGGGGTGTTGCGCAGCGCGTTCAGCGTGGCGGTGGCGGCCTGGCGGTAGTCCGCGGGGGCATACGTCTGGCTCGCTAACCCAAACTCCGCCGCGTGCAGCGAGCAGGTGGGCACCAGCGTGCGAACCGCGTATCCGTAGCGCGTTAAAAAACGCGTCGATACGTCCGTTAGCCACGCCTTCTGGTCGCCCGCCTGGGTCATGAACAGGGGTGCATCCGGCAGGCGTTCATCCATCAGCAGCACGGTCACCAGCCGATGCGGCGCGAAAAACGCCCCGGCGCGCCGCCCTTCGTGCGCGGCCATCAGCTTGTGCAGCGCGGGATGGCGGGTGACAAACTGAAAGCGCACGTCTTCCGGCGCGGTGGCGAGCAGCGCATCCGCGATCAGGCCAAACCCGGCCCAGCGCATGCCGAGCAGCAGGGTGCGAGGCCGGGCATAAAAATCCTGCTCGCGGGTGAAGTCCGCCACGCGGGCGTGAAGATCGAAGCGCACGTTGCGCCGCCACAGCGCGGGCGGGAAGATCTGCTCCACGAAGTTAAAGCCGCTCATTTCCCGGGCGGTCTGGCGCAGGAAATCGGCCGGAACGTCGGCCTCCGGGCAGCGCATAAACTGGCTGTAGTTTTGCGTTATCCGGCCTGCCAGCAGGGTGCGTCCGGCCTGCCGGGCGCAAAGCCGGGCGTACAGACGGGGCAGAAACATCATTGCTCACTCTCCCGCAGCGTGCCGTTTTCCATGGTGTAGCGCCGCCCGTGGCAGCCGACCACCTCCGGGGAGTGGGTGACAAACACCAGGCCAATCCCCAGACCCCGCAGGTTCGCCAGCACCTTCTGGGCGGTGGTTTTATCGAGGTTTGCCGTCACTTCATCGCACAGCAGCAGCTTCGGCTGGCTGTAGAGGGCGCGCGCCAGCACCAGGCGCTGCATCTCCCCGGCGGAGAAAAAGGTGTTCCCCGGCAGCAGCTCCGTTTCATAGCCGTGCGGCAGACGCGCCACAACGTGGTCAATCTCCGCCAGGCGGCAGGCGGCAATCACTCGCTCTTTGTCCGGGGCGCTGTCGAAACAGGAGAGGTTATCCAGGATTGAGCCGGTAAAGAGAATATCGTCCGCGTGTACGATGCGGATATGCTGGCGCAGCGAGGAGAGATCGCATTCGGTAATGGGGATCGCGTTGATCCGCAGGCTGCCCGAGGTGGAGAGCAGCATCCCGGAGATCAGGCGCAGCAGCGTGGTTTTCCCGGACCCGCTCTGGCCGACAATCACCGCCTCCTCGCCCTGCTCCAGCGTCATGTTGATGTGCCGTAGCGTCGCCTCGCGCCCCGGGTAGGCAAAAGAGACATCCTCAAATTTCAGGCTGACGGGCGAGGTCACAATCTTGCGGCCAAACTGGCTGGCTTCCGAGGGGGCAAACAGCAGGTCGCCAACGCGATCCAGCGGCCCTTTCAGCGCGTTTTTGTCCAGCAGCTTTTGCGCCACCTGCACCATCGCATCGGAGAAATAGCGTTTGTAGCTGATGTAGGCGTAGAGCATCCCGATGCTCATCTGCCCTTCCAGAATCAGCCAGGCGCCGAAGCAGACCACCAGCAGCTGCTCGGCGTTGATCACCAGCAGCGAGGCGACGTCAAAGCGGGCCAGCAGGCGCTCTTTGCGCATCAGCCCGGCAATGTGTTCGCGCTGGGATTTGTCCATCACCGCGTCCCGGGCCTGCTCCATGTTGTTGGCCTTCAGGGTGATGATCCCCTTCTGCGTCTCCACCAGCAGCGATTCATACTTCGCGGTGCGCTCGATGGAGTCGTCCACCGCGCGCTGGTACGGGCCAATCAGCGAGAAGCGTATCAGGAAGAACACCCCCATCAGCAGCATCGTCAGCACCGCGATTTTCACGTTATACAGCAGCATAAACAGCAGGCTGGTAAAGGCGATCAGGCTGGAAAAGAGGATCTGCACATAGCCGTTGCTGATGAACTCCGCGCAGGCGTGGAGCGATTTTTCAATCGCCAGCACGATGCCCGGCGGGCGGCTGCGGAACCAGCCGGTCTGGGTGCGCAGCATATAGCGGCGAACCGACTGGCTGAGGTCGTCATAGGCAATGTTGCGCATCAGGATCTCAAGTATCTGCTTGAGGAACTTGCCGATGACTTCAAAAATAAAGACGATGGCGAAGATCGCGGTGAGTAATATCACCAGATCGTTGTCGTTGCGCGAGATGGCCTCGTCCATGATCAGCTGCACGTAGGTGGGGCTGGCCAGCATGGTGATGAGGGTAAAAATCGAGAGCACAAACAGCAGCACCTGCCGCTGGAACAGGCTGGGGGATTTATTGGCCAGGCGGCCCAGCGTGAGCGTGTCGTCGGGCGCTTTTTTGTCGAAGCGCGGCGTGGGCTTGAGCTCCAGCACGTAGCCGGAAAAGAGTTTTTGCGCCTCCTTGAGGCTGTAGCGTCGCACGCCGCTGGCCGGGTCGTGAACCGTGACGCTGCGGCCGTCGACCTTCACGATCACCACGAAGTGATTGCCGCGCCAGAAGGCGATGAGCGGCAGTTCGGCGCTTTCAATTTCAGTGATTTCGCCCTTAAGCACCCGGCCCGTCATGTTCTTATCGCTGGCGAGGGTCATTAACTCCGCCATCGAGGTTCCCGCGTCGGCGGAGACCGACAGTTCCCTGCGCAGCTGGCTGACGGAGACATGGTGTTCATAGTGCCCCAGCACCATCGCCAGGCAGGCCAGCCCGCACTCGGTAAATTCATGCTGGCGAATAACGGGTGTCTTACCCTTTTTTTTATACTGAAAAAGCGAAAACATAATTATCCGTGGCTGAAATAAAAAAATGGCCCGGCAATGCGGGCCATAGGTGCATAGGTCAATAACTTATGCGCTGAAGAAGCCGCCGATGAAGCCGCCCACCAGGCCAAACACGCCGCCGATGGTGCCGCCCAGCGCGCCTAACATCTGGCTGCCCGCGTTATAGCCAGCGCTTGCGCCCTGAAGCGCAGCTGCGAACGGATCCCAACCACCGATGATGGCCTGTGCTTTTTTGAAATCGATAACTTGCATGATTGTCTTCCTGTTAATCTGAATTAGTTGTAGCTGCCAACCAGCGCACCCAGGAAGCCCATTGCGCCACCCAGAACGCCGCCAACCACGCCACCTACCATGCCCATGATGCTTGCACCGGTGTCATAACCCAGCTGTGCGCCTTTAACGAGGCCAGCGAACGGGTTTAATGCACCACCGATAATGTCTTTCGCTTCTACGAATGAAATTGCTTTCATTTTATTCTCCTGTAGTTGTAAATCTTCAGCTTGCGCCAAAGGTTAATTTCCTTTTATGAAGGAAGCGGTAGTTACGGGCAGCTTGAAAGCGGAATGATTTTATTTCCATAAATAATCATCCGCCTTGCCGGCTGCGCGTAATTGTCTATTTCCAGCCGTTGACCCGGCGGAAGATATTTTGAATCGTTATATTGTGAGCTACATCCCTGCGAGGAGACATATTTAAACCAGGTATTTCCGGTATTACTCACCACCCCGTTGCTAAACGCATAATCAAAATGTCTTGTCCATGGGCGGACAATTAAAATAGCCTCAAGCGAAACCACCACATCCGACTGGATGCGTTGGCCTTTGCTCATTACAACCCGCGCCTGGAGCGGCGTTTCGGTGAATTTAACCCGATAATAGCGCTCTTTGCTGTCGTGCGGGCCGGTGTAATAAAACTTAAAACCGGCCCGCTCGCCGCTCTCCAGGGTTAACTGTTTAGGCGAGAACATCACCTCGCCATCTTTTATTTCAGTCTCTTTGCCGTGTTCTTTAGGCACATCGACCTGAATAAGCGAAACAGTATAATTCTGCCTGACGCTGGTATCATTTTTTATTGGCTGAAAAACAACTTCTTTTTCGGGTAGAAAATCAATATTTAGACTTTCAATAATTAAAGCATTTGCGCTTACGGAAATGAAGTAATTTATTGCGAAAATAGCCAGGAATTTTCCAGTCTTCATTGTTTAATTCCAGGATGCGCTGACGTCAATTCGTCCCTGCGCCGTGACTTCACCAAACCAGCTATTACCGTCATAGGTGGTTTTCGATACCGGGTTATTCATCACAAACTGCAATACCAGCGGCGTTTTCCACAGCCACATGTCCGTTACGCCGGAGCTTATCTTGTCCCACTCTTCCGCATGGGTGGCGGGGGCGGGAATGGACAGCGCTTCGCCTTTGCAGTTATGCGCCATCAGCGTCTGGCTTTTGCCCACCAGCACGTTGCCGGGGATCGGCACGGTGAAGCCGTTGCCGCTAAAGGCACAGTAATCCACCCCGTTCAGGCTCTGCGTCGGCCCGGTAACCTTCACCGTGACCGCAATGGCCGCGTCTTTTTGCGCGCCGCTGTAGGTAATGGTGTAGGGGATCTCAATCGGCGCTTCGCCAATGGTTCCCTTTCCGGAGCCGCCAAGGCCGTTAGGATCGAGCGTGTAGTCCGGGCTATCCGGCACAATCGCCAGCCCCGGCTGGATAGGGTTAATGACCAGCCCGCCGCCCGGCTGGAAGCAGAAGTCCGCCGCCAGCGAGCTGTTGCCCGGCGTCAGGCACAGGCTGACGATATTGCCAATGTTGCTGCCATCCCCCGCCTGCGCCACGCTCAAAATCAGCGCCTTCGGTAAAAAGATTTTCAGGCTGGCCTTGCCGCCGTTCTTTTGCGGCGCGGCGAGGAAGGAATTCGCCAGCACGCGGGTATCGCTCAAAATGCCGCCGGAGATGCTGTACCAGTTGCTCTCGTCGAAGGTAATTTCCGCCGCCAGGCCCGTTCCGCCGTTCATGTGCGACTGCAGCACGCCGTTAACGCGGGAGGACGTCAGCGCCAGCCCCGGGTTGTAGCCGGTGATATCTTCCCCGACAAAGGTGTATTCCAGCAGAGAGCAGAGCACGCCCGACACCGTATTGCGGGTGTACTTGGTACAGGTCGCCCCGGTGGAACCATCGACAATCGTCACCTCGCCGCTGATGGGATCGATGCCCAGATCCAGCGCCCGCGAGTTGGTCATGGTCAAGGTTCCCACCTTGTGCAGCGTGTTGGTGGTGGTCACCTTGTTGATAGAGGTGATCTGCGGCGTCGAGGTAATCGTCACCTCGTTGCCGGGCGCGGCGTTGAGAAGATACTCGAAGAACGGATCCCCCAACACCCAGCGGCCATAGGAGGTGCCGGGTTCGATAACCGGCGGTTTCACCACCATCGCGGTGTCGCTGTAGCTGGTCGTCGCGGTATAGCCCGTGGTGCCGCAGCTTGAAGAGCACGCGGTGCCTTTAAAGAACGGCGAGGCGCTGGAGCCGGTGACGCTGAAGTTGATGGTCAGCGCGCTTCCCGCAGGGCCGGTAAAGCTGTTATCCGGAATATAGGTGGCAATCCCGTTGTTGGTTTTGGCGCTCAGGGTTGGCCACTCCCGCGAGCCGTGTAAAAACGCGGTCGAGGTGCTGTTCAGGCTGAACAGCGCCGCCGTGTTTCCCGTGCCGTTGTTGTCCGGATTGTTAATCGCAAAATAGGGCATCTGCTGCGCCTGCGCAGCGGCGCTTATCAGCAGCAGATTAAGAGCGAATATCTTTTTCATCTTCACGTTCCTGTGTACCTTTCGCTTCCTGCCAGACGAAATCGCCCTTATCGCAGGAGATGTCCCCCAGCCACAGCGCGCCGCGGTTGGACTCGATATCCAGACGCACCTCGCAGACGCTGTCGTCCGGCGTGGCGATGCTGAGCACCGGATTGTTCTTGTCCACGTCAATCACGAAGCGACCGTCGTTTTCCGTGCGCGTCAGCCCGACGTGGTTTTTGATTTGCGTGGCGCTCACCGGATTGCCGCTGGCATCGACCAGACGACCAAACAGGGTGACGATTTTTTTCACCTGCGGCTTCATGACCACTGTGTTACCAGGGTAGACCGTGATATGCCGACGGGCATTCGCGCCGATGTCGTAGCTTTCCGTACCGGTTTCGCTGTTCATCACCTCAAGGTCATAGGCCTGGTAGGCCGGCAGCGACAGCCAGGTTTTATCGCCCTTAATGCGCTCCGTGCGGCCGTTCAGCTTCAGCGTGAGCGACTCGTCGGACTTCAGGCCGGTGCTGACGATCACCCCGGCGCTGTCGGTTCCTTTCCCTGCCGCAATCGCCTCTTTTGACCAGCCGACGCTGCCGTCGCTGGTCAGCGTGGAGTTCCAGCCTTTGCTGGTGCCGCTCTGCACGCTAAGGATGTTGCTGTTCCACGGCGTGTCGAAGCTCACGCTGCCGCCGCCGCTCACCGTGCGATCCTGGCTGCTGCTGAAGGCTCTTGAAACGTTGGCGGTGACCGACTTCAGGTAATCCCCCTCAAACTGGCGGCTGGCGCTGACGTTGAGCGCCGTGCCGGTATCGCGGTTATGGGACACGCCTACCGAGACCGTGTTACCCAGCGGGATCGAGAAGTCGAGCATCACGTAGCGGTCTTTCTCTTCGTAGTACCCTTCGTACTTATTGCGCGACATCCCCACCCGCAGGCGCGCCGTGCCGTAACGCCCGGCGTACAGCCCCTGGGAGTAGTCAATCTGATAGCGTTTGTAGCGGTAGACGTCGTCTTCCTGCCGCATCAGGCTCAGGTTCCCGGCGGAGGGTAGGCCAAACGACGGCAGGCTGAACGACGCCCCCCACGTATTGCCTTTGTTTTCATAGATATCGAGGAACTTGCCGCTGGAGAGCTGCTCGTGAGAGTACCAGACGGAACCGATATTCCACGGCAGGCTGAGGTTAGCCCCGTAGTTGGCGCGGTACGTGCCGTCAGAGGCGGCCATCGTCTGGGTATTCACCGAGAAATACCCGGTCAGGTTCAGGGAGGCCCACAGTTCGCTGACCGCGTGTTCGCGCATCATATAGCCGGAGGCGTTCCAGTCGACCATCCCGCTGCGCTTGCTGAAGGAGGCGCCGACCAGCGACATGGTGTCTTTATGTTTGGTGTCGTAATCGTAGTAGTAGGTGTTGTCCTGCTCGTTTTTCTTTTTGGCGTACTTCTTATAGTTGACGACCGATTTGTCGCGGCTATAAATACCGCCCCACGTCTGCCAGCGCAGCGATTCCGACACGTTATTGCTAAACGGTTTATTCACCGTGTACATGCTGCGAGACACGGTGCGGCTGCCGCTGACCACTTCGACTTCCACGCTGTAGATCCCGTAAGGCAGCGCGCTGGTGTCGATTTCGTGGTTACCCACGTCAAAGCGCTGAATGCCAATAAGCTGGCCGTCGCGGCGAATGCGGGCTTCCCCGGCCGTCGGGAAATAGACCACCACTGGCGTCAGGGAGAGGGTGTTGTCCCGCTTGCGCGAGTTGGCCTGGTTCCCCATCGATACGCCGTACACTTCGCCCCCGGAAATCCCGCTGACGCTGGCCAGCGACTGCATCGCCCAGCCGTTCAGCATCCCGGCGGCGTAGCGCATCCCCTGATAGTCACGCTCCCACATCACCGCGTTCATCTGGGTGTCGCTGCTGCTCTCGTTTACATAGCCGGAGCCATCGACCAGCAGGTGATCGACCCCCATTGAGACCCAGCTTTTGGCGTTGAGATAGCCGGATGACCAGCTATTGCCGTAGCCGCTCTCGGTATGATACGCGCCAAGGTTATAGGAGAACGTGCCGCTCAGATCGTCCGACTCGGGGGCGTCGATATCGACCTCGCGCGGACGAATATTGACGCCGTAGTCGCGCCGGGAGAGGTTGAGCAGCAGACGCATCTTTTTCTGGTCCAGCTCGAACGCCGATCCGGCGCTCACCGGAATACGCATATGCTCGTCAAACTGTTTGCCGTTGATACTTTGCAGCAGCGTGCGCATCTCCTTCGACAGACGGATACCGTTGTCAGACTCCTGAACCTGCACATCGCGCAGCCCGAGCTGGAGATCTTTCGCGTAAATCGTCACATCGCCAATACGGACGTATTCGCTCACGTCACGCGCGCCGCTCGCCTTTTGCGTTGCATTCGGGCGGGTATTCACCAAATAAACAGGGATTTTGATCCCCTGCTCCAGCAGGGCATAGAGCGCGTCGGGAAAACGGTAATTAGCGATAACCACGGAGCTGGAGGCAGCATGCGCATACGCGGGCAGGAGGCCGGATGTGCACGCCATCATCACCGGCAACACTAATTTATTTTTCACCATGCATCCTTACTTAACAGGAATGAACTGTTTCAGGTCCCAAATTCCGAGATGAAAATGGCTGTCCGTAACGTTGATATCCTCGATCGCGCGAGAGGTATCCGGCATCAGGTAAAAGTTTTTGACGCACGGCGTGGTCGGCGATTCCGGGTTAGGCTTCAGGCACGTCCCGCTCGCGTTCACGCGAAACGCGGTATTGCCTTTATTGGTGATTTTTCCGGCCACGTAGACGAAATCGAGGTTCTTCTTCCGGGGCTGTACCACCAGAATGGTGCTCACCACGGCGCGGGTCATGCCTTTGCCATTCTTTTGCGAGCCGTTATCCCGATCTTCGCTAACCCCTTCATCAATGAAGGTCACGCGGTAGTAGCGCTCCCGGTCATCGTCCTTACCGTGATAGTAAAATTTGACGATATTGCTGGTCCCGGCGGGCATGACCATGCGCGTGGGCGTCAGCAACAGTTCGTCTGTTTTCTCCGGATTAATTACCACGCCTTCATCCATCGGGCTGCTGATACGCTGGGCGCTGATGGAAATAATGCGCACGCTATCCGCTTCGTTTTTTATTTCCTTGGCGATGGAGTCGGCATCGGCTGGAATAATCGTGGTGACTTTGCCCACGTTAATCGCCAGCGCGGAAGAAGAGACGAATAATAAAAAGAAGAAAATGGGTTTGAGGCTAAACATGATATTTCCCTAAACAGGGGCTTACGCCCCTGTATCCGTCAGCTCTTAGCCCCAGGTTGCGCGGAACGCAACGGAGACAGTACCTTCCCACAGGCTGTTGGTCAGGTCTTTGAACTCTTTCGCAGCACCGGTGTTGTCCTGTGCAGAGTCGATGTAGAACACAAATTTGTCCTGGCCGGTCACTTCGGTATTCGCCGTCGCACCTGCGCTGGTGGTCAGGTTCCACAGGCCTGAAGAGACGCCGGTGTTGTTTGAAGAGTCAACCAGCGTGGTCCATGCGGTTGATTTCGCACCCACTGTGCCACCGATTGAGCCCAGATCGTTTCCGGCAAAGCGCGCGCCCACTTTCAGCTTGGTGGATTCGCCGCCAACGCTGAACAGGGTGTTGTCAGAGTCGTCGACAATCGCTTCCAGCTTGAAGCTGGTTGCAGAGGAGTGATCGCCACGAATAACCACATCAAACAGACCGGTGTCGGTGTTAAAGGCTTTCGTATTTGCGCTATAAACGAAATTAAGCGCACGCGTTGGCGTAATAACCAGATCGGAATCGCTGTCTTTCGTTGCAGAAGCCTGCCAGGTTGCAGAAGCGGTGGTTTCCGCTGCATTAACAGCGCTCAGGGCAGAAAGAGACAGCAGTGAGCCCAGAACGATAGCGTTCAGTTTATTCATTTATTTAGTCCTTCAAAAAAGAATCCAGATGTTTTAAAAAAAGGGGAGCCCCTTTTTCGGGGTGGAGTATAGGCAGCCGAAAAATAGCGAGGCAATACAGAAAATTTCACCCCCCTCTGGAGAAAGGATTAAAAATAACAAAACGCGACTGCATCTTATTGTTACACAATGAATAAAACGCACACTTTCCGACTAATCGAAAAACATCTATTTTGATTTTTTGGAGAATATCAGGAGGTCGGTACGGCTACACACATCATTATCGGCAGCACCAGCCCTTTAATTATCCACGCCTGTCTTTTGATTTTAGAAACATAAAAATAGTCGATGCTATCCAGAAGCAGCTCATTGACGATTCCGTCCGGCGCCTCATCATCTTCAGATTTATTCAGCTTCTTTCCTTTTATATAGTAAATATCTCCGCCGGCCACTTTCTCCACGTTGAGGACGTAGTTTCGATCAATGAGTAAGCGTTTATCGCCTCGGGTGAACACCCCTTTGTGAATGACCGTGGCAACATCCTTGCTATTAAAAAGAAATAGCGTCGTTAATGACAGTCCTGCTGAATCGCCCGTGGAATACGTTTTCCATGCAACCGTATCGGACTGGCAGCCAAATCCCTCTTCCTGGTGTCTTTCAGGATAGAATAAGAACAGGGTAACCCCAGAAATCAGCACGATCATGCCCAGTAATAGGGTCAGGTTCATCTTCGACATAATCTTAACTCCCTGTCAGGCTTCGGTATGAGATGCAGTTTTTGTAGCTATCAACGCTATCCTGCAGATAGCAGATAGCCAGAAAGTCATTTTCAAGCTGTGGCTTTTTGAATTTTGAATAATACGCATCAGCGGCCTGATGTTTGCAGTCGATGTGCTGACGCGCGATGAGCTCTTTTGCCCGGTTAAGGTAAGCCTGCTGCGGCTGATACATGTTGTTGTCGATAAGATAAACCTTACAGCGATCAATTTGGCCCAGCAGGTGAATATCATCATCTTTAGATTCTTCGGCACCGCGCGTCATTTGATACAAAAGCAGCGCAGCAATGCCGGCAATGGCGATCAGCGCCATCACGCTGAGTGAACTAAAGCCTCTGTCCCGACGCTGCAAAGGCGCAGGCGCGTCCTGCTGTTGAGTCGCGGTATCGGGCACCTCCACCGCGATTTTCTCCGGCGCAGGCGGAACGGGTGGCCTCACCGTGTGATGTTCAATATGCGCGGCCAGGCTAAATCCTTTACCACGAATTGTTTTAATCAGCAGCGGATCGCGGCCTAAACTGCGAAAGGCTTTCCTGATTTCACTTATGGCAACATTCAGGCTAACCGAGGAGCCGGAATAACCGTGGTCTTCCCATACTTTCTTAATCAGGTCGTCCCTGTCCAGGGTTTTGCCATTATTAATGATAAGTTCATATAACAAACGTGCCGCCTGGCTAGATAACTTAATTGAAGATTCCTCTTCTCCATTAATCATGATCACACCGGCGTCCACTTCGTAAAGCATTGCGAGATCAATAAGATACTTCATATGATAATTACACCATTGTCTTAAAAAGCCGTATTTGCCTCGCAATAATAGGTGTAATGAATGTGTGGTCAAGTCATGAAATATTAATTAAGTACTTTCTATAGAAGACTTCATTAATTAACAATTATTAATCCATTAATAAAAACCGCCGAGTGTTGCCCACTGGATTATGATCTTAAAAATAACATTATAGCAAGATTATAATCTTATAATATCCAGATAACCAAAATAATATTTTGTTATGCGTATTTTTGCTGCAACATAATATCGTCAAGGCGCGTACTCAGCTCGCTAAGCGCGTTAACTGTTAACAGTATGTTGCGCAGCCGGAAAACATTCTTTTTCTATATAAAACAAAACATTATGGAGTTTATCATGTTCAAGACGATCATGACCGTATCTGTGCTTGGCGCAGCCATTGCCTCTACTCACGCGATTGCCGCGGATAACTCAGCCGGTGGCGTCATTAACTTTACCGGCGCCATCACCGATACCACCTGTACTATTAATGGCGGTAAAAGCGCCGATATGACCGTCGCGCTCTCTCCTATTTCGGTTAAGGACGCCGGCACTACGGTTGGCCTGATTACTAAGAATAAAAAATCCATTTCGTTAACCTTCTCGGGCTGTACGCCAGCGGCCGGAAATACCGGCACGCCGCTGAAGGTGTACTTCTCCAGCGCCGATAATATTTCTACCGACGGTAAATACCTGCTGAATAACAGCGTAAATGAAAACGATGCAAGCGTGGCGCGTAACGTAGGCTTCGCATTGGTCGAGCCGGGTAAATCAACGCCTGTGACGCTTAATCAGGCTTACACCACCAGCATTATGGGTACCGCAGCGGCACCGGATTCAGAAACGCTGACCCTGGACGTTTATTACTACAAAACGAACGCCGCTGCCGCAACGGTAGGTTCGCTGAGCTCTAACGTAACGTACACCATTTCCTACCTGTAATTTCAGTTAATCAGGCTTCGTTCCTGCGGAGCCTGTTTTTAAGGTTACCATTATGCGTAAGGTTATTTTGCTGGCATTCCTGCTGCTCAGCGCGGGCAGCGCATGGGCCAATATTGTTATTAATGGCACGCGTGTTCTTTATTCTGAGAATAACAAAGAGGTTATTGTTCAGCTAATTAATACGGGAGATGCTCCTGCGCTGGTGCAATCGTGGATCGATGACGGCGATATCAATTCGACGCCGGAAACGGCAAAAGTGCCTTTTCTTTTATCCCCTCCGGTGGTGAAGGTTAACGAACATAATGGTCAGCAGCTGCGCATTAAAAAACTGCCTGCGAATTTGCCCGCCGATCGCGAGTCGGTCTTTTTCCTGAACGTGCTCGATATTCCGCCGAAGCCGGAAAATATGCAAAACCAGAATACCGTTCAGCTGGCGATTAAATCACGCATCAAACTATTTTACCGCCCGGCCGCGTTAACCGGCACGCTGGACGACGCGGCGGGAAAACTGACGCTGATTGCCAGCGGTCAACAGCTCCGCATAGTAAATAAGAGCCCTTTCCATATTACCGTTGCCAATATTTCCCAGGGCAAAACCAAATTATTGCAGGAGTCGCCGATGGTCTCGCCATTTGGTGAGCTCACCGTTGCGACCAGGACTGCGGTTAAACGCGGCCAACCCTACCAGCTGATGTATGTGGACGATTTGGGTGCCTATAAAACCCACACGCTCATCAGCCAGTAACCGGAACGACTCGCCATGAAATTGAAACCAAACAGGCTCTGCATGCTGGCCGTCTGCTCGCTTCTGCTGTCGCAAAAATCGGGAGCGGTATCTTTTGATACCTCCCTGCTTGCTGGCGCATCCGGCGAGTCCGATCTGTCGCGCTTTTACGTTAATAACGCCATGCCTGCCGGTCCACAGGAGATGGATATTTACGTTAACGGAGACTGGAAGGGGCGCTATACGGTGACCTACGGCGAGCAGCAGGATAACGTTCGCCTTGCGTGGAAAGATGCCCGGATGCTGGGGATCAACACCAAAGCCATTCCGGCGCCCGCCATTGCGCAGGGGCAGGTGCAGCTGCGCGACCTGGTTCAGGGCGGCGAGGTGAAGACCGACACCGGCACCCTGAGCCTGGCGCTCACCGTGCCGCAGGCAGCAGTGTTGCGCACCGAAGAGGGCTATGTTGCCCCCCAGTTCTGGGATGAAGGGATCCCGGCGCTCATGCTCTCCTGGAATACCACCTGGTACAACACGCGGACGAAAGGCTCGGAGAAAGAGACCAACGACGATTTTTACGCCGGACTGGATTCCGGTGCTAACCTGCTGGGCTGGCAGTTTCGCGACAGCAGCACCTGGCGCAAGTCCGCGAGCGGCGACAGCAGCTGGGAGAACAATACCCGCTACGTGCGCCGTCCGCTGGCGGCGCTGAAATCCAACCTGACGCTGGGCGACTTTTATATTCCAGGCGATCTGTTTGATTCCCTGCGCGTGCGCGGCGTTTCGCTGGCGTCCGATCTGAAAATGCGCCCTAACTCGCAGCAGGGCTTTTCGCCGGTGGTACACGGGGTGGCGCG
The DNA here is from genome assembly GCF_964208575.1 of Enterobacter soli. Lineage (GTDB taxonomy): Bacteria > Pseudomonadota > Gammaproteobacteria > Enterobacterales > Enterobacteriaceae > Enterobacter > Enterobacter soli_A. Next base: position 23,939 of record NZ_CAXOFU010000009.1, on the reverse strand, counting down.
CACTAACGCCCTGGTAAAAGTGATCCAGAACGGTAACGTCATCTATCAGGAGAACGTTCCGCCGGGACAGTTTACCCTCGACAGCATTCAACCCACCGGGTCGGCCGGCGACCTGCTGGTGGTGGTGCGTGAAGCCGATGGCTCACAGCAGTCCTTCACCGTGCCCTTCTCTGCCGTGCCCGGCATGCTTAAAGAGGGCGTGAGCGAATACAGCGTGGTCGCGGGAAAAGTGCATCAAAACACCCTCGAGGCAGAGCCCGCCTTCCTGCAGGCCACGCTGCGCTACGGCTTTAATAACCTGATGACCGGCTATACCGGCACCATCATGAGCGATAACTACCAGGCCGGGCTGATCGGCACCGGCTGGAACTTGCCGTTCGGGGCGGTCTCCGTGGACGTGACCCACGCCAAGACGACGCTGCAGGACAGAACCGACAGCGGCCAAAGCTTTCGCGTGTCGTACAGTAAGTTTATCGATACGACGGCCACCAACTTCACGCTGGCGGCCTACCGCTATTCCACTAAAGGCTATTACAGCTTTAGCGACGCGCTCTACTCCCGGGAAGGGTATCAGCGCCTGAAGGCGCAGTATGACGACTATGAGGATCGCTTCGGGGTCGCCCCGGAGATGACGATGAGCACCTGGGATGCCCTGCGCGCCGCGCAGCCTAAAAATACCTTCACCCTTAACCTGAACCAGCGCCTGCTCAACAACTGGGGCACGGTCTTTATTTCCGGCACCCAGCGCGACTACTGGAACGCCACGCAAACCTCGCGCGAATATCAGGCTGGCTATTCCAACGCCATCGGCCGGGCCAGCTATACCGTTTCCGCCAGCCGGGTGCGCAACAGCGAGCGTGAAGAAGAGACGCGCTTTTACCTCTCCCTCAGCCTGCCGTTCTCGCTGTTTGATAACAACGCGTGGATCACCTCCAGCCTGACGGCCAGCGATTCGCACTATGAGCAGAGCAATATCAGCATGAGCGGCAACGCGCTGGAGTCGAATCGCCTGAGCTATACGCTCTCCGGCAGCAATGCCCGGGGCGGAAACAACACGGCCAGCGTGAACACCGCGTATCGCGCGAACTTCGCCACGCTCGGCGGATCGTTCAGTGAATCCTCCGACTACCGCCAGACCGGGCTAAACGGGCGCGGCAGCCTGGTGGCCGTGCCGTGGCATGTGCTTGCCTCGAACGAAACCGGCACCACCATGACGATTGTGGATGCGCCGAAGGCGGAAGGGCTGATGATCAACGGGGATGAAAGCATCGTGACCAACAGTGACGGCGTGGCGCTGGTGCCTTATGCCACGCCGTACCGTAAAAACGCCATCACCCTGTCCGAAACGGCGAACAGCCGCGGGGCAGAAATACGCGGCAACATCGCTAACGTGGCGCCATACGATGGCGCGGTGAATTACATCCGCTTCGACACCGACCAGCGCCAGTCCTGGATGCTTCGCGCCACCCGTCCCGACGGAGCTCCCCTGCCGTTTGGCACCGAGGTGCTGAACGAGGGCGGCGAGTCTGTGGGCTATGTCGGCCAGGCCAGCGTGCTTTACATCCGCGCGGAGCAACAGCCACGCGCGCTAAACGTTCACCTGCGCGGCGGAAACTGCACCATCGCCGCTCCGGCGTGGGGGCTGGATAGCCCGCCTTCTGTTTGCCATTACTAACGGAACATCACCATGATACGGTTACTGACCTTTCTGTTTCTCACCTGCGTCAGCGGCGCAAGCTATGCCACCTGCTCCGGGGGCAGCATTTCCTATGGCCCGCCAATCAACATCGATCTGTCGGATAAGCTCACGCCGGCCACGCCAACCTGGACCGGCAGCTTCACCACCCAGTACAGCGGCTCGTTCAACTGCTCAACCGGTAACAGCGAGTTTTCCTACACGCCGATCCTCTCAACCGACAGTAATTACGCCACCGTTCTGGGCTTCAGCAACAATAAATATATGGTGCGGGCGGAGATCACCAGCACGCAGCCCAACAAGACGCTGGCCGCCGGCGGTAGCCATACGGCATCAGAGCTGAATACCCCTTTTACCGTGCGCTTTACGCTGGTAAACCAGAGCGGCACCACGCTCACGGGCGACACGGCAAACATGAGCGACGTGCTGTTCGTCAGCGATATGAGCGGCATGTCGCTGTGGGAGATCATTACCTGGCCGATAAACCAGCTGGTGAAAATTGTGCAGTGGCTGTTTAACGGCTTTAAGTGGCCCTACGATAACCGCGATATGTTTGGTCAGCCGATGACCATCAAATATGCGCCAAAGCTGACGACCTGCTCGTTCGACAACGCGGGGCTAACGGTGGCTCTGCCTACGCTCGGCATTCCCCAGCTTAGCGCCTCCGCGCAGCCGGGGCTGACCCCCTTCACGCTCAACATGAGCTGCCAGAACCTGAGCGCGAGCGGCAATTCTGACCGGGCCATCGAGATGTTCCTCTCCAGCAGTCAGCTGCTATCCACCGACAGCACGGTGCTGGTCGATACCAGCAGCGGCGCCGCGCAGGGCGTTGGCCTGCGGGTGATTCAGCGCAACAATCCGCAGCAGCCAGTGGTCTTTTCGACCTCCACCGCCAGCCGCGGCAACGCAACGCTGCTGTTTAGCGTGGCGGCGGGTGGGGCATTGAACAAGACGTTCACCCTGCCAATGGCGGCGTCGTATTATGTCTGGGCACCGGCGAAGGTCAGCCAGGGCAAGCTGAATACCTCGGCCACGCTGAATATTATCTATCCGTAGTGCGCACCGTGCGGAACACCGTCGCTTAACTCCCAATCTTCCCCGCCATCTGCAGGTATTTGATCAGTTCACTGTGGTTGGCGAGGTTGAGCTTCTTCATCGCATTGTGCTTTTGCGTCGCGATGGTACTGACCGAGCGGCTTCGCAGCCGGGCGATTTCGGTCACCGTGTAGCCTTCCACAATAAGATGCAGCACCTCCCATTCCCGCGCGGAAAGCACCGAACGCGAACGCGCGCCGGTGCGCATCGCCCCCTTAAGAAAAGAAGAGATACGCGGCTTAACGTCCTCTGTTCCCAGCAGCGCCTGCAATTGCGTTCTCAACTCTGCGGGGGTGTCCTGCAAAGAGAGCGTCAGCTCATACTTCATCTCCAGGACTTTTTTTAATAATCCGTACTGTAATTCTGGAACAAAAAGAACGCGCTTTACGTTGTGCATATTACATAGCGCATGAAGTCTGTTGCTGGTTTGCACTCCCCACGATCGCTGATTAAAAAGATGGCTGAACTCGACTATCACAATATCAACCTGGCGATCGTCAATCGCATCAAAAAGCCGATCTATGGATTCCACTATCGATACGCTCAGAGAATATTCTGGCAGTAGTTTTTGCAGCGCATCGCCTATCGCCTCGTGCAGAATATTGATTCGATAAAACACAAGAACCCTGACGGTTAACTCAGTACAAATCATATAATTTCATTATTAACACGAATAAAGGGGAGCGATAGTAATTTAATACACCCGCGCTCACAACTTATTCCCGCCAGGATTTTACCTGGTCATAATGATAAAAATCTGTAGCGGAGGAACGCCACTCTCTTAAATCAGGTTAACCAGAGCCAAAAAAACGCATAAAACCCGCCCGGTGCGGCCTGCGAAGCCTTCCATAACCAGAGCAAATCTTAAATTTCTCGACTTTTTAGAATAAAATACTACATCTAACGTTATTATAAGATTAAAGGTGTTAGTTCTGACATTAAAATATCTTTTCAATTTTATTTCATACCAATAAATAACATCCCCTTTACTCGATATGTTTCTCTGACTTACATTTTACGCATCATCCCACCAAACAAATAATGGGTGAACACAACATTCAAAGACTGTTTTTCTTACAGGGACATGGTGCTCAGATAAAGGAGAATGACCATGAAGGAAAAAATATATGTTGCCGTGGTTGATAGTTGTGAATTCACAATGATTGGCCTGCAATATCTTGGCAATCGCGAACCTGACGAGCATCGGGATATTGTTTTCGAGGGGTTCAGCAACATTGAAAGTTTTCTTCTCAGCAATCAGACCTGGGATATCGTCATATACGATCCGCTGAACACCGGCAATTTTATGATTACGCCGAATGAGGACATTCTGCGCATTAAAGAAACCCAGCCTGACGCGAGAATTTATATTTACTCGTTATCCGCCGGTTTCCTGAAGTTTAAGCATGTCGACGGGGTGATCAATAAGCGCGTTTCGCTGGGGGATATCAAGGCGATGTGGCAAATCCTGATGAGCCAGACGCCCAGGTCGTTGAACACTTACAACGTAAGCATCACCACGCAGCAGCGCCCTGCAAGACTTTCTAATGAGGAAGCCAGCGTGCTGAGGGGTTACTCCTCGAATCTGAAAACCAAGCAAATTGCCCGCCAGCTGGGCTGCAACGTCAGGCTGGTTTACTTCTATAAAAACAGCGCCATGTACAAGCTCAAGGCCGTGCGGGGCCCCTCGTTCTACGAGAGCATTCGCTGGATATTGAATTGACCGTTCGACCGTGTGTCGTTTGCCTTTGTTCCCGCGTCCGCGGGAACCTTTTTTTCTGAAGGTCTCGTCATGTATACCGTGCTTCCCTCACCCATGCTGCATACCATCACGGGGCTGCGGTTTCAGCCAATCGTGGATTTTCACTCCGGCCAGGCCGTGGCGCATGAGGTTCTTGTGGAGATCCGCAACGTCAATCTTGATGTGCTCTTCGCCTCGTTGCCCACCCGCTGTGCGCTGCAAATCTTTTTCTGGCAGGCCAATACGCTTTTAAAGATGCAGGATAAGGGCCAGTACTGGCTTAACTTCCCGGCAGATAAGCTGCTTGATCCCAACGCCATGGAACTGCTGCTTGCGCTACGCCACCAGCGGCGATTAACGATTGAGATTCAGGACCCGCTCACCCTGACCCGCATGAGTCGCCTTGAGCAACGCAGCGTCCATAACAATCTGCACCGGCTTAAAGCCGCGGGCTGGAAAATCTGGCTGGACGATCTGACCTACGAGCTGGCAGACGACTATGCGCGACTCGCCCTGCCGTTTGACGGCATCAAGCTTGACCGCTCGGAGCTAAACATCCCTGGCCGATTCGACGCATTCGTTCACGTCGTCAGAGATAAGATTGCCGGGGCTGTCGTCGTTGAAGGGATTGAAACCGCGCAGGATCTGCAGCGTGCCTGCGCGTCGGGAGCCCAGTTTGGCCAGGGTTTTCTCTGGCCGGAAAGCCGGATAGACGCCGTCGTGACGGCGTGAAATCCGGCGGCATCGGGTTGGCATTTTACCCTATTACCAGCCGGGTACCGCCCCGCCGTTGAAGATAGTCTCAGCCGCTTTTGCCACTTCAGGCGACTGATAAGACTGGATAAATTCCTTCACGTTCTCCGCGTCTTTGTTGTCTTCGCGCGTGACCACGATGTTCACGTACGGCGAGTTTTTGTCTTCAATGAAGACGCTGTCATGCACCGGCGACAGCCCGGTTTGCTGAAGATAGGTGGTGCTGATAATGGCGACATCCACTTTCGGGTCATCCAGTACTCGCGGGAGCTGCGCGCCTTCAAGCTCCATGATCTTGAGATTTTTGGGGTTAGCGGTGATATCCAGCGCCGTCGGCAGCAGGCCGGTGTCCGGCTTCAGGGTAATCAGCTTCTCTTTTTGCAGCAGCAGCAGCGCGCGCCCCAGGTTGGTCGGATCGTTTGGAATGGCGATGGTCGCCCCGTCCTTCAGGTCAGACACGGATTTGATTTTGCGGGAATAGCCTGCCATCGGGAAGACGAAGGTATTGGCCACCGCGACCAGCTTGTAATTGTGCGCCTTGTTATCTTCTGCGAGGAACGGACGATGCTGGAAGACGTTGGCATCCAGCTCTCCCTGGTTAGTGGCGTCGTTTGGCAGCAGCGAACCGCTGAACCCCACCAGCTCCACGTCCAGGCCGTATTTCTCTTTCGCCACCTTTTTGGCGACCTCCGCCACGTCCTGCTCGGCGCCGTTGATGACGCCCACCTTAATGTGTTTGGCATCACTGCCGCTTTGGTCACAGCCCGCGAGCAGCAGGCCAGTCAGGAGAAGCGCACCCAGTTTAAGTTTCACGAGACAGTTCCTTTTGATAAACGTTTTCCAGACTATATCGACAACGGCGCGGCGGGCTAAAAAACGAAAAAGAATCAATAAGAAGGATAGGTTATATGCCCGGTCAGCGCGGCGCCACCGGGCGAAGGGGTCAGGCTGCGGTCGTCCAGTCCTCAACGGTAAGCTCCTGAACCATCCCGAACGCACGATCGTTGGTCACGATGGTTGTACCCCGGCTGATGGCGTGTGCGGCAATCAGCTGGTCGAGATCGCCCATCACTTTCCCTCTCTTTTCCATTGCGGCACGCAGCTCGCCGTAGGTGGCCGCGGCTTCGCTGTCCCAGTCGCAAATGGTGATGGTGCTCAGAAACTCGTGTATCGTTTCTTTCAGCCCGCGACTCTGCTTTTTATCCGCACCATAGAGCAACTCCGCTTCCGTGATGCTTGAAATGCAAACGTCATCTGGAGTCAGGCAAGCCATTCTGTTCACTACGCCAGGGTGCTTTTTAAAAAGATGGCTCACAATATTTGTATCCAGCATATGCCTCATGCCTGAACTCCATCGAGAGGATCCCTTTTTGTCATGCTCTGATTTCTCTCCTCCTTACTGAGAAATGAATCGGAGACAGTCGTGTTCTCCAGCAGCCTGAAAAAATTGTCCCAACTTTTTGCCTTAGCAGGCTTTGCCGTCAACACCACATTCCCCGCCTCATCCCGCCGGATGTAGACGCTCTCCGCATCAAATGCGAACTCATCCGGCAGAACAACCGCCTGATTTTTACCCTTTTTAAACAGTTTCGCTGTGCGTTCCATTGCTATCCCTGTCGGTTTATTGACCAGGCCGCATCATGCGCCAGCGGCGCTCGGGAAGACAAGCACCGCCGTTCAAAATCGGAAAGCGACTCGCAATTAATAGACGAACGCCTACCCTTTCGCCTCCCCTCTGCGCAGCGGCGCTTCGCGTAAAAACCACGACAGCGCAAACGCCAGCACCATGATCCCCGCCGCCAGCAGGAACACCGCATGAATGGCGGAGCCGAACGCATCCAGGTAGTCCAGGCGCAGGGCATCTGGCAGATGGTGAATCGCCACCGGGTTTAACTCGCGCGGCAGCTCAGCGCCTTCCGGCAGACTGTTAGCCAGCCCCGACTGAAGAACATGGGTGAACACCGCACCGAACAGCGCCACGCCGATGGCCCCGCCGATGGAGCGGAACAGCGTCACGCCCGAGGTCGCCACCCCGTATTGATCCGCCGACACGCTGTTCTGCACCGCCAGCACCAGCACCTGCATCACCAGACCCAGCCCCATGCCCAGCACGCTGGTAAACAGATACAGCTGCCAGGTTGGGGAGGTGATTGAAATGCGCGTCAGTAAGAACATCCCCACCACGCCGAGCAGGGTGCCGAGGATCGGGAACAGGCGGTATCTCCCGGTATGGCTGATAATGCGCCCGCTGATAATCGAGGTCAGCAGCAGGCCGCCCATCAGCGGAATAAGCTGCAAGCCGGCCTGCGTTGGCGTGGCGTCTTTCACCACCTGCAAATAGAGCGGCAGGAAGGTCACCGAGCCAAACAGCGACATGCCGATGATAAAGCCAATCAGGCTACAGAGCAGGAAGCTGCGGTCGCGGAACAGCGACAGCGGAATGATTGGCTCCCAGGCCAGCCGCTCCTCGTAGATAAACCCGGCAATCCCCGTCAGGCCAAAGGCCAGAATGCACCACAGCTGCGGGTCGCTCCACTGGCGCACGGTGCCGCCTTCGGTGGTGAACAGAATGATGCACAGCAGCGCCATGCTGAGGTAAATCGCCCCCAGATAGTCAATCTCATGCTTGCTGCGCCGCGCGCTGCCGTGGAACACCGCGCCAATCACCAGCAGGGCAAACAGGCCGAGCGGCAGGTTGATGTAGAAAATCCAGCGCCAGGAGGCGTGCTGAACGATAAACCCGCCGATCAGCGGGCCAATCACCGTTGCCAGCCCAAACACCCCGCCGAACAGGCCCTGATAGCGACCGCGATCGGCAGGCGGGATCACGTCCGCCACCGCCGCCATGCTGATCACCATCAGGCCACCGCCCCCCAGCCCCTGCAGGGCGCGCATCAGCACCAGCTGGGTCATGTTTTGCGCCAGCCCGCACAGCGCGGAGCCCACCAGGAACAGCACAATGGCGATTTGCAGGACGATTTTACGCCCAAACAGATCGCCAAATTTGCCGTACAGCGGGACCACGATGGTGGAGCTGAGAATGTAGGCCGTGACCACCCAGGAGAGTTTATCCAGGCCCCCCAGTTCGCCGACAATGGTCGGCAGCGCCGTGGAGACAATCGTTTGATCCAGCGCCGAAAGCAGCATCACCAACAGCAGGGCGCTGAACAGCAGCTTGATAGACGGCGCTTTCTGCGCGGGTTGAGCCATTACGTCGGACTCCATAACACATCACTTGAAATTAATTAATCGTATAATTAATATTTGTGGAAGTGATGAATAAGATCAAGAGATACTGTGACCATGCCAGCACAAAAGGACAATTCTGAACCCCGCCGCCCGGGGCGCCCGCGCGGTGGCAAACGCGTTACCGCCAGCCGCGAACAGCTGCTGGATATCGCCCTGAACCTCTTTTCCCGTCAGGGGATCGCCAACACCTCGCTCAACGCCATCGCCAAAGAAGCGGGCGTGACGCCGGCCATGCTGCACTACTATTTCAACTCCCGGGAACAGCTGCTGGATGCGATGATTGAGGAGCGTTTCCTGCCGTTACGCAGCAGGATCGGCGCTATTTTCGCGGAAAACCCGGATTCTCCGGTCGATGCGTTAACGGAGATGGTGAAGGTGCTTGCTGAACTGGCGGAACAGCACCGCTGGTTTGCGCCGCTGTGGATGCAGGAGGTGATCGGCGAAATGCCGGTGCTGCGTACCCATCTGCACGCGCGGTTTGGCGATGAGAAGTATCAGGCGACGCTCGCCACCCTCAAAGGCTGGCAGCAGGACGGGAAGCTTAACCCCTCGCTGGCACCGGAACTGCTCTTTACCACCCTGCTAAGCCTGGTGCTGGTGCCGTTTTCACGCATGCGCAATGACGAGAGGCTGCAAGCCCTCTCGCCGGAGATCGTTGTGCGTCACGCTTTGGCGGTGATTAGCGGCGGGATTGGCGGTTAGAGAGGCTTCGTCAGGTAGTGCCGCTGCATTCCCTGATGCGGATAGTCCTGAATCGACATCAGCAGCTGATAGCCCTGCTTCTCATAAAACGGACGCGCCTGGAAGCTGGCGGTGTCCACCAGCGAATGCCTGCAGCCCAGACGCCTGGCGTCATCCTCGGCAGCTTTAATAAGCTGGCTGCCCACGCCGGAGCCCCGCACGTCATCGCTGACCCACAGATAATCAATGTTCAGCCACTCCCCTTTGCGGGTGCCAATTAACCCGCCAAGCATGACGCCCTCGTCGTTTCGCACGTAGACGCCAATATCATTGCTGAAGGTGGCCATATCGAGGAACCGGCTGTTAAAAGCCCTTAATCCCGTTAATAACTCTTCTTTCTCGTCGGGTGTAACTTTATGGGTAATGCTCAGGTGCATATTATTCTCCTTATTTTCAGCGCAATCTGAATATCTCACAGCTTAACCTTCATAAAAACTCCTTATTTCCTCCATTGTTTAAACCAGGAAATATTCATTCAATATGTAAATAAAAAAAGCCTTTCCAAAAGGGGCTCAAAACGTATAATGAGAACGATCATTCTCACTTTTACACGGTAGCCTAAGATGAGCACAACGCTGGAAGAACGACAAAAACTGCGCCAGGACGAGATCGTCACCGCCGCGCGCCGCTGCTTTCGCGCCAGCGGGTTTCACGCGGCCAGCATGTCGCAGATCGCCAGCGAGGCGAAGCTCAGCGTCGGGCAGATTTACCGTTATTTCAGTAATAAAGACGCGATTATTGAAGAGATGATCCGCCGCATCATCGACTCACGCATCGAGGAGATGCAGGGTAAAACGCTGGTAGAGGGGATGCCGCAGGCGCTTGCCTGGCGACAGACGCTCAACGAAGACGACGATGCGCTAATGCTGGAAATGTCCGCCGAGGCCACGCGAAACCCTCAGGTTGCCGCCATGCTGATAGAAGCCGAATCACGTATGTTCGCCAACGCCTGTACGCACCTGAAAAAGCAGTTTCCGCACCTGAGCGATGAACATATTCGCTGCTGCGTGGAGATTACCGCCGTGATGATCGAAGGCACCATTTATCGTCGACTCACGCCATTAAAAGTACCGTCAGAACAATTAGAGCCCGTTTATCAGGATATTTTAAATTTACTTTTCACTGCGAAGTAATCGCATGTGAATAATTAAATGAGATAAGTCATTTCTCGTTTTAACATTTCTGGTTCAGCCAGAGATGCGGTATCGCTGTGCCTTTAAATAGCCCTCCTCCCTGTTAAGCATTTAACAGGGCAGGCTTCGTTCACCCTGGAAAAAGATTATGAAAACCATAACAACCTCCATCGCAGCATTACTCCTCCTGACAGGGTGCGATAATGCACAAACATCTGCTCCCCAGCATCCTCTACCGGAAGTGGGGATTGTCACGCTCATAAGCCAGCCGGTATCCGTCGTCAGCGAGCTCACTGGACGCACCACCGCCGCGATGAGCGCCGAAGTGCGCCCGCAGGTAGGCGGCATTATCCAGAAGCGGCTGTTCACCGAAGGCGATACCGTCAAAGCCGGACAGGCGCTGTATCAAATCGATCCTGCCAGCTACCGCGCCGCATTTGATGAAGCCGCCGCGGCGCTGAAACAGGCGCAGGCGCTGGTGCAGGCCGACTGCCAGAAAGCCCAGCGCTATGCGCAGCTGGTGAAAGACGACGGCGTGTCGCGTCAGGATGCCGAAGACGCGAAATCGACCTGCGCGCAGGACAAGGCCAGCGTAGAGTCAAAGAAAGCCGCGCAGGAGAGCGCGCGCATTAACCTCGACTGGACTACCGTCACCGCGCCGATTGCCGGACGCATCGGTATCTCCTCCGTCACGCCCGGCGCGCTGGTGACCGCTCAGCAGGACACCGCGCTCGCCACCATTCGCGGGCTGGACCAAATGTACGTCGATTTAACGCGCTCCAGCGCCGACCTGCTGCGCTTACGTAAGCAAACCCTCGCCACCAATAGCGATACGCTAAGCGTGTCCTTAATCCTCGAAGACGGCAGTACCTACGGTGAAAAAGGCCGCCTGGCGCTGACCGAAGTGGCAGTGGATGAGTCTACCGGATCGGTTACCCTGCGCGCCGTCTTCCCGAACCCGCAGCATCAGCTTCTGCCCGGCATGTTTGTCCGCGCCAAAGTGGATGAGGGCGTGATGGATGACGCGATCCTTGCGCCACAGCAGGGCATCACCCGCGACGCCAAAGGCACGGCCACCGCGCTGGTGGTGAACGCCAGCAACAAAGTCGAGCAGCGTCAGCTGGAAACGGGCGACACCTACGGCGACAAATGGCTGGTGCTGAGCGGCCTGAAGGCGGGCGATAAGCTGATCGTCGAAGGCACCGACAAAGTGACCGCCGGGCAGGAAGTGAAGGCCGAAGAGATGAAAAACGCCGGAGGGAACGCCTGATGTTTTCACGTTTCTTCGTGCGCCGCCCGGTCTTTGCCTGGGTGATCGCCATTCTCATCATGCTCGCCGGGATGCTGGCGATCCGCACGCTGCCGGTGGCGCAGTACCCGGACGTCGCCCCGCCGTCGATCAAAATCTCGGCCACCTACACCGGCGCCTCCGCGCAGACGCTGGAAAACAGCGTAACTCAGGTGATCGAGCAGCAGCTCACCGGGCTGGATAACCTGCTTTACTTCACCTCCACCAGCAGTTCGGACGGGTCGGTAAGCATCAACGTCACCTTCGAGCAGGGAACCGACCCGGACACCGCGCAGGTACAGGTGCAGAACAAGGTTCAGCAGGCGGAATCGCGCCTGCCGACCGAGGTACAGCAGTCCGGCATTACCGTCGAGAAATCCCAGAGCAACTTCCTGCTGATCATGGGCGTGTACGATAAAACCGATACCGCCAGCAGCTCGGATATCGCCGACTGGTTGGTGAGTAATATGCAGGATCCGCTGGCGCGCGTGGAGGGCGTCGGGAGCCTTCAGGTGTTCGGTGCGGAATACGCGATGCGCATCTGGCTCGACCCGGCGAAGCTGGCCTCCTACTCGCTGATGCCGTCCGACGTGCAGAGCGCGATTGAAGCGCAGAACGTTCAGGTCTCCGCCGGTAAAATCGGTGCGCTGCCCTCGTCGAACGCCCAGCAGCTGACCGCCACCGTCCGCGCCCAGTCGCGCCTGCAAACGGTCGATCAGTTTAAAAATATCATCGTGAAGAGCCAGTCCAACGGCGCGGTGGTGCACATTAGCGACGTCGCCCGCGTGGAGATGGGCAGCGAAGATTATACCGCCACCGCGAAGCTGAACGGCCACCCGGCCGCGGGTATGGCGGTGATGCTCTCTCCGGGTGCGAACGCGCTCAACACCGCCACGGCGGTAAAAGATAAAATCGCCGAGTTCAAAAAGTCGATGCCGCAGGGCTACGACGTGGCCTACCCGAAAGACAGCACCGAGTTCATCAAGATCTCGGTTGAGGACGTCATTCAGACCCTGTTCGAAGCCATTATCCTCGTGGTGGTGGTGATGTACCTGTTCCTGCAAAACCTCCGCGCCACGCTGATCCCGGCGCTGGCTGTCCCTGTCGTTCTGCTGGGCACCTTCGGCGTACTGGCGCTGTTCGGCTATTCCATCAACACCCTGACGCTGTTTGCGATGGTGCTGGCGATCGGGCTTTTGGTGGATGACGCCATCGTGGTGGTAGAAAACGTCGAGCGTATTATGCGCGACGAGGGGCTGCCCGCCCGGGAGGCCACCGAAAAATCAATGGGCGAAATCTCCGGCGCGCTGATCGCCATTGCGCTGGTGCTCTCTGCGGTATTCCTGCCGATGGCCTTCTTCGGCGGGTCTACCGGGGTCATTTACCGTCAGTTCTCTGTCACTATCATCTCCGCGATGTTCCTCTCCGTGGTCGTGGCGTTAACCCTGACGCCCGCGCTCTGCGGATCGATTCTGAGACATACGCCCCCGCACAAAAAAGGGTTCTTCGGCGCCTTTAACCGCTTCTACAGCAGGACCGAGCATGGCTATCAGAACAAGGTGCTGCGCGCGCTGCGCCGCTCCGGCGGCATGCTGGTCATCTACGCCCTGCTCTGCGGCGCGATGGGGTTCGCGATGCTAAAACTGCCCGGCAGCTTCCTGCCGACGGAAGACCAGGGCGAAATCATGGTGCAGTACACCCTGCCAGCAGGCGCGACGACGGTCCGTACTGCCGAAGTCAGCCGCCAGGTACGCGAGTGGTTCCTTACCAAAGAGAAAGCCAACACCAACGTGATCTTCACCATTGAGGGCTTCAGCTTCAGCGGCAGCGGCCAGAACGCCGGGATGGCGTTTGTCTCCCTGAAAAACTGGTCCGAACGTAAGGGCGAGGAAAACACCGCTCAGGCCATTGCCCTGCGCGCCACGCAGGAGCTGAGCACCATCCGCGATGCCACCATCTTTGCCATGACGCCACCGGCGGTGGACGGCCTGGGCCAGAGCAACGGCTTTACCTTTGAACTGATGGCCAGCGGCGGCACCGACCGCGACGCGCTGCTGAAACTGCGTAACCAGCTGATTGGTGAAGCCAATCAGAACGGCTCGCTGCACGCCGTGCGCGCCAACGATCTGCCGCAGATGCCGCAGCTTCAGGTGGATATCGATAACAACAAGGCCGTGTCGCTGGGGCTGTCCCTGAGCGATGTTACCAGCACCCTCTCCAGCGCCTGGGGCGGAACCTACGTGAACGACTTCATCGACCGCGGCCGCGTGAAAAAGGTCTACATTCAGGGCGACAGCGACACCCGTGCCGTGCCGTCGGATCTCAACAAATGGTACGTGCGCGGCAGCGACAGCACCATGACGCCGTTCTCCGCCTTTGCCACCACGCGCTGGGAGTATGGTCCGGAAAGCCTGGTGCGTTACAACGGCTCGGCGGCGTATGAAATTCAGGGCGAAAACGCCAGCGGCGCCAGCTCCGGTACGGCGATGAGCACCATGGAGCAGTTGGCGAATAACCTGCCGTCCGGCAGCACCTGGGCGTGGAGCGGGTTGTCCCTGCAGGAAAAACTGGCAAGCGGTCAGGCGATGAGCCTCTATGCCCTCTCGATCCTGGTGGTGTTCCTGTGCCTGGCGGCGCTTTATGAAAGCTGGTCGGTGCCGATTTCCGTCATTCTGGTGATCCCGCTTGGCGTGCTGGGTGCGGCGCTTGCCGCCTCACTGCGCGGCCTGAGCAATGACGTCTACTTCCAGGTGGCGCTGCTCACCACCATCGGCCTGTCGTCGAAGAACGCCATTCTGATTGTGGAGTTTGCCGAAGCCAAAGTCGCAGAGGGTTACTCCCTGACGCGCGCCGCGCTGCGTGCCGCCCAAACGCGTCTGCGCCCCATCATCATGACCTCGCTGGCGTTTATCGCAGGCGTGACGCCGCTGGCAATAGCCACCGGTGCAGGCGCCAACAGCCGCGTGGCCATTGGGACAGGCATCATCGGCGGGACGCTGGCCGCAACGCTGCTGGCGATCTTCTTCGTTCCCCTATTCTTCGTACTGGTGAAACGTCTGTTCTCCGGTAAGCACGCCAACCGGAGGTCATAATGTTTCGTGTATCTATTTTAGCGTTAGCCCTGCTGAGCGCAGGCTGTGTGTCGTTAGACCCAACGTATCAACGCCCGGACGCCCCCGTCCCGGCGACGTTACCCGGCGCGCACGGCGAAGCCACCGCCGTGGTGAGCCAGTGGCAGCAGGTGATGAACGATGCGCGGCTGAAAAGCGTGGTGACGATGGCGCTGAACAGCAACCGCGACGTGCAAAAAGCGATTGCCGATATCGACGCCGCGCGAGCCCAGTACGGCGAAACGCGATCGTCCCTGTTCCCGACGGTGGACGCCGAGCTGAGCCACACCCGCAGCCGCACGCTGGCCAGCGGCGTCGCGACAAGCGATGAGGCCAACGGCGCGGTCTCCAGCTTCGAGCTGGATCTGTTTGGCCGTAACCAGAGCCTGTCGCGCGCGGCGCGTGAAACCTGGCTCGCCAGCGAGTTCACCGCCCAGAACACGCGCCTGACGATGGTCAGCGAGTTGACCACCGCCTGGGTGACGCTGGCGGCGGATAACAGCAACCTGGCGCTGGCGAAATCCACGATGGAGAGCGCGGCGAACTCGCTCAGGATTGTGAAGCGCCAGCGGGAGGTCGGCGTGGCGGCGGCGACGGACGTCAGCGAAGCGATGGCGGTTTACCAGCAGGCGCGCGCCAGCGTGGCAAGCTACCAGACGCTGGTGATGCAGGACAAAAATGCCCTCAACCTGCTGGCGGGCGACACGGTGCCGGACAACCTGCTGCCCGGCACCCTGGAGAGCCTGAGCGATAATGCCATCACGCTGATCCCGGCGGGCGTCAGCTCCAGCGTGCTGCTGCGTCGTCCGGACATTCAGGAAGCCGAGCATAACCTGCTGAGCGCCAATGCCAGTATCGGCGCGGCACGCGCTAACTTCTTCCCGTCGATTTCGCTCACTGCCAGCGCGGGCGTCGGCAGCGATTCGCTCTCATCCCTGTTCAGCCACGGCATGAAGGTCTGGTCGTTCGCGCCGTCCATCACCCTGCCGCTGTTTAGCGGTGGCAACAATATGGCGCAGCTGCGCTACGCGGAAGCGGAGAAGAAGGGGCTGATCGCCACCTATGAGAAAGCTATCCAGAGCGCGTTTAAGGACGTCGCGGATGCGCTGGCGCGCCGTGAAACGCTCGGCGAGCAGCTCGACGCCCAGCGCGAATACGTGGCGGCGGAGCAAAAAACGCTGGACGTGGCGACCCGCAGCTACCGGGCAGGTGCCGGGGATTATCTGACGGTACTCACCGCGCAGCGGTCGCTGTGGTCGGCGCAGGAATCGCTGATCGCGCTGCAGCAAACCGACCTGGAGAACCGCATCACGCTGTGGCAGTCGCTGGGCGGCGGGATTCAGTAACATCACTGCCGGGCGGCGCAGCGTTGCCCGGCCATCAGAGTAGATACCTATGGCAAAACTCTCTTTTTCTTTCTCGGCCATCCTTGGCCTGCTGACGGCGATCGGGCCGCTGTGTTCCGATTTTTATCTTCCGGCGCTGCCGGAGATCGCCACCCAACTCAACACCTCCACAACGCTGACGCAGCTTTCTCTCACCTCGGCGCTGATTGGCCTGGGGCTGGGACAACTCTTTTTCGGCCCGCTAAGCGATCGCATCGGACGTAAAGCGCCGCTGCTGTTGTCACTTTTGCTTTTTGTGCTGGCTTCAGTGCTTTGCGCCATCACGCAGAATATTTACGCCCTGATCGGCTGGCGATTTGTTCAGGGCATTGCCGGGGCGGGCGGCTCCGTACTGGCCCGCTCCATCGCGCGTGATAACTATCATGGCACGATGCTAACGCAATTTTTTGCCCTACTGATGACGGTCAACGGCATCGCGCCCGTCGTGTCTCCGGTCCTCGGTGGCTATATCGCGTCGCATTTCGACTGGCGAATGCTGTTCTGGATAATGGCAGGGGCGGGGCTCGCGCTGCTGATCGCCAGCCAGCTTTTTATCCGCGAGTCCCTCACAGAGAAACAGAGCGGGGGATCGCTGGCGCAAACCGCCAGGACGGTACTTAAAAATCGTCGCTTTATGCGCTACTGCCTGATCCAGGCCTTCATGCTGGCGGGGCTGTTCTCCTATATCGGGGCATCCTCCTTTGTGATGCAAAACGAGTATGGCCTGAGTGCAATGCAGTTCAGCCTGCTGTTCGGTGTGAACGGTATCGGGCTGATCGTCTCGGCGCTGATTTTCTCCCGCCTGGCGCGCCGACATCTGGCGGAAAGATTGATGCGAACAGGCCTGGTTCTGGCGGTGTCCTGCGCGGGGCTGACGTTGCTCTTAGCGTGGATGCAGCTTTCCGTTCCGGCACTGATTGCTCTCTTTTTCACCGTCGCATTTAACAGCGGGATCAGCACTCTTGCGGGTTCAGAAGCGATGAGCGCAGTCGACGCGAAGGAGTCCGGCACAGCGTCGGCCATTCTGGGCATGCTGATGTTTTTATTCGGCGGGATCGCAGCGCCTCTCGCGGGTATCGGAGGAGAAACGATGCTGAAAATGAGCCTCGCGGTGTGGGTGAGCTACGGCATTGCACTGGCGATCGGATACCGTACGCAGAATGCATAAATTCATACTTTCGAATGGAGTCGCTACACTGAATGTAACGATATATTTCATGGGAAGCACGTGGCTTTCTAATGGGGGTTTCTATGAAATTCGCACACCTTTTTTGCCTGATGGTTTGCCTGCTGTTCGCCGCGTTCGTCCACGCTCAGGATGAAGAGAGCCCGGCGAAGGACGCGCAAATCAAACAGCAGGTGCTCAAAGATGTGAAAAAAACCTGCACGCCGCAGAAGAAGCAGAGCGATAAGGCGTGGCAGGCCATGATTTTGTCGTCGGAGGCCAACCAGCTGCTGATCAAAAACGCCGTCACCGCGGTGAAGCGCGACAATCTGGATGCCTACTGGGACGCGGTGAGTAAGGTGGATTGCATGGAAGATTACTAAGCGTGAAGCCTGAGCTTCACGCTTTTTTTAACGCTTGCGGATATCCGGAATAATTAAGTCCCCGCGCAGCACATACGAACCCAGCATCTGCGTTTTCTCATTCAGCCAGGTCACTATTCTCGCGGCCATGGCGTCCATCGAATACTCAATGGCCGGGATCACCGGAACGCCCGGCAGATGCAGCGATCCTGCGAGGCTAAAGACCATAATGTCTTCCGGCACGGACTTATTAAACGCCTGCAGCTGCGGGATCACCCGCTGGGCTTCCTGCTCGTCCGCCACCAGCAGGGCGTTGAAGTTCAGGGTGGAGGCATTATTGAGCAGCTCCTGGAGCGCAACGGACGAGGAGGTGGCGTCCATAAAGACGAGATTACGGTTAAACGGCAGGAAATTTTTCTCCAGCGCGTGCTTGTAGCCGAGCAGCACCAGGTCAGCGAAACCGCTGCCGTGCGGGTGGATCAGCGCAATCTGGCGGCGGCCCTGGCTGGTGAGATAGTTACAGGCAGTTTCGGCGGCAAAGGCGTGATCGAACTGGATGCTGTTGGCGTTATCCGACGCCATGCAGTCGACCAGAATGACGTTTTCCATGTCGATATCCAGCGGGAAACGCGCGCCAATCACCAGGATATCGTCGCATAAGCCGCAGGAGAGTTCGTCGAGGGCGTGCATCACTTCCGCTTTGGTATTCGCAAAGCGCAGCAGCAGGTGCTTTTGATGCTGGCTGAGCTGTTTTTCCAGCGCGTACAGGTACCCCGTGGTCTGGTTGATATTGTCGTGCGCGCAGATCACGCCGATACAGCCGGTGGACTGGCTTAACAGCGACTGTGCGATCACGTTGGGGCGATAGTTCAGCTCGTCCACCGCTTTCAGTACGGCCTGACGGCTGGCTTCCTTTACGCCACGCGACCCGCTCAACACCCGTGATACCGTGGCTTTGGACACCCCGGCCAGACGTGATACATCGTTGATTGTAGACATCTCTCTCCCCTGGCAGGCAGTCCTCGCGCCTGCAAATTCCATTACCGCTTCGGCTCACATTATAGCCAGAACGGAGTATATCCGTTTCCGTTTTTCATGGAAACCGATTTTCCGTTTCCACTCAAAATGACGTCAGGATCGCCAAATTCTGTGAGGCCGATCGTGGTAATAAGCCCCATAAGTACAGCTTCTTGATGGGAGTCACAATTCTGTCTTTTATAAATGGAAACCGGTTTCCGTATGATGTCCAATCATCTCCGCAATAACTTTTTACACTTTGAGGATGGTTGTCGATGTTCAAGATTATGCTGTGCTGCTCTGCCGGGATGTCCACCAGCCTGCTGGTCAGCAAAATGGTCGATGTTGCCAAAGAGCGCGGTTTAGCGGTGAAGATTGATGCGTACGGCGTTTCCGAATTTGATACGCAGTTTCCGCAATACCAGGTCGTGCTTCTCGGCCCGCAAGTGAAATACATGTTAAAGACACTCTCAGACAAGGCGGCGACGCAGGGCATTCCGGTGCAGCCCATCGACATGATGGACTACGGGATGCAACGCGGCGACAAGGTACTGGACTTTGCACTGTCGCTCATCGAAGCGGCACACTAAAAGGTGTTCACATGAGTTCGTTATATCAATCAATGGTCGCGGTGATTGAGCAATCTATTACCCCGCTGGCGGCAAAGCTCGGCCAGCAGAAGTATGTCATTGCTATCCGCGACGGCTTTACCGCCGCGCTGCCGTTTATGATCATCGGCTCGTTTATGCTGGTGTTTATCTTCCCGCCGTTCTCGGCAGATACCACCAACAGCTTCGCCCGCGGCTGGCTGGATTTCTCCCAGACCTACCGTGAACAGCTGATGCTGCCGTTTAACCTCAGCATGGGCGTCATGACCTTCTTCATTTCGGTGGGGATTGGGGCAAGCCTCGGGCGTCAGTTTAATCTCGACCCGGTGATGTCCGGCCTGCTGGCCTTTATGGCCTTCCTGCTGGTGGCCGCCCCCTACGCCGACGGCAAAATCTCCACTCAGTATCTCTCCGGCCAGGGTATTTTCACCGCGCTGATTACCGCGATCTACGCCACCCGCGTTTACGCGTGGCTGAAGCAGAACAACGTGACCATTCGCCTGCCAAAAGAAGTGCCCACCGGCGTGGCGCGTTCGTTTGAGATCCTCATTCCGGTGATGGTGGTGATCGGCACGCTGCACCCGCTGAACCTGTTTATCGAAGCTCAGACCGGGATGATTATCCCGCAGGCGATTATGCACCTGCTGGAGCCGCTGGTGTCGGCGTCTGACTCCCTGCCAGCCATTCTGCTTTCCGTCCTGCTGTGCCAGATCTTCTGGTTCGCCGGTATCCACGGCTCGCTGATTGTCACCGGCATCATGAACCCGTTCTGGATGGCGAACCTGTCGGCAAACCAGGCAGCGCTGGCGGCGGGCGCGGCGCTGCCGCACGTCTATCTGCAGGGCTTCTGGGATCACTACCTGCTGATTGGCGGCGTAGGCTCGACCCTGCCGCTGGCCTTCCTGCTGCTGCGCAGCCGCGTCACCCACCTGCGCACCATCGGCAAAATGGGCGTGGTGCCTAGCTTCTTTAACATCAACGAACCGATCCTGTTCGGCGCGCCAATCATCATGAACCCGATGCTGTTCATCCCGTTCGTGTGCGTACCGCTGGTGAACGCCTGCCTGGCGTATGCCGCCACCCGGCTCGGCTGGCTGGCACAGGTGGTGTCGTTAACGCCGTGGACCACCCCTGCGCCAATCGGTGCATCCTGGGCGGCAAACTGGGCATTTAGTCCAGTTGTGATGTGCGTCATTTGTATGGTGATGTCAGCTGTGATGTATTTACCTTTCCTGCGCGCTTACGAGCGTTCGCTGATGAAAAGCGAAGAGCAAAAAGCCCAGGCTTCTGTAGGTTCTGCTGAAACAGCCAGCAATTAAGTCAAAGAGGAAGCGTTATGAAATATTCATTTCCCGAGCATTTCTGGTGGGGCAGCGCAAGCTCCGCACTCCAGACCGAAGGGACAAGACAGGGCGAAACCACATGGGATTACTGGTTCTCCCGCGAGCCAAACCGTTTTCACAACGGCGTGGGGCCGCAGCACACCTCCACGTTTTACCAGCACTGGAAAACGGATATTCAGCTATTAAAGCAGCTGAACCACAACAGCTTTCGCACCTCGATTAGCTGGGCGCGCCTGATCCCCGACGGCGTCGGTGAAGTGAACCCGGAGGCGGTCGATTTTTATAATCAGGTCATTGATGAGCTGATCGAACAGGGCATCACGCCGTTTATCACCCTGTTCCATTTCGACATGCCGATGGCGATGCAGGAGATTGGGGGCTGGGAAAACCGCGATGTGGTTGAAGCTTACGCCCGCTACGCGCAGATTTGCTTCGAGCTGTTTGGCGATCGCGTGCTGCACTGGTTCACCTTCAACGAGCCGATTGTCCCGGTGGAAGGTGGGTATCTGTACGACTTCCACTATCCGAACGTGGTGGATTTCCGCCGTGCCGCGACCGTGGCCTTCCACACCGTGCTGGCGCACGCGCTGGCGGTTCGCGCCTATCGCGCCGGGCATTACGCCGGTGAGATTGGCATCGTGCTGAACCTTACCCCGTCATACCCGCGCTCGCAGAACCCGGCTGACGTCAAGGCCGCGCACATTGCAGACCTGATGTTTAACCGCAGCTTCCTCGACCCGGTGCTGCGCGGCGAGTACCCGGCGGATCTGGTCAGCCTGCTGAAAGCCTACGATCAGCTCCCTGCCTGCAAGCCGGAAGACAGCGCGCTGATTGCCGAAGGGAAAATCGACCTGCTCGGCATTAACTACTATCAGCCGCGTCGCGTGAAGGCGCGCGACAGCGCGGTGAACCCGCAGGCGCCGTTTATGCCGGAGTGGTTCTTTGATAACTACGAAATGCCGGGCCGCAAGATGAACCCGTACCGCGGCTGGGAAATTTACGAGCCGGGTATTTACGATATCCTGATTAACCTGCGCGATAATTACGACAACCCTCGCTGCTTTATTTCTGAAAACGGCATGGGCGTTGAAAATGAACAGCGCTTTATTGAAAACGGCCAAATAAACGATCAATACCGTATTGAGTTTATTTCCAACCATCTTAAATGGCTGCACAAAGGGATTAGCGAAGGCAGTAATTGCCTTGGCTACCATATGTGGACATTTATTGATAACTGGTCATGGTGTAATGCGTATAAAAATCGCTACGGATTTATCCAGCTCGATTTAGAGACCCAGCAGCGCACCGTTAAAAAGAGCGGGGAGTGGTTTGCCGCCACCTCTCTGAATAATAGTTTCGATATCTAGCGAAAGAGTGAAAGATGATGATTGCCTTAGAAGAAGCGGTAATGGAAATCATCGTCAATGCTGGTCAGTCGCGCAGCCTGTGCTTTGAAGCACTGCATGCTGCGCGGCAGGGCAACCTTGACGAGGCCAAAAGCCTGCTGCGCGAAGCCGACGGTTACGCGCGCCAGGCCCACAAGATGCAAACCAAACTGATCGAACAGGATGCGGGCGAAGCCCGCCAGCCGATGACGTTAATTATGGTTCACGCTCAGGATCATTTAATGAATTCCCTGCTCGCGCGTGAATTATCCGAAGAAATAATTCATTTATACCAGAGATAATCTATGGGGAAATAAAAACGCTCGTGTAATACCTCTGTACCTACAAATAGATATCAATCTGTTTCTGATGATAGCGACATACTCTGTCAGATCGGAGCGGGATGGTTATTGTCTGAATAAAATGTAAATTAATAGAGATGACAATGAAAAACAGTAAAAAACTTCCATTAACAATGGCGGTTATCGCCGCGCTTTGCCCAATTTCCGTGCTCGCACAAGAATTCACCCAGGAGCAAATCGACGCCATTGTCGCCAAAGCGGTGGATAAGGCGCTGGCCGAGCGTCAGGCCAAAATGGACGCCGCGGTGGCGAAAAAAGCGGACGTGGTGACCGAGCCGCAAAGCGCGGCGCAGTCCCCGGATATGGCGATTCCTTTCGGCATTAAATTTACCGGCTACGCCCGCTACGGCGCGCACTTCCAGGCCGCCGATCAGAAATACGTGGCGGTAGACGGCTCTTACAACGGCGCGTCCGCGATTGGTCGTCTGGGTAACGAAGGCAACGGCGGTGAATTCCAGCTTTCAAAAGCCTTCAAGGGTGAAAACGGCGCCATCTGGGACATCAACGTGATGATCGACCACTGGGGCGACGAGGTTAACCTGAAAAAAGCCTACGCCGGGGTGACCAATATTATGGCCTCCAACCCGAACGCCTACTTCTGGGCGGGCCGCGATTTCCACCAGCGTCCGCAGCAGGGCATCAACGATTACTTCTGGATGAACCACGACGGCCAGGGCGCCGGGGTGAAGAACTTCGACATCGGCGGCGTGCAGTTTGACATGGCCGCCGTGGCGGCGGTGGAATCCTGCAGCCCGGAGGTGATGGAAGACGAAGCCAACCCGTCGCGCATTACCTGTACCGGCGGCTCCGGCACGGGCGATAAAGGCAACTACGCCGCGACCTCAAAAATCCACGGCATGAAGGTGGGCCCGCTGGATCTGGAGCTGTACGCCAACTACGGCTTTGACTCCAAAGCGATCGAGAGCGACGAGCGCCTCAACGCGTGGCAGGGCGGCGTGGTGCTGAGCCACACCAACGACAGCGGCGTGAACAAGGTGATTGCCCGCTACTCCGATAACTCGGACAACAGCGTGTTCAACAAAACCGAGGATCTGACCACGGTGTACGCCAGCTTCGAAGGGCTGTACAAATTCACCCAGGCCACGCAGGTGGAGTACATCCTCGCCTTCCACGACTACGACAACAGCCGCGATAGCACCGACAACCGCAAGAACTACAACGCCATCGTGCGCCCGATGCACTGGTGGAACGACGTTCACTCCACCTGGCTGGAAGCGGGCTGGCAGCACGTGGATTACGACAACGGCGGCGACAATAAGGGCTGGAAGCTGACCCTGTCGCAGAACATGTCCATCGCCATGGGGCCGGAGTTCCGCCCGATGCTGCGCTTCTACGTGACCGGCGGCAAAGTGGATAACGAACGCACCGCGCGCGTGAACGGCACCAAAGACGAGACGCTCGACGACTTCAACGTCGGCGCGATGTGGGAGGCGTGGTTCTGAAATAAAAGCAAAACGGCAACTCTCGTTGCCGTTTTTAGTGTTT
>NZ_CAXOFU010000008.1:0-203995 GCF_964208575.1 Enterobacter soli | reverse complement strand
AGCCTCCCTGACACGTTCACAGGTCGTGTGGTAACAGAGAAGCAGGGAACGTAAGGTGAACGGAACGACCGCCAGAGCCGTATGCACCCCTCACCCTGGCCCTCTCCCCACAGGGGCGAGGGAATTGTTACGTGCGGGCATTATTCATGAAGATGCGGGTGAAGACCCCACTCACTCCACCGCAAACACCCTGTCCAGCTTGCTATACCCCAGCCCGTTGATCTTCTTCACCTTAATCTGCACCGGAATGCGCTCCTTCATCGCCTCGACGTGGCTAATCACTCCGATGGTCTTCCCGGTGGCGTTGAGCGCGTCGAGCGCGTCCAGCGCCGTATCCAGCGTTTCGCTGTCCAGCGTGCCGAACCCTTCATCCAGGAACAGGGAATCAATCCGCGTTTTGTGGCTCACCAGGTCAGAAAGCGCGAGCGCCAGCGCCAGGCTCACGAGGAAGCTTTCGCCGCCGGACAGCGTACGGGTGTCGCGCACCGCGTCGGCCTGCCAGGTATCCACCACTTCCAGCTCCAGCGCGTCGCTTGCCTTGCGCTGGAGCAGATAGCGCCCGTGCAGGCGGTTAAGCTGCTGGTTTGCCAGCCAGACGAGGTTATCCAGCGTCAGCCCCTGGGCGAACTTACGGAAACGATCTCCGGTGCTGGAGCCAATCAGCGCGTTCAGATACCCCCAGTCGTCCGCAAGACGGGCGGCCTCGTCAATTTGCTGCATCAGCGCCTGCTGGTGCAGACGGTTGTCGCTGTCCTGCTTAAGCTGCTGGCGGATCTCGCCCTGACGGGTCGTGTTCTCCCGCAGCTGCAGCGCAAGCTGCTGCAGCTGAGCCTGCAGGGTCGCGGCATCGGCCTCCAGCCCTTCCGGGCGCAGCGCCTGATGCGCCAGTCGCTGCTGGCTGGCCTGCCCGAAGAGCGCCGCAGCCTGCTGATTCTGATTTTCCAGCGTCTGCTTCAGCTGCTCCAGGCGGCGAAGCGTGTCGCTATCCAGCAGCGCGCTCAGGAACGCCTCCTGGCTGGCAAATTCGCTTGCCGCGAGCGCGGCGGCAAACTGCGCCTGCGCCTGCTGCATACGGTCGTTTTCCAGCCCCTCCTGCTGCTGGAGCGTCGCGAGCTGGCTTTGCAGGGAAACGCACTCAGTGTGGATCTCGCGCCAGTTGTCCGGGATAAGCGTTTCGGCCTCCGGGCTATCGGCCTGCGGAAGCGCGTCGAGCAGCGGCGTCAGGGCGTTAATGCGTTCCTGAATAGCCGCGTGCTGAGCCTGATTCTCCTGCCAGCGTGCGGATTCACCTTCGCGCTCGGCCAGCCACGCCGCCTCTGCACCTTCTTCAGGGGCATCAAGCGACAGCGCGCGCAGCGCGGTTTCCAGCGTCTGACGGCTCGTTGCAAGCTGCTGCTGGTGCTGGCGCTGCTGCTCTTCCTGCTCGTTGAGCTGGCTTTGCAGGGTCAGGCGCTGGCTGAGGTGATAAAGCTCGCGCTCGTACCGCTCCTGCTCGTTCATCCACGGGGCGATATCATCCTGAATGTTCAGGCTCACGTTCAGGCTGGCGCAAACCTCCTGCCACTCCTCGGTGAGCGCTTGCGCTTCCCGGGAAAGCGTCTGCCCCTCGTCGGCGTCGCGCTGGATCTGCTGCGTGAGGGCATTTACCTGCCCAAGCACCAGCAAACCTTCTTCTTTCAGCGCCGCCACCTCTTTTGCCATCTCGTCGCGGCGGCGCTGGTTGGCGCTCAGCTCCAGCGCCTGATACGCCGTAACCGCCGGATGCGCGGTGGAGCCGCACAGCGGACACGGCTGCCCGGCCTGAAGCTGGGCGCGCTCTGCCTCCAGGCTTTTGATTTTTTCCTCTTGCCTGCACAGCAGCTCAACGTCCAGATAATGCTGGTTTTTCTCTTTGTACTGCTGCCTGCGCAGGGCCAGCGTGTCGTTGAGCCTGACCTGGTCAGCCTGGGCTTTGTGCAGGCTTTCCGCGTTTTGCGTCAGGCGCTTTTGCAGCGGCTGGTAGCGGGCATGAAGCGCGGTCAGGCGCTGGCGTGCGCTGCGTGAGCGGGTTTGCTGCTCCATCGCCGCACCCACTTCGTCCGCGGTGAGCGTCAGGCTGATCTCCGGCAGGGCGGCGAGCTTCTGGCGCAGCTCCTGGATGCGCGCCGCGAGCGCAGCAAGCTGGCTTTTATCGCGATTAAGCTGGCCGAAGTGCGCGCGCCAGCCGGCAATCTCCTGGCCCCACTGACGATAGCGCTCATGCTCCGCCAGCCAGCGGGCAGCGGACGTTAGCTCGGCCTGGAGCCGCTCCCGGGCCTGCTGCGCGCCGTTGCGAATGCGCGCGCGCAGCGCGGTTCTGGCCTGTAAGCGAGTATTTACTTCATTGATTTGCTGACGGGTCTGCGCAAGGCGAGCGGTCTGCTCCTGCTGGCTTTCCCATAGCGGACGCAGCTGCGCCGCGGGCTGCGCCTGCTGGAGCTTCGCCAGATCGGGAGCGGCCTCCGCGAGCGCCTGCCGCGCCTGCTGCTGCTGGGCCTCCGCGCGCTGCTGTTCGCGCGCCAGCTCGTCCTGACGCGTAAGCCATTGATACTGGTTCTGCTGAATTTGCTGCTGCGCCAGCAGGGTTTTCTCTTCGTCAGTGAGCACCTGCAAACTTTGCTGCAGCTGCTGTTGCTGCTCTTCGCTCAGCAGCACCACGCCGGCGGCCTGGGCTTCGCACATCTCCAGCGCGCTGCGGGCGGCCTTGTGTTTTTCAAAGACCTTCGCTGAAATCTGGCCGTAAATCTCCGTGCCGGTTAGCTCCTCGAGCAGCTCGGCGCGGTCGCCCGGTTTGGCGTTAAGGAAGGCGGCAAACTGCCCCTGGGAAAGCAGCATCGAGCGGGTAAAGCGATCGTAATCCAGCCCGGTTAAGGTGGCGGTTTGCTCCAGCTTGTCGGTGACTTTATCCGCCAGAATTTTACCGTCTTCGCAGCGGGCCAGCTCCACGCGAGGCGCCTGTAAGTTCCCGTCCGGCTGGTTGCGCGCGCGGTTCTGGCTCCAGAATGCGCGGTAGGCGACGCCCTTCACCTCAAACTCGACTTCCGCCAGACACTCGGCGGTGTCGCGGGTCATCAGATCGTTTTGCGCCTGAGACACTTTTTGCAGGCGCGGCGTTTCGTGGTACAGGGCCAGGCAGATGGCGTCCAGCAGCGTGGTTTTACCCGCCCCGGTTGCGCCGGTAATGGCGAACAGGCCGTTGCTGGCAAACGGCTCGGCGGTGAAATCAATTTTCCACTCGCCCTTCAGGGAGTTGAGGTTTTTCAGACGCAGGCTCAGGATTTTCATGCGTTTTCCTCCTCGTCGTTCAGCGTGGCAAGCGTATGGCTGAACAGCTCGTTGAGACGCGCGCGTTTCGCGTCGTCTATTTCTTCCTGCGCCAGCCGGCGCTCAAAAACCTCTTCAACCTTCAGCTCGCTCAGGGTTTCACGCTGCGCGCTGAGCAGAATTTTCTCGCGCTGTTCCCGGCTGCGGCGCACCAGAAGCACCTCGACGGGCAGATCGTCGGTCAGGGCCTGGATTTTGCGCTGCATATCGTGCAGGTATTCGTCGGTGGTGATTTCGATATCCAGCCAGACGGGCGGGTTCAGCGCCGCGCCGCGCCACTGCTCAAGCTGGGCGGTAATGGACGCCAGATCGCCTTTCAGCACCGCCAGCGGCTGGGTGACGGGCACTTCCAGGGACTCCACCGCGCCGAGCCTGCCGTCGGTGAAGCTCACCAGATGCACGATTTTGGCCTTGCCGGTTTCATCAAAGCTCAGCGAAATGGGCGAGCCGCAGTAGCGAATATGCTCGCAGCCGCCAATCATCTGCGCGCGGTGAATGTGCCCAAGGGCGATGTAGTCGGCAGGGGGGAAGTTTTGCGCCGGGAAGGCGTCCAGCGTGCCGATGTAGATGTCGCGTACCGCGTCACTTTTGCTCGCCCCGACGGTGGTCAGGTGCCCGGTGGCAATCACCGGAATGGCGAGATCGCCGCGCAGGGCGCAGGCGTCGGCGTACTGCTGGTGATAATAGTCGGTAATGCTCTGCAGCAGGTGCTGCTGCTTCTCGCCGCCGGAGAGCCCCGCCTGGCTCTGCACGATATCCCGGGGACGCAAAAACGGCACCGGACACAGCACCGCGCCCGGCGTACCGTCGCGCTTTTTCAGGATTTGCGGCGCGTGCCCGGCGCTGGCGACCACGGTGGTGTTAAGGAAGGCGAGGATATCGCGAGACTCGTTCAGCGTCGCCACCGAGTCATGGTTGCCCGCCACAATCACCAGATGACAGCCGGTTTGCTGCAAATTCACGACAAAGCGGTTATAGAGTTCGCGCGCATAGCTCGGCGGCTGTCCGGTATCAAAAATATCGCCCGCCACGATGATGGCATCCACCTCGTGCGACGCGGCGGTTTCCAGCAGCCAGTTCAGGAAGGCTTCATGTTCCGCGGCGCGGCTTTTGCTGTAAAAATTTTGACCCAGATGCCAGTCCGAGGTGTGAAGTATGCGCATAGCGGTTCCGTGGCAAAAAAAAGATGAGGGGGATTATAAGCTTTCGGCGAGGGGAAAATAACCGCTGTAATAAAACAACGGTTTGCCCGTTTTAGTGGTAATGTTTTTCATAAATCTGTCATAAATCTGACGCATAATGGCGCCGCATTACAAACTTGTAACTTAAATAAGATAAGACAGGGCAAAGTATGGCGAGACGTATTCTGGTCGTAGAAGATGAAGCTCCTATTCGTGAAATGGTGTGCTTCGTGCTCGAACAAAATGGCTTTCAGCCCGTTGAAGCTGAAGATTATGACAGCGCGGTGAATCAGCTGAACGAACCCTGGCCCGATTTGATTCTGCTTGACTGGATGCTGCCCGGCGGCTCGGGACTGCAGTTTATCAAACACCTCAAGCGCGAGGCCATGACCCGCGATATCCCGGTTGTGATGCTAACGGCGCGCGGTGAAGAAGAGGATCGCGTGCGCGGTCTGGAAACCGGCGCGGACGATTACATTACCAAACCCTTCTCACCTAAAGAGCTGGTGGCCCGTATTAAGGCCGTGATGCGCCGCATTTCACCGATGGCGGTGGAAGAGGTGATTGAGATGCAGGGGCTGAGCCTCGATCCCACCTCACATCGCGTGATGACCGGCGAAAACCCGCTCGACATGGGCCCTACCGAATTCAAGCTGTTGCACTTCTTTATGACGCACCCGGAGCGCGTCTACAGCCGCGAGCAGTTGCTGAATAACGTCTGGGGAACTAACGTCTATGTCGAAGACCGGACGGTTGATGTACATATTCGCCGCCTGCGCAAAGCGCTGGAGCTGAGCGGGCACGATCGCATGGTGCAGACGGTCCGCGGTACGGGTTATCGATTCTCAACCCGTTTCTGAACAATGACAGGAGTGTGATGCGTGCTGGAACGTCTGTCATGGAAAAGGCTCGTTTTTGAACTCATCTTATGCTGTATCCCGGCCCTCATTCTGGGGGCGTTTTTCGGCCATCTGCCGTGGTTTTTGCTGGCGGCGGTAACCGGCCTTCTTATCTGGCATTTCTGGAATTTACTGCGCCTTTCGTGGTGGCTGTGGGTTGACCGTAGCATGACGCCTCCGCCGGGAAGCGGAAGCTGGGAGCCGCTGCTCTACGGCCTGCACCAGATGCAAATGCGTAATAAAAAGCGTCGCCGCGAGCTGGGCAGCCTTATCAAACGCTTTCGCAGCGGCGCGGAGTCGCTGCCGGACGCGGTGATCCTCACCACTGAAGAGGGCACCATGTTCTGGTGTAACGGCCTCGCGCAACAGCTGCTCGGGCTGCGCTGGCCGGACGATAACGGCCAGAACATTTTGAACCTGCTGCGCTACCCGGAGTTCACGCTGTATCTGAAAAAGCGCGACTTTTCGCGTCCGCATAATCTGAAGCTGAACAACGGTCGCCATCTGGAGATCCGCGTGATGCCCTACAGCGATAGGCAGTGGCTGATGGTGGCGCGCGATGTCACCCAGATGCACCAGCTTGAGGGTGCCCGGCGCAACTTCTTTGCCAACGTCAGCCACGAGCTGCGCACGCCGCTGACCGTGCTGCAGGGCTACCTGGAGATGATGCAGGAGCAAACCCTGGAAGGGGCGCCGCGCGAAAAGGCGCTCCATACCATGCGGGAGCAAACGCACCGTATGGAAGGGCTGGTGAAACAGCTTCTGACGCTCTCTAAAATTGAGGCGGCCCCGTCGCTGGCGCTCAATGAAACCATCGACGTGCCGATGATGCTGCGCGTTGTAGAGCGCGAGGCGCAGACCTTAAGCCATAAAAAACATCAGCTTACTTTTGATGTCGATCCCGCGCTTAAGGTGCGCGGCAGTGAAGATGAGCTGCGCAGCGCCATTTCGAACCTCGTTTACAACGCGGTGAATCACACTCCGGAAGGGACGCACATCACGGTGACGTGGAAGCGTCTTTCGTCCGGCGCGGAGTTTAGCGTGGAGGATAACGGGCCGGGCATTGCGCCTGAACACATTCCACGCCTGACCGAACGGTTCTACCGCGTGGATAAGGCGCGCTCAAGGCAAACCGGCGGCAGCGGGCTGGGGCTGGCGATTGTGAAGCATGCGGTGAATCATCACGAGAGCCGTCTTGATATTCAGAGTACGTTAGGCAAAGGCACGCGTTTCAGTTTTGTCATCCCGGAACGATTAATTGCCTGAATGAGTGCCTGATGGCAGGCGTGTCACCTTAGCTTTCCACGAGCCAGCCATTGCTGGCTCGTTTACTTTGCAGTCAAGCGAAACGCGAATGAATATTATACAGTTGATGGTTTTTTGTTCGCATTATTAACCACGGGTTTTTCCAGTATTTAGCGTATTGTTCTGGTCTGAATTTTCATGCTGGCATATTGTTCTGGTTTTACGATCCCTCCTTGCCTTTAAACGTTATAAGCGTTTAAATTGCGCACCATATACTGTCATACCGACTGTATTTGCGTGGTAAATCGAAAAACTATTCTTCGCCACGACAGGACGGGAGCATTTCCCGCTGAAATTGAGCAAATTTTCCGCTGTATCGTCCCGTTAGGGATAGCGAAAATCTCAACGTTTTCAACACCACATCCACAGGCAGTAAGGTTTTATGACCCATCACTTAAAATCGCGTGACATCATCGCACTGGGCTTTATGACATTTGCGCTGTTCGTTGGCGCAGGCAACATCATTTTCCCTCCAATGGTTGGCTTACAGGCAGGCGAACACGTCTGGACTGCGGCTTTTGGTTTTCTGATCACCGCGGTGGGCCTGCCGGTGCTGACCGTTGTCGCGCTGGCGAAAGTGGGTGGTG
Source organism: Enterobacter soli (assembly GCF_964208575.1). GTDB lineage: Bacteria > Pseudomonadota > Gammaproteobacteria > Enterobacterales > Enterobacteriaceae > Enterobacter > Enterobacter soli_A. The sequence continues at coordinate 196,681 of NZ_CAXOFU010000008.1, read as the reverse complement.
GCGTTGATAGCCTCAGCTCGCCGATCGGTAAAGTGGCGGGCGTTCTGCTGGCGACCGTGTGTTATCTGGCCGTTGGCCCGCTGTTTGCGACCCCGCGTACCGCAACCGTCTCTTTCGAAGTGGGGATCGCCCCGCTGACCGGCGACGGCGCGATGCCGCTGTTTATCTACAGCCTGGTCTACTTCGCTATCGTGATTCTGGTTTCCCTCTATCCGGGCAAGCTGCTGGATACCGTGGGTAACTTCCTTGCGCCGATGAAAATCGTCGCGCTGATCGTGCTGTCCGTCGCCGCCATCATGTGGCCGGCAGGTCCTATCAGCGAAGCGATGGACGCCTATAAAAACGCCGCGTTCTCTAACGGTTTTGTGAACGGCTACCTGACGATGGATACGCTGGGCGCAATGGTGTTCGGTATCGTTATCGTGAACGCCGCGCGTTCCCGTGGCGTGACCGAAGCGCGTCTGCTGACCCGCTACACCATCTGGGCTGGCCTGATGGCGGGCGTTGGCCTGACTCTGCTGTACCTGGCGCTGTTCCGCCTGGGTTCAGACAGCGCGATGCTGGTTGATCAGAACGCGAACGGTGCGGCTATCCTCCACGCTTACGTGCAGCACACCTTCGGTGGTGCAGGCAGCATGCTGCTGGCGGTGCTGATTTTCCTGGCGTGTCTGGTGACCGCCGTTGGCCTGACCTGCGCGTGCGCCGAGTTCTTTGCGCAGTATCTGCCGCTCTCCTACCGCACGCTGGTGTTCATCCTGGGCATCTTCTCTATGGCGGTATCGAATCTGGGTCTGAGTCACCTGATTCAGGTTTCCATCCCGGTGCTGACGGCCATTTACCCGCCGTGTATCGTGCTGGTGGTGCTGAGCTTCACGCGTCCGTGGTGGAATAATTCCTCCCGAATTATTGCTCCGGCAATGTTCATCAGCCTTATTTTTGGTATCCTTGACGGGATCAAAGCATCAGCATTCAGTGAAGTGCTGCCAGCCTGGACGCAGCGTCTGCCGCTGTCCGAACAAGGTCTGGCATGGCTGATGCCTACCGTTGTAGCGCTGGTTCTGGCCATTATCTGGGACCGTGCAGCAGGGCGTCAGGTTACTTCTAACGCGCATTAATCAACGGCAACAAACTGTTTAACCACGGGGCTTAAGGCCCCGTGGTTTTTTGTTTTTTCGTGTTGAATGGCAAGATTTAAATGGAAAGCACTAACAAACTTAAACGTGGACTGAGCACCCGCCACATCCGCTTTATGGCGCTCGGCTCGGCGATCGGTACTGGCCTTTTTTATGGCTCGGCAGATGCCATTAAAATGGCAGGTCCAAGCGTGCTGCTGGCCTACATCATTGGGGGTGCTGCGGCGTATATCATTATGCGCGCGCTGGGCGAAATGTCCGTACACAACCCGTCCGCAAGCTCTTTCTCCCGCTACGCTCAAGAGAACTTAGGCCCGCTGGCCGGGTACATCACGGGCTGGACCTACTGCTTTGAGATCCTGATTGTTGCCATTGCCGACGTGACCGCGTTTGGCATCTACATGGGCGTCTGGTTCCCGACGGTGCCGCACTGGATTTGGGTGCTAAGCGTGGTGCTGATTATCTGCGCCATCAACCTGATGAGCGTGAAGGTGTTTGGCGAGCTGGAGTTCTGGTTCTCGTTCTTTAAAGTCGCCACCATCATCATCATGATTGTCGCCGGTTTCGGCATCATCATCTGGGGGATCGGCAACGGCGGGCAGCCAACCGGCATTCATAACCTGTGGAGCAACGGCGGCTTCTTCAGCAACGGCTGGCTCGGCATGGTGATGTCCCTGCAAATGGTGATGTTCGCCTACGGCGGTATCGAGATTATCGGTATCACCGCCGGGGAAGCGAAGAACCCTGAGAAGTCCATCCCGCGCGCGATCAACTCCGTGCCGATGCGCATTCTGGTGTTCTACGTGGGAACGCTGTTCGTCATCATGTCCATTTACCCGTGGAACCAGGTCGGCACTCAGGGCAGCCCGTTCGTGATGACCTTCCAGCATCTGGGCATTACCTTCGCCGCCAGCATTCTGAACTTCGTGGTGTTGACCGCATCTCTGTCGGCGATTAACAGCGATGTGTTCGGCGTGGGGCGTATGCTGCACGGGATGGCAGAGCAGGGCAGCGCACCGAAAGTCTTCGCCAAAACCTCGCGCCGCGGCATTCCGTGGGTGACGGTGATGGTGATGACCATCGCGCTGCTGTTTGCGGTGTACCTCAACTACATCATGCCGGAAAACGTCTTCCTGGTGATTGCGTCGCTGGCGACCTTCGCCACCGTCTGGGTGTGGATCATGATCCTGCTGTCGCAGATCGCGTTCCGCCGCCGCCTGCCGCCGGAAGAAGTTAACGCGCTGAAATTCAAAGTGCCGGGCGGCGTCGTCACCACTGCTGTCGGGCTGGTGTTCCTGGTCTTTATTATCGGCCTGATTGGCTATCACCCGGATACCCGTATCTCGCTGTACGTGGGCTTCGCGTGGATTGTGCTGCTGCTGGTGGGCTGGATGTTTAAGCGCCGCCGCGACCGTCAGCTGGCGCAGGCGCAGTAATCCGCAATGCCCTCTCCCCGTGGGAGAGGGCATCACGCTGCACTGGCGCCTCCTCCCCCGTCCTCCTCCCCCAATAAATCTCTTCATGATGAACTAACCTGAACTACCCTGTGGCAAGGTGACGTCAATTTCATCAAAGGGGATTCGTGATGTTGAACGCCTGGCACCTACCGGTTGCCCCATTTGTTAAGCAAAACAAAGACAACCTCGTCATAACGCTCTGGCTGGCGGGTGAAAATCAGCCTGAACGCGTAACGCTCCGCGCCGAAGTGGATAACGAAGAGACGTCGCTGACCATGCACAAGCAGCGCAGCCAGCCGCAGCCCGGCGTGACGGCGTGGCGGGCGAATATCGATCTCCGCAGCGGGCAGCCGCGGCGGCGCTACAGCTTTAAGCTGCTGTGGAATAACCGCCAGCTGTGGTTTACCCCGCAGGGGTTCAGCCGTTTTCCGCCCGCGCGGCTGGAGCAATTCGCCGTTGATTACCCGGATAATGGCCCGCAGTGGGTCAACGATCAGGTCTTCTACCAAATCTTCCCTGACCGCTTCGCGCGCAGTAAAAAGCGCACCGCGCAGCAGGATAAGGTCTATTACCACCACGCCGCGGGTCACGACATTATCTTTAAGGACTGGGACGAGCCGCTGACCGCCCAGGCGGGGGGCTCCACCTTCTATGGCGGCGATCTGGACGGTATCAGCGAAAAGCTGCCGTATCTGAAAAAGCTGGGCGTGACGGCGCTGTACCTCAACCCGGTCTTTAAGGCGCCGAGCGTACACAAGTACGACACCGAGGATTATCGCCACGTTGACGAGCAGTTTGGCGGCGACGACGCGCTGCTGCGCCTGCGGGAGAACACCCGGCGGGAGGGAATGCGCCTGATTCTGGACGGCGTGTTTAACCACAGCGGCGATTCTCACGCCTGGTTTGACCGTCACAATCAGTCGATGGCCGGCGCGTGCCACAACCCGGATTCGCCGCAGCGCGAGTGGTACAGCTTCGATGACGAGGGCCGCGCGCTGGACTGGCTCGGCTACGCCAGCCTGCCGAAACTCGATTTCCAGTCCCCGACGCTGGTTGACGAAATCTACGGCGGTGAGGACAGCATCGTGCGCCACTGGCTGAAGGCGCCGTGGAGCATGGACGGCTGGCGTCTGGACGTGGTGCATATGCTCGGCGAGGCGGGGGGCGCGCGTAATAACCTTCAGCACGTCGCCGCCATCACCCGCTCGGCGAAAGTGGCGCAGCCGGAGGCCTTTGTATTTGGCGAACACTTTGGCGATGCCCGCCAGTGGCTGCAGGCCGATGCCGAAGACGCCTCAATGAACTATCGCGGCTTTACCTTCCCGCTGTGGGGCTTTCTCGCAAATACCGATATCTCTTACGATCCGCAGCACATCGATGCGGAAACCTGTGCGGCGTGGATGGACAACTACCGCGCCAGCCTGTCGCAGCAGCAACAGCTGCGCATGTTTAACCAGCTGGATAGCCACGACACCGCGCGCTTTAAGTCTCTCCTCGGCAAAGACGTGGCGCGGCTGCCGCTGGCGGTGGCCTGGCTGTTCACCTGGCCGGGCGTCCCGTGTATCTACTACGGCGACGAGGTGGGCCTGGATGGCAACAACGATCCGTTCTGCCGCAAGACCTTCCCGTGGGAGTCGGACAAGCAGGACAAGGCGCTGTTCGGCCTCTATCAGCGTCTGGCGAAGCTGCGCAGGCAAAATCAGGCCCTGCGCTACGGCGGCTGTCAGGTGGTTTACGCCCACGATAACGTGGTGGTATTCGTCCGCGTCTATAACCAGCAGCGGGTGCTGGTGGCGATAAACCGGGGCGAGGCCTGCGAAGTGGTGCTGGACGATTCCCCGCTACTTAACGTGAAGGCCTGGCAGCTGAAAGAGGGCAAAGGCGCGCTGCAGGAGGGAATACTCTCTCTGCCGGCCATTTCCGCCAGCGTGTGGTTTGGTAATTAATCTTTGCCTGCAGCCGGTGTTATTCACCGGCTGCAGAATATATTTTTAAGTCGTTCTGTTTAATTAAACAGAGCAGACAAATTTCTTTAATATCCCCTAATTCAATTCTCGCTATACTCAATTTGCTTTATCAGTCAGGGCCCTTTCTCATATAGCACACAAAACTTTTGGCTTTTAACATTTTGATTAAAAGGTACTTTTATGTCTATTCGTGAACTGATTGACCCATCCAATTCCGCACTGATTTTTATCGATCACCAGCCGCAAATGTCATTTGGCGTTGCCAATATCGATCGTCAGCTGTTGAAGAATAATACGGTCGCCCTGGCGAAAGCCGGCAAAATATTTGATGTTCCGGTTATCTACACCTCAGTCGAAACTAAAAGTTTTAGCGGCTATATCTGGCCGGAATTACTGGCCGTTCACCCTGACGTTAAGCCTATCGAACGGACGTCAATGAACTCCTGGGAAGATGAAGCGTTTGTTGCGGCGGTAAAAGCAACGGGCCGCAAAAAACTCATCATCTCTGCCCTGTGGACCGAAGTGTGCCTGACCTTCCCGGCGCTGATGGCGCTGGACGAAGGCTTTGAAGTGTACGTGGTGACCGATACCTCCGGCGGCACCTCCGTGGATGCGCACGAACGCGCTATCGACCGCATGGTGCAGGCGGGCGCGGTGCCGGTGACCTGGCAGCAGGTTCTGCTCGAATACCAGCGCGACTGGGCGCGCAAAGGCACCTATGACGCGGTGATGGATCTGGTGCGCGAGCACAGCGGTGCTTACGGGATGGGCGTTGATTATGCCTACACCCTCGTTCACGGTGCGCCAGAGCGCAAAGCGTAATCCTTTCCGGGCGGGGTCATCCCGCCCTTCTACAATCCAGGGAACCTTTATGGCGCAAACTTCACATGTGACGCTGGTGATCACCCATACGTTGCTTCCGGGGCAAACCGAGCGTTATGAGCAGTGGCTGGGCAAAATTATGCCCATCGCAGCGGAATTTCCCGGTCATCTTGGCGCGAACGTGATCCGTCCGTCCGGGGAGCAATCCCCGTGGACGGTGATTATTCGCTTCGACACTATCGAGCACCTCTACGCCTGGACGCAGTCCGACACCCGCAACGTGCTGGTGAAAGAGATTGAACCGCTGCTGGCGGAAGGGGATAAAACCGAGGTTCGCACCGAGGCGGCGTTCTGGTTTACCCCGCCGGAGCCGCACGTGCGTAAGCCGAAGCAGTGGAAGCAGTTTCTTATTACGCTGCTGGTGATCTTCCCGAGCACCAACGTAGTGCCGCTCGTCACCGGGGCGCTCCTGCCCGGCCTGAAAGGTTCTTTACTGCTGCATTTGATTAACGATGCCTGTGTGGTCGCGCTGGTGGTCTGGCTGTGGATGCCCATCGTGACCCGTCTGTTTGCCGGATGGCTAAAAAAAGCCTGATCCGGCCCAAAGGAGTACGTTATGTCTCAAACTGCTACGCTGATCTTAACCAAAGGTCAGATCCATACGCTTGACCGCGAAAACCCGATTACGGAAGCGGTGGCGATCGCCAACGGTAAGATCCTCGCGACCGGAAACCACGATCGCATCATGAGCTATGCCACCCAGGGCACGCAGATTGTCGATTTACAGGGAAGCACGGTGATACCGGGTCTTAACGATTCGCACCTGCACCTGATCCGCGGAGGGCTGAACTACAACCTCGAGCTGCGCTGGGAGGGCGTCCCGTCCCTGGCCGACGCGCTGCGTATGTTGAAAGATCAGGCCGACCGCACGCCGTCGCCGCAGTGGGTGCGGGTGGTGGGCGGCTGGAGTGAATTCCAGTTCGCCGAGCGCCGGATGCCAACTATTCAGGAGCTTAACGACGCCGCGCCGGATACCCCGGTGTTTGTTCTCCACCTGTACGATCGCGCGCTGCTGAACCGCGCGGCGCTGAAGGCGGTGGGCTATACCAAAGAGACCCCGAATCCCCCGGGCGGTGAGATCGTGCGCGACAACAACGGCAATCCGACCGGCATGCTGATCGCCAAACCGAACGCCATGATCCTCTACTCGACGCTGGCGAAAGGGCCGAAGCTGCCCCTTGAGCAGCAGGTGAACTCGACGCGCCAGTTTATGCGCGAGCTGAACCGCCTGGGGCTGACCAGCGCCATCGATGCGGGGGGCGGTTTCCAGAACTACCCGGAAGACTACGAGATCATCGAGCAGCTACACGCCAAAGAGCAGATGACGGTGCGTATCGCCTATAACCTCTTCACCCAGCGTCCGAAGCAGGAGCTGGAGGATTTCGAGCGCTGGACAGATATGCTCAAGCCGGGGCAGGGAACCGATTTCTACCGCGCCAACGGGGCGGGCGAGATGCTGGTCTTCTCGGCGGCCGATTTCGAAGACTTCCTCCAGCCGCGTCCGGATCTGCCGGAAGGCATGGAGGATGAGCTGGAGCGCGTGGTGCGTCACCTGGTAGAAAACCGCTGGCCGTTCCGCCTGCACGCCACCTACGACGAATCCATCAGCCGGATGCTGGACGTGTTCGAGAAGGTGAACCGCGATATTCCGTTCAACGGGCTGCACTGGTTCTTTGACCATGCTGAAACCATCACCGAGCGCAATATCGAGCGCGTGAAGGCGCTGGGCGGCGGGATTGCGGTGCAGCACCGTATGGCGTTCCAGGGCGAATATTTCGTCGATCGCTACGGCAAAGAGGCGGTGAAACACACGCCGCCGGTAGCGAAAATGCTGGAGCTGGACGTGCCTGTCGGGTTAGGCACCGACGCCACCCGCGTGGCGAGCTATAACCCGTGGACGGCGCTCTACTGGCTGGTGTCCGGGCGCACCGTGGGCGGGCTGGCGATGTATGACGATAACAACCGCCTGCCGCGCAACGTGGCGCTTGAGCTGTGGACGGCAGGCAGCGCGTGGTTCTCCAGCGAGCAGGGCAAGAAAGGCCGTCTGGTTGAGGGGCAGCTCGCGGATCTGGTGGTGCTGTCGAAAGATTACTTCAGCGTGCCGGAAGAGGAGATCAAGGGTATTGAGTCGGTGCTGACCGTGGTGGACGGCAAAGTGGTTTACGCCGCCGGGCATTTCAGCCCGCTTGCGCCGCCGCCGATCCCGGTTCTACCGGAGTGGTCGCCCGTGGTCAAGGTGCCGGGGCATTATCGCTCCGCGCCGCCGGCCGCCAGCAAGGTGGGTGCGGTAGTGCAGATGCACCAGTGCATCGGCAGCTGCGGCGTGCATGGCCATGCGCACGGCATTGCGCGCCAGTCGGCTATTCCGGTATCCGATGAGCAGGCGTTCTGGGGCGTGCTCGGCTGTTCATGCTTCGCGTTCTAAAACAAAAAGGCCCGCGTATGCGGGCCTTTTTCGTAAACCGTGCCGATTACAGGCTGGATACGTTCTCGGACAGGTATTTAGCAACGCCGTCTGGAGAGGCGTTCATACCTTCTTTGCCTTTTTCCCACTGAGCCGGGCACACTTCACCGTGCTCTTCGTGGAACTGCAGCGCGTCAACCATGCGCAGCATTTCGTCGATGTTACGACCCAGCGGCAGATCGTTCACAACCTGGTGACGAACGATGCCGTTCGCGTCGATCAGGAAGGAGCCGCGCAGCGCAACGCCAGCGTCCGGATGTTCGATACCGTAAGCCTGCTGGATTTCGCGTTTGATGTCCGCAACCATCGCGTATTTCACCGCACCGATGCCGCCGTTGTCGACAGGGGTGTTACGCCATGCGTTGTGTACAAATTCAGAGTCGAAGGACACGCCTACCACTTCAACGCCACGTTTCTGGAATTCTTCGTAACGCTTGTCGAATGCGATCAGTTCAGACGGGCAAACGAAGGTGAAGTCCATTGGCCAGAAGAACAGAACGGTCGCTTTACCGTTGGTGTGCTGTTTGAAGTTGAAGTTTTCAACGATTTCACCGTTGCCCAGAACTGCTGCAGCTGTAAAATCCGGAGCCGGACGAGTTACCAGAACCATGTGATTCTCCTGTAGATACTAAGGTTATTTGGAACGCAACGCGGGCCAGTATAGAGCCTGTTCATCAGGAAGACAAAGAGGCGATAACAATCGTTCAACAAGTTTTCACCTATCAAAGCGATTTGTTTTTCGCCTGGTTCATCATGCGCGGGTAAAACTGCCAGAAACGCGTTTCCAGCGCAGCGTAATGTTCGTCCAGATCATGCCAGGAGTCGCGCAGGGCGTCGAGACGCGGGCGGCGGCTCGCCATCCCGTTCAGGACGTTCTGGATAAAGGCCATTTCGCGATACCGCTCGAGCCAGCGCTCGGACCACAGGTAGTTATTCAGGTTAACGAAGCGGGGCGGCGATTCCGGCAAAATCAGCGACACCTGCGCGTGGGCGTACTGGACGAAATCCTGCAGCGGCATATCCGGCGAAAGCTGCGCCCAGTGGCGCGACAGGAAATGATCCCACATCACGTCGAGCGTAATCGGCGCCACGCGGCGGGTCTGCGGGCGGAACCACTCTTTCGCCTCTTTCACTTCGGGCAGGTTGTCCGTCAGCACGTCGATGCGGCGATGCATAAAAATCCCTTCAACAACGTCAGCGGAATAGGCTTCCGCGGGATTGCCGCGCACAAAATCAGCCAGCAGGTTCCCGGAAAGGGAGCTGTCGGCGAGGTGGGCGAGGTGCAGGTGAGCGAGAAAATTCATGCGTTTTATTTGTCCAGAAGGCGGCTAGTTGTTGCAGCAAAAGGGTGTGAGCACTAGACTATGCCGCCTGTTTTTAAGTCACGAGTATACGTCATGCGCGTCACCGATTTTTCCTTTGAACTACCTGAGTCCCTGATTGCTCACTATCCAATGCCTGAGCGCAGTAGCTGCCGCTTACTGTCACTGGACGGGCCAACGGGCGCGCTGACGCACGGTACTTTCACCGATTTGCTCGACAAGCTCAACCCTGGCGATCTGCTGGTCTTTAACAATACCCGCGTGATCCCGGCGCGTCTGTTTGGCCGTAAAGCCAGCGGCGGCAAGATTGAAGTGCTGGTCGAACGTATGCTCGATGATAAACGTATTCTGGCACATATTCGCGCATCCAAAGCGCCGAAGCCGGGCGCCGAGCTGCTGCTGGGCGACGACGAAAGCATCAAAGCGACCATGATCGCGCGCCACGACGCGCTGTTTGAGGTGGAGTTTAACGACGAGCGCACGGTGCTGGATATTCTGAACGCCATCGGCCACATGCCGCTGCCGCCGTACATCGAGCGCCCAGACGAAGAGGCCGACCGCGAGCTGTATCAAACCGTTTATAGCCAGAAGCCTGGCGCGGTTGCCGCCCCGACGGCGGGCCTGCACTTTGATGAACCGTTACTGGAAAAGCTGCGCGCAAAAGGCGTTGAGATGGCGTTCGTGACGCTGCACGTTGGCGCGGGAACCTTCCAGCCGGTGCGCGTCGACACCATCGAAGATCACATCATGCACTCCGAGTATGCGGAAGTGCCGCAGGAGGTGGTTGACGCGGTGCTGGCGGCGAAAGCCCGCGGCAGCCGCGTTATCGCGGTGGGGACGACCTCCGTGCGCTCCCTTGAGAGCGCCGCGCAGGCCGCGAAAACGGATTTGATTGAGCCGTTCTTTGGCGATACGCAAATCTTTATCTACCCGGGCTATCAGTACAAAGTGATTGATGCGCTGGTGACCAACTTCCATCTGCCTGAATCAACGCTGATTATGCTGGTTTCCGCTTTTGCGGGGTATCAGCACACCATGGCCGCCTACAAGTCTGCGGTAGAACAAAAATATCGCTTTTTTAGCTACGGGGACGCGATGTTTATCACGTACAATCCGCAAGCTTTGAATGAGCGTGTCGGGGAATAAGTCCGCGGCACCAGAATAATGTGTTGGACTGTTTTTCTGGCACAGAGGAAGAAAAATGAAATTTGAACTCGATACCACCGACGGTCGCGCGCGCCGCGGTCGCCTGGTGTTTGATCGCGGCGTGGTCGAAACCCCCGCGTTTATGCCTGTGGGGACTTACGGCACCGTAAAAGGGATGACGCCGGAAGAAGTTGAAGCCACTGGCGCACAAATTATCCTCGGTAACACCTTCCACCTGTGGCTGCGTCCTGGCCAGGAAATCATGAAGCTGCACGGCGACCTGCACGACTTCATGCAGTGGAAAGGCCCAATCCTGACCGACTCCGGCGGTTTCCAGGTCTTCAGCCTGGGCGATATCCGTAAGATCACCGAGCAGGGCGTCCACTTCCGTAACCCAATCAACGGCGATCCGATCTTCCTCGATCCTGAAAAATCGATGGAGATTCAGTACGATCTGGGCTCAGACATCGTCATGATCTTCGATGAATGTACGCCATACCCTGCCGACTGGGACTACGCGAAGCGCTCTATGGAGATGTCCCTTCGATGGGCGAAGCGCAGCCGCGACCGTTTTGACTCGCTGCAAAACAAAAACGCGCTGTTCGGCATTATCCAGGGCAGCGTTTACGAAGATTTACGCGATATCTCGGTTAAAGGTCTGGTAGAGATAGGCTTTGATGGCTACGCTGTCGGCGGTTTGGCTGTAGGTGAGCCAAAGGAAGACATGCATCGCATTCTTGAACATGTTTGCCCGCAAATCCCTGCAGATAAACCCCGTTACCTGATGGGTGTGGGTAAACCAGAAGATCTGGTTGAAGGCGTGCGTCGCGGCATTGATATGTTCGACTGCGTCATGCCAACCCGTAACGCGCGTAACGGCCATTTGTTCGTTACCGATGGCGTGGTGAAAATCCGTAACGCGAAGCATAAGAGTGACACCAGTCCGCTCGATTCCGAGTGCGATTGCTACACCTGTCGCAATTACTCTCGTGCGTACCTGCACCATCTCGATCGTTGCAATGAGATTTTGGGTGCGCGTCTGAATACCATTCATAATCTTCGTTATTATCAGCGCTTAATGGCTGGTTTACGTAAGGCTATCGAAGAGGGTAAATTAGAGAGCTTCGTGACCGATTTCTACCAACGTCAGGGTCGAACCGTTCCACCTTTGAACGTTGATTAATATTAATAATGAGGGAATTTGAATGAGCTTTTTTATTTCTGATGCGGTAGCGGCAACAGGTGCTCCAGCGCAGGGCAGCCCGATGTCTCTGATTCTGATGCTGGTTGTGTTCGGTCTGATCTTCTACTTCATGATCCTGCGTCCACAGCAGAAACGCACCAAAGAGCACAAAAACCTGATGAACTCCATCGCGAAAGGCGATGAAGTCCTGACCAACGGTGGCCTGGTCGGTCGCGTAACCAAAGTAGCGGAAAGCGGCTACATTGCAATCGCACTGAACGACACCACTGAAGTGGTTATCAAACGTGACTTCGTAGCTGCCGTTCTGCCGAAAGGCACGATGAAGGCGCTGTAATTCAAACTTTTCCCAAAGGGAACTGCCGTGTTAAACCGTTATCCTTTGTGGAAGTACATCATGCTGGTCGTCGTGATTATCGTCGGCCTGCTGTACGCGCTTCCCAACCTGTATGGTGAGGATCCGGCCGTTCAAATCACTGGCGCGCGCGGTGTCGCCGCCAGTGAGCAAACGCTGATCCAGGTCCAGAAAACGTTACAAGAAGAAAAAATTACCGCGAAGTCTGTGGCACTGGAAGAGGGCGCAATTCTTGCTCGCTTCGACACCACCGACACGCAGCTCCGCGCTCGCGAAGCGCTGATGGGCGTGCTGGGTGATAAATATGTCGTGGCGCTGAACCTTGCTCCTGCAACGCCGCGTTGGCTAGCTGCACTGAATGCAGAGCCAATGAAGCTCGGTCTTGACCTGCGTGGTGGTGTTCACTTCCTGATGGAAGTGGATATGGACACCGCTCTGGGCAAACTGCAGGAACAAAATATCGACAGCCTGCGCAGCGATCTGCGTGAAAAAGGCATCGCATACACCACCGTGCGTAAAGAAGATAACTACGGCATGAGCATCACGTTCCGCGACAGCGCGGCACGCGATCAGGCTGTATCTTACCTGTCTCAGCGTCACCGTGACCTGGTGATCACCTCTCAGGGGAGCAACCAGCTGCGTGCGGTCATGACGGACGCGCGTCTGAGTGAAGCGCGTGAGTACGCCGTTCAGCAGAACATCAACATTCTGCGTAACCGTGTGAACCAACTGGGCGTGGCGGAACCGCTGGTACAGCGTCAGGGTGCTGACCGTATCGTGGTTGAACTGCCGGGTATCCAGGATACCGCGCGTGCGAAAGAGATTCTGGGTGCAACCGCAACCCTGGAATTCCGTCTGGTTAACTCCAACGTCGATCAGTCTGCTGCTGCCTCTGGGCGTATCCCGGGCGACTCCGAAGTGAAACAGACCCGCGAAGGTCAGCCGGTTGTGCTGTACAAACGCGTGATCCTGACCGGTGACCACATTACCGACTCCACTTCCAGCCAGGACGAATACAACCAGCCGCAGGTTAACATCTCGCTGGATAGCGCGGGTGGTAACATCATGTCTAACTTCACCAAGGACAATATCGGCAAACCGATGGCGACCCTGTTCGTGGAGTACAAAGACAGCGGTAAGAAAGATGCCAACGGGCGTGCCGTGCTGGTGAAAGAGGAAGAGGTGATTAACATCGCCAATATCCAGTCTCGTCTGGGTAACAGCTTCCGCATCACCGGTATCAGCAACCCGAACGAAGCGCGTCAGCTCTCTCTGCTGCTGCGTGCCGGTGCGCTGATTGCGCCAATTCAGATTGTTGAAGAACGTACTATCGGCCCAACCCTGGGTATGCAGAACATCAAGCAGGGTCTGGAAGCGTGTCTGGCCGGTCTGGTGGTCTCCATCCTGTTCATGATCTTCTTCTATAAGAAGTTTGGTCTGATTGCGACCTCCGCGCTGGTGGCTAACCTGGTGCTGATTATCGGCATCATGTCCCTGCTGCCGGGTGCGACGCTGACCATGCCGGGTATTGCGGGTATCGTTCTGACCCTTGCGGTGGCGGTCGACGCCAACGTACTGATAAACGAACGTATTAAAGAAGAGCTGAGCAACGGTCGTTCTGTGCAACAGGCGATTGAAGAAGGCTATAAAGGCGCGTTTAGCTCCATCTTCGATGCGAACGTAACAACACTGATTAAGGTTCTGATCCTGTATGCAGTGGGTACCGGCGCGATCAAAGGCTTTGCTATCACCACCGGTATCGGTGTGGCAACGTCGATGTTTACCGCTATTGTCGGCACCCGTGCCATCGTGAACCTGCTGTATGGCGGCAAGCGCGTCAAAAAGCTGTCTATCTGAGGAGTGCGTTGTGGCACAGGAATATACTGTTGAACAATTGAACCACGGCCGTAAAGTCTGGGACTTTATGCGCTGGGACTACTGGGCCTTCGGCATTTCGGGTTTCCTCCTGATTTTGTCCCTCATCATTATGGGCGTGAAAGGCTTTAACTGGGGTCTGGATTTCACCGGTGGTACGGTGATTGAAATTACCCTGGAAAAACCGGTCGATATGGACCAGATGCGTGACGCTTTGCAAAAAGCGGGCTTTGAAGAGCCACTGCTGCAGAACTTTGGCAGCAGCCGCGACATCATGGTGCGTATGCCGCCGGTACACGATGCCAACGGCAGCCAGGAGCTGGGCAGCAAGGTCGTACACGTGATTAACGAAACGACCAGCCAGAACGCGACCGTTAAGCGTATTGAGTTTGTCGGCCCGAGCGTGGGTGCAGACCTGGCGCAGACCGGCGCGATGGCGCTGATGGTGGCGCTGATCTCCATCCTGATTTACGTCGGTTTCCGCTTCGAGTGGCGACTGGCGGCAGGTGTGGTTATCGCTCTGGCGCACGACGTGGTGATCACCATGGGCGTACTGTCTCTGTTCCACATTGAGATCGACCTGACGATTGTGGCATCCCTGATGTCCGTTATCGGTTACTCACTGAACGACAGTATCGTGGTATCTGACCGTATTCGTGAAAACTTCCGCAAGATCCGTCGCGGTACGCCGTACGAAATCTTCAACGTGTCGTTGACCCAGACGCTTCACCGTACGTTGATCACATCCGGTACCACCTTGATGGTTATCCTGATGCTGTATCTCTTCGGTGGCCCGGTGCTGGAAGGCTTCTCGCTGACCATGCTGATCGGTGTGTCTATCGGTACTGCTTCGTCTATCTACGTTGCATCCGCGCTGGCGCTGAAGCTTGGCATGAAGCGCGAACACCTGCTGCAGCAGAAAGTCGAAAAAGAAGGGGCGGATCAGCCGTCAATTCTGCCGTAATCCGACGCTTAACGCTGTATCGAATCCCGGTCTTATGGCCGGGATTTTTTTTGCCCGCGGCTGATAAACACTCCTGACAGTATGCTGTCAGGAGCCCTGTCGTAGACTCCTTCTGAACCCAAACAACAGGCAGGAGGAAGTATGAAAAGTGTCATTAACTGGTTTGAAATCCCGGTCGCCGATATGGATCGCGCCATCAAATTTTATGAGCCGGTGATGCAGGTTGCGCTGCGTCGCGAGAAGATGGACGTCGCGGAGCTGGCCATTTTCCCGCACGACGACCCGGCTACCGGCGGCGCGCTGGCAAAATTTGACGGCATTACACCCTCGTCGCAGGGCGCTATTATTTACCTGCATACCGACAACCTGGCGGCGACGCTTGACAGAATCGCCTCCGCAGGCGGCGAGTGCGTGTTTGGCCCGCTGGCGCTGCCAGAGGGGATCGGCACCATTGCCCTGTTTACCGACAGCGAAGGCAATCGCGTCGGGCTCCATCAACCCGCTTAAGAGTTAAAAAGACCATGACCCGACGCGCTGACCGTTTGTTTCAGATTGTGCAGATCCTGCGGGGCAGGCGACTGACGACGGCAGCACATCTGGCGGAGCGGCTTAATGTGTCCGAGCGCACGGTGTACCGCGATATTCGCGACCTGTCGCTTTCCGGCGTGCCGGTGGAAGGCGAGGCGGGGAGCGGGTATCGGCTGATGTCGGGTTTTGACCTGCCGCCGCTGATGCTAACCAGCAAAGAATCCGAGGCGCTGATAGTGGCGATTCGCCTGCTCAAAACCTGGGGCGGCGAATCGCTGTCGCGCGAGCTGGAGTCGGCGCAGGAGAAGGTGCTGGCGATCCTGCCGGAGGAGAGCCGCCGCAGGGCAGAGCAGACGCGGATCTACGCTCCGGACATTGCCCTCCAGCCGCATTCCCGCAGCGGGTTTGATGCGATCCATCAGGCGATATCCGCCCAGCGCGTGCTGGCGCTGCACTATCGCGATGAGGCCGGGCAGTTAACCTGGCGTGAGGTGCAGCCGCTCGGGCTATTCTTCTGGGGGGAGCACTGGCTGCTGGCCGCGTGGTGTGAACGACGGGATGACTACCGCTGTTTCCGGCTCGACAGATGCCTCAATATTGTGACTACGGAAAGGCGGTTTAGCGAGAGTGCGGACAGGTCTCTGGCAGATTTTTTGCGCAAGGTGAAGCAGTAAAAAGCCGGGTGGCGAGGTAAATGCAAAACGGCAACGATGTTGCCGTTTTTTGTGTTTGCGCCCTCTCCCGTGGGAGAGGGAAGGGGTGAGGGCACCAGCCCGCACAGATTAGAAGTTGTAACCCACGACCAGGTAACCACCCCAGCCGGTAGAACGGACGCTGAAATCGCCATTACCGAAGTTCAGGCTTGCATCGTCGTTCCACTGACCACCGTTGTGCCAGTAACGCGCCACCACCGAGTAGTGCCAGTGATCGTAGTTCAGCGCCAGGATGTGGCTGGAGGCGATGGAGTCGTTGGTGCGCGCTTTCTTACCGTTCAGATCGCGGAAGTCGTTGTCGCCCAGGTCTGAGCCCCAGTCAAAGTTGGTGAAGCCGATATAGCTCAGGTTGCCGCCCCACAGCTGGGTGATTGGCACAAAGTATTTCACTTTGAAACGGTAGCCATCCCACTCGTTTTCGTTCGCTGCACCGTAGTTCTGCCACTGGTATTTAGCATACACGTTCAGGGACAGGCTCATCGGCAGGCCGGTGTCGATGTCAGTACCCAGACCCATGTACCAGGTGCTCTGGCGACCGGACGCGTTGCGGCCCATGTCGTAGATGTAGTTGTTCGCGAAGTACCACTCTTTGAACGGCCCGAAGCTCAGGTCAGTGCCGGTCAGCTTGTCGATGGAGAAGCGCGGTTCGATTTCCATGAACAGCGGAGAACCGTGGTTCCAGATACC
This sequence comes from Enterobacter soli, assembly GCF_964208575.1. GTDB lineage: Bacteria > Pseudomonadota > Gammaproteobacteria > Enterobacterales > Enterobacteriaceae > Enterobacter > Enterobacter soli_A. The sequence goes on along the minus strand of NZ_CAXOFU010000008.1, from coordinate 179,987 downwards.
TTTCGCATCGGTGTTACCGCCGAAGAAGACTGGCGCATCCATGTAACCATAGAAATCAAACCAGTCTTTCTTGGCGAACGCTTCGTATTCCAGGTAGGTATCGTTGCGGATCTGTGGCCCGAAACGGGTGTGGTAGCTGCCCACCACGTTAACGCTCTGGTGCCACCAGTCGGACAGGTATTGTGGTTTATCGTTTTCCGCTGCGTTAACAGTGAAAGAGGAGGAGAGTGCCAGCACTGCGCCAGCTGCGAGTAATGTTTTTTTCATAATCATGCCACTGATTGAAATTCCCTTCCGGGAGTGAAAAATGCGCGAATTGCGTTTCTAAATATTTCGTGTTTCTGCGGAGCCTATTATAGGAATCCTTGCTCACAAAAATATGTGTTGTTTCACATATCTCTCATGCGCGTAATCGATTGCGTTCACGTTTGCGTACTTTAAACGGCGGGGATTGTAACGGCAACCATTTATGTTGCCAATGTTTGCGGAGTGTAAATGTTAGCGGAGTAACATTGCACTCCGCTGGGGAAGGGGTTACTGCGCGGCGGGCTGGATGTCGTGAATGCGGACAAAACCTAACTGATCCGGGGCGATCCCGCTCAGCTGCAGCGGAATATCGACGTCGCTCGGCGCCAGAATGCTGGCGGGTGCGCTGAACAGCTGGTTTTTAACGTTCACTTCCTGGTAGTTTTCCGTGGTGCCCTGGATTTGACCCCACTCGACGGTGCCGGTAAAGGCCGGCAGCGGATGGTTGGACTCGCCCTGAATGCGCAATGTTGCGCGCGTACCATCGGCGTTAGCGGCCACGTTGACCAGCGACATTTTTAGCGTGCCGATCTGGCTGTTCAGCCGCGCAGGGGTGTTCGCGCCCGGCAGCAGATAAACGCCGCTGGTGGATTTGGCATTCAGCGCGTTTTGCTGGGTGATCTTCACGGTTTCTTTATTCAGCTTGTCCATGGCGGTGTTGAGCGTATTCACGCTTTGTTTCATTTCGCGGACTTCGGTTTGCTGTGCGCACGCACTCAGGGAGAAGAGGCTTCCCACCAGGAGAATTCTTAGGTAACGTCTTGTCATTGCGTTTATTTCCTTGAAAGAACGGATCGCCGTAATGGTAGCCAGCAACGCGCGGTCAGGCATAGATCCTTTGTCTCAAAAAGCGCTTTCCTTTGTTGTCTGCCCAGATCAGGGTAAAATAGACATCAGTTAAACAGATATCAGGGACACCGTATGCATTGCCCATTCTGCTCCGCTGTGGATACCAAAGTAATCGACTCTCGCCTTGTGGGCGAAGGTTCCTCCGTACGCCGCCGTCGGCAGTGTCTGGTTTGCAACGAACGTTTCACCACCTTTGAGGTGGCGGAGCTGGTAATGCCGCGGGTAGTGAAAAGCAACGACGTTCGCGAGCCTTTCAACGAAGAAAAGCTGCGCAGCGGGATGCTAAAAGCACTGGAAAAACGGCCTGTCAGCTCAGATGACGTCGAAATGGCCTTAAATCACATCAAATCCTACCTGCGCGGTACCGGCGAGCGCGAAGTGCCGAGCAAGATGATCGGCAACCTGGTGATGGAGCAGCTTAAAAAGCTCGATAAAGTTGCCTATATCCGCTTTGCCTCGGTGTACCGCAGTTTCGAAGACATCAAAGAGTTCGGCGAAGAGATCGCCCGCCTACAGGATTAAGCCCATGCAGGATGAGATTTACATGGCGCGAGCGCTGAAGCTGGCGCAGCGCGGGCGTTTTACCACCCATCCCAACCCGAACGTCGGCTGCGTTATCGTGAAAGACGGCGAAATCGTAGGGGAGGGGTTTCACTATCGCGCCGGAGAGCCTCACGCAGAGGTTCACGCGCTGCGGATGGCCGGGGAAAAGGCGCGCGGTGCCACCGCGTACGTCACCCTTGAGCCGTGCAGCCATCACGGGCGCACGCCGCCGTGCTGCGAAGCGCTGATTGCCGCCGGGGTCTCCCGCGTGGTGGCGTCGATGCAGGATCCTAACCCGCAGGTGGCGGGACGCGGTCTGTATCGCCTGCAGCAGGAAGGGATCGACGTCAGCCACGGCCTGATGATGCAGGACGCCGAAGCCATTAATAAAGGCTTCCTGAAACGTATGCGCACCGGGTTCCCGTTTATTCAGCTGAAGCTTGGCGCCTCGCTCGATGGCCGCACGGCGATGGCGGACGGCGAAAGCCAGTGGATCACGTCCCCGCAGTCAAGGCGCGATGTGCAACGTCTGCGTGCGCAAAGCCATGCTATCCTCACTACCGCTGAAACGGTGCTGGCTGACGATCCGGCGATGACCGTGCGTTGGGATGAGCTGAACGCCGATACCCAGTCGCGCTATCCGCAGGAGAATCTGCGCCAGCCGCTGCGCATTGTGATTGATAGCCAGAACCGCGTGACGCCGGAGCACCGTATCGTGCAGCAGCCGGGGGAAACCTGGATTGCGCGCACCAAAGAAGATGACCGTACCTGGCCGGAAGGCGTGCGCACCATTCTGGTGCCGGAACACAACGGACGCCTCGATTTAGTGGTGCTGATGATGTTACTGGGCAAACAGCAGGTGAACAGCATCTGGGTTGAAGCTGGCCCAACGTTTGCGGGCGCGCTGCTCCAGGCAGGGCTGGTGGATGAGATGATTGTCTACGTAGCGCCTAAACTGTTAGGTAGCGACGCGCGCGGCCTGTTTGTGCTGCCCGGCCTTGAAAAGCTGGCCGAGGCACCGCAGCTTAAATTCAGCGAGATTCGTCCGGTCGGCCCGGATGTCTGCCTCCATTTAACGACAGCGTAATTGCTCCCGAAATAGGGAAGCAGTGCGCAAAGTATTATGATAAAATCCGCCCCCCTGCGGGGCCAAATGAACCCGTAAAGGAAGAGTATGAACATTATTGAAGCTGCTGTAGCTACCCCAGACGCTCGCGTCGCCATCACCATTGCGCGTTTCAACAACTTCATCAACGACAGCCTGCTGGAAGGTGCGATTGACGCCCTGAAACGTATCGGCCAGGTAAAAGATGAAAACATTACCGTTGTTTGGGTTCCAGGTGCTTACGAACTGCCACTGGCAGCTGGCGCGCTGGCTAAAACCGGTAAATACGACGCGGTGATTGCGCTGGGTACTGTTATTCGTGGCGGCACTGCGCACTTCGAATACGTTGCGGGCGGTGCAAGCAACGGTCTGGCACACGTTGCCCAGGATGCTGAAATTCCTGTCGCGTTTGGCGTGCTGACCACCGAAAGTATTGAACAAGCCATCGAACGTGCTGGCACCAAAGCCGGTAACAAAGGTGCAGAAGCTGCACTGACCGCGCTTGAAATGATCAATGTATTGAAAGCCATCAAGGCCTGATTTTTTTGTAAGGGGAATTCCGTGAAACCTGCTGCTCGTCGCCGCGCCCGTGAATGTGCCGTCCAGGCACTTTACTCCTGGCAGTTGTCCCAGAACGACATCGCTGATGTTGAATACCAGTTCCTGTCAGAGCAAGACGTGAAAGACGTTGATGTTCTGTACTTCCGTGAACTGCTGTCGGGAGTGGCGACTAATAGCGCGTATCTCGATGGCCTGATGAAGCCATACCTGTCCCGCCTGCTCGACGAGCTGGGTCAGGTAGAAAAAGCAGTGTTGCGTATCGCGCTGTTTGAGCTGTCTAAACGTGATGATGTGCCGTACAAAGTGGCCATCAACGAAGCAATCGAACTGGCGAAAACCTTCGGTGCAGAAGACAGCCACAAGTTTGTAAACGGCGTACTTGATAAAGCAGCACCTGCGATCCGTCCCCACAAAAAGTGATCCGCAAACCGGAGTCTTGCATTGCCTTACCGGCAGTGCGGCTCCGGTTTTTTCTTTTCTTTGCTGAGGCATACGTATGGCTTGCGGCGAATTTTCCCTGATAGCCCGTTATTTTGACCGTGTCAGAACCTCTCGTCTTGATGTTGAAACGGGCATCGGCGATGACTGTGCACTTCTCAATATTCCCGAAAAACAGACGCTGGCGATCAGCACCGACACCTTAGTGTGCGGGCGTCATTTCTTACCGGATATCGATCCCGCCGACCTGGCGTACAAAGCGCTGGCGGTGAACGTGAGCGATCTGGCGGCGATGGGCGCCGATCCGGCGTGGTTGACGCTGGCCTTAACGCTGCCAGAGGTTGACGAAGCCTGGCTCGAGGCGTTCAGCGACGCGCTCTTTGACCAGCTTAACTATTACGATATGCAGCTGATTGGCGGCGATACGACCGCCGGCCCGCTGTCGATGACCCTTGCGATCCACGGCTACGTGCCGGTCGGACGCGCGTTGAAGCGCTCGGGTGCGAAGCCCGGAGACTGGATCTACGTTACCGGCACGCCGGGCGACAGCGCCGCAGGGCTGGCCATTTTGCAGGATCGCCTGAGCGTGAAGGATGCCGACGATGCCGCTTACCTGGTTCAGCGCCACCTGCGCCCGACGCCGCGCATTCTGCACGGCCAGGCGCTGCGCGAGCGCGCCAGTTCGGCTATCGATCTCTCGGACGGGCTGATCTCCGATCTCGGCCATATCCTGAAGGCCAGCGGCGTCGGCGCGCGCGTTGACCTCGATCTGTTCCCGCTCTCAGAGCCGCTTCGCCGCCACGTCGAACCCGAACAGGCGCTGCGCTGGGCGCTGTCCGGCGGAGAAGATTACGAGCTGTGCTTCACCGTGCCGGAGCTGAACCGCGGCACGCTGGACGTGGCGCTGGCGCATCTCGGCGCACCGTTCACCTGCATCGGGCAGATTATGCCGGAGAGCGAAGGGCTGCAGTTTATCCGCGAAGGCGCGCCGGTTGCGCTTGACTGGAAAGGGTACGATCACTTCGCGTAAGTTTGTGCGCTCTGTATTGCCGGGTGGCGCTGCGCTTACCCGGCCTACAAATAGGGTGCGATCGTAGGCCGGGTAAGGCGAAGCCGCCACCCGGCAAGTGTTTACTTAAACCCCACCACCGGATGCGGCTGATACGGCGTTTCCAGCTCCGCGATCTGTTCCGGCGTCAGCGTGATGTCCACCGCGCTCAGCAGCTCGTCAAGCTGCTCCTCCCGCGATGCGCCGATAATCGGTGCCGCTACGCCGCGTTTGCTCAACAGCCACGCCAGCGCCACCTGCGCGCGGGTGGCGCCCGTGTCATCGGCAATACCCGCCAGACGTTCGGCAATCAGCGCATCGCTCGCCTCGGTGCTGTCGTAGAGCTTTTTACCCACTTCGTCGGACACCAGTCGGGCGGTAGTTTCCCCCCACGGGCGGGTTAAGCGTCCGCGTGCCAGCGGGCTCCACGGAATGACCGCCACGCCTTCCTGATAGCAAAGCGGCAGCATCTCGCGCTCTTCCTCGCGATAGATAAGATTGTAGTGATCCTGCATGGTGACAAACCGCGCCCAGCCGTGCTGCGCCTGGAGATTCAGCGCGGTAGCAAACTGCTCTGCGTGCATGGAGGATGCGCCGATGTAGCGCGCCTTCCCGGCTTTCACCACGTCGTTTAACGCTTCCAGAGTCTCTTCAATCGGCGTGTTGTAATCCCAGCGGTGGATTTGCAGCAGGTCGACATACTCCATGTTCAGGCGTCGCAGGCTGTCGTCAATGGAGCGCAGGATCTGCGCGCGGGAGAGGCCTTCCGTCAGCGTGCCGGAAGGGTAATAAACCTTGGTGGCGACAACGATATCTTCGCGGCGCGCAAAGTCCCGCAGGGCGCGGCCGACAATCTCTTCGCTGCTGCCGTCGGAGTAGCTGTTGGCGGTATCAAAGAAGTTAATTCCGCCTTCCAGAGCGCGTTTAATGAGCGGGCGGCTGCTCTCTTCCGGCAGCGTCCAGGCGTGATTCCCCCGGTCAGGCTCGCCGAACGTCATGCAGCCGAGACAAAGGCGGGAAACCTTAAGGTCAGTTTTTCCTAATGTGTTGTATTGCATGCTCCACTCCTGCTGTTTTAAACATTACGTTTAAGCATAGCAGGAGCGGAAAAGGGGAGGGATTAGGCCAGCCAGGCGCGGATTTTTGCTTCGATACCCGCAGCGTCCAGGCCGATGTCGGCGCGCGCTTCGTCCTGAGTGCCCTGCGGAATGAAGCGATCCGGCAGGCCGAGGTTCAGCACCGGCACCGCCTTGCGGTTCGCCATCAGCACCTCGTTCACGCCGCTGCCCGCGCCGCCCATGATGGCGTTCTCTTCCAGCGTCACCAGCACGTCATGGCTCTCCGCCATGCTGAGGATAAGAGATTCATCGAGCGGCTTCACAAAGCGCATATCCACCAGGGTGGCGTTCAGCGTTTCCGCCACGGCGGCGGCTTCCGGCATCAGCGTACCGAAGTTCAAAATAGCGACTTTCTCACCGCGACGCTTCACCAGCCCTTTGCCGATGGCGAGTTTTTCCAGCGGCTGCAGCTCCACGCCCACGGCGTTACCGCGGGGGTAACGCACGGCGCTTGGGCCATCCTGATAGTGATAGCCGGTAAAGAGCATCTGGCGACATTCGTTTTCGTCGCTCGGGGTCATGATGACCATATCCGGGATGCAGCGCAGGAAGGAGAGATCGAACGCCCCCTGGTGCGTCTGCCCGTCCGCACCCACGATGCCCGCGCGGTCGATGGCGAACAGCACCGGCAGCTTCTGGATGGCAACGTCGTGGATAACCTGGTCGTAGGCGCGCTGCAGGAAGGTGGAGTAGATAGCGACAACCGGTTTGTAGCCGCCGATGGCAAGCCCGGCAGCGAAGGTGACCGCGTGCTGTTCCGCAATGGCAACGTCAAAATACTGGTCTGGGTATTTTTTGGAGAACTCCACCATGCCGGAGCCTTCGCGCATGGCCGGGGTGATCGCCATCAGCTTGTTGTCTTTGGCGGCGGTTTCGCACAGCCAGTCGCCGAAGATCTTCGAGTAGCTCGGCATGCCGCCGCTGCTTTTTGGCAGGCAGCCGCTGGTCGGATCGAATTTTGGTACGGCGTGGAAGGTGATCGGATCTTTTTCCGCCGGCTCGTAGCCGCGACCCTTTTTGGTCATGATGTGCAGGAACTGCGGGCCTTTCAGGTCGCGCATGTTCTTAAGCGTAGTGACCAGACCCAGCACGTCGTGACCGTCCACCGGGCCAATGTAGTTAAAGCCCAGCTCTTCAAACAGGGTGCCCGGCACGACCATGCCTTTGATGTGTTCTTCGGTGCGTTTGAGCAGCTCTTTGATGGGCGGTACGCCGGAGAAGACTTTTTTGCCGCCTTCGCGCAGCGTTGAGTAGAGCTTGCCGGAGAGCAATTGCGCCAGATGGTTGTTCAGCGCGCCGACGTTCTCGGAAATCGACATTTCGTTGTCGTTGAGAATGACCAGCATGTCCGGCTTGATATCGCCCGCGTGGTTCATGGCTTCGAAGGCCATACCTGCGGTGATTGCGCCATCGCCGATCACGCAGACGGTGCGGCGCTGCTTGTTCTCTTTTTCGGCGGCAACCGCGATGCCGATACCCGCCGAAATGGAGGTGGAGGAGTGGCCGACGCTTAAGACGTCGAACTCGCTCTCACCACGCCACGGGAACGGGTGCAGGCCGCCTTTCTGGCGAATGGTGCCAATTTTATCGCGACGACCGGTCAGAATTTTATGCGGATATGCCTGGTGACCCACGTCCCAGATTAACTGATCGAACGGCGTGTTATAGACGTAATGCAGCGCCACGGTCAGTTCAACCGTGCCAAGCCCGGAGGCGAAATGGCCGCTGGAGCGGCTAACGCTGTCGAGCAGGTAGCGACGCAGTTCGTCGCACAGCTTCGGCAGGCTCTCTTTCGGCAGCAGACGTAACTCCTGGGTGGAGTCCACTAACGCCAGTGTCGGGTATTTGGCAATATCAAAACTCATCAAAGGCTCATCGAGATAGGTAGTTTATTTATCACGCTGGATTATATAGTCCGCTAGCGCTTCCAGTGCCGAGGTATCCAGTGATTGGGCGGCCAGCTGATTCAGCGACTGGCGGGCATCTTCAATCAGGTCCCGGGCTTTACGTTGGGCTTGCTCAAGGCCCAGCAGGGCGGGGTAGGTACTTTTGCCAAGCTGCTGATCCGCACCCTGACGTTTACCCAATGTTGCAGTATCGCCCACCACATCCAGAATGTCATCCTGAACCTGGAAAGCCAGACCGATACTTTCTGCGTATCTGTCGAGGATCGGCAGGGCTTTTCGCCCCTGCTCGCCCGCGCTCAGCGCGCCCAGGCGAACGGCTGCACGAATTAACGCCCCTGTTTTATGACGGTGAATGCGCTCAAGCTGTTCCAGATTAACCTGACGTCCTTCGGCTTCCAGATCCAGCGCCTGTCCGCCGCACATGCCCGCCACGCCGCTGGCCGATGCCAGTTCGGAAACCATCGCCAGACGATCACGGTCGGCCACTTCATTCATTGGCGCATCGCTTAAGATCGAGAACGCCAGCGTTTGCAGGGCATCCCCCGCCAGAATCGCGTTCGCTTCGCCAAACTTAATGTGGCAGGTTGGCTGTCCGCGGCGCAGATCGTCATCGTCCATCGCCGGGAGATCGTCGTGGATCAGCGAATAGGCGTGAATACACTCAACGGCCGCCGCCGGGGCATCCAGCGTGCTTTCGCTGATGCCAAACATTTTGCCGGTGGCATAAACCAGGAACGGACGCAGGCGCTTTCCGCCTAAGAGTGCGCCATAGTGCATGGCCTCAACCAGTGGAGTGTTCTGAAAAGGCTGCGGTGCGATAAAGCGGCGCAGGGCGTCATCGGCTCGCCCGACGCACGCCTGAAGCTGGGTGGAAAAATCCATTTACTCGGCGTCCGGTGTGAAAGGCGTGGTGTTAGCGTCTTCGCTGTCGGAGAGCAGGATTTGCACGCGCTGCTCGGCCTGCTGCAGTTTGACCTGCCCCTGACGCGCGAGCTGCACGCCACGTTCAAATTCGTTGAGCGCGTCTTCCAGCGGCAGGTCGCCACTCTCGAGACGGGTAACAATCTGCTCCAGTTCACTCAGCGCAGTTTCGAAACTGGCCGGTGCGTCGTTCTTCTTCGGCATAGTGAATTGACTCTTAAATTTTAAGCCCCGACATGGTAACGGACTCGGGCGGATAAGCAAATAACGCGCAATGTGCACAGGAGCGACGCGATGGTGGTATACTTGCGCGCCTGGAAGCAGCCTTCGGTTAAAGGGGCTGCTGTACTTTTCCATTACAAGCCTTTCAAAGCTTGCCTAAGAAACATTGCCGCCATGAAGTTTATCATTAAATTGTTCCCTGAAATCACCATCAAAAGCCAATCTGTGCGTTTGCGCTTTATTAAAATTCTCACCGGGAACATTCGTAACGTATTAAAGCACTACGACGAAACGCTGGCCGTTGTTCGTCACTGGGACCACGTTGAAGTCCGCGCTAAAGACGAAAACAAGCGTCTGGATATTCGCGACGCGCTGACCCGTATTCCGGGCATCCACCATATTCTGGAGGTGGAAGACGTTCCTTTCACCTCTATGCACGACATCTTCGAAAAAGCGCTGGTGCAGTATCGCGACCAGATCGAAGGTAAAACCTTTTGCGTGCGCGTGAAGCGCCGCGGCAAGCACGAGTTTAGCTCCATTGAAGTAGAACGCTACGTGGGCGGCGGGCTGAACCAGCACGTTGAAACTGCGCGCGTGCGTCTGACCAACCCGGACGTGACCGTGAACCTGGAGATCGAAAACGATCGTCTGCTGCTGGTGAAAGGCCGCTACGAAGGTATCGGCGGCTTCCCGATCGGCACCCAGGAAGATGTGCTGTCGCTGATCTCCGGCGGTTTCGACTCCGGCGTCTCCAGCTATATGCTGATGCGTCGCGGCTGTCGCGTGCATTACTGCTTCTTTAACCTCGGCGGCGCGGCGCATGAAATCGGCGTTCGTCAGGTGGCGCACTACCTGTGGAACCGCTTCGGCAGCTCCCACCGCGTGCGTTTTGTGGCCATCAACTTTGAGCCGGTGGTCGGCGAAATCCTCGAAAAAGTGGACGACGGCCAGATGGGCGTGGTGCTGAAGCGCATGATGGTACGTGCGGCCTCCAAAGTGGCCGAGCGCTACGGCGTGCAGGCGCTGGTGACCGGCGAAGCGCTGGGCCAGGTCTCCAGCCAGACGCTGACCAACCTGCGTCTGATCGACAACGTGTCCGATACGCTGATTCTGCGTCCGCTGATCTCCCACGACAAAGAGCACATCATCGACCTGGCGCGCGAAATCGGCACCGAAGACTTCGCCCGCACCATGCCGGAATACTGCGGCGTGATCTCGAAAAGCCCAACCGTTAAAGCGGTGAAGGCGAAGATCGAAGCGGAAGAAGAAAACTTCGATTTCGACATCCTTGAGAAGGTGGTGGCGGAAGCGTCCAACATCGATATCCGCGAAATTGCCCAGCAGACCGAGCAGGACGTGGTTGAAGTTGAAACCGTGAGCGGTTTTGGCGCGAACGACGCGATTCTGGATATTCGTTCCATCGACGAACAGGACGATAAGCCGCTGAAAGTGGAGGGCGTGGAAGTGGTTTCTCTGCCGTTCTACAAGCTGAGCACTAAGTTTGGCGATCTCGACCAGAGCAAAACGTACCTGCTGTGGTGCGAGCGCGGGGTGATGAGCCGCCTGCAGGCGCTGTACCTGCGCGAGCAGGGCTTTGCCAATGTGAAGGTGTATCGCCCGTAGTTTATTGTCGGGGAGTGCGGCCTGATGCCCTCACCCCGACCCTCTCCCACGGGGAGAGGGAGAAAAGATAGATGAGCACGTGTAGGCCGGGTAAGGCGCAGCCGCCACCCGGCTTTTTTATTCGTAATAATTATAAATCCCCGCCGGCATCACCAGCGACGACGCCACTTCGTAGGCTTTTTCGCGCCCGACCAGCAGGTCGATAATCTTCAATGCAAAATCAATCGCGGTGCCCGGCCCCTGGCTGGTGAGAAGCTTAACGCGCGGATCCCAGACCACACGCTTATCCACCCACTGATCGTCCGGGATGCGGTCCTTCAGTGCCGGGAAGCCGGTCATGTTCCCGAGCGGGAACAGCTCGTGGGGAACCAGCACCGTGCCCGCCGCCGCGCAAATAGCCGCGACGATACGGCCGGAAAGATGGAACTGGCGCACCGTTTCAACCAGCAGCGGGCTGTCGCGGAAATTCTCGGCGCCCTTCAGGCCGCCGGGCAACACGATGATGTCGTAATCGCCGTCCGCCACCTGCACAAGCGGCGCATCCGCCAGGATCTTCACCCCGCGGGAGCAGGTCACGGCGAGGCTGCCGTCGCTGGCAACGCTTGCCGTGGTGACCGTAATGCCGCCGCGCACCATGAGATCGATGGTGGTGACCGCTTCCATCTCTTCGCTACCAGGGGCGAGGCAGACCAGTGCTGACGCGCTCATATTCACTCTCCTTACGTTTAACCATGTCATACAGGCGGGCGTTTTCAGGCACGCTGATGCCGTGTGCGCGGGCGCGCTTTAGCAGATACCCCGTAATGTAGTCAATCTCGGTGTGGCGTAGCCCCCGAACGTCCTGCAGCATCGACGAGATATTTTCCGCCGTGCTCTCAATGACCTGATCGACATAGTCGCGGATGTCATCTACCGAGGTGTGTAAGCCCTCACGTTCAATTACCGACGCAAGTTCAGCGCATAGGGCAGCCACCTCCTGCGGATGATTTTTCAGCTCGCCGTTCGGGCAGTTCCACAGCGCGGTCAGCGGGTTAATCACGCAGTTGACCGCCAGCTTGCGCCACAGCTGCGGGCGAATGTTGTCGTGCCAGGCCACGTCCGGCAGCACAGTTTGCAGCACGTCGGCCAGATAGCTGTAGTCGCCATCCTGCTCGCGAGCCGGGCCAATGTGCGTTACGCCGCTGGCGACGTGAACGATAATATTGCCGTCGCGACGGGCGGCGTGGGTGGTGGTCGCCATCAGCAGCGGCTGCCGGATGCTTTTCAGTTCATCAATGGTGCCCATGCCGTTGTGCAGCAGTAAAACGGGCGACGTGGGGGGGAGCTGAGAGGCCAGGGCTTTCACCGCATCGGACACCTGCCACGCTTTCAGGGTGACCAGCAGCAGGTCGCTCTGGGCCAGAAAATCGGGATCGTTGGCGGTGAGCGATTCGTTAAAGATACTTCCGTCTTCATCAATCAGGTTTACACTGCAATACGGCTGCGGGACGCGTAGCCAGCCTTGTACCTCGTGTCCGTGTTTGCACAGCGCCGTCAGCCAGAGCTGACCCAGCGCGCCGCATCCAAGCACAGTAATTTTCATTGTTCCTCCTCACCTGCAACTACGCCAGGTGTTACGGCCTAAGTATAGCGCCGTCAGCTAAGCTTCTCGTTATGCCTCGTAGCGGGTATTATGCAACGCAACAAAAGTGAAGGGAGAAGAAAAGATGCCATCTTTCGATATTGTTTCCGAAGTTGATATCCAGGAAGTACGTAACGGCGTGGATAACGCAAGCCGTGAAGTTGAGTCACGTTTCGATTTTCGCGGCGTTGAGGCAACATTTGAGCTGAACGATGCAAATAAGACCATCAAGGTTCTGAGCGAATCGGATTTCCAGGTCAATCAGCTGCTTGATATTTTGCGCGCGAAGCTGCTTAAGCGCGGCATTGAAGGCGCATCGCTCGACGTGCCGGAAGAGTTTGTCCACAGCGGCAAAACCTGGTTTGTTGAAGCGAAGCTGAAGCAGGGCATTGAAAGCGCGGTGCAGAAAAAGCTTGTGAAGCTGATCAAAGACAGCAAGCTGAAGGTGCAGGCGCAGATTCAGGGCGAGGAGATCCGCGTGACCGGGAAATCCCGCGACGACCTGCAGTCCGTGATGGCGCTGGTGCGCGGCGGCGATCTGGGGCAGCCGTTCCAGTTCAAAAACTTCCGCGATTAAGCATAAAAAAACCCGGTTCAACCGGGTTTTTTTATGCCTTCAGCGCCTGTTCCACTTCAAAGCGGTTGGTCACTTTGCTGTCGATCTTCACGTAGGCGCTGCGCTCCTCCGGAACAATCATCACTTCGCTGATCCCCTCTTTCGCTTCAAGACGCTGCTTTAGCGCATCGCTTATGTCCACACCGTCCGGGATCTCCACGCGCAGGCTGCTCACGTAGCGCGGCTCTTTCATGGTGCTGGCCACCAGCAGCCAGAGCATCGCCAGCAGCGCGCCGGCCAGGAACACGGTCTGGGAATCAAACAGGCCGTCGACCCAGCCACCCAGCGAGCCGCCAATCGCCACGCCGAGGAACTGGCTGGTGGAGTATATGCCCATCGCCGTGCCTTTATAGCCCGCCGGGGACTCTTTACTGATAAGTGACGGCAGCAGCGCTTCCATCAGGTTAAAGGCGAGGAAGAACAGCTGAACCCCTGCGACCAGCTCCCAGAAGTGCGGGCCGGAGCCCCAGAGCACGATTTCGGCGATCAGCAGTACCGCGACGCAGCCGAGGAAGACGCGCTTCATCTTGCGCTTCACTTCTGCATAGATGATGAACGGCACCACGGAGACAAATGAGATCAGCATCGTCACCAGGTAAATTTTCCAGTGCTCGGCGGCGGGGAACCCGGCGGCGGCAAGCTGGCCCGGCAGGGCGACGAAGGTCGACATCAGTAAAATGTGCAGACACATAATGCCGAAGTTCAGCTTTAACAGGCGCGGCTCGACGATGACTTTGCTAAAGCAGCCTTTCACCATCCCGGATTCACGGTTGAGCACGTGGTTTTTGCTGTCCGGCACCACCCACAGAGTTAAGGCAATGCCGATGGTCGCCAGCACGGCAATCATCCAGAACAGGGCGTGCAGGCCGAGCTTATGGGTAATGATTGGCCCGAGCACCATCGCGATGGCGAAGGTGACGCCAAAGCTGACGCCGATAAAGGCCATCGCCTTGGTGCGGTTCTGCTCGCGGGTTAAATCCGACAGCAGCGCCATTACGGCGGCGGCAATCGCCCCGGAGCCCTGCAGGGCACGGCCGAGAATAATGCCCCAGATGGAGTGGGAGAGGGCGGCGATGACGCTGCCAAGCACAAACACCAGCAGCCCGCCGACGATAAGCGGTTTGCGGCCCACGCGGTCAGACAGCAGGCCAAACGGGATTTGGAACACCGCCTGCGCTAACCCATAGATCCCAATTGCCAGCCCAATCAACGCTTCGCTGGCGCCCTGCAGCGCCATGCCGTACGTGGTCAGAACCGGCAGGACCATAAACATACCGAGCATCCGTAGCGAGAAAACTGTCCCTAACCCCCAGGTCGCGCGTAGCTCGCCCGGTGTCATTTTATAATCGTTCATTACCACCTCAGTTCAAAAGCAGGCACTAGTTTAGGCGGGGGGGGTAATTGCGGTAAATAGGTGTTTGTTTAAGAGATATTACCATCGTGCAAGCATAGCGCCGCCGGGCAAAAAAAAGCCAGGTGATTAACCTGGCTTTTTCAATTCAGAACACTTACCAGACGTAAGTGAGCAGGCTGTGCGAATCAGGCACCATAAAATCGACCGACATCATCACGCTCAGAGCGGTAATGGCGATGATGGAGAAGCCGAACAGCTTGCGCGCCCAGACTTTGTCATCTTCCACTTTGTAGCCGCGCAGCGCCATGCCGAGCCACCAGACGCTTACTGCCGCCGCCACAACCAGATATTTATATCCGGCGTAGCCGCCCAGAGAGAGCATCAGGGTCGCCACGGCGAAGGCGATGATGTACAGCGTAATGTGGTTCTTCGCGACTGAAATGCCCTTAACGACCGGCAGTACCGGGATGTTCGCCGCCTGATAATCCTTAAAGCGGAAAATCGCGATGGCGTAGGAGTGCGGCATCTGCCACAGGCTAAAGATAGCCAGCAGGATCAGCGCACCGCTGTCGAACTCGTTAGTGACGGCGCAGTAGCCAATCACCGGCGGCGCAGCGCCGGAGAGAGAACCAATCAGCGTGCCGTAGACGGAGTGGCGCTTCATATACAGGCTGTAAACGCCCACATAAACCACGAACCCCATCACCCCCAGCCAGCAGGCCAGAGGGTTGGCGCCAAACCACAGCAGCATAAAGCCAGCAATACCCAGCAAGGTGGCGTACACCAGCGAGACAGAAGGGGCGATCAGGCCTTTAACCAGCACCCGATTTTTAGTCCTTTCCATCTTCTTGTCGATATCCATGTCGATGTAGTTGTTAAATACACAACCGGACGCAACAACCAGTGACACACCAATCAGCGTAGAGATGAAGAGGGTGTAATCGATGCTGCCCTTAGAGGCCAGCAGGAACCCTCCGATCACGGAGATCAGGTTGCCAAAGATGATGCCTGGTTTCGTTACTTGCAGGTATTGCTTAAACATACTCGCCGCTCTTAGTGAACCATCATGTTGTAGTTGAGGTTCCACATAATCCAGATGGAACCGACTACCAGGATAGCGATGATAATCACGGTAAAGATAAAGGCGGTCATATTCCAGCCTTCATCGGACTTGGTGTTCATGTGCAGGAAGCAAACCAGATGCACCAGAATCTGAATCACCGCGGTCACCAGGATTGCACCCAGAATAACCGGCTTAGACGCAGAACCGCTCATCACCATCCAGAACGGGATCACCGTCAGGATGATCGACAGGATAAACCCTGTCATGTAGGTTTTTACGCTACCGTGGGAAGCGCCATGATCGTTTGAATGACTCATTACATCGCCCCCATCAGATAAACAACAGAGAACACACAGATCCATACAACGTCCAGGAAGTGCCAGAACAGGCTCAGGCACATGATACGTGTACGGTTAGTGCTGGTCAGGCCGCGACGGGATACCTGGAACATCAGTACCGCCATCCAGATCAGACCAGAGGTAACGTGCAGACCGTGGGTACCGACCAGCGCGAAGAACGCTGACAGGAAGCCACTGCGATCCGGACCGAAACCTTCCATGATCAGGTGATGGAATTCATAGATTTCCATCCCGATAAAGCCAGCACCAAACAGCCAGGTCAACGCCAGCCAGGAGACAACCTGGCTCTTGTTGTTTTTGTACATGGCGATAGCCGCCATGCCGTAGGTGATGGAGCTGAATAACAGCAGTGCGGTTTCCACCAGAACGAACGGCAGTTCAAAGATGTCCTTACCGGTCGGGCCGCCCGCTGTGCCGTTCACCAGAACGGCATAGGTCGCGAACAGACAGCAGAACAGAATGCAGTCGCTCATCAGGTAGATCCAGAAGCCGAAGACTTTCGTCGGCCCTGTATCGTGGTGCGCATGATCATGCGCGTGGGCAGTAGAGTGCGCCAAAGTATCAGTTGCCATTTTTCAGCCCCGCTTTAGAAATCTCGTCGAAATGCTGGTTTTCCAGTTTCTCGACTTCACGGACTGGTACGTAGTAGTCCACGTCCTCGTCAAAGCTCTTCACAATCCAGCTGATCAGGATGCCGGCAAAGCCAACAATCGCCATCCACCAGATGTGCCAGATCATTGCGAAACCAAATACCGTTGCGAAGGCGGCGATAACAATGCCCGCACCGCTGTTTTTCGGCATGTGGATCTCTTCGTAATGAGCAGGTTGCTTGTACGCTTCACCTTTTTCTTTCATTTCCCAGAATGCGTCGCGCTCGTGGATCTGCGGCACAATGGCGAAGTTATAGAAAGGAGGAGGAGAAGAGGTTGCCCACTCCAGCGTACGGCCACCCCACGGGTCACCGGTCAGGTCACGGTTCTGCTCGCGGTCGCGAATAGACACGTAGTACTGAATCAGCTGGCAAGCGATACCGCAGGCGATCAGCGCCGCACCACAGGCTGCAACAACCAGCATTGGGTGGAACTGCGGATCAATCTGCTGGCTCAGACGACGGGTCATACCCATGAAGCCCAGCACGTACAGCGGCATAAATGCAACGAAGAAGCCGATGATCCAGAACCAGAACGCGCGTTTACCCCAGGTTTCGTTCAGGGTAAAGCCGAACGCTTTTGGCCACCAGTAGGTTACGCCAGCGAAGCAGCCGAAGACCACGCCACCGATGATAACGTTATGGAAGTGCGCAATCAGGAACAGACTGTTGTGCAGAACGAAGTCAGCACCCGGTACTGCCAGCAGTACGCCGGTCATACCACCCACGGAGAAGGTCACGATGAAGCCGATGGTCCACAGCATAGCTGAGTGGAACACGATGCGACCCTGATACATGGTGAACAGCCAGTTGAAGATCTTAACCCCGGTAGGGATTGCGATAATCATCGTGGTAATACCGAAGAAGGCGTTTACGTTCGCGCCCGCACCCATGGTGAAGAAGTGGTGCAGCCAAACGATGAACGACAGAACGGTAATACACACGGTTGCCCACACCAGCGAGGTGTAACCAAACAGGCGCTTACGCGAGAAGGTTGCTGCGATTTCGGAGAACACACCGAACACAGGCAGAACCAGAATGTACACTTCCGGGTGACCCCAGGCCCAAATCAGGTTGATGTACATCATCATGTTGCCACCCATATCATTCGTGAAGAAATGGGTGCCCAGGTAGCGGTCCAGGGTCAGCAGCGCGATGGTGACGGTCAGAATTGGGAAGGAGGCAATAATCAGGATGTTGGCGCACAGAGATGCCCAGGTAAATACCGGCATCTTGAACATGGTCATGCCAGGGGCACGCATCTTGATAATGGTCACGAAGAAGTTAATACCGGTCAGGGTTGTACCGATACCGGAGAGCTGAAGCGCCCAAATCCAGTAATCGACGCCAACGCCAGGACTGTATTCAATTCCTGAAAGCGGCGGGTAGGCCAGCCAGCCGGTCTGAGCAAACTCGCCCACACCCAGTGACAGGTTAACCAGGATAACGCCGACAACCGTGAACCAGAAGCTCAGGTTGTTCAGGAACGGGAACGCAACGTCGCGCGCGCCGATTTGCAGCGGCACAACCACGTTCATCAGACCGATAACCAGCGGCATCGCCACGAAGAAGATCATGATAACGCCGTGAGCGGTAAAGATCTGATCGTAGTGGTGCGGCGGCAGGAAGCCGGCTTCACCCGCAGAGGCAAGCACCTGCTGGCTACGCATCATGATCGCATCCGCAAAGCCACGAATTAACATGACGATACCGACGATGCAGTACATGATACCGAGTTTTTTGTGGTCAACCGAAGTCAGCCACTCATTCCACAGGTAGCTCCACTTACCGAAGTAAGTGATTAAGCCCAGTAAGGCCGCACCACCAATGATAATTGCAGCCACCGTAACCACGATAATGGGTTCATGGTAGGGCACTGCATCCAGTGTCAATTTTCCGAACATTTTCTTCCTCGGCCCCTTAGTGAGCGGTTTCCGCGTGACTCATGTCCATGCCTTCCATACCTTCGTGTGCGCTGTGCTCACCTTCAGGTTGGGTCATGTCCATGCTCTTACCGTGATCCATAAATTTGCCAATAACGTCTTTGAACAAATCAGGTTTCACGTTAGAGAAGTACTCCACCTTGTTGTATTCGCTAGGTGCAGCCACTTTGTCGAACGCCGCCATGTCAGACATGGTGTTCTGAGACTGCTTCGCTTTTTCAACCCACTGGTCGAAAGCGGCACGGTCTGGCGTCGCGATAGCTTTGAACTTCATACCTGAGAAGCCCGGGCCACTATAGCTGGCGGAGATACCATCGTAGGTGCCTGCTTCATTGGCGATCAGGTGCAGGTTAGTCTGCATACCGGCCATCGCGTAAATCTGGCTACCCAGACGCGGGATGAAGAAGGAGTTCATTACGGAGTTGGAGGTCACTTTGAACTGAACCGGAGTGTTCGCCGGGAAGGCGATTTCATTCACGGTAGCAATGCCTTGTTCCGGATAGATGAAGAACCATTTCCAGTCCATGGAGACCACTTCGATGGTAATCGGTTTTTCATCGTGAACCAGCGGTTTGCTCGGCTCAAGTGAGTGAGTGGTTTTCCAGGTCAGCACGGCAAGGAACAGGATGATCAGAATAGGCACTGTCCAGACCACAGCTTCCACTTTATTGGAGTGTGACCAGTTAGGGCTATACTTCGCATCTTTATTGCTCGCACGATACTTCCAGGCGAAACCAACAGCCATCAAAACGGCAGGAATAACCACAATCAACATCAGGCCAAATGCCGTCAGTATCAATGAGCGTTGTTCCAGTCCAATCTGTCCTTTGGGGTCAAGTAGTGCAGAATCGCAGCCGCTGAGTAATACAGTGCCTGCAAATAATGACAACCATCCCAAACTTTTATTGTATTTCCTGAGTCTCATTTAACGACCTCAATTCCACGGGAGTCTGGTGGCGTTTAAAGTGTGGGGGCATTTTACGGGAAGGTTACATTACTGTAAACATCATTAGGGCAGTGTCAGGAAGGTGTTACTGGGTTCTGCCGCTCATGTCACAAGTGTTGCAAATTATGTCGCTTTTTAAGACGTAAGCCGCACGGCACGGGCGTTATAACGAAAGGACCCCCAAGCATACCTCAAAAAGGGCAATTGGTATAACCATTATCAACATTATACAAATAATTAACAATTAATTATCAATAAAAAGACAATTAAAAAACGAAAAATCAATCTTTCAAATGCTGAATCGTTTAGTGAAAAATAGTGAAACCGAGAAGGCTCCAATAATTTCCAAATTTTATCCCGCACAAAACAACAAATAATTTTTTTACCGATTGACGGTTATTTCGCCGTTATAATTTCGCCTGGTGATTACAACGGGAAATAACCTTTCGTTTTTTTCTTCATACTTCCTGCGTTTTACGTAACGCGAGGAAATCGAGCAGCCCGCCCGTCAGAATGCCGGCGATAGCCAGCAGCGCGCCGGCGTCCAGAAGCAGGGCTTCAAAGGGGAGTGCAAGAGAGGTTGCGGCATTGATAATTAACACCACCAGCCACAGCGCCAGGGCCAGACAACCCACCATTAACAGGCGCAGCGCAAAGCGGTAGGCGCGCTGATACTCGGTGCGCGGCATAAAGTGTTCTGTCCGCTGGGTATATTCCAGCGTCTGACGACACACCAGTAAAAGTAAAATACCCGGCACCGCGGCAACGACGGAGAAAAGATAGAACGTCGGCCAGCCGTGCGCTTCCACAAACCAGCCCGCAATCGGGCCGACGTAGACGCGGCCCACGGCAGAGAGCGCGGAAAGCAGGGCGAACTGGGTCGCGGAAAACGACTTGTTGCACAGGGTCATCAGCAGCGCGACAAAGGCCGCCGTTCCCATGCCGCCGCACAGGTTTTCAAAGAACACCGCCGCCGCCATGCTGAACATGTGCTTGTCGGTAATCGACAGCACCCAGTAGCCGGCGTTAGAAACGCCCTGCAAAATGCCGAAGATGAACAGCGCGCGGAACAGCGTCAGGCGCTGCATCAGCACGCCGCCGTACAGCGCCCCCACGATGGTGGCAAACAGCCCCAGGGTTTTATTGACCACGCCCACTTCCCCGGCGTCGAAACCAACGCCGCGGATCAGGAAGGTGGTGGTCAGGCTCATGGCAAAGGCATCGCCAAGCTTATAAAGGACGATGAGCAGCAAAATCAGCCAGGCGTTGTTGCGGCCAAAGAAATCGCGCAGCGGCTCGGCAACGGCTTGCTCCAGCGAGCGCGGAACCGGGATCACATCGCTCGGCTCGGGCGCGAGCAGGGTGGCGATAATGCAGGGGATCAGCAGCGCGGCCATCAGCCAGTACATGCCCTGCCAGCCGAGATAGCGGTCGGCAAGCCACAGCGCCAGCCCGCCGGAGACCAGCATCCCCAGGCGATAGCCCAGTACGCTGATGGCCGCGCCTGCGCCGCGCTCTTCGGCGGGCAGAACGTCCGTTTTCCAGGCATCAAAAACGATGTCCTGAGACGCCGAGCAGAACGCAATCACTACGGCGAGCGCCGCCATCCAGCGCAGCTGCGTGGAAGGCTCAAGGAAGCCCATGGCGGCAATCGCCAGCAGCAGCAGAACCTGGGTCATGACCAGCCAGCCGCGACGACGCCCCAAAAACGGCGGGGTGTAGCGGTCCATCACCGGCGACCACAGGAATTTAAAGACGTAGGCCTGCCCCACCAGCGAGAAGAAACCGATGGTTTTAAGATCGATATTCTCAACGGTCATCCAGGCCTGGAGCGTGCCGGACGTGAGCGCGAGGGGTAAACCGGAGGCGAAGCCGAGGATCAGCAAAATCGCTGATTTCGGTTGATGGAAAATGCGTAAGTAATGGCTGGACATGTGTCGATAGCGCTGACCCGGCGAAGCGCCGGGTCAGGATGCAGGATTAACGAGCGTTTTGCTTGATGAAGTCGTGGATGCTGGTGTCCTGAGCCATATCTGCGATGGTGTCGGTCAGCACGCTGTTAACGGCGTTAGCAATGTTCTGGTTGGAAGCCTGGAAAGCGCCTTCAACAGAGTAGCTCGCGCGGTAGTTTTTGTTCATCTTGTTGCCGTTCTTCGCGGTAGCGATGATGGCGATATCCGCTTTGGTCGCGATGTTGTAGCGCACGTTACCCTGGGATACGTCGGCATACAGGTTGTTGACGATGATCTGCAGATCAACCGCGCCGCTTGGGCCAATCATATAGCCGCGAGCGGTCATTTGTTTCTCCAGCACTTCCTGCAGCAGGAAGCGCAGGTCGCGGGACGCGGTCAGCGTCACCTGCTGGTTGTCGCGGGTGACTTTCGCCAGGGCCTGATCCTGACGCTGGTCGGCACCGTTGATGCTAACGGTCACGCCCATCAGGCTTGGATCCTGCTGTGGCAGAGTGATTTTTGGTGAAACATCGATGGTGGTTGGCGGGGTTGCGCAGCCGGCCAGCATGAAAAGTGCTACCAACGGAAAGAAGAGTTTTTTTAACATTTTCAGGTTCTCAACGAATCGTAAGCATAGAGTGCGAAAAATTGGCGCCATCATAACATCGCCAACGACGAGGGGAAGTGGTCAACGCATGTAAATTCATCGCCTTGTCCGAAAAATGACCACTTCTTCTGTTTTCGCTGCCAGTCAAAGACAAAACGTATGAGGCTCATA
Organism: Enterobacter soli; assembly: GCF_964208575.1. Lineage (GTDB taxonomy): Bacteria > Pseudomonadota > Gammaproteobacteria > Enterobacterales > Enterobacteriaceae > Enterobacter > Enterobacter soli_A. The sequence continues at coordinate 158,065 of NZ_CAXOFU010000008.1, read as the reverse complement.
GTGAACTTCATTCGTTTGACTGAGAAAATCAGACGAAAGCTAAATATTTGTTGTCTTGTTGTAATGGAAACGGTAAAAGCGGCTAACATTTAAAGGGATGGGTGACATCTTAGCGTTGTCGGAGGAGTAATTTCATGATGATACGTGAGCAAATAGAAGACAAATTAAGGGCAGCGTTCAACCCCGTGTTCCTCGAAGTCGTCGATGAGAGCTATCGTCACAACGTACCGGCAGGGTCTGAAAGTCATTTCAAAGTGGTGTTGGTAAGCGACCGCTTCGCAGGAGAGCGTTTCCTCAACCGACACCGAATGATCTACGGCACGTTGACAGAGGAACTCTCCTCCACTGTTCACGCGCTGGCGCTACATACCTATACCATCAAAGAATGGGAAGGCTTACAGGATACGGTTTTTGCATCGCCGCCTTGTCGCGGTGCGGGCAGCATCGCCTGATAAATCGTATTTGCAACCGCTGGAGTTTTTCCAGTATGTTGCTACCAGATTACGTCAAAGCGGCCTTCGGGCCGTTTTGTTTTGTCTGAGTTTTGAACGTATGGTGCATTTTTAAAGCTAAAAATAGCCTTAAAGTGTGAAAAAAGCCGCAGCAACATGCCCTAACCGTTCTCGACTCACCTTAGTGATGCCGCTATAATGCCGCGTCTTATTGAATGTCTTCGGGATGATTCTGGCGACAGGGAATGTGAATCTGCTTATAAGAGAGCATCCCGGTAAAACAGACAGATTCAGAGTTGACCGAGCACTGTGATTTTTTTGAGGTAACAAGATGCAAGTTTCAGTTGAAACCACTCAAGGCCTTGGCCGCCGTGTAACGATTACTATCGCTGCTGACAGCATCGAAACTGCTGTGAAAAGCGAGCTGGTCAACGTAGCAAAAAAAGTACGTATTGACGGCTTCCGCAAGGGCAAAGTACCAATGAATGTTGTTGCTCAGCGTTATGGCGCTTCCGTGCGTCAGGATGTGCTGGGTGAACTGATGAGCCGCAACTTTATCGATGCGATCATCAAAGAAAAAATCAATCCAGCTGGCGCGCCGAACTATGTTCCAGGCGAATACAAGCAGGGCGAAGACTTCACCTACTCTGTAGAGTTCGAAGTGTACCCGGAAGTTGAGCTGAAAGGTCTGGAATCTATCGAAGTTGAAAAACCGATCGTTTCCGTTACCGACGAAGACGTAGACGGTATGCTGGACACCCTGCGCAAGCAGCAGGCGAACTGGAAAGAGAAAGAAGGCGCTGTTGACGCGGAAGACCGCGTAACCATCGACTTCACCGGTTCTGTAGACGGCGAAGAGTTCGAAGGCGGTAAAGCGTCTGACTTCGTACTGGCAATGGGCCAGGGTCGTATGATCCCAGGCTTCGAAGACGGTATCAAAGGTCACAAAGCTGGCGAAGAGTTCACTATCGACGTGACCTTCCCGGAAGAATACCACGCTGAAAACCTGAAAGGTAAAGCCGCTAAGTTCGTCATTAACCTGAAAAAAGTTGAAGAGCGCGAGCTGCCAGAACTGACTGAAGAATTCATCAAGCGTTTCGGCGTGGAAGATGGTTCTGTAGCCGGTCTGCGTACCGAAGTACGTAAAAACATGGAGCGCGAGCTGAATGGCGCTGTGCGTAACCGTGTTAAATCTCAGGCAATCGACGGCCTGGTGAAAGCGAACGAAATCGACGTTCCAGCTGCCCTGATCGACAGCGAAATCGACGTTCTGCGCCGTCAGGCTGCACAGCGTTTCGGTGGCAACCAGCAGCAAGCGATGGAACTGCCGCGCGAACTGTTCGAAGAGCAGGCAAAACGCCGCGTTGTTGTTGGCCTGCTGCTGGGCGAAGTAATTCGTACCCACGAGCTGAAAGCTGACGAAGAGCGTGTGAAAGGCCTGATCGAAGAGATGGCTTCTGCATACGAAGATCCATCAGAAGTTATCGCGTTCTACGGTAGCAACAAAGAGCTGATGGACAACATGCGCAACGTAGCGCTGGAAGAGCAGGCTGTTGAAGCGGTACTGGCGAAAGCTAAAGTGTCCGAAAAAGCGACCTCTTTTAACGAACTGATGAACCAGCAGGCGTAATTTCGCCTCAACGGTTTAAAGTTTGAACAAAAAACCCGTTGCCTTATGGCGACGGGTTTTTTTTATCACACCAATAGGCCAGGAAGAGTGCTAAAACACCCTTTCAGTGTTAGCGTAACAACAAAAGGTTGTTATGCTTGAAATAGGGCAAAGTGAACCCCATAACCAGGTAATCACGACGAATGAGACTGGCTGATAATCCGTCCATAAGGTTACAATCAGTACAGCAGGTGTTTTCAATTTAGATCCAGGAGACGGAAATGTCATACAGTGGCGAACGAGACAACTTTGCACCCCATATGGCTCTGGTGCCAATGGTTATTGAACAGACCTCACGCGGTGAGCGTTCTTTTGATATCTATTCCCGTCTGCTCAAGGAACGCGTTATCTTTCTGACCGGCCAGGTCGAAGACCACATGGCTAACCTGATCGTGGCGCAGATGCTGTTTCTGGAAGCGGAAAACCCGGAAAAAGACATTTACCTGTATATTAACTCCCCTGGCGGCGTGATCACGGCGGGTATGTCTATTTATGACACCATGCAGTTCATCAAGCCAGACGTGAGCACCATCTGTATGGGGCAGGCGGCATCTATGGGCGCCTTCCTGTTAACCGCAGGCGCCAAAGGCAAGCGTTTCTGCCTGCCGAACTCTCGCGTGATGATTCACCAGCCGCTGGGCGGATATCAGGGCCAGGCGACGGATATCGAAATCCACGCACGCGAAATTCTGAAAGTAAAAGCGCGCATGAATGAACTTATGGCGCAGCATACGGGTCAATCCCTTGAGCAGATCGAGCGCGATACCGAGCGCGATCGCTTCCTCTCTGCCCCAGAGGCAGTAGAGTACGGCTTAGTTGACTCCGTATTGACCCATCGTAATTGATGCCCGCGACGCGAGTGTGCCGCTATACTAAGGTAGGGCGGCATTCTGCTTGAGAGCAGCTTGCGTCTGAGAATGGCATTTGCGTCGTCATGTGCGGCACAAAGAACTTAAAAAGAGGTTTGGACTCATGACAGATAAACGCAAAGATGGTTCGGGCAAACTGCTGTACTGCTCTTTTTGCGGCAAAAGCCAGCATGAAGTGCGTAAACTGATTGCCGGGCCGTCCGTGTATATCTGCGACGAATGTGTCGACTTATGTAACGACATCATCCGCGAAGAGATTAAAGAAGTCGCGCCGCACCGTGAGCGTAGCGCGTTGCCAACCCCGCATGAAATTCGCCACCACCTTGATGACTACGTCATCGGTCAGGAACAGGCGAAAAAAGTGCTGGCGGTGGCGGTGTACAACCACTACAAGCGTCTGCGCAACGGCGATACCAGCAATGGTGTTGAACTGGGTAAAAGTAACATTCTGCTGATCGGCCCAACCGGGTCCGGTAAAACGCTGCTGGCCGAAACGCTGGCGCGCCTGCTGGATGTACCGTTCACCATGGCTGACGCCACCACGCTGACCGAAGCCGGCTACGTGGGTGAAGACGTAGAAAACATCATCCAGAAACTGCTGCAGAAGTGTGACTACGACGTTCAGAAAGCGCAGCGCGGGATCGTGTATATCGATGAGATCGATAAGATCTCCCGTAAATCCGACAACCCGTCCATCACCCGTGACGTGTCGGGTGAAGGCGTACAGCAGGCGCTGCTGAAGCTGATCGAAGGTACGGTTGCCGCGGTTCCACCGCAGGGCGGCCGTAAGCATCCGCAGCAGGAGTTCCTGCAGGTTGATACCTCCAAGATCCTCTTCATCTGTGGCGGTGCGTTTGCAGGCCTGGATAAAGTGATTTCTCACCGTGTTGAAACCGGCTCCGGCATTGGTTTTGGCGCAACCGTGAAATCCACGTCTGAAAAACCGAACGAAGGCGAACTGCTGTCGCAGGTTGAACCAGAAGATCTGATCAAGTTTGGTCTGATCCCTGAGTTCATCGGTCGTCTGCCGGTGGTGGCAACGCTGAACGAGCTGAGCGAAGACGCGCTGATCCAGATTCTGAAAGAGCCGAAAAATGCGCTGACCAAGCAGTATCAGGCGCTGTTCAATCTGGAAGGCGTAGAGCTGGAATTCCGTGACGAAGCCCTGGATGCGATTGCGAAAAAAGCAATGATCCGCAAAACAGGCGCGCGTGGTCTGCGTTCTATCGTAGAAGCCGCTCTGCTCGACACCATGTACGATCTGCCGTCCATGGAAGATGTTGAGAAAGTGGTGATTGATGAATCTGTGATTGGTGGCCAAAGCAAGCCGCTGCTGATCTACGGTAAGCCCGAAGCGCAGCAGGCATCTGGCGAATAATTCACCAAATCATACAAGCAGTTATTAAAAAAGGGGGGATTTTATCCCCCCTTTGCTTTTTCCGTATTCATGACGTTGAATGTGTGGGAAACATCCCCATATACTGGTTACATGTTAAGAGTTGTGTGAAGCACAGTCACATAACCTGATTACCTGGCGGACACTAAACTAAGAGAGAGCTCTATGAATCCTGAGCGTTCTGAACGCATTGAAATCCCCGTATTGCCGCTGCGCGATGTGGTGGTTTATCCGCACATGGTCATACCCTTATTTGTAGGGCGGGAAAAATCTATCCGTTGCCTTGAAGCCGCCATGGATCATGATAAAAAAATCATGTTGGTTGCGCAGAAAGAAGCTTCAACGGATGAGCCGGGTGTAAACGATCTTTTCACCGTCGGGACCGTGGCCTCTATTTTACAAATGCTGAAACTGCCGGACGGCACTGTCAAAGTGTTGGTTGAAGGTTTGCAGCGTGCGCGTATTACCACTCTGTCTGACAACGGCGAACACTTCTCTGCAAAAGCAGAGTATCTCGATTCGCCGGAGCTGGATGAGCGCGAGCAGGAAGTGCTGGTGCGCACCGCGATCAGCCAGTTCGAAGGCTATATCAAGCTCAACAAGAAAATCCCACCAGAAGTGCTGACGTCGCTGAACAGCATCGACGATCCTGCACGTCTGGCGGACACCATCGCCGCGCACATGCCGCTGAAGCTGGCTGACAAACAGTCCGTGCTGGAAATGTCCGACGTGAATGAACGTCTGGAATACCTGATGGCGATGATGGAGTCTGAAATCGATCTGTTGCAGGTTGAGAAGCGCATTCGCAACCGCGTGAAGAAACAGATGGAGAAATCCCAGCGCGAGTACTATCTGAACGAGCAAATGAAAGCGATTCAGAAAGAACTCGGCGAAATGGACGACGCGCCGGACGAAAACGAAGCGCTGAAGCGTAAGATCGACGCGGCGAAAATGCCGAAAGAGGCGAAAGAAAAGGCCGAAGCTGAACTGCAGAAGCTGAAAATGATGTCTCCGATGTCGGCGGAAGCGACCGTAGTTCGTGGCTACATCGAGTGGATGGTTCAGGTTCCGTGGAACGCCCGCAGCAAGGTCAAAAAAGACCTGCGTCAGGCGCAGGAAATCCTTGATACCGACCACTACGGCCTGGAACGCGTCAAAGACCGTATTCTTGAGTATCTCGCGGTGCAGAGCCGTGTGAACAAGCTCAAGGGCCCAATCCTGTGCCTGGTCGGGCCTCCAGGGGTAGGTAAAACCTCCCTGGGTCAGTCGATCGCGAAAGCGACCGGCCGTAAGTACATCCGTATGGCGCTGGGCGGCGTGCGTGACGAAGCTGAAATCCGCGGTCACCGCCGTACCTACATCGGCTCAATGCCGGGTAAACTGATTCAGAAAATGGCGAAAGTGGGCGTTAAAAACCCGCTGTTCCTGCTCGATGAAATCGACAAAATGTCGTCTGACATGCGTGGCGATCCGGCTTCCGCACTGCTTGAAGTGCTGGATCCAGAGCAGAACGTCGCGTTCAGCGATCACTATCTGGAAGTGGACTACGACCTGAGCGATGTGATGTTCGTGGCTACCTCTAACTCCATGAACATTCCGGCACCGCTGCTGGATCGTATGGAAGTGATCCGTCTGTCGGGCTACACCGAAGACGAAAAGCTGAACATCGCCAAGCGCCACCTGCTTTCTAAGCAGATTGAGCGTAATGCACTGAAAGAAAGTGAGATCACGGTAGACGATAGCGCGATTATCAGCATCATTCGTTACTACACCCGCGAAGCGGGCGTGCGTGGTCTGGAGCGTGAAATCTCTAAACTGTGCCGTAAAGCGGTTAAACAGCTGCTGCTGGATAAAAGCCTTAAGCACATCGAGATTAACGGCGATAACCTGCACGAATACCTCGGCGTTCAGCGTTACGACTACGGTCGCGCGGACAACGAAAACCGTGTGGGACAGGTTACTGGCCTGGCATGGACCGAAGTGGGCGGCGATCTGCTCACCATCGAAACCGCCTGCGTTCCGGGTAAAGGTAAGCTCACCTATACCGGTTCTCTGGGCGAAGTGATGCAGGAATCCATTCAGGCTGCGCTGACCGTGGTGCGCGCGCGTGCGGAAAAACTGGGCATCAACCCAGACTTTTACGAAAAACGCGACATCCACGTTCACGTGCCTGAAGGGGCGACGCCGAAAGACGGCCCAAGCGCAGGTATCGCAATGTGTACCGCTCTGGTCTCCTGCCTGACGGGTAACCCGGTGCGTGCCGATGTTGCGATGACCGGTGAAATTACCCTGCGCGGTCAGGTTCTGCCAATCGGTGGTCTGAAAGAAAAACTTCTGGCAGCGCATCGCGGTGGGATCAAAACCGTATTGATTCCGCATGAAAATAAGCGCGACCTGGAAGAGATCCCGGACAACGTTATCGCCGATTTAGATATTCACCCGGTGAAGCGTATTGAAGAAGTTCTGACCCTCGCATTGCAGAATGAACCTTCTGGAATGCAGGTTGTAACCGCAAAATAGTGACCTCGCGCAAAGAGCGTCAATAAAAACAAGGCTGGTAAGTCATTTCGGACTTGCCAGCTTTTTTTTGTATAGCTAATTTAGATTGCTGATTGGGTTAGCCATCAACAACGGGTGTTGTAAGGTCATGGCAGGCCTGATATAACTGCTGCGCGGTCGCACTGTGAAGGATTCAGGTGCGATATAAATTATAAAGAGAGGAAGAGAACAGTGAATAAATCTCAACTGATTGACAAAATTGCTGCGGGTGCTGATATTTCTAAAGCTGCAGCTGGACGTGCGTTAGATGCTTTAATTGCTTCTGTTACTGAATCTCTGCAAGCTGGGGACGACGTTGCACTGGTTGGTTTCGGAACTTTCGCGGTTAAAGAGCGTGCTGCCCGTACTGGCCGCAACCCTCAGACCGGTAAAGAAATCACTATTGCTGCCGCTAAAGTGCCGGGCTTCCGTGCCGGTAAAGCGCTGAAAGACGCAGTAAACTGATTGCTTTCTCGCTTCAGGGAAGCTGAAAAGTACAAGGGCGCATCATTTGATGTGCCTTTTTTGTTTGTCCAGGCCTGATTTGTTCGAGTTTATGCGAGTTGTGGGCTGACAATTGCCCCGGTTTCTTGTCACAATACGCCTTTACGCGCGACGGTAAGGATTTCCCGTCAGCGTCAGGTCACCAGTCACCTACAGCGGAGTGTTGTTACACCATGATGGACAGCTTACGCACGGCTGCTAACAGTCTCGTGCTCAAGATTATTTTCGGTATCATTATCGTGTCGTTCATATTGACCGGCGTGAGTAGTTACCTGATCGGCGGTAGCAGCAACTACGCCGCAAAAGTGAATGGCCAGGAAATCAGCCGTGGACAGTTCGAGAATGCCTTCGCGGGTGAACGTAACCGTATGCAGCAGCAGCTGGGAGATCAGTTCTCAGAGCTGGCATCTAACGAAGGTTACATGAAAACCCTGCGCCAGCAGACTCTGAACCGCCTGATTGATGAAGCGCTTCTGGACCAATATGCTAAAAACCTCGGTCTGGGCATCAGCGACGATCAGGTTAAAAAAGCCATCTTCTCCACCCAGGCATTCCAGTCTAACGGCAAATTCGACAATACCCGCTACAACGCTATCGTGAACCAGATGGGCATGACCGCTGACCAGTACGCGCAGGCGCTGCGTAATCAGCTGACAACCCAGCAGCTGATTAATGCCGTGGTTGGCACTGATTTCATGCTGAAAGGTGAAACTGACGAGCTGGCTGCGCTGGTTGCTCAGCAGCGTGTTGTGCGTGAAGCTATCATCGACGTGAATGCATTAGCGGCGAAGCAGCAGGTTAGCGACGAAGACGTTAACGCGTTCTACGAGCAAAACAAGAACACCTTCGTTGCCCCTGAGCAGTTCCGCGTAAGCTACATCAAACTGGATGCCGCCGCGTTGCAGGAAACCGCCACCGACGCGGATATCCAGTCTTACTACGACCAACATCAGGATCAGTTCACTCAGCCTCAGCGTAACCGCTACAGCGTCATTCAGACCAAAACTGAAGCGGATGCTAAAGCTGCGCTGGATGAGCTGAACAAAGGCGCCGATTTCGCGACCGTTGCAAAAGCAAAATCCACCGACATCATCTCCGCTAAAAACGGCGGTGATATGGGCTGGCTGGAAGATGCCACAACGCCGGAAGAGCTGAAAAATGCGGGCCTGAAAGAAAAAGGCCAGCTGTCTGGCGTGATTAAATCTTCCGTTGGTTTCCTGGTTGTGCGTCTTGACGACGTTCAGGCAGCAAAAACTAAGCCGCTGGCTGACGTGCGTGACGATATCGCGGCGAAAGTGAAGCAGGAAAAAGCGCTGGATGCCTTCTACGCGCTGCAGCAGAAAGTGAGCGATGCCGCCAGCAACGACAACGAGTCGCTGGCAGGTGCAGAGCAGGCTGCTGGCGTAAAAGCGGTTGAAACGGGCTGGTTCGGCCACGACAACCTGCCGGAAGAGCTGAACTTCAAGCCGGTTTCCGACGCCATCTTCAACGGTGGTCTGGTGGGCGAAAATGGCACACCGGGCAGCAACTCTGACATCATCACCGTGGACGGCGATCGTGCGTTCGTCCTGCGCGTGGCGGAGCACAAAGCCGAGTCCGTTAAGCCTCTGGCTGAAGTGAAGGATCAGGTTGTGGCGCAGGTTAAGCACAACAAAGCTGAGCAGCAGGCGAAACTGAACGCAGAGAAACTGCTTTCTGACCTGAAAGCAGGCAAAGGCGACGACGCGCTGAAAGCCGCAGGCCTGAAGTTCGGTGAAGCGAAAACCCTGAGCCGTACCAGCCAGGATCCAATCAGCCAGGCGGCGTTTGGTCTGAGCCTGCCGGCGAAGGACAAACCAAGCTTCGGTACGACGACCGATATGCAGGGTAACGTTGTGCTGCTGGCGCTGGACGAAGTGAAAGCGGGCACCATGCCGGAAGAGCAGAAGAAAGCGATGGTTCAGGGCATTACCCAGAACAACGCCCAGATTGCCTTCGAAGCCATGATGAGCAACCTGCGTAAAGACGCCAAAATCAAGCTGGGTGACATCATTACCCAGCAGTAATAATTACGCGTCTGCTCGCAGATTTTCGTAACGCACTGCAATATTTAAAGGCCGCTTTCGCGGCCTTTTCCATTTCTGCAATCTGCTGTTTGTGCCTGTTTTTGCCCGCGGTTATGGTGGCGTGGCTGTCAACAAACAAGGAGATAACAACATGAAACGTGGAATCAAAGCTCTATTCATTACCCTGGCCTTCGCCAGCACCGGTATCGCACATGTCGCCTTTGCAGCGACGGCTGCGGACAAACCGCAGGCCGTACAGGTCAAAACAGACGCAGCGGCGGCTTCGCAGGCGCCAGCACACTCCAAAGCCCTGCCGGGCGTGAAAAGTGCTGATGAGGAAGGTACCCGGGTCAGCATCAACACGGCCTCGGCGGACGAGCTGGCGCGGGCGCTGAACGGCGTAGGGTTGAAAAAGGCGCAGGCAATTGTCAGCTATCGGGAGGAGTACGGCCCCTTCAAAACGCTTGACGATCTCAAACAGGTGCCGGGAATGGGCAGCGCGCTGGTTGAGCGCAACCTCTCGCATCTGACGCTGTAATCGCGCAATAACTTGCACAGTGGCATAAATTTGCCAGGATAATGAGGTCATACCAGTTGTGACCTCTGATCCTATAACAAAATACAAGGCTATTGCGCTATGCAGACAAAAATCAAAGTACGTGGATATCACCTCGACGTTTACCAGCACGTGAATAACGCCCGCTATCTCGAATTCCTCGAGGAGGCGCGCTGGGACGGGCTGGAAAATAGCGAAAGCTTTCAGTGGCTGACCGCACACAACATCGCGTTTGTGGTTGCCAATATTAATATCAACTACCGCCGCCCGGCAGTGCTGGGCGATCTGCTGACCGTCACCAGCCAGGTACAGCAGCTAAATGGAAAAAGCGGCGTTCTCAGTCAGGTGGTCACGCTGGAGCCCGAAGGGCAGGTGGTTGCAGACGCGCTGATCACCTTTGTCTGTATCGACCTTAAGACCCAGAAAGCGCTGCCGCTGGAAGGTGAGCTGCGCGAGAAGCTGGAGTTGATGATCGCCTAGGATTTTGTCTTTTATAAAAGACAAGGAAGCCATTCAGGGATAGAATGATGGACAGGGACTACGTCGTTGAACGTTACCGGGCCCGTGACGGAAAAATTCCGTTTGAGGACTGGATGGCGAAGATGAAGCGCAAGGATCCGGACACCGTGTTTCGGATCCTTGTGCGAGTTAACCGTGCGATAAAACGTAATTTTGGCGATTACCGATACCTCAGAGAAGGCGTCTGGGAAATGCGGGTCGACAGTGGTCCCGGTTACAGGATCTATTTTGCTGTTGAGCATCGGCAGGTTTTATTACTACTGATAGGTGGTGATAAAAAGAGTCAAAAAGCGGATGTAAAACTGGCAGTGGATTACTGGAAAGATCATCAATCAAAAGGAAAACCGGATGAGCCCCGCTGAACGAAAATACTCAAGCTCCGTTAGCCATCATGATGCCGTAGTGAAGATGCTGCGCGAAAACCCCGCCGATGCTCAGCTTTATCTGCAAACAGCACTAGAAGAAATCTATGAGGATCAGGGTATCCCTGCCTATCTTATTGCGCTTCGACAGGTCATCGAAGCCCGGGGCGGCATCAGTGAAATCTCGGCTAAATCAGGGCTATCTCGCCAGCAGCTTTACAGAACCCTGTCCGAAAACGGTAACCCAACCCTGACGACGCTGATGAAAATAACTCGTGCTGCCGGCGTTAAACTGTTCGACAGCACGGTGAAGTAGGCTTATTTCAGACCGGTTTTGTTCTTCATGGCTGCCATCACGCCAGGCTTATCGGCGAGATAGTGATTCAGCCCGTTAGCACGCAGATTACAGGCCGCGCACTGTCCACAGCCGTCGCCTTTGATGCCGTTGTAGCAGGTCAGGGTTTCGCTGCGCACCAGATCCAGTTTGCCCCAGTAATCTGCCAGCGCCCAGGTTTCTGCTTTATCCAGCCACATTAACGGCGTTTCGAAGCGGGTCTCTTTTGCCATGCCCAGGTTAACCGCGTGATTTAACGCCTTCACGAACTCATCGCGGCAATCCGGGTAGCCCGAGAAGTCGGTCTCGCACACCCCGGTAATCACGGCTTCGGCTTTAACCTGATAGGCGTAAATGGCCGTCAGCGTCAGGAAGAGAATATTACGACCGGGCACGAAGGTGTTTGGAATGCCGCTGGCATCCGGTTCGTAATCAGGAACGGGGATACTGTCGCGGGTGAGACTGCTTACGGCCAGTTCATTTAACAGCGTGACGTCCAGCACCTTATGTGCGCGGGCGCCCAGTTTCAGCGCCAGTTCGCGGGCGACGTCAATCTCGGCGCGGTGGCGCTGACCATAGTCAAAGGTGACGCAGTGAACTTCATCGTACTGATGGAGCGCCTGAACCAGGCAGGTGGTGGAATCTTGTCCTCCGCTGAACACGACGACGGCACGTTTCATAAGTAGTCTCAACAATAACGGTAAAACGCCATGTTACCGCCTGACCACGACGGCGACCAGCTTCTTCACGATTTGGGCGCCGGAAGCCAGGCCTCGGTGAAATCAAACCAGCCGCGGGTGTTCAGGCGGATGCCGTTTACCCCCGGCGGGGCGCTAATCTGGTACTGATAGTTGAACAAAGGCGTCAGCACCGCGCTTTCCATCAGCTGAGTGAATATCGCTTTAAGCCCCGCGTGCCGGGCCTGTTCGTCGGCCTGGGTTTGTACCGCGTCCAGCGTGGCCTGCAGATGGGCGAACTGCGGGGCGCTCAGAAGGTGCGGCCAGAGGGTATCGCAGCGCAGCCACTGCTCAAGCGTATATTCCGGCGCTTCACCGATGAGCCTGTCGCCCATCATGATGTCCGCGTCCGCCAGCGTCTGGCATCCGTCCCAGGTTTTCGCGTCATGGAAGATAACCGTCAGTTCACAGCCTTGCCGGGCAAGATACTCCTTAAGCTGGCTTGCCATGGTGTGGAGCTCAACGGGCAGGTGATAAATCAGCGTCAGCGCCGTTGGCAGTTGCACGTCCTTCATCTCGGCCCATTGCGGTATCCGCCAGCCGGGCAGCATTTCCTGCGTAGGGGTGATCAGCCCTTCGTTGAGCGGCAGGGTGTGCAGCAGAGTGGAGAGGTGGATGATGTTGATAAGCCGCCTCGCCTGCATTTCGCTCAATCGTGGGCTGTGCTTGAGCGTGAGATAGCAAAACCCCAGGCTGGTGCTGTTGCTTACCAGCCGGAGGCTACCCAGTTCGTCCGGCTCGCCGATGGCGATTTGAACCGGGTGGCGGCAGCTTGTGCCCAGCCCGTAGTCAAACAGGGTAGGGGTGATCCAGTACTCAATCGCCTTAAGCAGCGGATGGCTAAGATGATACTGCTCGTGGCTTTCCAGACGCACCAGGTCGGGGTCGTAAACCGCCAGCCTGAAGGGGCCGCTGCCCGTCATGGGCAGTTCAGGGTGCGCAAGCCGGCTGCAATAGGTCGCCAGGCGGTGCGCCAGCCAGTAATCCGGCTGGTGGAGGATAAACGTCAGGCACTGCGGATGGGTGACTTCTATGCGCAGCACGCTCTGAAACAGCTTGCGCAGGGCAGGCAGCCCGAGTAGCGCACGAAGGCTCTCCTGCAGCTGCGCCGTTTCGACCTTATCGCCGTTATGCCAGTGCAGCGTGGAGCGAATGTAAAAATGCCAGCGCAGACCGTCGGGGGAGACCTCCCAGTGGTGGGCGAGATCGCCTGTCGGCTCGCTGCGGGTGCCGCTAAACCGCGTCAGGCCGGAGAAAACTTGTCCCGCCAGATGCTGCTCGGCGCGGCCCGGTAAAAATCCCGGGTGGAGCGGGTCGAGAGACCGGTAGTAGGGAATGCGCAGCGTCGGGGTGTCGTTTTGCCACTGCCCGCCCAGAAACGGATGCAGCAGCGCGCGTAAATCCTCGGGGGCGAGCTGTGCCAGCTCCAGCGCGTTGTGCTGATGCCCGCTTTTGAGCGCCTGCTCCATCATCTCGTTACGCAGCGATTCCGGCGTGACGTGAAAGGTCAGTTCGCCGCGCTTGCCGCGCCCGGACTGAGCCCGCCAGCTTAGCCAGCCCGCGTCCTGCGCCTGGCGCAGCAAGGTTCGCACGTGCCGCTCGCTGCAAAAACAGCGGCTGGCAAGCTCGGTGACGGTAACCTGCTGCGGCGCACCGGATGACGGTTGCCACAGGCGTTGATACTGGTTGAGGCGATTAAGCTGGCGCATGAGAAACCCGGAACAATAATTCCTATCTATTCACTATTACTTCCGTATATCTCAGTCGATACTGATGCACAAGTTAATCGCATCACATTTCAGGAGTAATCATGGCCCGGCTCGCTGCGTTTGATATGGACGGCACTCTGTTAATGCCGGATCACCGTTTAGGGGATAAAACCCTGAGCACCCTGAAGCGCCTGCACGAGCATGATATTACGCTGACGTTCGCTACGGGCCGTCACGTGCTGGAGATGCGTCATCTGCTCGGATCGTTTTCTCTGGACGCCTTTCTAATCACCGGAAACGGCACGCGCATTCACTCTGTCGAAGGGGATGTGCTGCACCGTCAGGATCTTAACCCGGAAGTGGCGGATATCGTTCTGCACAGCACCTGGGACACGCAGGCCAGCATTCACGTCTTTAACGACAGCGGCTGGTTCACCGGGCGCGAAATCCCCGAGCTGCTGCACGCCCATGTCTACAGCGGCTTTAAGTATCAGCTAACCGATCTGCGCCGCATTCCGGCTCACTCGGTGACGAAGGTCTGTTTCTGCGGCGATCACGACGATTTGTGCCGCTTGCGCATTCAGCTCAACGAGGCGCTGGGCGACCGCGCGCACCTCACGTTCTCGGCGGTGGATTGTCTGGAAGTGCTGCCCGTGGGATGCAACAAAGGCTCCGCGCTGGCGGTGCTGAGCGACCACCTGGGCCTGACGATGCAGGATTGCATGGCGTTTGGCGATGCTATGAACGACCGCGAGATGCTGGGCAGCGTCGGTCGCGGTCTGATTATGGGGAATGCGATGCCGCAGCTCATTGCGGAGCTTCCTCATCTGCCGGTTATTGGACACTGCCGCAACGAAGCCGTGTCCCACTTTTTGACTCATTGGCTGGACAAAAACAACCTCCCATATTCCCCCGAATAGTGAGACCCTTCCAGCAAGCCAGACTTCGGTCTGGCTTTTTTTTATTTCACCAGCTGCGCAATCTGCGCTGTCCACGGCGTAATATCGCCGATGTTTGTCTCCACCCACTCCGCGTTGTAATAGGTGTCGAGATAGCGCTCCCCGCTGTCGCACAGCAGCGTAACGATTGAACCGGTGCGGCCCTCTTCGCGCATCCGCGCAGCCAGCTGCAGTGCGCCCCACATGTTGGTGCCCGTGGAAGCACCCACCTTGCGGCCAAGCTGGGTTTCAAGCCAGTGCGCGGTCGCCACGCTTGCTGCATCCGGTACGCGCAGCATTTCGTCCACCACATCCGGAATGAAGGAAGGCTCCACGCGCGGGCGGCCAATGCCTTCGATTTTGCTGCCAACCGGGCTGCGCAGGGCGGCATCGCGGGTTTGCCAGTAGTCGAGGAACACGGAGTTCTGCGGATCGACCACCATCAGCTGCGTGTTGTAGCCCTGACAGCGAATGTAGCGGCCAATGGTCGCGGACGTCCCGCCGGTGCCCGCGCTCATGACCACGTAGGCAGGAACGGGGTTTGGCTCGTGGGTCATCTGACGGAAAATACTGTCGGCGATGTTGTTGTTCCCGCGCCAGTCGGTGGCGCGCTCGGCGAAGGTGAACTGATCCATATAGTGGCCGTTCAGCTCGCGGGCCAGCATTTCAGAGGCCGCGTAGATTTCGCAGGCGCTTTCAACGAAGTGGCAGCGTCCGCCGTAAAATTCTATTTGCTCGATTTTGCGTTTCGCGGTGCAGGAAGGCATCACGGCGATGAAGGGCAGCCCAAGCAGGCGGGCAAAATAGGCCTCTGACACCGCCGTTGAGCCGGAAGATGACTCAATAATCGTTGTGCCTTCTTTGATCCAGCCGTTACACAGGCCGTATAAGAACAGCGAGCGCGCCAGGCGGTGCTTCAGGCTCCCGGTGGGATGGGTGCTTTCATCTTTCAGGTAAAGCTGAATGCCCGGAAAGCCCGGCAGGGCAAGGCGAATGAGATGGGTGTCCGCCGAACGTTGATAGTCGGCATTGATTTCGCTGATGGCGTGTTTTACCCAGGTGCTATTCATCGTGATTATCCGTTTGTCATTTTGTGCCCAGCATAGCGAAAAGCACGGAAAAAATTGTTGCTATCTGGCCTTTAAAATAGAATGTAAGGAGAAAAATTTTCTCTGTGGGGTGGGTATGCTAGATAAAATTGACCGCAAGCTGCTTTCGTTGCTGCAAAACGACTGTACCCTCTCTTTGCAGGCGCTGGCAGATGCCGTTAATCTGACCACCACACCCTGCTGGAAGCGCCTCAAAAAGCTCGAAGACGACGGTGTTCTGCTGGGACGCGTCGCGCTTTTAGATCCCGAAAAACTGGGGCTTGGACTGACCGCCTTCGTCCTGATAAAAACCCAACATCACAGCAGCGACTGGTACTGTCGTTTTGTGACTCAGGTTTCCGAGATGCCTGAGGTGCTCGGCTTCTGGCGCATGGCAGGGGAATATGACTATCTGATGCGCGTCCAGGTGGCAGACATGAAGCGGTACGATGATTTTTACAAGCGGCTGGTTAACAGCGTACCGGGCCTGTCGGACGTCACGTCGAGTTTCGCCATGGAACAAATTAAGTACACCACTGCATTACCCATTGAATAAATCGAACAATTTCCCGGCTGCGCCGGAACAATACCTTCAGGAAAATACCGCGTGCGATTATTTGCCCAACTAAGCTGGTACTTTCGTCGGGAGTGGCAACGCTATCTCGGCGCCGTATTCCTGCTTATCATTATTGCCATTCTGCAGCTGATCCCGCCGAAGGTGGTGGGGTACGTCGTGGACGGCGTCACCGAGCAGCATTACACCACCGCACGGGTGATGATGTGGATTGGCACGCTGGTGCTGACGGCGGTGATTGTCTATCTGCTGCGCTACGTCTGGCGCGTGCTGCTGTTCGGCGCGTCCTATCAGCTCGCCGTTGAGCTGCGCGAAGATTTTTACCGCCAGCTGAGCCGCCAGCACCCTGAGTTTTACCTTCGCCACCGCACCGGGGACTTAATCGCCCGCGCCACCAACGATGTAGATCGCGTAGTGTTTGCCGCCGGGGAAGGGGTGTTAACGCTGGTGGATTCGCTGGTGATGGGCTGCGCGGTGCTGATTGTCATGTCCACCCAGATAAGCTGGCAGCTGACCCTGCTGGCGCTGCTGCCGATGCCGCTGATGGCGCTGGCGATCAACCGCTACGGTGAACAGCTGCACGAGCGCTTCAAGCTCGCGCAGGCGGCCTTCTCCGCGCTGAACGACCGTACCCAGGAGAGCATGACCAGCATTCGCATGATCAAAGCGTTTGGTCTGGAAGACCGCCAGTCCGCGCAGTTTGCCGCGGACGCTGCGGATACCGGGGCGAAAAACATGCGCGTCGCGCGGATTGATGCGCGGTTCGACCCGACGATCTATATCGCCATCGGCACCGCAAACCTGCTGGCTATCGGCGGCGGGAGCTGGATGGTGGTGCAGGGCACGCTGACGCTCGGCCAGCTAACCAGCTTTGCGATGTATCTCGGGCTGATGATTTGGCCGATGCTGGCGCTGGCCTGGATGTTTAACATCGTTGAGCGCGGCAGCGCGGCGTACAGCCGTATTCGCGCGATGCTCTCCGAAGCGCCGGTGGTCAACGACGGCAGCGAAGCCGTGCCGCCAGGGCGTGGAGTGATGAAGGCGGATATCCGCGCCTTTGTTTATCCGCAGACGGAACACAAGGTGCTCGAAAACGTGAACTTCACGCTGGAGCCGGGCCAGATGCTGGGCATTTGCGGCCCGACGGGCGCGGGCAAAAGCACCGTGCTGTCGCTTATCCAGCGTCACTTTGACGTCACCGAGGGCGATATTCGCTTCCACGACGTGCCGCTGACGCAGCTGCTGCTGGACGACTGGCGCAGCCGCCTGGCGGTGGTCAGCCAGACGCCGTTTTTATTCTCGGATACCGTTGCCAACAACATCGCGCTCGGCCACCCGAACGCTACCCAGGACGAGATCGAGCACGTGGCGCGCTTAGCCAGCGTGCATGACGATATTCTGCGCCTGCCCCAGGGCTATGAAACCGAAGTGGGCGAGCGGGGCGTGATGCTCTCCGGCGGTCAAAAGCAGCGTATTTCCATTGCCCGCGCGCTGCTGCTGAATGCCGAAATCCTGATCCTCGACGACGCGCTTTCGGCGGTCGATGGCCGTACCGAGCACCAGATCCTGCACAACCTGCGCCAGTGGGGCGAAGGGCGCACGGTGATCATCAGCGCGCACCGTCTGTCGGCGTTGACCGAGGCCAGTGAAATCCTGGTCATGCAGCACGGGCATATCGCCCAGCGCGGTCAGCACGAGCAGCTTGCGGAGCAGCCCGGATGGTATCGCGATATGTATCGCTATCAGCAGCTTGAAGCGGCGCTCGACGACGCGCCGGAACGGGATGAGGAGGCTGCAAATGCGTAAGTTTGGACAGCTCTGGCCAACGCTTAAGCGCCTGCTGGCCTACGGTTCACCCTGGCGCAAGCCGCTCTCCCTTGCGGTGCTGCTGCTGTGGATCGCCGCCATTGCCGAAGTGACCGGCCCGCTGCTGATTAGCTATTTCATCGACAACATGGTGGCGAAGCGCTATCTGCCCCTGGGGCTGGTGGCGGGGCTGGCCGTGGCCTACGTGGGGCTTCAGCTGCTGGCGGCATCGCTGCATTACGTGCAGTCGCTGCTGTTTAACCGCGCCGCCGTCGGCGTGGTGCAGCAGCTGCGTACCGACGTCATGGATGCCGCGCTGCGCCAGCCGCTGAGCGAATTTGATACTCAGCCCGTTGGGCAGGTGATCTCCCGCGTGACCAACGATACCGAAGTGATCCGCGATCTTTACGTCACGGTGGTGGCAACGGTGCTGCGCAGCGCCGCGCTGGTGGGCGCCATGCTGGTGGCAATGTTCAGCCTCGACTGGCGCATGGCGCTGGTGGCAATCACCATCTTCCCAGCGGTGCTGATCGTCATGATTGTCTATCAGCGCTACAGCACGCCGATCGTGCGCCGGGTGCGCGCCTATCTGGCCGATATCAACGATGGCTTCAACGAAGTGATCAACGGCATGAGCGTGATCCAGCAGTTCCGCCAGCAGGCGCGCTTTGGCGAGCGTATGGGCGAGGCCAGCCGCTCGCACTACATGGCGCGAATGCAGACGCTGCGTCTGGACGGGTTCCTGCTGCGCCCGCTGCTGAGCCTGTTCTCGGCGCTGGTGCTGTGCGGCCTGCTGATGCTGTTTGGTCTCTCCTCAAACGGGACGATTGAAGTCGGGGTGCTGTATGCCTTTATCAGCTATCTCGGTCGTCTGAACGAGCCGCTGATTGAGCTCACCACTCAGCAATCCATGCTGCAGCAGGCGGTGGTCGCCGGGGAGCGCGTCTTCGAGCTGATGGACAGGCCGCGTCAGACCTACGGCAACGACGATCGTCCGCTGCAAAGCGGCGCTATCGCGTTTGATAATGTCTCGTTTGCCTATCGGGACGATCGTCTGGTGCTGCAGGACATCAGCCTTGAGGTGCCTTCGCGCGGGTTTGTGGCGCTGGTGGGGCACACCGGGAGCGGGAAAAGCACGCTTGCCAGCCTGCTGATGGGCTATTACCCGTTAACCCAGGGGGAGATCCGCCTTGACGGTCGTCCGCTGTCGTCCCTGAGCCACGACGCGCTGCGCAAAGGCGTGGCGATGGTGCAGCAAGATCCGGTCGTGCTCGCGGATTCGTTCTACGCTAACGTCACCCTGGGGCGGCCTTTTACCCACGAGCAGGTCTGGGACGTGCTGGAAAAAGTTCAGCTGGCGGAGCTGGCGCGGGGCCTGAGCGACGGCATCGATACTCGCCTGGGGGAGCAGGGGAATAACCTCTCCGTTGGGCAGAAGCAGCTGCTGGCGCTGGCGCGCGTGCTGATCGACACGCCGCAGGTGCTCATTCTCGACGAAGCGACGGCGAGCATTGACTCCGGCACCGAGCAGGCCATTCAGGAGGCACTGGCCTCCGTGCGCGATCGCACCACGCTGGTGGTTATCGCCCACCGTCTTTCCACCATCGTCGATGCGGATACCATCCTGGTGCTGCATCGCGGACAGGCGGTTGAGCGCGGTACGCACCGCCAGCTGCTTGAGGCGAAAGGGCGCTACTGGCAGATGTATCAGCTGCAGCTGGCGGGCGAAGAGCTGGCCGCGAGTGCGCGCGAGGAAGAGTCCCTGAGCGCCTGATGCACCAAAAACAGGCAATGCGCTAACAGTCACAGCTGTTGGTGCAACACCGAAACGCACCCTGCACTGCCATGGTGCGTTTTTTTTCGCCATGCGGTCACGAACGCCCCGATGACGCTCAGCGAGCCGCATTTTCCCCTCTTTTTCAATTCTGGCACACCCCTTGCAATGTCTCTGACGTGTTAGCTGCGGCCTTTACCGAATTCTGACTGGAGGGGATTTATGAAGCTGGTTACGGTTGTAATCAAACCATTCAAACTTGAAGACGTGCGTGAAGCCTTGTCTTCCATGGGTATTCAGGGACTGACTGTCACCGAAGTGAAAGGCTTTGGTCGTCAGAAAGGTCATGCCGAGCTTTATCGCGGGGCGGAGTACAGCGTTAACTTCCTGCCTAAAGTGAAGATTGACGTCGCTATCGCTGACGATCAGCTTGATGAAGTGATTGATGTCATTAGCAAAGCGGCCTACACGGGCAAAATTGGCGACGGCAAAATTTTCGTTGCCGAACTGCAGCGCGTCATTCGTATCCGTACGGGCGAATCCGACGAAGCGGCGTTGTAAGTAACTCCTGGCACACAGTGATAGGGATCGAGAAAATGAAGATAGCAACAATCAAAACGGGTCTGGGTTCGCTGGCGCTGCTGCCGGGCCTGGCAATGGCTGCCCCTGCGGTGGCAGACAAAGCCGATAACGCCTTTATGATGATCTGCACCGCGCTGGTGCTGTTTATGACTATTCCGGGCATTGCGCTGTTCTACGGCGGCCTGATCCGCGGCAAAAACGTCCTCTCCATGCTGACCCAGGTTGCCGTGACCTTTGCGCTGGTGTGCGTGCTGTGGGTGGTTTACGGCTACTCGCTGGCGTTCGGCGAAGGCAACGCCTTCTTCGGCAACTTCAACTGGGCGATGCTGAAAAATATCGAGCTGACCGCGCTGATGGGCAGCTTCTACCAGTACATCCACGTGGCGTTCCAGGGCTCGTTTGCCTGCATCACCGTGGGGCTGATTGTGGGCGCGCTGGCCGAGCGTATTCGCTTCTCCGCGGTGCTGATTTTCGTGGTGGTCTGGCTGACGCTCTCGTATGTGCCGATTGCCCACATGGTGTGGGGCGGTGGTCTGCTGGCCGCTCACGGTGCGCTGGACTTCGCGGGCGGTACGGTTGTACACATCAACGCCGCGGTTGCGGGCCTGGTGGGTGCTTACCTGATTGGCAAACGCGTGGGCTTTGGCAAAGAAGCCTTCAAACCGCACAACCTGCCGATGGTGTTTACCGGTACGGCTATCCTCTACTTCGGCTGGTTCGGCTTTAACGCCGGTTCAGCGAGCGCGGCTAACGAAATCGCGGCGCTGGCGTTCGTGAATACCGTTGTGGCAACGGCGGGCGCGATCCTCTCCTGGGTATTTGGCGAGTGGGCCGTTCGCGGTAAGCCGTCGCTGCTGGGCGCGTGTTCCGGTGCCATTGCGGGCCTGGTCGGGATTACCCCAGCGTGTGGTTACGTAGGCGTGGGCGGTGCGCTGCTTGTCGGCATCGTGGCCGGTCTGGCGGGCCTGTGGGGCGTGACGGCGCTGAAACGCATTCTGCGCGTTGACGACCCTTGCGACGTATTCGGCGTTCACGGCGTGTGCGGTATCGTTGGCTGTATCATGACCGGTATCTTCGCCGCGAAATCCCTCGGCGGCGTTGGCTACGCGGAAGGCGTGACCATGGTTCACCAGGTGCTGGTGCAGCTTGAAAGTATTGCCATCACGGTGGTGTGGTCTGGCGTGGTAGCCTTTATCGGCTACAAACTGGCGGACATGACGGTTGGCCTGCGCGTGCCGGAAGAGCAAGAGCGCGAAGGGCTGGACGTAAACAGCCACGGCGAGAATGCGTATAACGCCTAAGTAAAAGCAAAACGGCAACCTTTGATTGCCGTTTTGGTGTTTGCACCCTCTCCCCGTGGGAGAGGGTGAGGGCATCAGGCCGCACACCATCATCCCCGATTCCGCATTACCCCTTCCTGAACCGTCGACGCCACCAGCACGCCGTCTTTGGTATAAAACTCACCGCGCACAAACCCTCGCGCGCTTGACGCCGAGGTGCTCTCCACGCTGTAGAGCAGCCAGTCGTTCATATCAAACGGACGGTGGAACCACATGGAGTGGTCGATGGTCGCCACCTGCATCCCTTTCTCAAGGAAGCCCACGCCGTGCGGCTGCAGGGCAACCGGCAGGAAGTTGAAATCTGAGGCGTAGCCCAGCAGGTACTGATGGACGCGGAAATCCTCCGGCACGGTGCCGTTGGCGCGGATCCAGACCTGGCGCTTCGGCTCGGCGGTATGGCCTTTCATCGGGTTATGGAACTCCACCGGGCGGATCTCCAGCGGCTTGTCGCACAGAAACTTCTCTTTTACCTGCGGTGGCAGAAGGTGGGCCAGCGCCCGTGCGATATCGGTTTCTGATTTAAGCTCGTCCGGCGATGGTGCGGGCGGCATCTCTTTTTGATGCTCGTAGCCGGGCTCCGGCGCCTGGAAGGAGGCGGTCATATAAAAGATAGGCTTGCCGTTCTGGACTGCGGCCACGCGGCGGGCGCTAAAGCTGTTGCCGTCGCGCAGTACTTCGACGTCGTAAACAATCGGTTTGGCGCTGTCGCCCGGACGCAGAAAATAGCTGTGGAAGGAGTGAACCAGGCGATCCGTCGGAACGGTTTCTTTGGCGGCATACAGCGCCTGCCCCACGACCTGTCCGCCAAAGACCTGGCGCAAGCCCAGATCTTCGCTCTGTCCGCGATAAAGTCCTTCCTCAATTTTTTCCAGGTTCAGCAATGTCAGCAGATTGTTCAGTGCTTGACTCATAGTCGTCCTCAATAAACGCCGTAGCGAAAGATACGCAGAGTATAACGCAGAAATGAAAGTGGTCGGATGGGTAGATTAGTCTGAATATCGGCATGAAATTAGGCATTAATCAGTGATTTGTGCCACACTTGTTTCGTTAAATGAATGTAAACGACATCGGATGGGATCGATCCCGCTGGTGCATTGATGATAAGGAGACTTCAATGAAACTCGTGCCTATGCTTAGTGGTATTGCCATTGCGGTGGCGTTGTCCGCCTGTGCAGGAAAGAGCGCCCCGGTGCCGGTGCCCGCTGCAGATCCTAATGGGATTAATACCCTTTCACAGCAAGCCATTCAGCAACCTAATGTTTCCGGTACCATCTGGATCCGCCAGAAAGTTGCCCTGCCGCCGGACGCGGTATTAACGGTTACCTTGTCTGATGCTTCGCTGGCAGATGCGCCGTCTAAAGTGCTGGCGCAGCGAGCGGTTCGAACTGAAGGTAAACAGGCGCCGTTTAGCTTCGTGCTGCCGTATACCCCTTCAGAGGTTCAGCCTAACGCCCGTATCCTCCTGAGCGCCGCGGTAACGATCAACGATAAGCTGGTCTTTATCACCGATACGGTGCAGGAAGTGATCAACAACGGCGGGACAAAAGCTGACCTGAATCTGGTTCCCGTGCAGCAGACCGCCGTGCCGGTCGCGCCGCAGACGAACCAGCCGGCGATGCCTGCTACGCCACCAACCCAGCTGTAACACGTTAAGGTGTCCTCTCCTGACGGGGAGGACGTCAGTACACCCACCGATACTTCTGCAAATCAATCTGCCCCGACCCCGACACCTGTATCCCTTCTGATAAAAGAGCCTGACGCTGACGCTGTAGATCCGGCCCGGTAAGCGAAATCGCGCCGTGGCGATTGACCACCCGATGCCAGGGCAGGGTGCTGCCTTCCGGTAGCCGTTTTAACACGCCGCCCACCTGACGCGCCGCGCGCGGTGAGCCCGCCAGACGGGCAACGTCGCCGTAGGTTGTCACGTAGCCTTCGGGTATTGAGGCGACAATCTGCCAGACCCGCACGGGGAAGGAGTCGGGCACCGGTTCAGGGATGGGGTCGTAAGAGTCCATTTGGCTTTCCAGATAGGGAAAACCACAGGATAGGCGACCGCATGATGATTGTGAAGATTCAGGCAAAAGTCCGGGGTTGTGCAATAAACCGTCATCCGGTCGCTGGCGGCTTGCAATTGCCGGACAGCACAGGGATAATGCGCCAGCGCGTTGGTTAACAACGCTCTCAATGGGGGCTCTGTTGGTTCTCCCGCAACGCTACTCTGTTCACCAGGTCAGGTCCGGAAGGAAGCAGCCAGGGCAGACGACGTGTGTGCCGGGATGTAGCTGGCAGGGCCCCCACCCATTTCTGCAGTCCGCCAGTACGCCTGACTTCAAAACTTATTTTCCCCGCGTAATTCCACATAAATAATATGCGTAATGCGATATGTCATATATCATTCATTAAGCTGAAATAGTAATGTCATAAACCTGTAATAATAGACTGTCATTTTATTATTGGACGTCTTTTTTCCGTCATAAGCAAAAAATATAACTCTGGATTAGAACGTTAACTTCGTGTATTAAATAAAGAACTTATTCCGAAGGGAAGTAATAACCATGGCTACTGCGGTATTAAACGTTAAGATTGACGAAGCGCTAAAAGAAAAACTTCGCCATTACGCTGAAGTGAATAATGAAAATTTAAGCGTGACCACGGAGAAACTTCTGCAGCTGGCATTCGAAGCGGTAGAAGAGGCGGGAGTATCGGAAGAGGATATTGATAACCAGCATACGGAAGAAGAGAGTGTTTCTCCTTTTACTCCTAAAGAAATCAAGGCTCTACGTAAACTTCTGAAGAAGAGAAAATGAAACAACAATCGTCAACCGCCAGCGACTACAACGAGGCCTGCAATCTGTTACGCTCAGGCTATGTTAAACACGTCCGTCTTGGCTGGAATGTCGGCAGTGATGAGTTCTTTCGAATTGCGTCTGACTGGTGTGATACGGGCGCAAAAATAAAGAAAGAAGGCGAAAGCTTCGTTATATCGCTTAAGGGTTTCCCTATTCCTCCTCAGCACTGACAGACGCCCCGTGAAAACTGCTGACTGCATAATTACAGTCAGCAGTTTTTATTTATTTCCTGCCGCTATTATCTGTGATTATTATCACGGCTTAATATGTAACCGATAAAGTTTTCACTTTTTGCTTTTATCATTCTCACACTAAACCAGGCTGCGTTTGACCGGCGAGGCTGTCTTATTCAGCGCCGCCCACAGCGGTTTTATCCTCAGCAGCGCGCGCTCCAGCTCGGCCGGGTCGAGGGTGAAGGGCATCCGCAGATAGCGGTCAAACGAGCCTGAAAGCCCAAAGCGTGTTCCGGTGCCAAGATTGATCCCCTGCGTTTCGGCGCGCGCCGCAAGCTGCGTCGCCAGCATGCCCGGCAGCTCAACCCAGTACGAAAGCCCGCCCTCTGCCTCCTGAAACGTCCATTCCGGGAAATGTTCCCGCAGCAGCTCGCTGCAGCGGCGGCGGCGTTCGGCCAGCATCGCCCGGCGCGCGGGTAAAAACGCGCCGCTATTTTCGATAAGCCACAGCGTTGCCAGCTGTTCCAGCATCGGTGAGCCTAAATCCAGGGTGTCGCGGGTCTGGGCGAGGGTGGCGATGGTGCGCGACGAGGCGCGGATCCAGCCCAGCCGCAGGCCGCCCCAGAAGCTTTTTCCCGCTGAACCGAGCGTTATCACCGACGCGTCCGGGTTAAACGACGCCAGCGGCGGGGGAGGCGGCGCGTCAAACCAGAGGTCGACCATCGTTTCATCCACCACCAGCGTGGTGCGGGTCTGCGCGGCAATATCGGTTATCGCCTGGCGGGTCGCCGCGTCCATGCAGCGCCCGGTCGGGTTGTGAAAATCCGGCATCAGATAGGCCAGACGCGGCGCGGTTTGCGCGAGGGTGGCGGCAAAGCCGTCGGTATCCCATCCACTTTGCGGGAGCGAAACGCCCACCGGGCGGCACAGGGCGCCCTGAATGGCGGCAATCGCCAGCGGATAGGTGGGATGGTCAACCACCACGCGATCCCCCGGGCCGGTCATCATGCGCAGAACCAGCGCCAGGCCGCTTACCGCGCCGTTCACAACCATCACCTCGTCGGCGCGGGTCGGCAGGCCGCGGTCGGCGTAGCGCGCGGCAATGGCTTCCCGCAGCGCCGGTAATCCGAGCTGGTCGTATCCCGTGAGCGACAGGTGCTGCGTGATGGCGGTCAGCGCGTGGGTGTACGCCTGGTGAATTTCCGGCCCGGCGTTCAGCGCGGCGGTGGAGAGATCGAGCGCCGCGCTGGCCGCTGAAAGAGTCGGCACGGCGCGGGCGTCGGGCAGGATCACCCGCGATCCGCTGCCGTGACGGCTCTCGAGATATCCCTCGTCCCGCAGGTGCGACAGCGCGCTGCTGATGGTGGTGCGGCTAACCTCCAGCGCAGAGGCCAGTTCGCGTTCGCCCGGCAGACGCGTGTTGAGCGCCAGCCTGCCGTCCAGAATCAACAGCCGCAGCGCGTCTGCCAGCTGTCGCCAAAGCGGCGTGCGGGACGAGGCCTGCTGCCAGTGGCCCATCAGGCGTACCAATGACTGACTTCCGAAACGACGAGATGACATATGCAGTCCACTATTTAAAAACTGGACATTAATCATAAGACCATTTTCACCGAAGATGAAAGCCTGGTTCATCGGAGAACAAAAAAATGCTGCGTCGTCTGGTACAACTTTATGTCGGTCTGGGGCTGTACGGCCTTTCAACCGCGATGTTTATACGTTCCGATCTGGGTGTCGATCCGTGGGACGTTTTTCACCTTGGGGTGGCCATCCAGCTCGGAATGAGCATTGGTACGGTGATCATTTTGACCGGAGCCGCGGTGCTGCTGCTGTGGATCCCGCTGCGCCAGCTTCCTGGCCTCGGCACGATCAGTAACGTCATCTGTATTGGCCTGGCGGCAGACGCAACCATGGCGCTGATCCCGGAAATGACCTCGCTGCCCCTGCGCGTCGCGCTGCTGGTGGCGGGGATTGTGGTCAACGCGATAGCCACGGGGATGTATATCGGCGCAGGCTTCGGGCCCGGCCCGCGCGACGGACTGATGACCGGAATTCACGCAAGACTGGGCTGGTCGATCCGCAGCGTGCGTACCGCCATTGAGGTGTCGGTGCTGTTGATTGGGATCGTGCTCGGCGGCTCCTTTGGCGTCGGTACGGTTCTCTACGCGTTAACCATCGGCCCGCTGATCCAGATCTGTTTACCCTGGTTCCGCCAGAAGCCGCGCGTGGAAAAAATCCCCCAGCCTGAGCGCGTTGTTTAATTTTGCGAAGCGCTCACATGTAAAGCTGGCCGCTCTGTGCCAGAATATCCGGCATCATTTGTTGCGGTGCCGGAAAGCATGAAAGCTATCACTCTTTATGACGTTGCCCTCCTCGCCGGAGTCTCTTATCAGACCGTTTCCCGCGTGATTAACGATGCGGAGCATGTCTCCGCCCGCACGCGGGAAAAGGTGCAGCAGGCCATGGCGGAACTGCACTACGTGCCCAACCGCGGCGCGCAGCAGCTGGCGGGTAAACGCACCCGCACCCTGGGTCTGATTACGACCGATCTGGCGCTTCACGCCCCGTCGCAGATTGCCTCTGCGGTCAAAACCCGCGCGGTAGAGAAGGGCGCGAGCGTCCTGATTTCGATGGTTGAAAACCCCCAGCGCTGCCAGGCGGCGGTGCAGGAGCTGCTGGCGCAGCGCGTCGAAGCGCTGGTGGTGAACGTGCCGCTGGAAGAGAGCGAAGCCGCGCAGCTCAAGGCGCTGGCCTCGCCCGTGCCGGTGCTGTTTCTTGATGTCTCCCCGGAGGCGAAGGTGAACAGCCTGGTGTTTGACGCCGCGCAGGGCGCACGGCTGGGTGCGGAGCACCTGCTCGCGCTGGGCCATCGGCGCATTGCGCTGCTCAGCGGGCCGGAAAGTTCCGTCTCCGCCAGAGCGCGACGGGCGGGCTGGCAACGCGCGCTGGTGGACGCCGGGCTTGCGCCTGCCGGGGAAGAGTCGGGTGACTGGAGCGCGGCCTCCGGCTACGAAAAGGGCCATCAGCTCTTATCCGGGGCGGAGCTGCCGGACGCCATCCTGGTGGCGAACGATCAAATGGCGCTCGGCGTGATGCGCGCCTGCGCGGAAAAAGGCATCGCGGTGCCGGGGCAGATCTCGGTGGTCGGTTTTGACGATACCGCGGACAGCGCCTGGTTTTCGCCGCCGCTCACCACGGTACGCCAGGCGTTTCGCGAGGCCGGGGAGCAAAGCGTTGAATGGCTGCTGGCCCCGTCCTCCGCGGACGCGTGCTGGCAAAAGCAGCTTCCGGTAACGCTGGTAACCCGCCACTCCACCGCCCGCCGCACCGGCCAGCAGGCCAGCCGTGAAGATCTGGCGCAGCAGCTAAAAAGCCTGGCGATCCTGGCGGAGCAGCTTGCGCGGCAATAAGACTTTTGTGATCTGACTCGCTTCGCGACGATCCTTTGCTTTACCGCCGCTCTTTTTCTGGGCATGTTGACTAAAATTGTGAGCGCTTCGCAAAGAGGTTTATATGTCCACCACATCGCCGCTGACTCTCAGCGCACTTCTGGCTCGTCGGGACTGGGAAAACCCCGGCGTAACGCAATGCAACCGTCTGGCGGCGCACGCGCCGTTTCACAGCTGGCGTGATGAACGCGCGGCCAGGGATGACGCGCAATCTCTCAGCAGGCGCTCCCTGAACGGCGAATGGCGCTTTAACTTTTTCTCCGCCCCCGAGCAGGTTCCGTCGGCGTGGGTCACGGAGGATTGCGCCGACGCCGTCCCGATGCCCGTGCCGTCAAACTGGCAGATGCAGGGCTTCGACACCCCGATTTACACTAACGTCACCTATCCGTTTGCCGTGAATCCGCCGTTCGTTCCGGCAGAAAATCCAACGGGTTGTTACTCGCTCACATTTGAGGTAGACGACGCCTGGCTGAAGAGCGGACAAACCCGCGTCGTGTTTGACGGGGTGAACTCCGCGTTCTACCTGTGGTGTAACGGCTGCTGGATTGGCTATTCGCAGGACAGCCGTCTGCCCGCGGAGTTTGATCTCAGCAGCGTGCTCAGGCCGGGGCAAAACCGCCTGGCGGTGATCGTCTTGCGCTGGTGCGACGGCAGCTACCTTGAGGATCAGGACATGTGGCGCATGAGCGGCATCTTTCGGGACGTCACGCTGCTGCACAAGCCCGACACGCAGATTGCGGATTACCACTACGTGACCGAGCTGAATGCCGAACTGGATCGCGCCACGCTGCGGGTTGATGTCGCGCTGGCGGGAACGCATGTCGCGGAGTGTGAAGTGGCCATCGCGCTGTGGCGCAACGGCGAGAAGTGCGCCAGCGCCACCCGGCGTGCAGGCTCGGACACGGTGGACGAGCGCGGCGGCTGGGATGAGCGCCTGACGGTGTCGCTGCCCGTGGCTGAGCCCGCGCTGTGGAGCGCAGAAGTGCCTGCGCTCTATCGTCTGACCATCGCGCTGATTGACGCGCAGGGGCAGGTGGTGGAATGCGAGGCCTGCGACGTTGGCTTCCGCAAAGTGGAAATCAGCAACGGCCTGCTCAAACTCAACGGCAAACCGCTGCTGATCCGCGGTGTGAACCGTCACGAGCATCACCCGGAAAACGGGCAGGTGATGGACGAGGCCACCCTGCGCCGGGACATTGAGCTGATGAAGCAGCACAACTTCAACGCCGTGCGCTGCTCACATTATCCCAACCATCCGCTGTGGTACAGGCTCTGCGATCGCTACGGCCTGTACGTGGTGGACGAGGCCAATATTGAAACGCACGGCATGGTGCCGATGAGCCGCCTGGCGGACGATCCCCGCTGGCTTCCGGCGATGAGTGAACGCGTGACCCGCATGGTGCAGCGCGACCGCAACCATCCGTCGATCGTCATCTGGTCGCTGGGGAACGAATCGGGGCACGGCGCGAACCACGATGCGCTCTATCGCTGGCTGAAAACAGCCGATCCGACGCGTCCGGTGCAGTACGAGGGCGGCGGCGCCAACACGGCGGCGACCGACATTGTCTGCCCGATGTACGCGCGGGTGGATCAGGATCAGCCTTTCCCGGCGGTGCCGAAATGGTCAATCAAAAAGTGGATCGGGATGCCGGATGAAACGCGTCCGCTGATCCTGTGCGAATACGCCCATGCGATGGGCAACAGCTTTGGCGGCTTTGCCAAATACTGGCAGGCGTTTCGCAGCCATCCGCGCCTGCAGGGCGGATTTGTCTGGGACTGGGTCGACCAGGCGCTGACCAAAAAAGACGACGCGGGAAATGCCTTCTGGGCCTACGGCGGCGATTTTGGCGACAAGCCTAACGACCGACAGTTCTGCCTGAACGGTCTGGTCTTCCCCGACCGCACGCCGCATCCGGCGCTGTATGAAGCCCAGCGGGCGCAGCAGTTCTTCACCTTTACCCGGGTGAGCGACTCTCCGCTGGTGATTGAGATAGCCAGCGACTATCTGTTCCGCCCGACCGACAACGAGCACCTGACGTGGTCCGTTGTCCGGGACGGCGAGGTGCTGGCGAGCGGAGAAACGGCGCTTTCCATTGCGCCGCAGGGGACGCAGCGTCTGGAGATTGCGCTGCCCGAGCTGAAGCCACTGCCGGGAGAAGCCTGGCTGAACGTCGAGGTGTATCAGACCCGCGCGACGCCGTGGTCGCCGGCAAACCATCGCTGCGCCTGGCACCAGTGGCCGCTCGCAGCGCCGCTGTACGTCGCGCCCGCCCCGGCGGCTGGCGTCGCGCCGCGGTTAACGGTCGGCGATGCCGGGGTTGAGATTAGCCATCAGCACCAGCGCTGGTGCTTTGACCGCAGCACCGGGAACCTGACGCAGTGGTGGAACGACGGCGCAGAAACGCTGCTGTCGCCGCTGGAGGATAACTTTACCCGCGCGCCGCTGGATAATGACATCGGCGTGAGCGAAGCCACGCGCGTTGACCCGAACGCCTGGGTCGAGCGCTGGAAAGCGGTGGGGATGTACGATTTATCTGCCCGCCTGCTGCAGTGCGACGCGGAGCAGCAGGGCCAGAGCGCGGTGGTGACCACGCAGCATGTCTGGGAATATCAGGGCAAGACGCTGTTCGTGAGCCGTAAAACCTGGCGAGTCGACGGCCACGGCGTGCTGCACGGTGACGTGCAGGTCGAGGTGGCGACGGATATTCCCGAGCCTGCGCGAATCGGCCTGACGTGCCAGCTTGCGCACGCGCCTGATACCGTGCGCTGGCTGGGGCTCGGGCCGCATGAGAACTATCCGGATCGTAAGCTTGCCGCACGGCAGGGGCGCTGGGAACTGCCGCTGGACGCCATGCAGACTCCCTATATCTTCCCGACGGAAAACGGCCTGCGCTGCGAAACCCGCGAGCTGGCGTTCGGGCCACATCGGCTTGCCGGGGATTTCCACTTTGCGGTCAGCCGCTACGGCCAGCGGCAGCTGCGTGAAACCAGCCACTGGCATTTGCTGTGCGAGGAGCCGGGCTGCTGGCTGAATCTGGATGCCTTCCACATGGGCGTGGGGGGCGATGATTCCTGGAGCCCGAGCGTGTCCCCGGAATTTATCCTGCAAAACCGCAGGCTGCGGTACGCCTTTAGCTGGAGCCAGAACGCCCGCTAACGAATCATGCGGCCAGCGTTCGTGGCCGCATTTTACCTGCCCTCAAGGTTCTTCTCTGCCCAGAGAATAAACTCCAGCTTCGGTAAGGCCTTGCTGTAGAACCAGCCCTGTCCGTACTGGACGCCGTGGCTGTGCAGCCACGCGAGCTGTCCGGCCGTTTCAATGCCTTCTGCGACCATCGCCAGATTGAGGGATTTCGCCATCTCGATGATGTGCGGCGTAACGTTTTTGTACTCCAGCGCGTCGACGAAGGATTTATCGATTTTCAGCGTGTCGACGTCCAGATCCTGCAAATAGCTGAGGCTGGAATATCCCGTGCCGAAATCGTCGATGTAAACCGCGTGCCCGGAACGACGGAACGCCGCAATGGCCGGGGCGCTGATTTTCGGATCGGCAAACCCGCGCTCGGTGAGCTCAAGCGCGATTTGCTGCGGATGAAGCCGCCAGTGGTTTAACAGGCGGCTTAGCATCGGCGGCAGTTTGCCGGACGTGAGATCCGCAGGGGAAAGGTTAATGGAGATGTGCTGGTCAGGACGTTCCTGCAGCCAGCTTCCCATATCCTCGAAAACCTTTTCGATAATCAGCTGGGTTAACGGCGAAATCAGCCCGGTCTGCTCGGCAAGCGGAACAAAAATCTCCGGTGAAAGATAGCTGCCGTCGGGCTGCGGCCAGCGTGCGAGCGCTTCGGCACCCACTATTTTCCCGCTGCCTAACGCCACAATGGGCTGATAATGCACGACAAAGTCGCGGCTGTTGATCGCATCAAGCAGGCGGTTTCGCGGAGACTGTAAGCGCCGCAAAATTCGCAGGACAAAGAGGGCGGCAACCAGGCTGACGAGGAATCCAAAAGGAAGCCAGAAAAGTAGCTGCTGGTGCCAGCTTCGGTCGAGCGGCTGCAGCGTCGCCCAGGCGACGACGGTGAAGCCCAGCTCGGGAACGGGCTTCGACACGTACATCGAGCCCTTGTACTGCAGGCGCATCTGCTCTTTTGATTCCAGCAGCTTGCGCACGTGGGGATTGAGCGCGTTGGTGCTGGCGAAAACGATGTTATTTGCGTGGCCAATCAGCGCCGCGTCGACGGGGAGCGTGCCGAAGGGGATCACATCCACCAGCGACGCGGGATCCATCATCACCAGATAGCGTCCGCGTCCCAGCGCGGCCATGTAATGATTGAGGCCCAGATCGTTTTGCCGGGTGAGCCAGGCGTTGTAACCGTCGCTGGTTATCCGCATCGGCGGCGGATAGGACGCGGAATTGATGACCTCTTCAAGGGAGGAGCAAATCGGCTTGAGATTGTCGAGATACACGACTTCCTGAATATAGCGCCAGGAAAACGCCACCCGGCGCATTTCGCGCAAATGCGGGTGGCTGCACGGCGTACCTTCAAATCGTTGTAGCTGCGTGAGCGCGTCTTTGGCCTGCTGGACGACCATGTCCGTGCGGATCAGAACCCGTGAAGAGTAGTTGTCCAGCGCATCGATAAATTTCTCTTCCG
Source organism: Enterobacter soli (assembly GCF_964208575.1). Taxonomy (GTDB): domain Bacteria; phylum Pseudomonadota; class Gammaproteobacteria; order Enterobacterales; family Enterobacteriaceae; genus Enterobacter; species Enterobacter soli_A. The sequence continues at coordinate 125,153 of NZ_CAXOFU010000008.1, read as the reverse complement.
CCTGACGGTGCGCCAGCCAGACGCTAAGGCAAATGGGGGCCAGCACGGAAAAAATAAGAATGCCGGTCACCAGGCTGACCAAATGTCGGGTTCTCATGCACCTTTTCCTTTCTCAAATGCCCGCTCCCGGAGCATTGAGCCTGCGCGCCAGCGGAGAAATATTTTATCGTGAAATGATACAGTTATAGCACGTGACAAAGACTGATTTTAGTCCAGGAAAAGAGAATCAGAAAAAAGATCGGTCAGGCTTTGCGGGGATCGGGGGTTGTTTTTGCAGCATGACTCGGATAGTATTTTGTTATGTTATAACAAAACATGAGAGTCTACGATGAAGCCTGATATTCACCCAGCCTATCGCACCGTTGTTTTTCACGACACCAGTGCCAACGAATACTTTAAAGTCGGTTCGACGATCAAAACCGACCGCGTGATTGAACTCGACGGTGAAACATTCCCGTATATCACCATCGAGGTGTCATCCAAATCACATCCGTACTACACCGGGAAGCAGAAGACGTTCTCGACGGAAGGCAGTGCAGCACGCTTCCGCCAGCGCTTTGGCGGCTTTCTTAATGCGAAACGAGGCTAACCATGCAGGTACTTAACTCGCTGCGCAGCGCAAAGCAGCGCCATCCCGATTGTCAGATAGTCAAACGCAAAGGGCGCCTGTACGTCATTTGCAAATCCAATCCGCGCTTTAAGGCCGTACAGGGGCGCAAGAAAAGACGCTAAAGGCGCGCTTCACGCCAGCTTTCCAGGGATCTTATCTGCTTGCCATCGGCGGTAAAATTGTCGGTGGCAAGCCAGTTCTGAAAGGCGCCGTTCAGCGTCTGCCACTCTTTATCGACGATCGAAAACCAGTCGGTATCCCGGTTATGGCCTTTCACCACCAGCGCCTGGCGAAAACGGCCTTCATACTGAAATCCCAGACGCAGCGCCGCGCGGCGCGACGGTTCATTCAGGCTGTTGCACTTCCACTCATAGCGGCGGTAGCCGAGCTCGTCGAACACGTACCGCATCAGCAGATACTGCGCCTCGGTGGACATCGGCGTGCGGCTGAGAAGCGGGGAAAAATGCACGTGCCCGACTTCAACCACGCCGTTTTTCGGATCGATACGCATCAGCGCCAGCGTGCCCACGGGCACGCCAGTCCGGCTGTCGATTACGGTGAAGTGGATCGGATCCGCTAATTCGCAGACGCTGGCGACCCAGCGGGTAAAGTCGCCCACCGTGGCGTCCGGCTCCCGCAGCAGCCACGTCCAGCTGCGCGTATCTTCTGCTTTTTGATAGGCGGCAAACAGCGCTTCGGCGTGCTCCACCCGCAGCGGCTCAAGGCGGCAATACTGCCCGTTCAGCACCACTCTGGCAGGATGCGGGCGCGGCTGCCAGTCCACAAGTTCAACCCCGATAGCTTGTCCAAACTGATTGAATGTATTCATGTTAACGTCCGTGGCGTTTAAAAGAATGTCAGGTTAGGGAATAACTGGTTCCTTAAAAAGATCCACCAGGCTATGTTCTGGTGGTACCACGGAGGAAACATGAACATACCCGGCGACGATTTTTACGCCCTGATCCTGAAAACCCTGAACCGACCCGGCGAAGAAACGCTGCAGCGCAGGCTCTATCTTGCCCTGCGGGAAGCCATCCTCGAGGGAAGATTGCTGGCGGAAAGCCGCCTGCCCGGCTCCCGGGTTGTCGCCCGCCAGCTTGGGCTGTCGCGCAACACGGTGAACGCCGCGCTGGAACAGCTCACGCTGGAGGGCTATCTGCTGCGAAACCGACAGGGGACGCGGGTGGCGCAGCTGGCTTCTCGCCATATTGAGCAGGTTTTACCTGCGCCCGCCGTTTCCCTTTCAACGCGCGTTTCACACCTGCCTGCGCCAACCCCGCGCGGCACCCCGGTGCCTGCGTTTACCCCGGGCACGCCCGCGATTAACTATTTCCCGCTGCCGCTCTGGCGGCGGCTGTACGATCGCGTGCTGCGCGAGGAGGGCAGCGCGCTGCTGGGCTATGGCGATCCGGCGGGGGAGCCGTCCCTGCGCGAGGCCATCGCCCGGCATCTTGCCCTATCGCGCGGGATTGACTGCGACGCCAGCCAGATTGCGATCACCGAGGGCGCCCTCGAAGGGGTGAATCTTTGTACCCTGCTGCTGAGTGAGCCGGGAGACACGGCCTGGGTTGAAAATCCGGGCTACGCGGGGGCGAAAACCGCGTTTGCCAAAACCGGGCTATCGATGGTCGGGATGCCGGTTGATGATGAAGGGATGTGCTGGGACGGGCAGCAGGCGCGCGCGCCGAGGCTCATTTTTACCTCGCCGTCGCACCAGTTTCCCTACGGAAGCGTGCTGAGCGCGCGTCGACGGCTGGCCCTGCTGGCGCTGGCGCAGCAGCACAACGCCTGGATTATCGAAGACGATTACGACAGCGAGTTTCGCTACAGCGGTGAGCCGGTGCCGGCGATGTCGGGGATGGTGAAACATGCCCCCGTGGTGTATCTGGGCACCTTCAGCAAAACGCTTTTCCCGTCGCTGCGCATCGGCTTCATGGTGCTGCCTCCCGCGCTGGCGAAGGCCGCCGTTCCGGCCATCGGCGCGCTGCTGCGGGGCGGGCATCGCGCCGAGCAGCGCACGCTGGCGCGGTTTATCGAAGAGGGGCATTACGCGCGTCATCTGGCGGCGATGCGGCGTTTATACCGCAAGCGCTACAGGCAGCTGCGCGAGGTGCTGGGCGCTGAACTGCACGTCGAGCATCGGGTGCTGGCAGGAGAGGGGGGAATGCACCTGACGGTGGCGATTGACGGTATTGATGACAAAGAGGTTGTGCAGCAGGCAAAAGCGTATCAGCTTGCGCCTGCCGCACTGAGCGGGTACTACCTTGACGCCTCTAGGGCGCAAACCGGTCTGGTGCTGGGCTACGGCAATACCTCTGCCTCTCAGTTCACGTCGGGGATCCGGTGTTTACAGCGCCTTATTACGCAGCAGCGGGGCGCGAAAGGGTAAAGACATCGTAGAACGAAAGCTCGCCTTTGGTGGAGACCATTTTTTGCAGCTTCTCTTTCTGCCCGCTGTCGACATCCGGCGAGTGCAGAATGCTGTCGATAAGCTCCGGCGGCACGTAGCGGGTGTTGTACCACTCGCCGTTGTAGCAGACGCGGAAATCGAGCACGTCGATATCCTCGTAGCGGTAGCGGGGGTTTACGTCGAAGAAGAAGAACGCGTTAAACACCACAAACAGCACAACGAGCAGCCAGACGGAATCAACCAGGGTTTCGGAGCGCAGCATCACAATCAGCGTTGCCAGCCAGGCGGCGTACATCGCCACAAACAGGCCCGGATGTTTACGGATAAAGCTGATGCTAAAGCGCGGGCGATTATCGCGCTTTTCACGGATGTTAAGATCGTCGATGGTGGCAGTGAGCAGGCGCTGTATCTCGGTCATTTTTTGCCTTCATGAATATTGAAAATACAGGGATCTGCCTATTTTAAGGGGCGCACTGGGGTGAAAAAAGTAACAGTTATGCGGGGAAAGATCATAACAGTTACCGTTTCGGCTTAAAGCATTTTGATGATTCTGGCGGGATTGCCCCCGACCACCGCATTGGCGGGAACATCTTTGGTGACCACCGCGCCGGACGCCACGACGACGTTATCGCCAATGCTAACGCCCGGGTTAATGACCGCGCGTCCGCCAATCCAGACGTTGTTGCCGATGGTGACCGGCTTGCCAAACTCCACGCCGCTGTTGCGCTCAACAGGATCCAGCGGATGCGTCGCCGTATAAATATGCACGCCCGGCGCCAGCATGCAGTAGTCGCCAATGTGAATCGGGCACACGTCCAGCATCACGCAGTCGAAGTTCGCGTAGAACGCTTTGCCGAGGTAAATATTGTAACCGTAATCACAGCGGAAGCTGGGTTCGATATACGCGCCTTCACTTTTTCCGAGTAATTCGGTCAAGATGCGCTTGCGTTCAGCTTTGTCGTCGGGAGCGGTGTGGTTATAGCTGTGTACCAGATGCCGTGCGCGCAGGCGATCGGCGCGAAGGGTCTCGTCGCCGGGACGATAATGTTCGCCAGCAATCATCTTTTGTTTTTCTTCACTCATGGGAACCTCACTGGAAAATTCAACGATCTATAAAGTAATGATCATAAACCAGAAAGGGAACGTTCCCGATGGAGTGGCGTGATAACAATCACAACATTGTTGCTGATGAGCACATTTAGTACGGGGGCCTGTCTGGTTAACAGGAGTCGTAACGTGAAAGGTGAATTCAGCTTAGAAAGCGGTGTACTGCCTCAACGGTCAACATTTCGTGATTAACGAACAAACTTCCAGACTGAAGATGGAATTTTGTCGTAAAGCTTATTCATTGTTAGCTCGGCAAGACGGTGATCCGCTGCTGAATAAAATACAGCCAGTTCATTATCAGAAAGCTCGTATTTATTTTTTTCAATAACACGCTCGAGAGTGTCGAGCGACTGGCAGCGTCGCAAGCGCATCAAATAATCAATCTTTGTTAATGGTTTATCAGACATAAATTTACCTTAAACTTTGTAATAATTTTAACAGGAAAGGCTAACGGGGTTAGCTCTACTCACATTGACAAAACAGCGGAATAGGCGGTTTCCCGATTTACGCCATTTTTGCAAATCCTGTGCGTTAATGCCGTAGCTGCTGAACAACATAAAGGTGTCGTCCAGGTATTCGTCAATTTGCTCAATCAGCTTATTATCTTCATTGTACTTAATTTTGTAATTAAGTGCGAAGGTCGCAATATGCTCGATCAACTCATTTAGCTGTAAATTGATGGCAGACGTAGGGTCATTCACCCAGCCGTGGTTACTTTCATCAAGATTGGCAAGACAGTCATGGTACAAGGATTCGCAGAGAAATTTCAACTGCGCGATATCATGTCTTTTTGGCGTGTACTCGTCCATAGCGCATCCCCTTTTGAGTGATTTCTTACTCACCGAGCATCAATGTCGGGATGGATACAACATACTTAGCCGCAACGGGTGCTGTGTTCCTGATATCTTAACTATAAGCCACTCCTTTCAAGATTTCACCGCGCTATTACTAAAAATTACAAATAAAAGCGGGGCAACCTGATTTTACCAAATGACCAGAGATAAGTGGGGCTATTTTATCTTAATCGGCGATAGCTTTTTTAAGGCTTCCTTAAGATTCATTACCTTAGCTAAGCGTTTCAAATGAAGTCCAGATTCGGAGTTCTTCCGCAATTCTGACGTAACTTAGGAATATTCCTAATAAACTACGCGACGAAATGAAATTAAAAAAACCATAAGTTCATCGATTAAGTTAAGTCTTAAATATGTTATGCCATATAAAGATGACAGAAAATAAATAGTCCGACAATAAGCGTAATTTATGATTTTTTTCTGAAATGAAAAAGGCCGCTAATGCAGCCTTTTTTAAGGATGAAACCGGTATCAGTGATGTTCTACTGAATGGCTGTGTTCGATATCTTCATTCTTGCGGCTGAAGCGGCGGCGAACCACCACGAAGAACACCGGCACGAAGAAGATAGCCAGCACCGTCGCGGTGACCATGCCGCCCATTACGCCTGTACCTACTGCGTTCTGCGCACCGGAACCCGCACCAGAGCTGATTACCAGCGGCATAACGCCGAGGATGAACGCCAGGGAAGTCATCAGGATTGGACGCAGACGCATACGTACCGCATCAAGCGTCGCCTCAATCAGCCCTTTGCCCTCTTTCTCCATCAGATCTTTGGCGAATTCAACGATAAGTATCGCGTTCTTCGCCGACAAGCCAATGGTTGTCAGCAGGCCCACCTGGAAGTAAACGTCGTTCGTCAGGCCGCGGAACGTTGCGGCAAGCAGCGCACCGATAACCCCGAGCGGAACAACCAGCATAACGGAGAACGGAATCGACCAGCTCTCGTACAGCGCCGCCAGACACAAGAACACCACAATCAGTGAAATGGCGTACAGGGCAGGGGCCTGGTTACCGGACAGACGTTCCTGATAGGACATCCCCGTCCAGTCATAGCCGATACCCGATGGCAACTTGCTGGCCAGCTCTTCCATAAGGTTCATCGCTTCACCGGTGCTTCGACCCGGCGCAGCCTGACCCAGGATTTCCATGGACGGCAGACCGTTATAGCGTTCCAGACGCGGTGAACCGTATTCCCAGCGCGAGGTGGAGAAGGCGGAGAATGGCACCATCTGTCCGTTGCTGCCGCGCACGTACCAGGAGTTGATATCGTTCGGCAACATGCGGTATTCCGCCTCGGACATCACGTACACTTTCTTCACGCGACCGCGGTCGATGAAGTCGTTGACGTAGCTACCGCCCCAGGCAGCGCCCAGCGTGGTGTTGATGTCGCTGATGGAAACGCCCAGCGCCTGCGCTTTTTCCTGGTCGATATCGATTTTGTACTGCGGGGTATCTTCCAGACCGTTAGGACGCACGCCGACCAGCAGGTCAGGGTGTTTCGCCACTTCACCAAACAGCTGGTTACGCGCCTGCGTCAGTTTTTCGTGACCCAGACCGCCCTGGTCGATCAGCTGGAAGTCGAAACCGGTAGCCGTACCCAGTTCAACAATCGCTGGCAGGTTAAAGGCGAACACCATCGCGTCTTTAATCTGCGAGAAGGTTCCCATCGCACGGCCGGTAATCGCTTCTACTTTATTCTCTGCGCCTGGACGATCCGCCCAGTCTTTCAGGGAAACGAAGGCGATACCGGTGTTCTGACCACGACCCGCAAAGCCAAAGCCGTTAACCGCAAACACGGATTCAACGTTCGCTTTCTCTTTGGTGAGGTAGTAATCGGTCACTTCATCCAGCACTTTCTGAGTACGTTCTTGCGATGCACCCGCCGGAAGCTGCGCCATGGTCAGGAACACGCCCTGGTCTTCATCGGGCAGGAACGAGCTTGGCAGACGCACGAACAGGAAGGCCATGCCCACAACGATGATGATATAGAGCAGCAGGTAACGACCGGTGCTGCGCAGGATGTTACCCACGCTGTCGGTGTAGTGGTGCGTGCTCTTCTCAAACATGCGGTTAAACCAGCCGAAGAAGCCTTTGTGCTCGCCGTGACCGCCTTTCGCAATCGGCTTCAGCATGGTCGCACACAGCGCTGGCGTCAGGATCAACGCAACCAGCACCGACAGCGCCATCGCCGATACGATGGTAATGGAGAACTGACGGTAAATCGCACCGGTAGATCCCCCGAAGAAGGCCATCGGGATGAATACCGCAGACAGCACCATCGCGATACCGACCAGCGCGCCCTGGATCTGGCCCATAGACTTACGGGTTGCTTCCTTCGGCGGCAGACCTTCTTCCGCCATTACACGCTCGACGTTCTCTACCACTACGATGGCATCATCCACGAGCAGGCCGATGGCGAGCACCATCCCGAACATCGTCAGGGTGTTTATCGAGTAGCCAAATATCGACAGGATCGCAAAGGTCCCGAGCAGTACCACCGGTACGGCGATAGTAGGGATCAGCGTCGCGCGGAAGTTTTGCAGGAACAGGTACATCACCAGGAATACCAGGATGATCGCCTCAACCAGCGTTTTAACCACTTCGTGAATCGAGATTTTAACGAACGGCGTGGTGTCGTACGGATAAACGATTTTCAGACCTGACGGGAAGAACGGTTCCATCTTCTTCAGCTCTGCACGAATCGCCGTTGCGGTGTCGAGGGCGTTCGCCCCGGTCGCCAGCTTGATACCCAGACCAGACGCAGGTTTGCCGTTGAACTTCGCAATGATGTCGTAGTTCTCACCACCCAGCTCGACTTTCGCGACGTCGCGCAGGCGCACCTGAGAACCGTCCTGATTCACTTTCAGCAGAATTTTGCTGAACTCATCGGCGGAGGTCAGACGGGTCTGAGCGATGATCGAGGCGTTAAGCTGCTGGCCTTTCACCGGCGGCGTACCGCCTAACTGACCGGCTGCCACCTGGGCGTTCTGCGCTTTAATGGCGCTGATCACGTCAACGGGGGTCAGCTGGAAGTTGTTCAGTTTGTTCGGGTCCATCCAGATACGCATCGCGTACTGAGAACCGAACAGCTGAACGTCACCCACGCCGGAAGTACGGCTGATGGCGTCCTTCATGTTGGCGCCCACGTAGTCGGAAATATCCTCCTGCGTCATGGTGCCGTTGGTATTGATAACGCCCACAACCATCAGGAAGCTACTGGACGATTTCTCGACGCTCACACCCTGCTGTTGAACTTCCTGCGGCAGCAGCGGCATCGCCAGCTGCAGTTTGTTCTGCACCTGAACCTGCGCGATATCTGCGTCAGTGCCTGACTCGAAGGTCAGGGTGATCTGAACTGTACCGGTTGAGTCACTGTTTGAGGACATGTACATCAGGTTATCGATACCGTTCATGTTCTGTTCGATAACCTGCGTAACGGTATCCTGCACCGTTTTGGCATCAGCACCCGGGTAGGTTGCGGAGATCGTCACCGCCGGTGGCGCAATCGTTGGATATTGCGCGACGGGCAGCTTCAGGATCGCAAGTCCCCCAGCTAGCATGATGATTATGGCGATCACCCAGGCAAATATAGGGCGATCGATAAAGAAATTAGGCATGTCTTAACGGCTCCTGTTTAAGTTAAGACTTGGTTTGTTCTGACTGGCCAGCGGCTGAAGCTTGTTGTTTCTCGTCAGATTTCACTTCCTGTGCTTTTACCTGCGCGCCAGGACGTACTTTTTGCAAACCAGTAACAATCACGCGATCGCCATCTTTCAGACCTTCCGTCACCAGCCACTTATCGCCAATTGCCTGGGTAGCGGTGATATTGCGCATTTCGACTTTGTCGTCCGCACCCACAACCAGCGCGCTCGCATCGCCGCGTGGCGTACGGGTCACACCCTGCTGAGGCACCAGAATGGCGTTAGGGTTAGTCCCTTCTTCCAGACGTGCGCGAACGAACATACCTGGCAGCAGATTCTTATCCGGGTTAGGGAAAATCGCACGCAAGGTAATAGAGCCGGTGGTCTGGTCGACCGTCACATCAGAAAATTCCAGTGTGCCCGTCTGTGAGAACTTGATACCGTCGTTGGTAATCAGCTCCACTTTGGCTTTGCCGTTTTCCTGCTTCAGCGTGCCGTTAGCCAGCTCTTGTTTCAGACGCAGGAAATCGTTGCTGGATTGGGTGACGTCAACGTAGATAGGGTCAAGCTGCTGCACGGTAGCCAGCGCAGTGGTCTGCCCGTTCTGTACCAGCGCCCCTTCCGTAACGGAAGATTTACCAATGCGACCGCTGATAGGGGAGGTCACTTTGGTATAGGCCAGGTTGATACGTGCAGTTTCAACCGCCGCTTTAGCCGCGACAACGGCTGCGTTGGTCTGTTGAGCATCCGCCAGGGCAGTATCGTAATCCTGTTGGCTGATGTACTGCGTACCGAGCAGTTTTTTGTAGCGATTCAGCGTCAGCTGAGAAATTTTCGCAGCGGCTTCAGCTTTCGCCAGATCGCCTTTCGCGCTCTCGTAAGAGGCCTGATAGGTTGCAGGATCAATCTGATACAACGAAACACCCGCTTCAACGTCGCCACCCTCGGTGAAGTTACGTTTCAGGATAATCCCGCTCACCTGAGGACGAACTTCTGCAACGCGATAAGCGCTTGTACGACCGGGTAATTCTGTTGTGATCTGAAGAGGTTCAGTTTTGAGCGTCACGACGCCAACTTCTGGCGCCTGCTGAGCTCCCTGTTGAGCCTCTTTTTCGTCACATCCTGTTAGCGCTAAGCTGCCTGAGAGCATCAGAACGACCGCCAGAGGCGTTAACCCTCTGTTTTTGTTCATATGTAAACCTCGAGTGTCCGATTTCAAATTGATCAATGGTCCTAAGTCAAAAAACCCATTGCTGCGTTTATATTATCGTCATGCTATGGTACATACATTCATAAATGTATGTAAATCTGACTCCTGTAAATTCACTGACGCATGGCACGAAAAACCAAACAACAAGCCCTTGAAACTCGTCAACACATACTTGATGTGGCTATCCGTCTGTTTTCTCAGCAAGGTGTGTCTTCTACCTCACTGGCTCAGATTGCTCAGGCCGCGGGTGTTACGCGGGGTGCGATTTACTGGCATTTTAAAGATAAATCAGATCTGTTTAGTGAAATTTGGGAGCTGTCAGAATCTAGTATTAGTGATTTAGAAACTGAGTATCGGGCAAAATTCCCTGACGATCCACTCTCAGTATTGAGAGAAATTTTAGTATATATCCTTGAAGCAACAGTCGTTGAAGAACGCCGCCGGCTGATGATGGAAATTATCTTCCACAAATGTGAGTTTGTTGGCGAAATGGCTGTTGTTCAACAGGCGCAGCGCAGCCTGTGCCTGGAAAGCTATGACCGCATCGAATATACGCTAAATCAATGTATTCAGGCAAAAATGTTACCGGCTAATTTACTCACCCGCCGGGCCGCCATTCTGATGCGCAGCTACATTTCCGGGATCATGGAAAACTGGCTTTTCTCTCCGCAGTCCTTTGATCTCAAAAAAGAAGCGCGCGATTACGTCACCATCCTGCTGGAAATGTATCAGTTCTGCCCGACGCTTCGCGGCGATACCCCCACTCTCCCGGCCTGAGTTTTTCCAGGAATTATCTCATAGCGCAAGGTTCTCGCTATTCTGCTTCAGGCGGGCGTGATATTCTGCACGCCGGACTATTTTCGGTCATTCTCAGACATCATATTCATGACTATGCTGCACTCCAACCGCTCGCAACATCCTGTTTTAGCATTTGTTTTCTTCATGCTGTTTTTCTTCACGGCGATCCCGGCTTCTTATGCGCGTGCTGACAGCTCCACGGATGTCCCCTCGCGTGCTGACGTTCAGTCGCAGCTCGATTCCCTGAACAAACAAAAAGCGCTCTCGCCGCAGGATAAGCTCGTCCAGCAGGATCTTACCGAAACGATTGAAACGCTGGATAAAATTGAGCGGGTAAAAGCCGAAACCGCCCAGCTTCGACAAAAAGTGGCGCAGGCGCCGGACAACATGCGCAAAGCGACGGATGCCCTGAGCGCCCTGAGCGATGTGGATAACGACGCGGAAACGCGCAAAACGCTCGCCACGCTGTCGCTGCGCCAGCTTGAGTCGCGCGTCGCGCAGCTGCTGGACGATCTGCAAACCGCGCAGTCCGATCTCGCCACCTACAACAGCCAGCTCGTGTCCCTGCAAACCCAGCCCGAGCGCGTGCAGAACGCGATGTACTCGGCCTCTCAGCAGCTTCAGGAGATCCGTAACCGCCTGAACGGCACCACGGTGGGCGAGGGGGCACTGCGCCCGACGCAGCAGACGCTGCTGCTCACCCAGCAGTCGCTCCTCAACGCGCAGATTGAACAGCAGCGTAAGAGCCTGGAAGGCAATACGATATTGCAGGACACCCTGCAAAAGCAGCGTGATTACGTTACCGCCAATATCAACCGTCTTGAGCACCAGCTTCAGCTCTTGCAGGAGGCGGTGAACAGCAAGCGCCTGACCCTGACGGAAAAAACGGCGCAGGAAGCGGTATCGCCGGACGAAACCGCCCGTATTCAGGAAAACCCGCTGGTGAAACAGGAGCTGGACGTTAACCATCAGCTCAGCCAGCGCCTGATCGCGGCGACCGAAAACGGCAACTCGCTGGTTCAGCAAAACATCAAAGTGAAGAACTGGCTGGATCGTGCCCTGCAGGCCGAGCGCAACATTAAAGAGCAGATTGCGGTGCTGAAAGGCAGCCTGCTGCTGTCGCGAATTCTCTACCAGCAGCAGCAGACGCTGCCGTCCGCCGACGAGCTGGAAGATATGACCAACCGCATTGCCGATCTGCGTCTGGAGCAGTTTGACGTCAACCAGCAGCGCGATGCGCTTTTCCAGAGCGATACCTTCGTCGCCAAACTGGAAGATGGCCACACCAGTGAAGTGAACAGCGAGGTTCACGACGCGCTGTTGCAGGTGGTGGATATGCGCCGCGAGCTGCTCGACCAGCTCAACAAGCAGCTGGGCAATCAGCTGATGATGGCCATCAACCTGCAAATCAATCAGCAGCAGCTGGTGAGCGTATCGAAAAACCTGCAGGAGATTTTGACCCAGCAGATTTTCTGGGTGAACAGCAATAAGCCGATGGACTGGGACTGGATTAAATCCTTCCCGGAAACCCTGAAGTCCCAGATCAAGAGCATGAAAATCACCGTCAACTGGGAGAAAGCCTGGCCTGCGGTGATGATTGCCTTCCTGGCCGGTTTGCCGCTCTTGCTGATTGCCGGACTTATCCGCTGGCGTCTGGGATGGCTGAAAAATTACCAGGCGAAGCTGGCGCAGGAGGTGGGGCAGCTGCGTAACGACAGCCAGCTGCACACGCCGAAGGCGATCCTTATCGATCTGATCCGCGCGCTGCCGGTGTGCCTGCTGATTCTGGCCGCGGGCCTGATCCTGCTCACCATGCAGCTCAACGTCAGCGATCTGCTGTGGGCATTCAGCAAAAAGCTGGCGCTGTTCTGGCTGGTATTTGGACTGTGCTGGAAGGTGCTGGAAAAAGACGGCGTTGCCGTGCGCCATTTCAACATGCCGGAGCAGCTCACCAGCCACTGGCGTCGCCAGATTGTGCGCATCAGCCTCGCGCTGCTGCCGCTGCACTTCTGGTCGGTGGTGTCTGAGCTTTCCCCGCTGCATTTGATGGACGATGTGCTGGGGCAGCTGGTTATCCTGCTGAACCTGCTGTTAATCGCCGTGCTGATGTGGCCGATGTGCCGCGACAGCTGGCGCGATAAAGAGTCGCACAATATTCGTCTGATCACCGTCACCGTGCTGGCGATCATCCCGCTGGCGCTGATGGTGCTAACCGCAACGGGCTACTTCTATACCACGCTGCGCCTGGCAGGGCGCTGGATTGAAACCGTCTATCTGGTGATTATCTGGAACCTGCTGTTCCAGACCGTTCTGCGCGGTCTGAGCGTCGCGGCGCGCCGCATTGCCTACCGCCGCGCCATCGCCCGCCGTCAGAATCAGGTGAAAGAGGGTGCCGAAGGCGCAGAGCCGCAGGAAGAGCCGACCATTGCCCTGGAGCAGGTGAACCAGCAAACCATGCGTATCACCATGCTGGTGATGATTGCGCTGTTTGGGGTGATGTTCTGGGCGATCTGGTCTGATTTAATCACCGTCTTCGCCTATCTCGACAGCATTACGCTGTGGCAGTACAGCGGCACCGAAGCGGGTGCCGCGGTGATGAAAAGCGTCACCATGGGAAGCTTGCTCTTTGCCATTGTGTCGTCGATGGTGGCCTGGGCGCTTATCCGCAACCTGCCGGGCCTGCTGGAAGTGCTGGTGCTGTCCCGCCTGAACATGCGTCAGGGGTCGTCCTATGCGATCACCACCATCCTCAACTACGTGATCCTCGTCGTCGGTGCGATGACGGTCTTCGGATCGCTAGGGGTTTCCTGGGACAAGCTGCAGTGGCTGGCCGCCGCGCTCTCGGTAGGTCTGGGCTTTGGCTTGCAGGAGATCTTCGGTAACTTCGTCTCCGGCCTGATCATCCTGTTCGAACGTCCGGTGCGCATCGGCGATACCGTAACCATCGGCACCTTCTCCGGCACGGTCAGCAAGATCCGTATTCGTGCGACCACCATCACCGACTTCGATCGTAAAGAGGTGATCATTCCGAACAAGGCGTTCGTGACCGAGCGTCTGATCAACTGGTCGCTGTCCGATACGGTCACCCGCGTGGTGATCCGCCTGGGCGTGGCCTACGGTTCGGATCTGGATAAAGTGAAAGAGGTTCTGCTGCGCGCGGCAACGGAGCATCCGAAAGTGATGCACGATCCGGCGCCGTCGGTGTTCTTCACCACCTTCGGCCCAAGCACGCTGGATCATGAGCTGCGCTTATACGTGCGTGAACTGCGCGATCGCAGCTACGCGGTGGACGAGCTGAACCGCACTATCGATCGTCTGTGTCGCGAAAACAACATCAACATCGCCTTCAACCAGCTTGAAGTTCACCTGCATAACGAGAAGGGTGACGAGCATACGGAAGTGAAGCGCGAGATTAAGGGCGACGATCCGACGCCAGCATAATCAATTTCCCCTCTCCCTATGGGAGAGGGTTAGGGTGAGGGCAGCAGGCCTTCACCTTTCCTTCAAAATCCCGCCGTACAATCTCCAGCGCCTTGAGCACCGTTTCCGCCGGGATCTCATGGTTTTCCAGCAGCATAATTAAATCAACGGCCAGCTTCACTTCATCCGGGGCGTTTTCAAGCGACATGGGGTGTTCCTTTTATCGGGTCAGGCGTGCGATGACGCGCTCAATCTCATCCAGCGCCTGACGGCAGCGAACAAGGCGTCCTTCCAGAGCAGTAATTTCTCGCATCAACAGCTGCTGCTCCTCCAGCGTTTCGCTATTGTTCAGGCGCGCTTCGCGCTCGCGTTTCATCTCGAACAGCCGGCGCTCAAACTCCTGGTTCTCCAGACGCTTGCGCTGCCATTTTCCGGCGCCCGGCGAGGCGCTGTCCCAGGCGCGCAGCGGCCAGGCCGCAATCTCGCGGTGCAGGGCGGTGATCTGCTCGGTGAGATGTTCGGCAAGCCAGGCCACCTGTTCCGTCTGACCGCTGTCGACCGCATGGCGCAGCTCATCAAGATTCAGCTGCGCCTCATCAAGATAGTCTTTGATTAAGGTACTGCGCGTGCGAAACAGCTGTCGGTCGAAGCGCGGTTTCAGCGTGGCATGGCCCATCAGCGGCGTTGCCTGTTCACGCAGCACGGACAGCTGATTTTGCAGCGTATTCAGAAGCAAGGCTGTTTTCAATGCGCTCTCCAGTGGTAAAGTAGCCGTTCAGTTTGATAACGATTCGCATTATGCAGCGTACTATTTTAATCATCATTGGCTGGCTCGCGGTAGTGCTTGGCACGCTGGGCGTCGTTTTGCCGCTCCTGCCCACCACGCCCTTTATACTGCTGGCGGCCTGGTGCTTCGCCCGCTCGTCGCCGCGCTTTCACCACTGGCTGCTCTACCGCTCGTGGTTTGGCGGCTATCTGCGCCACTGGCAAAAACACCGCGCGATGCCGCCTGGCGCAAAGCCGCGGGCGATCGCCGTTATCCTCATCACCTTCGCGATTTCACTCTGGCTGGTGAAAATGATGTGGGTGCGCATTCTGCTGCTGATTATCCTGACGTGCCTGCTACTCTTTATGTGGCGAATTCCGGTGGTTGATGAAAAGCAACAAAAGCACTGACGCCTCATAATCTCTGTTGCAATTATCGCGCGCAGCCAGTAAATTCGACCGTTTTCGAGCACAGGTGCACCTGGTTAAAGGTTAAGCAATTGTTACCTTGACCAACCTTTCGCGTGCACTGTGAGTAACACTGTTTCATTTAGGCACAAACCGATGACCGCAACTACACAGCAGCTTGAATATCTGAAAAACAGCATCAAAAGCATCCAGGATTACCCAAAGCCTGGCATTCTTTTCCGTGATGTCACCAGCTTGCTGGAAGACCCGAAAGCGTACGCGCTCAGCATTGAACTGCTGGTCGAGCGTTATAAGAACGCCGGGATCACCAAAGTAGTAGGTACCGAAGCCCGCGGCTTCCTGTTTGGCGCACCGGTTGCGCTGGCGATGGGCGTTGGTTTTGTGCCGGTGCGTAAACCGCGCAAGCTGCCACGCGAAACCATTGCTGAGAGCTACGAGCTGGAATACGGCACCGATCAGCTGGAAATCCACGTTGATGCGATCAAACCTGGCGACAAAGTGCTGGTGGTTGACGATCTGCTGGCGACCGGTGGCACCATCGAAGCGACCGTGAAGCTGATCCGCCGCCTGGGTGGTGAAGTGACCGACGCCGCATTCATCATCAACCTGTTCGATCTGGGCGGCGAGCAGCGCCTGGAAAAACAAGGTATTACCAGCTACAGCCTGGTGCCATTCCCGGGACATTGATCCCGTTAGTCACAACCTCGCTCAATGGGTGAGGTTGTGATAGCATTCCCCTCCATAAATTCACCTTCCAGCGTTGCAGAGCCTGCCCATGAGTTATCAGGTGTTAGCCCGTAAATGGCGACCACAAACCTTTGCTGACGTTGTCGGTCAGGAGCATGTGCTGACGGCCCTGGCGAACGGCTTGTCGCTAGGTCGCATCCATCACGCCTATCTTTTCTCCGGCACCCGCGGGGTCGGTAAAACCTCTATCGCCCGTTTGCTGGCGAAGGGGCTGAACTGCGAAACCGGGATCACCGCCACGCCGTGCGGCGTATGCGATAACTGCCGCGAAATCGAGCAGGGGCGTTTTGTCGATCTGATTGAAATCGACGCCGCGTCGCGCACCAAAGTTGAAGATACCCGCGACCTGCTGGATAACGTCCAGTACGCGCCGGCGCGCGGACGCTTCAAGGTCTACCTGATCGATGAAGTCCACATGCTGTCGCGCCACAGCTTCAACGCCCTGTTGAAAACGCTGGAAGAGCCGCCCGCGCATGTGAAGTTCCTGCTGGCGACCACCGATCCGCAAAAGCTGCCGGTGACGATTCTGTCGCGCTGCCTGCAGTTCCATCTTAAAGCGCTGGACGTTGAACAGATCCGCACGCAGCTCGAACACATTCTTGACGAAGAGAAGATTGTCCATGAACCGCGCGCTCTGCAGCTGCTGGCACGCGCGGCGGACGGCAGCCTGCGCGACGCGCTCAGCCTCACCGATCAGGCGATTGCCAGCGGTGACGGCAAGCTCTCAACGGATGCGGTCAGCACCATGCTCGGCACCCTCGACGATGACCAGGCGCTGTCGCTGATTGAAGCGATGATCGGCGCCAACGGCGAGCGCGTAATGTCGCTGGTTAACGCAGCCGCCGCGCGCGGCGTTGAGTGGGAAGGGCTGCTGGTCGAGATGCTCAGCCTGCTGCACCGCGTGGCGATGCTCCAGCTTTCTCCGTCGGCGATTGGCGCGGATATGGCAACCATCGAACAGCGGATGCGCGAGCTTGCCCGCACCGTGCCGCCCGCCGACGTTCAGCTTTACTACCAGACGCTGCTGATTGGCCGCAAAGAGCTGCCGTTTGCCCCTGACCGCCGCATGGGCGTCGAAATGACCCTGCTGCGCGCGCTGGCGTTCCATCCGCGAATGCCGCTGCCGGAGCCAGAGGTGCCGCGGCAATCTTTCGCCCCCGTTGAGCCTACGGCGGTGATGTCGCCTCAGCAGGTGCCCCCGCAGCCGACGCCGCCGCCGCAAAACGTGCCGCTGTCGGATGCCACCAGTTCGGTGCTTGCCGCACGAAGCCAGCTGCAGCGTGCGCAGGGAGCAACCAAACCAAAAAAGAGTGAACCGGCAGCGCCAGGAAGAGCGCGGCCGGTGAACAACGCCGCGCTTGAACGACTGGCCTCGGTAACGGAGCGCGTTCAGTCGCGCCCGTCGCCATCCGCGTTCGAGCAAAAAGCCCCGGTGAAGGAAGAGGCTTACCGCTGGAAAGCGACCACGATTGTTGAAACGGTAAAAGAAGAAGTCGCCACGCCGAAGGCGCTGAAAAAAGCGCTGGAGCATGAAAAAACGCCGGAACTGGCGGCGAAGCTGGCGGAAGAATCTATCGAGCGCGACGCCTGGGCCGCAGAGGTCAGCAAACTCCAGCTGCCGAAGCTGGTGGAGCAGGTCGCGCTGAACGCCTGGAAAGAGCAGGAGGGCAACCAGGTTCGCCTGCATCTGCGTCCGGGACAGCGGCACCTGAATTCACCCGGCGCACAAAAGGCGCTGGCTGAGGCCCTCGCCACATTACAGGGCTCGCCGGTTGAATTGACTATCATTGAAGATGATAATCCGGCGGTGCGAACGCCGCTGGAGTGGCGACAGGCCATCTATGAAGAGAAGCTCGCGCAGGCGCGCGAGTCGATTATTGCGGATAACAACATCCAGACCCTGCGCCGATTCTTCGACGCCGACCTGGATGAAGAGAGTATTCGCCCCATTTGATCGTGAGTCTGACTTACGGTTGTCATCGTTAAACGTGAAAGAAGAGAGAAGCCTATGTTTGGTGGAAAAGGCGGTCTGGGTGGTCTGATGAAGCAGGCCCAGCAGATGCAGGAAAAAATGCAGAAGATGCAGGAAGAGATCGCTCAACTGGAAGTCACGGGTGAATCCGGTGCCGGTCTGGTTAAGGTGACCATCAACGGCGCGCATAACTGCCGCCGCGTTGAAATCGACCCAAGCCTGCTTGAAGACGATAAAGACATGCTGGAAGACCTGGTTGCAGCCGCGTTTAACGATGCCGCTCGCCGTATCGACGAAACGCAGAAAGAGAAAATGGCCTCTGTGTCCAGCGGTATGCAGCTGCCGCCGGGCTTCAAAATGCCTTTCTGATGTGATTGATAAGCGGCGTTCATCGCCGCTTTTTTTTGCCCTTATTATTTTCCCGCCGCCTTTTTCTCACTATTTAATTTGCGATATAAATACTTGTCTGGCTTATATAGATCACATTGATCAATTTTCTGGTTTTATAAATTATAAAAATTGTGAATATGTTCGATTTTTTCAGATCGTTAGTTCGTTTGCCCTATCAATATCTGTCTTTTTTTGAGTAAAGCGGATCGAAAATGCTAATTTAGTACCGGGTGTTAATATTCAATGTGCGGAGTTTATTTTTTGGGATTATTATCAGCCTCGTTCTTCGAAGCAACACTCTATTTCCCAAGTAAATATTAATTAATGATCTAATAAAGGATTTATTATGAAGCTCAATTCATTGAACACGTCTTGTCTTTTCTTGCTGTCTGCTCTGGGTTATTCCACATTCGCGTCAGCCGCTGATAATCAAATTACCTTTACCGGCCAGGTATTAGATACCGCCTGTACCGTCAACGTTAATGGCGGGAATTCTAAAGTTGAATTAGGCGGAACGTTAAAATCGGATATTAGCAAACAGGGTGAAACCGGCGCGCCAAAACAATTTACCATTGCATTAACCGCCTGTCCTGCCGATGGCCCAACCGCTGCCTATATTAAATTCTCCGGTGAAACCGACGGGAATACCAGCTGGTTTAAAAATACCGAAGTTGACTCTCCTGCAACCAACGTCGCGGTATTAATTAAACAGGGAAATACCACGGTAAATGCGGACGACGCGAATGATTCAGTTTCTATTCCGGCAACGGGCGGCGATGTGAATGTGGATTATACCGCGCAATTAATTGCGACCGCCGATGGCGCAACAAAAGGCGGCGTATCCAGCACCCTGACCTATAACGTTTCCTACCAGTAAGCACAGAAAGGGAGGAGGAGACTCCTCCCTTAAGGATTGACAATGAAATTGCATACCCTGGCCGCCGGACTTTCGCTCGCGTGCTGCTTTATTCTTCCAGCACAGGCCAGTTTACTGATTGGCGGAACGCGCCTGGTGTTCGACGGTTCCCGCCAGGCGGCTACCCTGTCGGTAGAAAATAAAGATCCCGTCACCAACCTCGTCCAGTCATGGCTTTCGGCAACGGATAAAGCCTCTCCCGACAAGGATGCCTTTATTATTACGCCTCCGCTGTTCCGCCTGGAGTCTGGCGGCCAGGCCGCCATTTGGGTTGTGCGCTCGGGTAAACCGCTGCCGGAAGATCGAGAATCAATGCTGTGGCTCAACGTGAAAGGTATTCCCTCCTCAGGCGACGGGCCGGGAACCAATTCGCTGCAAATTGCCATTAACTCGCGCATAAAATTAATTTACCGTCCGGCGGCGCTAAAAGGTACGACGCCGACGCGCAACGCTGACAAATTACAGTGGCACGTTAACGGCACTGCGCTTGAAGTGAATAACCCTACGCCTAATTATATGAATTTCTCTTCGTTATCCGTGAACGGAGAAACGCTGTCCGATCTCTATTTTGTTGCGCCCTATTCGACAATGACAATCGCCGACCGAAAATTCCCGGCTCACGGGAACGTCGCGTGGAAAATACTGGATGATTACGGCATGAGCTCGAAGGCGTATTCGCAGACGTATTGATTATTTTAAATGGAAGCGTCAGGTTTGGATGGATATTATGAGCCGTATCACCCGATATACATTCTTTTCCGTTTTGAAGATTTGGCTGATTATATTTCTTGCCCAGCGCTCTGCTGTCGCGAAGGAGTATTTTAATCCGCATCTTCTGGAAACGTCAGATACGTCAGTACCTGAATTAGATCTTTCGTTATTTGCCCAGGATACCGCGCCGCCCGGTGATTACAACGTCGATATCTATATCAACGGGAGCTATGTCGATACCCGCACGTTATCCTTTTTTGATACGCAGGAGGAGGCGGGTCAGCCTCGTGCGCTGAGGGCATGTCTGGATGCCGCCCAGCTCAGACAGTGGAATATTCGCACGGATAACTATCCGCAGCTCGCTAAAACCGAGCAGGGCTGCGCGCCGCTGAACATTATTCCGGACGTGAAAGAACGCCTGGATATTACTCGCCAGCGCTATGAGCTTTCCGTGCCGCAGGTGGATATGCAAAACGCGATGCGCGGATATGTGCCGGAAGCGCGCTGGGATGAGGGAATTACCGCCGGGTTGCTGAACTACAGCCTGTCCGGGCAGGTCGTGACGCCGCGAGAGGGCGGTGACACCGAGAGCAGCCAGTTTCTCTCTCTCCAGCCGGGCGTTAACGCAGGCCCCTGGCGGCTTCGCAACTACTCCACCCTGAATCATGACCGGGACGGGCAAAGCTGGAACGCCGTTTATACCTATCTGTCCCGGGATATTCACGCCCTGCGCAGCCAGATGGTGGTGGGGGAGAGCAATACCCAGTCGGACATATTCGACAGCATGGGCTTTACGGGCGTGATGCTCTATTCGGATACGGAAATGCTGCCCGACAGTATGCAGGGGTTTGCGCCGGTCGTGAGGGGAATTGCCCGGACAAATGCCGAGGTAACGGTTTACCATAATGGCTACGTTATCTATAAAACCACCGTTTCCCCCGGGGCGTTTGCCATCAGCGATATTTACCCGACGGGCAGCTCTGGCGATCTTCAGGTGGTGGTGAAAGAGTCCGACGGCTCTGAAAAGCGTTTTTCCGTGCCCTATGCCTCGCTGGCGATTCTTCAGCGCGAAGGCCAGGGGCGTTATTCCGCAATCGTGGGCAAGACGCGCAGCGAAAACCATCAGTCCCGGGCGTTTAACTTCGTGCAGGCCTCCGGCGCCAGAGGTTTTGCCGGTGGGGTGACGCTGTACGGCGGGTTTATTCAGGCCGAGGACAAATACACCAACCTGCTGGTGGGCGCCGGGCTGAATCTGGGGGCGGTGGGGGCGTTTTCTCTGGATGCGTCCCAGGCCTGGACGCAGCTAAAGCCCGGATCGCCCGCCGATGCCGCCCGCGACGAAGGGCAGTCCTACCGCCTGCGCTACAGCAAAACGCTGCAGGCGACGGATACCACGCTGTCCGTGGCGGGCTATCGCTATTCATCGAATGGATACTTCTCGTTTCAGAATTTTAGCGATAGCTGGAACGCAGGCGGCGATCCGAGTGATACCGGCAGGCAGCAAAACCGCTTCGACGCGTCGGTCTCGCAAAGCACCGACTGGGGGAGCCTCACGCTGTCGCTGGTCAGCGAGTCCTACTGGGATAACTCCAGAACGGATTCGCTAAACGTCGGCTACAGCAATACTCTCGGCAAGCTTTCTTATTTTATTAACTATGCCCATAACAAGAACTACGCTTCGGCAAACGATGATGATGCCTCGAACGACAATGCCCTCTCTGTCACCTTTAGCCTGCCCTTCAGCGCGTTCAGCCATGATGAGCAGTGGCAGCGCGTGTCGGCCAACTACGCGGCCAACAGCGATGGCCATAGCGACACGACGCACAATGTCGGTCTTACCGGCTCTCTGCTGAAGGACAATGCCTTGAACTGGCAGGCGTCAGAGGGCTATGACTCCCGCTCGGCGAAAACCAACGGAAATCTTAGCGTTAGTTACCAGGGCGGCTACGCCGATCTCTCTGCTGGCTATGGATACGATGAATACCATAATCGCTACAGCTATGGCGTAAGGGGTGGCGCCGTCGTCCATTCGGGCGGGCTTACCCTCTCTCGGGCGTTGAACGAAAGCATTGCCCTGGTGCAGGCGCCCGGCGTCGCGAACGTGCCGGTGGCGGGGCAGACCAACGTTCATACCGACTGGCTGGGGAACGCGGTGATCCCTTACGTCAGGCCGTACCATATTAACGACGTGACCCTGGACACCTCGGACAGAGAGATCGCCAACGCGGATATGGATAACCTGAATAAAAAGCTGGTTCCGACCCGCGGGGCGGTAGTTCTCGCACGCTACAAAACCTGGATTGGCTATAAGTCGATGATGACCCTCCGCTATCTGGGCCGGGCCGTGCCTTTCGGCGCCGTTGTGACCACCGAAAATAGCGATAGCGATGCGGCACGCACCAATATTGTCGGTGAAGACGGCCAGGTTTATCTGGTGGGGCTCCAGGAGAAAGGGAAGCTGCACGTTAAATGGGGCGAAACCGCGGATAAACAGTGCTGGGTTAATTATCGTCTGCCGAAAGCGGAATCGCTAAATAACATCGTCTTCTACACAGGGCAGTGCCGTTGATAACGGCTGGAAAAGCAAAAGGGAATAATATGAATCAATGGCCTTACGCGGCGCTGCTCCCGTTATTATTCGCACATACAGCATCGGCGTTTAATAGTCAGGACGTGGTTAATTTTTCGGTGAGTGGAAATATTATTCAGCCGCTCTGCACCGTAAGCGTTCCTCCGCGGGTGGATTTGGGCGTTTATAGCCGGCAGGCGCTCTCCGTCGCTGGCGCAAACAGCGCCAATATTCCGCTCACGCTCTCCCTGAGCGGGTGCTCACGCGGGCTGACGCAGGCCGTCGTTACCTTCTCCGGCACGCCCTACGACGACGGGCTGTGGGGAACGGCGATATATGCCAACCAGCTGGAAGAGGGGGCAAAGGGGCTCGGATTACAGCTCTACAACGACGACGGCAACGTGCTGGTTAACCTTGCCAACGGGGCGAGCTACCGCTTTCCCGTTGATGCGCAGACCGCGAGTGGATCGCTGAATTTGATTGCCAGAATGTATTCTCCCGAGGGCAAGACCACTGCAGGGGATTTTCAAACGGCCATCACGCTTAATTTTTCCTATAACTAACGACACCGCAGGAAAAAACCATGCAGTTTATTTATCTGACAGCCGCCATCTTATTCATGCTGTCGTTTTCATCCCGTGCGGACTGTAATCGGGACAGGAACGACAGCGTTTCGGTTTCAACTATTTCGCTACCGGATCACATCCTTATTAACAGCGGGAGCTATGCGAAAGGCACGGTTTTATATGACTCCGGGTTTGTGGCCGGCAGCGACAATAGCGTGACGATCAAAGACTGTTATCAGACCTATTACGTCGGGTTTATTTATCTCTCCGCGCCGCAGACCGGCAGTACGCTTGGCGATAATATCTACCCCACCAGCCTGGAAGGGGTCGGCGTCAGGGTTTATGCCCTTAACCAGGCCGGGCCTTATGACGGCGCCCGGGCGATTGATAACAGCTGGCAGGTTGGCGATGGCGGCATTCTGTACTCAAGCCACACCCTGAATAACTCCTCTTATAAACTGCAGCTGGTCGCCACGGGAGGCGCAATCAGCAGCGGGGCGCTAACCCTGCCGTCGCCGCTGGCGCGGGTCGATTTCCGCGAAAACAAAACGATGACCAGCTCGGGGGATATCGCGTCCAGCCTCTCTGTCTCCTCCAGCCAGGTAAACGTCAGGGCGATGGGCTGTATCGCCGACCGGGCGTCGCTGAACTTTGATATGTCGGATATTAACGTGGCGCGGTTTGACGCCGCTTCCCGCGTGGGCGGCGTGACGCAGTCCCTGAACCTCGCCTGCGAGCCGGGGACGAATGTCGCACTGACCGTGCAGGCGCCGCCGGTGGCGGACGGGGATAATCAGAATAACACCCTGATTGCGCTGTCCCAGGACGGGGCGTCCGGCGCGGCGGACGGCGTGGGCGTGCAGCTCAACCTGCGCCTGGCGTCGGGAAGCTACGACAGCGGGCAAAATGGCCTGCCGCTGAACGCGCCCCTCGCGATCCTGAGCTCGCAGCGCGTCGTCAACGGCAGCGAAGGCTACACCGCTTTTTCTGACGCCGGCAACCCGGGCGGCGCCCAGGCCAGCGAAACGCTGACCTTTACCGCAGACTATTATAAAAACAAAGCCACCGTGACGCCGGGCAGGGCCAATGCGGCGGGCACGCTGACCTTCATCTACAACTGAGCGATGTTTTGTCGGCTGACTGATGCTACTCTATGCCACTTTGTTTTCTCGTACTCAGCTTCAGAAAGGAAGACTTTCATGCAAACCAGTCCGCTGCTCACGCAGTTAATGGAAGCACTGCGCTGCCTGCCGGGCGTTGGCCCGAAGTCGGCCCAGCGCATGGCGTTTACGCTCTTGCAGCGCGACCGCAGCGGCGGGATGCGCCTGGCGCAGGCGTTGACCCGCGCCATGTCGGAGATCGGCCACTGTGCGGATTGCCGTACCTTTACCGAGCAGGACGTGTGCAACATCTGTTCGAACCCGCGACGTCAGGAAAACGGTCAGATTTGCGTGGTGGAGAGCCCGGCGGATATCTACGCCATCGAACAGACCGGGCAGTTCTCCGGCCGCTACTTCGTGCTGATGGGGCATCTTTCGCCGCTCGACGGTATCGGCCCGGATGATATCGGCCTCGATCGTCTTGAGCAGCGCCTCGCCGCCGAGTCGCTGACCGAAGTGATCCTCGCCACCAACCCGACGGTGGAAGGTGAAGCGACGGCGAACTACATCGGCGAACTGTGCGGCCAGTACGGCGTTGTCGCCAGCCGCATCGCTCACGGCGTGCCGGTGGGCGGCGAGCTGGAGATGGTGGACGGCACCACGCTGTCGCACTCTCTGGCAGGGCGTCACAAGATTACTTTCTGACCAAACGGAGGCTGCCGCGGTGGCCTCCGCTTGAAATTTTCCCCGCCTATCCCCATCTCACTCTCAACGTTTTAAAACCCCATTAAATGGCATTGTTGAGGTCGAAATAGATGAAAGGACAAGAAACCCGCGGTTTCCAGTCAGAAGTAAAACAGCTTCTGCACCTGATGATCCATTCCCTGTATTCCAATAAAGAAATCTTCCTGCGTGAGCTGATTTCCAACGCCTCCGATGCGGCGGACAAGCTGCGTTTCCGCGCGCTGTCCAACCCGGATCTGTACGAAGGCGACGGCGAGCTGCGCGTGCGCGTCTCTTTTAACAAAGACAACCGCACCCTGACCATCGCCGATAACGGTATCGGTATGACCCGCGACGAGGTGATCGACCACCTCGGGACTATCGCAAAATCGGGCACCAAAGCATTCCTGCAGTCCATGGGGTCCGATCAGGCGAAAGACAGCCAACTGATTGGCCAGTTCGGCGTCGGCTTCTACTCGGCGTTTATCGTGGCGGACAAAGTGACCGTGCGTACCCGCGCTGCGGGCGAGAGCGCGGAAAGCGGCGTGTTCTGGGAATCCCAGGGCGAAGGCGAATACACGGTTGCGGATATCACCAAAGCGGATCGCGGCACGGAAATTACCCTGCATCTGCGCGAAGGCGAAGACGATTTCCTGAATGACTGGCGCGTGCGCTCAATTATCAGCAAATACTCCGACCACATTGCGCTGCCGGTTGAGATTGAAAAACAGGAAGAGAAAGACGGCGAAACCGTGGTTTCCTGGGAGAAGATCAACAAGGCGCAGGCGCTGTGGACGCGCAACAAGTCTGAAATCAAAGACGACGAATATAACGAATTCTACAAGCACATCGCCCACGACTTTACCGATCCGCTGACCTGGAGCCACAACCGTGTGGAAGGTAAGCAGGAGTACACCAGCCTGCTGTACATCCCGGCGCAGGCGCCGTGGGACATGTGGAACCGCGATCACAAGCACGGTCTGAAGCTGTACGTGCAGCGCGTCTTCATCATGGATGAAGCCGAGCAGTTCATGCCGAACTACCTGCGCTTTACCCGCGGGCTTATCGACTCTAACGATCTGCCGCTGAACGTCTCCCGTGAGATCCTCCAGGACAGCACCGTGACCCGCAACCTGCGCAACGCGCTGACCAAGCGTACCCTGCAGATGCTGGAAAAGCTGGCGAAAGACGACGCGGAAAAATACCAGACCTTCTGGAAACAGTTCGGTCTGGTGCTGAAAGAGGGCCCGGCGGAAGATGCGGGCAACATTGAATCCATCGCTAAGCTGCTGCGCTTTGCTTCTACGCACGCCGACACCTCCGAGCAGAACGTGTCGCTGGAAGATTATATCTCCCGCATGAAGGAAGGGCAGGAGAAGATCTACTACATCACCGCCGACAGCTACGCCGCGGCGAAGAGCAGCCCGCATCTGGAGCTGCTGCGTAAGAAAGGCATTGAAGTGCTGCTGCTTTCCGACCGCATCGACGAATGGATGATGAACTACCTGACCGAGTTCGACGGTAAAACCTTCCAGTCCGTTGCCAAAGCCGACGAGTCCATCGACAAGCTGGCGGACGAGGTGGATGAGAGCGCGAAAGAAGCTGAAAAAGCGCTGGAGCCGTTCATTGAGCGCGTGAAAACCCTGCTGGGCGACCGCGTGAAAGAGGTGCGTTTCACCCACCGTCTGACCGATACCCCGGCGATTGTGACCACCGACGCCGACGAAATGGGCACCCAGATGGCAAAACTGTTCGCTGCGGCGGGCCAGGCGATGCCGGAAGTGAAGTACATCTTCGAGCTGAACCCGGATCACCCGCTGGTGAAACGCGCGGCCGATACTCAGGACGAAGCCCGCTTCGCCGAGTGGGTTGAGCTGCTGCTGGATCAGTCCCTGCTGGCCGAGCGCGGCACGCTGGAAGATCCTAACCTGTTCATTAAACGTGTGAATGCGCTGCTGCTGGCGTAATTGACCACGCCTCCCCTGGTCTTCTCCCTCTCCCCGTGGGAGAGGGCCGGGGTGAGGGCACCAGACCGCACCAGACCCCACCAACCCAAATAATCTTCCCCCATTAACCGTTTCAGCCTTCCCACCTTCCTTGAGCCACGTCCGTTCTGGTGGTATTGTTTAGCGCTTTTGAAAAATTGAACCAACTTTTGAGGGGATTTTCGCAATGCGTATTATTCTGCTTGGCGCTCCGGGCGCGGGTAAAGGAACTCAGGCTCAGTTCATCATGGAGAAATACGGTATTCCGCAAATCTCCACCGGTGACATGCTGCGTGCCGCTGTAAAATCTGGCTCTGAGCTGGGTAAACAAGCTAAAGACATCATGGACGCAGGCAAACTGGTGACTGACGAACTGGTTATCGCACTGGTCAAAGAGCGCATTGCTCAGGAAGATTGCCGCAACGGTTTCCTGCTGGACGGCTTCCCGCGCACCATTCCTCAGGCTGACGCCATGAAAGAAGCGGGCATCAACGTAGACTACGTTCTGGAGTTCGACGTACCGGACGAGCTGATCGTTGACCGTATCGTTGGCCGTCGCGTACACGCCGCTTCCGGCCGCGTTTACCACATCAAATTCAATCCGCCTAAGGTTGAAGGCAAAGACGACGTGACCGGCGAAGAGCTGACCACCCGTAAAGACGATCAGGAAGAGACCGTGCGTAAGCGCCTGGTGGAATACCATCAGATGACCGCGCCGCTGATCGGCTACTACTCTAAAGAAGCGCAGGCGGGTAACACCAAATACGCGAAAGTTGACGGCACCAAAGCCGTTGCTGACGTGCGTGCAGAGCTGGAAAAAATCCTCGGCTAATTGCATGCCTCTCACCCGGGTTCTCCGGGTGAGAAACTTTCTCATTTTATCTATTACAGCAATGTGTTTCGTTTAAACGCATTTCCGCTACAATTGACAACCATTCAAATGGTTAAGAGGCGTGAATGAGTCAGGCGAAAACCGGCATCTTGCTTGCCAATCTGGGCACCCCAGAAGCACCTACCCCTGAGGCGGTAAAACGCTACCTGCGACAGTTTTTAAGCGATACGCGCGTCGTGGATACCCCAAGATTGCTGTGGTGGCCGCTGCTGCGCGGCGTCATTCTGCCGATTCGCGCTCCGCGTGTGGCAAAGCTTTACCAGTCCGTCTGGATGGACGAAGGCTCTCCGCTGATGGTCTACAGCCGTCGTCAGGAGAAAGCGCTGGCGGCCCGCCTGCCGGATATGCCCGTGGCGCTGGGCATGAGCTACGGCAAGCCATCCCTTGCCAGCGCGGTTGACGACCTGCTTTCCCAGGGCGTTGATCATATCGTCGTCCTGGCGCTCTATCCGCAATACTCCTGCTCGACGGTGGCCGCCGTCTGGGACGAGCTGGCGCGCATCCTGGCGACCCGCCGCCGTATTCCGGCCATCACCTTTATTCGCGATTACGCCGACAACGAGCTGTACATCAACGCTCTCGCCAACAGCGCGCGCGCGTCGTTTGAAAAGCACGGCGAGCCGGATCTGCTGCTGCTCTCCTATCACGGCATTCCGCAGCGTTTCGCCGACGAAGGGGACGACTATCCGCAGCGCTGCCGCGACACCACGCGCGAGCTGGTGTCCGCGCTCGGGCTGCCGCCGGAAAAGGTGATGATGACCTTCCAGTCGCGCTTTGGCCGCGAGCCGTGGCTGACGCCGTATACCGACGAAACCCTCAAAATGCTGGGCGAGAAGGGCGTGAAGCATATTCAGGTGATGTCGCCGGGCTTCTCGGCGGATTGTCTGGAAACGCTGGAAGAGATTGCCGTGCAAAACAAGGAGTTCTTCCTCGAAGCGGGCGGTACGAAGTACGAATACATTCCGGCCCTTAACGATGCGCCCGATCATATCGAGATGATGGTGTCGCTGGTCAAGAACAGCCGCTGATCGCGCGACGGGCCGGGTTTGTGCTACCATTCCCGGCCCATATTCTTGCATAGCTCAGACCATGAAATTTCCCGGTAAACGCAAATCTAAACACTACTTCCCCGTCAACGCCCGCGATCCGCTGCTGCAGCAAATCCAGCCGGTGAACGAAACCAGCGCCGCCTGGGTCGTCGGTATCGATCAGACGCTGGTGGATATTGAAGCCAAAGTGGATGACGCGTTTGTCGCACGCTACGGTCTGAGCGCCGGGCACTCGCTGGTGATTGAAGACGACGTGGCCGACGCGCTGTACCAGGAGCTGGTGCGCGAAAACCTCATTACCCATCAGTTCGCCGGTGGCACCATCGGGAATACCATGCACAACTACTCCGTGCTGGCGGACGACCGCTCCGTCCTGCTGGGCGTGATGTGCAGCAACATCGAGATTGGCGGCTACGCCTATCGCTATCTGTGCAACACCTCCAGCCGTACCGATCTGAACTACCTTCAGGGCGTGGACGGGCCCATCGGCCGCTGCTTTACCCTGATCGGTGAATCCGGCGAGCGTACCTTCGCCATCAGCCCCGGCCACATGAACAAGCTGCGCGCCGAGAGCATCCCGGAAGAGGTTATCGCAGGCGCGTCTGCCCTGGTGCTGACCTCCTATCTGGTGCGCTGCAAGCCGGGCGAGCCCATGCCCGAAGCCACCATGAAGGCGGTGGAATACGCGAAGAAATACAACGTGCCGGTGGTGCTGACCCTGGGCACGAAATTCGTGATCGCCGATAACCCGGAGTGGTGGCAAGCGTTCCTGAAAGAGCATGTTTCTATTCTGGCGATGAACGAAGAAGAGGCCGAGGCCTTAACCGGCGAAAGCGATCCGCTGCTGGCGTCCGACAAGGCGCTGGAATGGGTCGATCTGGTGCTCTGCACCGCCGGGCCGGTGGGTCTGTACATGGCGGGCTTTACCGAAGAAGAGAGCAAGCGTAAGACTCAGCATCCTCTGCTGCCGGGAGCGATTGCCGAGTTTAACCAGTTTGAGTTTAGCCGCGCCATGCGCCATAAGGATTGCCAGAATCCGCTGCGCATTTACTCGCACATCGCTCCGTACATGGGCGGTCCTGAGAAGATCATGAACACCAACGGCGCGGGCGATGGCGCCCTGGCGGCGCTGCTGCACGACATCACCGCAAACGCGTACCACAAAACCAACGTCCCGAACTCCAGCAAGCACAAGTTCAGCTGGCTGACCTATTCGTCGCTGGCGCAGGTGTGCAAATACGCGAACCGCGTAAGCTATCAGGTGCTGAATCAGCACTCTCCGCGCCTGACGCGCGGCCTGCCGGAAAGGGAAGATAGCCTCGAAGAGGCGTACTGGGACAGGTAAAAGAACCCCCCTCACCCTAACCCTCTCCCCATAGGGGAGAGGGGACAAGGTAAAAGAAAACGGCAACCAGGTTGCCGTTTTTAGTGTTTATTCCCTCTCCCCGTGGGAGAGGGCCAGGGTGAGGGCATCAGGCCGCACAGGCTAACCCGTCACCATCTCCTCTACCGGCGGCTTCTCCAGCAGCGTCAGCATCGTATTCGCAATCTCGCGCTCGCCCATCACCACCTGATTCGCACCGCGCTCGGTAATGTACTCCACCTCGTCGTCGTAGTGCGCGCGGGCGATAATCTCGATATTCGGGCACTTCTCGCGGGCGGAGGCCACAATCTCGCCGGCCTCGTAGCCGTTCGGGATGGTCAGCAGCAGCCAGCGGGCGCAGTCCAGATGCGCCAGATTCATAATCTCTTCGTTCGCCGCATTCCCCAGCACCGCGCGGATGCCGCGCTCGCGCAGCTCGTCGACGCGGGTACGCGAAGTCTCAATCACCACCAGCGGAATGCCCTGCGCCATCAGCTTCTCGCCGAGCAGGCTGCCCACGCGGCCAAAGCCGACCAGCAGCGCGTGGTTGCAGATATCCACCGGGATCTGCTTCTCTTCTTCAATAGCCTCTTCCAGCGTCTGCTCTTCGAGGGTTTCGGTCTTATCGAGGTATTTCTCCAGCAGCGCGAACAGCACCGGGTTCAGCATGATGGAAAGAATCGCCCCCGCCAGCACCAGATTCTGCCCGGCCTGCGGCAGCAGGTTCAGCGCCATGCCCAGCCCCGCGAGGATAAAGGCAAACTCACCAATCTGCGCCAGGCTGGCGGCGATGGTCAGGGCGGTACGCGGCGAGTGTCCGAACAGGCGCACCAGGAAGAAGGCGGCCACCGACTTACCAAAGATGATGATCGCCAGCGTGCCGAGCACCGCCAGCGGCTGGTCGATAAGGATCAGCGGGTCAAACAACATGCCGACGGAGACAAAGAACAGCACCGCGAAGGCGTCACGCAGCGGCAGGGTATCGTGCGCGGCGCGGTGGCTCAGCTCGGATTCGTTCAGCACCATCCCGGCGAAGAACGCGCCGAGGGCAAAGGAAACATCAAACAGCTCCACGGCACCGAAGGCGATACCCAGCGCCAGCGCCAGCACCGAGAGGGTGAACAGCTCGCGCGAGCCGGTTGCCGCGCTGCGGGACATGATCCACGGCACCAGACGACGCCCTACCAGCATCATAATCGCGATAAACGCCACCACTTTGCCGATGGTGATCCCCATATCCAGCGCCAGGGAGGCGAAGCCGACGTTATCTTTTTCCATCATCCCGGCAACGGCCGGCAGCAGAACCAGCGTCAGCACCATCACCAGGTCTTCAACAATCAGCCAGCCGATGGCGATTTGCCCGCGCTGGCTGTCGATCAGCTGCCTCTCTTCAAGCGCGCGCAGCAGCACCACGGTACTGGCGGTAGAGAGACACAGCCCAAATACGATACCGGTCATCAGCGACCAGCCCAGCATGGCCGAAAGCGCCATCCCCAGCAGCGTCGCCACCCCTATCTGGGCGATCGCACCGGGTATGGCGATATTCTTTACCGCCATCAAATCCTTCAGGGAGAAATGCAGACCCACGCCGAACATCAGCAAAATTACGCCTAATTCCGCCAGCTCCGGCGCCAGTTTGGTATCGGCCACAAAACCCGGCGTGAACGGCCCCGCCAGCACACCCGCTAACAAATAGCCCACAAGAGGCGAAATACGCAGCTTATTGGCAATCATGCCGAGGATAAACGCGAGCACAAGACCACCAACAATGGTGGTAATAAGGGGTGTGGCGTGATGCATTCGTTCTCCTTTCGTCGTGAGTGTTCCATTTCTGGCATAAATACCAAAAGGCCAGGTAATAGTTTATGACAATTTTTCCCGTTATGTTTATGAATAATTATTGAAATTTGAATAAAACAGCAATAAGCGTGAAAAAAAGCAGATTTTGATAAATTGCAGACAGACTACGAGAGGAAAGCCTTATGGCATCAGGGGGTAAGGCCACCAAAGTAAAACTTTGGTGGCCGTTAAATCACGCTTTGTGACGGTTGTCAGGTAAGAATATGGTCAACATCCCCAGAAGTGGGAGGAAAGCGCAGATTTTATAGACCAGGAAGATGCTGGTGTGGTCAGCAACCATGCCCAACACCGCGGCGCCAAGCCCGCCCATACCAAAAGCGAAACCGAAGAATAGCCCGGAAACCATACCGATACGCCCCGGAAGCAGCTCCTGCGCGTAGACCAGAATGGCTGAAAAGGCCGAGGCAAGGATAAAACCAATGATCACGGTTAAAATCCCGGTCCATTCAAGGCTGGCATACGGCAAAATGAGGGTGAAAGGCGCCACGCCGAGGATAGAGCCCCAAATCACATATTTACGGCCAATCTTATCCCCCACAGGCCCGCCAATGACCGTCCCCGCCGCCACGGCAAACAGGAACGCAAACAGGTGGAACTGGGCGTTTTGTACCGATAATCCGAATTTTTGCATCAGATAAAAGGTGTAATAGCTGCTGATGCTCGCCATATAGAAGTATTTCGAGAAAATCAGCACCAGCAGCACGCTCACCGCCAGGATAACCTTGTTGCGAGGCAGGGGATTGATAACCTTCACTTTAGGTTTGCCTTTGTTGACGCGATGCTGCGCGGCATACCAGCGGCTGATCTGCGCCAGCACCACGATCGCCAGCAGCGCTGCCAGAACAAACCACGCCACGTTGCCTTTACCGTAAGGGGCAATAATCACCGCCGCCAGCAGCGGGCCGAGGGAGCTGCCAAAGTTTCCGCCCACCTGGAACAGCGACTGGGCCAGCCCGTGACGCCCGCCGGACGCCATGCGCGCCACGCGGGATGACTCCGGGTGGAACACCGACGAGCCCGTTCCCACCAGCGCGGCGGCAAGCAGGACGGCTTCAAAGCTTCCCGCCATCGCCAGCAGCACCAGCCCGCTGAGGGTGAAGCACATGCCAATCGGCAGCGACCACGGCATCGGGTATTTATCCGTCCAGTAGCCCACCACCGGCTGCAGCAGCGACGACGCCAGCTGGAAGGTGAGGGTGATCATCCCGATCTGTACGAAGGTGAGTGAAAACTCGGACTGCAGTAACGGATAAATCGCCAGAATCAAAGACTGGATCATATCGTTAAGCAGGTGAGAGAGACTGATCGCGCCTAATACCTTAAAGGAAGTGCGCGATGCGGGCGGCGAGCCCGGCTGGGTTGTTTCGCTGATTGCCATAAATAGAGATACCACGTCGTTTGTTATTAGAAATGCAGGGTGTAATTATTATCCGCCTAACATACGCGCCCGCGACATTTGAAGAAAGTCGCAATTCTGAAAACTTATTTGTCTATTCTTGTTACTCGCTGTAATTTTTGCGTTTGTCTATTGGTCAGGGAGTGAAGAGATGAAGTTAATGAAGCGTGGCGTTGCGCTGGCGCTGCTTGCCGCCTGGGGGCTGACAAGCCTGCCGGCTCAGGCATATGAAAAAGATAAAACCTATAAAATCACCATTTTGCACACCAACGATCACCACGGTCATTTCTGGCGCAGTGAGTACGGTGAATACGGCCTGTCGGCGCAAAAAACGCTGGTGGACGGCATTCGCAAAGAGGTGGCTGCCGAAGGCGGCAGCGTGCTGCTGCTGTCGGGCGGGGATATCAATACCGGCGTACCGGAGTCCGATCTCCAGGACGCAGAGCCGGATTTCCGCGGCATGAACCTGATTGGCTACGATGCGATGGCCGTCGGCAACCACGAGTTTGATAACCCGCTGTCCGTTCTGCGCCAGCAGGAGAAGTGGTCTAAATTCCCGTTCCTCTCGGCCAATATTTACCAGAAAAGCACCGGCGAGCGCCTGTTCAAGCCGTATGCGCTGTTCAAGCGCCAGGATCTAAAGATCGCGGTCATCGGCTTAACCACCGACGACACGGCGAAAATCGGCAATCCGGAGTTTTTCACCGACATCGAATTCCGCAAGCCCGCTGAAGAAGCGAAGCTGGTGATTCAGGAATTGCAGATGAACGAAAAGCCGGACGTGATTATCGCCACCACCCACATGGGCCACTACGACAACGGCAATCACGGCTCGAACGCACCGGGGGACGTGGAGATGGCGCGCAGCCTGCCAGCGGGCTCTCTGGCAATGATTGTGGGCGGTCACTCACAGGATCCGGTGTGCATGGCGTCTGAGAATAAAAAGCAGGTGGATTACGTTCCGGGCACGCCGTGTGCGCCGGACCGTCAGAACGGCATCTGGATTGTGCAGGCGCACGAGTGGGGCAAATACGTTGGCCGCGCGGACTTCGAGTTCCGCAACGGCGAGATGAAAATGGTTCACTACCAGCTCATTCCGATCAACCTGAAGAAGAAGGTGACCTACCCGGACGGGAAGAGTGAGCGCGTACTTTACACCCCGGAAATTGCCGAGAACCAGCAGATGCTTTCGCTGCTGACGCCGTTCCAGAACAAGGGCAAAGCGCAGCTGGACGTGAAGATTGGCACGCTTAACGGTCGTCTGGAAGGGGATCGCAGCAAAGTCCGCTTCGTGCAGACCAACATGGGCCATCTGGTGCTGGCCGCGCAAATGGCGCGCACGGGGGCTGATTTCGGCGTGATGAGCGGCGGCGGTATCCGCGACTCCATCGAAGGCGGAAACATCACCTACAAAGACGTTCTGAAAGTACAGCCGTTTGGCAACGTGGTGGTCTATGCCGACATGAGCGGGAAAGAGGTCATCGACTACCTGACCGCCGTGGCGCAGATGAAGCCGGACTCCGGGGCCTATCCGCAGTTCGCTAACGTCAGCTTTGTGGCGAAAGACGGCAAGCTTAACGATCTCAAAATCAAAGGCGAACCGGTCGATCCGGCGAAGACCTACCGCATGGCGACGCTGAGCTTTAACGCCACCGGCGGCGACGGCTATCCGCATATCGACAACAAACCGGGCTACGTGAATACCGGCTTTATCGATGCGGAAGTGCTGAAGCAGTTTATCCAGCAGAACTCGCCAATAGATGTGAATGCTTACGAACCGAAAGGTGAGGTGAGCTGGCAGTAGCGCGGTTTTTATGCCGGGTGGCGGCTACGCCTTACCCGGCCTACATTCGAATCGTAGGCCCGGTAAGCGCAGCGCCACCGGGCAAATTCCTCACTCTCTGCGCGCAATATCCGCAAACTTCGCATCCAGCATTTTCGCCAGATCCGCTGCCGCAAGCTCAATATCCAGCCCGCGCTTGCCGCCGGAAATGTAGATGGTGTCAAACGCCTGCGACGGGGCGTCGATCAGCGTCGGCAGCCGTTTTTTCTGCCCCAGCGGGCTAATCCCGCCCACCAGATAGCCCGTTGTACGTTGCGCAACCATCGGGTCTGCCATGTCGACCTTTTTCGCGCCCAGGGCTTTAGCGACTTTCTTCAAATCCAACTGACCTGCCACGGGCGTGACCGCCACGGCGAGGTGCTTCATATCGCCGTTCACCGCAACCAGCAGCGTTTTATACACCTGGTCGGCGTTCAGCCCCAGCTTGCGCACCACTTCATCACCAAAATTGGTTTCGTGCGGATCGTGATCGTAAGTGTGGATCCGGAAAGAAATTTTGTTTTTTTCGAGTAATTTAACGGCGGGAGTCATAGCTATCCTTCTTACGACAGACAATTAATGCCAAAAGCATACGCCTGACGTTTGTCTAAAAAATAGCACCATCTTGCGCAATAGTGTTGGCAGTGATGGTCACTTTGAGCGACAATCGGCTCAACCGAAGGTCTCCTTCGGCATAATAAAAACGATGAAATTCCTCTTTGACGGGCCAATAGAAATATTGGCCATTTTTTTACGTCAACAGCGACGGCAAATTCCCTTCTCCGTACAAATGTAATGCCCCCACGGCCACCACGTAACGCCCGGCAGGCAGCGCCTGAAGCGCCCGTTGCCATGCCCTGTTGCGCTCGTTCATCAGCACATCATACAGCGACTGGCTGAAGGTGGCGGGCAGTTCCGGTTTGTCTTCCGCGGGCGGCGATTCCAGCCACCAGCCGACCATCACCTGCAGCAAACGCGCGTTGGTATGCCAGTGCGTGAGGGTGTCATCCAGCAGCAGCAGGCCGTCATCCGGGAGCTGGCGGAGTAATTCCACCTGACTCTCGGCGCCTTCCAGCTCGATAATCGGCAGGCTTTGCGCCCGGGCGACGTTAAGCAGCTGATAGTCAATGCCGTACTCGCCGCGCAGACCCAGACGCTGCGCCTGGGTGGCCTGGAGCACCATCGCGATTTGCCACAGCGGCTGGGTTTCCATCATCGACAGGGATAACCCCAGCTCATCCGCCACGCGCGTCAGTTCGCCAAGCTGGGCTTCGCTCAGCCGCGCGTTCAGCGGCGGGGGAATGTCCAGATCCGCAAACGGCGATTCCGTACCGGAGATATCCGCCTCGACCACCAGCGCGTCGGCGTTGCGCACCATTTTGAGCAGCGCCGGCGGGAGTGGCGACATCCCGGAGGTGCCCATGTGGATACTGCCAACCAGGTGCAAATGCTGGCCGCCCGGCAGTGAAATATCCATGCCGGGCCAGGGGTAACGACGGGGAAACAGGGCGCGAAACGATGTTTTTATACGATTAAACAGACCCATACGCGCTCCATGAACGGAAAAGTTCATGCTAGCGCGTAGGAGGAGAAGGTTCAATCTTTCGGTTTATAGCGCAGCAGACGGTTGGCGTTGCTCACCACGGTGATAGACGACAGCGCCATTGCGGCCCCTGCCACCACCGGATTCAACAGCGTGCCCGTCAGCGGCCAGAGGATCCCGGCGGCAATCGGAATACCCAACGCGTTGTAGATAAACGCCCCGAGCAGGTTTTGCTTCATGTTGCGCAACGTGGCTTTGGAGATAGCCAGCGCGTCGGCAACGCCCATCAGGCTGTGGCGCATCAGGGTGATGGCCGCGGTTTCAATCGCCACGTCGCTCCCGCCGCCCATCGCAATCCCGACCTCGGCCTGGGCCAGCGCAGGGGCATCGTTGATGCCGTCACCGACCATCGCCACCTGGCGACCCTGGCTTTGCAGCGTTTTGATGGCGTCGGCTTTACCGTCCGGCAGCACCCCGGCGATGACCTCATCGATACCCGCTTCTTTGGCAATCGCGTTAGCCGTCACGGGGTTATCCCCGGTCAGCATCACCAGGCGATAGCCCGCCCGATGCAGACGCTTGAGGGCGTCAACGCTGTCCTGACGCAGCGGGTCGCGGATGGCGAACAGCGCAGCGGCTTTGCCGTCGACCGCCAGCAGCACCGGCGTGGCGCCCTGAGCGGCCTGCGCTTTAAGGGACTCGTCCAGCGCGGCGGTATCAATGCCGTTTTCGTTCAGCAGCGCCTGGTTGCCGAGCAGCAGGGCGTGCCCTTCGGCTTCGCCGCTCACGCCCAGCCCGCGCAGGGTGCGGAAGTGGTTGACCTGCGCAAGTGACGAACCCGAGGCTTTATCCAGAATGGCGCGCGCCAGCGGATGGCTGGAGCCCTGTTCCAGCGCGGCGGCCAGGCGCAGCGCGTCGGTCTCGGTAATGCCGGAGGTGAACACCGCCACCACCTGCGGTTTGCCTTCCGTCAGCGTGCCGGTTTTATCAAACACCAGCGTATCGAGGGTGCTGGCGCGCTGCAAAGCGTCCGCGTCACGCACCAGAACGCCAAACTCTGCGGCGCGGCCGACGCCGGAGATAATCGACATCGGCGTTGCCAGACCGAGGGCGCAGGGGCAGGCGATGATCAGCACGGTGGTGGCGATCACCAGGGTGTAAACAATCTGCGGCGCCGGGCCAAAGACGTACCAGATCGCGGCGCTCAGCAGGGCGATACAGACCACCACCGGGACGAAAATCGCGGAAATTTTATCGGCAAGCTGGCCGATCTCCGGCTTGCTGCTTTGCGCCTGGCGAACCATGCGGATAATGCGCGACAGCGTGGTATGGCTGCCGACGGCGCTGGCGCGAAACAGCACGCTGCCGTCCTGCACCACCGTCCCGGCGTGTACCGCGTCGCCCTGGGATTTCTGCTGCGGAACCGGCTCGCCGGTCAGCATGGCTTCATCCAGCCAGGCGTCGCCCTGGGTGATTTCCCCGTCAACGGGGACGCGGTCGCCGGTGGTCAGGCGCAGCGTCATACCCGGCTGCACTTCAGCCAGCGGCAGGCTCTTTTCGCCTTCGTCGGTCACCACGCGCGCGGTTGGCGGGGTTAAGTCGAGCAATCTTTCCAGCGCTTTTGAGGAGCGCTGGCGGGCGCGGGCTTCAAGCATCTGGCCTAGGTTGATCAGACCGATAATCATCGCGCTGGCTTCGTAATAAAGATGCCGCGCTTCCATCGGGAACCACTGGGGCCAGACGTTCACGCTCATGGAGTAGAGCCACGCCGCGCCCGTGCCGAGGGCGACCAGGGTGTCCATGGT
The DNA here is from genome assembly GCF_964208575.1 of Enterobacter soli. Classification (GTDB taxonomy): domain Bacteria; phylum Pseudomonadota; class Gammaproteobacteria; order Enterobacterales; family Enterobacteriaceae; genus Enterobacter; species Enterobacter soli_A. The sequence goes on along the minus strand of NZ_CAXOFU010000008.1, from coordinate 86,502 downwards.
TGCGGTGCGGTTTTTCAGGCTTTTCCAGGCGCTGGAATAGAAATGACCGCCCGCAAAGATCATAACCGCAAGGGTAATTACCCCGATGACCAGCCACAGGCTGCGGTTGTCGTCGGTGACCATCATGTTGTCGCCGATCATCCCCCAGACCATCACCGGGATCCCCACCAGCAGCGCGACAATCGCCTGCCAGCGGAAGCGTTTCATGGTGGCAACGGCGGTTTCCTGCTGGCGCTCACGGCGTTTGGCATCATCTTCGATGGCCTCTGCGCCGTAGCCCGCTTTCTCAACCGCCTGCACTAAATCAGCGGCGGAGGCACTGCCCATCACCAGCGCAGTACGCTCCGCGAGATTGACCCGTGCCTGCGCGACGCCCGGTACGGCCTGTAAGGCATTTTGCACCCGGGAAACGCAGCTGGCGCAGCTCATGCCGTTGATCAGCAGCTGTTGGCTGTCATCAATATCATCAGCTACCGGAAGCTCAGGAGTGGCCGCTGTCAGTGCTTCCGACGGGAGTGATGACTCTGCCAGCGGTTTAGCCTTTGGGTGGCTTAGCTCCGCGCCGTAACCGGCCTGTTTGATGGTGTCGATCAGCGCATCGGCGCTGGCGCTGCCGGTTACGGCTGCATGATCGATAGTTACGTCCGCGCTCTCAACGTCAGGGCGCTGTTCCAGACTTTCCTTAACGCGTTTGACGCAGTGGCCGCAGGAGAGGCCGTCCAGCGTCAGATCGATGGTGTGAGACATAATAAAACTCCCGTATAATTATCTGGTCAGTTATTGACCTTCACTACGCTTTTCGCTAACTGTTATGAAGGTTAAACCTTCCATCAAGGGGAAGGTCAAGGGGGAAATGTGAATATCAGTGACGTTGCGAAAAAAACCGGGTTGACCAGCAAAGCGATTCGCTTTTACGAAGAGAAAGGGCTGGTGACGCCGCCGCTGCGCAGCGAAAACGGCTACCGCAGCTACACGCAGCTGCACCTCGATGAGCTGACGCTACTGCGTCAGGCAAGGCAGGTGGGCTTTAATCTTGAAGAGTGCGGCGAGCTGGTGCAGCTGTTTAACGATCCGAAGCGCCACAGCGCGGACGTTAAAAGCAGAACCCTGGAAAAAGTGGCTGAGATCGAACGCCATATCGCCGAGCTGCAAACTATGCGTGAACAGCTGCTGGCGCTGGCGGAATCATGCCCGGGCGATGACAGCGCCGACTGTCCGATTATCGATAATCTTTCCGGCTGCTGCCATCGTAAGGTGAGTGCTTAAAGAGCCTTCACCCGCAGGGTGATCCCTTCCACCGCAATGACCTCCACCCGCGTACCCGCGCTGAGGTCAGTGTCTGCCACCACCGGCCACGAGCTGTCGCCCACGCGCATGTGGCCGCGTCCGTTTACCAGCGCGGTGTCCAGCGTGAACTGCTTGCCGACGATCTGCTGCCCGCGCTGGTTAAGATGCGCATCGGCGGGTTTTTGCTCTTTCACCCGGCGGTTCAGCCAGCGCCACCACAGCCAGGCGGCGACGAGCGTAAGAACGGCAAACATCGCCCCCTGCCACGCCCAGTCGAGAGGCAGGATCCAGACCAGCAGGCCGGTGATCACCGCCGCGACGCCGCTCCAGAGCAGGTAGCCGTTGCCGCCAAGCATCTCGGCGGCCAGCAGTAGCCCGCCCAGGCTCAGCCAGAAGGCATGAGGATGTGCGACGATAAGCTCAATCATTTTCTGCGCTCGTTTCCGCTGTCTTTGATCAGTTCAGCGATGCCGGCGATGGAGCCCATCAGGCTGCTGGCATCCAGCGGCATCATCACCACTTTGCTGTTGTTCGCAGAGCCAATCTCTTTCAGCGCATCGGTGTATTTTTGCGCCACGAAGTAGTTCACGGCCTGAATATCCCCGGCGGCAATCGCTTCGGACACCATCTGGGTGGCGCGGGCTTCCGCTTCTGCCGAACGCTCGCGCGCTTCTGCCTGCAAGAAGGCGGACTGACGATCCCCCTCCGCTTTAAGAATTTGCGACTGCTTTTCCCCTTCGGCTTTGAGGATCTCAGCCTGACGCACCCCTTCGGCCTCAAGAATATAGGCGCGCTTGGTACGTTCGGCCTTCATCTGGGCGTTCATGGAGGCGATAAGCTCCGCCGGTGGGCGCACGTCGCGGATCTCAATACGGGTGACCTTGATCCCCCACGGATTGGTGGCCTCATCGACGATGTGCAGCAGGCGGGTGTTAATGCTGTCGCGCTGGGAGAGCATCTCGTCAAGCTCCATCGAACCCAGCACGGTACGGATGTTGGTCATCGTCAGGTTAACAATCGCCAGCTCAAGGTTGCTCACCTCGTACGCCGCTTTCGGCGCGTCGATCACCTGGATAAAACAGACGGCATCGATGGTGACGTTGGCGTTGTCTTTAGAAATCACTTCCTGAGAGGGGATATCCAGCACCTGTTCCATCATGTTGATCTTGCGGCCAATGCGATCCATAAACGGGACGATAAGGCTCAGGCCGGGCTGCAGCGTGTTGGTGTATCGACCAAAGCGTTCGACGGTCCACTGATAGCCCTGCGGGACGATTTTGACACCCGCGCCCACGATAACCAGCGCGACGAAAATAAGGACAGGAATAACGATGAGCATAAAACCTCCTGTTTTGAATGCTGTGATAAGAAAACGAAGTCGTTGTTATGGGTAAGTATATCGGCTATTGGTCAGAAATTCGCCCCTGTAAAGAGGTGGGAATCGGACCCGGAGGAATAAAACGCCCCGCGGGTGAGCGGGGCGCGAGGGGTTACTCTTCGGAATAGGTGTAGCTGAAATCGGTAATGAAGCCGTCACCCGCCTCGGCAATGGCTTTCGACAGCCCCTGATAGTAATTTTCCAGCCCAATGGCTTCGACCTGCTGAATGTGCTCGCGAATAGGGGCGCAGAACAGCACCGCGTTCCCCGCCTCCACGCGCTTGTTGTTAGGCGGGAGATCGCCTGCGATGGCTTTAAACCAGGTTCGGATCCCCTGCTTCAGGTTGTGCGGGGCTTTCGACAGGTTATCGATGCCGGTCAGCACCTGTAAGGTCGGAAACTCGTCGGCCAGCACCGCCGTTTTCATCCGTTCAAAGAACTGGCTGAACAGCTCAAACGACCCGAGATCGGTCACGCGCGGCTTAGTGGTTTTGCCGTTCTTGTTGCCAATCTTCCCGGCCGGAGAGACGGGCGCTGGCGCGGCGTTCACTTTATGCAGATCCAGCCCGAACAGCAGGTTGCAGTGTGCGCGACGCTCCTTGAGCGGGTAGGACATCAGCACTTCAATGAACTGCGTTGCTTTTACGTCGGCCAGATCGTGGTTGATCATCCACTGGGTGCGGGCGAATTCGGCAGGAGAGACAAACCAGTCCGGCACTTCGTTAGAGCGCTTTGATTTGCCTTTGCTGTCAAACTCAATGAAATGGGCGCCATCGTCGAAGGCGAACCGGCAGTTTTTAAAGCTGATGATGGTGGTATTAACAATCAGCGCCTTTTTGACGAAATCAACAACCTCGGGGCCGATGACAAAACTGGTGAGCTCTGAAGAATTGATGACTTCCATTAATGTTTCTACATCAGGAACACCAGGCTTCAGAGAAGAGAACTCATAAAAGATATGTGTCATGCTGCATACTTCCTATAGTTATAAGCGAGCCAATTTTTCGCGAAAAAGTGTAACACCACTCATAGCCTGAGGCTATTGGCCAGGCGTGCGGGAACCGCGCGGGGATCACAAATGGAAGATATACGTTACTTTTTAATGTCAACATGTCAAATATGGTTGACATATTGAAGACTCATTTTTTGTAAGCTTCTGCGGTTTTTGTCTCTGACAGGGCGAATACATTACCGACACTTAACTAAGACTGGCATCAGAGACAAAAAAAGCCGCCCGATCGGCGGCCTGAGGGGATATTCACAGCGAAGATTAATAAGAGAATGTTATCAGGTCATTTTTCATGATGGCCTGAAGGATAAAAATGTCTGTGAACTTAAAAATCACCCGAAATTCCGGCCCCTGCCATCCAGCCGCTGTCAAATGACGTTGACGCCTGCATGTTAACTGCCACATGGCTGGTGATCCCTTTCTGAAGCCCGCCGGCCAGCGCCGCGCCATCGCCGTTCGCCGTTCCGGTGGACAGTGCCCAGGCGTTATCAGAGTGATAGTGAAGGCTGGACATGGCCGCGGCATTGTTCAGGCCGCGCTTGAGATCGTTGCGGGTATCGTCAATCTCCTTCTGGTTGCGGTCGATGCGCTGGCTGTTATTGGCAATCTGCTGACTGTTGTGATCGATCCGCTGGCTATTATCCGTCACCTGACGGCTATTCTGTTGAGTCACGTAGAAGCTGTTGACCTGGTTAACCGTGGTGACGTTATAGGTCGCACCGCTTTTCTGGCTGGTGGAAGCGGTGGTGGTCGGCTTTTGCGCGCCGTTATCCACTTTGGTGACGGAAAATGTGCTTGCCGTCGTTTTTGGCGTGTTATCGATAATCGTCACGCCCGGCGCGTAAGGTTTCTGTGGATTGATCACGGTTCCCTTCGGCAGGCCCGCAACCAGCGTGCTCTTCGATTGTTTGGTCACGATTTGCGTTGTCGGGCCAGAGTAAACCGTTGAAAGCGGCTGCGGTGTTTTCTGCACCGGGAGCTGAGGCACTTTTGGCGGCACGGCCTGCGACAGCATCGGCGGGACATTCATTGGCTGCGGTGTTTTCTGCACCGGGAGCTGAGGCACTTTTGGCGGCACGGCCTGCGACAGCATCGGCGGCACATTCATCGGCTGCGGTGTTTTCTGAGCAGGCAGCTGCGGTCCCTTTGGCGGCACTGCCTGTGAAAGCAGAGCTGGCGCTTTCGGTGGCACGGCCTGCGACAGCACTGGCGGCACATTCATTGGCTGCGGTGTCTTCTGAGCAAGCAGCTGCGGTGTCTTTGGCGGCACGGCCTGTGAAAGCAGAGCTGGCGCTTTCGGTGGCACGGCCTGCGACAGCATCGGCGGCACATTCATTGGCTGTGGTGTCTTCTGCGCAGGCAGCTGCGGTGTCTTTGGCGGCACGGCCTGTGAAAGCAGAGCTGGCGCTTTCGGTGGCACGGCCTGCGACAGCACTGGCGGCACATTCATTGGCTGCGGTGTTTTCTGCGCAAGCAGCTGCGGCACTTTAGGCGGCACGGCCTGTGAAAGCAGAGCTGGCGCTTTCGGTGGCACGGCCTGCGACAGCATCGGCGGGACATTCATTGGCTGCGGTGTTTTCTGCACCGGGAGCTGAGGCGCTTTTGGCGGCACGGCCTGTGACAGCATCGGCGGGACGTTCATCGGCTGCGGGATCTTGCCGGGCGTCGCCACTGGCTGTTTTGGCGGTACGGCGACTAACGCTGGCGTGGGAGTCGGGGTTGGGGTGGCGACCGGGGCAATTGAACCATCGCGAAACGCCCGCAGCGCGGCATCAACCTGAACCCGGCCGATTCTGGCATCCTGACGCGCCCTGGCGACCTGCGCCAGGGCGGCATCGTGCGCCAGCGCTGCCCGCTGGGTTTCAACAGAGCTATCGCCATATTTGAATGCGGTATTGCTCAGTGCAAGACTGGTCGCACGCTCATTGTAGAGGGCGCTGCTATACACTTTATCCGCGAGGTGGGAAAATTGTTTCGCTCCGGCGAGATTCGCGGCGGCTTGTTCAGGGCTCATTGCAAAAGCCGCAGGCACACTACACAGACTCAAAGCAGTGACCAGCAATTTAACGGTGGTATTCATGTTTATTTCCTGACGGTAATAGAGTGAGTTATGTCTTTATTGCAGGCTTTGTTTTGGTGTTATTAAGACTAATTAATGTCTTTTGTGTGTCTGATTCTAGAGTGTGTGAAAGTGTGTATTTTTGATTTAAATCATTAAACAGTATTTCATAAGTCAATAGTTAATCATTTTTCAATCTTTAAATAGTCTGCTGTTTCAGATGAAAATCGTCGATTTTGTGATCGAAATGAAGCGGCGAGGCGGGTTGTCAGAAGTAAAATCGAATAACAAATGTATACATTAAGTCATTGTTAAGTCTTTGCGGGTAGTTACTGGAAACAATATGAACGACAAAAACGTTATTTTGCATATCAAGGATGTGGGGTATCGTGCGGGCGAAAATACCATTCTCCAGCACGTTGATTTTTGCCTCTCGCCCGGCGAATTCAAGCTGATCACCGGCCCGTCAGGCTGCGGTAAAAGTACGTTGCTGAAAATCGTGGCCTCGTTGCTCAGCCCGACAGAGGGCGCCATTCTGTTTGAGGGCAAGGACATTGCGACGCTCTCTCCCGAAGGCTACCGCCAGCAGGTTTCCTACTGCGTACAAACCCCTTCGCTGTTCGGTGAAACGGTCTACGACAACCTGATTTTCCCGTGGAAGATCCGCAACAAAACGCCGGAGCCGGAAAGATTCATCACCGATCTGACCCGTTTTGGCCTGTCGCAGGACACGCTGACCAAATCCATTACCGAGCTTTCGGGCGGTGAAAAGCAGCGCGTATCGCTGATTCGCAACCTGCAGTTCTTGCCTAAGGTGCTGCTGCTGGATGAAGTCACCAGCGCGCTCGACGAAAGCAATAAACGCAACGTGAACGAGATCATTCATCGCTACGTGCGCGAGCAGAACGTTGCCGTGCTGTGGGTGACGCACGATTCAACTGAAATCAGCCATGCGGACGATGTCATCCGGCTACAGGCGCAGGGCGGGAAAATGCAGGAGGCAAACCGTGGGCGGGCATAACATCACTAACGAATCCCTGGCCTTTTCTATGGTGCTGGTGCTGATTGCGATTCTGGTTAGCTATCGCGAGAAGCTGGGGCTGGAGAAAGATATCGTCTGGAGCATCTGCCGGGCGGTCGTACAGCTCGTTATTGTCGGCTACGTGCTGAAGTACATCTTCAACGTCAACCACGCCATGCTGACGCTGCTGATGGTGCTGTTCATCTGCTTCAACGCCGCGTGGAACGCGCAAAAGCGCAGCAAGTATATCGATAAGGCGTTTGTGTCGTCGTTTATCGCCATTACCACCGGCACGGCGCTCACCCTGGCAGTGCTGGTGCTGTCGGGCTCGATAGAGTTTGCGCCAATGCAGGTGATCCCGATTTCGGGGATGATTGCGGGGAACGCGATGGTCGCCGTGGGGCTGTGCTACAACAACCTCGGGCAGCGTTTTAGCAGCGAACAGCAGAAGATTCAGGAGAAGCTCAGCCTGGGCGCCACGCCGAAGGTCGCCTCCGCGCGGCTGATTCGCGAGAGCATCCGCTCGTCGCTGATCCCCACGGTGGATTCCGCGAAGACGGTCGGCCTGGTGAGCCTGCCGGGGATGATGTCGGGGCTGATTTTTGCCGGGATCGACCCGGTAAAGGCGATTAAATATCAGATTATGGTGACCTTTATGCTGCTCTCTACGGCGAGCCTGTCGACCATCATTGCCTGCTATTTAACCTATCGGAAGTTCTACAACGCGCGCCACCAGCTGGTGGTGACGCAGTTGAAAAAGCGGGACTAACTCTTGCAGGCCCGGCGGGCTGGCGCTCACCGGGCTTTTTATCAGTAGAGCAGGGCGTAAAGCTGACGACGATACTTCGACGCCAGCGCGTCACCGGTGCCCAGCGCGGCGAGAATTTCCTGGAACATCTTGCGCGCCTGGCCGTCTGCGGCGGTCAGGTCCTTTTGCAGATGGCGGAACAACAGCTCCAGCGCCTCTTCGTTACGCCCCACCTGATGCAGCTGAAGCGCAAGCTGGCTGGCGAGCGCGGCGTCGTCCGGGTTATCGGCAACCTGCTGCTGAAGCTGCTGGATCTCCGGCGTGTCTGCGGCCTGTTTCAGCAGCTCAATCTGCGCCACCAGACCCTGATAGCGGGTGTCCTGATCCTGCATCGGCACGGTTTTCAGCACCGCTTCTGCATCCTCCGGGCGGTGCAGGGCAATCTGGGTTTCCGCCAGCAGCAGGCCAATCTGGCTATCCTGATTCGACAGCTGCCACGCGTCTTTCAGCAGCGGCAGCGCCTCGTCGTATTTCCCTTCCTGCATCAGCGCGACCGCTTCCTGCGCTTTCAGCTCTTCTTCGCGCGGCAGCACTTTTTCCAGCAGGGCGCGGATCGCCTCTTCCGGCTGCGGCCCCTGGAAGCCATCGACAGGCTGACCGTTCTGGAACAGATAGACCGTAGGAATGGACCGCAGGCCAAACTGAGAAGCCACCATCGGCTCGGCGTCGCAGTCCAGCTTCGCCAGAATGAACTGACCGTTGTACTGCGCGGCAAGGCTTTCCAGCACCGGGGTCAGCTGCAGGCAGTGTTGGCTGCGCTCGGACCAAAAGTAGAACAGCACCGGTTTGGTCATCGACTGTTCGAGCGTCTGATGCAGGTTAGCTTCTGTAATGTTTACGATATTCTGTGCGGACATACGTCATTCTCTGTTAATCAGTTTGTTCTTACATGGGGGGCAAGGCGCGAGGCTTCAACTCAACCCTGTAAAATTTTGTCCATCATCCGGCCTGGCAACAGGCGTTTTAGCCAGCCGACCGCGTGGGTGACCAGCGTCACCGGATAGCGCATTTTCGGGCGATCGCTTTCAAAAGCATGGCGCACTTTGGCGACAACCGCTTCCGGGCCGAGGGTAAAACGTGCGGCAATGCCGGGGTTTTCCACCGGTTTGTCTGACTGCGTCTGGTTGACGTTATCGGTGAAGCGGGTGCGGATAGGGCCGGGCTCAATCAGGCTGACCCTAATGCCGCTGTGGCGCAGCTCCATGCGCAGGGCGTCTGACCAGGCCTCCAGCGCGTATTTGCTGGCGGCGTAGGCGCCGCGTCCCGGCGTGGAGATCAGCCCCATCACCGAGGACGTCATGACGATCCGCCCCTCGCCGTGGGGGATCATCGCGGGCAGCAGGCGCAGGGTGAGCTGGTGAACGCCAAAAAAGTTAGACGAAAACTGCTGCTCCAGCTGTTCGCGGGAGATGGTTTGCAGCGGGCCGTACACGCCGTAGCCCGCGTTGTTGAAAAGCCCGTACAGACGGTTGTCGGTCAGCGCGATGACCTCATCCGCCGCCCGTTCAACGCTTTCGGGGGAGTCCAGATCCAGCTGCACGCCGGTAAACCCCATTCCGTTCATGCGCTCAACGTCTTCGGGTTTGCGGCAGGCTGCCAGCACCCAAAAACCCTGGCGCTTCAGTTCGAGGGCGCTCTCAAGGCCGATTCCGCTGGAACATCCTGTTATTAAGACCGATTTTTGCATAACTTTACCTGTCAGGATCTCAGCTGTTTGACGAGTCGTGTTTAACTAAAGGAGCCAGCCGCGTTGCCATCCAGTCGGCAATAAACGGCTGGGCATCGCGATTGGGGTGAATACCGTCGTCCTGCATCCACTGCGGTTTGAGATAGACCTCTTCCATGAAAAATGGCAGCAGCGGAATATCAAACTCTTTGGCAAGCTTAGGGTAAATCGCGCTAAAGGCCTCATTATACCGACGACCGTAGTTGGCCGGCAGGCGAATTTGCATCAGCAGCGGTTTCGCATTCGCGGCCTTGATGTCCTGCAAAATGGTGCGCAGCGTTTGCTCCGTTTGCTGAGGCTGGAAGCCGCGTAATCCGTCGTTGCCGCCGAGCTCCACCAGCACCCAGCGAGGCTGATGCTGTTTAAGCAGGGCAGGCAGGCGCGACAGCCCCTGCTGCGAGGTATCGCCGCTAATGCTGCCGTTAATTACCGTGGTCTGGGTCTGCCATTTATCGTTGAGCAGCGCAGGCCACGCGGCGCTTGCCGCCATGCGATAGCCTGCGCTCAGGCTGTCGCCCAGAACCAGTAACGTATCCGCAGCTGCCACGCGGAAGGTCATCAGCATCAAAAACAGGAAGGGCAAATGCCAGCGGAAAACATTGTTGAAGTTCATCGTCTTAAGAAGTCCGTCGGTCAGGGTGAACACCAGCTGTCCATCCTCACCGGAGTTGAACTTGTTGTCAAACGTGGTGAAAGTATCGCCCTGATAGGCGAATCGGGTTCCGGTAAGTCCACGCTGCTGGCGATTCTGGCCGGGCTGGACGACGGCAGCAGCGGCGAGGTAAATCTTGTCGGCCAGCCGCTGCACGCGCTGGATGAAGAGGCGCGCGCCGCGCTGCGTGCGAGACATATCGGCTTTGTCTTCCAGTCCTTCATGCTCATTCCCACCCTCAACGCGCTGGAAAACGTCGAGCTGCCCGGCCTGCTGCGCGGGGAAAATACCCGTGAAAGCCGCAATCACGCCAAAGCACTGCTGGAACAGCTGGGGCTGGGCAAGCGTCTTGACCATCTTCCGGCGCAGCTCTCCGGCGGGGAGCAGCAGCGCGTGGCGCTGGCGCGCGCCTTCAACGGTCGCCCGGAGGTGCTCTTCGCCGATGAACCGACCGGAAACCTCGACCGCCACACCGGGGACAAAATTGCCGACCTGCTTTTCTCGCTCAACCGCGAGCACGGCACCACGCTTATCCTCGTTACCCACGATCCGCAGCTCGCCGCCCGCTGCGATCGCCGCCTGCGCCTGGTGAACGGTGAACTCCAGGAGGAAGCATGATTGCCGGCTGGTTCTGGCGCGAATGGCGCTCGCCGTCGCTGCTGATTGTGTGGCTGGCCCTGAGCCTGGCGGTGGCCTGCGTGCTGGCACTCGGCAGTATCAGCGACCGCATGGAAAAGGGCTTAAGCCAGCAAAGCCGTGAATTTATGGCCGGCGACCGGGCGCTGCAAAGCTCCCGCGCCGTTCCGCCCGCCTGGATTGCCGAAGCCCGTAAGCGGGGGCTGAAGGTCGGCGAGCAGATAACCTTTCAGACCATGACCTTCGCCGCCGACACGCCGCAGCTGGCGAGCGTGAAGGCCGTGGATGATATCTACCCGATGTACGGCGAGCTGCAAACCAGCCCGCCGGGGCTAAAACCCCAGCCCGGCACGGTGCTGCTGGCCCCAAGGCTGATGGCGCTGCTGAACCTGAAAACCGGCGACAGCATCGACGTGGGGGATGCGACGCTTAACATTGCCGGGGAAGTGGTGCAGGAGCCGGACTCCGGCTTTAATCCGTTCCAGCTTGCGCCGCGGCTGCTGATGAACACCGCGGACGTGGCGAAAACCAACGCCGTGCAGCCGGGCAGTCGCGTCACCTGGCGCTATAAGTTTGGCGGCACGCCCGCGCAGCTTGAGGCGTATGAAAAATGGCTGTTGCCGCAGCTTAAGCCGGAGCACCGCTGGTACGGGCTGGAGCAGGATGAAGGCGCGCTGGGGAAATCCCTCGAGCGTTCTCAGCAGTTCCTGCTGCTTTCAGCGCTGCTCACCCTGCTGCTGGCGGTCGCTGCGGTGGCCGTCGCGATGGGGCACTACTGCCGCAGCCGCTACGATCTGGTGGCGATCCTCAAAACCCTCGGCGCAGGGCGCAAGCAGCTGCGCAGGCTGATTGTCGGCCAGTGGCTGATGGTGCTGGCCCTGGCGGCGGTCACCGGCGGTGCGATGGGGCTGCTGTTTGAAAAGGTGCTGATGCTGCTCCTCAGGCCGGTGCTGCCCGCCGCGCTGCCGCCCGCGAGCCTCTGGCCGTGGCTGTGGGCAGTTGGCGCGATGGTGGTGATTTCTCTGCTGGTCGGGCTGCGTCCGTATCGCCTGCTGTTGGCCACGCAGCCCCTGCGCGTGCTGCGCCGGGACGCGGTGGCGAACGTCTGGCCGCTGAAGTTTTACCTGCCTGCTATCGTCGCGGTGACCGTCGGCCTGCTGGCCTGGCTGATGGGCGGCAGTACGCTGCTCTGGGCGGTGCTGGCGGGAGCGGTGGTGCTGGCGCTGCTGTGCGGCGTGCTCGGCTGGGTGCTGCTTAACGTGCTGAAAAAGCTGACGGTCAAATCGCTCCCGGTGCGCCTGGCGGTCAACCGCCTGCTGCGCCAGCCGTGGTCGACCCTAAGCCAGCTTTCGGCGTTTTCGCTCTCCTTTATGCTGCTGGCGCTCCTGCTGGTGCTGCGCGGCGATCTGCTGGACAGGTGGCAGCAGCAGCTTCCGCCGGAAAGCCCGAACTATTTCCTGATCAACATCGCGCCGGAGCAGGTCACGCCGCTGAAAGGCTTCCTCTCTGAGCACCATATTGTGCCGGAATCGTTCTACCCGATCGTTCGCGCGCGCCTGACGCAAATCAACGGGCAGTCGACGGAAGGCAATAAGGACGAGTCGCTCAACCGCGAGCTGAACCTGACCTGGCAGGACAAACGCCCGGATCACAATCCGATTGTCGCCGGCGCCTGGCCACCCAAAGCCGGAGAGGTCTCGATAGAGGAGGGGCTGGCAAAGCGCCTGAACATCAGGCTCGGCGATACGGTCACCTTCACGGGCGACACCCAGGACTTCAGCGCCAAGGTGACCAGCACGCGTAAGGTTGACTGGGAAAGCCTGCGGCCAAACTTCTTCTTCATCTTCCCGGCAGGGGCGCTGGACGGGCAGCCGCAGAGCTGGCTCACCAGTTTCCGCTGGGAAAACGGCAACGGCATGTTGACCCAGCTCAACCGCGAATTCCCGACCGTGAGCCTGCTGGACATCGGCGCGATCCTCAAGCAGGTGGGGCAGGTGCTGGAGCAGGTGAGCCGCGCGCTGGAGGTCATGGTGGTGCTGGTGACGATCTGCGGCGTGCTGCTGCTGCTGGCGCAGGTGCAGGTTGGAATGCGCCAGCGCCATCAGGAGCTGGTGGTGTACCGAACCCTGGGAGCGGGCAAAAAGCTGCTGCGAACAACCCTGTGGTGCGAGTTCGCCCTGCTCGGGCTGGTGGCGGGGCTGGTGGCGGCCATCGGTGCGGAAACGGCGCTGGCGGTGCTGCAAACGAAGGTCTTCGACTTCCCGTGGGAGCCGGACTGGCGCCTGTGGCTCACGCTGCCCGTTTGCGGAGCGCTGCTGCTCTCGCTGTGCGGCGGCTGGCTCGGCACGCGCCTGCTAAAAGGCAAAGCGCTGTTCCGCCAGTTTGTCAGTTAATTTAGTCACTTGATGATTACGCACCGGTTTATATGCTGGTGCGTAATCTTTTAGAAGCACAAAACGATAATACCCACTCTTTTAGTAGCACAAATCATTAAAAACCCGCCCACACAGCCAGATTATTTCCAGTTAATATTCTCCTGCTAAATATTTAGCAGCGTGTCTATCAAGGAAAAAGAATGACTATAAAAAAAACAGCGCTGGCGGCAACGATCGGCGCAGCAGTGGCATTAACGTCTTTCGCTACTCAGGCGGAAATCACTGTTCTGAAACAAGATCCGCAGGCGGGCGATCCGCTGAGCCGTCTTAACTTCACCGTTGGCGGCAGTATCCGTCCGCAGTTCAACATGATGACGGGCGACGGCGACAAAGGCTCCTACAAACGTAACGGCTTCGACGGCGGCACCCGTTTCCGCTTCGCAGCAGATTACTATCTGTTTGATGACATCAGCTGGGTGAGCTACTACGAGCTGGGTGTGAACATTCCTGCGCTGTTCAACTGGGACAACCACTACGCGGAAGGCGCTAACGACACCTCTCGCCGTATGCTGTACACCGGTCTGAAGAGCGACACCTGGGGTACGCTGACCTTCGGTCAACAGAACAGTGTGTACTACGATGTGGTTGGCGTGAAAACCGATATCTGGGACTACGACATGATTGGTCAGGCGCCGGGTAACGGGATCAACGGCGACTACGACGGTTCTTATCGTTCACGCAAAATGCTGAAATATAAGAAAACCGTGGGCGATGCGGATATCTATGCATCCTACCTGTTCGAAGACAGCGAATACCTGCCGGGCAACGGCCTGCGCTACAAACGTAAAGGCGGCGGCTCGCTGGGTGTGGATTACCACCTGACCGACGATCTGACCTGGGGTACGGCGTGGAACTATACCCGTGCGGAAATGCGTAACCCGGAAAACAGCGACAGCAAAACCTACGACCAGAACATCCTGGGTACGGCGCTGAGCTGGACGCCTGATAACTGGACCTTCTCCGCGGGCGGCGGCTGGTATCAGAACTTCATGACCACCAAAAAAGTGTCCACCAACAACTACTTTGCCGGTGACGCATGGGGTATTGAGTACTTCGCGGGCTACAAATTCCCAATCGACCAGTATGCGGTTAAATCTATCCAGCCTTACTTCATGGGCGATCGCATCGAATACGTGAATGGTCGTAACTACCAGCGTATCGACAACGGCGTGGGTATCAGCTTCCAGCTGGACTACGGCTTCCGTGTTGACTACGAACACGTCTTCACCTCCAGCACCGACGACCTGGGCGATATGAACCTGGTGCGTCTGCGCTACGACTTCTAAGTCTCACCCTAACTCTCTCCCTGAAAGGGAGAGGGAACAGTAGGGTTGCGGCCTGATGCCCTCACCCTGACCCTCTCCCACGGGGAGAGGGAACAAACATTAAAAACGGCAACCAGGTTGCCGTTTTGCTTTTACCTCGACACCCGGCTTTTTTTTCAGCGATTAAGCCACTCGGCAATCTCTTCAAACGTCCCGCGATAGACAATCTTCTCCGCCTTTTTCTCCAGCTGATAGCCGTACATCGGGTCGTAATAGTCGTTGAGCAGCGGCGCAAGCCAGCTCAGGTGCGCCTCGGTGCTGCCGGAACGCTGCTGTTCGCTCAGCGCTGAATCCAGCAGCGTCGTGAACTCAGCGTAGCGCTGCAGCCCCAGACGGCGGCGAATGGCGAACAGGCCGTGGAGGAGATACTCGCCGTACTCCTTCCAGCCTGCCTCTTCGCCATACGCGGAGGCAAAATCCGCCCACATGTGGTCGAAATACTCTTCGCGCAGGCGCGCAAGGCGGATCTCAAACGGGTCTTCCACCACCACGATAGGGGATTCAACCATGCGGTCGCGCAGGCACTCCGGCAGGTGGTTGGAGCCAATCATCCGGCCTTCGTCTTCCAGCACCCAGCGGGAGGCGTCCTTTTTTAACAGCTCTACCGCCAGGTGATTCTCGAAGCTGGCCTGAGAAAGCTGCGGCGTGAGCGTGCGGCCAAACGACGAGCCGCGGTGGTGCGCCAGCCCTTCGAGATCCACTCCCTGGGCGTGCTGCTTCACCAGCAGCGTTTTGCCGCTGCCCGTGCAGCCGCCGATCAGCACCATCGGTTTTTGTACCTGCTCCGCCGTGGCCTGGATCGCGGTCTGGCGCAGCATCTTATAGCCGCCTTTGATAAGCGGATAATCAATGCCGGACGCTTTCAGCCAGGCCTGGGTGATATGCGAGCGCTGGCCGCCGCGGGCGCAGCAGAGATAGCCATCGGGGTGTTGCAGGCAGGCATCGCGCCAGGCGCTGAGGCGTTCGTCACGGATTTTGCCCGTCACCAGGCTATGCCCGAGCGCCAGCGCCGCCTCGGGCCCCTGACGCTTGTAGCAGGTGCCCACGGCGGCGCGTTCGTCGTCGTTCATGAGCGGCAGGTTGCGTGCGGCGGGCATCGCGCCCTGTGCGAATTCGATCGGCGCGCGAACGTCGATTAATGGGGTATCAGACGCGAGGATCGCGCGATAGTCCGTTCCATCGTTCATGGGTATTCCAGAAGAAAGCTAAGCAGCAATGGGCGGGAATTGTACGCCGGGGAAAGAGGAGGTCAACTCCCCGGCGGAGGGAGAACTAGTTAAGCTTAGACTGCGCCCAGACGATCCCGCTCGCGTACTCCGGCGGCAGCAGCGGAACGATGGCCTCAAGCGTGGCGCTCAGGCGATCGGTATCCGAATCGTTCAGGTTCAGGTGGCCCACTTTACGACCGGGGCGAACCTCTTTGTCGTACCAGTGCAGATGCACCAGCGGCAGCTTCAGCCAGTCGTAGTTCAGATCGGTGCCGATCAGGTTGATCATCACCGACGGGCTGTTGACCACCGGCTGCGGCAGCGGCAGATCGGTAATCGCGCGCAGGTGCAGCTCAAACTGGCTGATGGACGCGCCGTTTTGCGTCCAGTGGCCGCTGTTGTGCACGCGCGGCGCCAGCTCGTTGATCAGCAGTCCGGCAGGGGTGACAAAGCACTCCATCGCCATCACGCCCACGTAGCCCAGCTCGTGCATGATGGCGGACAGCATCTCTTCGGCCTGGGCCTGCTGAGCGGCATTCGCCTGCGGGAAGGCCACGCTGGTGCGCAGAATTCCGTCCTGATGCAGGTTGTGGGTCAGGGGATAAAACACGGTGCTGCCGTCGTGCGCGCGGGCGCCAACCAGCGACACTTCGCCGCTAAAGTTGATGCCCTGCTCAACGATGCACTCGTCGTAGCAGTCGTCCGGCAGCTCTGCGGTGTCGTTTGCGCGCAGACGCCACTGGCCGCGACCGTCGTAACCGCCGACGCGGCGCTTCACAATCGCCAGCTCGCCGAGCATGGCAAACACGTCGTTCCATTCGCTTTTATCAGACAGCAGTTGCCACGGCGCGGTCGCCAGACCCAGCTTGTCGAACAGCTGTTTTTGGGTCAGGCGGTCGGCAATGATCGGGAAGACGTCGCGGTTAACGAAGGCGTTGTGACGCGCCAGCTCGCGGGTCAGGGCGGTTTCCGGCCAGCGTTCGATTTCAGCGGTGATCACGCTTTGCTGGAACGGCACGGCTTCCGGCTCTGCGTCCAGACCCACCGGCCAGACGGCAATGCCCAGCGGCTCACCGGCCTGACGCAGCATCCGGCCCAGCTGACCGTTGCCGAGAACGCAAACCTGCTTCATGCCTCACCCCGCGGGTCCGGGTTATCCAGCACCTCGTCGGTCTGGGCTTTACGCCAGGCCGCCAGGCGCTGATGAAGGTCTTTATCGTGGGTCGCCAGAATCTGGGCGGCGAGCAGTGCGGCGTTCGCGGCACCCGCTTTGCCAATCGCCAGGGTTCCAACAGGAATGCCGCGCGGCATCTGAACGATAGAGTAGAGGCTATCGACGCCGCTCAGCGCGGCGCTTTGCACCGGCACGCCCAGTACCGGCACCAGCGTTTTAGCGGCAATCATGCCCGGCAGATGTGCTGCGCCGCCCGCACCGGCGATAATCACCTCGTAGCCGTTCTCTTCTGCGCCTTCGGCGAAGCTAAACAGTTTGTCGGGGGTGCGGTGTGCGGAAACCACTTCTACGTGGTGCGGAACATTCAGGATTTCGAAGATTTCGGCGGCGAACTGCATGGTAGCCCAGTCGCTTTTGGACCCCATCACGATGGCGACACGCGCCGGGTTATTGCGGGAAGACATGCGTCTTAAAACTCCTGTGGTGCGAAACACACTGCTTTCGAGGGCACAGAGAATAGCATGTAATACCGGCAAGGAAAACGGTTGCGCGGTTAAAACTTAAGCGGTTGCAGGCGGCAACCGATAACAAAACAGGCCGCGCGTGGCGGCCTGTTTAAAGAAGCATTCGGGACGTTTACAGCAGATTACCTGCGGTCAGATTCTCTTTATCGAAGGCGTGGCTGACATCAATATGATTTTGCACGCTGGTATCGATATTTGAACCCGCTTCCGGGGTGGAGAAGCGATTCTCCGCCGCCGTTGCGCCAGTTGACAGGACAGCGGTCAAAAGCAGGGCGCTCACGATGCTGATATTTTTCATTCTCTTTTCCTTCTTCATCGTATTGTCGCTGTCGCTTGTCGAGTTGCTGGCGGCACGGCAATCAGGGCAATTATTTGGTCAGTTCGGCGGTCATGTGAACGCGGTTGTTGAACTGCGCGCTGGTGATTTTATAAGAAGCACCTTCCTGCGCTGCCTGAGCGGCAATTTTCGCTTCTGCACGGTCAAGGGTAGAGGCGGTGGCGCTCACGCTTTGTGCGAAAGAACCGAAAGAGATCAGAGAAAGAGCGGCAACTGCAACGAAAGTTTTGATGGATTTCATGGTCGTATTCCTTAAGTGTTTTGTCTTGGATAGGGCGTGTTGCCCTGATGTGATAAATCATAGTCCGACCACGGCGTGATTAAAATCGAAACAATTTGCGGATATCATTCAAATAAATTGAATGCGTTTGATCATTTAGTGCGGAAATGTATCAGAAGGGAAAGGCGATCAGCTCAACGGCGTCTGGCGTGACTTTCACCATCGACCCTTCGCTGTGCCAGGCGCCGAGCACCACGCGGTGGGCGGGCTCGCCGTTGGCCGTCAGGCTGTGGACGTCCGGGCGATGGGTGTGCCCGTGGATAAGCCACTGCACGCGGTGTTTTTCCATTACGTCGACAACCGCCTGCGGGTTAACGTCCATAATGGTCATCGATTTGCTGCTGTTGGCGGCCTTGCTGCCCGCCCGCATTTTCGCGGCGATGCGGCTGCGGATAAACAGCGGCAGGGCCAGAAACAGCGTCTGGATCCACGGGGTGTGAACCTTGGCGCGAAACGCCAGATAGCCGGTGTCGTCAGTGCAGAGCGTGTCGCCGTGCATAATCAGCAGCTTGCGGCCATAGAGGTCGAGCACCTGCTCTTCCGGCAGCAGTATCATGCCGCTTTCGCGGGCGTAGCGCTTGCCGAGCAGGAAGTCACGGTTGCCGTGGATGAAGTAGCAGGGGACGCCGGAATCGACCAGCGACGTGATGGCGGCGGCCATTTCGCGGTGCAGCGGATTGGGATCGTCGTCGCCGATCCAGGCTTCAAACAGGTCGCCAAGGATGTACAGCGCATCGGCGCTTTTCGCTTCACCGCGTAAAAAACGCAGAAAACCGGCGACGATCGCCGGTTCTTCTGTTTGCAGATGCAGATCTGCAATAAAGAGTGTCGCCACGAATTACTCGCTGACGGTCACGCTTGTAATTACAACGTCTTCTTTAGGAACATCCTGGTGCATACCGCTGCGGCCAGTAGAAACGGCTTTGATCTTGTCAACAACGTCCATACCTTCAACCACTTCTGCGAATACGCAGTAGCCCCAACCCTGCAGGCTTTCGCCGGAGAAGTTCAGGAAGTCGTTGTCAGCTACGTTGATGAAGAACTGTGCGGTTGCAGAGTGAGGCGCCTGGGTACGGGCCATTGCCAGCGTACCACGTGTGTTTTTCAGGCCGTTGTTTGCTTCGTTCTTGATCGCTTCTTTCGTTTCTTTCTGGTTCATACCAGGTTCGAAACCGCCGCCCTGGATCATAAAGCCGTTGATCACACGGTGGAAGATGGTGTTGTTGTAGAAACCTTCGCGGCAGTAGTCCAGGAAGTTTTTAACTGTTTCAGGCGCTTTGTCATCAAAGGTCTTGATTACGATATCGCCATGATTAGTGTGGAAAGTAACCATTTTTGCATCCTGTTCCGTTATTGTGGTGCGTCGACCCCCATTCGGGTCACATATAGGGGCTTGTTATAGCATAACCACAGGATGCGATCACCTTGCATTGTGTGCTGCTTCGGGTTTGAATTACGGGTAGAATAATCGGTTTTCGTCCACACACGTGTTTACATGGAATCTTCGATGTTAAAAATCTTTAATACAATGACGCGCCAAAAAGAGGAATTTAAACCTATTCATGCCGGGGAAGTCGGCATGTACGTGTGTGGTATTACGGTTTACGATCTCTGTCACATCGGCCACGGCCGTACCTTTGTTGCCTTCGACGTGGTTTCTCGCTACATTCGCTTCCTGGGGTACAACCTGAAGTACGTGCGTAACATCACCGACATCGACGACAAAATCATTAAACGCGCTAATGAAAACGGCGAAAGCTTCGTGGCGCTGGTCGACCGAATGATCGTCGAAATGCACAAAGACTTTGATGCATTGAACATCCTGCGCCCGGACAGCGAGCCGCGCGCGACCCACCATATTCATGAAATCATCGATATCACCGAGAAGCTGATCGCCCGCGGTCACGCCTACGTGGCGGATAACGGCGACGTGATGTTCTCCGTCCCGACCGATCCGGCCTACGGCAAGCTCTCCCGTCAGGATCTGGACCAGCTCCAGGCCGGCGCGCGCGTTGACGTGGTCGACGTGAAGCGTAACCCGATGGACTTCGTGCTGTGGAAGATGTCGAAAGAGGGCGAACCAAGCTGGCCGTCCCCGTGGGGCGAAGGCCGTCCGGGCTGGCACATTGAGTGTTCTGCCATGAACTGCAAGCAGCTGGGCAAGCATTTCGATATTCACGGCGGCGGTTCGGATCTGATGTTCCCGCACCACGAAAATGAAATCGCGCAGTCTACCTGCGCCCACGGCGGCGAGTACGTTAACTACTGGATGCACTCTGGGATGGTGATGGTTGACCGCGAGAAGATGTCGAAATCCCTCGGCAACTTCTTCACCGTGCGCGACGTGCTTAAGTATTACGACGCAGAAACCGTGCGCTACTTCCTGATGTCAGGCCACTATCGCAGCCAGCTTAACTACAGCGAAGAGAACCTGAAGCAGGCCCGCTCGGCGCTGGAGCGTCTGTACACCGCCCTGCGCGGTACCGACAAGTCCGTGGCGGCGGCCGGCGGCGAGGCGTTTGAAGCGCGCTTTATCGAGGTGATGAACGACGATTTCAACACCCCGGAAGCCTATTCCGTGCTGTTCGACATGGCGCGCGAAGTGAACCGTCTGAAAACCGAAGATATGGCGGCGGCGAACGCGCTGGCCTCCCATCTGCGCAAGCTCTCTTCCGTGCTCGGCCTGCTGGAGCAGGAGCCTGACGCGTTCCTGCAAAGCGGTGCGCAGGCGGACGACGGTGAAGTGGCTGAGATCGAGCGGCTTATCAACGCGCGTCTGGAAGCGCGTCAGTCAAAAGACTGGGCGGCGGCAGATGCGGCGCGTAACCGCCTGACCGAGATGGGTATCATTCTGGAAGACGGCCCGCAGGGGACGACCTGGCGTCGTAAGTAATTTTACCCTCTGCGGTCGGGTGCCCTCACCCCAGCCCTCTCCCACAGGGAGAGGGGGCAAACATTAAAAACGGCAACCTCGGTTGCCGTTTTGCTTTTATCACGCCGACTCCCGCGCAATAAGCTGCCCGGACAGCGTAATCCGCTGCGTTTGCAGCTCCGGCTCTTTCAGCTTGCGGATGATCAGACCCGCCGCCTGACGCCCGGTCTCTTCGCTCGCAGAGGAGACATAGGTGAACGACGGGGAGGTGAGATTGACGTGAAGCATATCTTCAAACCCGACCAGCGCGACCTGCTGGGTTAAAAACACGTCTTTCCCGACGGTGCGCCCAACCTGGTGAATGCCTGAAATCGAGCCGATCATGGCATCCGGAGAGTGGCAGAGCAGGGCGGTGATGGTGTTGTTCTTTTCAAGCAGTTGGCGGGTCACCGCCCCTGCGGCCTGGGTGTCGTCGCTGCACGCGGGGGCGGCTTCTTCGCGGTTGACCAGCCCGTATTGCGCCATCGCGCTGTGAAAACCGAGCAGGCGCTGCTCGCGGATAAGACAGCCTTCGCGTCCGCCAATGTAGGCGATGTTGCGGTGGCCGCGCTCAATCAGATAGCGGGTGGCAAGGTTCGCCGCCTGGCGGTTATCGCGCATTACCAGGTTGCACGGCTCGTTTAGCAGCGACTGCGACACCACCACCAGCGGCAGCGGGCACTCGCGGATCTGCGCGGGTAGCGATGAGGTTCGGGTGTCCGAGGCCAGATAAATGACCCCGGCAACGCCCTGCTGTTTGAAGGAGAGCAGGGTACGCTCCAGATGGTCACGATCGTTCAGCGGCTGGCCGAGAAAGACCATAAACCCTTGCTTTTCCAGCTCCTGAACGATGCTCGCCATCACCTTGATGGAAAAGCTGTCGCTGAAATCGCGCAGGATCAGGCCGATGAGATTAGAGGTGTTGGCGCGAAGGTTGGCGGCAGCGGTGTTGTGAACGTAGCCAAGCGTATTGATGGCAGCATGAACTTTCTCAATCGTTGCCTCTGAGATTTTCCCTTTCTGGCGCAGCACCAGCGACACGGTGGAAACCGACACGCCCGCCTGCTTTGCCACATCAATAATGCTGACTTTCTTCAAAACCGCTCCCTGAAATTTGCTGATTATCAGCCAGATAAAACACGTCTTCCAGAGTACAGAAGACGTGTCGTTCCGGCATCTTATTATTTGCCGATCATGGTGGACATGGTCTGGGCGATAAACTGTGCTCTTGCACCGAAAATCACCTGGATGCCGTTGTCGCCGACGAAGACCACGCCGCGCGCGCCCAGCCCGTTCAGGCCATCTTTATCCACCTCATCGCTTTTCGCGACTTCCAGACGCAGACGGGTAATGCACGAGCCGACGGAGTCGATATTCTGCGCGCCGCCGAGCAGGGCGATGATTTCGGTCGCGAGTTCGGTGTCGGTTTTGTCGTTGGCGTTGGCGGTCACCTCGGTGCGGCCCGGCGTTTTCACGTCGAAGCGACGGATCACGAAGCGGAACGTGAAGTAGTAAATCAGCGCCATCGGAATACCAATAATAATGGCGCTCAGGAAGTTGGTCTGATAGCCGTTAAACGATGGCAGAATGCCGAACGACAGGTAGTCGATAAAGCCCGCGGAGAAGGATTTCGCGATATGGGCATGCAGCAGGTACATGGTCATGTACGCGAGGCCCGCCATGATGGCGTTAAAGACGTACAGGATTGGCGCAACGAAGATAAAGGTGAACTCAACCGGCTCGGTGATCCCGGTCAGGAAGCAGGTGAGCGCCGCGGAGAACAGAATACCCGCCGCGATTTTCTTATTTTTGGTGTGCGCTTCGTGGTACATCGCCAGACAGGCCGCAGGCAGCGCGAACAGCATCAGCGGGAACTCGCCCTGCATGAACTTACCGGCATTCTGGTAGGTGTCGCTGCTGAAGGATTTCACTCCCTCTTCCAGCATTTTGAACCAGATGGTCTGATCGCCGTGAATAACCTGGCCTGCCTGGGTGGTGTAATCCCCGAAGGAGTACCAGAACGACGGATACCAGATATGGTGCAGGCCGAGCGGGATAAGGGCGCGTTCAACCAGGCCGAAGATAAAGGTCGAGGCCGCCTGGTTATCGCCGTTCACCACCACGGAAAGCGCGTCGATGCCGGACTGAATATGCTGCCAGACGTACGGCAGCAGCAGGCCGAGCACGAAGGAGAGAAATGCGGTGGCAATGGCGACAAAGCGCTTGCCCGAGAAGAAGCCGAGGAATTCCGGCAGCTGCATGGTGTGGAAGCGGTTATAGCACCAGGCGGCGAGAATGCCGCAGATAAGCCCGCCGAAGACGCCCATTTGCAGGGTCGGGATGCCGACCACCATCGCGTATTTTCCGCCCTGAGAGGCCATCTCCGGGGTGATGCTCAATACGGTACTGATGGTGATATTGGTGACAAAGACCGACACCGCCGCCGACAGCGCGGCAATCCCGGATTCAGACGCCAGCCCCACGGCAGAGCCGATGGCGAACAGCATGGGGAGGTTATCAAAAATAACCCCGCCCGCGTTCATCATCAGCGGCAGGTGGAATTTATCCCCGAAGGCCAACAGCAGGCCCGCGGCAGGAAGCAGTGAAATTGGCAGCATTAACGCGCGACCAATCATCGATAACTTAGACAGCGATTTAACAAACCCTGATATCAGACTCATGCTGATTTCCCCCGAGAAGCGCTTTTTAAGCGCCGTTATTGTAAGTAGAACGTTTTAGTAGAACGTTCTACTTATCGTGAGGAAAGCGTGAAAAACGTGCAACAAGATTTTCATCCTGGAGCAGATGAAATAGTGATTATTTGAAGTTGATCGATAATTAACCGTGATGGTTATGGGGGATTTGAAACGTTTTGCCCGGTGGGCTTAGAGATCCCCCACACAAACTGTGGGCACGGACAACTCCCTCTCCCTTTGGGAGAGGGTTGGGGTGAGGGGGAACATACGGCTCGGGTGGTTGTTCCGTTCACCTTACGTTCCCTGCTTCTCTGTTATCACAACACTTGTGAACGTGTCAGGGCGGCTCAGTCGCCGCCGCCCTGACAACCCGGGCTCCCGGCAAGAAAATCGTCGCTTCGCGATGTCCTCAGCGTTTGCTCCAGGCTAATCGGGGGCGGGCGGATGAAACGTCCCTGTAAAGCCGCCCTCGACGCGCATCCATGCGCGTCGCCCCGGCCTTCCGTAAACGCTTCGGCGATTTTCAGCCGGAACAGGGCGCCGCTGTAAGCCTGTTAGTTCAATGAAAACGCGAATCGCATCGAGGGATAAACATCAGAGGGGAACCCTCTCCCGTGGGAAGAGGGTTTTAAGAGGGGCTCAGGCCGTCACGGTCACGCTCTGACCTTCAAAACTCACGGTCTGCCCTGCAACAATCTTGCAGCGCTTGCGGGTTTCCACCGCCCCGTCGACCTTCACCAGCCCGTCGGCAATGGCGATTTTGGCCTGCGCACCGCTTTCGCTCCAGCCTTCCAGCTTCAGCAGATCGCACAGCTCAACGTGCGGGTGTTTACCTAAAGAAAAAGTGGCCATCTTACGCGTCCTCTACGTCGTGATACTCCTCGCATGCCTGCAAGGTATTCTGAATTAATGTGGCGACCGTCATCGGGCCTACGCCGCCCGGCACCGGGGTGATGTAAGACGCGCGCGCGGCGGCATCTTCAAACACCACGTCGCCGACCACTTTGCCGTTTTCCAGACGGTTAATGCCGACGTCCACGACAATCGCGCCCTCTTTGATCCACTCGCCAGGGATAAAGCCCGGCTTGCCGACTGCCACGATCAGCAGGTCAGCGTTCTCTACGTGGTGGCGCAGGTTTTTGGTGAAGCGGTGGGTCACGGTGGTGGTGCAGCCCGCCAGCAGCAGCTCCATGCTCATCGGACGGCCAACGATGTTGGAGGCGCCAATCACCACGGCGTTCAGGCCGTAGGTGTCGATGTTGTAACGCTCGAGAAGGGTCACGATACCGCGCGGGGTACATGGACGAAGACGCGGCGCGCGCTGGCACAGGCGGCCTACGTTGTACGGGTGGAAACCGTCGACGTCTTTGTCCGGCGCGATACGCTCCAGCACCTTCACGTTGTCGATGCCCGCAGGCAGCGGCAGCTGAACCAGAATCCCGTCGATCTCTTTATCGGCATTCAGGGTGTCAATAAGTTCCAGCAGTTCTGCTTCGCTGGTGGTTTCCGGCAGATCGTAGGAGCGGGAGACAAAGCCCACTTCTTCGCACGCTTTGCGCTTGCTGCCGACATAAATCTGCGAGGCCGGGTTGCTGCCAACCAGCACAACAGCCAACCCTGGAGCGCGTTTTCCGGCCGCTGTGCGCGCCTTCACTTTTTCCGCAACCTCAGAGCGCACCTGCTGCGCAATCGTTTTACCGTCAATAATCTTTGCTGCCATCAGAGAGATGATTCCGTCTGTAACGTTTGAAAGGGGGGATTGCCTATATTTTGTCAGAAGCGAGCGCCGCTGTCAGTCACCCATTGCGAGATTTCCACAACGGCAGCTAAACCCACTGGATTAGCATGGACAATTTCCTAGGAATGATTAGGACGTAGCCTGGCTAAATCGCAGCGTTTTTACATATTTAAATATTTATTCCTGCGCTACTTTGTTGGCTCTGAAATAAGCCTTCAATTACACGATTGAATGTATTTCTAATTCCCGATTTTCAACGGGAAGGGTATTTTACATTTTAAAGGAATAGATATGAAATTCAGCAAAATTGCTTCTACCGTTATTGCTTCGCTGGCACTGGTTGCGGGCGCAGCTTACGCAGAAGATACCACTACACCTGTTTCCGTAAATGGCGGTACTGTTCATTTTAAAGGTGAATTAGTCAATGCGGCCTGTTCAGTAAATACCGAATCTTCCGAGCAGACGGTTAATCTTGGTCAGTACCGTACCGCTAAGTTCACCAAAATTGGTGACACCACGTCCAATATTCCATTCAACATCGTTCTGAATGACTGCGATCCGCTGGTGGCTAAAACCGCAGCCGTAGCCTTCACCGGTCAGCTGGATGCAACGGACAAAACTCTGCTGGCCGTGACCTCCGGCAGCAACGACAACACCGCGAAAGGTGTTGGTATCGAAATTCTGGACAGCAAATCCACCACGCTGACCCCGGACGGTGCAACCTTCTCTGCGGCGCAGAACCTGATTGAAGGCACCAACACCCTGAGCTTCACCGCGCGCTACAAATCCACGGCGGCGACCACTGCGCCAGGCCAGGCGAACGCGGACGCTACCTTCGTAATGAAATACGAATAAGCCTGTTTAACAGGGAGGTTATCGGCCTCAGGGATGAGGCCTGTTAGCGAATGTCGGGAGCGAAGGATGACAAGGACCGGGATACTGCTGTTGGCCCTCTTTAGCGCACCCTCAGCGGTGGCGCATACCGTGGTGGTGGATGGCGGAAAAGTTCACATCAGAGGCGAGCTGGTCAACGGCGGATGTGCCGTGGCGCCGGACAGCCAGAGTATGCGTATCGACATGGGGCAGTACCGGACTAACGCGTTTTCCGGCGTGGGCAGTTTTTCTACCGTCAACGTCCCGTTCACCGTGCGGCTGCTTGATTGCAGCGTGGACGTGTCGCGCCTCGTTGGCGTTCAGTTTCAGGGTGTGACCCCCGCGGAAGATCCGCAGGTCTTTATGGCGACCTCCCGGCCTGGCGAAAACCCCGTCAGCAGCGGCGTGGGGCTGGCGCTGTTCGACGAACAGCAGCGTCAGATTATCCCTAACGCGACGGCGGTTAGCTGGTTGCCCATTAATACCAGCGAACTGGTATTTCATTTCAGCGCCCGCTATCGGGCTATTTCCGAACATCTTGTGCCAGGCAATATTCAGTCGGATGTCTGGTTTACGTTGATTTATCCCTGATGCCCCCTGGCCTGCGAGCAAATAACGAAAGGTATTGTTGTGATGAGCACCCTATTTAAACCCGGACTGATTTTCTCACTTATTTTGCTGATGGTTTCGGCATCGGCAAATGCCTCCGGCGGTATCGCTCTGGGGGCGACGCGCGTTATTTATCCGGCGGATGCCAAACAGACCTCGCTGGCGATCACCAACAGCAATAAACAGGAACGGTATTTAATTAACGCGTGGATTGAAAACGCGAACGGACAAAAAGAAAAAACCTTTGCCGTGACCCCGCCGCTGTTTGTCAGCGAGCCGGACAGCGAAAACACCCTGCGCATTATTTACGCCGGGCCAGCGCTGCCCGCCGACCGCGAATCGCTGTTTTTCATGAACGTGAAGGCGATCCCGTCGGTGAACAAGGCGCATCTGGAGGGCAACAACGTCCTGCAGCTGGCGATTTTGTCGCGTATCAAGCTGTTCGTGCGCCCGGGCAATCTGGCGATGCAGCCGGAAGAGGCGCTGTCTCATCTGCGCTTTGAACGGGCGGGAAATCACCTCAAGGTGAGCAACGCTTCGCCGTACTACATCACCCTGGTGAATATGAAGCTCGGCGGGCAGACGCTGGAAAACCTGATGGTGGCCCCGAAAAGCTCGGCGCAGCAATCGCTCCCGGCAGCGGCGGGCGGCACTCTCTCCTGGCAGAGCGTCAATGACTACGGCGCCATTACCCCGGCGCGTAGCGTTAACCTGTGAGCAGAGTCAGGGCGATGAAAACTCAATGGCGTTACTGCCCGGTTGCTCTGGCGCTGATGGCGGCGCTCTGGCCGCTGGACGGACGGAGCGAAAGTTATTTTAACCCTGCCTTTTTGTCAGACGACGCTCAAAGCGTGGCGGATCTGTCGCGCTTTGAGCAAGGCCATCAGCAGGCGCCGGGGATCTACCGCGTCGATATCTGGCGCAACGACGAATTTATTGGAACCCAGGACGTGCGCTTTGAGCAGGCCACCGAGAAAACGCCGCCCGTCGCCGGGGGGCTTTCGGCGTGTATCACCCGCGCGATGCTTGAGCGTTTCGGGGTGAATTTTGCCGCGTTTCCGGAACTGGCGAACGCCCAGGGCGATACCTGCGTTCCGTTAACGAAGGCGCTGCCCGGCAGCGAAGTCGTCTTTAACTTTGCCTCCCTGCGCCTTAACGTCAGCCTGCCGCAGGTGGCGATGCAAAACAGCGTGCGCGGCTACATCCCGCCCGACCAGTGGGACGAAGGGATCCCCGCCGCGCTGCTCAACTACAGCTTTACCGGCAACCGGGGCAGCGACGACGACAGCTACTACCTGAATCTGCAAAGCGGCCTGAACTACGGGGCCTGGCGTCTGCGCAACAGCGGCGCGTGGCGCTATACGCAAACCAACGGCGACAGGCACAGCAGTTGGGAAAATATTGGCACCTGGGCGCAGCGCACCGTGATACCGCTCAAGAGCGAGCTGGTGCTGGGCGACAGCAACACCGGTAACGACGTGTTTGACAGCGTCGGTTTTCGCGGCGGGCGGCTCTACTCCTCCGACAGCATGTACCCGGACAGCCTTCAGGGCTACGCGCCAACCGTGCGCGGTATCGCCCGCACGCCGGCCAAGGTGGTGATACGCCAGAACGGCTATGTGATTTACCAGAGCTACGTCCAGCCGGGCGCGTTCGCCATTACCGACCTGAACCCGACCTCATCAAGCGGTGACCTGGAGGTGACGGTTGAGGAAAAAGACGGCAGCCAGCAGCGCTATACCGTGCCGTATTCCACCGTTCCGCTGCTCCAGCGCGAGGGTCGCTGGAAGTACGATCTGGTGGCGGGGGATTACCGCAGCGGGAACAGCGAGCAGGACACGCCGTTCTTTACCCAGGGCACGCTGATTGCGGGCCTGGCCGACGGCTATACGCTCTACGGCGGTACGCAGCTCGCCTCGCGCTATACCGCGCTGGCCATCGGCGCGGGAAAAAACTTCGGCGACTGGGGCGCGGTATCGCTGGATATCACCCACGCCCGCAGCCAGCTTGCCGACGACAGCCGCCACGAAGGGCAGTCTTTGCGCTTCCTCTACGCGAAATCCCTCAACGGATTCGGTACCAACTTCCAGCTGCTCGGCTATCGCTACTCCACCAAAGGCTTTTACACCCTCGACGACGTGGCCTGGCGTTCCATGGAAGGCTATCAGTACGGCGACAGCAAGGATGAGGACGGCGTACCGGACGTGCAGAGCTATCACAACCTGACGTGGAATAAGAAGGGGCGCTTCCAGCTCAATATCTCCCAGTCTCTCGGCGATTACGGATCGCTGTATGTCTCCGGCAGCCAGCAGAGCTACTGGGGCACCAGCGAATCGAACGTCTGGTATCAGCTCGGCTACGCCGGAGGATGGCAGGGGATTAACTATTCCGTTTCATGGTCGTGGAACAAAGCGGTGGGCATTGAGGGTACGGACAGGATCGCGTCGTTCAACGTATCGGTGCCGTTCAGCCTGTTTACCCGCCACGGCTACCGTCGCGACAATGCCATCGACCGCGCTTACGCCACCGCCTCTGCCAGCCGCAATAACAACGGCGACAGCAGCTGGCAGACCGGGGTGAGCGGCACGCTGCTGGACGATCGCAACCTGAACTACAGCGTGACGCAGGGCCATACCAGCAATAATGGCAGCAGCGGCAGCGCCAGCGCCAACTGGCAGGCCACCTACGGCACGCTCGGCGTGGGCTACAACTACGCGCGGGATCAGCACGATCTCAACTGGCAGCTTTCCGGCGGGGTCGTGGGGCATGAAAACGGCGTCACCTTCAGCCAGCCGCTGGGGGACACCAACGTGCTGATTAAAGCCCCTGGCGCCTCCGG
This sequence comes from Enterobacter soli, assembly GCF_964208575.1. Lineage (GTDB taxonomy): Bacteria > Pseudomonadota > Gammaproteobacteria > Enterobacterales > Enterobacteriaceae > Enterobacter > Enterobacter soli_A. Next base: position 56,977 of record NZ_CAXOFU010000008.1, on the reverse strand, counting down.
CGTCAGCGTCGAAAACCAGACCGGGGTGAAAACCGACTGGCGGGGCTACGCGGTGATGCCTTACGCCACGGTGTATCGCTACAACCGTATCGCGCTGGACACCAACACCATGAGCAACAACACCGATATCGAAAATAACGTCAGCAGCGTTGTGCCGACCAAAGGCGCGCTGGTCCGCGCCAGCTTCGATGCCCGCATCGGCGTGCGCGCGCTGCTGACGGTAAAACGCGGCGCGCAGCCGGTGCCGTTTGGCGCGGTGGTGCGTGAAACCCAAAGCGGCGTGACCAGCATGGTGGGAGACGACGGGCAGATTTACCTGAGCGGTCTGCCGCTCGAGGGCGAGCTGCTGATCCAGTGGGGCGAGGGGATGCAGTCCCAGTGCCGCGCGCACTACCGTTTACCGCCTGAAAGCGAGAGCCAGGCCATTACGATGGCAGGAGCACGCTGTGAACGATAACAGGAACCGAATGATGAGATTTCCCCGCACTCTGTTAGGCGCTGCGCTGCTGTGCGGCGCGCTGCCCGCGTGGGCGACGGTGTGTCAGAACGCGGACGGCGTGGCGAAAGACATTTCTTACGACCTCTCCAACGTCTTCGACAGCTCCAACAACAAGCCAGGGCAGATTGTCACCCTGGCGCAAAAGTCCGGTCTGGTGGGGGTTTACGCTATCTGCCCGAAGGGCACTTCCGGCAAAACGACCATGCGTAGCTACGTGACCGATTTGCCCGTTACCACCGAGATCGACAGCTACAAGTACGTGAAGCTCAACGATTATCTGGATGGCGCGATGCAAATCCACGATGACTTCGCCGGGACGTTCTACCCGCCGGCGAACTACATCCAGATGGGGCAGCACCCAAACGTGCCGAACAACAAAGCCTTTCCGGTCACGGATTCGAAGCTGGTCTTCCGCCTTCGCGTGACGCGGCGGTTCATCAATATGGTGGTGATCCCGCGGCAGACGATGTTTAAGGTCTACGTCACCACCACCTCTGGCGATCCGCTCAGCACGCCGGTGTACACCATCAGCTACAGCGGGACGATTCAGGTGCCGCAAAGCTGTGAAATCAACGCCGGTAAGGTCGTGGAGTTTGATTTTGGCGAGATCGGGGCTTCGCTGTTCAGCCAGGCCGGCGCCGGCAACCGACCGGACAGAGTCTCGCCCCAGACCAAATCCATCGCCATCAAATGCACCAACGTGGAGGCTAACGCCTATCTGACGATGCGTATTGAAGCGGAGCAAGTCTCCGGCAACGCGCTGGTGTCCGATAACCCGGACCTGGGGTTTGTGGTAGCCACCCAAAGCGGTACGCCGCTGACGCCCAACAACCTGACCAGCAAAATTCCGTTCCGTCTGGACGATAGCGCGCAGGCGCAGGTGGCGATCAGGGCCTGGCCGGTGAGCATTACGGGGAATAAGCCTGCGGAAGGGCGTTTTACCTCTCGCGGCTATTTGCGCGTGGACTATGAATAAGGGAGGCGCGATGCGGATCTGGAGTAAACCACTGCTGCTGGCGACGCTGGCGATGGCGAACGTGAACGCCCACGCCGCCACGGCGCTCGGGGAGATCAACATTGAGCTGTATGGCCACATTGTGGACTTCACCTGCGTGGCCGAGGGCAGCGACAGCGATAAAACCGTGACGCTGGGCACCTGGCCGACCAGGCAGCTCAAGACCGCCGGCAGCCGGACGCAGGCGATGCCCTTCACGCTCAAGCTGACCGGATGTCCGCCCGGCGCGGCGTCGATTACGTTTTCCGGCAAACCGGACGGCAGCGACAGCAGCCTGCTGGCGCTCAATGATACGAGTCAGGCGAGCAGCGTGGCGGTGGAGATCCGCGACCGCGACAAGACGCGTCTGCCATTGCAGCAGGCGAGCCAGACGGTGACGGTGGATGCGCAGGGAAATGCGGAGCTGGCGTTTTACGCAAATTATATTGCGACGGCAGATAACCCGCAGCCGGGTAAGGCTGATGCCGATGCGACCTTCATGATTAATTATAATTAGGGCTGACCGCACTCCCTGCAACTCATATAAGTTGCAGGGAGTGAATTCAGGTTATAGCAGTTCGTGGGCTTTCGCATAATCAATTAACTCAACGATGCTCTGCACGCCCAGCTTGGAATAAATATTGGATTTATGAGCACTTATTGTTTTGTTACTTAACAACAACTGCTCGGCGATTTCTTTATTTGACATACCGTTTGCCAGATAGCGCAGTACCGTTACTTCGCGGTTTGATAATGGCATATCCATCGGCATTCCTTTACCTGTCCCAATGTGATTTATAAAGCTCAAGGTTTCCGTCGGGAAAAAGGAATAGCCCGTCAGTAACATTTCAACGGCATTATAGATCTCGCCTAAATCTTTTCGTTTACTGACAAAACCATTGGCGCCTGCGCGAATAGCGCGTCCGGCATAAAATGCTTCTGATTTTGATGAGAGGAACAGAACCTTAATGTCTTTATTTAAGTTCCTGATTCTCTTAAGTAATGTAAAACCGTCGGTGCCGGAGAGTTCGATATCCAGGATCACCAGATCGATAGGGTGGTTGCGGATGCAGTCAAGAACCTCATGGCTGTCGCCTGATTTCAGTTTGACCACGATGTTTTTATTTTTCTGTAGCAGGACTTCTATCGACATTCTGACGATAGGGTGTTCGTCCATAATGATAACGGATGCCGGTTTCATTTGTTATGCCTCAGATTGTTAAACGCGTTATGCTGAGTTTTGTAAAAACTCACGAAATGCCGGAAGGATAATTATGCAGATCCTTATACGGTAGTAATTCCCTGGAAGAGCGAAAGCATCCTTGTTAACGTAGCGATAAAAACAGTGCCATTTGACAATTAATTAGTGCAAATGGCGGTGACAAAAAAGTGTTTTCTTATTCATCTTTGAAACACATCTTATTATACCGTGTAAGTTTTCTCCGAAAAGCCTGTAAATTATTTACAACTTATTCTCATGTATTATCTTCTGGATCCTCAGAGGTATTATTTTAAATTTGGTTGAATTATCCCTCTATTCCATTTACTGCAATTTATCATCTTCATGTAATAACAAAAAATAACATATAGCGCTATATGTTGATCATTTGTTAATTAATAAAACGTGAAAAATGGGATGGGTGTTCCTGATGTGAACGGTTAGATCAATTAGGAATAGTTGTAATTTCGCATATTTTGTTAAATTAAACATTAATTTAACAAAATTAGTAAGAAAATTCTTAAAGGTCTTTAGGAATTAAGCAGTTAGTTGCTAAGTTAAAATGTAAATTCTGAAAAATTATTCAGCAGGTGCAAAAGCTCCTGGCGATGATTCAGCCCAAGCTTTTTTAGGATGCATCCCAGACGATAGATGATGCGGCTGTAGGGGCGATTCTGGAGCAGCGCAATTTCCCGCAGCGACTTTCCCTGAGATAAAAGCTGAATCACGGGCCACTCGTTGCGGGAGAACCATGCCTTATTGCTGTGGGGAAACGGATGCGCCTCAAGAAGCCCTTGCCGTATGGCCTGGGCGGGAAGCTGGCGTTCCAGAAGGTGAAAGGGGCCCGCCGCCGCGCAAAAAAGGCGGGCGTCGTGGTTTTTAGCCCCGATCAGCAGGTGCGGGGTGAGAAAGGGGGCATAGAGGCTCTGCCTTCGAAGCTTGTCCAGCATATCGATAAGCGTGATGGCGCGGCTGTCGGTATCGACCAGCAGTCTGGCCGTAGGCCAGTGATGTAGGGCGCTAAATGCCTCTTCCAGCGTTTCACAGTCAAGGCACTGATTAAGGGGCGCCTCCCCCTGCAAAAAACCCGTGCGCAGAAAGTTATCCTGCGTGACCAGAACGAGAAAGGGGGCATCCGTTTTACGTGTCTGATTTATAGACTGACTCAAATACTCGAGGCGGTCGAAGAAAGGGGGAGGATACGGCGACTGTGCAAATCCCAGCGAATCACTTCCTGTTCTACGCCGCCGGTAACGGCGTACGGTCATTCGCATAGCTTCCCTCTCGGCGATGACGGATTACACCTCCGGCCAATACCAGGATGGCCATAAATACCCCTGGCCCAGCCCTGCTCCTGCCTGGAGCGCGTATGCGCGATCCTGCTCTGTCTCAATGCCTTCAATAAGCACTTGCCCGGCAACCTGCGAGCAAAGCCCCACCAGTGCAGCAAGCGCGGAGGTGGCGCGTAACCGCCAGAATGCGTCCTTATCGATTTTGATGCCGCATAAGGGTAGCTGGCAGGATAAAAAAGGCCGGATTAATGCTTCATCAACATCATCCAGCCAAAGGCGGTGACCCTGCATCGTTAACAGCTGCAGGCGCTGGGTCACGCATTCGCGGAGCCCCGCCGACAGGCTGAAAAAAGAGGCCGGCTCAACCAGCTCAATATTCAGCGGCGGGCTTTTTACGTGCAGAAGCCGCTGAAACAGTTCGCTTACCGTTAATACGGTTATCGGCAGATTGATAAAAAGGTTACTGACGCTATGGACGTTTTTAAGCGTGGCAAGTTGCGCTTCAAGCAGCATAAGCGACTGAGCGGCGGATTGATCGCTGAAAAAGCGTTCATTTTGCTGGTGTGATGTGAGCACGCTCAGCACTTCTGCCCCAAGGGTACGAGAAGTGGAGAGATCAACGATGGGTTCCAGTTTGATACCGATGATGTCGTGAGAAAGCTGCTGCAAGCGAGAGGGAAGATATGTCTGGTTTTGCGTTGTCACTCCGTTGTCCTGTTGTCTGTCTGTCCTGGACATAGTGTGACGACGGGAAACAGAGGAAAACAGCAGGCGTTACTTAAATGCGGCTAAGCCTTTTCGCAGCGATGAAATCGGTAACAGAATGCGCACAAATGTTGAAAAAACAGACGTATTTACAGTCAGGTAGCGGGGATTGGCAGAGAAGAGGGGCAATCCTGCCAAAAGGCATTGACTCACCTGCCATTGACCGTATAATTCCACGCATTTCACCACCGCGAAGTTCACTCTTCTCAGTGCGCCCTTAGCTCAGTTGGATAGAGCAACGGCCTTCTAAGCCGTAGGTCGTAGGTTCGAATCCTACAGGGCGTGCCATCTCAGCTGTACACTGACTAGCGTTCATTAACTCCTTATGTTTGCCGTGGCGGTAGTTGTAACCAAAGAAGTGCCGCACAGAGGCGGCATCTTTCTCATGATTAAGCGATGGCTCGACCTGACGACCGGCCTTCCAGATAATTAATAAGTCGCTTGCCTGTCCTGTTTCCAAATGCCTCAATAGTTTTATACGTAATTGTGGCTATACCATAAACGACACCAAATGTGGTTACGCATAATAACAGGTAAGAAATGTATTCATTGCCAACACTATTCTTAATCCACCATGTAACAGGAGACAATAAATAAACAACGGTTGGATGGACAAGATACATTGAGTAACTTATTTTTCCTGAGAAAATTGAAAAGTTGTTTACGATTGCTTTTGGCCTAAATGCCAGTAGTCCAATGATAAGTATGGAAAATATGGTGGCCTTAATAAGGTTAGCATCATAATTTTTTTCAACGAAATTATTGTTGTAGCACACAACCAGGAAAGAAATGATACTTATCAACACCATTGCCATTCCTTTTGACCGACTTAACCATCCAGAGGTCATGGCATCTTTGTAAACATTGTAGGTAATCATTCCGATAATGAATGCCGGAGCATGGCGTACGACTGTTGTATTATAGAATAATAAGGTGGCTTGATTATCACCCATTTGACTTAGCAACACTTGTTTAATTATTTCTCTGAAAATTAAAGCTACTCCAAGAACTAAAACAGAGCTTAATAAGGTTTTGGAGTATTTATAGATGATTGGGAATACAACATAGAAGGCCATTTCAACCCCAATTGTCCACCCAGCCCATGCAATGCTGCTTTGTTTGCCCGGAATAAAATTGAAGATAAAAAGGATATTGTTCATTATGTCCTGTGGCGTGTTCACAACATTGAATATGTATATATTTCGTATTATGGAAACCGCAAGTATAAAGTAGAAAAGAGGTGCAATCCTAAAGAACCTACGGATAAAGTAGTTCCTTACATGTTTGGTTTCTGTGGCAGAGCGCGAATCCATTGACATACAAAGCGTAAAAGCGCTCAACACAAAGAACAAGATGACCCCAGAGCCGCCATTGTTAATTATCGGCAAAATGAATGACGGAGGGTTGAAAGCAGGCCATGTCACATGTCCTATGTGGTACAAAACGACGTAAAATGCAGCTATACCCCTTAGCGCATCTATAAAATCAATCTTCTTTTGCATGAAACCTACATTAATCGTTAAATTCGGAGAGATCTTAAGTTTATCATTCAAGAAGCGCTCGATCGACCTGCACAGTGATAACGCCCTTAAACCATCTCTCATTGCGTGGCCTTTAAGCTCGTGGCTGCTGAGCTATAACCAGCTCTATCTGGCGCTTCCGGTGGAGATCTAGCGCTCAGGCGGCAGCGAGAAAGATCTCGGGCCGCTTTTTATGCTGGCCTCGCTTCTGATCATTACCCTGCAGCTTCCGCTCGCGCGTTTCGCCCGCCGAAAAGTCGCGATCAGGATCCTCCCGGCGGTTTTTTTACTTCTCTCCGCAGCCTTTGCCAGCGTGGCATTGTTTGCCGCCTCGCCCGCGCCGGAAGGCTGGCTGCGTCTTCTGCCATCTATCTGCATGGTGACGCTGCTGACGCTGGGGCAGATGCTACTGGTGCCTGCGGCAAAGGATCTGATCCCTCGCTTTGCCGAGGAGTCGACGATGGGCGCGCACTACGGCGCACTCGCTACCGCCGGAGGCATCGCGGTGCTTGCTGGGAATATGGCGTTTGGTCGACTGCTTGATAACGCGCTCATCCCCGCAACGCAGGCCCTTTACCCTTGGATGCTTCTGACGTTGTTTCCATTGTGCAGCGCCGTAGCAATGGTACTGATTTGCCGCCCGTTTCAGAAAACCCTTGGATGACCCGCGGGCATTTTTTCTCTCATCGGATATTTTTTTATTATCCCGATTGATCATTGCATGACCGGGAAATAAAACTTACCGTCCATTTCAAAGAAGGAAAAGGCATGTCTGACAGGGATTTATCCAGAATGGGCGCGGCGAGCGTCGTGCTGAGCGGCCAGCAGGTTATTGAAAAGCACCCCGTCAGCGCGGTGGAAAGGGCTTTTTATCAGCACGTCGCCCCGGAGCTTAAGCTGGCGGGGATTAACACCCCAGCGCTTATCTTCCTCGACGTTCCTCTGCGAAAGTTAAGGCTGGAGTTTATCCCTCACCCGCTGGAGCAGGCAGATGTCGCGAGCGATGAGGCATTAGCGATGCTCGGTCGCCTGCACCGCTATCCGCCCCATCCTCAGTGGCTTTACCATCCGCATTCGTGGCCAGCGCTGGCGCTGGAAAAATCCCTTAGTCTCCTGCAGTTACCGGAGATTAGCGCCCGCCAACTGCGTTTTTTCCAGCAACACAGCGATAGTCTGTTTAGCTACCCGGGGCTGATTTCCGGCGACAGCAACGCCGGAAATTGGGGGCGGAGGGAGAGCGGAGAGCTGGTGCTGTTCGACTGGGAAAGGTTCGGTACGGGTAGCCAGGCTATCGATCTGGCGCCCCTTATCAAGGGCATGGGTACGCAGCCGATGTTTGTCGACCTTGCGGAACGCTACTGCCGGTTAACGGGTCATTCCGACCCTGGTGCGCTGGCACGAGAAATTGCGCTGGCGAAAGCATGGATTGTCACCGAAGTGATCGTGCTGCTCGACGCGCGGGAAAAGGCGGCTTTTTCGCTATATCAGGGCTGGTATAAAGAGCATCTTCCCGGCTGGCTGGACGCCGTGGTGGGGATGATTTGATGGGCGCCGGAAGAGCGACGCTGATGCGGAGTAATGAACATTCGGAGTTACCACCCGGTAACTCCGAAAGCGAAATTACAGCGGGGAGAAATCCTCAACAACATGCTGGAAAACGTAAGGATCGGAGAGGAGCTCAAATTCTTCGTCATCAGGATAGGTGACGGCTACGTGATAATTTTCCCCGGCAAACGCCTTTACCGACTCGAGATCCTGCCAGTAGGTCGCCAGGAAAAAATGCTCCCAGCTATCCTGCGTCTCCCTGCGAACGAACGCGCCTTTATTTCCCGGTATGCTCCTGGAATGGTCAACTCCCGTTTTCTCAAGGTGCTTCGCAAAGCCTTCCGCATGCTCAAGCGGAACACAACCGTGCCAGGTTCTGACAATCATTAGCTTTCCCTCTTGTGTTGATGTAGGGATAACCTTATCACCGCAGGGGCGCTCAGTGTGACTTAAGGCCATTTTCCTATTAGTCGACGTCGATTGCTTCGGTCGGTTGTTTTGTTTTTTTTGGGGGAGGTCGGGTGTTTTTTTGTCCGCTTTGTGCCAGGAGCAGATGTTGAAGATGAAAGCCTCGGTCCAGTACCACTCAGCAATACAATACCCAGAGATTATTTCTGTTAACATGTGGTTATTAATTGACCTTCCAGGTGGAATCATAATGTCTCAAATGACCCTCCATTTTCTGAATGCTCAAAAAAAACTAACCACTCACTGTGAATGGCTTCATAAAAGCCTGGCTGGTACATACGAACGAGCCATAAGGGTGATGCAGATCCCTGAGCTGGATGTTGTGATTAAAGCGGGTAAATTTGTTATCCCGGAAAAAGGGCATCTCGGATTTTGTCCGGAGGTTGGCGTTGTGTATTTGACTGTTGATCCTGATAATCCCGCATTCTACAAGAATGAGGCGCAATCCCTTGAACGGATGTTTGCACATGAACTACACCATGCGGCGAGGTGGGCTGGGCCGGGATACGGTTTAACTTTGGGAGAAGTGATGGTGTCGGAAGGGCTTGCTGGGCACTTTTCTCTTGAGCTTTTAGGAGGCGAACCTGAGCCATGGGAAAGCCTTAAATCAGATGTTGTTCAGCACTATAGTTCACTAATAAATGAAAACTGGCATCGCACTGATTACGACCATAATGAATGGTTTTTCGGCGCAGGGAGTTTACCCAGATGGTTGGGGTATACCGTAGGATTCAGCTTGGTTTCCAGATACCTTACAACATTCCCACATTCGAAGGCTTCAACGCTGGCGAACATAAATGCAGAAGACTTCAGGGGATTTATTTGAAAGAGCAGATGCTTAATTATCATCGAGCTCAATATTTTGAGCATTAGAAAAAGTAGTACATTCCGCTCTTCGCTCATAGCTGCATCCAGCCGCAGAGCTTGTGCCCGATATTTATCAATCAGTATCTCCCTACCGCCAGTGCGCTGCTGGTGACAAACAATACAAGAGATTTTGAGCGGGCGCCGGGGTATGGTGCTGGAAGACTGGGTGAAGTAAATCGCTCTCTTCAGATTGATTTCGGTGAGTTTGACCTAAAGAAACTTATCCCGTAGCAAAGCTAATGTCAAAAAGCGTAGCCGCTGACACTGCTAACTCTTTTGCTTTTTCCAAAGGTTGGCGACGATTCTTTAATCATGTCCGAATCAGCGAATTATTAAACCCATGTCCATAATGCTTTAATGGCATAGTAAGTCAGACGTAAATTTAATAGATCCGGTTTAAATGCATTAATTACTCGTAACTGTTGCATGAAGAATCCAATAAAGTTTACCTGCATAGAGGCTTCGTTTGGGGGCAGGAATAATGTAATGCTGTAATGCAAACGGGATATCCTGAGATCCTTCACCGATATTATTCAATTGGTTATTAGTGCCAAAATTTCTACCTGTATTGTTTCTGTCAACTAACTGAAGGAAAACGTAGGGGTTATAGCCAGAGAAACATCCTGGCATGGCATCACAGCCATAACGACGACAGCGCGGGGACGCCGTCATGAGCACAGGCACCGTACATTTGATTGTGACCTGCACGCGTCGCAAAACGGTGGCTGCAGTGGCAGGTGGCTTCCCAGCCAGTGGATAACAACCTGTAGGTGTGATCTGTTAATTTTTCAGGGGCCCGTTCAAGGGGACTGCTTGAAAACGGAATATATCATTCCCTGTTGAGACATCTCTTACAATAATAATGAAAATTGCACTTAAGTTGCATAAAAATCTTGCTGCATGTCATTGTTATAGAAGGTTAAAAATCCAAAATCATGAAAATATTGATCAATATCAATGAGTTACGATTTGATGAATGCCAGTTGTCATGCTAAACCTAATTAAAGTTTAATAATGTCTTAGGAAAATGCATGATGTCATGGCGAGTATTAAGTTCTGTAATTTGCCCTAATACTGGAATTGTCTATTCTAATATTGTAGGTTTGAAATTAATTAGATTAATCATTTGGTATGAAAGTGACATTTATCTATTGCCAGGCGACAGAATACATACGGTTAAAAATGGCATTTTTATTAATGGGGTTTTTAGTCAGATAACTCTCTATAATGTTGCTCCTTATAATGAATTCATTTGGAATGAGATTAAGAATAAAATGGCATGTCCTTTTAATAAGAGTTTAGATTCTGAAATGTGTTCATATTCTGTTCATTGTAACGCGCGAAGATGCCCACACGGTTTTGAAACCAATCCTTTAATAATAAGAGTGAATAAGGATTAATTCTGATGAAATGGCAAAATTAAAAAAGCGTTTCACCGGTACGGCATAGGGGGCGCTCAGTCCTTCTGTACCGGTAAGCCATCATTTTTTTTCCTGTGTACCTTAACGCCGGGATCAGTATCAGCGTCATCGCGCGGGAATTTAATACTGCCAGGCAAACCATACTCAGAGTAAAGGCAGAACATCAATAACCTTGAGTTCTCAGCTGGACGGGCTGCTATGTACCAAAAGCAGACCTTAAAAAAAAGGTGATAAAAAACCACCAGAAATTTCTCTCCGATTACAGCACCTCAACCACTTCAAACTCTTCTGCGATCAACTCCATATCTTCAGAAAAATGACCTTCACGGCTGAAAAATCGCTTATGCTCTTTCTGCCAGTATGCAAGGCTTAAATCGCCTTCACCCTCTTTGCGGGCGAATTCCTCATTAACATCGCAAAAACGCACCAGCTGCATCGAAATCAGCCGGATCACGCATACCGGAACATTCTGTCCATCAAGAATAATGTTATAGCTCCCAATCCTCGGAGCAGGCTCTTCCTGTTGGTAAGAGGCAAAAGATCCGCAAGAAGCCGTTTTAATCCCTTTTTTAATCAGCTCCGCAAGCTCGCTTGCCAGCTCTGGACTGTCGCCCATTTGCCAGACTCCTGCGCTTGGATACTTCATTTTTATTTCGTTAACCTTATTCATTAATCGTCCTGCCTGACCGTTGATCGAAAGAAACGTAATAACGGTTTTAGCATGAGTTGCCCCAGCAGTAACAGTAATGCGTTACCTCGGGGAGTATGCTCCGCTCTCTCTTTCCAGACCTAACCGGAGAAACGATGTTATACATTTTTAGCGGCCTGCCCGGCACGGGAAAAAGCACCATTGCAAAATTGCTGTCAAAAAAACTCGGCGCCGTTTATCTGCGGGTCGATACGGTTGAGCAGGCGCTTGCTTCCGCGTCTGAACAGAATCAAGTCATCGGCCCGGAGGGCTATTTTGTCCTCTATGAACTGGCGCGTGAAAATCTTCAGCTCGGCGCCCGCGTGGTCACCGATTCGGTTAATGATATTAAGCTGGTGCGCGATGCCTACCGCGATATAGCGATATCGCTGAACGTCCCATTCATGGAAATTGAAATACTCTGTTCAGATAAACAGCAGCATCGCTACCGCGTGGAGAACAGGCTGTCTGATATTCCCGGGTTAACGCCTCCTGACTGGGAAAAAGTACAAAACCGTCACTATGAAACCTGGGACAGGGAACGTTTGATACTGGATACCGCCGTTTTATCAGCTGCGGAATGTGTCGATAGCATTCTCGCTCAGCCCCTTATCCATGCGCAGAAAACGCCATGAAACGCCACGCGGACAGCCAAAATTAGCGGTTGATAAGGTGTTCAGGATGCCTGAATAATATGCCCGTCTGTTAAATCGTCAGGAAACGGGAGTGCGTGGTGGGATCCTTTAAGGCCGTAAAAATTATCATTATGCTGGCCGCGGCGGGCAGCCTGGCTACCGGCTGTGCGCCGTTACATCCTTCCGGCTGCCATAAGACCACGGCGACGGGAAGCTGCAGCTCTGGCCGCTGGGACGATCGGGACGAGTGGGGCGCGCAGGCCCGTGCAATCAGGGATGCGGTCAATGCCCAAATTGCCGAGCCAGAAAAATGGAAGGGAAAGAAGTGCAGGCTGCATCTTGAATTTAAAGAGGATGGCACGGCGTCTAACATATCGACCAGCAACGGCAATAAAGCCTACTGCGAAGCGCTAGAATCAGCGGCGAAGAATGCTAAATTCCCGGCGTTCACCAATCCAACGGTATATCAGGACTTTCAGAAATCGGGCTTCGATATGCGCGGCTAAACGCAAAGCGTTTATTTCAATGTCTGCATGATAAAAATAACATAGCGCTGGCGGCATAAATGACAGCATATAACGTCGCAGGCGCTTATTTCCGGCAGGCTTGCGAATAAGGGCGGTCTGATGTATCAAATTAAGTGAATAACATCCCCACCCGGTAAGCGGGGCTGAATATATTCCTTAAATAACGGGAGCCGCCATGCTTGAACTTCGCCCCAACTGTGAATGCTGTGATAAAGACCTGCCGCCAGAATCCCTCGAAGCCTGTATCTGTTCATTTGAATGCACCTTTTGCATCGGCTGCGTCACCGGGCGGCTGAAGGGAATATGCCCCAACTGCGGCGGCGAGCTGGTGCGCCGTCCGGTGCGCCCGGAAGCGGCACTGCTGCGCCATCCTGCGTCCACGCAGCGCCGATAGGCTCATTCGATTCTCTGTAATCTGTATTTCCCTGTAATTTCCGCGAAAATTGAATGTCTGAAAATAAATAGAACGCTAATCAATAAACCTTATTTCGCACTCTTAAGGTTTTCCTAAGGTTTTATTTTGCCGTGCTTCAAGGTTAGATTTTTATCATTCCAGATTCACTCTAAAACAGATATTCCACTTTTACGCTAAAGCATGATTGATAGTCATTATCATTAGCGTTTTTATATGCTTTAATCCTCATCCGCTAAGCCATTTGTTGTTATTCACTTTGGTCTGTTAAGGATATTTTCATGAAATCTCGCCTGCTGTCTTGCTTCTCGCTTGCACTATTGTCTTCATCAATTTTCCTTTCAACTCAGTCCGTTGCCGCAGAAAACGGCGACGGGCTGGTGGTTTATAACGCGCAGCATGAAAATCTGGTGAAGTCGTGGGTTGATGGCTTTACGAAAGAAACCGGAATCAAAGTCACCCTGCGCAACGGCGATGACAGCGAGCTGGGTAATCAGCTGGTTCAGGAAGGGGACAAATCCCCTGCAGACGTCTTCCTGACAGAAAACTCTCCGTCGATGGTGCTGGTGGATAACGCCAACCTGTTTGCGCCACTGGATGCGGCAACCTTAAAACAGGTGCCTGCGCAGTATCGTCCTGCGCACGGCCGCTGGATTGGCATTGCGGCGCGCAGCACCGTGTTTGTCTATAACCCGGCGAAACTGAGCGAGCAGCAGCTGCCAAAATCGCTGATGGATCTGGCGAAGCCAGAGTGGAAAGGCCGCTGGGCGGCATCGCCGTCAGGCGCAGATTTCCAGGCGATCGTCAGCGCGATGCTGGCGCTGAAAGGCGAGCAGGCGACGCTTTCATGGCTGAAAGCCATGAAAACTAACTTTGTGGCCTACAAAGGCAACAGCACGGTGATGAAAGCGGTCAACGCCGGGCAGATTGATGGCGGGGTGATTTATCACTACTACCGTTTTGTCGATCAGTCCAAAACCGGTGAAAACAGCAAAAATACCCAGCTTTACTACTTCAAACATCAGGATCCGGGCGCGTTCGTAAGCCTCTCCGGCGGCGGCGTTCTGGCCTCCAGCAAGCACAAAGCGCAGGCGCAGGCGTTCATTAAGTACATCACCGGCAAAGAGGGGCAGGATGCGCTGCGCACCAACAATGCCTTCGAATACGCCGTGGGCGACGGCGCCGCGTCTAACCCGAAGCTGGTGCCGCTGAAGGATCTGGACGCGCCGAAAGTTGAGCCTTCTACCCTCAACAGTAAGAAAGTCATTGAGCTGATGACCCAAGCCGGTCTGCTGTAATCTCTGAGTGAAGTGAAAGCCTTATGTCTGGTCTGAGTCTCGACCTCGGTAAAAACGCGCCGCGCTCGCCTGTCCGCAGGCGTCCGGCGCTGCCGATGGTTGCGTTAGCGGTTCTTTTCTCGTTGATGGCGCTGCTGCCGTTGGGTTTTATCATTGCCATCGGCTTTGAAACGGGCTGGCAGACCATTAAGGCGCTCGTGTTTCGCCCGCGCGTTGCTGAGCTGCTCGGCAACACGCTGTGGCTGACCGCGATCGCCGTCCCGCTCTGCATTATCCTCGGCGTGTCGATTGCCTGGCTCACGGAGCGGACCACGCTTGCCGGGCGTCAGGTGTGGTCTGCGCTCGCCGTGGCTCCGCTGGCGATCCCGGCGTTTGTGCAGAGCTATGCCTGGGTCAGCGTGGTGCCGTCGATGCACGGCCTGCCTGCGGGCGTGTTTCTCTCCGTTTTGGCCTACTATCCCTTTATTTATATGCCCGTCGCCGCGGTTCTGCGCAGGCTCGATCCCACCCTGGAAGACGTTGCCGCCTCGCTCGGCACGCCGCCGTGGCGGGTCTTTTTCCGCGTGGTGCTGCCGCAGCTTAAGCTGGCTATCTGCGGCGGCGCGCTGCTGGTGGCGCTGCATCTGCTGGCGGAATATGGCCTGTACGTGATGATCCGCTTCGACACCTTTACCACCGCCATTTACGATCAGTTCCAGTCAACTTTTAGCGGCCCGGCAGCCAATATGCTGGCAGGTGTGCTGGCGCTGTGTTGTCTGGCAATCCTGCTCCTTGAAGGGGCAACGCGCGGCAAAGCCCGCTATGCGCGCATTGGCGCCGGGGCGGCGCGGGAGCAAAAGCGCTGGCCGCTGAAGCCCGCCGCCGCGCTTTTCGGGCAGACGCTGTTCCTGGCGCTGACGATCCTGGCGCTGGGCGTGCCGCTTATCGTGCTGTGCCGCTGGATCTGGCTCGGCGGCGTGGAAAACTGGATGAGCGCCGAGCTGTGGCTCTCGCTTCGCCAGACCCTGATGCTCGGCGTCGGCGGCGCGCTGCTCACCACCGCGTGCGTGATCCCCATCGCCTGGCTCGGCATCCGCTATCCGCACCGGGTCTTCCGGATGCTGGAAGGGTGCATTTACATCACCAGCTCGCTTCCGGGGATTGTTACCGCCCTGGCGCTGGTGACCGTGACCATCCATTACGCGCGTCCGATTTATCAGACCGAAGTGACGCTGTTCCTCGCCTATCTGCTGATGTTTATGCCCCGCGCGCTCATTAACCTGCGGGCGGGCATCGCCCAGGCGCCGGTGGAGCTTGAAAACGTGGCGCGAAGCCTCGGCAGTTCGCCTGCGAAGGCGCTCTGGAGCGTCACCATGCGCCTCGCCGCGCCCGGTGCGGCGGCGGGGGCGGCGCTGGTGTTTCTCGGCGTCAGCAACGAGCTGACGGCAACCTTGCTGCTCTCTCCGCTCGGCACGCGCACCCTCTCAACCGGCTTTTGGGCGCTCACGAGCGAGATTGATTACGTGGCCGCGGCGCCTTACGCCATGCTGATGATCCTGATCTCGCTGCCGCTGACCGGGATCCTTTACGTGCAGTCTAAAAAAATCGCAGGGCTTTGAGATGCTTGAATTAACGTCGATTTCTAAATCATTTGCCGATACGCGCGTGCTCGATAGTCTGAGCCTTAACGTCGCGCCCGGCAGCCGAACGGCCATCGTAGGGCCGTCGGGTTCAGGCAAGACCACGCTGCTGCGCATACTGGCCGGTTTTGAAACTCCCGACAGCGGGCGCATCGTGATGCAGGGCAAAACGCTGTTTGATGAGGCCAGTTTCGTTCCGGCTCACCGGCGCGGGATCGGTTTTGTGCCGCAGGAGGGGGCGCTGTTCCCGCACCTTAGCGTCGCGGATAACATCGCCTGGGGGCTGGACGGCTCCCGGCAGGAGAAGCGCCAGCGGGTTGCGGCGCTGATGGAGATGGTGTCGCTTGACCAGGCGCTTGCCGGCCACTGGCCGCACGAAATCTCCGGCGGGCAGCAGCAGCGCGTGGCGCTGGCCCGCGCCCTGGCGCAGCGCCCGTCCCTGATGCTGCTGGATGAGCCATTCTCGGCGCTGGACACCGGGCTTCGCGCCACGACGCGCAAGGCCACGGCGGATCTGCTCGCCGAAGCGGGCGTGGCCTCGATTCTGGTCACCCACGATCAAAACGAAGCCTTGTCCTTTGCCACCCAGGTGGCGGTGATGCGCGCGGGGCGATTCACCCAGGTGGGAACGCCGTTTGAGGTGTATACCCGCCCGGTCGACGAAGACACCGCGCTGTTCCTGGGGGAGGCGCTGGTGCTGCCCGCCGAACTCAGGGCGGGGAAGGCGATATGCGCCCTGGGCGAAGTGGCCACGGACAGCGCGCAGGCCAGCGGTCAGGGCCGGGTGATGCTGCGCCCGGAGCAGCTCAGCATCGCGGCGTGCGCGCCGCACGAAAGCGCGATCGCTATCGTCGACGTGGATTTCACCGGGCAGTTATCCACGCTCACGCTCGCCCTTGCCGGGCAGGCCGAGCCGCTTGTGCTCAAAACGGTTAGCCAGCCGGGATGGCGTCCGGGGACGCCGGTGAAAATTGCCGTTGCGGGGACCGCGCGCGTTTTCTGATTATTAATAAACGTTAGTCTTTTTCGGTACATGGCAATTTCCGCGTTTCTCTACCATGCTGATAACACCTCACTTTCAGGAGTGAGGTTTTTCGTAGTTGCTGATTAATCTCAAGGAAAAAGGTTATGAAAAAGACGACTGCTATTTTGTTGGGAACTGCGTTTTTGTTTACCACCAATGCCTTTGCCGCTGAACTGCTGACGAAAAACGATTTCGAGAAA
Source organism: Enterobacter soli (assembly GCF_964208575.1). Classification (GTDB taxonomy): domain Bacteria; phylum Pseudomonadota; class Gammaproteobacteria; order Enterobacterales; family Enterobacteriaceae; genus Enterobacter; species Enterobacter soli_A. Next base: position 39,984 of record NZ_CAXOFU010000008.1, on the reverse strand, counting down.
GTGGAGTCTCAGTACACCAAAATCGGTACCGTAAGCACCACCGGCGAAGTCTCGGTGGATGATGCGAAAAAAGAGCTGATTGAAAAAGCGGACAAGCAGGGCGCGGACGTGCTGGTGCTGACGTCTGGCAATACCAACAACAAAATCCACGGTACGGCCAATATCTACAAGAAAAAGTAAGCTTCTTCGCCCCATCCCGCGTTCGGGGTGGGGCGTTCACCGTGCGGCCTTGCTGGCATAGCCGTGCTGGGCAATCACCGTTCGAATAAGTTCCCCTGCCGGAACCGGCCTGCAAAAATAGTATCCCTGCATAAAATCGATCGCTTTCTCCCGCAGGTAGTCCGCCTGCTGCGCGGTTTCTACGCCTTCAGCAATGACCGTCATCTGCATGGTGCGGGCCAGATCGATAAGGCTGTCCACCAGGCGCGTGTCGCCGTTTTCCCTTATCTGGCTGACAAACAGCTTGTCTATCTTGATGAACTCGGGCTCCAGGGCGCAGATGTAGGAAAGGTTCGAATACCCGGTGCCGAAATCGTCCAGCGCGATGGCGATGTTGGATTTGCGCAGCGTGGCAAACCACTCGCTCAGCTCCGGCGTAAAATGCAGGGGGTGCTTCTCGGTTATCTCAACGACCACCTGAACCTGGCTGGCGGCAAGACGGTGCAGCAGCTCGACGGTGTCCGTTTCGAAGCGCGGGTCGAGGCAGTTCCAGGCGCTGAGGTTCAGCGTGATGTACAGCCCCTTCGGGAACAGATGGATGTGGTGCTGCAAATCCGCAATCACCTGCTGGATCAGCTGGTGGGTGAGCGGGGCGATGAGATGATGCTTCTCGGCCATCGGTATAAAGGTGTCCGGGGAAATATCGCCGTACAGCGGGTGTTTCCACCTGGCGAGCACTTCGATCCCGGCGATTTTGCCCGTGTGGCTGTCGATAATCGGCTGATACACCGGCGTTATCTGGCGCTGAGCAATGGCGGAGTAAAGCGAGCTTCCCGGCGCGATGGCAAAAAAGCGGGCCAGCAGGGCGTTAATGCCGGAAAACAGGGCTGGGGCGTGTCGGGTTGAGGTATTCATCGCGAGTAATCTCAGTGCGGCTGCCGGAGGGGGCTGGCAGCCGCGTGGCTGTTATCAGAATTGGACCCAGTCGTTCTGGTCCTGAGCCGCAGGGCGTTTCACCGGTTTCAGCGTGGAGATGCTGCCCCCGCCGACGCGGCGTTTTTCCGTACGGGCTATGCCATCTTTCGAGACGCGGAAGATAGAGACCACTTTCTCCAGCTGTACGGCCTGATCTTCCAGCGAGCTGGCGGCAGCAGAAGACTCCTCGACCAGCGCGGCGTTTTGCTGGGTGGTGGTGTCCATCTCGGCCATCGCCTGGGCAATCTGGGAAATCCCGCGGCTTTGCTCGTCGGTGGCGGCGGCAATTTCGCCCATGATGTCGCGCACCTGGGCAACGGAGTTCTCGATTTTAAACATCGCGTCGCCCGCGCTTTCGACCAGGTTAAACCCGGTATCAACATGCACAACGGACTCGTTGATCAGGTTTTCGATCTCCTTCGCGGACTGGGCGCTGCGCTGGGCGAGGGTACGCACCTCGGCGGCAACCACCGCAAAGCCTTTACCCTGATCCCCGGCGCGCGCGGCCTCTACCGCGGCGTTGAGCGCCAGAATGTTGGTCTGGAACGCGATGCTGTTAATGACGGTGGTGATCTCAGAAATACGGTGCGAGCTGCTGCGCACGTTTTTCATGGTGTCGATCACTTTGCGGGAAATCTGGCTCCCCTGGCTGGCGTTTTGCGAGGCTTCTTCTGCCAGCAGGCGCGCCTGGTTTGCGTTTTCCGCGTTGAGCGCCACGGTAGAGGTCAGCTCCTCCATACTGGCGGCGGTTTCCACCACCGCGGCAGACTGCTGCTCGGTACGCGCCGAGAGATCCATATTCCCGGCGGCGATTTCCGAGGACGAGCGGGCTACGCTTTCGACACCTTCACGCACGTCGTTAATGATGTTTTTCAGGTTATCGTTCATGGTCGACACCGCCTGCATCAGCAGGCCCGGCTCGTCGCGACGGGTGCTGGTCAGCGTGCTGGTCAGGTCGCCTTTGGCAATTTGCTCCGCCACGTTCAGGGTTTCGTTCAGCGGACGCGTAATAGAAAGCGTAATGCCCAGCGCCAGAAGAATGCCCGCAATAATGCCGATGGTAGCGACAACGGTCATCTGCACTTTCACGTTGCCTACGGTTTCGGTGACCTGCGCTTGCTGGGTCAAGAAGAGGTTCTGAATGGACGCGGTAACTTCAACGGCCTGCGCTGCCATGCGGTTTGAAAGCTCAATTTCAGTGCTTGAAACCCGCTGATAGGTATCAATTTCGGCAGTGATGGATTTGATATCGTCAATGCCTTTCTGGATCCAGGATTTCTCGCTTTCTGGCACATTCTGGAGCAACAGCTCAGAGTCAGACAGACCAATAGCTAAACGAGCGCGCAAGTATTTTTCCATTTGATCGTTTGGCTGCGATTTGAACAGACTCATCTGGGAGTCAATGTCGCTCATAATGAACGCCACCTGTGCAGCGATCAGCGCCTGCTGCGGCGCCAGGATCCCGCTTCGGCTGAGCTTGTCCGCAATGACGGAGTTGGCACAGAGCTCTTCCGTGCTAAGCCTGGCGTCACTGTCGTGCATCTGACTCAGGGCGGCCAGGAACGGATCCTGAATCACCACATAGTGATTGATCGCTTCTGCTGTGCGATCCAGCGCGACTTTGTTTTTTTCAAGCCAGGTAAACTGCTCCAGTTTGGCCACCGTATCCTGCATGTGGGTGGTGGCTGTTCTGACCTGATCGAGATATTTTTTATCAAAGGTGTATTGGTAGTTCAGACGCCCGGTACGCATGTCGGTCAATGCGCTGGCCAGATCTTCGACCCTACCGGTTTTATCCACTTTATCTCTGATGTTGGCGAGCCCCAGCATACCCGCTGCGACAATAACGACAGCACACAATATGACGGTGGCAAAACCTAAAAATAGTTTTTTATTGATTTTTAAGTTTGAAAAGAAAGGAATTATATTCATATTTTTGTCCATTCCCGTAATCGTTAATATTCTACGGGGTTTGCTGTATATCATCATTATTGACGTGTTTGGCTAAAAAAATGCCCCTCACACTCACGTGGTAAGGGGCGAACACCTGAGTTGACATCACTCACTCAGGGTATCTGTCTTCTCCTCTTTTTTAACCGAATGAGCCGGGAGTTCACTCATTCTGTAATAAACGGGGATCACATCCGGATAATTAACGATGTAACCACGCCCTCTAATATTTTGGATAAAATTCCCTGGCAGGCCCAACAGGCTCAATTTAGTGTTCAAATTATGAAGAACTTGCCACAGGCGCTGTGTCGAAGGGCTCAGGTCGTGTGACTCCCAAATCTCCTCAAACAGTTCTTCTTTGGTTATCGGCGTTGTTCTGCCGTTTATCAGCATATAAAGAAAAAGCCTTAGCATCGTTTCATTAAAATAGATCGACGCAAATGCAATACTTTTATCAGCGTGGCTTCCCGACAGTCGGTAAAGCCTGCGGTTCGCAATATCGAAATGAATTTCATCACCGATCATAAATCCATACAGACGATAGCCCATCTCTTAATACCTGCATTAATTTTTGACTGAAATGTACCCCGATATATAAGACTGGTGATAATCCATACTCTTTGTATGGGGGATTATATGGCTGCTATACAAGCTTTCCAATCCACAACGCGATGCGCTATATGAAGCCGTTCGTTTAACATTCGTTGATGGTAGGTTTGGCGCATTAAATGAAATCTACAATTTTTTACTCTGCGTTTTTCGTTCGGATTCGGCGTTTGTTCTGATTTTGCGTAATGACCGTAACGCTCAACATGAAATCCCGAATTTATGTTCATCTACAGAATGATATCCAGCGTCTCGCCCCTCTCCGGCGGTGTGCCGTCGGCTTCGCTTTTGATAAACAACACGATAAGGGCAAAACGCGCTGGGGAGGAGTGATGTTATTTGATTTATACTGATTCATAACGCGCCGCAGGACGGGAAGATGACAAAATCTGTGCGTTTTAACTATTTGGTTTATAATGATAAAAATCTGAATCAGAAATTTTAGCCGCCGACGAGCGACATACCGTGAACACGATGTTCCCCTGCCAGCTGCAAATGGTTATGCCATGAAAAACGTTTTTCTGATCAATGACGCGATCCTGTTTGAACCGGAACGTCGCCGCCTGGGGCCGCTCGCTGGCTACCCGGAGCGGGCCGTTACGCTTCACGGCCCGGTCAATGCGTGCCTGCTGCAACTGCTTGAACACAATGAGCAAGTGCTTACTCAGCGCTATCTTTTTTCTACCGTCTGGGAAAAACAGGGCGCGATAGTGACCACTAACGCCCTTTATCAGACCATCGCCTCTATCCGCAAAGCGTTGAAAACCGCCGGTCTGGCGGACGACATCATCAAAACGCTGCCCAAGGAGGGCTTTAAGTGCGTCGCCCGGGTGCGCGTCGGGGAAATCGAAACATTCCTTGCGCCGCAGAAAATCCCGGACGAACCGGTTTTAGACGCCACAAGCTCCGCCATGGCCGAATCGCCAGCAACCGCGAAAAAACGTCCCTTTGCCTATTGGATTGCCGGGCTCTTGTTTATTTTATCCTGCGGGGTGTTTTACCAGACGTGGAAAATCGATGAGCCGGTGTTGGCGTCCTATCATAACGTCGGCCAGATTAATCAGTGCGACGTTTATTCTTCCTGGTTTGACCGGGATAAAAGCCGCCGCGCTTTCGAATTGCTGTCTGAACGATATCCGCTTAGCTGCAATCCGGGAGAGAGGGCATATTTAACGCTCAACCATGCCCAGCACGGCGTTACCGTCATTATTTGTGATAAAAATCCGCAGGACACCCGCGCGCGCTGTCACTCTATTTATTACAGGCAGGAATATCATGAAGAGGAATAAGGGCATCGTGCGCTGGTCGTTTATCGGCGCGGCAATTATTGCGCCGCTGCTGGGCGCCGCCTGGATCCACCATCAGCGTGATAATTTCAGCTGTGAGATCCACTCCGCTATTGTGGATGAAAACAGAATGCTGGATGTGATCCTCGATTTTAGCTTCAACAATGGCAACGGCTTTTACGAGTCGGCGGGGGAGTTAATTGAAAACGGTGGTTCCCCGCAGTCCGTCAGTAATAAGATCGCATTCCGCTACTGGCGCGAAGACGGCTCCGTCATTCTGGTGTCAGATGAAACTAACCCGCTGCCCACCCGGCATGAAACGTTCAGGAAATATATCCCTGACTTTTTCCAGCACCGCGAGCGCGGTCTTCGCCTGCAAATAACCCCCGTTAACGCCTCGAGCTATATTTTCACCTACGGCGGCGCACCGGTTTTCTACTGTTCGAAAAGCTAGCGCGAGGGGAAATCCCGCGCTAACGCTCCGGCTATTTTTTTAATCCTCATCCGTATTTACGCTTGATTACAAAAAAGTAATGAGTATAGTTCTCATTCTCTTTAGTGTTTGCGGAAACGACGGACGCCTCCCGCAGCAACAGTGAGTGCCTGCTCACAAGGAACACTGAGTAATTACGGTGGACTTTGCCCGGGCCTTACCGCCTGACATTACGCAGATCGCACAGCGACATATAACGCAAATTCCCGCCTGACTTTCTTTTGTACGGTAAAGGATGTTCCTGATGACTCAAAAAATGTCTGCGCTGGCATGGCTTGTTGCTGTTTCTCTTTCCGGCTGTGCCGCCCCGCACGCTGCCTCTACGCCCGCGCCCCCGGCGAACGCCACGGTAACGGCACCGGAGAAAACCGGCGTGATTCAACGCGACCTGGCCGACGGGCTGTACGAAATGGTGCTCAGTCCGAAGGGCGACGCGCTGTACGTGGCCAGTTCTGAAGGGTTCAAGGACGTTCAGGGCGGCGTCATTTACAAGCTCGATCCCGCCACGCTGAAAACTATTGGCCGCAGCCATACCGACCTGAAAAACTTCGCCATGGCGATGTCCCCCGACGGGCAAACGGTCTATGTCACCAACTCGCTGGACGGCGGCATCAGCGCCGTGAGCACCGCTGACGGCAAAGTGAAAAATCGCCTGATGTTTACCGAGCGCAACAAAGAGGGCTTCCCGTTCGGCGCGCGAGAAATTCTGCTGCACGACGGGCTGCTGTACGTGGGCGGCGTGGGCGATCCGGCGGTGATTTGGGTGGTTGACGCTAACACGCTGAAGCTGAAAAAAACCATCAAAAACGCGGGCCAGTGGGTGACCGGGCTGCTGTGGTCTGAACAAACCGACAGGCTCTACGCGGCCAACGGCGGCGGCGAGATCCTGGTGATTAACCCACACAGCCACAAAATCGAAAAACGCTGGAAGCCGCTGGGCGACAAGCCTGCGCTGCTGCTGAACATGGCGGAAGATAAGGCCACCGGGCGCCTTTTCGTCACCGATAACTCAAAAGCTAAAACCACGCTGGTGCTGAATATTCAGACCGGCGACGTCATTAAGCAGCTTGCTGTAGGGGATTCCCTGGCGGTGAAATTCAACGCCAAACGCAGCGAGATTTACATCACCCAGCGCGAAAGCGGCAAGCTGCTGAGGCTGGATGCCACCACCTATGCCGTTAAGCAATCCTGGGATCTGCCGCCGAATCCGAACAGCCTGCTGCTGTCGGCGGACGGCCAGACGCTGTACGTCACCGTTAAGCAGGCTTTCAACAAAGACCATTCCACTAACGGGCCGGACAGCGTTGTTCGTATTGCTCTTCAATAAATTCTAAGGCCCGGCAACGGGCCAATTTTGCGCGTACTTTTAACGGGTTATTTATGAACAACACCACAATGCACAAAACGCTGCTGGCGCTCGCTATCGGCGCGGTTACGCACTCCGCCTTCGCGGCGGACGGCAAAAAAGAGGACACCATTGTTGTCCAGTCCGCGCCGGCCAGCGATTTCAAACCCGGGGGCGATACCCCGGTGCCGGCCTTCCTCGACGGACAGGTGGCAAACGGCGGGCGCATGGGGATGCTCGGCCAACAGAACGCGATGGACGTGCCGTTCAACATCATCAGCTACACCTCGAAGCTGGTGGAAGATCAGCAGGCGAAAACCATCGCCGACGTGGTCGCCAACGATGCGGGCGTGCAGTACGTTCAGGGCTACGGCAACAGCGCTGAAAGTTTCCGCATTCGCGGCCTGAAGTTTGACGGCGACGACATGACCTTTGGCGGCCTGTCCGGCGTGCTGCCGCGTCAGGTGGTAGATGCGCAGATGGTGGATCGCATTGAGATCTTCAAAGGCGCGAACGCCCTGATGAACGGCGCGGCGAGCTCCGCCGTGGGCGGGATGATCAACCTTGAGCCGAAGCACGCGGGCGAAACCCCGCAGGCGAAGGTGGGCGTGGATTACACCTCCGATTCGCAGATTGGCACCACGCTCGACGCGGGCCGCCGCTTTGGCGACAGCGACCAGTTTGGCGCGCGCGTAAACCTGGTTCACCGGGAAGGGGAGACCGGCGTGCCGAACGACCGTCGCCGCACGACGCTGCTCTCCACCGGGCTGGATTACAAGGGCGATAATTTCCGCACCTCGCTGGACGTGGGTTATCAGAAGAAGACCTTCCACGGCAGCCCAACCAGCGTCAACATTTCGGCGGTGGATTTCGTGCCCGAGCCGCCGAAAAACGACCGCAACTTCTCGCAGAAATGGGCCTACAGCAATATCGAAAATGAATTCGGCATGTGGCGCAGCGAGTACGACATCACCGAGGGCTGGACGGCCTACACCGGGCTCGGCGCGCAGCACGCGCACGAGGAGGGCTTGTACAGCGCGCCAAAACTGCTGGACAAGAGCGGCACCGCCACCGCCAGCCGTCTGGACACCAACCGCATCAGCGATACCGTCAGCGGGATGGCGGGCATTCGCGGCAGCTTCGATACCGGGTTTGTGTCGCACAAGGTTAACGTCGGCTATTCGGCGATGACCAAAAATGAAAAGATTGCGTGGAAAATGTCGGCGACGGCGGACAACCCGACCACCAACATCTACCACAACACCGGGGTTAACGCCCCGGACAGCACCAACCTCAACGGCTCCGGCGGGAAGTACAGCGACCCGCTGACCAGCGGACGCACCCGCACCCAGGGCTGGCTGCTGAGCGATACCCTCGGCGTGCTGGATGACAGGCTGCTGTTCACCGCCGGGGCGCGTCACCAGAAGGTGGTGATCCGCGGCTACAACAAAATCACGGGTGCGGAAAACGCCGCGGACGGCTTCGACGGCAGCCGCTGGATGCCAACCTACGGCGTGGTTTATAAAGTGCTCGATGAAGTCTCTTTATATGCCAACCACACCGAAGCGCTGCAGCCGGGCAAAACTGCGCCGAACACCGCCACCAACTACGGGCAAAGCACCGGGATCGTTCACTCTAAGCAGAACGAAGTGGGCGTGAAGGCCGACTTTGGGCGCGTGGGCGGATCGCTTGCGCTGTTTGAAATCAAAATGCCGTCGGCGATCCTCGACAGCCAGACTAAGCACTACGGCCTGGACGCCGAGCAGCGTAACCGCGGCGTGGAGCTGAACGTCTTTGGCGAGCCGATGCTCGGGATGCGTCTGAACGCCAGCGCGACCTGGCTTCAGGCGGAGCTGACCAAAACTAACAACGGCGTGAATCAGGGCAACGATGCCATCGGCGTGCCGAACTTCTACGCGGTGCTGGGCGCGGAGTATGACATCAAGCCGATCGACGGGCTGACGGCCACCGCGCGCGTGAACCACTCCGGCTCGCAGTACGCCGATCTGGCGAACAGCAAGAAGCTCGACAGCTACACCACCCTGGACCTGGGCGTGCGCTATCGCTTCGCGGTGAATCACAATGAAAACCAGATGACCGTTCGCGCGGGCGTCGACAACGTTACCGATGAAAACTACTGGGCGTCCGTGGATGATTCCGGTACTTACGTCACTCAGGGCGAACCGCGCACCTTTAAGGTGTCGGTTGGCTACGAGTTCTGAGTTCCACCCTCGTTATCCGGGGCACGGATGCCCCAATCCCTTGCTCGCGCCAGCATGAAGTGTTAAAACGTGCCCCTTCTAAAAAAGAGACAGGGGTAGGACGTGAAAGACGCGTCATCCGCTTCAGGCCATGAGAGCGCTGAAGCCTCGTCGGAACAGAATCCGACGCTGCAACGCGGGTTGCAGAATCGACATATTCAATTAATTGCCCTCGGCGGCGCCATCGGTACAGGCCTGTTTCTGGGGATCGGGCCTGCGATCCAGATGGCGGGGCCGGCGGTACTGCTGGGCTACGGCATCGCCGGGATTATCGCGTTTCTGATCATGCGCCAGCTCGGCGAGATGGTGGTTGAAGAGCCGGTATCCGGCTCCTTCGCCCACTTCGCCTACAAATACTGGGGCCCGTTCGCGGGGTTCCTGTCCGGCTGGAACTACTGGGTGATGTTTGTGCTGGTGGGGATGGCAGAGCTGACCGCCGCGGGTATCTACATGCAGTACTGGCTGCCGGACGTCCCGACCTGGGTCTGGGCAGCGGCCTTCTTTATTATCATCAACGCCGTCAACCTGGTGAACGTGCGCCTTTACGGCGAAACCGAGTTCTGGTTCGCGCTGATCAAGGTGCTGGCGATTATCGGCATGATTGGCTTTGGCCTGTGGCTGCTCTTCTCCGGCCACGGCGGCGAACGCGCGACCCTCGATAACCTGTGGCAGCACGGCGGCTTTCTGGCGACGGGCTGGAAGGGGCTTATCCTGTCGCTGGCGGTGATTATGTTCTCCTTCGGCGGGCTGGAGCTGATTGGCATTACCGCCGCCGAAGCGCGCGACCCGCAAAAAAGCATTCCGAAAGCGGTCAACCAGGTGGTGTACCGTATCCTGCTGTTTTATATCGGCTCGCTGGTGGTTCTGCTGGCGCTGTACCCGTGGGTAGAAGTCAAATCCGACAGCAGCCCGTTCGTGATGATTTTCCACGATCTGAACAGCAACGTGGTGGCATCGGCGCTTAACTTCGTGATCCTCGTGGCGTCGCTTTCCGTGTACAACAGCGGCGTGTACTCCAACAGCCGTATGCTGTTTGGCCTCTCCGTGCAGGGCAACGCGCCGAAGTTCCTTACCCGCGTCAGCCGCCGCGGCGTGCCGATCAATTCGCTGCTGCTCTCCGGGGCGATCACCTCGCTGGTGGTGCTGATCAACTATCTGCTGCCAAAATCGGCCTTCGGCCTGCTGATGGCGCTGGTTGTCGCCACGCTGCTGCTGAACTGGATCATGATCTGCCTCGCGCACCTGCGTTTTCGCGCCGCGATGCGCCGCAAGGGCCGCGACACCCAGTTCAAAGCGCTGCTCTACCCGGCGGGGAACTACATCTGTATCGCCTTCCTCGCGATGATCCTCGTGCTGATGTGTACCCTCGACGACATGCGCCTGTCGGCCATGCTGCTGCCGGTGTGGGTTATCTTCCTGTTTGTGGCCTTTAAGCTGTCGCGTAAGAAGTAGCCGTGTTTCCGCCCTCTCCGTGTGGGAGAGGGCGCTCGATCGTTAAATCTGAAACCCGACCCGCTTGCCGTTCGGCAACGTGACGTCAATACTCAACTCCCCGCCAAGTGCCGCAACATAGCGTTTTAGCGTGGACAGGCGCGGGTCATTGCCCGGCTGTTCAATTTTTGCCAGAGTGGGCTGCTTTACTCCCATGGCCGCAGCCAACTCGGTCTGCGACATATTCAGCTCTTCGCGAAGCTGATTGAGCGCCACAACGCGGCGCATTTCTTCTACTTTAGCGGCAATGCGCTCCTGACTTTCTGCGCTCTGCTGTGCCATCAGTTCTTTTAGCGTAGCCATATGTCTTCCTCACTTCGCCAGATGTTTGCTGAATTCATCGTCAGCCACTTTGATCATCTCTTTGTAAAACCGTTTTTCTACCCGGCCCGTTTTATCACCCGCGCACAGCACGATAGCTTTGCGGCTGGGATCAAAAGCAAAGAAGGCTCTCACCGGATGTCCTGCATGTTGAATGCGTAACTCTTTCATATTGGGATACGCTGAGGCATTCACAGTATCAACATACGGGCGCCCAAGCTGAGGGCCAAACTCAGCGAGAATATGCATCGCAGCCAGCACATCCTCTTTTAACGCCAGGCTCTGGTCATAAAACCACTCATCAAATCTATCCGTTGTTTCGACGTCCCACATCGTTCATCCCTTATAGCATCCTGGCTATAATCAGTTTATAGCCAAAAAGCTATAATCTCAACGCGAATGCCTCTCACGGTGTGCAAAAGATCTTTATCGTGACACCCCTCCCAATTCTGTCTCGATCCGCAGGATCTTTATTTTGTAATCGATTACTTTTCATTTGAACTGTTTTGTAATCGATTACTTTTACTCGGGTGAGGCTCATTATGGTGTCGACAACTGAAAGTAGTGGAAAGGCGATAGCGCAGCACCGGCTACTGGTGCCGCGCCTGTCGCTGATGATGTTTATGCAGTTTTTTATCTGGGGAAGCTGGTCGGTCACACTCGGCCTGGTGATGACCCAGCACAACATGTCTTTGCTGATTGGCGATGCGTTCTCCGCCGGGCCAATCGCCTCTATCCTCTCGCCGTTTGTGCTCGGGATGCTGGTAGACCGCTTCTTCGCCTCGCAGAAGGTGATGGCGGTCATGCATCTGGCGGGGGCGGCGATCCTGTGGTTCGTGCCGGGGGCGCTGATCGCTGAAAACGGCGCGCTGCTGATTGGCCTGCTGTTTGGCTACACGCTCTGCTATATGCCAACGCTGGCGCTCACCAACAATATCGCGTTTCACAGCCTGGCGAACGTCGATAAAACCTTCCCGGTGGTGCGGGTGTTCGGCACCATTGGCTGGATCGTGGCGGGGATCTTTATTGGCGTCACCGGCGTGGCCTCGAGCGTCACCATTTTCAAGGTCGCGGCAGCGTGCTCTGTGCTGCTGGCGCTCTATAGCCTGACCCTGCCGCACACCCCTGCGCCGGCGAAAGGGCTGCCGGTGAAGGTGCGCGATCTCTTCTGCGCCGACGCCTTCGCGCTGCTCAAAACGCGCCACTTCTTTATCTTCTCGCTCTGCGCGATGCTGATTTCCGTCCCGCTCGGCACCTATTACGCCTACACCGCCTCCTATCTGGCGGACGCGGGCATTGCGGACGTCAGCACCGCCATGTCCTTCGGGCAGATGTCTGAAATTTTCTTCATGCTGATCATCCCGCTGCTGTTCCGTCGTCTGGGCGTGAAAATCATGTTGCTGATCGGGATGCTGGCGTGGTTCGTGCGCTACGCCTTCTTCGCCCTCGGCGTGAGCGAGGAGGGGCGCTTCCTGCTCTATCTCGGCATTCTGCTCCACGGCGTGTGCTATGACTTTTTCTTTGTGGTCGGCTTTATCTACACCGACCGCGTGGCGGGCGAAAAGGTGAAAGGCCAGGCGCAGAGCATGATCGTCATGTTCACCTACGGTATCGGGATGCTGCTCGGCTCGCAGATTTCGGGCGCGCTCTACAACCAGCTGGTGGCCGGGCAAACGGTGCCCCAGGCGTGGGTGACGTTCTGGTGGATCCCGGCGGTGTCGGCCGCCGTTATTGCGGTGCTTTTCCTGCTCACATTCCGGTACGACGATGACAAAGCGTAATTTTCAGGAGGCGGTATGAGGACGATTAAGGGACCGGGCATTTTTCTCTCGCAGTTTATCGGGGCGCAGCCGCCGTTTAACACGCTGGACGGGCTGGCGGGCTGGGCGGCGGACAAGGGCTATAAAGCCCTGCAAATTCCCTGCAACCACCCGCACATTTTTGATGTGGAGAAAGCCGCCGAAAGCCAGGCCTATTGCGATGAAATCACCGCCAGGCTGGCGGGGTATGGCCTGACGATAAGCGAACTCTCGACGCATCTGGAAGGGCAGCTGATTGCGGTATGCGACGTCTACGGCGAGGCGTTTGACCACTTTGCCCCGGCGTCGGTGCGCGGCAACGACGCGGCGCGGCGGGCGTGGGCCACGCAAAAGCTAACCCAGGCGGCAGCGGCGTCGGCGCGGTTAGGACTCACCGCGCACGCGACGTTTTCCGGCTCGCTGGCGTGGCCGTTTTTCTACCCGTGGCCGCCGCACAACGAGCAGCGCTTCAACGAGGCGTTTCAGGAACTTGCCCGCCGCTGGCGGCCGATTCTCGATGCCTTCGACGAGCAGGGCGTTAACGTCTGCTTCGAGCTGCATCCGGGGGAGGATCTGCACGATGGCGTCACCTTTGAGCGCTTTCTGGCGCTGGTGGACAACCACCCGCGCTGCAACATTCTCTACGATCCGAGCCACATGCTGCTGCAGCAGATGGACTATCTGGCCTTTATCGACATCTACCACGCGCGGATCAAAGCGTTTCACGTTAAGGACGCAGAGTTCCGCCCCGGCGGGCGCAGCGGGGTCTACGGCGGCTATCAGCCGTGGCTGAATCGCGCCGGGCGTTTCCGCTCGCTGGGGGACGGGCAGATTGATTTTAAGGGCATTTTCAGCAGGCTGACCGAGTACGACTACGACGGCTGGGCGGTGCTGGAGTGGGAATGCTGCCTGAAGGACGGCGACGCCGGAGCCCGCGAGGGCAGCGAGTTTATCCGCCGCCACATCATTCCGGTATCCGACCGGGCCTTTGACGATTTTGCCGCAGGAGGCAGCCATGATTAACGTCGGAATCATCGGCAGCGGGTTTATCGGCCCGGCGCACCTTGAGGCGCTACGCCGTCTGGGGTTTGTGCAGGTTGTCGCCCTGTGCGACAGCGAGCTTTCACAGGCGCAGGAAAAGGCGCGTCAGCTTAACATCCCCCACGCCTGCGCCAGCGTGGCGGAGCTGCTCGCCCATCCGGATCTGCACGCGGTACATAACTGCACGCCGAACCATCTGCACGCCGAAATAAACCGCCAGATTTTGCGCGCGGGTAAGCACGTCTTCTCCGAAAAGCCCCTGTGCATGACCCCGCAGGAGGCGCGGGAGCTGGTGGCGCTGGCCGAACGGGCGGGCGTGGTGCATGGCGTGAGCTTCGTCTATCGCCAGTTTGCAATGGTGCGCCAGGCTGAGAGCATGATGCGCGCGGGCAGCCTCGGGCGGCTGTTTGCTGCCCACGGCAGCTATTTACAGGACTGGATGCTGCTCGAAACCGACTACAACTGGCGCGTGGATGCCGCGCTCGGCGGGGCGTCGCGCGCGGTGGCGGATATTGGCTCCCACTGGTGCGACACGGTGCAGTTTGTCACCGGGCGACGAATCACCGAGGTGATGGCCGATCTCTCCATCGTGTGGCCGACGCGCAAGGCCAGCGCCGGGGGCAGCCAAACCTTCGTTCACGACCCGCACGCGCGGTACGAAGATAAGCCCGTGAGCACGGAGGATTTTGGCTCGGTGCTGTTCCGGTTTGACGACGGCAGCAGGGGCAGCTTTAACGTGTCGCAGGTGAGCGCCGGGCGTAAAAACCGCCTGACGTTTGAGGTCAACGGCAGCGAGCGGTCGGTGGCGTGGGATCAGGAGGTGCCCCAACAGCTGTGGATCGGGCATCGCGAACAGGCCAACCAGCTTCTCACCGACGATCCTGGCCTGCTGAACCGCGACGTGGCCGACAGCGCCCATTTCCCCGGCGGACACATTGAAGGCTGGCCGGACGCCTTCAAAAATATGATGGCGCAGTTTTACCGGGCGGTGCAGGCGGGGAACATGCCGGAACGGCCGCTGTTCGCCACCTTCCACGACGGCGCGGACGTGATGTATATCATTGATGCGATAGTAAAAAGTCATCAGCAACGGCGCTGGATACGCATTGAGCGATGACGCGCTGTCCGGTTCGCCGGGCAGCCAATTTATGATAGCCTGCATAAAACGCTAACCGCAGGATGTGTCGTCGTTATGTCTATTCAGAAAATCGCTCAGCTGGCCGGGGTCTCCGTGGCGACCGTGTCGCGCGTGCTTAATAACAGCGATACGGTGAAAGAAAAAAACCGCGAGCGCGTCCTGCAGGCGATCAAAGAGAGCAACTACCAGCCGAATTTACTGGCGCGCCAGCTGCGCACCGCCCGAAGCTATATGATTCTGGTGATGGTCTCGAACATCGCCAACCCGTTCTGCGCCGAGGTGGTGAAAGGCATCGAGGAAGAGGCCGAGAAAAACGGCTACCGCATTCTGCTGTGCAACTCCGGGTCGGACATCGAGCGCTCCCGCTCGGGCCTGAGCCTGCTGTCGGGTAAAATCGTCGACGGCATTATCACCATGGACGCCTTCTCAAAGCTGCCGGAACTCTCGGCGCTGATTGGCGCCGCTCCCTGGGTGCAGTGCGCCGAATACGCCGACAACGGCTCGGTCTCCTGCGTGGGCATTAACGACGTCGACGCTTCCCAGCACGTGGTGAGCGAGCTTGCCCGGCGCGGGCGTCAGCGCATCGCCCTGATTAACCACGACCTGAGCTACAAATACGCGCGCCTGCGCGAGCGCGGCTATAAAAGCGTGCTCCATCTGCGCGGCCTGGAGTATCAGGTGGTGGAATATGCCAGCGAACTGAGTTCGGCGGCGGGGATGGCGGCGATGCAAAAGCTGCTGAAAGAAAACCCGCCGGACGCGGTCTTTGCGGTGTCCGATACCCTGGCCGCGGGCGCGCTGCGCGCCATTCAGCAGGCCGGACTGCGCGTGCCGGAAGATATCGCCGTGGCGGGTTTTGACGGTACCGAGCTGGCGGAGATGATTTCGCTTTCCACCATCGAACAGCCGTCGCGGGATATCGGGCGCAAGGCCGTCGATTTATTGCTGAATAAAATCGACAACCCGGACGCGCCCGCGCAGAGGATAATGATGGAATGGCGCTTTATTTCCCGCGCCAGCGCGTGATTTATTTCGTCAGCGCACCCGCCAGCGAGCGAATATCGTTTCCGGTCGGCGCCTGGTGAACGCGTAAACCAAATTCTTCCACCACCGCGAAAATATGGTCGAAAATATCGGCCTGAATGGTTTCATATTCCGCCCAGATTACCGTATCGGTAAAGGCATATATTTCCACCGGCAGACCGTTTGTACCCGGCTCAAGCTGGCGCACCATCAGCGTCATATCTTTGCGGATGCGCGGGTGGTTGCGCAGATATTCATTCAGATAGGCGCGGAAGGTGCCAATATTGGTCATCTTGCGCACGTTGAGTACCGAATTGCCTTCCCCGTTTTGCTGATTCCACAGGCTAATTTCTTCATGACGCGCCGCCATGTACGGCTTAAGCAGCTTCGCCTGAATCAGGTTCTGCTGCTCCTGCTCGTCGAGAAAATGAATGCTGGTGGTGTCAATATTCAGGCTGCGCTTGATGCGCCGTCCGCCGGACGCCGACATGCCGCTCCAGTTGATAAACGCGTCCGACACCAGCGCCCAGGTGGGGATGGTGGTGATGGTGTTATCGAAATTACGCACCTTCACGGTGGTCAGGCCGATGTCCGTCACCGTGCCGTTCGCGCCGTATTTAGGCATCTCCAGCCAGTCGCCGAGCTTGAGCATGTCGTTGGCGGAAAGCTGAATCCCCGCCACCAGGCCGAGGATCGGGTCTTTAAAGACCAGCATCAGCACCGCGGCCATCGCGCCCAGGCCGCTAATCAGAATGGCGGGAGACTGACCAATCAGCACGGAGATAATCAAAATCCCCACCAGGATGGCGCTCACCAGCTTAATCCCCTGGAAAATCCCCTTCAGCGGCAGCTGCGAGGCGGTGGCCATTTTTTGCGAGAGGTTGAAAATGACGTCCAGCAGCGAGAAGAACGAGAGCAGGGCATAGACCATCACCCACAGCTTCGCGCAGGTGGTCAGTATTTCCGCCGCTTCGCTGCCTCTTTGCAGCCACAGCACCGCCTGGACGTTGACGATTATCCCCTGAAGGGTAAAGGCCAGACGGTGAAATAATTTATTCTGAGTAATGATCTGCAGCCACAAATGGCTGCTGGCGCGCGCGCGCTTTTCAAAGGCGCGAAGCACCAGCTTGTGCAGAATAAGATGGATGACGATGGCGGTAAGAAAAATAATACCAAAGATAATCACTAACGACGTGGTGTGGTTAATTTCAATCCCTAACTCTTCTACCTGAGCAATTAATTCCTGCATAAAATCTCCTGTATTGTTGCAGCCCCATAATGGCGGCTGCGGATCTATTATGCAAATTCAGGGGGGATTATTTCGCGAGCTGGCAGCGCTTCACCTCCGGCAGAGAGAGGCGATGGCGCATCCATACGGTAGCCAGCGCCAGCGCGATCATCATGCCCGTCTCGACGGCTAAAAAGACGTTGATGGCCCGGGCGTAATCCCCGTGATGGTGCTGCAGCGCGTGGAGCAAAATCGCCCCGAAGATGGCCGGGCCCAGTCCCAGCGCGGCCTGTTGCAGGGTGCTGAGAATGGCGCTTGCCGCCCCGGCATCGTCCGGCTGAATGTCGCGCATGCCGATGCGGTAAAAGCTGTTCACAATCAGCGCCTGCCCGTAGCCGACCAGCCCGGTAGCCGGGGCCAGCGTCAGCGCGGTGTTC
The DNA here is from genome assembly GCF_964208575.1 of Enterobacter soli. Lineage (GTDB taxonomy): Bacteria > Pseudomonadota > Gammaproteobacteria > Enterobacterales > Enterobacteriaceae > Enterobacter > Enterobacter soli_A. The sequence goes on along the minus strand of NZ_CAXOFU010000008.1, from coordinate 22,431 downwards.
TGCATCCCCCAGAGGCGGAAGGTGGCGATCAGCGCCAGCAGGCCGGCTATCTGGATCCCCAGCCCGATCAGCAGGATGTTGCTGGTGCTGTAGCGGGCGATCAGGCGCGGGGCAAACCACGCCGAAACAAAATAGGTCACGCCCAGGGCGATAAAGCTGTTCCCGGACTGCCACGGCGCCATGCCCAGACCCGTTTGCATGGTCAGCGCCATGCAGAACATAAACCCGGACCAGACGCTGAAAAAGAGCATCGCAATCAGCACGCCAAAGCGAATGCTGCCAAGCTGCATCAGGCGCGGTGGGATCAGCGGATGGTCGCCGTTGCGCTCTTTGCTGCGCGCGTTCTGCACCATCAGCCAGGCCAGCGGAATAAGGGCGATCAGCGCCGCCTTCAGCGGCCAAGACCAGTGCCACTGCGGGCCGAGGGCCATCGGGAACAGCAGGCAGCAAAGCATGACCGCCAGCAGTGCGGTGCCCGTCCAGTCGATGCGCGACGCGGTTTCGCGGCGCGTTTCCGGCACGTAGCGGCGGCTGAGCGCCAGCACCACGAGGCAGATCGGCACGTTAATAAAGAAGGCGTTACGCCAGCCCAGCCCGGCGATATCCGCCGAGACCAGCCAGCCGCCGCCCATCTGGCCGACGATAAACGCGATGCCGCCAATGCCGCCAAACAGGCTTATGGCCTTCGCGTGGGCCGTGCCTTTGAGCGTGACGTGCAGGGTGGCGAGGATCTGCGGCACGATCAGCGCCGCTCCCGCCCCCTGAACGATGCGCGCGGCGAGCAGCTGTTCCACGCTGCCCGCCATGCCGCACAGCAGGGAGGCCAGGCCAAAAATCGCCACCCCGGTCATAAACAGGCGGCGGCGCCCGAGGTTATCCCCAAGCTTGCTGCCGAGCGCCAGGCAGACGGCAAAGGCCACGCCGTACAGCGCGACAATCAGCTCCAGCTCGGTGGCGGTGGCCTGTAGGGAGCGGGTGATGGAGTCCAGCGCCACGTTGGTGATCGAGGTATCAATCAGCGGCAGCATCTGGCCGGTTAACAGCAATATCAGGCCTGCACGACCCGGTGAAACAATTGACGTATTCATGGTGACTCCATTGCGTCAAACAGCGTAGAGTCGTAGCATCAACGATCTGATAAACGGGTACCAGTTCTTGCTTATACTGGTACTGGCACTACCATGCAGGGGGAAATATGGCGCTGATGTCTGAACCGGTCACCTCACTTCAGGATGACACCCGCAAGCAGCTAGGGGCTTTTTTGCGCGCGCGCCGGGAAAGTCTCGACCCGCAGCGGCTGGGCCTGCCGCGCAGCGGGCGACGCCGCACCCCTGGCCTGCGCCGGGAAGAGGTGGCGATGCTGGCCGACGTGGGCGTGACCTGGTACACCTGGCTTGAGCAGGGCAGGGACGTGAATCCCTCTGGCGCGGTGATGGCGGCGGTGGCAAAGGCGCTGCAGTGCACGCCGACCGAAGCCCGTCATCTGTTCGTGCTGGCGGGTTTACCGCCGGGCGAAGCGCCGCAGGCCGTGCAGTGCGAGGGCATCAGCGAAGGCACCCGCCGCCTGCTCGACACCCTGATGCCAAAACCGGCGAGCATTCAAAAGCCGAACTTCGATATCGTAGCGTGGAACGACAGCTTCGGGCATTTGATGGGCGTCGATTTCAATGACATTCCCCCCGAAGATCGCAACTGCATCTACCTGTTCCTGACGCATCCGGCCTGGCGCGCCCGCCTTGGCAAGCGCGATGACGTGCTGCCCATTTTCGTCTCCTATTTCCGCGCGGCAATGGCCGAGCACCGGGGCGACCCGGCGTGGGAAGCGAAGCTGGCGCGCTTCTTTGCGGTATCCGAAGAGTTTGAATCCCTGTGGCACCAGCGCAACGACGTGCGCGGCGTGGAAAACCAGCTCAAGCTGTTTACCCATCCCGAGATTGGCGATTTTAATTTGCAGCAGATGTACTGGTACTCCGCGCCGCGAAACGGCTCGCGGCTGCTGGTCTATTTACCGGTGGACGAGGGCGGAGAGCGGGCACTGGCGTGGCTGGCGGAGCAGGCTGTTATACTCAATAAAATCTGACACTTTCAGGGAATGAAGATGAACGTTACCCGCAAACAGGAACGCCTCCTTCGCCGCGCGCTCAGCGAGTGGGAGCAAGAGGGCGCATTAACCGCCGACGAGCATCAGCGTCTGGCGGGCAGCTTAACCCGCGTCACCATGGACTGGCAGCGCCTGAGCCGCTACGCCTTCTGGACGGCGCTGGCCTGCGTCATCATCGCCATCGGCAGCCTGTTCTCGGACAGCGAGCTGATGGCGCACATTATCGAATTCTTCGCCTTCTCCTCCATCGCCCGCATCGGGCTGCCCGCGATGGTGGCCGTTGCGTGTTATCTGTGGGGCTTCAGCCGACAGCGGCGGGAAACGCGGTGGCACTACAGCACCGAAGCCATTTTGTTCCTCGGCGTGTTTTTTACCGCCATCGCCCTCTGGCAACTTGGGGAACGGCTCGATAACGGCAGCGGCCACGTTGCGCCGCTGTTCCTGGCCGGCTGCGCCGTATACGGGCTGGTGGGATATGTCGGGCGCTCCGGGCTGGTATGGCTGTTCTTTTTACTCTCGCTCGGCAACTGGTTTGGTGCCGAAACGGGCTATATGTCCGGCTGGGGCGCCTACTGGCTGGGCATGAACTATCCGGTGCGCTTTATCTTCTTCGGCGCTGCGCTGCTGGCGCTGTGCTGGCTGCTGCGAGCCGTATTGCAGGCGCGTCATCTCTATACCACCAGTAAAGCGATGGGGCTGACGTACCTGTTTGTCGCGCTGTGGATCATGTCGATTTTCGGCAATTACGATATCGATAGCTGGTATGGCGTCACGCAGGCTTCGCTCCTGCCGTGGGCGCTGCTGTTCGCGGTGGCGGCGGTGCTGAGCATCTACATTAGCCTTAAAACCGACGACGGCATGCTGCGCGGTTTTGGCCTGACCTTCCTCGGGATTAACCTCTACACCCGCTATTTCGAATACTTCTGGGATGGCATGAACAAGGTGGTGTTCTTCCTCATTCTGGCGGCATCGCTGGCGGCGATCGGGCGCTATGCGGAGCGGATTTGGCATACGGGAAGCGGGAAGCAGTAGGTATTTTGCGAGGCGCTTTCAGGTAATAAAGGCTGAGTCTGTTCTCATGAAGTAAAGCGTGTAGTGTTGCCGACGAATATTAAGCAACCCGCTGAATTTCCATCATTTCGGCGAGTAATAAAGTGGACTATACTCACGGAATGAGAAACAACCCATGTCGCCACTGATGATTGATTCCGCAGACTTCAGCCAAAAGTTAGGGCTTATCTCCCGAAACGTTGAACATACCGAGGCCTTTCTGGCGCGCGGCACGGTGGATTTTCAGCTGCCGGGATTTATCCTGCCTGTGGGATATCGACTGTTGAAATCACGCGTCAGCGACGAGTACCGTCTGGTCACCACCGAGGGCGGCAAGCCCTACACGGCGTATGCCGTGAAGCTGAAGTTTCATAAAGAGATCACCTTTCCGCACAGCGCAGCGACGCAGGTCATGGTCTGGCGCACGCCGCGTGCCGTTCACCAGCGTGTGATTAGCGGGTTTCCGCAATTATTCTTTCAGTGGGTGCTAAGCGAATACGACATCGTTGTTTCCGACAGCGAACAAACCGGCGACGGGCAGCGATTCTGGCTGCGAATGATCGACTGGGCGTTCAGCATGAATTATCAGATAAGCGTGGCGGACGGCACGGTCGGGGAGGAGTGGGAGCTAACGCCCGTCAGGTCCTATGCTGAACTTGAAGAGCGCTGGATTGCCTTTGCATGGGGGCACGACAGTCATGTTCATCCGCATCGCAGGCTGGTGATCGGTAAAACGTAGCGGGCCGCGTTAAGCGACCCGCCAGCAATTAACACTCGGTCACGATCTCACTCAGCGGCAGGCGAGATTTCGGCAGCGTCGCGTTGAAATCTTCCACGCTGTGGTGTCCAACCGGCACAACCACCAGGCTGGTGAAGCCTTTCTCTTTCAGGCCAAACTCTTCGTCGAGGATCGCGGCGTCAAAGCCTTCGATTGGCACTGCGTCCAGGCCCATTGCGCCTACGCCCAGCAGGAAGTTGCCGACGTTCAGGTAAACCTGTTTCGCCATCCACTGATCGTCATCTTTCAGGTCAACGCGGTGCATATCGGCAAAGTAGCGGCGGCCTTTGTTGTTAGCGGCTTTTGCTTCCGGGGAGTTGAAACGGCCGTCGGCATCTTCCTGGTCAACCACGCGGTCAAGCCACGCGTCGTCCATCGCGGTTTTCGCGCAGAACACCACGACGTGAGAAGCATTCAGCATTTTGCGTTCGTTAAATACGTAAGTACCTGCGGCGGATTTCGCCACGCGCGCTTTACCCTCTTCGGTGTTGGCAACAATGAAATGCCACGGCTGCGAGTTGGTGCTGGACGGGCTGTACTGCAGCAGGGTTTTGATTTTTTCCGCTTCGTCTGCGGTCAGTTTTTTGCTTGCGTCGAACGCCTTGGTTGAGTGGCGTTTCAGGGCGACAGAAATGATATCCATAACAACTCCTGGTAATGAAATTCGCCCGTACCCGGGCGCGAAAGAAAAGCAGATTACAGCGGGAATCGGCAAAAGATAAGTGCGATTCGAGCGGTTAAACTGTTCGCCTCAGACGAACAATCACGCCGGTCGTATCCATTTGCGATCCTTTTTGGGCAGCTTATCGACGATCAGATTCCACGAGTCGGAAACCAGATCGGAGACTAATTCGGGCGTGATATCGTCGGTGCCGTACAGCGAGATCCAGTGCTTTTTATTCAGGTGAAAGCCGGGCTCAATGCCGCGGTAAATCTGCTGATTTAAGAGGGATTTTTCGGGTTCGGATTTCAGGCTGACGTGCGGCCTGCCGTGGGCGACGGCCACAATCATGAAAATTTTCCCGCCCACCTTAAACACGTCGAACTCCGGTCCAAACGGCCAGCAGTGTTCGGTGAAGGGCATCTCCAGCGCCACGCGTTTCGCGTGCTCCTGCAACGATTTACTGTCCATCAATATCCTCGCAGGCAAGCCCGCGCCACATGGCCTCAAAGCCGAGCGCTTTAAAATCGACGGCGCGGGACGGATCGCGGGTGGCAAATTCCATGGTGGTTTCGGCGAGCGACAGGAAAATGGCGTCGCCAAAGGTGCGAAACTCGTCGGACATAAACACCGGGCGCACCGAGCGGCGGCACAGCTCGTGCAGCTCCGGGAACATATCCTTCACCGCCTGTTCGGTCTCAGCGTTGATCTTTTCGCTGACCCCAAGCTGGCGGATCGCACCGTGGGCAATGGGATTGCGAATGCCCCAGTCCACGTAGCTGTTCCAGATATTGCGCGTGTGCTCTTTGGGTAGGGTGATGGTGCGGTCGAGATTGGCCAGCATCGTCTGGCAGAGATCCTGCTTCAGGTGCAGGTAGAGGGCGTTTAGCAGATCGTCTTTGGTAGCAAAATAGCGAAACAATGTGCCTTCGGCGACGCCCGCGTTACGGGCGATAAGCGCCGTGGAGGCAGCGATCCCTGACTGCGCAAAGGCAGCAGTTGCTGCTTCCAGTAAGGCCTGTTTTTTATCTTCACTCTTCGGACGTGCCACTAAAATTTTCCCCCTGTCAATGTCAAAAACCCTGATTGAAACATGCGCGTAGTCAGGCTGCAACGGCGCAGATCAAATATAAGAAAACGTCTTGACGACTTTATCGCCACACCTATAATGAGTGCTTACTCACTCATAATCAAGTTAACCCGCGCAATCCATCGGAAGGGGCGCGTAGCCGGGTCAGGATATGAAAAAGCCTCTGTTCATCTGCGTGGTGTTTGTCATGATTATTGCTTCAGCTGCAAGTCTGCCTTTTGTTCTTAACGCCGGATTTGGCCAGCCGCCGCAGGGTGAGCAGCTCAATGAGGTCGAAGCTTCTCCGCACTATCGCGACGGGAAGTTCCACAACGCGCTCCCGACGCCGGGCTTTACCGGCGAGCAAAATATGCTGGTGGCGTGGTGGCAATTTCTGACCCGCAAAACCGAAAACGCGCGTCCTGCGCAGCCGCTGCCGTTGGTGAAGACCGATCTTGCCAGCCTGCCGCTGGAGGAAGACACCCTGGTGTGGCTTGGACACTCCTCCTGGTATATGCAGCTCGCGGGGGAACGCATTCTGATCGACCCGGTGCTGGGCGACTACGCCGCGCCGTTCTCGTTTCTTAACAAAGCGTTTGCCGGAGAGTACCCGTGGCGCGCGGCGACCATGCCGGAGATCGACCTGCTGATTATCTCCCACGATCACTACGATCATCTGGACTACGCCACCATCAGAGCATTGCTGCCGAAGGTAAAGCGCGCGGTCACGCCGCTGGGCGTGGGATCGCACCTGCGCTACTGGGGCATGAACCCGGACATTATCGACGAGCGCGACTGGAACCAGTCGGTGCGCATCAGCGATGCCCTCACCGTGCACGTGCTTCCGGCGCGTCACTTCTCCGGACGCGGGATCAAGCGCGATCGGACGCTCTGGGGCAGCTTCATGTTTGTCACGCCGGAGCAAAAAATCTACTACAGCGGGGATTCCGGCTACGGCCCGCACTTCAAAGCCATCGGAGAACAGTTTGGCGAGGTGGATTTAGCCATCATGGAAAACGGCCAGTACGACCAGGACTGGAAGTACATCCACATGCTGCCGAATGAAACGGCCCAGGCCGCGGCGGATATCAACGCGAAAGCGGTTGTGCCGGGGCATAACGGGCGCTTCGTGCTGGCAAAACACACCTGGAACGACCCGCTGATCCAGCTGGCAAAAGCCAGCCAGGATAAAAGCTACCGGCTGCTCACGCCGGAGCTGGGCGAGCCCGTTCGCGTGGGCGATACCGCCCAGCAGTTTAGCCAGTGGTGGGAATAATGTTTAATCGAGGAGTAGAGGGGGAGAGCAGTATGACTATTTCCGCTCAGGTCATCGACACCATCGTCGAGTGGATTGACGACAACCTGCATCAGCCGTTGCGCATTGAGGAAATTGCCCGTCACGCGGGATATTCGAAATGGCATCTGCAGCGGCTGTTTATGCAGTACAAAGGGGAGAGTCTGGGGCGCTATATCCGCGAGCGCAAGCTGCTGCTGGCGGCGCGCGATCTGCGCGAATCGGACGAAAGGGTGTATGACATTTGCCTGCGCTACGGCTTTGATTCGCAGCAAACCTTCACGCGCATCTTCACCCGCACCTTCAACCAGCCGCCTGGGGCCTACCGCAAAGAGAACCACAGCCGCACGCACTGAGTCGCTTTAAGCCCGGGGGCGGCTGCGCCTTGCCGGGTTTACCGTCGTTATCGTTACCGCCGCCCGGCAACGTCCCCTGACCGCCACTAAAACCCTCGTTGGTTGCTTCAATCAATATTGCAAATCATTACCATTTGCATTAGCGTTGTGGGCAAATTTCGTTGGGGAACAAGCGGTAATGAACAGGGTCTGGAGCGGTTTGCTGTTAGGGATCGGTACGCTGCCCGCGCTGGCGGCAACGTGCGAGCATTCATCCATTCAGGGTGAGGTGAAGGGGAAATTTGATGCCAGCGGCGAAGTTTGCTTTGTCCTGCCCGCCCTCGGTGAAAACTACGTTTCCGCCACGCTGAACGGCGTGACGGATGCCCGTCTGCTGGATGGGCAAAACCGCCGCATTCGTACCCTGATTGAACATGGCCCTGCGGATGGCGAACACGCGCTGCTCTTTGCCCTGCCGGTACGGCAAAGCACGTCGCTGGTGCTGCATGGCGAGGAGGGTAAGCCCTGGCGTTTTCGCTGGCAAATGAAAGAGACCGCGCCGCTCTCCCGCACGCAAGTGCTTGACCCCGAAAGCCCCGCGCTAAAAGCGCTGGCAACATCTCTTGCGGCCGGCGGGAGTACAGAGGCGTTCTGGCAGGAACAGGCTCGTCAGGGAACGCCGATGGTGGAGCCGGTGGATGCCGGCCACAAGCGGGTGACGTTTTTATGGCGCGGGGCGCGGGATAACGTGTTTCTTCTCGGTTCCCCGGCGGGGGAGCACGATCCGCTGTTCCGCCTCGGGAGCAGCGACGTCTGGTTTCGCAGCTTCGTCGTGCCTGCCGATACGATCTTGCAGTACAAGCTGGCCCCGGACGTGCCGGATATCAACGGATCGCCGCACGATCGGCGACGGGCGATCCTGGTGAGCGCCCAGGCCGATCCCCTCAACCCTCACGCCTTTGGTGAACCGAACGCGGATCGCTGGAACCGCTTCTCGCTGCTCGATCTCAGCCAGGCGCGCTACTTCTCCACGCAGGCGATGGCGCAGCCGCTGGTGAACGGCACGCTGACCCGCGAGACGTTCACTAGCCAGATCCTGGGCAACGCGCGGGAGGTGATGATTTACAAGCCGCGTGGCGCACAGCCCGCGCGCTGGACGCTGGTGCTTTTCGACGGTCAGATTTATCAGGATGAATACCGTTTCGCCAACGTGCTGGACGGCCTGATCGCCCGCCACCATCTGCCGCCCGTCAACGTGGTCTTTATTGACAGCCTTGACCATCCCCGCCGCGGGCACGAGCTGCCGCCGAACCCCGATTTTGCCGATTTTATGGCGCACGAGCTGCTGCCGTGGCTGCGCGGGCAGGGCGTTGCGATGCAGCGCCAGAAAACGGTGCTGGCGGGCTCCAGCTACGGGGGGATTGCGGCGTCGTGGGTAGCGCTGCGCTATCCGCGCCTGTTTGGCAACGTGCTCAGCCTGTCGGGATCGTACTGGTGGGCGCCGAAAGGGGAGGCGCCCGGCTGGCTGACGCGCCAGTACCGGCAGTCGCCGCGCTATCCGATCGCTTTCTGGCTGCAGGCAGGGACGTTTGAAATCGCCGGGCCGGGCGGCGGCAACTATCCTGGCACCCTGGCGTTTGAGCAGGTGCTACGGGAAAAAGGCTATCGCGTCAGCTTCCATCCGTGGTCCAGCGGCCATGATTACACGGCGTGGTGCGAAGCGTTGATCCACGCCATGCGCGACTTTACCGGCTTACGACGCCAGTGAGAACCAGCGGCGCCAGACGAAGCGCAGAATGAAGAATTCGATGGCGCCGAGCAGCAAAAACCACAGGCAGAAGAGGATGGTGTAAAGCTGGTTAAGATCGACCAGGTGGAAGGTTGCCATCATCTTTTGCGCCAGCACCAGCCCCAGCGAGGGCGCGGGTAACAGCAGGCAGGAGAGCAGAGCCATCAGTAAAATGCCTCCGGCTGTTAGCAGCGATTCTAACGGGTGTTTCATATTAATGTTAATCGTCAGTTAAAAAAGTTATTGTCCGGGAAATTGTTTCGTAAAGCAATATAAACCCAGCCGCTCGTTTTTAATCAAACAAAAGGCGCATTCCGGAAAATATCACCAGAAACAGAATAATATTCCTGAAGCGATTAAATTAATATTGGCTTGTGTAAATTAATGTCTGCTTCAGGTGAATAATTTTACAAATGTATATGTGCTATATCCAATTAACGTTGCAATAACAATGGCAGCGATTATATACAACGCCAGGCGGCGCCCGCGATAAATGCCAAACATGGTGTCTCCTTGTTTAGAGTTGGTTTAGAAATATTTTGTAAGAATCATCTTAACAAATTTAGTGTAATTAGTTTTGAATAACCCGTCAGTAATTATTTTGCGGTAGATCAATTTACACCGCAAGAATTTAAAACGGCAGTTATCAATAATATTTAAGCCAGAAAGGAATTCAGGCTTCCGTCCACCGGATATTGAAGGAATTGAATCAATGACCAAGATGATAAACTCACAAAATATGCCGCCCGCAGGGGGGAGTGTGCAGGGCAAAGCCTACCAGCAGACCGTTGAGCAAGTGCTTGCTCACAAGCAAAGCCAGGCTAACGGCCTCGACCGCGCGGAAGCAAAAGCGCGCCTCGATCAATATGGCCCAAACGCCCTGCCGGAGAAAAAGGGCAAACCCGCCTGGCTGCGTTTTCTCGCCCATTTTAATGATGTGCTGATATATGTCCTGCTGGCCGCCGCTGTGCTGACGGCGGTAATGGGGCACTGGGTCGATACGCTGGTTATTTTAGGCGTGGCGGTCATTAATGCGCTGATTGGTCATATCCAGGAAAGTAACGCGGAAAAATCGCTGCAAAGCATCCGCAATATGCTCTCCAGCGACGCGCGCGTTATTCGCAACGGCAGTCATGAAACTATTCCAACAACTGAAATAGTCCCGGGCGATATTATTGTATTACGCGCGGGCGATCGTATTCCGGCAGATATGCGCCTGATTGAAGCGCATAATTTGCGCGTGGAAGAAGCCATTTTAACCGGCGAATCCACCGTGGTAGATAAACACACGCAGCCGCTGGAAGGCGAACTGCCGCTGGGCGACCGCACCAACCTGGTGTTTTCCGGCACCACGGTCAGCGCCGGTGGCGGCGTGGGCGTCGTCATTGCCACCGGGCAGGACACCGAGCTGGGCCACATCAACCAGATGATGGCGGGCATTGAAAAGCACCGTACCCCGCTGCTGGTGCAGATGGACAAACTCGGCAAGGCGATTTTCGTCATTATTCTGGCGATGATGGCGGCGCTGTTTGTCTTCAGCCTGGTGCTGCGCGATATCCCGATGGGCGAGCTGCTGCTCTCCCTGATTAGCCTGGCGGTGGCCTCCGTACCGGAAGGTCTGCCGGCGATTATCTCCATCATTCTGTCTCTCGGCGTTCAGGCGATGGCGCGCAAGCGGGCCATTATCCGTAAGCTGCCGACGGTCGAAACGCTGGGCGCGATGACCGTGGTCTGCTCGGATAAAACCGGCACCCTGACCATGAACGAGATGACCGTGAAGGCGATTATCACTGCCGACACCTGCTACCGCGTGGACGGCAACAGCTACGAGCCGGTGGGGAACATCTACCTTGAGGGCAGCGACGAGCCGGTGCAGATCCAGCCGGACACCGTGCTGGAGCAGTATCTGCGCACCATCGACCTGTGCAACGACAGCCAGCTGATTCAGGACGAGCGCGGGCTGTGGGGCATCACCGGCGGGCCAACCGAAGGGGCGCTGAAGGTGCTGGCGGCGAAAGCCCACCTCGCGCCGGTGATGACCACCCTTATCAACAAGATCCCGTTTGACTCGCAGTACAAGTACATGAGCACCCACTACCAGATTGGTAGTGAGGAGCAAATCCTGATCACCGGCGCGCCGGACGTGATTTTCGCCCTGTGCGAGCAGCAGCAGACCCGCAACGGCGCGGAAGCCTTCAACCGCGCGTACTGGGAAGCGGAGATGGAGCGCTATGCGCGTCAGGGGCTGCGCATGGTTGCCGCGGCGTTCAAGCCGGCGAACGGCGAAGCGTCGCTGACCCATGACGACCTCAGCCACGGCCTGATCTTCCTCGGGATTGCCGGGATGATGGACCCGCCGCGTCCGGAAGCTATCGATGCAATCCACGCCTGCCAGCAGGCCGGGATCCGCGTCAAGATGATCACCGGCGATCACCCGCAGACCGCCATGAGCATCGGTCAGATGCTGGGGATCACCAACAGCGCCCAGGCGGTGACCGGATACCAGCTGGAGAAAATGGACGACCAGGAGCTGGCGAACGCGGCGGTGGAGTACGACATCTTCGCCCGTACCAGCCCGGAGCATAAGCTGCGCCTGGTGAAAGCGTTGCAGGACAAAGGCGAAATCGTCGGCATGACCGGTGACGGCGTGAACGATGCGCCAGCGCTGCGCCAGGCGGACGTCGGGATCGCGATGGGCATCAAAGGCACCGAAGTGACCAAAGAAGCGGCGGACATGGTGCTGACCGATGACAACTTCGCGACGATTGCCAGCGCGGTGAAAGAGGGGCGTCGCGTCTACGACAACCTGAAGAAAACGATCCTGTTCATCATGCCAACTAACCTGGCGCAGGGTCTGCTGATTGTGATTGCGCTGCTAGCGGGGAATATTATTCCGCTGACCCCGGTGCTGATTTTGTGGATGAACATGGCGACCTCCGCGACGCTCTCCTTCGGCCTGGCCTTTGAAGCCGCCGAGCGCAGCATCATGAAGCGCCCGCCGCGTCAGACCGGACAGCACGTCATGGACGCCTTTGCCGTATGGCGCGTGGCCTTCGTGGGCACCATGATCGCCATCGCCGCGTTTGCTCTGGAAGCCTGGCTCGCGCCGCGCGGCCACAGCGCGGAGTTCATCCGTACCGTGCTGCTGCAGATGCTGGTGTGTGCGCAGTGGGTCTACATGATCAACTGCCGTAACACCGACGGGTTCTCCCTGAACCGCGGCCTGCTGGCGAACAAAGGTATCTGGCTGGTGACCGGCGTGCTGCTCCTGCTGCAGCTGGCGATTATCTACCTGCCGTTTATGCAGATGCTGTTCGGCACCGAAGCCCTGCCGCTGCGCTACTGGGCTATCACCCTGGTGATTGCGGGCGCGATGTTCTTTGTCGTCGAAATCGAGAAGCGACTGACCCGCAGGTTCCGCAAGGCTGCATAACCCAAACCTTACCCCTCACCCAGCCCTCTCCCTGACGGGGAGAGGGTGTTCAAATTCCCTTTTCCCTTCAGGAAGAGGGGGAGGGGAAAATACTGAGGTACTCCCATGAAATTCCCACTCCTGTTCGCCCTTCTCGCCGCTACCCTGCAACCTGCCTTCGCTGCCGCAATCCCCGTGCGCGTCGCCGCCGTGGAGCAAGCCGCCCACGCCGCAGAGCGCCAGATCCCGGGCCGTGTTGAAGCCATTCACACCGTTGAACTGCGGGCGCGCACGGAGGGCGTGATTACCAAAACCCATTTCCGCGACGGGCAGTATGTGAAAAAGGGCGACGTGCTGTTTGAGCTGGACGACGCCGAGCCGCGTGCCGCGGTGCGCCTGGCTCAGGCGGAGGTGAAAAGCGCTGAAGCCACGCTGCGCCAGGCGCAGCAGCAGCTCACGCGCTTTGAGAGCCTGAAAACCGGCAACGCCATCAGCCGTAACGATGTCGATAACGCACGGATGCAGCGCGACGTGGCGAGCGCCGCGCTGGAGCAGGCCCGGGCACGCTTAGAGGCGCGCAACGTCACGCTGACCTACACCCGCATCGTATCCCCCATCGACGGGCGCGTGGGGCACAGCCGTTTTCACCAGGGCAGCCTGGTGAATCCGTCCAGCGGCGTGCTGGTGGACGTGGTGCAGCTTGACCCGATCCGCATCGCCTTTGCGCTGGAAGAGGGGGTGTTTGCCACCAAGGCCGGGCAGCACGCGGACATCGGCAAGCTGAAGCAAGCCTGGCTTGCGCAAATTGACACCGACGGCGGACGCGAAAGCGGCGAGTTAACCTCGGTGGATAACCGCATCGATCCGCGAACCGCCAGCGTGATGGTGCGCGCCGAGTTTGCCAACCCGCGCCACGCTCTGCTGCCGGGAGGCAGCATTAACGTCTGGCTGCGTCCGCAGTCGGCGCAGACCGCGCTGTTTATCCCCGCGGCGGCCGTGGTGCAAAACGGCAGCGGATTCTTCGCCTGGGTCGTTGACGCGCAGAACAGCGTGCAAAAGCGCCCGCTGACCCTTGGCGCACAGTCGGGCCAGCAGTATCAGGTGCTTTCCGGCCTGCGCGCAGACGAGCGCGTGGTGACGGATGGCGCGCAGCGTTTGCAGGATGGCATGACCGTCCAGGTACTGAATTAAGGAGCCGCTATGCTGACGTTTTTCATAAAACGCCCGCGTTTCGCGATGGTGATTGCGCTGGTTATCACGCTGCTGGGGGCGATTGCCCTCAGGCTGATCCCGGTGGAGCAGTACCCGCAAATTACGCCGCCGGTGGTCAACGTCAGCGCGTCCTGGCCGGGCGCCAGCTCGGCTGACGTGGCTGAGGCCATCGCCACGCCGCTGGAAACCCAGCTCAACGGCGTGGATCACATGCTGTACATGGAGTCCACCAGTTCGGACGAAGGGGCCTACAGCCTGAACATCACCTTCGCCGCGGGCACCGATCCCGATCTGGCGGCTATCGACGTGCAAAACCGCGTGGCGCAGGCGCTCGCGCAGCTTCCCGCAGAGGCGCAGCAAAACGGCGTGCAGGTGCGCAAGCGCGCCAGCAACCTGATGATGGGGGTAAGCCTTTACTCACCGGAAAACACCCACTCGCCGCTGTTTGTGAGCAATTACGCCAGCACGCAGGTGCGTGAAGCGCTGGCGCGTCTGCCGGGCGTCGGGCAGGTGCAGATGTTTGGCGCGCGGGATTACAGCATGCGCATCTGGCTGCGTCCGGATCGCATGAACGCGCTCAACGTGACCACCGACGATATCGCCCAGGCGCTGCGCGAGCAGAACGTGCAGGGCGCAGCGGGCCAGGTGGGCACGCCGCCAGTGTTTAACGGCCAGCAGCAGACGCTGACCATCAACGGGCTGGGGCGTCTTAACCAGGCCGACGATTTCGCCAGCATCATTATTCGTGCCGGAGAGCAGGGCCAACTGGTGCGCCTGCATGACGTCGCGACCATCGAGCTGGGCTCCCGCAGCTACAGCTCCGGGGCGCAGCTGAACGGGCATGATTCCGCCTATCTCGGCATTTACCCTACGCCGTCCGCCAACGCGCTGCGCGTGGCTGAGGCCGTGCGCGGCGAGCTGGAGCATCTGGCGAAACGCTTCCCGCAGGATCTGACTTACGAAGTGAAGTTCGACACCACGCAGTTCGTGGCGGCGACCATCAAGGAGATTGGCGTTTCGCTTGCGCTGACGATGCTCGCGGTGGTGGTTGTGGTGTCGCTGTTTTTGCAGAGCTGGCGAGCAACCCTGATTGTGGCGCTCGCCATTCCGGTGTCGCTGATTGGCACCTTTGCGGTGCTCTACGCGCTGGGCTATTCCGCCAATACCCTGAGCCTGTTCGCCATTATTCTGGCGCTCACCATGGTGGTGGATGATGCCATCGTCGTGGTGGAGAACGTTGAAACGCTGATGGCGGAAGGGCAGAGCCGCACGGCGGCGACCGCCCTGGCCCTGCGCCAGATTGCCGGGCCGGTGATTGCCACCACCCTGGTGCTGCTGGCGGTGTTTGTGCCGGTGGCGCTGCTGCCGGGGATTGTCGGCGAGCTGTACCGCCAGTTTGCGGTCACGCTTTCGACCGCCGTGACGCTCTCAAGCATGGTGGCGCTGACGCTGACCCCGGCGCTGTGCGCCCTGCTGCTGCGCCCGCGTCCTGCGCGCCCGGCGGCGATTTTCCGCGGCTTCAACCGCGGTCTGGACGCCACGCGCCGGGGCTATACCCGTCTGGTGACTGTCTTCAACCTGCGCCCGCTGCTGGCGCTGGCGGCGACCGCCGCCGCGGCTGCCGTGGTGGCGTTCAGCTTTATGTCGATGCCAAAGGGCTTCCTGCCGCAGGAGGATCAGGGCTACTTCTTTGCCAGCGTCCAGCTGCCGGAGGCGGCCTCTCTTGAGCGTACCGAAGCGGTGATGACGAAGGCGCGGGAATTGAGCGCGGCCAACCCGGCGGTGGAGGATGTGATTCAGGTGTCCGGGTTTAATATCCTCAACGGCACCAGCGCGTCGAACGGCGGGTTTATCTCGGTGATGCTGAAAGACTGGAGCGAGCGCCCGCCGCTGGATGAGGTGATGGGCACGCTGCAGCGCCAGCTTCTCGCCCTGCCGGAGGCGACCATCATGACCTTTGCACCGCCGACGCTGCCGGGGCTGGGCAACGCCTCGGGCTTTGACCTGCGTATTCTGGCGCAGGCCGGACAAACCCCGGCGGAGCTGGAGCAGGTCACGCGCGGCATTCTGCTGAAGGCGAACCAGCATCCGCAGCTTCAACGCGTCTTTACCACCTGGAGCAGCAACGTGCCGCAGCTGACGCTGAGCGTCGATCGCGAGCGCGCGGCGCGTCTGGACGTGCCGGTCTCGCGGATCTTCAGCAGCCTGCAAACCGCCTTCGGCGGCACGCGCGCCGGGGATTTCAGCGTCAACAACCGCGTGTATCACGTGGTGATGCAAAACGAAATGCAGTGGCGCGAGCGCGCGGAGCAAATCAGCGATCTGTACGTGCGCAGCAACGGCGGCGAGCGGGTGCGGCTGAGCAATCTGGTGACCATCACCCCAACCGTAGGCGCGCCGTTCCTGCAGCAGTACAACCAGTTCCCGTCCGTGTCGGTGAGCGGCTCGGCGGCGCAGGGCGTGAGCAGCAGCACGGCGATGGCGGCGATGGGCGAACTGCTGGCCGAAAATCTGCCCGCCGGGTACGACTACGCCTGGAGCGGCATGTCGTATCAGGAGCAGCAGACCGGGAATCAGGCTATCTGGATTGTGCTGGCGGCGGTGGTGATGGCGTGGCTGTTCCTCGTCGCCCAGTATGAGAGCTGGACGCTGCCCGCCAGCGTGATGCTGTCGGTGCTGTTCGCCATCGGCGGTGCGCTGGTGTGGCTGTGGATGGCCGGATACGCCAACGACGTGTACGTGCAGATTGGTCTGGTGCTGCTGATCGCCCTCGCGGCAAAAAACGCAATCCTGATCGTTGAGTTCGCCCGCACGCGGCGCAACGAAGGGCTGGCGATCGTCGAGGCCGCGCGCGAGGGGGCGTCACGCCGCTTCCGTGCGGTGATGATGACCGCAGTGTCGTTCATTATCGGCGTACTGCCGATGATGCTCGCCACCGGCGCCGGGGCGCAGAGCCGTCGCATCATCGGCACCACGGTGTTTAGCGGAATGCTGGTGGCGACCGTCATCGGGATCGTGTTTATCCCGGCGCTGTTTGTGCTGTTCCAGCGCCTGCGCGAGTGGGGGCACCGGCTTACGGACTAGTCGCCCAGAGTTCGCAGTGTTTTTGCACCAGCGAGGTCAGCGAACCGCCGTCGTTGATGAAATCCCGCATTTGCTGCGCCTCGCTTTTGCCCTGTTTCAACATCAGGGCAATTCCCTCAACGGCGCTTGTTGCCCCCAGCTTTTCCGCAGAGGGGGCAACGCGCTCCAGCAGCCAGGCAATGTCTTCTGCAATGGTTTTTTGCTCCCCGGTATGAACGTCCGTCAGGATCCCCTCCAGCCCGTAGCGGCAGGCCTGAAAACGGTTAAAGCGGTAGAGCAGAAAATCTTTTTCCTGATGTTTGAAGGGCCGCGTGGTCAGCAGCCAGTGCGAGGTCGCCTGGATTAGCCCGGCGATGTTAATCGCGTGGGCCAGGGTCAGCGGCGTATCCATCACCCGCACCTCCACGGTGCCAAAGTGCGGGCTGGGGCGGATATCCCAGTGCAGATCCTTAATGCTGTCGATCATGCTGGTGGAGCTTAGCCGACGGAACAGCCCTTCGAATTCCGGCCAGCTGTTGACCCACGGCATCTGCCCGTTGTCCGGGAACCCGGAAAAGATGTTCAGGCGCGACGAGGCAAACTTCGTGTCCGTGCCCTGCATATAGGGCGACGCCGCTGCCAGGGCGATAAAGTGCGGAACAAAGTGCGACAGGCCGTGGAGCAGGTATATGGCATCGTCACCGTTTCGACAGCCGATATGCACGTGCTGACCGAACACCGTGGCCTGCAAAATCAGATACCCGAAGTGCTCGAGGGTCACGTTGTAGCGTTCATCTTCGCACACCTGCTGACGCTGCCACTTCTGAAACGGATGCGTCCCGCCGCCGCAAATCTGGATATGCTGCTCGCCCGCCGCACGCAGTATGCTCTGCTGCATCGCGGAAAACTGTGCGGCCGCCTGGTTGATGTCCTGACACACGCCGGTAGCGATTTCGAGCATGCTTTCGGTGATATCGTGCTTCACCTCGCCGGCTTTGATGTCGTTTTTCACGGTGGCGATCAGGGCAGATGAGTCCTGGCTGAGATCGTACCCCGGCGGATTAACCACCTGGAGTTCGAGTTCAATGCCCATGGTAAAGGGTTCAGAGGAATGAAAGTCGGGTAATGGCATGGCGCACTCCGTTGTCTGGTATGGGTTGAGTATAGACAACGGCGGGTGAGCCTTGGGCCGCGACACGGCCTTCCCCTACACACAATCCGTTATAGATTCTGAAGTCCACCCCTGGTCAAATCAGCCCAGCAACAACCAAACCCCCACGCCCAGCATTATCACGGCCATGAGCGCATTCATTAAAATCTGGGGAATGAAGGATTTTTCGCCACGATAATGATAAACGTAGGGCGCCATCTTTCGGTATTCCTTAAACACGCCTTTCTTATAAGAGGTATAGCTGTCGATAAGCGCATAACAGCCTAAAAAAAACGAAAGACAAATAACAAATATCTTCACTCTCAACCCCCTGCTCTTTATGGGTATTAACCTCACCAAAACTCTCGCCCCCGGCCGCATTGTGTTTTACACTCCGCCCTGCAAAAATTGAGTTAACGAACGATCAGACAGGCGGTAGCAGCGATGAACGGTACAATCACAACGTGGTTTAAAGATAAAGGCTTTGGATTTATCAAAGATGAAAACGGTGACAACCGCTATTTTCATGTGATTAAGGTCGCTAACCCTGATCTGATCAAGAAAGACGCGGCGGTAACCTTCGAACCCACCACCAACAACAAAGGCCTTTCTGCCTATGCGGTGAAGGTTATCCCTGAAAGCCAGTACATCTATATTGCGGGTGAGCGTCTGAAACTCACCTCTATCAAGTCTTTCGTGGTGTTCAGCGAGGAAGTACCCGCTGATACCGGTATTGATAAAGCCAATGCGGTGCTGTCGGTCGGGCTTCTGATGAACAACATCAAACCGAAAACCGCGGCCAAGCCGGGTGAAATGCGCACGGTGAAAAAACTGGCGATCACCACCTTCCAGAAAACGACGCATATCTTCTCGGAAGACGAGATTGATATCGACGCCACCATCAAAATGCTTAAGTAATTCGGTGCCGAAATTCTGCACCTGATATCCGCAGAATTTCGGCATTGCCTTCAGGTTTCAGTGCGTCGCGAGCATCGGCTCCTTCACAAACTCCGCCAGCAGCCAGACCATATCGTGCAGCAGCCCGGTGAGATCGTTCTCCACCCCGGCTGGCAATGTCCCCCCCTGAATCGCCTGAGTTAACGCCAGCGCATAGTCCACCTGGAGCGAAGCCTCCTGCCAGCAGGCCGGTACGCAGGAGCGAACCTTTTCGCCTTCAACCAGCCGTTCGATCAGATGCGGCGCAAGCGCGGTATCGCAACGCGAGCGCAGCGCAGCGAGCGTGTCGTTCAGACGCTGGCACAGTGCGGCGCGGGTTTCGGCGTCGGGCGTTTCGACCAGCACGCTCACGTATGCCGTACAGGCATCGGATAATTCAACGCGATCCGCAGACGCTGAAACAGGCATTGCCAGTAAGTGCTGAATAAAGCTTTCTTCAGATTGCGGGTAAGACAGGCCAGGGATAGTAGCCATTTGGCATCCTCTTTATGCAAAAAATAATTAACCACCAGGTGAGTACCTACTCTCAGAGGGGGCAACGCTGACGGAGGTAGGAATACCGTGCATAAAGAAAACGGCCAACCTTAGGGTTGCTCCGTCAGCGCCACCTGACTGAAAGGCGCTGCCGCGATAAAAATAGCGTTTTATGCCAACGGGTTCCTACGCCCGATTGCGGGTTGTGCCGCAACGCAGGCACTTTACGACCACCCAAAAATAAATAAAAGCCTTATCCCTGCATTAAGCGCGGTTACTTTTCAGGTTTGCGAGGCTCCTTCCAGAAAGCGTCGGAGCCGCGCACTTTTCGTTCGCCTTTTAAGCTGCTATAACAAATTCCTTACCTTTCAAGGAGTCCCCCCTGTGCCGGAAATCAACCAACATGGTCAGACCGTTAACGATCCCGTTCCTGACTGGAACGGCGCGCGCGTCCTTACCCGCACGCCGCTGGCGGGCCGCTACTGCCGGCTTGAGCCGCTGAATACTGAGCGCCACGCCGCCGATCTGTTTGATGTCTACTCCCTGGGCGACGACAGCGACTGGACGTGGCTTGCCAGCACCCAGCCGATGAGCGTTGAGGCCACGGCCCATTGGGTGCAGGGAAAAGTGATGGACGACGCGCTGGTGCCCTATGCCGTTATCGATTTGCGCTCTGAACGCGCGGTGGGCCTGGTGAGCTATATGGCGATCGAGCGGCAGCAGGGCTCCGTCGAGATCGGCCACGTCACCTGGTCACGCAGGATGAAGGGCTCTCGTCTGGGAACGGAAACGGTGTGGCTGCTGCTGAAAAATGCTTTCGCGCACGGATATCGCCGCGTGGAGTGGAAGTGTGATTCGATGAACGTCGCCTCGCGCAGCGCCGCCGAACGCCTGGGGTTCGTCTGGGAAGGCCGTCTGCGCCAGAAGCTGGTGCGTAAAGGGCGCAACCGCGACAGCGATATGCTCTCGATTATCGATGGCGAATGGGACGCTCGGGATGCCGAGCTTCGCGGGTGGCTGGCAGAAGAGAACTTCGACGGGGAAGGGCGGCAGATTCAGCGCCTCGAGGCCTTCAGGTGAAGGCCTGAGGTTTAAATTTTTCCGCTGAACAGCACGGGCCCGGTAGGCTGGCCCGTCGGCGAGCCGCCTTTTGGCTCGAGGCTGATGGCGATCACGGCATCCGCGTTGATGGTTTCGTTTTTCACGGTTAGCCGGGTCGGCGTCTGGTTATCCACCAGGCCGAGAGAGACCGGCGCCTGCCCGGACGGGATCAGCCACAGCTCCAGGCTTTGGCTGGCGGAAAGCGCGGCAGGGCGCAGGGGCGTAACGTTCAACCGCTGGCGATCGGCATCCGCGCTAACGACCCACTGCCCGTGCTGCTGCGCGTCGTTAAGCACCACCAGCGGGGCGAGCGCGGGTTCCCGTGTTGCTACCCAGGTCACGACGCTAAGGGCCGCGATGGCAGCGGCCGTCAGCCAGCCCAGATAAGGTTTGCGAGTGCGAACGGGCGCTTGCGCGGGCAGGCTAAGCTCGATTTTCTTCCACACCGCTTCGGGCGGCGGGACGGGAGCAAGATGATTGTCCAGGGTGCTGAACAGGCTTTCCCAGCGCGCCACGCGTTTCGCCAGGCCCGGGTCGTGGATCAGGCGTTTTTGAAATCGCAGTCGCGCCGCGCCGCGCAGGGTGCCGAGCGCGTATTCGGCTGCCAGCGCCTCGTCGCGTTTTTCGTTCTCATTCATAGCCCGACGCACTCCCGAAGATGTTCTATCGCGCGGCGTATCCAGCTTTTGACCGATCCAACGGGCTGCTGGAGCCAGCCTGCGATATCGCTGTGGGACATGCCCTGATAATAGGCCAGCGTAATACTCTGGCGCTGTTCCGCACTGAGATGCTCAAGGCAGTGGCGCAGGCGGTCTGCTTCGGCGTCGTCATGCCAGCCGTTGCGCTCGTCGCTCTCTGTGATGTCCAGCATCTCGGTGTACTCTTCTTCGTTGCGCGCCTGGCGGGCAGGCCCGCTGCGCAGCCAGTCGATGCAGCGATTGCGCACAACATGGGTAAGCCAGGTTATCGGCGAACTGAGCGTAGAGTCGTAGGTTTCCGCCTTATTCCAGACGGTGATGAAGCAGTCGTGCAGCACCTCTTCCGCCCAGCCGCGCTCGCGCAGCATGCGCAGGGCGACGGCAAAAAGGTGCGGCGAGGTCAAACGGTACAGCTGTTCAAATGCGCGGCGATCGCCTTTCGCGACCGCCTGCATTAATTTTATTTGTCGCTCAACCAGCACATTGTCCATGTTTTTACCGGAAGTCAGCATTCACTTCCGAAGTATAGACAACTACTTAGGCATCAGGACGGTATCGATCACATCGATGACGCCATTTTTCTGGTGGACGTCATAGGTGCTGATATTGGCCACGTTGCCTTTGCCGTCTTTAAGCTGAATGTTGTGCGGTCCGTTGCTCATTATCCACAGCGGCTGCCCGTTAACGGTTTTCAGCTCCGCGTGCCCGCCACCCTGTTTGATTTTCGCTTCCAGCGCTTTCATGTCGTACTTACCGGCTACCACGTGGTAGGTCAGAATGCTGGTGAGCACCGCTTTGTTTTCGGGTTTGACCAGATTATCCACCGTCCCGGCGGGCAGCTTCGCGAACGCGGCGTTGGTCGGCGCGAAGACGGTAAACGGCCCTTTGCTCTGGAGCGTGTCCACCAGGCCGGCGGCTTTTACCGCCGCCACCAGCGTGGTGTGATCTTTCGAGTTAACGGCGTTTTCAACGATATTTTTGCTCGGGAACATTTCTGCTCCCCCCACCATCACCGTACCTGAATCCATTGCCGCTGAAGCGCCTGCACAGAACAGTAAAGCGCTGGATACACATGCAACACTGAGTAGCTTTTTCATCATTTATCCTCGGAGTAAGGAGCAAAGGCGTTGCTCACATACAGACATACGAGGGCAGGGGGGGAATTGGATGCAGGATGATGAAAATAAATTTTGGGGAGTAATGCGTGCCTGCCGCCTACGATCGAGGAATCCCCGGTAATTATTTAATCAGGAAGCGGTAAGCGTTTTACATAAGGTGCAAAAGTCA
>NZ_CAXOFU010000007.1:0-244350 GCF_964208575.1 Enterobacter soli | reverse complement strand
GACTGGTCGGAGCGATCTTCGACCCTCGCCCCTTTGGGGAGAGGGACTGCTAGGTGTCATCTTTTACCCTCGCCCCCTTGGGAAAGGGACTGCTCGGTGTGGTCTTTCACCCTCTCCCCTTTGGGGAGAGGGCCGGGGTGAGGGGAGTGGATTTGTCACGCAATCCGGCAGGCGTCCGCTTCCCAGCGATACCCCACGCCGTACACCGCGCGGATAAACGACTGGTCGGCGTCGAGCGCTTCCAGCTTGCGCCGCAGGTTTTTGATGTGGCTGTCGATGGTGCGGTCGGTGACCACGCGGTAGTCGTCATACAGGTTGTTGAGCAATTGCTCGCGGGAAAAGACTTTTCCCGGCTCGTGGGAGAGGGTTTTCAGCAGGCGAAACTCCGCCGGGGTTAAGTCCAGCAGCTTGCTGCGCCAGCTCGCCTGGAAGCGGCTTTCGTCGACAATCAGCGGGCTTTCGGCGTCCAGCGCCTGAAGCTCGCGATGCGGCTTGCAGCGGCGAAGAATGGTCTTCACGCGGGCGACCACTTCGCGCGGGCTGTAGGGTTTGCAGATGTAATCGTCCGCGCCGATCTCCAGCCCCAGCAGGCGGTCGATCTCTTCGATTTTGGCGGTCACCATCACGACAGGTACGTCGGAGAAACGACGAATTTCCCGGCACAGGGTCAGGCCGTCGGTGCCCGGCAGCATCAGATCCAGCAGGATCAGATCCGGCGGGGTCTGGCGCACGTAGGGCAACACCAGATCGCCATGGTTAATCAGCGACGGGGCGTAGCTCGCCGCGCGTAAATAGTCGATCAGTAACTGCCCAAGCTTAGGCTCATCTTCCACAATCAGAATGCGGGGCGTGTTTTCGTCAATCGGTAACTCGGTCATGCTTCTCTCGATAATTCCCGTTCCAGAGGTAACTCTACTGTAATGCTAACCCCGCCAAAAGGCGAATGGGCGGCCCGAAGGGTGCCGCTGTGCGCCTCGACGATGTTGACGCAAATCGCCAGCCCCAGACCTGAGCCGCCGCTGGCGCGGTTGCGCGAGCCTTCGGTGCGGTAAAAACGCTCGAACAGCCGCTCCAGCTGCGCGTCCTGCACGCCCGGGGCGGAATCGGCGAAGGTCAGCGCAAAGCGTCCGTCTTCCTGCCTGCCCGAGATATGCAGCGCGCCGCCGCTGTCGGTATAGCGCAGGCTGTTTTCCAGCAGGTTGTTGAACAGCTGCATCAGACGGTCGCGGTCGCCAAACACCACGGCGCTGTCCGGCAGCGAGAGGACAATTTTCAGATTGCGGCTGGCGAAGCGCTCGCGGAAGGCGCCGCTGGCGACTTCCAGAATATTGATCACGTCCACGGGGGCTTTTTGATAGGCCAGTGCCCCTTCGTCGGACATGGAAAGCTGGTGCAGATCGTCCACCAGCTTGGTCAGCGTTCCCACTTCCGCCTGCAGCGAGGCGACGGACTCCGGCGTGAACTGGCGCACGCCGTCCTGAATGGCCTCCAGCTCACCGCGCAGTACCGCCAGCGGGGTGCGCAGCTCGTGGGAAATATCGGCCATAAAGTCCCGGCGCATCTGCTGGTTCTTCTCCAGCGTGCTGGCGAGCTGGTTGAAATCCTGCGCCAGCTTGCCCAGTTCATCCTGGCTGCGGGTGTCCACGCGGGTCGAGAAATCCCCGGCGGCGAGCCTGTGCGTGCCTTCCACCAGCCGTTTTACCGGGGCGAGCAGGCCGCGCGCCAGCGGGAAGGTGGCAAGGGCGGCAAGCAGGGTAGAGAGCGCGACGATCAGCCAGCTGGTCTGGCGCTGCTGGCGGTCAAAGTTGATATCGGTGTTGCGCGTCAGGCGCTCCACCGGAGAGGCAATCACCCAGCCGACGATAGCGCCGTCAGAGGTAATCGCCCGCTTTGTGCCGTCCGGCGGCACCGGGGCACGGGGGCCAACCAGTACCCGCATGTCCTGGTCTATTACCCAGAACTGGGTGCGCCAGCCGTGGGGCGGCATTCCCGGCCCGGGGCGGTCGTCGTCGTTATCGTGCTCCAGCGAGCGGAGGATCTGGAAGATAAAGCGGTCGTTGTTGCGCAGAAAGCGCCAGTTTCCGTGCTGGGTGTACTGCTCCCCCAGCGCGTCGCTCAGCCCCTGTAAACGCTGTTCGTTGCCGTGCTTGATGTAGTCAATAAACCCGCGCTCGAAGCTGACCCGCACCGCCCAGTGCATGGTGATCAGCAGGACGATACAGGTGGCGAAAATCGCCACAAACAGCTTGCCGGTGATGCCGGGACGCCAGAATTTCATGGAGCACTCCTTTTGCCGCGTCGGATAACAGCGTTCTTGCTGGTGTCATTCGGCACTCTGGCAAAGATAAAAGCGGGCAGGGCAATAATCACCGCCATGCTGAGGTAGGTATATAAGAAGACCTGATGCGCCACCGGGGTGTCGACGCTGAGATGATGCTGCCCGTACATGCCGAGCAGCAGGCCCGCGACGGTCACGCCCACGCTCATGGAGAGCTGCATGATCATCGACAGCAGGCTGTTGCCGCTGCTGGCCAGCTCGTCCGGCAGGTCTTTTAACGTCAGGGTGTTCATCGACGAGAAGCGCATAGAGTTGATAATCCCCTGGCAGAACAGCACCAGCGGCAGGGCGTAGTACCAGCCCATCAGCGCCACGCCCATAAACAGCAGGCTGACCAGCGCCAGGCCAAGCGTGGCGGTCACCAGCACCCGGCGATAGCCAAAGTGGTTCACCACCTGCACCACGATGCGCTTCATGCCCATGCTGCCAAGCACCATCGGGATCATCATCAGCCCCGCGTGGAACGGCGAGAAGCCCATCCCAATCTGCAAAAACACAGGGGTCATAAACGGCAGCATTCCGCTGCCCACGCGCCCGGCAAAGCTGCCGAACAGCCCAAGGCGGTAGGTGGGATTTTTAAACAGCGACAGGCTGAACAGCGCCCGATCGTTGCCCCTGGCGTGCCACACGTACCAGAGCACCGACAGCACGCCGATGGACACCAGAATAGCGAGGCTCAGGGAGGAGATCCCCAGCCCTTTCTGCCCGTCGAGCGCCAGGGTCAGGGTCGCCATCCCGGCGGCAAGCAGGATAAAGCCGATAAAGTCGAAGCGGCGGGTCTGCATGGTGTAGTTCGGCATCAGCGTCAGGGTGGCAATCGCGCCGACGATGCCCACCGGCAGGTTGATGAGGAAGATCCAGTGCCAGGAGGCGTATTCTACCAGCACGCCCCCCAGCGCCGGGCCCAGCAGCGGCCCGACCTGCCCGGGCAGCGTCACGAAGGTCATCGCCGCCATATACTGCTCGCGCGGAACGATTTTCATCACCGTTAAGCGCCCGACCGGCACCATCATCGCCCCGCCGACGCCCTGTAATACCCGCGCCATCACCAGCTGGTCGAGCGTGTTGGCCTGGGCGCAAAACAGCGAACCCACGGTAAACAGCACGATCGCGGTAAAGAAGATATTCCTTACCCCCACTTTGTCCGCCAGCCAGCCGCTGGCGGGCAGCATCACCGCCACCGTCAGCACGTAGGCGACTATCACCATATGCATATGCAGCGGGCTCTCCCCCAGGCTGCGCGCCATGGAGGGGAGGGCGGTGTTCACGATGGTCGTATCCAGCGACTGCATAAAAAAGCCGAAGGCGACAATCCATAACTGCCAGCGAACATTGTTGGGAAGCTCAGTCATTTACCCGTTTACCGTTTCTCTGTTTTTACGCGAAAAACGCACCCGCAGGCGGTCGAAAAAGAGATACACCACCGGGGTCGTGTAGAGCGTCAGCAGCTGGCTCATCACCAGACCGCCGACAATCGTGATCCCCAGCGGCTGGCGCAGCTCCGAGCCGTCTCCGCCGGAGATCACCAGCGGCAGCGCGCCAAACAGCGCCGCCAGCGTGGTCATCATGATCGGGCGAAAACGCAGCAGACAGGCCTGGAATATCGCCTCTTCCGGCGTCAGGTTGCCGTTGCGCTGCGCCTCCAGCGCAAAGTCGACCATCATGATCGCGTTTTTCTTCACAATGCCTATTAATAGCATGATCCCGATAAGCGCGATGAGGCTAAAGGGCGCACCGAAAAGCTCCAGCGCCAGCAGCGCCCCCACGCCCGCCGACGGCAGGGTGGAGAGGATCGTCAGCGGATGGACGTAGCTTTCATAGAGCACGCCGAGCACGATATAGACCGTCGCAATCGCCGCCAGAATCAAAATCACCTGCGAGTTCATGGTGTCCTGGAACACCTGCGCCGTTCCCGCAAAGCTGCCGCGCACGGTGGACGGCACGCCGAGCTGGGTCATGGCGCGGTTGATGGCGTCGCTGGCCTCGGATAGCGACGAACCCGTTGGCAGGTTAAAGGACACGGTGGACGCCGCGGACAGCCCCTGATGGTTAACCGACAGCGGCGCGTTGGCGGGCTGCCAGCTGGCGAAGTACGACAGCGGGATCGCCTTGCCGTCGCTGTTGATCACGAACATTTTATCCAGCGCGCTGATGTCCTGGGTATAGCGCGGGTCAACCTCCATCACCACCTTGTACTGGTTCATCGGCTGGTAGATGGTGGAGATCTCGCGCTGGCCAAAGGCGTTATTCAGCAGGCTGTTGGCCGCCTCGACGTTAATGCCGAGCCGGGACATGGTTTCGCGATCGTAGGTGAGCGCCATTTCCGCGCCGTTGTCCTGCTGATCCGAGTTCACGTCCGCAAGCTGCGGCAGGGCCGCGAGCGCCTTACGGATCTTCGGCTCCCACTCGCGCAGGGCGGCTAAATCATCCGACAGCAGCGTGTACTGATAGCTGGCGTTGGACTGACGACCGCCAACGCGAATATCCTGAACGGCCATCAAAAACAGGTTCGCCCCCGGCTCTTTGGCGAGCTTCACGCGCAGGCGGTCAATCACCTGCTGCGCGGTTTCGTTGCGCTCGCCGCGCGCCTTGAGGGTGATAAACATCATCCCGCTGTTAACGCGCGACCCGCCGGTAAACCCGGTCACGTTGTCCACCGCCGGATCTTCACGAATGATTTTCATAAAGTCCTGCAGCTTGCCGCGCATCGCCTGGAACGAGATGCTCTGGTCGGCCTGAATGCCGCCCATCAGCACCCCGGTATCCTGCTCCGGGAAGAAGGTTTTTGGGATCGAGATATAGAGCCAGACGTTGAGCACAATCGTGCCAATCAGCACCAGCCCGACAATCCGCGTGTGGTTCAGCACCCATTTGAGCGACCTGCCGTAGCCTTCCTGCATCGCCATCAGGAAACGGCCAAACCCTTTGCGGCGCGGCTGGGAGTGCGGCTGGCTGCGCTTGAGCATCCAGCCGCACATCATCGGCGTGAGCGTTAATGAAATCACCAGCGAAATGCCAATGGCGACCGAGAGGGTAACGGCGAACTCGCGCAGCAGCCGCCCCGGCAGCCCGCCCATCAGCAGCAGCGGCAGGAACACCGCCACCAGCGACAGGCTCATGGAGAGCACGGTAAAGCCCACTTCCCGCGTCCCCTGTAGCGCGGCCTGCAGCGGCTTGACCCCCGCTTCGAGATGCCGGGAGATATTTTCCAGCACCACGATGGCGTCATCCACCACGAACCCGGTGGCGATGGTGAGCGCCATCAGCGACAGGTTGTTAAGGCTAAAGCCGCACAGGTACATGGCGGCGAAGGTGCCGATCAGCGACACCGGCACGGCGACCGCCGGGATCAGCGTCGCGCGCCCGGATCGCAGGAACAGGAACACGACCAGGATCACCAGCCCGACGGAGATCACCAGCGTCTGCTCTACCTCCTCAAGGGAGGCGCGGATGGTCGGGGAGCGATCCTGGGCAATCTGCAAATCAATCGCCGCCGGAATGGTCTCCTGAAGCTCCGGCAGCCGCTCGCGAATGCTGTTCACCGTCTGAATGATGTTGGCTTCCGGCAGCTTGCGGATCATCAGCAAAATGGCGGGTTTGGCGTTGGTCATCCCGGCGTTGCGCACGTCCTGCACCGAGTCGGTGACGCTGGCCACGTCGCTCAGGCGCACCGCCGCGCCGTTGTTGTAGTGGATAATCAGCGGCTGGTATTCGGCGGCGGTTTTCAGCTCGTCGTTGGTCTGGAGCTGCCAACGGTGGCTGCCGTCTTCAATCGCCCCCTGCGGCCGGCGCACGTTGGCGCTGCTGATGGCGGTGCGCACGTCGTCCAGCGACACCCCCTGGTTAAACAGCGCCTGCGGGTTCAGCCCCACGCGCACCGCGGGCAGAGAGCTGCCGCCCACGCTGACATCCCCCACGCCGTCGATCTGGGCGATGGTCTGCGCCAGCTGCGTGGAGGCAAAGTCGTACAGCTGCCCCTGCGAGTAGGTGTCCGAGGTGAGCGTCAGGATCATGATTGGCGCATCGGACGGGTTGGCCTTGCGATAGGTTGGACGGCTCGGCATGCCGCTCGGGAGCAGGCTCTGCGCGGCGTTGATCGCCGCCTGCACGTCGCGCGCCGCGCCGTTGATGTCCCGGTCGAAGCTGAATTCCAGAATGATGCGCGTGCTGCCGAGGGAGCTGCTGGAGGTCATTTCGTTGACCCCGGCGATGCGCCCGAGGGAGCGCTCCAGCGGCGTGGCCACGGACGACGCCATGGTTTCCGGCGACGCCCCCGGCAGGGAGGCGCTGACCATGATCACCGGGAAGTCCACCTGCGGCAGCGGAGCCACCGGCAGCAGACGAAAGCCGAGCACGCCGCACAGGGTGATGGCGAGCGAGATTAAAATCGTCGCCACCGGGCGGTAAATGAAGAGGGCGAAAAACTTCACTTACGCCTCCTCTTCACGTTTCGGGAAGCGGCTTTTCGCCCACAGCGCCAGGCGGTCAAACAGCAGGTAAATCACCGGCGTGGTAAACAGCGTCAGCACCTGGCTCAGCAGCAGGCCGCCCACCATGCCAATCCCCAGCGGACGGCGCAGCTCTGCCCCGACACCGGTACTCAGCATCAGCGGCAGCGCGCCGAGCAGGGCGGCGAGGGTGGTCATCAGGATCGGACGAAAGCGCAGCAGGCACGCCTGGAAAATCGCGTCGCGCGGCGCCATGCCCTGCTCGCGCTCGGCGGCGAGGGCGAAGTCAATCATCATGATGGCGTTTTTCTTCACGATCCCGATAAGCAGGATAATGCCGATTATCGCGATCACGTCCAGCTCGCTGCCCGCCAGCATCAGCGCCAGCAGCGCCCCCACGCCGGCGGTCGGCAGGGTAGAGAGGATGGTGATCGGGTGAATAAAGCTTTCGTACAGCACGCCGAGCACGATGTACATCGCCACCACGGCGGCCACAATCAGCCAGATGGTGTTGCCGAGCGCCGCCTGGAACGCCAGGGTGCTGCCCTGGAACTGGGTCTGAATATCCGTCGGGAAGCTCAGATCTTTTTCCGCTGACAGAATAGCCTCCACCGCTTCGCCCAGCGAGTAGCTGTCCGGCACGTTGAACGAGATGGTGGTGGACGGGAACTGG
This sequence comes from Enterobacter soli, assembly GCF_964208575.1. Taxonomy (GTDB): domain Bacteria; phylum Pseudomonadota; class Gammaproteobacteria; order Enterobacterales; family Enterobacteriaceae; genus Enterobacter; species Enterobacter soli_A. The sequence goes on along the minus strand of NZ_CAXOFU010000007.1, from coordinate 236,891 downwards.
TCCAGATGGTTGATGGAGAGCGGCGTGTAGCGCTCCTCGACGTTCGCAATAGCGCTTAACGGCACAATGCCGCCGTCTTTGCTGGTCAGGCGCACCGAGTCCAGCGCGGCAAGCCCCGGCGTGTTGTCGGTGTTGTGCTCCAGTACCACGCGGTACTGGTTGGCCTGGGTGTAAATCGTTGAGATCAGACGCTGGCCGAAGGCGTTATACAGCGCGTTATCCACGTCCGCCATGGTGATGCCCAGACGGCTGGCGCTGTCGCGGTTGACGTTAACGTAGGCCGCCAGCCCTTTGTCCTGCCAGTCGCTGCTGACGTCGGAGAGCTGCGGCAGGGCCTTCAGCCTGTCGACCAGCTGCGGCACCCAGGTGCTGAGCGCATCCAGCGTGGTGGCCTGCAGGGTGAACTGGTACTGGGTGCGGCTCACCTGGGTGTCGATGGTCAAATCCTGTATCGGCTGCAAATACAGCTCGATGCCCGGCACGCGGGCGACGGCGTTTTGCAGACGCGCAATCACGGCGTTCACGCGGTCGTCGCGATCGTCCAGCGGTTTAAGGTTGATTTGTAGACGGGCGCTGTTCAGCGACGGGTTGGTGCCGTCCACGCCGACGTAGGAGGTTAAGCTTTCCACCGCCGGATCTTTCATGATGATTTCAGAAACCTGCTGCTGGCGCTGGGCCATGCTGGCAAACGACACCGACTGCGGCGCCTGCAACGTGCCCTGAATAATGCCGTTGTCCTGGATCGGGAAGAAGCCTTTAGGGATGAAAATCCACAGCATCACGCTCAGCGCCAGCGTGCCGAGCGCCACGCCGAGCGTCGCCCACGGGTGGTTCAGCACTTTTGCCAGCAGGCGACCGTAGGCGGCAATAATGCGCTCGAACATCCGCTCGGAGGCGCGCGAGAAGCGGTTTTGCTTGCGCAGGGATTCGTGGCTCAGCATGCGCGCGCACATCATCGGCGTCAGGGTCAGGGAGACCACCGCCGAGATCAAAATGGCGACCGCCAGCGTCACCGCGAATTCACGGAACAGACGCCCGACGATATCCCCCATAAACAGCAGCGGGATCAGCACCGCAATCAGGGAGAAGGTGAGGGAAATAATAGTAAACCCGATCTCCCCGGCCCCCTTCAGGGCGGCGGCGAGCGGTTTTTCGCCTTTTTCGATGTAGCGCGAGATGTTCTCGATCACCACGATGGCGTCATCCACCACGAACCCGGTGGCGATGGTGAGCGCCATCAGCGTCAGGTTATTGATCGAGAAGTCGAGGAACACCATTACCGCGAAGGTGCCCACCAGCGAGAGCGGCACGGCGACGGCGGGAATAATGGTCGCCGGCACGTTGCGCAGGAACAGGTAGATGATCATTACTACCAGCGCAATCGCCAGCATCAGCTCGAACTGGGTGTCGCTGACCGAGGCGCGAATGTTGGTGGTGCGGTCGGAAAGCACCTTCACGCTCACCGACTTCGGCAGGCTTTCAATAAGCTGCGGCAGCATGGCGCGAATGCTGTCGGCGGTATCGATGATGTTCGCCCCCGGCTGGCGCTGGACGTTCATCACGATGGCCTGCTGCTTGTTGGCCCACGCCCCCAGCCAGCTGTTTTCCGCCCCTTGCTCAACGGTCGCCACGTCGCCCAGGCGAACCGGGGCGCCGTTCTGATAGGCCACAATCAGCTGACGATACTCGTCCGCAGACTGCATCTGATCGTTAGCGGACAGCGTAACCGCGCGGGTCGGGCCGTCGAGGGAGCCTTTCGCCGAGTTGACGTTGGCGTTGCTGATGGCGCTGCGGATGGTTTCACTGGTGAGGCCGAGCGCGGCAATGGCCTGCGCGTTGAGCTTCACGCGCACCGCCGGACGTTGCCCGCCCGCCAGCGTCACCAGCCCCACGCCGGAGACCTGGGAAATTTTCTGCGCCACGCGGGTTTCCACCATGTCTTCCACCTGGGTCATCGGCATGGCCGACGAGGTGACCGCAAGCGTCATGATGGGCGGATCGGCAGGGTTAACCTTGCTGTAGACCGGCGGGTTAGGCAGGTCGGACGGCAGCAGGTTGGTGGCGGCGTTGATCGCGGCCTGCACTTCCTGCTCGGCGACGTCCAGCGACAGCGTAAGCTGGAACTGGAGCGTCACCACGGACGCGCCGCCGGAGCTTTGCGAGGACATCTGCTTCAGGCCGGACATCTGCCCGAACTGGCGCTCAAGCGGAGCGGTAATGGCAGAGGTCACCACGTCCGGGCTGGCGCCAGGGTAGAGGGTGACGACCTGAATGGTCGGGTAATCCACTTCCGGCAGTGCCGAAACGGGCAGAAAGCGATAGCCGATGATCCCGGCAAGCAGGATCGCCACCATTAATAGCGTGGTGGCAACTGGGCGCATGATAAACAGGCGTGACGGCCCACCTGTAGAGCTCGGTGGCATCACCTGCATCAGGAGGTCGCTCCCTGTTTCTGGCGTTCAGGCTTAGCCGGCTGTTCGGCGGGCGCCGTGCCGTCGTGGGCTTCAACCACTTCCACCTTCGCCCCTTCGGTCAGGCGGTCGATACCGTCGGTCACCACGCGGTCGCCCGCGGAGAGCCCGGCGCTGATGACGACCGTCTGGCTGTCCTGGATCCCGGTTTTCACCAGATGCTTGCTGACCTTGTTGTCGCTGCTGAGCACCCAGACGAAGTTGCCTTCGTTGCCCATTTGCAGGGCGGCGGAAGGGATCACCACGGCGTTCTCTTCGGTGGCGACCAGCATTCGCGCGTTGACGAACTGGTTCGGGAACAGGGCATCGTCCTGATTATTAAAGCGTGCCTTGAGCTTGATGGTGCCGGTGGTGGTATCGATCTGGTTGTCGAGGCTCAGCAGCGAACCTTCGCTCAGCTTCTGCTTATTGGTGCGGTCCCAGGCTTCCACGACCAGCGCGCCGCCGGCCTTTTGCGCCTGAACCACGGTGGCGATATCGCTTTCCGGCAGGGTAAAGACCAGGTCGATAGGGTGGGTCTGGGTGATGACCACGATCCCGGTGGTGTCGCCGCTGGAGATTTGGTTGCCGATATCAACCTGTTTCAGCCCCACGCGACCGTCAATGGGCGCAGTGATGCGGCTCCAGTCGAGCTGAAGCTGCGCGCTGGCTACGGCGGCTTCGTCGGCCTTAATGGTGCCCTGGGATTCGCTGACCAGCGCCTGCTGGGTGTCCAGCTCCTGACGCGACACCAGGTTAGTTTTCACCAGCTGCTGATAGCGCGCCAGATCGCGACGGGCGTTGGCGAGGGTGGCTTTATCTTTGGCGAGCTGCCCCTGGGCCTGAGCCAGCGCGACCTTAAACTGGCTCGGGTCGATTTCAGCCAGCAAATCGCCGGCCTTCACCTGCTGGCCTTCCTGGAAGTGCAGGGCCAGCAGCTGACCATCGACGCGGCTGCGCACCGTCACCGTGTTGGCGGCGGTAATGGTGCCGAGGCCGGAGAGATAACGAGGAACCGCTTTGCTGACCGCCGTGGCAGCCTGAACCGGCGCCAGCGCGCCGCCGCGCATGCCGTGACGCCCGCCGCCGGATGGACGCTGCGGCTGGCTGGTGGCGCCAGCGGGGGCGGCGGGATCGGCGGATTGACTGTGCCAGTACCAGGCGGCGGCAAGGGCCACCACAATGATGCCGGCGGCGATTGCCCAGCGGGATTTGTTACTGCCTTTCATCGTTATACGTTCTCATCCTGAAACACTTCGGGGAATGATACTAGTTTAGTCAGGCAAGACGGCAGAAAAATGGAGGAAATATGGAAGACCGTATGGAATTGTCTGAATGGTGCCGGCGCGGCCCCGCTGCGTGTCGCTTCACGGAGGCTGTTTTACTCCAGGAATATTTCTTTATTCGGGGAATATTCCGAAGTTATTCCGCTTCGTTCAAAAATATAACCAGATGCCTAGTGTTTATTATTAATTAATAGTCCAGGAATATTCCTGTCATTATTAATATGGTATAGGAATTTTCCCGCACACACTAAATTGATGCATATTTTTAGCAAAACTTTAACAAACACTTTTCTTTTAATGCGACTTCAATAGTTTATTGATTTATAATGCTTTTTGGCTTTTTCGTGCTCTTTTTCTAATTTGATTTGTATCAAAAAATCAAAATAGATTTAAAACCGTTAATTTGCGTTAAATGCGGAATTAAAAACCATTAAACAGATATTAATCAGATTTTAATCTTATCATTAAGCGTTGCTAACCGATTATTGATAAGAAAATTCTTAGAAATGTTAAGGTTTTTCGTATTTTGTGGTGTTGTGGGGAAGGTTATTTCGAATAATAATTTTTTGGCGCGGCAAATCCCGCTCGCAATTAAATGGAGCATCCTGGTTCTTATATAAAGAGTGCCTGGTTGCGCGTTTGTTCTCAGGAGAAAAAAATGAAAAAGTTATTACTGGTGGCCTCTCTGGTTTCTGTATTCGCAGCTGCAAATGCAATGGCTGATGTGACTGCATCTGCTACGGCGTCTTGGGATGCTACTGCTACAAAAGATACGACCAGCATGCTGGTTGTTACTCCGCTGAACTCTCTGACTTTCCAGTATGCGGAAGGTCTGAACGGGTTTAACACTCAGGACGGCGCTTTTGACGTAACCATTCAGGGACAAGAAAGTGCGACAGATTTCGAGCTGACTGCACAGGTCATCAGCAATACGCTGACCAACGCAAGCGGCGATGCGTCTACGCTGGACGTGGGCGTGGCATGGAACGGCAATGCGCTTTCCAGCGCGTCTGAAACCGTACTGGTTAACTCCTCTTCTACCTCTGGCCTCGAAAGCCTGATGGCGGATGGTGCTTATAACGGCGCTGAGCGCGTGAGCGATCAGTCCAGCTTCAAGTTCTCCATCTCCTCAGCGACCTCTGACGGTACGACCCCGGTAACCGATTACTCAGCGCTGCCTGACGGCTACTGGACTGGCGATGTGAAGGTACAGTTCAACGCGACCTGGACCACCCCAGCGTAATGCATAAAATTCGGGAGAGTCACTCTCCCGAATTTTCTCAGGAAATAAGTAATGACTAAATATGTGCCAATAGCCATGTTGGTAGGGATTGCCACATCCTTTTCCAGCTGGGCAATTAATGTGGGTGATATCACGTCGATAATGACTTCCGAAGCGAGTTCATTATCGAAAGAAATTATCAACACGACGGATTCCGCGCGCTACGTCAGCGTGACGGTAAAACAACTCTCCTCTCCGCTGCCCGGCGGCGTAGAGCTGAACGTGAATCCCGGTGAATTATTATCGACGCCCGCCAACCTTATTCTTCCTGGCGAGGCCAAAGACGTTTTCCGCTTTTTCTATAAAGGTCCGGAGGATGATAAAGAGCGCTATTACCGCCTGCAGTGGATAGACGAGCCGATCAGCGAAAGCGCCACAACCAAAGCCGGTAAAGCCGCGACGGCCACGGCCTCAGCGGAAATTGGCACCATTCTGGTGGTTGCCCCGCGCAGGGAGCGCTTCGACTACAGCCGTCAGGGCGATCTGATTACCAATACCGGCAATGTTTCCTTCCGCGTGATTGCCTACGGCGCCTGCAAGGACAAGGCGCAGGATCAGGGCAGGGGCTGCCGCGAGCGTTATTACGTTATGCCGGGCACAAAAATAAGGCTGCAAAAAAGCGATGTGTCGAACAGCCGTACCCGTATTGGCATCTGGCACGGCAAGCAATTTATTACAGTGAAGTAAAAACATAACGCCATTACCGGTACCAAAAATTAAAATGCCGATGTGTAAGGATGCGTATGTCATTTAAATATCTCGTTGGGGGAAGTGTATTTCTCTCGTTAGCGTTAACACCAGGCTTTGCACATTCCGCGCCCGTGAAGATCGGGAAATACGTTATTCCCGGCGCGTTTGCCCGTTCGCTGGAGCAGGGAATGACGGTTCCGGTGTTTATTCGCTATCAGGAAACGGACGAAAAGAGTCAGCAGAAAATTGCGGACGCGGTGATCTCTCTGGTCGACGGGAATATTACCGTGAAGTCGATTATGGTTTCCGATCTGCCAAATAACGCCGTGCTGTCGGATAAAACCCGCGCCATGGTGGAAAAAATCGCTGACGCAAAATTTGTCGATAACACCGCGATTGCCCTGACGCCGGAAGCCCGCCTGCAGCTGAACGTGTCGTCGTTTCACCTGGAGATGATCGTCAGCCGGGACGCGCTGACCGAGGCGGTCGTGGCGCGCAGCACCTTGCTAGGCCCGTCCAGCGTGGACAGGCTCACGAACGTGCTCAATTACAATTTCGGCACCTATTACAACGACTATCAAAATGGCAGCAGCTCGCGCAGCTATTTAACGCTGGATAACACCCTGTCGCTTCGGGAGCACCACTTCAACGTTAACGGTTCGGTATACGGTATTGGCGAGAGCAACAGTTCAAGCAAGGTCTATCGCGCGATGTACGAGCGCGACTATGAAGGCTATCGCCTGGCGCTGGGGATGCTCGATACGTGGAACGTGCAGTCCATTGCCAGCCTGAACGCGCTGAACGGCGGAAAAATCTACGGCGCCAGCTACGGCAATAAAGGCAGCACCGTGGTGGAAAATACCGCGCTGTCGCTGACCCCCATTACGGTCTTTCTTCCGGCCGCCGGGGAAGTCCACGTCTTCCGCGACGGGCGTTTGCTCAGCGTGCAGAACTTCAACATGGGCAGCTACGAAATTGACACCAGCCGTTTTCCCTACGGGGTGTACGACGTGACGGTGGATATCGTGGTGAACGGTCGCACGGTGAATACCCGGGTCAGCCGCGTGAATAAAATCTTTGCGCGCCAGCAGGCCGCCGGGCTGGACCAGCTCTCATGGCAGGTGTTCGGCGGATCGCTGGACTACGACCGCGTAAGCTACAGGCGCAACCACTACCACAATGCCGGTAGCGAGCAGACCTGGATTGCCGGCGGCGCGGCCTCTCTGACGCTGGCGATCCTCTCCGGCCTGAACGTGAAGTCCACGCTGTACGGCTTTGATTCGAATGCCGTTAACGAAACCGACCTGACCTTAAACGTCAATGAATATGTGAGCCTGGGCACCCAAACGCTGGTGGCAAACGACGGCACCTGGCGCAACGTCAGCAGCGTAAGCCTCAACGCTCCCGGCGGGTTTGGCGCGGTGTGGGCGTCACGCGAGGACAGCAAAATTGGCGACCGCCTGCCGGTGCAGGAGCGCGATAACTACTCCATTGGCGGCACGATTAACCTCGGGCGCTTTATTCCGCACGGGGGATCGCTGACCGTGAGCCAGACGGAAAACCGCTACTCGGGCAACAAATATCGCAACCTGGACTACAGCACCACGCTGTACGCCGGGCGTTACGCCACCGTCGGCCTGCGCGCCGGGGTGCAGCGCTATTACTACAACAACCGGAATGACGACGGTCGCCAGGAGCGTTACGTCAGCCTCGACTTCTCGCTGCCGCTGGCCTCCTGGCTGAGCGTCGGGGCATCGCGGGATCGTTACGGCGCAACCCAGGGCAACATCAGCGCCCGCAAGCAGTTTGAAGACGGGCCAATTACCTCGGCAGGGATCGCGGCCTCCACCCGCCTGAGCGGCGAGCAGAACTACGGCAACGATTATTCCGTGAACGGCAACATGAGTTACGCCACCAAATACAACGCCGGGACGGTCTCCGTTACCCGTTCGGCGGATAACGCCACCAACCTGAACTTCTCTTCCCAGGGATCGGTTGCCTGGGCGGGGGGCGATTTTGGCCTCAGCAAAGAGCGCCAGCGTTCCGGCATCATCGTGAAAACCGGGCTGGCAGGGGACGGCAAGCTGGCGGCAAAAATCAATAACCGCCACTACGTGCTGAGCGGCAAATCGAACTTTATCGCGCTGCCGCCTTACGCCCAGTACAAGCTGGAGATCATGAACGACCGCAACTCCGAGGACAGCTTCGATATTGTCTCCGGGCGTAAGCAGTCGCTGAACCTCTATCCGGGCAACGTGGGCGTGGTGGCGCCGGAAGTGAAAAGCATGGTGACCGTCTTCGGGCGCGTGCGCTATCCGAACGGACAGCTCGCGGCCAATACCGATATCCATAACCACATCGGTAAAACGCGCACCGATGCGAAAGGTGAATTCGCGATTGATATCGATAAGAAATTCCCCGTCATTACCCTTGTTTCGGCGAATGGCAACATCTGCGAAGCCGATTTAGATCTGGAAAAAGCCCGCGGCGCAGCGTGGGTCGGGGACGTGCAGTGCGCGCTGCAATCGACTATGGCGCAGAGATAATGCTATGAAAAATATTAACCTTATTCTTCCGCTACTCGTTGCGGGTGCATTAACCCCGCTGACGGCGAAAGCGTTGACCGCGACCTCGTCCGGCTCGGTCAGCAATAACTATCTGTTTATTGAAAACGCCGTCGACGGCGAGTATTTCATTACCCCCTCGGCGCTCGATCCTCGCTTTAGCGGATCGAACACCTGGGTGAAATACGGCACCTCGCAGGTGAGCCTCGGCTATCTCGGCTACGTGAGCTGGACGGCGCCGGCGAATAACTATCAGGACATGTGGATCGATAATTCGCCGATCGACGGGCCGTTTAACGGCATCCGCTGCTACAGCGGTACGCAATGCCCGACGTCCGGCTATATCTCCGGTCAGGGGCGGGACAGCAACGGTTTCTACCACGCGCAGGTCGGCTCGGTTGCGGGCGTGGTGGGCGGGGCGTACGGCTTTGCATCGCTGAGCGATTCGGCCTACGAATATTTCCGCGCGATGCCGACCGGCAGCAGCGAAACTTACGTCTTTAACCGCTGCTATACCTCGGTTAACTATGATTACGCGGGGGGCGCGCGCTGTAAGGATCAAAGCACCGGGCGCTGGAACTACGTGAACTACACCTTAACCAAGCGCGGCCATCTGGCGCTGGAATCCACCAGCGCTTTCCAGGAGCTGTGGATCGCCAGCGACGGGACGCCGAGCATTACCAATGACTCCGGCGCCTGCGAGCTGGGGGTGGTCGGAAACGTGAGCGGCGTGATCTGCAAAATGGTCAGCTACAGCCTTCAGCAGACCGCGAACCTGACCGCCTCGCTCACCTTCAGGGCCTATATCGATTCCACCGCGCTGGGCTTTACCCCGGCGGCGTCCACGGTGCGTTATTCCGGCAACGGCTCGAACTGGTATAACTTCAGCGCGACGACGGCCTATTACAACGTCTTCTCAACGGACGGCCACTACGTCTATCTCTTTTTGTCGAAGACGTTTCTTAAAAACCTTGTCGACTCGGGCTACAGCATTACCAACAGCCAGCCGTTTACCTTTGCCTTCCGCAATGGCTTAACGCCGGAGTCGGGGCATTACGAGTTCACGCCGTCGCTGCAGCTGAACATTATTCCGAAGGAGTATGGCATCAGCATTGTCTCGTCGAATAACACCACGTCGGCAAGCGGCAGCGGCACCATCGGCGATGATACCCCGATTGGCATGGACTATGTCGTCACCGTTTCCGGCCCGCGTCAGGCGGACAGTATTACCGCCCAGGTCACGGGAGACACCACGACCATTAACAATACGCCGTACTGCCTGTTTACCTCCGCGCAGGGCGGGATCAGCGTGCCGATCCCGGCGTATCTGCAGTACAGCAACCAGTCTGGCAGCCTGACGCAGGTGCGCAACAGCTGCGGCGACGCGCCCATCAGCCTCAACGATGCGCTGTGGCAGCAAACGCCGTGGGATGGGAATAACACCGATGACGGAAGCTACTTCAGCACCGACTTGTCGCTGCTGTTCCCAATGAACGACTCCCGCTCGGCGCTGACGGTATCAGGCTCCGACTGGGAAGGCGTGGTCAGCGCCAGCGGCGAAATCAAAGTCACCGCCAACTGGCTGGGCGTCACCAAATGAAGTGGGGATATGCGGCAATCATCAGTGCGGCGCTGCTGAGCTTTTCGGCGCACGCCCTGTATCTCGATTCCACGATTTACGAGATGCCTGCGGACAAGTCATTCATCAGCAAACGCATTTTTAACGACAGCAAAAAGCAGAATGTGTATCGCATTTCCGCGGTGAAAATTGACAGGCCCGGGCCGGGCGGGGAGAAGCGTCAGGATATAGAAGAAGGAGAGCTGATCTTTGCGCCGCTGACGTTTTCGCTGGCGCCGGACGCCGGGGAGTTTTTTAAGATTTTCTACCGCGGCCCGCAGGATGATAAGGAGCGCTATTACCGGGTGCAGTTCACGGAGCTGCCCGTCACGATGTTCCCGGAGCGCAACAGCGGGAAAAGAAGCGAAGCGATACCGGCTATCGCCCTGGATACGATACTGGTGGTGCGCCCGAGAAAGATCGACCTGCGCTACACCCTGGACGAGCATGCCGGGGTGCTTAAAAATACCGGGAACACCTTTTTTAAAATCATCGTGCAGCAGGGGTGCAATTCAACGGATGATGAGGCCACTATCCGTTACGTTCTCCCCGGAGAAACGTATCGCAGCAGCGGGCTAAAAAATGAAAATAAAAAGTTCATTGTCGCTTTGCACAAGTATATCCCTGTTGGCAGTGCGTGTTTTAAACCTGGCTCATAAAATCTAAATAAAAATATTCTTATATTGCTAACCTGTATAAGGTAAATATACTCTGTATAGGTTGCTTGCATAATGAAAGAAAAATATAAGAGTTTACCTGAATGAGAAAGATAATTAATGGTCGGGTTTTGTACGACTCAACGAAACGAGAGTTGAGCGTACAAAATCAACAGCTTGTCCTTTCCGCTTCGGTGGCAAGGTTACTGGATTTTTTTATTGTAAATAATACCCGACAATTAAGCAGGGAACTGATTATAGAAGAAGTCTGGGCTAAGTATGGGATGAATCCATCCGGCCATAGTCTTAATAAAAGTATTAGCCTGTTGCGTAAGGCATTTTCTTCACTGGGCGTGGATGACGTTATTATCACCATCCCGCGAGAAGGGTTTATTTTTCAGGCGCAGGTGAGTGATAACCGCAAAGAGGTCGTGTGTTCTACTGAGAAAGAGGTCGCGCCCGTTAATTCTGCGGTGACGTTTTCATGGAAAAAAATAGTTTTAGTCTGGATTATTGTTGCTCTGGTTTTAGTGGGGGGCGCAGGTATTTTTCTCACCGTTATGTTTCGCAATAACGACGGCGTGGTGCATGTTTCAAATACCGGCGTCTGCGAAGTCTATACCATGGATGATAATTCATCGGAGAAAATAGTTAAGTTTCTGCATTCCCAAAGATGGGAAGGGTTTGACCGCATTTGTAACGGCACGAAGAAAGCCATCATATTTTATGACGATAACAGCCTGTCTAAGGGCAATAAGCTGAAAGAACATTTTTTCAGTATTTGTATGGTGGATGAAAAAGAGGTGGCGTATGAGTGCCAAAATTATTTTTATTAGCATCGTGGCCGCGCTGGTCGCGCTGTTTTTCATTGTCCTTCACCGCGGGGCAAACCCGGCGGCGCTGGTCTGCACCTCTAAATACCATCTCGAGCTGGACACGCAAAAAGACGGGATAAAAATAAAGGGAGAAGTTCTCCAGGTATTCAGGATCTCTTCGGAAAAAGACGGGATGCTGTCGCAGGTGGGCGTGCTGGACGTAAATGATAAACAGTACGCCGTGAATCGCACCACGTCGCTGCGTTTTTTAGGCAAGGACAGCGACGGATATCTGCGTACAGAGCGCCTGGCAATAGTGAAAAATGATAATGACGATCTGCCGGACGCGATAACGGATCTGCTGATGTCAAAACAGAAGCTGTTTTATTACAAGGTCATCCATATCGACGACAATGTGTATGCTATCAGGGACTTGCGCCGCACGCTGATCGTCTGTCGGGCGAAGTGATTCTCTGCTTTACAATGTTTTACAGGTATTTAGCTCGGTGGATTGTTTTGTTTTTGATATTTTATTTTGTCTGATTGTGAATGTAAGGGCATTTGTTTGTTTTTGCCGCAGCTAAGAAAATTCCCTGTTCTGGTGATAGGAATATTCTTATCATTTTAATACCAACCGCAATCGTAGCCCGGGGGATATAAAAAGCTTTTCCTTAGCTTTGCAATGAGAATAGTAATTAGCTGACATGTATGTCGTTGGAAACCGAATCAATTGTGAATGTTCTCTCTATTTGAGGGAGGGGTAGCCTTTGCAATTAAAACCATGATGGTGATGATTATGAACACGAAAAAGGTCTTCCTGCTTAGTTATGACATTTATCTTTTCTCAGGGATTAGGTCATTTTTACCTAATCTGATACTGGTGGATACCGGAACCTATATCAGCGATTCTGATATCTCCACGCCCCAGTACAAAACCTGTCTGTTAATTATTGATAGCCGAATGCCGTTTGGCCTGGTTAAAAGATGGCTGCAAAGAAACAGCAGTCAGTTTATCAATATCAACAGCGTGGTGATTAGGCTGAGTGAAAATAAATGTATTAACCGAGGCTTTGAATACGCGGAGTTTATCGATGCCAGACTGGGGGCTGATGCCGTCATTGATTCGCTGAAGGATATTTTGATGGCGAATGCTGAAAACGGTGCGCTTGCCAGAATCGGCTTTGTGGATGAATTTCGCCTGAGTGATTTTGAACAGGAGATGCTGAATGCCTCATTCACCCGAACCGGCCAGGAGGAATTTTGCCGGGCGAATTCGCTGGCGGTGAAATCGCTTTATCGCTATCGGGATAAAATAACCCATCGTCTGGAGTTTGATAATTTCAACGAGTCCATTATTTTTCTTTCCCGCAACGGCCTGCTGGCAGAGAGAATCAGCGGAAATGAAAAGCCGCCGCGCTATGCCGGGGATAATAACGAGGCCGACCGACTGAGCCTGGCGCTGAAAAATGAGGAAATTATTCCGTTTTATCAGCCAATCGTTGGCGGCAATGGAGAGTTGAGCGGGGTAGAGGTGCTGGCGCGCTGGCCGCTGGGGCATAATTACGCCATCTCCCAGCGCGAGTTTATTCCGCTGGCGGAAAAAAGCGGGCTTATTAATGAGCTGACCAGCTATTTAATGAATAAGGTCGCCAGCGATTTAAATCACAGCGTTCACTGGCACGGACACTCTTTTTTTGTCGCCTTTAACGTCAGCCCTTCCAGCCTGAGCAATCCCGTCTTTTACTGGGAGTGCCTTAACTTTTTAGAGTTAACGGAATCGTTGCCGATAAAGCTGATGATAGAAATAACCGAAAACCAGACGCTGGTGGTCACGCCGGCAATAAAAGAGCTGATCCGTTCCCTGCGCAACCGCGGGGTGCTGTTTGCGCTGGATGATTTTGGCACCGGGTATGCGAATCTCTGCTATCTGAACGAGCTTGAACTCGATGTGATTAAAATCGACAAGACCTTTATCAACGGCATCCACGCGCACGAGCAGTCGCTGCCGATGCTGGAGTCGATAATAAACCTGGCCGCCATTCTGGGGCTGCAAACCGTGGCCGAGGGGGTGGAATATGACTACCAGCGCGACTGGCTTGTGGATAATCAGGTCGACTACCAGCAGGGGTACTTTTTTATGCCCCCGGTGGCGCTGGCCGAGTTCAAAGGCTTTATGAGGCGGTGTGAAAGTATCGAGAGGCCCGTCCGGGAAAAGAAGTCTTCAGGGCAGGATAACCAGCACAATCCGCGCCTTACCGCACCCTGAATCCGCTCGCCCCCCATCATACGGCGGGGCGACGGTTTTTAGCTGAACATCACCTGCGCCCAGCGCGCCAGACCGGCGGTAACGGAGCCAAAGTCATCGCCACCCGCAATCGGTATTCCCGGCAGCTGCTCCGCCAGCGCTTTCTTGATCAGCGGTGAACGGGCGCTTCCCCCCGTCAAATAAATCACGTCCGGCTTCTCTTTGCCATTTTCCAATGCCAGCTCAACCTGTTCCAGAATGCGCTGCAGCGGCTGCGCCAGGGCCGTTTCCAGCCCCTGCTGCGTAATGGCGGTGGCAAGATCGTCGCTGATAAACGGCAGGGCAATCGCGTGCTCGGGGCGATCCGAGAGGGCGATTTTGCTCTCCTCGGCGGTGCGCACCACGCGGTAGCTCAGACGCTGACGCCACACCTTGTAGAGCAGGGCGACCTTGTCGGCGTCCTGGGCATCGCGCACCAGATCGTTCAGGAAGCGGCCGTTGGCGGTGCTGTAAAAATCACTCTGGGCCGGAACGTCGTTGATGGCGATCGCGTTCCACCACGGCAGGATCGGCAGGGCGATGCCTTTTTCCGTCTGCCCGCCCATGCCCAGCAGCGGCATCAGGCTTTTGAACGCCAGGGCGATGTCCAGATCGTTACCGCCAACGCGGCAGCCGCTGTGTCCGAGCAGGCTGTTTTCGCGATCCCGGCGATTGTGCCACTGCGGGCCCATCAGCAGCAGAGAGCAGTCCGTCGTCCCGCCGCCGATATCCACCACCAGCACGCGCTTTTCTTCCCGCAGCGTGGCTTCAAAATCCAGCCCTGCCGCAACCGGCTCATACTGGAACACCACGTCGCGAAAGCCCGCCCGGTGCGCCGCACGCTCAAGGATACCCTGCGCCTGCTGGTTGGCCTCATCGCCGCCTAAGCCCTGGAAGTTAATCGGACGGCCAATCACCGCCTGGTCAATGGTTTCCGTTACCTGGGTCTGCGCCTGATTGCGGATGTGCAGCATCATGGCGCACACCAAATCTTCAAACATTGCCACCTGCTGCGGCTTCAGGCCGCTGGCACCGAGGAAGGATTTTGGTGATTTAACGAAGTAGACCTCTTCCGGATCTTCAACGTAGTGCCCGAGAGAGGAGAGGCCAAACTGCACGCTGGACGGCGTGACGTCGATATCTTCGTCACGGTTAAAGCTCACCGCGCGGCGCAGCAGCGCCTGGGTTTCCGCCGCGGTAGCCGGAACCTGATGATGGCGGAACAGCCATTCGCTGACCGCTTCACGGGTCGGTGCGCAGAGCATAGACGGCAGCAGCGTGCTCTCTTTTTCCATTTTCAGGAGCTGCGGCTGTCCGTCTTGCATGATGGCAACCGAGCAGTTTGCTGTACCGTAGTCAAATCCAATAAACACGTAGGAATCCCCATGCCAGTGAGAAGGGGCGAGACTTTAGCGAAATGTCTCGTCTGCGACAACAGGAATATGAAAGCAAAGCGAAAGACGCCTCTTCGGTTTATGCTGTGGAGAACATAAAAGGAGCAACGATGTACACCCTGAACTGGCAACCCCCCTACGACTGGCAGTGGATGTTTGGCTTTCTTGGCGCGCGTGCGGTGGAGGGTATCGAAACCGTCACCGACGCCTGGTACGAGCGCAGCTTCGCCTGCGACGGCCATCAGGGGATTTTTCGCGTCACGCCCGACGTTGCCACCTGCACCCTGACGGTAACCCTCAGTCCGGGGCTGGTGCCGGTGGCGGCTGAATGCCTCGCGCGGATTGAACGCCTGTTTGACCTCACCTGCGACCCGCAGAAGGTCGCCGCCGCGCTGGGCGATCTGGGCGCGGCAAGACCGGGGCTGCGCCTGCCCGGCGCGATGAGCGCCTACGAGCAGGGCGTCAGGGCCATTCTCGGGCAGCTGGTGAGCGTGGCGATGGCGGCCAGGCTGGCATCGAAGGTGGTGGCGCTGTGCGGCGAGCCGGTAAAGGATTCCCCGAACTACGTTTGCTTCCCGACGCCACAGGCGCTTGCGGCGGCGGATCCGCTCGCCCTGAAAGCGCTCGGTATGCCGCTGAAGCGGGCGGAGTCGTTGATCCATCTCGCGCGGTCGGTGGTAGAAGGGACGTTCCCGCTTAGGCCGCCGGAGGATATCGACGCGGGGATGAAGGCGCTGCAGCAGAGGCCGGGAATAGGGCGCTGGACGGCGAACTACCTCGCCCTTCGCGGCTGGCAGGCGAAGGACGTTTTTTTGCCGGATGATTATTTGATTAAGCAGCGCTTTGCGGGGATGACCCCCGCGCAGATCCGCCGCTACGCCGAGCGCTGGCGGCCGTGGCGATCTTACGCGCTCCTGCACATCTGGTATACCGACGGCTGGACGCCGTCAGTTGATGGCGAAATAGCTGGTGTTCAGCAGTAGATCCAGCGGCTGCGGTTCGGCGATGGTGTCGCCATAGATATAGTCGATGCCAATCCCGGAAAGGGTGTCCATCATGATCGGCTGGTTGCTCGGCCCGGCGATGGTCTTCATGTCCAGACGCTGGGCGTGGCCCTGGATAATGGTCACCATCATCTCATCCATCAGGTTACCGTGAACGTTGGTCACCACCTCCGCGTCCAGCATCAGGTAATCCGCCATGTTGGCGCTCAGATGGTTAAAGACGTTCATGTCTTTACCGACCTGGCTTAGCACCACGCGGCAGCCCGCCTGACGCAGCTTTTGCAGCCCCTGCTGCACGTTCCGATCCGGGTTTTGCACCACGTCGACGGCAATCACCAGATGCAACAGGCGGCCCGGCAGCGGGCTGTTCTCCAGCATATCCAGCAGTTCGTCCACCAGCGTCACGCTGGCTAAACCGGCCCCGGAGAGCGGCAGGGCAACGCCCATGCCCTTACCGGCAACCTGCTTCGCATAGGTGCGGAAAAAATCGCTAAAGATGCGGCGGTCGAGGGCGTGCAGCAGCTCAGGCTCCGCCAGCCCGGCGCGGAACGCCTGCTCCTCCTGCATCTCGCCCTGGCTGGTCCACAGGCGCAGCGAAATCAGCCAGAAGGTGCTGCTCTCGGGGATGCGCGGCGAGGCCACGCTGCGGCCGATCATCATCAGATGATTGTCTTTGATCATGTGCCACTGTTCATCGAGGGACATCATGCTGCGGGTGCTGTGAACGCGCTCCTGCTGCGGCTCGTAAACCGTTACCACGCCGCGGCCGTTGTTCTTGGAGGCGTAGCAGGCAATGTCCGCCTGCGACATCACCTCGGCGGTCTGATGGTTAGCCTCGTCAATCAGCGTGATCCCCGCGCTGGCGCCGATGCGGTGCAGGCGGCCTTCCCACATAAAGTGGTAGTTGTTGATGGCGTGGATCAGACGGCCCGCGATGTAGCGCGCGCTTTCGATATTGCAGTCTGGCAGCAGCAGGCCAAACTCATCCCCGCCCAGACGCGCCAGCACGTCGCTGGAGCGCAGCATGGTCAGCATCAGCGACGACAGCTCCCGCAGCAGGGCGTCGCCCGCCGCATGGCCTGCGGTGTCGTTCACCGCCTTAAAGCGGTCGAGGTCGATAAACACCAGCGCGTGACGCTGGCGAGTCTCCTGCACGGTTTGCAGCAGGCGCTTAAGGTGGTTTTCAAAGCTCACGCGGTTCGCCAGGTGGGTGAGGGCGTCGTGAGAGGCGCTGTAGCTCAGCTGGCGCAGCATTTTGCGCGATTCGGTCACGTCCTGAATCACCAGCACCGAGCCGATGTTTTGCCCGTCCAGGGTGCTCAGGGGCGTAATGCTGTAGTGGATGTCAAAATTGCCGCCGTTGCGGCAGTTCAGCACCACGTCCTGCTCGATATCCGAGCGGGACATATCGCCGCTGTGAATGTTTTCCATCAACGGCCCGTTCTCGCCGAAGGTGATGTGCAGGACTTTCAGGATCGGCTGACCGATGGCTTCTCCCTGCGTCCATCCGCTCATTTTCTCCGCCACCGGGTTCATAAAGGTGACGTTCATGTCGACATCGGTACACAGCACCGCTTCGCCGATGGAGTCGAGGGTAATGTGCAGACGCTCTTTTTCCTGGAACAGGGCCTCGTTAAGCTGCTTCACCTCGGTCATATCCATATTGATGCCGAGCACGCGCTCCACCTCGCCCTGCTTGTTCAGCACGCGGTTAGCCAGCGAGCGGATATGGCGCACGCCCTCTTTAACCCGAATTCGGAACTCGAGCTTAAACGGCACTCTTGCCATCAGCGAATCGCGAACAACCTGCTCCGCGTGCGCCCGGTCTTCCGGCACCATCGCGTCGTGCCAGATTTGCCAGGTCGGTTTGATGTGCGGCGGAATTTCATACAGCTCGAACATTTTTTTGTCCCAGCTGATCACGTCAGGCTCCAGATCCCACTCCCAGATGCCAATTCCCCCCGCGTCGTTGGCGAGGGTAATGCGCTCCATCAGGCGCTTGTTGACCCATTCGGTGTGCTTGAGATCGTTAATGTCTTCAATCTGGGCGATAAAATAGAGCGGCGTGCCGTCCGCGTGGCGCACCACGGAAACCGCGAGCAGCGCCCAGACCACCTCGCCGCTGCGGGTGTAATAGCGCTTTTCGAGCGAGTAGGTGTTGATATCGCCGTTGACCAGCTGCTCCAGCTGCTCCAGGTCGGTGTTCAGATCTTCGGGCCAGGTCAGCTGCTGGAAGGTGAGGGACTGCAGCTCGCTCTGGGTATAGCCGAGGAAGTTGCACAGCGCTTTGTTGGCCTGCAGCCACTGGCCCTCAATGCTCACCAGCGCCATGCCGATGGCGGAATATTCCATCGCGTTGCGAAAACGTTCTTCGCTCTCGGTGATGTGCTTACGCTCGGCGCGAAACGCATACATCACCATCGTCATGACGTTGGCGGGCAGCAGCATCATCAGGAAGGGCAGCCACGGGGCGTTGATCATCGCGCTGGCGTTTTGCGTCCCCATCGGCAAGGGGTTATGCGCCATCATCAACGACACCATCATCACGGTGACTAAAAATATCAGAAACGCTTCCAGGCGCGGCAGGCGCACGGCGCTCCACATCAGCAGCACGATAACGCAGGTAAACGGCCACGGGAGCCAGCGCATGGCAATCCAGCTCAGCACCAGCGTCACCGCCATCGTCAGAAGGGTTTCCAGCAGCAGCTGCGGGTTGCGGTGGCGCAGTAAATAGTGCGGTTTAAACAGCAATCCCAGCGGCACCAGCGCCAGCGCGCCGATAGATTCCGATAACACCCAGACGAGGAAATTACGCAACGGCTCAGGGCTTGGCACCACGAAATGAATCAGTATCCCACCAATCAGCGGCGGGATCAGGGCGCTGCCGATGGCCAGGCGAACCCAGTCGTTCAGGTTTTGCAGCGGGTTGTACCAGGGCAGCAGTTTGCGCAGGAGCAGCGCGCCGATGCAGGCTTCAATAACGTTAATGACGGTGTACGCAATTATGGCGGAATCGAAGAGCAGCCAGGAGGCTAAAATATTGCCAAACGAGCAGGCCAGCGCGATGCCGGGCCACATTTTGCCCGCGTGGCGGTAAAACGCCACCATCATAATGGAGGTCGGGAACCAGAGCGGCGCCAGGAACGTGCCAAAGCGGGTCAGCTCCAGCGAGAACAGGGTAAAGATGAAGGTGACCAGACCCAGGCAGACAAGTCGCAGTAAAGGATGTGGGGTAGTAACCAAAACCCGCTGGTATTGTTTATTCATTACCGCTTTATCCAGGGACGCCATGCCGTCAGGAACCAGGTCCGGACGAGAGAATTTATGAATTTGGTTTATGCTAGTACAAACAATTTACAATTCATATGCTGACTGCTCATAATTTGACATCATAGACTTATTAAATAGTTAGTCGGCAAAAAATTCAGGTTAAACGCCGAAAAAGTGATCGTTTAAATTTTGCTAAGGGAATGAAAACGGACTTTTCATGCTGTCTCGCAGAACCTGCGCTTTCGACTGGTATCACGCCCCCGAAATCCCTATAATTGCCGCGTTTGACGCTACGGCGTCGTCCTTCCTTAACATCCAGGTTAATCAGGTCGCTAAATTTATGACTGATAAGTCTCATCAGTGCGTCATTATAGGCATCGCCGGCGCATCGGCTTCAGGTAAAAGTCTTATTGCCAGTACGCTTTACCGCGAACTGCGCGAACAAGTTGGTGATGAGCACATCGGTGTCATTCCCGAAGATAGCTATTATAAAGATCAATCGCATCTCTCGATGGAAGAGCGCGTTAAAACCAACTATGACCATCCGAATGCGATGGACCACAGCCTGCTGTTCCAGCATTTAGAAGCGCTGAAAAGCGGCCAGGCGATTGAACTGCCTGTCTATAGCTACGTAGAACACACCCGCACCAAAGACACCGTTCGCATTGAGCCGAAAAAAGTCATTATCCTTGAAGGCATTCTGCTTCTCACGGATGCGCGCCTGCGTGAATCAATGAACTTCTCGATCTTTGTTGATACGCCGCTGGATATCTGCCTGATGCGCCGCATCAAGCGTGACGTGAACGAGCGCGGTCGCTCCATGGATTCGGTGATGGCGCAGTACCAAAAAACCGTCCGTCCAATGTTCCTGCAGTTTATCGAACCGTCCAAGCAATACGCCGATATCATCGTTCCTCGCGGCGGTAAAAACCGTATTGCGATCGATATCTTAAAAGCGAAAATCAGCCAGTTTTTTGAATAAACCGCGCGAATTGTGTACCGTTCAGAGATAACCTGGTTTGCCCTGAAGCTTCAACGGCTTCAGGGATCGATGCACGAAAGGAGAAAGTGCCATGCGTCTTTGTGACCAAGATATAGAAGCCTGGCTGGATGAGGGCCGCCTGTCTATTACTCCTCGCCCACCGGTAGAGCGTATCAACGGCGTAACCGTTGACGTGCGACTGGGGAATAAATTCCGTACCTTTAGCGGCCATACCGCGCCGTTTATCGACCTCAGCGGGCCGAAAGATGAAGTCAGCGCCGCCCTTGATCGCGTCATGAGCGACGAAATTGTTCTGGCGGACGGCGAAGCGTTCTACCTCCATCCTGGCGAACTGGCCCTGGCGGTGACCTTTGAATCGGTGACGCTGCCGGCGGATCTGGTCGGCTGGCTTGACGGACGTTCATCCCTGGCGCGCCTGGGGCTGATGGTTCACGTGACCGCGCACCGCATCGATCCAGGCTGGTCTGGTCGCATCGTGCTGGAGTTCTTTAACGCCGGCAAACTGCCGCTGGCGCTTCGTCCGGGTATGATGATCGGCGCGCTGAGCTTCGAGCCGCTCACCGGCCCGGCTGCACGGCCTTATAACCGTCGCCAGGACGCGAAGTATCGCGATCAGCAGGGTGCCGTCGCCAGCCGTATCGATAAAGACTGACAGTGATCCATTGAGGATGCCATGAGAAGAGTTCTGACAACGCTGATGATTTTGCTGGTGGTGCTGGTAGCTGGCCTTTCCGCGTTGGTACTGCTGGTTAACCCTAACGATTTTCGTGCCTACATGGTGCGCCAGGTCGAAGCGCGTAGCGGTTATGAACTGAAACTTGACGGGCCGCTGCGCTGGCACGTCTGGCCGCAGCTCAGCATCCTCTCTGGCCGTATGTCGCTCACGGCGCCGGGTGCGTCTGCACCTCTTGTGTCTGCTGACAACATGCGCCTTGACGTTGGCCTGATCCCGCTCTTTTCCCATCAGCTCCAGGTGAACCAGGTGATGCTGAAAGGCGCGGTGATCCAGCTTACGCCGCAAACCGAAGCCGTCCGCAAGGCGGATGCTCCGGTTGCGCCGCGGGAAAATACCCTCCCTGACGAACCCTCTGATACCGGCTGGTCGTTTGATATCGCCAGCCTGAAAGTGGCGGACAGCGTGCTGGTCTTCCAGCACGAAGGGGATGAACAGGTCACCGTGCGCAATATCAGCCTGAAAATGGATCAGGATGCCAACCATCAGGCCACCATCGATTTCTCAGGCCGCGTGAATCGCGATCAGCGCGACCTGACGCTCTCCCTGAACGCCAACGTCAACGCCGCCGACTACCCGCACCAGCTGACCGCCGATATCCAGCAGCTTAACTGGCAGCTGACGGGCGCCGATCTCCCGACGCAGGGCATTACCGGGCAGGGCACGCTGCAGGCGGTATGGCGCGAAGAGCAAAAGCAGCTTGAGCTGGATAAGCTTGACCTTCAGGCGAACGACAGCAGCCTGAAAGGGCAGGCGAGCGTCTCCCTTGCCGAAAAACCGAAGTGGGTGTTCAACCTGCAGTTCGACAAGCTCAACCTGGAAAACCTCCTCGCGGTGCCTGCTGCGGACGCATCGAATGCAGACGTCCCGCAAACCGGGCAAAACCAGCCGAAGCAGCCGCGCCCGGTAATTTCATCCAATCTTGACCAGCCTGACTACAACGGCCTGCGTGGTTTTACCGCCGATATCATGCTGAAAGCCAACAGCGTGCGCTGGCGCGGCATCGACTTCACGGACGTCAGCAGCCAGATGTTCAACCACAACGGGCTGCTGGTTATCTCTGAGCTTAGCGGCAAGATGGGGGCGGGGAATCTGTCGCTGCCCGGCACGCTGGACGTGCGCAAAGACAACCCAACGGCGGAGTTCCAGCCGCGCCTCGATAACGTCGAGATCGGCACCATCCTGAAAGCCTTCAACTACCCGATTGCGCTCACCGGGCAGATGACGCTGGCGGGGGATTTCTCCGGCACTAAGATTGACGCGGACGCCTTCCGCCGTGAATGGCAGGGGCAGGCGCACATCGAGCTGAAAGACACCCGAATGGAAGGGCTCAACTTCCAGCAGCTGGTGCAGCAGGCGGTGGAGCGCAGCAGCAACGTGACGGCGAAAGAGAACTACGACAGCGCCACGCGTCTGGATAACTTCGTCAGCGATTTAGCCCTGAACAACGGCACCCTGACGCTCGACGGCATGGAAGGGACGTCCTCCATGCTCTCGTTGACCGGCGACGGCTCCCTCGACCTGGTGAAAGAAACGGCGAACACGCGCTTTAACGTGCGCGTCCTCTCCGGCTGGGAAGGTGAGGGCAAGCTGGTCGATTTCCTGAAAGAAACCCCGATCCCGCTCACCGTCTACGGCAAGTGGCAGGCGCTGAACTACAGCCTCCAGGTGGATCAGGTGCTGCGCAAGCATTTGCAGGATGAAGCGAAGCGCCGCCTTAACGAGTGGGCGGACAGGAATAAAGATTCGCAGAGCGGGAAGGATGTGAAGAAGCTTTTAGAAAAGCTTTGATGCAAGGGCTGTTGCCCTCACCCGTAGGGTTGAAATTCCCTCGCCCCTTTGGGGAGAGGGCCAGGGTGAGGGGAACATACGGCTCTGGTGGTTATTCCGTTCACCTTGTGTTCCCTGCTCACATTTTTTCTATGACAAACTCACGTCGCTTTGTGAAATAAAAATGACGGGGCTACTTCATCGTGAAGTGCAAATGTAAGTTCGCCCTACACCTCATAATCAATCTCATCTTCCCCGCGCAGCGGTATCAGCTGCACCTTCTGCACGCGATGGCTTTCAACCTGCAGCGTTTTGAGCATGTAATCCCCCACCTGCACCTCTTCGCCCGGTTTCGGAATGCGCTGTAAATATTCCATCAGCAGTCCCGCGATGGTGTGGTACTCGCGCTTCTCGTCAAGCGGCAGCGGAACATACTGCACCAGATCTTCCAGCGGCATGTGGCCGTTGGCCGTCCAGGAGCCGTCGGCGTTTTTCTGAATGTCGTGGCGGGCGTCAATCTCATCCACCTCGTTCGGCAGATTGCCGGCGATGGTTTCCATCACGTCGCTCAGTGTCACCAGCCCTTCGACGGAACCAAACTCATCCACCACGAAGGCAAAGTGCGTGCGGGCATTGCGGAACTGCTCCAGGGCTGAAAGCAGCGGCAGCGTTTCCGGGAACACCAGCGGCTGACGCACCAGCGCGCGCAGGTCGAGCGCGTCGCCGCGCAGCTGCTGCTGGAGCAGGTCAATCACGTGCACCACGCCCAGCAGATCCTCCTCCTCTTCGCCGCCGGTCACCACCACGCGGGTGTGCTGGTTTTTGTCCAGCAGGGCGCGGATTTGCGCTTCCGGGGCGTTAAGGTCGATATGCTCAATATCATGACGGGAGGTCATGATGCTGCTGACCGAGCGCTGGTTCAGGTTAAGCACGCGCTCAATCATCCGCCGCTCCTGCGGATTAAAGATCTGGCTGTCGTTGTGGTCAGCAAGCAGGGAGGCGGACTCAGCGTCCAGCTCGGCGTCCTCTTTCTGCCCGCTGAGCAGGCGCATCACCGTGTCGGCGGTGCGCTGGCGCAGCGTCTGGTTCGCGGACAAGAAGCGGCGGCGGTTAAAGATGGCGAGCTGGTTGAGCGACTCGATGATCACCGAGAAACCAATCGCCGCGTACAGGTAGCCCTTCGGAATGTGGAAGCCAAAGCCGTCCGCCACCAGGCTAAAGCCGATCATCAGCAGGAAGCTCAGACACAAAATCACGATGGTTGGATGGCTGTTGACGAAGCGCGTAAGCGCCTTGCTGGCCATCACCATTAAGGCTATGGCGATAATCACCGCCGCCATCATCACCGCCAGATGGTCAACCATCCCCACCGCCGTGATCACCGAGTCCAGCGAGAAGACCGCGTCCAGCACCACGATTTGCGCCACCACGGGCCAGAATTTCGCCCCGCGCCGCTGGGTTGGGTTTTCGCTGTCTTTCCCCTCAAGCCGCTCGTTGAGCTCCACCGTAGCCTTAAACAGCAGGAACAGCCCGCCGAACAGCATGATCAGATCCCGGGCGCTGAAGCTCAGGCTGTGGAACGTAATGATGGGTTTCGTCAGGGTGACCAGCCAGGAGATAGAGGCCAGCAGGAGCAGGCGCATCACCATCGCCAGCAGCAGGCCCGTGACGCGGGCGCGGTCGCGCTGTGACGGCGGCAGTTTCTCGGCGAGGATGGCGATAAACACCAGATTATCGATGCCGAGCACGAGCTCGAGGACGATCAGCGTCACCAGCCCGGCCCAGATTGATGGATCGGCAATCCATTCCATAGTAATAGCAATACCTTCTGTTATATGACCAATGTCACACTTCGATCATGGATAAAGCGGGCGAAAATTGCAATGACGTCCTGAGATTTCTCTTAATCCCCCGTTCATAGTGAGCTGAAAAATAGTCTTATTATTTATACGTGGAATATCTTTTTATCTGATAGTGAATAAAAATAAGAAATATCGCAGGTAATGTTTTTTCATTCAAATAAGTCAATATAAAGAAAATCCGAAAACGTCAAAAACTTGCTCTTAATATTAATCTTAAAAACCCATTTCCGGGTGGTTGTTACCTTGCCTGCTATTACGTTAGCTGCAACAATTCCTCCAGTATCGAATTTCTGGTTGCTTTTACCATGCGTTCATAATGGTGAAAAATTCATTATCAATGCGGCATTTAATGCGCCTGATATATTTTCATCTTAACAAATCAAAGAGGGTGTTTATCCATAACGTATTGTTTAGACAGTGGATTGGTAACTGAAAGCCAAGGGCGGTAGCGTGCCTGAAAGCGTGTGAATCGGCCCCGATTATTCTGTCAATAGCCAATGGATGAATAAGCTTTTTTTAGGACTGATGCCAGTTATATTTCTATTTTATTAACTGCATTCTGATTGTCGTTTCGATCCGCGCTTATTTAAATTGCACAGGATAATTACTCTGCCAAAGTGATAAATAATCAATGATGAAATCCAAAATGAAATTGATGCCATTATTGGTGTCTGTGACCTTGATGAGTGGTTGTACGGTTTTTCCCGGCAGCAATATGTCAACCATGGGAAAGGATGTGATTAAACAGCAGGACGCTGATTTCGACCTCGATAAGATGGTGAATGTTTATCCGCTGACCCCGCGTCTGGTGGAACAATTGCGCCCGCGACCAAACGTTGCACAGCCAAATACCTCTCTGGACCAGGAAATTGCGTCGTACCAGTACCGCGTAGGGCCGGGGGATGTGATTAACGTGACGGTCTGGGATCACCCGGAACTCACCACGCCAGCGGGCCAGTACCGTAGCTCTAGCGACACCGGTAACTGGGTGCAGCCGGACGGCACCATGTTCTATCCGTACATCGGCAAAGTGCACGTGGTGGGCAAAACCCTCGCAGAAATTCGTAGTGATATTACCGGCCGTTTAGCGCAGTACATCGCTGACCCGCAGGTGGACGTTAATATCGCCGCATTCCGCTCGCAAAAGGCGTATGTCTCCGGCCAGGTGAATAAATCCGGCCAGCAGGCGATCAGCAACGTGCCGCTGACGGTGCTCGACGCCATTAACGCCGCCGGCGGCCTGACCGATGCGGCCGACTGGCGCAACGTGGTGCTGACCCACAACGGCCAGGAGCAGCGCATTTCCCTGCAGGCGCTGATGCAAAACGGCGACCTGAGCCAGAACCGTCTGCTCTATCCGGGCGATATCCTCTACGTGCCGCGCAACGACGATCTCAAAGTGTTCGTCATGGGCGAAGTGAAAAAACAGAGCACGCTCAAGATGGACTTCAGCGGCATGACCCTGACCGAAGCGCTCGGCAATGCCGAAGGTATCGATCTGACCTCGTCTAACGCCAGCGGCATCTTCGTGATCCGTCCGCTGAAAGGCGAAGGCAGTGCGAAAGGCAAGATTGCCAATATTTACCAGCTGGATATGTCCGATGCGACGTCCCTGGTGATGGCAACCGAATTCCGCCTCCAGCCGTACGATGTGGTGTATGTCACAACCGCACCGGTTGCCCGCTGGAACCGCCTGATCAACCAGTTGCTGCCAACCATCAGTGGCGTTCGCTACATGACGGACACGGCGCGCGACATCCATACCTGGTAATCCGCGATGTTTAACAAAATTCTGGTGGTATGCGTGGGGAACATTTGCCGTTCCCCGACGGCTGAGCGACTGCTGCGAAGCTACCAGCCGGGTCTGACAGTAGACTCGGCGGGGCTGGGGGCGCTGGTGGGTAAAGGCGCCGACGAGCGTGCAGCAAGCGTGGCCAGTGAACACAACCTCTCTTTAGACGGGCACAGCGCCCGTCAGGTCTCGGGACGCATGTGCCGCGAGTATGACCTGATCCTGGCAATGGAAAAACGCCACATTCATGCCCTGTGTGAAATCGCACCTGAAATGCGAGGCAAGGTGATGCTGTTTGGTCACTGGGACAATGAACGCGAAATTCCCGATCCGTATCGCAAGAGCCGAGAGGCATTTGAGGCGGTTTACACCTTACTTGACCAGTCTGCCCGTCAGTGGGCGCAGGCACTGAAAGCTCAGCAGGGATAACAATGACAGAAAAAACAAGACCTTCTGCCGCCCCGGTATCGGGCAGTGATGAAATCGACATTGGCCGTCTGGTTGGCACGGTTGTCGAAGCGAAGTGGTGGGTGCTGGGCGTCACGGCGGTATTCGCGGTGGCGGCCTTTATCTACACCCTGTTCGCGACGCCAATTTACAGCGCAGACGCGCTGGTACAGATCGAGCAAAACACCGGGAATTCCCTGGTGCAGGACATTGGCTCCGCGCTGGCGAATAAGCCCCCGGCGTCTGACGCTGAAATCCAGCTGATCCAGTCGCGCCTGGTGCTGGGCAAGACCGTGGACGATCTTGACCTGGATATCGGCGTGACCAAAAACACCTTCCCGGTCTTTGGCGCGGGCTGGGATCGCCTGATGGGCCGTCAGAACGACACCGTCAAAGTGACAACCTTCGTGCTGCCTAAAGGGGCGGCGGACCAGACCTTTACCCTGACCGTGCTCGGGCCAAAACAGTATCAGCTGACCAGCGACGCGGGCTTCAGCGCGCGGGGTGAAGTGGGGCAGATGCTGAACAAAGACGGCGTCAGCATCATGGTGAGCGCCATTCGCGCCGCCGACGGCGGCGAGTTCACCGTCACGAAATTCTCGACGCTCGGGATGATCAACAACCTGCAAAACAACCTGACCGTGACCGAAAACGGCAAGGACACCGGGGTGTTAAGCCTGAGCTTTACCGGTGAAGACAAAGATCAGATCCGCGAGATCCTCAACAGCATTACCCGCAACTACCTTGAGCAGAACGTTGAGCGTAAATCCGAAGAGGCGGCCAAGAGCCTGGCCTTCCTCGCTAAACAGCTGCCGGAAGTGCGCCAGCGTCTGGACGTAGCAGAAGAGAAGCTGAACAGCTATCGCCAGCAGAAGGACTCGGTTGACCTGCCGCTGGAAGCGAAATCGGTGCTGGATTCGATGGTGAACATCGACGCCCAGCTGAACGAACTGACCTTTAAAGAAGCGGAAATTTCCAAGCTCTACACCAAACGTCACCCGGCGTACCGCACGCTGCTGGAAAAACGTAAGGCGCTGGAAGATGAGAAATCTAAGCTTAACAACCGCGTCACCGCGATGCCGGAAACCCAGCAGGAGATCGTCCGCCTGACCCGCGACGTGGAGTCCGGTCAGCAGGTGTACATGCAGCTGCTGAATAAACAGCAGGAGCTGAAAATCACCGAAGCCAGCACCGTGGGCGACGTGCGCATCGTTGACTCCGCCATCACCCAGCCTGGGGTACTGAAGCCGAAGAAAGCGCTGATTATTCTCGGCAGCATTATCCTCGGCCTGATGCTCTCCATCGTTGGCGTGCTGCTGCGCTCGCTGTTCAACCGCGGTATCGAAAGCCCGCAGGCGCTGGAAGAGAACGGCATCAGCGTGTACGCCAGCATTCCGCTCTCCGAGTGGCAGAAGTCCCGCGACAGCGTGAAAACCGTCAAGGGCGTGAAGCGCTACAAGCAGAGCCAGCTGCTGGCGGTGGGTAACCCGACCGACCTCGCCATTGAGGCCGTGCGCAGCCTGCGTACCAGCCTGCACTTCGCCATGATGCAGGCCAAAAACAACGTGCTGATGATGACCGGGGTCAGCCCGTCAATTGGTAAGACCTTTGTCTGCGCCAACCTGGCGGCGGTGGTAAGCCAGACCAACAAGCGCGTGCTGCTGATCGACTGCGACATGCGTAAGGGCTACACCCACGAGCTGCTCGGCACCAACAACGTGAACGGCCTGTCGGAGATCCTGCTCGGCAAGGGCGACATCAGCCAGTGCGCAAAACCGACCACCATCCCGAACTTTGACCTTATTCCCCGCGGTCAGGTGCCGCCGAACCCGTCCGAGCTGCTGATGAGCGAACGCTTCACGCAGCTGGTGGAGTGGGCGAGCAAGCACTACGACCTGGTGCTGATTGATACCCCGCCAATTCTGGCCGTGACCGACGCCGCCGTGGTGGGTCGTCATGCCGGCACCACGCTGATGGTGGCGCGCTACGCGGTGAATACCCTGAAGGAAGTGGAGACCAGCCTCAGCCGCTTCGAGCAGAACGGCATCGAGGTGAAAGGGGTGATCCTCAACTCCATTTTCCGCCGCGCGACGGGCTATCAGGACTACGGGTACTACGAGTACGAATATAAGTCTGACAGTAAATAACAGCCTAAACAGACCTCCGCCCACCCCTCACCCTAACCCTCTCCCCAAAGGGGAGAGGGGATTGTTCGGTGCCGCCCTTCACCCTCTCCCCCCTTTGGTGAGAGAGGAGTGTTCGGTACCGTCCTACACCCTCTCCCCTTTGGGGAGAGGGCAGGGGTGAGGGGAAAGTGGAGGTAGGGGGAAAAAGATGAATACACAACGCCCTTTAATTTCTATTTATATGCCGACATGGAATCGCCAGCAGCTGGCGATCCGCGCGATTAAATCGGTTTTACGTCAGGACTACGACCACTGGGAGCTGCTGATTGTTGACGACTGCTCCTCCTCCTGGGAACAGCTTCAGAAATTCGTTGAGGATCTCAACGACCCGCGCGTGAAGTACACCCACAACGCCATTAACTCCGGGGCGTGCGCGGTGCGTAACCAGGCGATTATGCAGGCTAAAGGCCAGTACCTGACCGGCATCGACGATGACGACGAATGGACGCCAAACCGCCTGTCGACCTTCCTGGCGCACAAGCACCAGCTGGTTACCCACGCGTTTTTGTACGCCAACGACTATGTCTGCCAGGGCGAGGTGTACTCGCAGCCCGCGAGCCTGCCGCTGTACCCGAAATCTCCGTACTCCCGCCGCCTGTTTTACAAGCGCAATATTATCGGCAATCAGGTCTTTACCTGGGCGTGGCGCTTTAAGGAGTGTCTGTTCGATACCGAGCTCAAGGCGGCGCAGGATTACGATATTTTCCTGCGCATGGTGGTGGAATACGGCGAACCCTGGAAGGTGGAAGAAGCCACGCAAATCCTGCACATCAATCACGGCGAGATGCAAATCACCTCGTCGCCGAAGAAGTTCTCCGGCTATTTCCATTTTTACCGCAAGCACAAGGACAAGTTCGACCGTGCCAGCCGTAAGTATCAACTCTACACCCTCTATCAGATCCGCAATAAGCGGATGAACTGGCGCACGCTCCTGACGCTGCTCTCCGTGCGTAACGGCAAACGCCTGGCTGATGGACTTCGGGGGAAATAATGTTTCTGGAAGATTGCCGCGCAAATAGCTGGAGCCTGCGCCCGTGCTGCATGGTTCTGGCCTACCGCATCGCACATTTTTGCTCGGTCTGGCGCAAAAAAAACGTGTTGAACAATATCTGGGCCGCGCCGGTGCTGGTGCTGTACCGCATCATCACCGAGTGCTTCTTTGGCTATGAAATTCAGGCCGCGGCGACCATTGGCCGCCGCTTCACCATCCACCACGGCTACGCGGTCGTCATCAATAAGTTCGTGGTCGCCGGGGATGATTTCACCATTCGCCACGCGGTGACCATCGGCAACCGCGGGCCGGAAAGCCTGGCCTGTCCGGTTATCGGCAACAACGTCGAGCTGGGCGCGAACGTGGTGATTATTGGCGATATCACCGTGGGTAACAATGTGACCATCGGTGCCGGCAGCGTGGTGCTGGACAGCATCCCGGACAACGCGCTGGTGGTGGGTGAAAAGGCCCGCGTGAAGGTGATCAAATGAATATTCTGCAATTTAACGTCCGCCTGGCGGAAGGCGGGGCGGCGGGCGTGGCGCTGGATCTGCACCAGCGCGCGCTGCAAAAGGGGCTTCAGTCCCGCTTTATCTACGGCTACGGCAAGGGCGGCAAGAAAAGCGTCAGCCACGACAACTACCCGCAGGTGGTGAAGCAGACGCCGCGCCTTACCTCCATCGCCAACATCGCGCTGTTCCGCCTGTTTAACCGCGATCTGTTCGGCAATCTCAACGGCCTGTACCGCACGGTGACCCGCTCGGCGGAGCCGGTCGTGCTTCATTTTCACGTGCTGCACAGCTACTGGCTGAATCTCGAAGAGGTGGTGGCGTTTTGTCAGAAGGTGAAGGCCCACAGGCCGGACACCCGGTTCGTCTGGACGCTGCACGACCACTGGAGCGTGACCGGGCGCTGCGCCTTTACCGACGGCTGCGAAGGCTGGAAAAACAGCTGCCAGAAATGCCCGACCCTGAACAACTATCCGCCGGTAAAGGTGGATCGCGCGCACCGGCTCGTATCCGGCAAGCGCCAGCTGTTTCGCGACATGCTTGCGCTCGGCTGTACCTTTATCTCCCCGAGCCAGCACGTCGCGGACGCCTTCAATAGCCTGTACGGGGCAGGGCGCTGCAAAATCATCAACAACGGCATCGACGTGGCAACGGAAGAAATCCTGGCCGAGTTGACCCCGGTCGCCGAAACGCGCGGGAAGCCGAAAATTGCCGTGGTGGCGCACGACCTGCGCTACGACGGCAAAACCAATCAGCAGCTGGTGCGCGACATCATGGCGCTCGGCGACAGGGTTGAGCTGCACACCTTCGGCAAGTTTTCGCCGTTCGACGGCGCAAACGTGGTGAACCACGGCTTCGAAACGGACAAGCGCAGGCTGATGAGCGCCCTGAACGGGATGGATGCGCTGGTGTTCAGCTCGCGCGTTGACAACTACCCGCTGATTTTGTGCGAAGCGCTGTCGATTGGCGTCCCGGTGATTGCCACCCACAGCGACGCGGCGCGTGAAGTGCTGGAAAAGTCGGGCGGGAAAACCTTCAGCGAAAGCGAGGTGCTGCCGCTGGTGCAGCTGCCGAAGGCCGCCATTGCCGAAGCCGTTTTTGGCACCGACCTGGAATCGTTCCGCAACCGCAGCCGCCAGGCCTACAGTGGACAACAGATGCTGGAGGAGTATGTCTCGTTCTATCAGAATCTGTAGCTATCTGCTGCTGCCGCTGATCTACCTGCTGGTCAACGTCAAAATTGCCCAGCTTGGTGAGAGCTTCCCCATCACCATCGTGACCTTCTTGCCCGTTCTGCTGCTGCTGTACGTGGAGAAAATCAGCGTGAAGAAACTGCTGATCGCGCTGGGGTTAGGTTTTGGCTTAACGGCATTTAACTACATCTTTGGTCAGTCGCTGGATGCCAGCAAATACGTTACCTCAACCATGCTATTTGTTTATATCGTTATAATTATTGGCATGGTCTGGAGTATTCGCTTTAAAACTATTTCGCCGCACAATTATAGGAAAATCCTCAGGTTCTTTTATATTGCGGTGGCGTTCATTGTTATGCTTGCTGCAATGGAAATGGCGCAAATTATTTTGACCGGCGGCAGCAGCCTGATGGAGATAATTTCCAAATATCTCATTTACAGTAACAGCTATGTTCTGAACTTCATTAAGTTTGGCGGTAAACGCACCACGGCGCTCTATTTTGAACCGGCGTTTTTCGCTCTGGCGTTAATCTCAATTTGGCTCAGCATCAAACAGTTTGGTATCAAAACCCCTAAGACCGATGCTATGATTCTTGCAGGAATCGTTCTGTCAGGTTCTTTCTCCGGGGTGATGACGTTTATATTGTTCTACCTGCTGGAGTGGGCGTTTCAGTATCTGAACAAGGATGCGATTAAGAAAAAACTGCCGCTGGCGATTATCTCCCTGACGGTATTTTTAGTGGGCGTGATATTTGCATTCCCGTACATCTCAGAGCGTCTGGGCGATTTGGGAACCGAAGGCTCATCCTCTTATTATCGCATCATTGGCCCTCTGGTTATGGTGGGTTATTCATTAACCCATATCGACGGCGTAGTAAGATTCGGCTCACTTTACGAATATGTAGCATCATTCGGAATCTTTAACGGTGCGGATGTCGGTAAAACCATAGACAATGGCCTGTATCTGTTAATTATTTATTTTTCGTGGTTCGCCGTACTGTTGACACTTTGGTATCTGTTTAAAGTTTTTAAAATGATGATTAATGCGTTTGGTGATAACCAGAACTTTCGCGTGCAGCTTTATCTTTTTACGCCAGTGTCGCTGTTCTTTACGGGGTCAATATTTAGCCCGGAATATGCTTTCTTAATTGTCTGTCCGTTTATTCTGCGTAAGGCGCTCAATATTACGAACGTATGACGAAATGAGGTGATTTATGTTTCTTAGCGTCATTACTGTCGCCTTTCGCAACTACGAAGGGGTAGTAAAAACCTGGCGCTCGCTGCGCAACCTGGCGCGCGATCCCAGCCTCACGTTTGAGTGGATTGTGGTCGACGGCGGGTCGAATGACGGCACGGCAGAATTTCTCGAAAAACTCAACGGGGAGTTCAACTTACGCTACGTCAGCGAGAAGGATAAGGGCATTTACGACGCCATGAACAAGGGCATCGCGATGGCCCAGGGGCGCTACGCGATCTTCCTTAACTCCGGCGATGTGTTCCACGAGGACGTGGCGCTATTCGCCCGCCAGCTGGCGCGTCAGAAAGAAGAGGCCATGTATATTGGCAACGCGCTTCTGGACTTTGGTGAAGGCAATAAGGTGCTGCGCAGCGCCAAGCCCGGCTGGTATATCTACCACAGCTTGCCCGCCAGCCATCAGGCTATTTTCTTCCCGACCGCGGGCCTGAAAAAACAGCCTTACGATTTGCAGTATAAAGTGTCATCAGATTATGCGCTGGCGGCCAAACTGTATAAGTCCGGCTATGCTTTTCGCCGAATTAAAGGCCTGGTGTCTGAATTTTCGATGGGCGGCGTGTCAACCTCGAATAATCTGGAATTATGTCAGGACGCCAAATCCGTGCAGCGCAATATTTTACGCATGCCGGGCGTATTAGCGGAATTGTCTTATTTATTACGTCTTAAAACGACGGGTAAAGCGAAAGCCTTATATAACAAAGCCTGAATATAAGGAAAGGTAATGCAAGAACTTAAAGGATTCTCCGTGCCGAAAGGTTTTCGGGGCGGGAACGGTATTAAAGTTCAGCTGTGGTGGGCGGTTCAGGCGACATTATTTGCCTGGTCCCCGCAAATACTCTACCGCTGGCGCGCATTTTTATTACGGTTATTCGGTGCAAAAATCGGAAAAAACGTAGTCATTCGCCCGTCGGTAAAAATTACTTACCCCTGGAAATTAACCCTCGGTGATTACGCCTGGGTTGGGGATGACGCGGTGTTATATACCCTGGGTGACATCACCATCGGTGCAAATTCAGTGGTATCGCAGAAGTGTTATTTGTGTACCGGCAGTCACGATTTTATGAGTCAGCATTTTGATATTACCGCTTCGCCTATTGTGATCGGTGAAAAATGCTGGCTGGCAACGGATGTATTTGTTGCACCCGGCGTTTCTGTTGGCGACGGCACGGTAATTGGTGCCCGCAGCAGCGTTTTTAAATCGCTACCGGCAAATAAAGTTTGCCGTGGCAACCCCGCAGTGGTGATACGCGAACGCGTAGAAACTGAAAAACTTTGATAAGTACGTACAGAGGAAAATAAACATGTCTAAAGTCGCTCTCATCACCGGCGTTACCGGGCAGGATGGTTCTTACCTGGCAGAACTCCTGCTGGAAAAAGGTTACGAAGTTCACGGTATTAAGCGCCGTGCTTCTTCCTTCAACACCGAGCGCGTGGATCACATTTATCAGGATCCTCATGCGGCAAACCCGAAATTCCACCTGCACTACGGTGACCTGACCGATACCTCCAACCTGACGCGCATCTTACAGGAAGTGCAGCCGGATGAAGTCTACAACCTGGGCGCGATGAGCCACGTTGCGGTCTCCTTCGAATCCCCGGAATACACCGCTGACGTTGATGCCATGGGCACGCTGCGCCTGCTGGAAGCCATCCGCTTCCTCGGCCTTGAGAAGAAAACCCGTTTCTACCAGGCGTCCACCTCCGAGCTGTACGGTCTGGTACAGGAAATCCCACAGAAAGAGACCACGCCTTTCTACCCGCGCTCGCCGTATGCGGTTGCCAAGCTGTACGCCTACTGGATCACCGTGAACTACCGTGAATCCTACGGCATGTACGCCTGTAACGGCATTCTGTTCAACCACGAATCCCCGCGCCGTGGCGAAACCTTCGTAA
Organism: Enterobacter soli; assembly: GCF_964208575.1. Classification (GTDB taxonomy): domain Bacteria; phylum Pseudomonadota; class Gammaproteobacteria; order Enterobacterales; family Enterobacteriaceae; genus Enterobacter; species Enterobacter soli_A. The sequence goes on along the minus strand of NZ_CAXOFU010000007.1, from coordinate 201,944 downwards.
CCCGTAAGATCACCCGCGCTATCGCCAACATCGCTCAGGGTCTGGAATCCTGCCTGCACCTCGGCAACATGGATTCCCTGCGCGACTGGGGCCATGCCAAAGACTACGTGAAGATGCAGTGGATGATGCTGCAGCAGGACAAACCGGAAGACTTCGTGATTGCCACCGGCGTGCAGTACTCCGTGCGTCAGTTCGTGGAAATGGCGGCGGCACAGCTGGGCATCAAGCTGCGCTTTGAAGGCACCGGCGTGGATGAGAAGGGCATCGTTGTCTCTGTCACCGGCCACGACGCGCCGGGCGTGAAGCCAGGCGATGTGATTGTGCAGGTTGACCCGCGCTACTTCCGTCCTGCTGAGGTAGAAACCCTGCTCGGCGACCCAACCAAAGCGCACGAAACCCTGGGCTGGAAACCAGAAACCACGCTGCAGGAGATGGTCTCTGAGATGGTGGCGAAAGATCTTGAAGCGGCGAAGAAACACTCTCTGCTGAAGTCCCACGGCTACGAGGTTGCCATCGCGCTGGAGTCCTGAGAATGACCAAACAACGTATTTTTGTCGCCGGTCATCGCGGCATGGTGGGTTCCGCCATTGTTCGCCAGCTGGAACAACGCGGTGACGTTGAGGTGATTGTCCGTACCCGTGACGAGCTGAACCTGCTGGACGGCAAAGCCGTACAGGATTTCTTTGCCGACGCGCGTATCGATCAGGTGTATCTGGCGGCGGCGAAGGTGGGCGGCATTGTCGCCAACAACACCTACCCGGCGGATTTTATTTACGAAAACATGATGATTGAGAGCAACATCATTCACGCGGCGCATCTGCACAACGTGAACAAGCTGTTGTTCCTCGGCTCATCCTGCATCTATCCGAAGCTGGCGAAACAGCCGATGGCGGAAAGCGAGCTGCTGCAGGGCACGCTCGAAGCCACCAACGAGCCTTACGCCATTGCCAAGATTGCCGGGATCAAGCTGTGCGAGTCCTATAACCGCCAGTACGACCGCGACTATCGTTCGGTGATGCCCACCAACCTGTACGGGCCGAACGATAACTTCCACCCGAGCAACTCGCACGTGATCCCGGCGCTGCTGCGCCGCTTCCACGAGGCGACGGCGGAAAACGCCCCGGACGTGGTGGTGTGGGGCAGCGGCACGCCGATGCGCGAGTTCCTCCACGTGGACGATATGGCTGCCGCCAGCATTCACGTGATGGAGCTGGACCGCGAGGTATGGCAGGAGAACACCCAGCCGATGCTGTCGCACATCAACGTCGGCACCGGGATCGACTGCACCATTCGCGAGCTGGCGCAGACCATCGCCAAAGTGGTGGGCTACAAGGGCCGCGTGGTGTTCGACGCCTCTAAACCGGACGGCACGCCGCGCAAGCTGCTGGACGTGACCCGCCTGCATCAGCTGGGCTGGTATCACGAGGTGTCGCTGGAGCAGGGGCTGGCAAGCACCTATCAGTGGTTCCTCGAAAACCAGCACCGCTTCCGGGGGTAATCATGTTTTTAAGTCAGGAAGATTTTGCCACGGTAGTACGTTCCACGCCGCTTATCTCAATCGATTTGCTGGTGGAGAACGAACGCGGCGAGTTCTTGCTGGGGAAACGAACCAACCGCCCCGCGCAGGGGTACTGGTTCGTACCCGGTGGACGGGTTCAGAAGGATGAGACGCTCGACCGCGCGTTTGAGCGTCTTACCGAGGCGGAACTGGGGCTGCGCCTGGCGCAGTCTTCAGCGCAGTTTTTCGGGGTCTGGCAGCACTTCTATGACGATAACTTTTCCGGGACGGCGTTCACCACCCACTACGTGGTGCTCGGTTTTCGCCTGAAGGTCAATCAGGCAGACCTGCGTCTGCCCGATGCGCAGCATGACGACTACCGCTGGCTGACGCCAGAAGCGCTGCTGGCCAGTGACAACGTGCACGACAACAGCCGGGCCTATTTTCTGGCCGATCGTCAGTCCGGAGTGCCGGGCTTATGAAAATTTTGGTCTATGGAATCAACTACTCGCCGGAATTAACCGGCATCGGGAAATACACCGGTGAAATGGTCGAGTGGATGGCAAGCCAGGGGCACGAGGTGCGGGTCATTACCGCACCGCCGTACTACCCGGAGTGGAAAGTGGGGGAGCGCTACTCAAGTTGGCGCTACCGCCGCGAGCAGGGGGTGGCGACCGTCTGGCGTTGCCCGCTGTACGTGCCAAAGCAGCCCTCGACGCTGAAACGTTTAATTCATCTGGGCAGCTTTGCCCTGAGCAGCTTCTTCCCGCTGATGGCCCAGCGCCGCTGGAAGCCGGACCGCATCATCGGCGTGGTGCCAACGCTGTTCTGCACGCCAGGGATGCGCCTTCTGGGCAAGCTCTCCGGGGCGCGCACGCTGCTGCACATTCAGGATTATGAAGTGGACGCCATGCTCGGTCTGGGGATGGCGGGCAAAGGTAAAGGCGGCAAGGTGGCAAAACTTGCCAGCGCCTTCGAGCGTAACGGCCTGCACAACGTCGATTACGTATCGACCATCTCGCGCTCGATGATGAACAAAGCGCAGGAGAAGGGCGTGGCGGCGGAAAAGGTGATCTTTTTCCCGAACTGGTCGGAAGTGGCGCGTTTTCGCGACGTGTCAGAGCAGGATGCCGCGGCGTTACGCCAGCAGCTCGGTTTGCCCGATAACCAAAAAATCATTCTCTACTCGGGCAACATCGGCGAAAAGCAGGGGCTGGAGAGCGTGATTGACGCCGCACACCAGCTTCGTCACCAGCCGTGGACGTTTGTGATTGTCGGCCAGGGCGGCGGTAAAGCGCGGCTGGAAAAGATGGCCAGCGCCCGCGGCCTGAGCAACGTGAAATTTTATCCGCTTCAGCCTTACGAGGCGCTGCCCGCGCTGCTGAAGATGGGGGACTGCCATCTGGTGGTCCAGAAGCGCGGCGCGGCGGATGCGGTTCTGCCCTCCAAGCTGACCAACATTCTGGCGGTGGGCGGCAACGCGGTGATCACCGCCGAAGCGAGCACGGAGCTTGGGCAGCTGTGCGACAGCTATCCGGGGATCGCCGTCTGCGTGGAACCGGAGTCGGTTGACGCGCTGGTGACCGGGATCGAACGGGCACTCGCCATGCCAAAAGTGAACACGGTGGCACGTGAGTATGCCGAACGCACGCTCGAAAAAGAGAACGTGCTTAGCCAATTTATTGCAGATATACGGGGATAAATCATGAGTCAAACCAAACTCTTTCCGGTCGTGATGGCTGGAGGCTCTGGTAGCCGGTTGTGGCCGCTGTCCCGCGTGCTCTATCCAAAACAGTTCCTCTGCCTGAAAGGGGATCTCACCATGCTGCAAACGACGGTCTGCCGTCTGAACGGCGTGGAGTGCGAAAGCCCGGTGGTGATTTGTAACGAACAGCACCGCTTCATCGTCGCCGAGCAGCTGCGTCAGCTCAACAAGCTGACGGAAAACATCATTCTGGAGCCTGCGGGCCGTAACACTGCCCCGGCCATCGCGCTGGCGGCGCTGGCGGCAAAGCGCAGCAGCACCGACTGCGACCCGCTGATGCTGGTGCTCGCCGCTGACCATGTGATCCAGCAGGAAGACGCCTTCCGCGAGGCCGTGCGCGCCGCTATCCCGTATGCCGAGAGCGGCAAGCTGGTGACCTTCGGCATCGTCCCGGATCTGCCGGAAACCGGCTACGGCTACATTCGCCGCGGCGAGGTGACCCCGGGCGAAGGCGACAGCGTGGCGTTTAACGTGGCGCAGTTTGTTGAAAAACCGAATCTGGAAACCGCCCAGGCCTACGTGGGCAGCGGTGAATATTACTGGAACAGCGGCATGTTCCTGTTCCGCGCCGGGCGCTATCTGGAAGAGCTGGAGAAATTCCGCCCGGATATCCTCAGCGCCTGTCAAAAAGCGATGGACGTGGTCGATCCGGATCTCGACTTTATCCGCGTTGACGAAGCCGCGTTCCTCGCCTGCCCGGAAGAGTCCATTGACTATGCGGTCATGGAGCGCACGGCGGATGCGGTGGTGGTGCCGATGGATGCGGGCTGGAGCGACGTGGGCTCCTGGTCCTCGCTGTGGGAGATCAGCGCCCACACCCCGGAGGGTAACGTCCATCACGGCGATGTCATCAGCCACAAGACGGAAAACAGCTACGTTTACGCCGAGTCCGGCCTGGTTACCACGGTCGGGGTAAAAGACCTGGTGGTGGTTCAGACCAAAGACGCGGTGCTGATTGCCGACCGTAACGCCGTGCAGGACGTGAAAAAAGTGGTTGAACAAATCAAGGCCGATGGCCGCCATGAACACCACATCCACCGGGAAGTCTACCGTCCGTGGGGCAAATACGACTCCATCGATTCCGGGGATCGCTACCAGGTTAAACGCATCACCGTGAAGCCGGGAGAAGGGCTGTCGGTGCAGATGCACCATCACCGCGCCGAACACTGGGTCGTGGTGGCGGGCACCGCCAAAGTGACCATCGACGGCGAAATCAAACTGCTCGGTGAAAACGAGTCAGTGTACATCCCGCTGGGGGCCACGCACTGTCTGGAAAACCCGGGGAAAATTCCTCTCGATCTCATTGAGGTGCGCTCCGGCTCGTATCTGGAAGAGGACGATATCGTGCGCTTCCAGGATCGCTACGGGCGGGTGTAGCGCCGGTTAATCCTGCCCGGCGGCGCGTCGCCCGCCGGGCCTACGAATGAAAAAAAATATTTAGCCTGTTAATCGGGCGGGCCAACTGTTGCCTGAAAAAGGGGTCATCATGGAAAAATTAACCTGTTTTAAAGCCTACGACATTCGCGGCAAGCTCGGCGAAGAGCTCAATGAAGACATCGCGTGGCGTATCGGCCGCGCCTACGGCGAATATTTAAAGCCCAAAACCATTGTTCTGGGCGGCGACGTGCGCCTGACCAGCGAATCCCTGAAGCTGGCGCTGGCGAAAGGCTTGCAGGACGCGGGCGTTGACGTGCTGGATATCGGCCTTTCCGGCACCGAAGAGATCTATTTCGCCACCTTCCATCTGGGCGTGGACGGCGGCATCGAAGTGACCGCCAGCCATAACCCCATGGACTACAACGGCATGAAGCTGGTGCGCAAGGGCGCACGTCCTATCAGCGGCGATACCGGCCTGCGCGACGTGCAGCGTCTGGCGGAGGCCAACGACTTCCCGCCGGTGGACGACGCAAAGCGCGGCAGCTATAAGCAGATCTCCCTGCAAAAAGAGTACATCGACCACCTGCTGGGCTACATCAACGTGGCAAACCTCAAGCCGCTGAAGCTGGTGATTAACTCCGGTAACGGCGCGGCGGGCCCGGTTGTTGACGCCCTGGAAGCCCGCTTTAAGGCGCTGAACGTGCCGCTCACCTTTATCAAAGTTCACAACACCCCGGACGGCAACTTCCCGAACGGTATTCCTAACCCGCTGCTGCCGGAGTGCCGCGCCGATACCCGCAACGCGGTGATTGAGCACGGCGCGGATATGGGGATCGCCTTCGACGGCGACTTCGACCGCTGCTTCCTGTTCGACGAAAAAGGCCAGTTCATCGAAGGCTATTACATCGTCGGCCTGCTGGCGGAAGCCTTCCTCGAGAAAAACCCGGGCGCGAAAATCATTCACGATCCGCGCCTGTCGTGGAACACCGTCGACGTGGTGAGCGCGGCGGGGGGCACGCCGGTGATGTCCAAAACCGGCCACGCGTTCATTAAAGAGAGAATGCGCGAAGAGGACGCCATCTACGGCGGCGAGATGAGCGCCCACCACTACTTCCGCGATTTTGCCTACTGCGACAGCGGGATGATCCCGTGGCTGCTGGTGACCGAGCTGCTGTGCCTGAAGGGCAAAACCCTGGGCGAGCTGGTGCGCGACCGCATGGCGGCGTTCCCGGCAAGCGGGGAGATCAACAGCACCCTGGCGCTGCCCGCCGAGGCCATTGCCCGCGTGGAGCACCACTTTGCGCTGCACGCCCTGGAGATCGACCGTACCGACGGGATCAGCATGTCGTTCCCGCAGTGGCGCTTTAACCTGCGTTCCTCCAACACCGAGCCGGTGGTGCGCCTGAACGTGGAATCGCGCGCCGACGTGCCGCTGATGGAAGCGCGAACGCAGGACATTCTGGCGCTGTTGAATCAGTAATCATTGCCCCTCACCCCAGCCCTCTCCCCAAAGGGGAGAGGGAATTTGAACACCCTTTCCCCTTTGGGGAGAGGGTTAGGGTGAGGGGGAAGGTTTAGAACGAAAGGAACAACGATGACAAATCTAAGAAAGCGCGAGCGAGCCAGAACGAATGCATCGTTAATCTCCATGGTGCAGCGATTTTCTGACATCACCATCATGGTCGGTGGCCTGTGGGTGGTGTGCCGTCTTAGCGGGCAGCCATTCTTCTATATGCATTTGCTGATGGCGCTGATTGCGCTGGTTGTGTTTCAGATGATCGGCGGGATGACCGACTTCTACCGCTCGTGGCGCGGCGTCAAAATTACCACCGAGCTGATGCTGCTGCTGCAAAACTGGACCCTGAGCCTGATTTTCAGCGCCGGGCTGGTGGCCTTCAGCAAGGATTTTGACAACCGTCTGATGACCTATCTCTGCTGGTACGTTTTAACCAGCGTGGGGATGGTGGTCTGCCGTTCGCTTATCCGCTATTTAGCGGGCTGGCTGCGCAACCGGGGCTACAACACCCGCTACGTAGCGGTTGCCGGGGATCTTCCGGTAGGACAGGTGCTGCTCGACAGCTTTCGCAAAGAGCCGTGGCTCGGCCTGGAAGTGGTTGGTATCTATCACGACGCTAAACCCGGCGGCGTGTCGTCCGACTGGGCGGGTAACTTTGACCAGCTGATTGAAGACGCTAAAGCAGGCAAAATCCACAACGTCTACATCGCCATGCAGATGAGCGATGAATCCTGCATTAAGCATCTGGTGCGCGAACTTGCCGACACCACCTGTTCGGTGATCCTCATTCCGGATGTTTTCACCTTTAACATCCTGCACTCCCGCATCGACGAAGTGAACGGTGTCCCGGTCGTGCCGCTGTACGACACGCCGCTGTCCGGCATCAACCGCGTGCTCAAGCGCGCAGAGGATATCGTGCTCTCGTCGCTGATCCTGCTGCTGATCTCGCCGGTGCTGTGCGGCATCGCGCTGGCGGTGAAGCTCACCTCGCCGGGGCCGATTATCTTCCGCCAGACCCGCTACGGCATCGACGGCAAGCCGATCATGGTGTGGAAGTTCCGCTCCATGAAGGTGATGGAAAACGACAAGGTGGTCACCCAGGCGACGCAAAACGATCCGCGCGTCACGCGGGTGGGGAATTTCCTGCGCCGCACCTCCCTTGATGAACTGCCGCAGTTTATCAACGTCTTCACCGGCGGAATGTCGATTGTCGGGCCGCGTCCGCACGCCGTGGCGCATAACGAGCAGTATCGTTCGCTGATTGAAGGCTACATGCTGCGCCACAAGGTGAAGCCGGGCATTACCGGCTGGGCGCAGATCAACGGCTGGCGCGGTGAAACCGACACCCTGGAAAAAATGGAAAAGCGTATTGAGTTTGACCTGGAGTACATCCGCGAGTGGAGCCTCTGGTTCGATATCAAAATCGTCTTTCTGACCATCTTTAAAGGCTTTGTAAACAAAGCGGCGTATTAAGGAACGGTCATGAGCTTACGTGAAAAAACCATCAGCGGTGCGAAATGGTCGGCAATGGCGACCATTGTCATCATTGGCCTCGGGCTGGTGCAGATGACGGTGCTGGCGCGCATCATCGATAACCACCAGTTTGGTCTGCTGACCGTGTCGCTGGTGATTATCGCGCTGGCCGACACGCTGTCTGACTTTGGCATCGCCAACTCGATTATTCAGCGAAAAGAGATCAGCCACCTGGAGCTCACCACGCTCTACTGGCTGAACGTCGGGCTGGGGATCGCCGTCTTTGCGCTGGTGTTTGCGCTCAGCGACGTGATTGCCCGCGTCCTGCATAACCCGGATCTGGCTCCGCTGATGCGCACCCTGTCGTTTGCCTTTGTGGTCATCCCCCACGGGCAGCAGTTCCGCGCGCTGATGCAAAAAGAGCTGGAATTCAACAAGATCGGCATGATCGAAACCAGCGCGGTGCTGGCGGGCTTTACCTTTACCGTGGTCAGCGCCCACTTCTGGCCGCTGGCGATCACCGCGATCCTCGGGTATCTGGTGAACTCCGCCGTGCGCACGCTGCTGTTCGGCTATTTTGGCCGCAAGATCTACCGTCCGGGCCTGCACTTCTCGCTGGCGTCGGTGTCGTCTAACCTGCGCTTCGGCGCCTGGCTGACCGCCGACAGCATCATCAACTACGTCAACACCAACCTGTCAACGCTGGTGCTGGCGCGTATTCTCGGGGCGAGCGTGGCGGGGGGCTACAACCTGGCCTACAACGTCGCGGTGGTGCCGCCGATGAAGCTCAACCCGATCATCACCCGCGTGCTGTTCCCGGCGTTCGCCAAAATTCAGGACGACACCGAAAAGCTGAGCGTGAACTTCTACAAGCTGCTTTCCGTGGTGGGGATTATCAACTTCCCGGTGCTGCTGGGGCTGATGGTGGTCTCCAGCAACGTGGTGCCGCTGGTGTTTGGCGAAAAATGGAACAGCATCATTCCGGTGCTGCAGCTGCTGTGCATCGTCGGGCTGCTGCGCTCCGTCGGTAACCCTATCGGCTCGCTGCTGATGGCGAAAGCCCGCGTGGACATCAGCTTTAAGTTCAACGTCTTCAAAACCTTCCTGTTTGTGCCCGCGATTATCGTCGGCGGCCACCTGGCGGGCGCGATTGGCGTCACGCTCGGCTTCCTGCTGGTGCAAATCATCAACACCGTTCTGAGCTACTTCGTGATGATTAAGCCGGTGCTTGGCTCCAGCTATCGTCAGTACATCCTCAGCCTGTGGCTGCCGTTTTACCTTTCCCTGCCCACGCTTGCGGTGAGCTACGGCCTGGGCGTGGTGCTCAACGGGCACCTGCCGCTGGCGGCGCTTCTCGCGGTGCAGGTCGGCGCGGGCGCGCTGGCCTTCGCAGTGATGATCGTGCTGTCGCGCAACGCGCTGGTGGTGGAGATGAAACGCCAGTTTTGCCGTAACGAAAAAATGAAAACGCTGCTTCGCGCAGGCTAGTTATTTAAGAGGCCATTATGAAATTATTAATTCTTGGCAACCATACCTGCGGCAACCGTGGCGACAGCGCCATTCTGCGCGGTTTACTGGATGCGATTAACACCCTTAAGCCTGACACCGAAGTGGACGTGATGAGCCGTTATCCGGTCAGCTCCTCCTGGCTGCTCAACCGCCCGGTGATGGGCGACCCGCTCTACAGCCAGATGAAGCAGCACAACACCGCCGCCGGGGTGATGGGGCGAGTGAAGAAGGTTCTGCGCCGTCGCTATCAGCACCAGGTGCTGCTGTCCCGGGTGACCGATACCGGCAAGCTGCGCAACATCGCGATTGCGCAGGGCTTCACCGACTTTGTGCGCCTGCTGTCCGGCTACGACGCCATTATCCAGGTGGGCGGCTCGTTCTTCGTCGATCTCTACGGCGTGCCGCAGTTTGAGCACGCGCTCTGCACCTTTATGGCGAAAAAACCGCTGTTTATGATCGGCCACAGCGTCGGCCCGTTCCAGGATCCGCAGTTCAACCAGCTGGCGAACTACGTCTTTGGCCACTGCGACGCGCTGATCCTGCGCGAGTCCGTCAGCCTCGATCTGATGAAGCGCAGCGAGATCGACACCTCGAAAGTGGAGCACGGCGTGGACACCGCCTGGCTGGTGGACCATCAGGACGCCAGCTTCCAGGCCAGCTACGCGGTGCAGCACTGGCTGGACGTGGCGGCGAAGCAGAAAACCGTCGCCATCACCCTGCGCGAGCTGGCGCCGTTTGATAAACGTCTGGGCACCACGCAGGAAGCCTACGAAAAGGCCTTTGCCGACGTGGTAAACCGCATTCTGGACAGCGGCTATCAGGTGCTGGCGCTCTCCACCTGCACCGGCATCGACAGCTACAACAAGGATGACCGCATGGTGGCGCTGAACCTGCGCCAGTACGTCAGCGATCCGTCGCGCTATCACGTGGTGATGGACGAGCTCAACGATCTGGAGATGGGCAAGCTGCTGTCAGCCTGCGACCTGACCGTCGGCACGCGCCTGCACTCGGCGATCATCTCCATGAACTTCGGCACCCCGGCGATTGCCATCAACTATGAACACAAATCCGCGGGCATTATGCAGCAGCTCGGGATGCCGGAGATGGCGGTGGATATTCGCCATCTGCTGGACGGCTCGCTCGGCGCGATGGTGGGCGACACTCTCGGCCAGCTTCCGCTCATCAACGAACGCCTGGCGATTGCGGTCGCTGCCGAACGTGAAAAGGGCATCGGGATGGTGAAATCGGTTCTCGACCGCGTGGGGGAGGGCAAATGAAGGTTGGTTTCTTCCTGCTGAAATTTCCGCTGTCGTCAGAAACCTTTGTGCTGAACCAGATTACCGCGTTTATCGATATGGGATATGACGTGGAAATTATCGCCCTGCAAAAGGGCGATACGCAAAACACCCATGCGGCCTACGCCCAGTACGGGCTGGAGGCCAAAACCCGCTGGCTGCAGGACGAGCCGGGCGGGCGGCTGAACAAGCTGCGCCACCGGGCCGGCCAGACGCTGCGCGGCATCCATCGTCCGTCGACGTGGCGGGCGCTGAACGTGTCGCGCTACGGCGCGGAGTCCTGCAACCTGATCCTCTCGTCGATTTGCGGGCAAAACCCTCGCCCCTATCGCGCGGACGTGTTTATCGCCCACTTCGGCCCGGCCGGGGTCACGGCGGCCAAGCTGCGCGAGCTGGGGGTGATTGACGGTAAAATCGCGACCATTTTCCACGGGATCGATATCTCCAGCCGCGAGGTGTTGAATCACTATACGCCGGAGTATCAGCAGCTTTTTCGCCGCGGCGACATGATGCTGCCCATCAGCGAGCTGTGGGCCGGACGGCTGAAAATCATGGGCTGCCCGGAGGAGAAAATCACCGTGTCGCGCATGGGCGTGGATATGGAACGCTTTACCCAGCGCCCGGTGAAGGTGCCGGGTAAACCGCTGCAGATTATCTCCGTGGCGCGCCTGACCGAGAAAAAAGGGCTGCACGTGGCGATTGAAGCCTGCCGCCAGCTGAAAGAGAGCGGGGTGGACTTCCGCTACCGCATCCTGGGGATCGGCCCGTGGGAGCGCCGCCTGCGCACCCTTATCGAGCAGTATCAGCTTGAGGGCGTGGTTGAGATGCCGGGCTTTAAGCCGAGCCACGAAGTCAAAGCGATGCTGGATGAGGCGGACGTGTTCCTGCTGCCCTCGGTGACGGGCGCCGACGGGGATATGGAGGGTATCCCCGTCGCGCTGATGGAGGCGATGGCGGTCGGTATTCCCGTGGTTTCAACGCTGCACAGCGGCATTCCTGAACTTATCGAGCCCGACCGCTCCGGCTGGCTGGTGCCGGAAAACGACGCGGCAGCGCTGGCCGAGCGCCTGGCGGCCTTCAGCCATATCGACCAGCAGGCGCTGATCCCGGTGCTGCAAAATGCGCGGCGGAAGGTCGAGGCTGACTTCAACCAGCACGTGATTAACCGCGAGCTGGCCAGCCTGCTACACACGCTTTAACGCCGAGGTTTTATGCTGAAAAAAATTACCCGACGCTCGTTTATCTCATCGTGCTCGGCGCTTGCCGCCGCGCCGCTGTTGTCCAGCCGCTTCGCCTTTGCCGCGAGCGGCAGTACGGTCAACATTAAGCAGTACAACAATAACGACTGGATCGCCGCGTTTAAGCAGGCGTTCAACGAAGGCGACACCGTGGTGGTGCCCGCCGGATTAACCTGTGAAAACATCAATACCGGCATTTTTATCCCCGCCGGGAAAACGCTGCTGATCCGCGGGGCGCTGACGGGCAACGGGCGCGGGCGCTTCGTATTGCAGGACGGCTGCAAAGTGATCGGAGAAAACGGCGGGCGCACCGAGAACATCACGCTGGACGTGCGCGGTTCAGACTGCGCCATTCAGGGGCTGGCAATGAGCGGGTTTGGCCCCGTCACCCAGATCTACATCGGCGGGAAAAAGCCTAAAGTGATGCGCAACCTGGTGATCGACAATATCACCGTCACCCAGGCGAATTACGCCATTCTGCGCCAGGGATTTCATAATCAGGTGGCGGGGGCGCGTATTACCAACAGCCGCTTCAGCCATCTGCAAGGGGATGCGATTGAATGGAACGTCGCCATTAACGATCGCGATATTCTGATCTCCGACCACGTCATCGATAACATCAACTGTACCAACGGCAAGATCAACTGGGGCATCGGCATTGGCCTGGCGGGCAGCACCTATGACAATGATTATCCTGAGAAGCAGGTGGTCAAAAACTTTGTGGTTGCCAATATCACCGGCAGCAATTGTCGCCAATTAGTCCACGTCGAAAACGGCAAACACTTTATTATTCGTAATGTAAAAGCCAAAAATATCACCCCGGATTTCAGTAAAAAGGCCGGAATTGATAATGCCACCGTGGCAATTTATGGCTGTGATAATTTCGTTATTGATAATATAGATATGGTCAACAGCGCCGGCATGTTAATTGGCTACGGGGTGATTAAAGGGGATTATCTGTCGATACCTCAGAACTTCAAGCTCAATGATATTCGCCTGGATAACCGGCAGCTTGATTATAAATTGCGCGGGATACAAATCTCCTCCGGCAACGCCACCTCCTTTGTCGCCATCACCAACGTCAACATGACGCGCGCGACCCTTGAGCTTCACAATAAGCCCCAGCACCTTTTCCTGCGTAACATCAACGTGATGCAGGAAGCCGCCATTGGCCCCGCGCTGAAGATGAACTTCGACCTGCGCAAGGATATTCGCGGTAAGTTCATGGCGAAAGAGGAGACATTACTCTCGCTGGCGAACATCAAGGCGGTAAATGAGAAAGGGCAAAGTTCCGTCGATATTGATCGGGTCGATCAACATACTGTGAATACCGAAAGGTTAAATTTTAGCCTGCCACGGGGTTAGCCCCGGCTGCGCTATTTTGCGATTAATCCTGGTATCAATTCACGATTTATTCAAAGTGCAACTACTGTATTTTGTGATGCTAAAGCGTAATATCACATGAAGTCTCCGGTAAATCATGCTGGCGAAAACAGGTTTAAGAGCTATAATTCGTCAACCATTTTAAGGTGGAAGAAATAATGATTAATTTGAAAGCAGTCATTCCGGTGGCGGGGTTGGGCATGCATATGCTGCCGGCCACAAAGGCTATTCCTAAAGAGATGCTGCCGATCGTCGATAAGCCGATGATTCAGTACATTGTCGACGAGATTGTTGCTGCAGGGATCAAAGAAATCGTTCTGGTGACGCACTCTTCCAAGAATGCGGTTGAAAACCACTTCGACACCTCTTACGAACTCGAAGCGTTGCTTGAGCAGCGCGTTAAGCGTCAGCTTCTGGCAGAAGTGCAGTCTATCTGCCCTCCTGGCGTAACCATCATGAACGTGCGTCAGGCACAGCCGCTGGGTCTGGGTCACTCCATTCTTTGCTCGCGTCCTGTCGTGGGCGATAATCCGTTTATCGTTGTGCTGCCAGACATTATTCTGGACAACGCCACCGCCGATCCGCTGCGCTATAACCTCGCCGCGATGGTGGCTCGCTTCAACGAAACCGGCCGCAGCCAGGTTCTGGCTAAACGTATGAAGGGCGATCTGTCCGAATACTCCGTTATCCAGACCAAAGAGCCGCTGGATTCCGAAGGGCAGGTAAGCCGTATCGTTGAGTTTATCGAAAAACCGGATCAGCCGCAGACGCTGGATTCAGATCTGATGGCCGTAGGCCGCTACGTTCTGAACGCCGACATCTGGGCCGAGCTGGAACGCACCGAGCCAGGCGCATGGGGTCGCGTTCAGTTGACTGACGCCATTGCCGCGCTGGCGAAAAAACAGTCCGTAGACGCCATGCTGATGACCGGCGAGAGCTACGACTGCGGTAAGAAAATGGGCTACATGCAGGCGTTCGTGAACTACGGAATGCGTAATCACAAAGAAGGGCAGAAGTTCCGCGAGAGCATTAAGAAGCTGCTGGCTGATAGCTAAGCATCGATTTTTGTATGCAGTGGATAGTTTCTGTTCATAAGGCAACTGGTGTTGCAGGTTACATAAAACCTGTTGATGCCAGTTGCTCTATTTGTTTTAAAGATCTGCAACGATAACAATATGTTAAATAACAGGTGTTTCTACTTGTTTCCGGGCTCAATAACGATAACAATTAGTACCCGTTTTACGGCTTACCCCTAAGCGTAATCTGTCCATTTTTTGGCCGTAAAACTTCCTCACATTTTGAATGTATGCAAGTGCACTGGTAGCTTTAAGCCAGGGGCGGTAGCGTGCATATTTCTGCATTCAGCTCGCATTTTCGGGAAGAATCAGGAACATCAATCTCTCGATTTATTCAATAAAGCGGAATAGACAACGTGAAAATTCTAGTTACAGGTGGTGCCGGTTTTATCGGCTCGGCGGTCGTACGACATATTATTAATAATACTCAGGACGAGGTGGTTAACGTTGATAAGCTGACTTACGCCGGTAACCTGGAGTCGCTTGCTGAAGTCAGCAGCAACGAACGTTACGCCTTTGAACAGGCCAATATCTGTGATAAAACCGCGATGGAACGTATTTTTGCAGCGCATAAACCTGATGCTGTTATGCATCTCGCTGCTGAAAGCCACGTTGACCGCTCAATCACGGGCCCTGCTGCCTTTATTGAAACAAATATTGTAGGAACCTACGTTCTGCTGGAAGCGGCCCGCGCTTACTGGTCAGCATTGTCTGATAGCGCGAAATCCGCGTTCCGTTTCCACCATATTTCTACGGATGAAGTTTACGGCGACTTGCCGCATCCGGATGAACATCCTGCTTCCGCCGAATTGCCATTGTTCACTGAAACAACGGCTTATGCACCGAGCAGCCCATACTCCGCGTCTAAAGCGTCCAGTGACCATCTGGTTCGCGCATGGCTACGCACCTATGGTTTCCCGACGATTGTGACTAACTGCTCCAACAACTACGGTCCATATCACTTCCCTGAAAAACTTATCCCGCTGGTTATTCTTAATGCGCTGGATGGAAAAGCACTGCCAATCTATGGCAAAGGCGATCAGATCCGCGACTGGCTGTATGTTGAAGATCATGCGCGTGCACTCTACACCGTTGTGACACAGGGTAAACCTGGAGAGACTTATAACATCGGTGGTCATAATGAAAAACAGAACCTGGAAGTAGTGCATACCATCTGCGATCTTCTTGATGAAATCGTGCCGAAAGAAGGTTCCTATCGCGACCAGCTTACCTATGTTGCTGACCGTCCAGGTCACGACCGTCGTTATGCAATTGATGCGCACAAAATTAGTGAAGAGCTGGGGTGGAAACCGGAAGAAACCTTTGAAAGTGGTATCCGGAAAACCGTTGAATGGTACCTAACCAATCAGGACTGGGTTAATAATGTGAAAAGCGGCGCGTACAAAAGCTGGATTGAGCAGAATTACGGAGAGCGTAAGTAATGAATATTCTGCTTTTCGGTAAGACAGGACAGGTGGGCTGGGAACTTCAGCGCGCCCTGGCTCCGCTCGGTAACGTTATCGCTCTCGATGTGCATTCTAAAGATTATTGTGGTGATTTCAGTAATCCGGAAGGCATTGCGCAAACGGTGCGTAGCATCAAGCCCGATGTTATTGTGAACGCGGCAGCGCATACCGCAGTTGATAAAGCCGAATCTGAGCCAGAATTTGCACAGTTGTTAAATGCCACAAGCGTGGAAGCAATTGCGAAGGAAGCGGCCAGAATTGGAGCCTGGGTTGTTCACTATTCAACGGACTATGTCTTCCCTGGCAATGGTGAAAAACCGTGGGAAGAAACTGATGCCACCGATCCATTGAATGTCTATGGACAAACAAAGCTTGATGGTGAAAAAGCATTGCAGGCGCATTGCCCTAACCATCTGATTTTCCGTACCAGCTGGGTGTACGCTGGCAAAGGTAATAATTTCGCCAAAACCATGCTGCGTCTTGCGAAAGAACGTCAAGAGCTCTCTGTTATTAACGATCAGGTTGGGGCCCCGACAGGTGCAGAATTACTGGCTGACTGTACCGCTCACGCTATTCGTGTTGCTGTGAATAAACCCGAAGTAGCTGGGCTATATCATCTGGTGGCTTCTAACACGACGACCTGGTACGACTATGCCGCATTGGTGTTTGAAGAAGCCCGTCATGCAGGTATTGAGCTGGCCATTGAGAAGCTCAATCCGGTTCCGACCTCGGCTTATCCAACTCCGGCTCGTCGTCCGCATAACTCACGTCTGAATACAGAAAAATTCCAGCGCAATTTCGGGCTGGTCTTACCGTCATGGGAAGTGGGCGTTAAACGTATGCTCGCTGAGTTATTTACTGCTCAATCAGTTTAAAATCAAAATAAATGCCCATTTATGGGCATTTTGTATTTATAGAGAAAAAAATGACTACGCGTAAAGGTATTATTCTTGCCGGTGGCTCCGGCACTCGTTTGTATCCGGTAACAATGGCGGTCAGTAAGCAACTGCTGCCAATCTACGACAAACCGATGATTTATTACCCGCTCTCCACGCTGATGCTGGCGGGTATTAAAGATATCTTGATCATCAGTACACCGCAGGATACCCCTCGCTTTGAGCAGCTGCTCGGCGATGGTAGCCAGTGGGGCTTGAATCTTCAATATAAAGTGCAGCCAAGTCCTGATGGGCTGGCACAGGCATTTATTATTGGTGAAGAATTTATCGGTGAAGATAGCTGTGCGCTGGTGCTGGGTGACAACATCTTCTATGGCCACGATCTGCCTAAACAACTCGAAACTGCAATCACTAAAGGTGAGGGCGCAACCGTCTTCGCATATCATGTAAATGATCCTGAGCGTTACGGTGTCGTGGAGTTTGACAAAGACGGCACGGCTATTAGCCTTGAAGAAAAGCCCACTGAGCCAAAAAGCAATTACGCCGTAACCGGTCTGTATTTCTACGACAACGATGTAGTGGAAATGGCGAAAAATCTGAAACCCTCCGCACGTGGCGAACTGGAAATTACAGACATTAACCGTATCTATCTGGAGCAGGGACGACTCTCTGTTGCCATGATGGGCCGCGGATATGCATGGCTGGATACCGGTACTCACCAGAGTCTGATTGAAGCGAGTAACTTTATCGCGACCATTGAAGAGCGACAGGGTCTGAAAGTATCCTGTCCGGAAGAGATTGCCTATCGCAAAGGGTTTATTGATGCCGAGCAGGTTCGTAGTCTGGCTAAGGTATTGTCTAAAAATAAATATGGTGAATATTTATTAAGACTCGTAGACGGTAAGTTATAAGTCCTAATTAAATCAACATCCATGTCGTTGGATGTTGATTTTGTTTTTTTGAGTAATGGCACATGAGCTTTATAAAAAACGTTTCGTGGGTAGGCGCTGGCACAATATCAAGTATTATTATTTCTATTGTTTCGGTTCCTCTGATATTAAAAAGCTACTCCATCACTCACGTGTCATATTTTTTATTCCTATGGACAATTTTAGGGGTAGTAAACCTTTCTGATTGTGGCGTGAGCAGAGGGGTAAGTAAATTTATTAGCAGTAAAAAAGACGCAAAGAAAATATTTAAGATTGCTTATACTTATTTGCTGGTGGTTTTGGTATTACTGTTTTTAATTTATTCAGTATGGAAACAGTTTGGTAATGGCTATAATTTAGATGTCATGCCTCGCTATGTACAAATGTTGGGGCTTCTCATAATATTGGCATCATTTGTCACATTTCCACTATCAGGTTACATCGAAGGCGTAGGTGGATTTAAAGAGAGCTCAATAGCGAAAAATATCGGTAACATGATAACCTATGGCATGCCGGTTGTTTTAGCTCAGTATAATGTCAGCATCGACTACGTATTAGCGTCTTCCGTCTTGTTATCAAGGCTCACTCTTTTGCTTTTACTGCTGGCCTATGCGCTAAAGAACAGCACAAAAAATAATTCTGTCACCAATGAATACGCTCATTGCTCAGCACGAGAGTTTTACAGTTTTAGTTTTTCAGTAGGTATAGCTAGTTTATTGGGAATCGCATTCTTGTACTGGGATCGTTTCCTTGCTCTTAAGTATTATTCTGGCATAGAGCTTGTTAACTATGTCGCTTTTTCCGAGATGGTGATAAAAAGCTATGCTATCCCTGGTATATTAGCAGGGGTCATATTTCAATATTTTAGTTCTGGTGCATATCATCATATTCGCGGGAAACTTGTAAAATTTCTTAACTTAAAAATTTATCTCTCAGTTAGTATTTCTATATCACTGCTATTTGTACTGGTGTTAATGATATTTAATGAGACCATTTTCTCAGCTTTATTTAGTGTGGGAATCGATGAAAAGCTGAAAGTTATTTTTTATATCATATCATTTTTTACCGCTCTAAATTGTTTCACAATGCTGGTGATGACTATTGGGCAGGCGTTAGGTAATCATAAAAGGATATTGTTTATTCAAACATTAACGCTTCCTGTATTCGCAATAGCATCATTTATTTTGATTAAATGCCAGTTACCTGAATTAAGTTTCTTTGTATGGTTTTTGCGCATACCAACAATGCTAATTTCTATATTAAATCTAAACGATAAAAAATTAAGTGAGACTGTGTAATGAAAGTTTTAATTATTAACCAACATACTAATAATTTTGGTGATGATGCTGCTGGGTATGCACTGGTATCTGAGTTGGTCAATAGAGGTCATGAAGTAGCCATTACTTACATCTGGAACAAGAACGGTACAAAAATCCCATTTGAGCATGAGAAAGTTACACATTATGATAGTCTGAATGTATCCCGAGATACTCTCGTAAAAGAATTCAAACTGTTTATGCTTGGTCGTGAGGGATATTTCAAGAAATTAAAAGAACTTTCAAAGCTATATGATTTTATTTTTGTTTCACCAGGCGGCGCCAATATTGGTATTTATAAAGATTGGACTTATCTGGCTAACGTTATTGTAGCGAGAATGGCTAATCCTAATGTCCTTTTCCATCTTAATACCGTTGGTGAGAGCAACAGTAAAATCTTCAACTGGCTTTCGAGAAGAGTACTGAAGAAATGTATCATGTTTGTTCGTGAGAAAAGATCGTTTGATTTTCTGAGAACCAAAAATATCAATTCAACTTTGGGTGTTGATACGGCGTTTTTGCTTCCAAGACAGCAAAAAGAGCTTACAGAAAATAAAATTCTCACTTTTATCCCAACGCAGTTAAGTAACTGGCATGTTGACTTCAGAAGCAGCAATGATGGCGATATGTTAAAAGAACAAATCTTGCCTGCTATTGCGGAGTTTGCAAACAGAGAAGGTTATACTATCCGAATTCTCCCGCATCTTTATTCATCCGAAGCAGAATCTACCTTCCTGAATATGGTTAAAGATCATCTGGAGAATCATGCAGCTAAAGCCTATATCGATGGTGGTGTTGACAGCTTCTTCAAATACGACGAAAGGGTAAATAATTCTGAGCTAGTTGTAAGCATGCGCTATCATGGTGTCGTTTTGGCTGTTAAGAATCAAACTAAAGTCATTAGTCTCGCCTACGAAAACAAAATGAAAGAGTGTTGCCGATACGCTGGCATTCTTTCTCAAAACATCGATTTGTTAAATTATGATAATAATAAATTCAAAACTCTTTTAAATGACAGTGTCGTAAGTAATCTGTACAAAGAAGATCATGAGTTCTTAAAAAGAATGGCATCGAAGCCAATGGACTTCATTGATCTATACAATCGGTGAGTATATGAGAATACTGTCCAATTGCTATTTTATAGTTTGTATAGCGTTGTTTTTTAGCTTTCTATTATATTGCTTTCAATTCTCGGGTATCTATCCTGATGTCTCCGGTTTTCTGCTTCTGTTTATATTAGGAAGTTGTGGAATATTTCTTTTTATGGGGTGCGTTATGAATCCTGTAATCAGAACTTGGTTTAGAAACTCAAAAAATGCGATTGCAAACGAACAAAATAATTTTCGGTTTAGTTATAAACCAATAATATTGATTGTGTCGTTTTTTGTTGTTGAGGTTCTTTATAACGGAAAAATACCACTTATCGAGATGATTCGCGGTAATCTATACGATTACCGTGATTTTACTTTCCCTGGTGTGCATGTCATATTTACATCACTTACAACGTTTTACTGCATTAAATCATATTTTGATTATCTGATATATCGAAAAAAGAGAAGTTTTATCGCATCTGGTGTTTGTCTGTGTCTCTTCATGCTTTTGATGTATCGAAGTTATATTGTTTTTTGCATTTTGAATTTTCTTTTCTTGTTTGTGTTGTACAGGAAAATAAGTTTTAAAAAGATAGCCAAGATCACCGTTAGCGCACTTTTACTAATGTATGTTTTTGGTCTCGCGGGTGACTTACGTACCAAAGCTCAAACAGGTGATGAAAACTTCACTGTTGAAAATATAATGCGCGCTACAGAGGCTGACTCAGTATTTACGCAACAACAGTCACTTTCTCCATTGTATTGGGCATATTTGTATATTAGCTCACCAATGGCTAATTTCCAGAACACGATAAATGAATATGAAAATCACCGAGAAGAGTCCGGCGGTCTGAAGTTCGTCGTTTATGAGGTTCTGCCGGACGTCGTTGGAAAAAGGGTTGCCACTCTATTCGGCTATGATGAAGAGAATTCTCCTTTAGCACGAGTGATCGATTTCTTAACTGTAGGGACTATTTTTGCGGATTCGTTTGTTTTTATCGGCTGGTATGGGCCGATAATAATGTTGATGCTGATGATAGCAACTCCATTATTTTTTTTGCAAATGTGTCCCAAGAATTCATTTTTTTATGTCCAATTTTCAATTTGTACAATATTATTAGTCCTATGCACATTCTCTAATATGCTTGTTTATGCGTCATTATCCTTAATGTTATTTTATCCACTGCTCTCAAAGAAGAGACGCAAGAATACGCGGTTAATTAATTCAGGAATGAAATGAATAGTGTAATATTAATGTCGACTTACAATGGCGATAAGTATCTTTGTGAGCAACTTGATAGCCTATTAGTATTGGAAGGGCATCCTGATATTCTTATTCGCGACGATGGCTCTAGTGATAATACTCTAGAAATTATTAAGAATTATCAGTTAAAGCATAGAAATATTAAACTGATTGAGGGCAGCAATCTTGGCGTTGTAGCCAGTTTTTTTGATTTGATGCAGCAGGTAGACACAGGGAAATATAACTATTATGCTTTTTGCGATCAGGATGATTTCTGGGAAACAGATAAAATAAGCCATGCAATAAAGTGTATCAAAGACTATAAAGGTGCAGTAATGTACTGCTCTACACTCAATGTTGTAGATGCTTCACTGCAATTTCAGTTTCGGTCTCCTTATCCTGAAAAAAATCTTACGCTCTCGAATGCTTTAGTCGAGAATGTTGTGACGGGATGTACTTGTGTGCTTAATGCTGAGGCTTTTCGCCAGATAAAATCAAACTTGCCTGCAACCAATCGAATCGTAATGCATGACTGGTGGTTTTATCTGGTCATGGTAAGTACGGGTTCAATCTATTTTGATCGTGAGTCGCGTATTAAGTACAGACAGCACGGAGACAATGTCGCAGGAATGAAGAAAACTTTTTCCGACATCGTGCAGAAATTCAAAAAACCGAAAAAAAGTAAGTACCCTCCCTTACTTTGTCAGTTACATGAATATCAGCGAGTGTGCGGTGGAATGTTGACTAAGGTTGATAGTAATAAATTATACATGTTTATAGAAACCTTGGAAAAGCGCAAGATGTTCCGCTTTTTAAGTTTGATTATGAACAAAAAAATTTACCGCCAGTCTCTAGCAAATAACCTTTCACTAGTCTATTCGTTTTTGACAAATAGAATATAAATTATTTTACTGAGCTTAATTATTACGCTTTTAAGTTAAATGGACGTGTGTATGAAATATATTGCATTTTATCTGCCTCAATATCATCCCGTAAAAGAAAATAATGAATGGTGGGGAGAGGGGTTTACTGAATGGTTTAACGTTTCAAAATCTAAACCTCGTTTTAAAGGGCATAATCAGCCACACATTCCAACGACTATGGGTTTCTATGACTTACGTGTTCCCGAAACTCGTATTCGTCAGGCGGCACTAGCAAAAGAATATGGTATTGACGGCTTTTGTTACTATCACTATTGGTTCAACGGGCATCTGTTACTTGAAAAGCCATTAGAAGCTGTCTTGAAAGATAAAGAGCCCGATTTACCGTTCTGCATCTGCTGGGCTAATGAGAACTGGACTCGCGCGTGGGATGGAATGGAGCGCGAAGTCTTGATCAAGCAAGATTATACAGAACAAGATGCATTAGAGCACTTTGAATACTTGTTACCTTTCTTAAAAGACGACCGTTATATCAAAGTTGATGGTAAGCCGGTGTTCCTGCTCTATAGATATGATCACATTCCCGATATTGATAATTTCATTCATACCTGGAATGAAAAAGCGAAGGAAAATGGTCTTGAATCCATTTATTTCATCTGTGTTAAAAATGGTTTTGTGACGAGTAGCTATGAGGAAATCTTCAAACATAATTTTGATGCAGTTGTTGATTTTCAGCCAAACAGAATTGATTTCCCGTCCGTAAAAACCAAAGAGCAATTCCTGGTTGATACTGCTCGTAGCATTTTACCTAACGCTCTTTTCCAATACCTCAAACGCAATGCCTCTGCCGTTAATAAGATTTCTTATAAACATATGGTGGATAATATTGTTGAAAGCTATGCAAAAAAACCGCAAAAAGTGATCCCCGCCGTATTCCCTAGCTGGGATAACTCCGCCAGACGGGCAACCCCAACAGTAATTCAAAATGATGAGCCGGAGAGCTATGGCTATTGGCTGGATGAAGCAAGCAAGTTCTCCGCCTCAAATGGACTTAGTGAGTCATTCGTATTCATTAATGCATGGAATGAATGGGCTGAAGGCTGCCATCTGGAACCCGACCTACAAAATGGTAATGCGTTCTTGGAGCAGACCAAAAAGGTGAAAAATAAACATGAGTAACCTCAGAGTCGCTATGGTTGTCCCTACCTACAACGGTGGTGATATCTGGAAGAAATCTGCAGCGAGCATACGTAATTATTTTTCTGGCGACGTTCTTGTTATCGATTCTGGCTCAAAAGACGATACCGTTGGCATCGCTAATGAAATGGGGTTTAGCGTGTTGGGTATTAATTCATGTGATTTTAATCACGGCGGTACCCGTAATCTTGGTCTGCGGCAACTAGCTTCGTCTAGCGATATCGTATTTTTCATGACACAGGATGCGATCCTTAACGATGCCGAATCCATTGAAAACATGATTGCAATGTTTGATGCTGATGCTCAACTGGCTGCGATTTACGGTAAACAAATCCCGCACGATGACGCGAATGTCATTGCCCGCCATGCCAGACATTTTAACTATTCCGATCGAAGTTATGTTGTTTCAAAGGAAAGCAGTAAACCGTTAGGCATTAAGGCTGTGTTTATGTCCAATTCGTTTTCTGCTTATCGTGTCGCTCTTTTTGAAAAGTTAGGCGGTTTTGCAGAGAATACTATCCTGTGTGAAGATATGCTTTTTGCAGCTAATGCACTCTCAGCAGGTTATAAGGTTGGATATGCTGCGAATGCCGTGGCAAAACATTCACATAACTACACTGCTATTGATGAATTTTCGCGATATTTTGACATTGGTGTCTTCCATCAGGAACAAAGCTGGATCAGACGTGATTTCGGCGGAGCGGGTGGTGAGGGTAAGAAGTTCATTTTATCTGAAATGAGATTTGTTTTAAAAAGACAACCGCTCTATTTGATTCAGGCATTTATCAATAACGGTGCTAAATTCCTGGGATATCAGTTAGGAAAAAGATATAAGCGATTACCTTTATCTTTATCGAAGAAATTCAGTATGCATAAAAAATATTGGAAATGAATATCTTGCGGGATTAATATGAAAATCAATGTGAAGCTCACTGTTGGCAAAATAGCCAATGCCTCAGTTGACTTATTTTTGTTGCTTTTTTCTTTCGGTATATCAATATATCTTATTGAATATCTCTTTAATAATCTTCCGGCATTTATACCGCAAGACGAATTCAACGATAAAGTTGCAACGCACTCTATTTTAAGTGTGATCTGTGTTGGTTGGTTTTGGATCAGACTGCGACATTACTCCTATCGCAAGCCATTTTGGTTTGAGTTAAAGGAGATACTAAGAACGCTGCTGATATTTGCAATCATTGAACTCGCAATAAATGCCTTTTCGAAATGGCATTTCTCCCGCTATCTCTGGGTGTTCACCTGGATGTTTGCATTCATCCTGATTCCATTAGGACGTTCCGTTACACGTAATATACTGGATAAACTTGGATTGTGGAAACGTGACACAATCATAATCGGGTGTGGGAAAAATGCTCGTGATGCTTATTTGGCAATAAATAGTGAAAAAAACCTTGGGTATAAAGTTACTTGCTTTATAGGAGATAGTACAGAAAAAGAAATGTTGGGATGCCCAATTATTGATATGGATATCAATAAAATAAAAGATACGGTTAACAAATTTACCCAGTTTATTATCGCCGTTGAGTCAGAGCAAATTGAAATAAGAAATACTTGGATCAAAAAGCTTTCAAAACATAAATTCCGTTATGTCTCAGTTATCCCAACAATTCGTGGATTACCGCTTTATGGCACTGATATGGCCTTTATATTCAGCCATGAGGTGATGATCTTGAGGGTAAACAACAATTTGGCTAAGCGGACCTCACGATTTGCTAAAAGAGCTTTTGATATTTTTGGTTCGCTAGCCATTATTCTTGTTGCTTCCCCACTTCTTGCTTATCTCTATCTTCAGGTGAAAAAAGATGGCGGCCCAGCCATCTACGGGCATGAGCGCATTGGACGAAACGGTAAGCGCTTTAAATGCTTGAAATTTAGGTCGATGATCCTTAATTCTCAAGAAGTGCTTAATGAACTACTTGCAAAAGATGAGAATGCCCGAAAAGAGTGGGAGAAAGATTTTAAATTAAAAGACGATCCTCGCATTACCAAAATCGGTCATTTTATTCGGAAATCAAGCCTTGATGAGCTTCCACAGCTGTTTAATGTCTTAAAAGGTGAAATGAGTCTGGTGGGGCCTAGACCTATCGTTCATGATGAGCTGATCCGCTATAGCGAGGACGTTGACTATTATTTAATGGCCAAACCGGGAATGACTGGACTGTGGCAGGTTAGCGGTCGAAATGATATCGATTATGAAACCCGCGTCTATTTTGATGCATGGTACGTTAAAAATTGGTCACTTTGGAATGATATAGCCATTTTGTTTAAAACCGTAAACGTTGTACTCAAACGAGATGGCGCCTACTAATAATAGTGAGTTTTTATGAATATTATTGATACAAAAATTATCGATGCAAAAATTATTGAGCCTAAAGTTTTCGGCGATCATCGTGGTTTCTTCCTCGAAACTTTCCAGAAAGATCGTTACAAAGAAATGTTAAATATCGATCTCGATTTTGTTCAGGATAATCATTCTCGCTCATCTCAAGGTGTTCTGCGCGGATTGCACTTCCAGCGAAATAATCCCCAAGGAAAATTAGTTCGCGTTGTCAGAGGTGAAGTTCTGGATGTTGCTGTTGATATTCGAAAAGATTCGCCAACATTTGGTGCATGGCAAGGTGTTTTATTGAGTGAAGAAAACAAAAAACAATTCTGGGTTCCACCCGGACTTGCGCACGGTTTTGTCGTCTTGTCTGATGTTGCTGATTTTGAATATAAATGCACTGATTACTATGATCCAACTTCTGAAGGTTGTCTGCTTTGGAATGATCCTTTCCTGAATATTGAGTGGAATATTGAAAACCCTCAATTATCTGAGAAGGATAAAAATGGGAAAACTTTTAAGGAGTTATTCCTTTAACAGCGTTAAAGATAAGCGATTTGCTAAGAGCAAATCGCTTTGGGATGTTACCCGTAAAACCTCACGTTTGATCTTTAATGGTATCGTGCTACCGATTTGGTAATTTCTGAGTTAACATTCCTAAAACATTCAAGCCGCGCAATCGTTCGCGGTGACCACACCTGACAGGAGTATGTAATGTCCAAGCAACAGATCGGCGTTGTCGGTATGGCAGTGATGGGGCGCAACCTGGCGCTCAACATCGAAAGCCGTGGTTATACCGTCTCCGTTTTCAACCGCTCCCGTGAAAAAACTGAAGAAGTGATTGCCGAAAACCCGGGCAAGAAGCTGGTTCCTTTCTACACGGTTAAAGAGTTCGTTGAGTCCCTGGAAACGCCTCGTCGTATCCTGTTAATGGTGAAAGCGGGCGCAGGTACTGATGCTGCCATCGATTCCCTGAAACCTTATCTGGATAAGGGCGACATCATCATTGATGGCGGTAACACCTTCTTCCAGGACACCATTCGTCGTAACCGTGAACTGTCTGCTGAAGGCTTCAACTTCATCGGTACCGGTGTGTCCGGTGGTGAAGAGGGTGCGCTGAAAGGCCCATCCATCATGCCTGGCGGCCAGAAAGAAGCGTATGAGCTGGTAGCACCAATCCTGACCAAAATTGCCGCGGTCGCTGAAGATGGCGAGCCGTGCGTGACCTACATCGGTGCTGACGGTGCGGGTCATTACGTGAAGATGGTTCACAACGGCATCGAGTATGGTGACATGCAGCTGATCGCAGAAGCCTATTCCCTGCTGAAAGGTGGCCTGAACCTGACCAACGAAGAGCTGGCGGAAACCTTCACTGAATGGAACAAGGGCGAGCTGAACAGCTACCTGATCGACATCACCAAAGATATCTTCACTAAGAAAGATGAAGAGGGTAAATACCTGGTTGATGTGATCCTGGATGAAGCGGCGAACAAAGGTACCGGTAAATGGACCAGCCAGAGCTCTCTGGATCTGGGCGAGCCGCTGTCTCTGATCACTGAATCCGTATTTGCACGCTACATCTCTTCTCTGAAAGAGCAGCGTGTAGCAGCATCCAAAGTACTGTCTGGTCCGCAGGCTAAACCAGCTGGTGATAAAGCGGAGTTCGTGGAGAAAGTGCGCCGTGCGCTGTATCTCGGTAAGATCGTGTCCTATGCACAGGGCTTCTCTCAGCTGCGCGCAGCGTCCGACGAGAATAACTGGGAGCTGAACTACGGCGAAATCGCGAAGATCTTCCGCGCGGGCTGCATCATTCGTGCGCAGTTCCTGCAGAAAATTACCGATGCTTACGCTGAAAATGCGGGTATCGCAAACCTGCTGCTGGCACCGTACTTCAAGAAAATTGCTGATGAATACCAGCAGGCGCTGCGTGATGTGGTTGCTTATGCGGTTCAGAACGGTATTCCGGTTCCGACCTTCTCCGCTGCTGTGGCGTACTACGACAGCTACCGTGCTGCCGTTCTGCCTGCAAACCTGATTCAGGCACAGCGTGACTACTTCGGTGCGCACACCTATAAACGCACTGATAAAGACGGCGTGTTCCACACCGAGTGGCTGGATTAATCTGATTTAAACCAGTCCGATAGCAGGGCCCGGTGAAATTCACCGGGCTTTTTTTATTGCTCCGTCCCCATGATGACTTGCTTCGCCCAGACGAGCGCGTTAAATGCAGAATAAACCACTAAATTATCGCATTCCTGTAGCAAGGCATTCGCCTTGACAGCCGATAAACTTAAGAGGTAAAAACCTCAACAGTTGTTTATCGCGGCGGTGCATTCGCGCCACCTGACACTCATACTTGAAGAAGTTGAACGAATGAAAATAGCAATCTCCGGAACAGGCTATGTCGGTCTTTCAAACGGTATCCTCATCGCGCAGAACCATGAAGTGGTCGCGCTCGATATCGTTCAGGCGAAAGTGGACATGCTTAATCAGAAGATCTCCCCGATTGTTGATAAGGAGATTCAGGAATATCTTTCCAATAAAGAGCTGAATTTCCGTGCAACGACGGACAAAGAAGATGCTTACCGCAACGCGGATTATGTCATCATCGCCACGCCGACCGATTACGATCCGAAAACCAACTACTTCAACACTTCCAGCGTCGAAGCGGTGATCAATGACGTTACGGCGATCAACCCAAACGCGGTGATGATTATTAAATCCACCATTCCCGTGGGCTTCACCAAATCCATTAAGGAAAAGCTGGGTATTGATAATGTCTTCTTCTCGCCGGAATTCCTGCGTGAGGGAAGGGCGTTATATGATAACCTGCACCCGTCCCGCATTGTGATCGGTGAGCGTTCTGAACGCGCTGAGCGTTTTGCTGCGCTGTTGCAGGAAGGTGCTGTTAAGAAAGATATCGCGGTGCTGTTTACCGACTCTACCGAAGCCGAAGCCATCAAACTTTTCGCCAACACCTATCTGGCGATGCGCGTGGCTTATTTCAATGAGCTGGACAGCTATGCAGAAAGCCTGGGTCTGAACACACGTCAGATCATCGAAGGCGTTTGCCTCGATCCGCGCATTGGCAACCATTACAACAACCCATCATTTGGCTACGGTGGCTACTGTCTGCCTAAAGATACCAAGCAGCTGCTGGCAAACTATCAGGCGGTGCCAAACAACCTGATTTCAGCGATTGTTGACGCTAACCGTACCCGCAAAGACTTTATTTCTGATTCTATTCTGGCGCGCCAGCCGAAAGTCGTGGGCGTGTATCGTCTGATTATGAAGAGCGGCTCGGATAACTTCCGCGCCTCATCCATTCAGGGGATCATGAAGCGTATCAAGGCGAAAGGTGTGCAGGTTGTGATTTACGAGCCAGCAATGAAGGAAGATGAGTTCTTCCACTCGCGCGTGGTTCGCGATCTGGATGCGTTCAAGAAAGAAGCTGACGTGATCATCTCCAACCGAATGGCGGACGAGCTGGCGGACGTGGCGGATAAGGTCTACACCCGCGATCTGTTTGGCAGCGACTGATAACCGTCGTTTTGGTGTAAAAAAGCCCGGCATAGCCGGGCTTTTTTGTTTTAGACGTTGTAGTAATTTCGATACCAGTCCACGAAGTTTTTAACCCCTTCTTTAACCGAGGTTTTTGGCTTGAAGCCGACCGCCTCATACAAAGGCCTGGTGTCTGCGCTGGTCTCCAGTACGTCACCGGGCTGCACGGGCATCATGTTTTTTTCCGCTTCGCTGCCTAAAGCGTCTTCCAGAGCGGTGATGTAGTCCATCAGCTCCACCGGCTCGCTATTGCCGATATTGTAAATGTGGTATGGCGCAGAGCTGGTGGCAGGAGAACCGGTTTCAACGGTCCACTCGGGATTCGGCTGCGGAATAACGTCCTGAAGACGAATAATTCCCTCGACGATGTCATCAATATAGGTGAAGTCGCGCTTCATCTTGCCGTAGTTGTACACGTCGATGCTTTTGCCTTCGATCATCGCTTTGGTGAATTTAAACAGCGCCATATCTGGACGTCCCCATGGGCCGTACACGGTAAAGAATCGCAGGCCAGTGGTTGGCAAACCGTAGAGATGGGAGTAGGTATGCGCCATCAGTTCGTTCGCTTTTTTGGTGGCGGCATACAGCGAGACCGGGTGATCTACCGAATCATCGGTAGAGAAGGGCATTTTGCGGTTCAGACCATACACCGAACTCGAGGAGGCATACACCAGATGCTGCACCTTATTATGGCGGCAGCCCTCAAGAATATTCAGGTGACCCACCAGGTTGGATTCAGCATACACATGAGGATTTTCAATGGAATAACGAACGCCCGCTTGAGCAGCAAGGTGGATCACCCGGTCAAACTTCTCGTTTGCAAAGAGCGAGGCCATACCTGCGTTATCTGACAGATCGAGTTTGCGGAACGTAAAATTCTCAGATGCCAGGAGGTCCAGTCGGGCTTGCTTAAGACTGACGTCGTAGTAGTCGTTCAGATTATCGATACCCACAACCTGATGGCCTGCCTTGAGAAGTCTTTCGCTGACGTGAAAGCCAATAAAACCCGCGGCTCCGGTGACCAAAAATTTCATACCAATCCTCTTCAGTAACAAATATCGCGATGCGCGGTGCGCAAAAGATGGTGTGCATCATACCGCTAAGTGCCTGCTAAGCAAAACTTCGCCTGTTCTGGGATAACTCATAGGATTCTTATAGAAAAATCGGCAGTACGCGATAAACTATACAAACAATATTTTATTTTTTTGCTTTTTGCCTGTTAAGGATTGTATGACGCAGAACAACAATAACGTGGTCAGCAGAAGCGATGATCACGAGCAAATCGATTTGATTGATTTAGTTCTCCAACTTTGGCGCGGTAAACGGACTATTGCAGCGTGTATACTTATCGCAGTTGTGCTTGCAGGTGCTTATTTATTGATAGCAAAGGAAAAATGGACTTCCACTGCTATTATTACTCAGCCTGATGCCGCTCAAATAGCAACCTATAATAACGCGCTGAATATCGTTTATGGCTCTGCCGCACCCTCGGTGGGGGACGTACAGGCTCGCGTTATTAGTCGTTTCAACTCCTCATTCGCTGCACTTTCGCAAACGCTCGATAATCAGCAAGAACCTGAAAAATTGACTATCGAATCTGCTGTAAAAGGACAGTTCTTGCCGTTGAATGTCAGCTATGTTGGAGAAAGCGCTGAAAGTGCACAGAAACAGCTCGCACAGTATATTCAGCAAATTGATGAGCAAATTGCGCAAGAATTGAGCGTAGATCTCAAGGATAATATCAAAGAGCAAATTAAGATGCTCAACGACTCCCTTCAGAATCAGGAAAAAGTGTCCCAGGAACAAAAGGATTTGCGTATTAAGCAAATTGTTGAGTCGCTAAAAGTGGCTCAAGCGGCAAAGATTACCGAGCCGCAGCTGCAGCAGACTCAAGATGTTACTCAGGAAACCATGTTCCTGCTAGGGACCGATGCGTTAAATTCGATGGTACAGAATGAGTCCACTCGACCGCTGGTATTTCCTGCAACCTACTATCAGACAAAACAGAACCTTTTCGACATTGAGAATTTGAATGTCGCGCCAACAACTATTCATGCATATCGCTATGTCATGAAGCCCGATCTGCCAATCAAACGTGACAGCCCGAAACGTGTGTTGACCATGATTCTGGCAATCATCCTCGGCGGCATTATCGGCTCTGGTGTCGTCCTCGGACGCAACGCCCTGCGCAACTACCAGCCAAAATCCTAATCAGCAGACAAAAAAAGACCGGGTTTCCCCGGTCTTTTTTTATTGGTGACGCTTTCGAAGGTTCTCAATAACCGCAGTCAAATCAAGCTCCTGATCCTGCAGCAGCACCAGCAGGTGATACATCAGGTCCGACGCCTCGTTAGTCAACTCTTCCCGGTCATGCACCGTCGCCGCCAGCGCCGTTTCAACGCCTTCTTCACCCACTTTCTGCGCAATACGCTTGGTGCCGCTGGCGTACAGCTTCGCGGTGTACGAACTTGCCGGGTCAGCCGTTTTACGCTCCGCTAACAGCTGTTCAAGCTGATACAGGAACAGCCACTGGTGGCTTGCCTCGCCAAAGCAGCTGCTGGTGCCTTTGTGGCAGGTTGGGCCAATCGGGTTAGCCAGAATGAGCAGGGTATCGTTATCGCAGTCAGGGGTAATGCTGACCACGTTCAGGAAATGGCCGGAGGTTTCACCTTTGGTCCACAGGCGCTGTTTGGTGCGCGAGAAGAAGGTGACTTTACCGGTCTCGACGGTTTTGGCTAAGGCTTCCGGGTTCACATAGCCCAGCATCAGGACTTCGCCTGAAACGGCATGTTGTACAACCACTGGCAGTAATCCGTCAGTTTTTTCCCAGTCCAGCTGCGCCTGTTGTTGCTCTGTTAACATACCCTTATCTCCACGCCCTGGTCTGCCAGGTACGTTTTTAACTCGCCAATATTAATAATTTGCTTGTGGAACACGGACGCCGCCAGCGCGCCGTCGACGTTGGCGTCGCGGAAGGCTTCCAGGAAGTGCTCCATTGTTCCCGCACCGCCGGAGGCAATCAGCGGCACGTGGCACACCGCGCGCACTTTTCGCAGCTGCTCCAGGTCGTAGCCGTTACGCACGCCGTCCTGGTTCATCATGTTCAGTACGATTTCACCCGCGCCGCGCTTTTGCACTTCCTGCACCCAGTCGAGCGTCTCCCACTGGGTGACACGCGTGCGGCTTTCGTCTCCGGTATATTGATTGACGTGATACTTGCCGGTGGCCGCGTCAAACCAGGTGTCGATACCCACCACGATGCACTGCACGCCAAAACGATCCGCCAGGCGGGTAATCAGCTCTGGGTCGGCCAGCGCCGGAGAGTTAATGGAAATTTTATCCGCGCCGAAAGAGAGAATTTTTGCCGCGTCTTCCGCAGACTTGATGCCGCCCGCCACGCAGAAGGGGATATCAATCACTTCCGCCACGCGCGCGACCCAGCTTTTATCCACCACGCGGCCGTCGCTTGACGCGGTGATATCGTAAAACACCAGCTCGTCCGCGCCTTCATCGGCATAGCGTTTTGCCAGCGGGACGATATCGCCAATAATTTCGTGATTACGGAACTGCACGCCTTTAACCACCTGGCCATCGCGCACGTCAAGACAAGGGATTATCCGTTTTGCCAGCATTGAATCGCCTCCGACACAGTAAATTTTCCTTCGAGAAGGGCGCGTCCGACAATCACGCCGCGCACGCCTGTCCCGCGCAGCGCGGCAATGTCGGCCAGATCGCCAATGCCGCCCGATGACTGGAATGCCACCTGCGGATAACGCGCGCACACTTCGTCATACAGCGAGACATTCGAGCCCGCCAGCGTCCCGTCGCGGGAGATGTCCGTGCAAAGCACGTGCTTCAGGCCGACCGGCAGATAGATATCGACCAGCTCCTCCAGCGTCACGCCGGAGTTTTCCTGCCAGCCGCTCACTGCGACCTGCTTAGTGCCCTTATCGTCGATGCGCACGTCCAGCGCCAGCACCAGTGCGTCCGCGCCAAAGCGGCGGAACCAGCCTTTCACCTTCTCGGGATCCTTCACCGCGGTCGAGCCGACGACAACCCGCGCCACGCCTGCATCAAGCAGGGCGGCGACGTCCTCTTCGGTGCGCACGCCGCCGCCGACCTGTACGGGCACATCAACGCCAGCAACCAGTTTTTTCAGCAGCGGGATCTGGCGCTTAGCCGGATCTTTCGCCCCGGTGAGGTCAACCAGGTGCAGCACCTCCGCGCCCTGCGCGGCGTAGTCCTGCAGGCGCGGCAGGGGATCGTTGCCGTAGTCGCGCTGCTGGGCGTAATCCCCCTGGTGGAGCCGCACGACCGTGCCGTCAATTAAATCTAAAGCAGGAATAATCATCACATCTCCAGGAAGTTTTTCAGCAGCTGCGCGCCTGCGGCACCCGAGCGTTCCGGGTGGAACTGCACGCCGAAGAAATTATCTTTCTGCACCGCGGCGGTAAACGGCTCGCCGTAGTTGCACTGGGCAATGGTGTACGGGTTGACCGGCATGGCGTAGCTGTGGACGAAATAAAAATACGCGCCGTCGTCGATACCGCGAAACAGCCTGTCGCCCGCTTTTGGATAAACGCGGTTCCAGCCCATGTGCGGCAGCGGCAGGCCGTGGTCGGTCATTTTGGGCACGTCCTGCTCGATAATATCCAGCAGATCCACGCCGTTGCTCTCTTCGCTACGGCGACCGAGAAGCTGCATCCCCAGGCAAATGCCCAGCACCGGCTGGGTGCAGGCTTTGATCAGGTTAACCAGCTCGCGCTCGTGGATCTGATCCATCGCCGCCTGTGCGGTTCCCACGCCGGGTAAAAAGAGTTTGTCTGCGCGCAGCACCACGTCCGGATCGCGGCTCACGGCGGGCTCGTAGCCGTGGCGTAAAATCGCCGATTTGACGGAGTTCAGGTTGGCGCATCCGGTATCCAGAATCACCACGTTCATTACAGCACTCCTTTAGACGAGGGCAGGGCATCACCTTCCACACGGATCGCCTGACGCAGGGTTCGGCCAAAGGCTTTGAACAGGCTCTCCACGCGGTGGTGATCGTTCTTGCCTTTGGTTTTCAGGTGCAGCGTCAGGCCCATGGTGTAGGAGAGGGAACGGAAGAAGTGTTCAACCATTTCGGTGCTCAGATCGCCCACGCGCTGGTAGGTGAAGTCTGCTTTATATTCCAGGTGCGGACGCCCGGAGATGTCCATTGCGCAGCGCGCCAGGCACTCGTCCATCGGCAGCACAAAGCCAAAACGGTTAATACCGCGTTTATCTCCCAGCGCCAGCTTGAGCGCTTCGCCCAGCGCCAGCCCGGTATCTTCTACGGTGTGGTGATCGTCAATGTACAGATCGCCTTTTACGGCAATCTCCATGCGGAAGCCGCCGTGGGTGGCAATCTGATCCAGCATGTGATCAAAGAAGCCCACGCCGGTGTGGATCTTGCTGCTGCCTTCGCGATCCAGCCACACCTTAACGTCGATCTGCGTTTCTTTGGTAATGCGCTCAACGTGAGAATAACGATCGCGTTTGGTCAGCTGCTCGCCAATCTGCGCCCAGTTGAGAGCCGCCTGGCTATAGCGCAGGCCCGCAATCCCCATGTTTTCGGCGAGGGTGATGTCGGTGGCGCGATCGCCAATCACATAGCTGTTGGCTTTATCCAGCGCCTCTTCCGCCAGGTAGCGCTCAACCAGCTTCACTTTTGGCTTGCGGCAGTCGCACTCGTCGGCCGGCAGGTGCGGACAAATCAGCACTTCGTCAAACACCACGCCCTGAGAGGTGAGGATTTGCATCATCAGATTGTGCGGGCCGTCGAAGTCAGCCTGCGGGAAGCTGTCCGTCCCCAGACCGTCCTGGTTGGTGATCATCACCAGCTTAAAGCCGGCTTTTTGCAGCTTAAGCAGAACCGGAATGACGTCGGGTTCAAAGGCCAGCTTGTCGAAACGATCGACCTGAAAATCGGCTGGTGGCTCTGAAATGATAGTGCCGTCACGATCGATGAAAAGGTACTTCTGGCTCATACTTTCTCCGCTTTCAGGGCGTCAATAACGCGCTGGCTCTCTGCGCGGGTGCCCACGGTGATACGCAGGCAGCCGCTTAAGGATGGTTGTTTGTTTTGATCTCGTAAGATAATGCCCTGATCCCACAGAGATTTAAATACGGCGCTTGAAGCGGTAAAGCGCACCAGGATGTAGTTGGTTTCCGAGTCGAACACCTGCTCAACGCACGGAATGTCTTTCAGCGCGGTAACCAGGTACTGGCGCTCTTCCAGAATCTGCGCCACGCGGTCGCGCATCGCGTTGATACCCTGCGGCGTCAGCGCCTGCGCGGCAATATCCGCAACCGGAGTAGAGAGCGGATACGGGGCGATCACTTTCAGCAGCAGGTCGATCACCTCTTTATTCGCCAGGGTAAAGCCGCAGCGCAGCCCGGCCAGCGCAAAGGCTTTTGACAGGGTGCGCAATACCACCAGGTGCGGATACTCGGCGAGCCAGCCCGCCAGCGTCGCCTGCGGGCAGAATTCGATATAGGCTTCATCGGCCACCACCAGCGCTTTGCCGCGGGTCAGCTCCAGCAGGGTGCGGATATCCTGCGGGTTGATAATCTGTCCGGTGGGGTTATTCGGGCTGCACACGAACACCACCTTCACGCCGTCAAGATTGTCGGCAATGCCCTGTAAATCAAGCTGCCAGTCGTCCAGCGCCTGCACGTTACGACAGGCCACGCCGAAGGTTTCCGCACTCACGCTGTACATGCCGTAGGTTGGCTGGCAGTACATCACCGCGTCTTTGCCCGGCTCGCAGAAGGCGCGGATCAGCAGCTCGATGCCTTCGTCGGCGCCGCGGCTGACCAGCACCTGCTCAGGCTTTACCCCGGCGTAACGGGCGTAGTTTTCAATGACCGCCTTCGGCTGGCACTCGGGGTAGCGGTTCAGCGTCTGCTGAGACAGCTCAAACTGCACCGCGGTTGGGTATTCGTTGGCATTCAGCCAGACGTCGCCGTTGCCGCCCAGACGGCGGGCAGACTGATAGGGCGTCAGGCGACGGACATTTTCGCGGGCGAGTTCTTCAATGTTCATGCTTGCTCCTTCAGGGCTGCAACGCGCAGCGTAACGGCATTTTTGTGGGCGGTCAGACGTTCTGCCGCGGCCAGGGTTTCGATAGTCGAAGCCAGCGAGGCAAAACCGTCGCGGGACAGCTCCTGCACGGTCATGCGCTTCTGGAAATCCGCCAGGCCCAGGCTGGAGCAGGTGGAGGTATAACCGTAGGTCGGCAGAACGTGGTTGGTGCCGGACGCGTAATCCCCCGCGGATTCCGGGGACCAGTCGCCGAGAAACACGGAGCCCGCGCTGGTGATGCTGTCCACCAGCTCACGGGCGTTGCGGGTCTGAACGATCAGGTGCTCCGGGCCGTACAGGTTCGAGATAGCGATACACTGCGCGATGTCGCGCGCCACGATGAGGCGGCTGGCAGACAGCGCCTGACGCGCGGTATCAGCGCGCGGCAAATCAGCCAGCTGGCGCTCAACGGCTTCGCCCACGCGTTTTGCCATGTCGGCATCGGGCGTCAGCAGAATCACCTGTGAATCCGGGCCGTGCTCTGCCTGAGAGAGCAGGTCAGAGGCCACGAAGTCGGGCGTTGCGCCGCTGTCGGCAATCACCAGCACTTCTGACGGGCCGGCGGGCATATCAATTGCCGCGCCGTCCAGACGCTGGCTGACCTGGCGCTTGGCTTCGGTAACAAACGCGTTGCCTGGGCCAAAGATTTTATCAACCTTAGGAATAGATTCCGTACCAAACGCCAGGGCGGAAATCGCCTGCGCGCCGCCCACCTTAAACACGTCCTGCACGCCGCACAGTTTTGCGGCATACAGAATTTCATCGGCAATCGGCGGCGGGGAGCAAAGCACCACTTTTTCGCATCCGGCGATACGCGCCGGGGTGGCGAGCATGAGGACGGTGGAGAACAGCGGGGCTGAGCCGCCGGGAATATAGAGGCCGACGGAGGCCACCGGGCGCGTCACCTGCTGGCAGCGCACGCCGGGCAGGGTTTCGACATCCACCGCTTGCAGCTTTTGCGCGGCGTGGAAGGTATCGATATTTTTCACCGCCACGGCCATCGCCCGCTTGAGCTCATCCCCCAGACGGCCGCTGGCTTCTTCGATTTCCTCTGCGGTCACTTTCAGCGCGCCAACCTCGGTTTTATCAAACTTCGCGCTGTATTCGCGCAGCGCGTCGTCGCCGCGGTTTTTAACGTTATCGAGGATCTCCGCCACGGTGCGGGTGATGCTCTCTGAGGCGGAGATCGCCGGGCGCATCAGCAGCTCACGCTGCTGCGCTTCTGTGCAGGCGTTCCAGTCGATGATTGTGTTAAAGCTCATGGCGATCACTCCATCATCTTCTCAATTGGCAGCACCAGAATGGAGCTTGCACCCAGCGCTTTCAGTTTTTCCATGGTTTCCCAGAACAGGGTTTCGCTGCTGACCATGTGCATCGCCACGCGCTGCTGATCCCCTGCCAGCGGCAGAATGGTTGGGCGTTCAGCGCCCGGCAGCAGGGCGATCACTTCGTCCAGACGCTCGGTTGGCGCGTGCATCATGATGTACTTCGATTCACGCGCCTGGATCACGCCCTGAATACGGGTCAGCAGTTTGTCGATGAGCTGCTGCTTTGCGCTCTCCATTTCGCCGTCGCGCTGGATCAGGCACGCTTTGGAGCGGTAAATCACCTCCACTTCGCGCAGGCCGTTCGCCTCCAGCGTGGCGCCCGTGGAGACCAGGTCGCAGATGGCGTCCGCCAGGCCGGCGCGGGGGGCCACTTCAACGGAGCCGTTCAGCAGACAGGATTTAAACTGCACGCCTTTTTGGTCCAGGTAACGCTTCAGCAGGTGCGGGTACGAGGTGGCAATACGCTTGCCGTTCAGCCCGGCAGGGCCGTCCCAGGCTTCGTCCGCCGGGGTCGCCAGAGACAGGCGGCAGCCGCCGAAGTCCAGACGGCGCAGGGTAAAGTAGCGCGGGTCTTCGCCCTGGGCGCGGCGGGTCAGCAGCTCTTCTTCCAGCACGTTTTCCCCGATAATGCCCAGGTCAACCACGCCGTCCATCACCAGGCCCGGAATATCGTCATCACGCACGCGCAGAATATCGATCGGCATATTTTCAGCCAGAGCAATCAGGCGCTGCGTGTGCAGGTTGATTTTGATCCCGCAGCGGGCGAGCAGTTCGCGTGAATCATCGCTAAGACGGCCTGATTTCTGAATAGCTATGCGTAAACGTGAGTTATCTAACATTCTTTATTCCTCGTTAACCTGTTTTAACCTGTCTGAATTCGGTCCAAAAAAAAAGCCCCCGGAAGATGATCTTCCGGGGGCTTTCTCTTGCGTTCATGCACCACTGGAAGATCCAAACGTCTTCCAGCACACATCGCCTGAAAGACTAGTCAGGATGATGGTGATGATGGTGAAGTTTAAATTGAACGCTCATATATATTCTCGATGAATGCTTATTCATGTGATGTCTTTTAACCTAAACCACTTATACGCGGTAATGCAAGGGCTTTTTTTGATCATTAATTCATTTCATATTGATGCTATGAATTGTGTGTTCTGTCGGGCTGGCGTAGCCTTAATGCAGACGTATGAGAGTCAGGAGAATTCGCATGAAAAAGGTGGCAATTGTCGGTTTAGGGTGGCTGGGAATGCCGCTGGCGATGTCATTAGCAGCAAAAGGCTGGCAGGTGACCGGGAGTAAAACCACGGCGGACGGCGTAGAGGCGGCGCGGATGTGCGGCATTGACGGCATCGAGCTGCGTCTGGAGCCGGAGCTGGTGTGCGATGCTGACGACCTGGACGTGCTGATGGGGGTTGACGCGCTGGTGATCACCCTGCCGGCAAGGCGCAGTGGTCCAGGAGACACCTTCTATTTGCAGGCGGTGCAGGAAATTGTCGATAGCGCGCTGGCGCACCATGTGCCGCGCATTATTTTTACCAGCTCCACCTCGGTGTATGGCGATGCCGACGGTACGGTCAAAGAGATCACCGAACGCCGCCCGGTGACCGCCAGCGGGCGGGTGCTGAAAGAGCTTGAAGACTGGCTGCACAATCTTCCGGGAACGCAGGTCGACATTCTGCGTCTGGCGGGCCTGGTCGGGCCGGGGCGTCATCCGGGGCGCTTTTTCGCCGGAAAATCGGCGCCGGACGGGCAGCACGGCGTCAATCTTGTGCATCTCGAAGACGTGATTGGCGCAATTGAGCTATTGCTCCAGGCTCCGAAAGGGGGGCACATCTATAATATATGTGCGCCTTCCCATCCATCGCGGAGCACCTTCTACCCGCTGATGGCGCGACAGCTTGGCCTGGCTCCGCCGGTCTTTGGCAACGCGCAGGGGGAGGGAAAAGGCAAAATTGTTGATGGCAATCGTATCTGTCATGAACTGGGATTTGAGTATCAGTATCCCGATCCGCTGGTGATGCCCATGGAATAATTCCATCAGCGGAATCAATCGCACACCGTTTGGGGGCGAATATGAAACCGTTGCTGGATGTCCTGATTATCCTGGATGCGCTTGAAAAAGAGGGGAGCTTCGCGGCTGCATCGGCGAAGCTCTACAAAACGCCCTCGGCGCTGAGCTATACCGTCCATAAGCTTGAAAGCGATCTGAACATCCAGATCCTCGACCGTTCAGGCCACCGCGCACGCTTTACCCGCACCGGGCAAATGCTGCTGGAAAAAGGGCGGGAGGTGCTCCACACGGTTCGGGAGCTGGAAAAGCAGGCCGTTAAGCTTCATCAGGGCTGGGAAAACGAGCTGGTGATTGGCGTTGATGACACCTTTCCCTTTTCGCTGTTAACTCCGCTTATCGAACAGTTTTACCAGAGCCACAGCGTAACCCGGCTGGTCTTTATTAACGGCGTGCTGGGCGGGTCGTGGGAAGCGCTGACCCAGGGCAGGGCAGACATCATCGTGGGCGCCCTGCACGAGCCGCCGCAGCTGAGCGATTTCGGCTTCGCCCGGCTCGGTGTGCTGGAACAGGTCTTTGCCGTTGCGCCCCATCACCCGCTGGCGCAGGAGCCTGAGCCGATTAACCGCCGCACCATACGAGGCTTTCGCGCCATTGTGGTGGGCGACAGCGCTCACCCTGAATATCCGAGTCCTTCCCAGCAGCTTGATTGTCAGGAAGCGATTACGGTTTTCGATTTTAAAACCAAGCTGGAGCTGCAAATTAGCGGCCTGGGATGCGGATATATTCCGCGTTATTTAGCGCAGCGTTTTATTGAAAGCGGCGCGCTGGTTGAAAAGCAGGTGATGGTCGAAAGCAAAGATGAATCGGTATGGGTTGGCTGGAACGAACAAACCGCCGGGCTGGCGAGTGCCTGGTGGCGGGCAGAAATTTTAGCAAATAGTGCTATCGCCGCCGTTTACACTCCGCCCGATGTTGAGAAATCAAGCGTTTAGGAAATTTAATTTATTGATAGCTTTCTCAATCTATTGCCTTTTGTGTCTGGATTAGGGCAAAATGCCGCCGCTGCAAACAAATGAATAATCGACGATATAAAAGGCGTCGGTTATTTTTTTTTGCATGTACGAAACGAAACTAAAAACCAAGAGGCCGGGCTTCGTACCGGATAGATATTTACTAAAATCCGACAGTTGTTGTCGCTGAGGAATACAGAAAATGGGGCAATTTTTCGCTTACGTGGCGGTTATCACCGTAAAGGAGAATAACTATGTCGCATAACGCAACTCCAAAAACCTCTCGCGTGGAATTACGTAAAACGCTTACGTTGATTCCGGTTGTTATGATGGGCCTTGCCTATATGCAACCAATGACGCTGTTCGATACATTCGGTATCGTATCAGGCCTTACTGACGGTCACGTTGCAACGGCGTACGCCTTTGCGCTGGTCGCCATCCTCTTTACAGCGCTGAGCTACGGTAAACTGGTTCGCCGTTTCCCGTCCGCCGGCTCTGCCTACACCTATGCTCAGAAATCCATTAGCCCGGCTGTTGGCTTTATGGTGGGCTGGTCATCTCTGCTGGACTACCTGTTCATGCCGATGATCAACATTCTGCTGGCTAAAATTTACTTCGAAGCGCTGGTGCCTTCCGTACCATCGTGGATTTTCGTTGTTGCGCTGGTGGCCTTCATGACCATCTCTAACCTGCGCAGCATCAAGACCGTTGCCAACTTTAACACCCTGATTGTTATCCTGCAGATGGGTATCGTTGCGGTTATCGTCGGTCTGATTATTTACGGCGTAATGCACGGTGAAGGCGCGGGTACGCTGACCAGCACCCGTCCGTTCTGGTCTGAAGGGGCGCACGTTGTGCCGATGATTACCGGTGCGACCATCCTGTGCTTCTCGTTCCTGGGCTTCGACGGTATCTCTTCCCTGTCTGAAGAGACCAAAGACGCCGAGCGCGTGATCCCGAAAGCGATTTTCCTGACGGCGCTGATTGGCGGCCTGATCTTTATCGGTGCTTCCTACTTCCTGCAGCTGTACTTCCCGGACATCTCTCGCTTCAAAGATCCGGACGCGTCACAGCCTGAAATCATGCTGTACGTTGCAGGTAAAACCTTCCAGTGGGGCGTGCTGATCTTCTCCAGCGTCACCGTACTGGCATCCGGCATGGCGGCACACGCGGGCGTGTCTCGTCTGATGTACGTAATGGGCCGTGACGGCGTGTTCCCAACCCGTTTCTTCGGCTACGTTCATCCGAAATGGCGTACTCCGGCGTGGAACGTGCTGCTGGTTGGCGCAATTGCGCTGCTGGCGATTAAATTCGACCTGGTAACAGCAACGGCGCTGATCAACTTCGGCGCGCTGGTGGCCTTCACCTTCGTTAACCTCTCCGTGATCTCTCAGTTCTGGATCCGTGAGAAGCGCAACAAGACGCTGAAGGACCACTTCAACTACCTGGTACTGCCAGTGTGCGGCGCGCTGACCGTTGGCGCACTGTGGATCAACCTGGAAGAAAGCTCAATGGTTCTGGGTCTGATCTGGGGCGGTATCGGTCTGATTTACCTGGCCTGCGTAACCAAAAGCTTCCGCAACCCGGTTCCTCAGTACGAAGACGTTGCATAACATTGAGTCGGGTCGCGCACTGCGTGCCCGACGTTTAAGTCCCGCGTAAGCGGGCAAAAAAAACCGGAGAACATCGCCTCCGGTTTTTTTATGCCCTGAATTCAGACAATCTCCTGCGCGTACTGGAACAGCGCTTTCAGCAGCGCCTGCTTCTCCGCATCCCCTTCATGCTGGTTATAAAGCATTTCCAGCTCCTGGGCGTAGCTTTGCAGATATTCCGGCGTAAAGACGTTCCGGCGATGCTGCAGCCAGCGTTCCTGCTCGGCTTCATCAAGCGTGCCGGGGAAGTTGCGCGCCCGGTAGTTGAACATCAGCCTGTCGATACGCTTATCGGCAAAGGTAATGTCCAGCGCGGGCAAGTTACGCGGCTCGGTTTGCAGCACGATATTCATGGCCGCCCGGTCGGCATCGCTAAAGAAGCCGTTATAAAGCTGCGCATCGACATTGTCCGACGGCACAAACGGCTCGGCTTCGGCAAAAATGGCGACCACTTTTTCGCGCACCTGCGGGTTGTCGCGCAGCACCTTCAGGTTGTCCAGGCACTGCTGGCGGTTAATGCCCAGACGGTCGGCATCTTCCGGACGCAGCGTGTTGGCCTGCGCCAGCACCGGACACTTATTGATATGCACCAGCTTCACCGGGACGGCGGGCAGGTCGCCCAGCTCGCTTTTCGGGGTATAAAGGCGCTCGCGCAGGGCATCGCTGTCGAGCTCCAGCAGCGGCGAAATGTCTCCCGCCAGGTCGACCATAATCACCGCGTTGCGGTTGTCAGGGTGCCACGCCAGCGGCGCGACCCAGCTGGTGTTTCCGCGCCAGGCGCCAAACATTCCGGAGATATGCACCAGCGGTTTCATCTGCGGAACATCGATGAGCGTGGTGAGCTTATGCTTGCTGCGGTGGCTCAGCAGGTATTCAAACAGGCGCGGCTGGGCGGTTTTCACCAGCTTTGCCATCGCAATGGTGGCGTACACGTCGGCCATCGCGTCGTGGGCGTTGCTGTGTTCAATACCGTTGGCGCGGGTAAGGTGTTCAAGCCTGAAGCTGGTCAGGCCTTCCTCGTTCTCCGGCCAGTTAATCCCTTCCGGGCGCAGCGCATAGCACGCGCGCATGATGTCCAGCAGGTCCCAGCGCGAGTTGCGGTTCTGCCAGCTCCACGCGTAGGGATCGTAGAAGTTGCGGTAGAAAATATTGCGCGTCACTTCATCGTCGAAACGGATGTTGTTATAGCCCACCACGCAGGTATTCGGCACGGTAAACAGGTCGTGGATACGACGCGCGAAATCCGCCTCGTTGAGGCCTTTCTCACGCGCTTCCTGGGGCGTAATGCCCGTCACCATCACGGCACCGGGCTGAGGCAGGTAGTCGTCGGCGGGACGGCAGTAAAAGACTTCAGGCTCGCCAATGATGTTGAAATCTTCATCTGTGCGGATGGCGGCAAACTGGGCAGGCCTGTCCAGAGCCGGGTGGGTGCCAAAGGTTTCGTAATCGTGGAATAAAAATGTAGGGCGCGCGGCAGAGTCAGACACCAGTGATACCATCCTGTTAAAAATTGACGCCACTATGGTAAACGATCGCGGGGAACAGACCGAATAAAAAGCGCCATTAAGGGTGAAAATTGCGAGGCTGCTTCAGGAAAAAATATGCTGCCTGTCACATTTTTTTGCAATTAAGCCAGGTAACGACATAAGAACTCCCGTAAAAAGGTCAACGATTTTTAATGACCTGAGGATATACCGTTGAAACGCCGTCTGTTTATTGCTGTTTCTTTACTCGCTTCGAGTATCTCATCTGCCCTGGCTGCCGATCCGCTGGATTTTTCACCGCAGCCTCCGGCTATCCAGGCGGGATCCTGGGTTCTGATGGATTACACCACTGGTCAAATTTTAACGGCGGGCAACGAACATCAGCAGCGCAATCCGGCGAGCCTGACAAAGCTGATGACGGGCTACGTCGTCGACCGCGCGATCGACAGCCACCGCATCACGCCTGACGATGTCGTGACCGTAGGCCGCGACGCGTGGGCGAAGGGCAACCCGGTGTTTGATGGTTCTTCTCTGATGTTCCTGAAACAAGGCGATCGCGTGACGGTGCGCGACCTGAGCCGCGGTCTGATTGTCGATTCCGGTAACGATGCCTGCGTGGCGCTGGCCGACCACGTGGCGGGCGGACAGCCGCAGTTCGTCAACATGATGAACGACTACGTCCAGAAGCTGAACCTGCGCGATACCCACTTCGAAACGGTGCATGGCCTGGATGCGCCGGGGCAGCACAGCTCGGCCTACGACCTGGCGGTGCTGTCCCGGGCGATCATTCACGGTGAGCCTGAGTTCTACCACATGTACAGCGAGAAAAGCCTCACCTGGAACGGGATCACCCAGCAGAACCGCAACGGCCTGCTGTGGGACAAAACCATGAACGTGGACGGGCTGAAAACGGGCCACACCTCCGGGGCTGGCTTTAACCTGATTGCCTCTGCGGTAGACGGCCAGCGCCGCCTGATCGCGGTGGTGATGGGCGCCGATAGCCCGAAAGGCCGTGAAGATCAGGCCCGCAAGCTGCTGCACTGGGGACAGCAGAATTTTGATACCGTGCAGATCCTGCACAGCG
The DNA here is from genome assembly GCF_964208575.1 of Enterobacter soli. Taxonomy (GTDB): domain Bacteria; phylum Pseudomonadota; class Gammaproteobacteria; order Enterobacterales; family Enterobacteriaceae; genus Enterobacter; species Enterobacter soli_A. The sequence goes on along the minus strand of NZ_CAXOFU010000007.1, from coordinate 157,216 downwards.
GTAAGAAGGTCGGAACCGAGCGCATCTGGTACGGAGATAAAGAGCAGGTCGCACTGGGCACCGATCAGGACTTCTGGCTGGCGCTGCCTAAAGCGGAAGTCCCTAACATCAAGGCCAAATACGTGCTGGATAAAAAAGAGCTGGAAGCGCCGCTTGCCGCGCACCAGCGCGTCGGGGAAATCCAGCTCTACGACCGCGACAAAGTGGTGGCTCACTGGCCGCTGGTGACGCTGGAAAACGTTGATAAAGGCGGGCTTTTCTCCCGTCTTGGCGATTATCTGCACCACAAAATCTAACTGCGTTAGCAGGCCGCCATCAGCAGACTGGCAGGGATGCGAGTCTGCTCGCATAATAAGCATTCCTCATTTGCCGTTCATTGAAAACCTGCTTTACAGTGTATGAATATACAGTAATAAACGGAGGCAGCATGGACTACAGCATTAAGCAGCAGCAGAAACGTAAAATAGCCGGTTTCCACCTCGTCGGCCCCTGGGAAAAGACCGTCAAAAAGGGCTTTGAACAACTGATGATGTGGGTCGATGGCCGTCAGATCCAGCCGCTGGAGTGGGTGGCGGTGTATTACGATAACCCCGACGTTGTCCCGGCGGAAAAACTGCGCTGTGATACGGCGGTCACGGTGCCGGAAGACTTCGTTATTCCTGACAACAGCGAAGGGGTGATGCTCACCGAAATCGCGGCTGGCGATTACGCCGTCGCCACCGCCCGGGTCGAAAATCATGATTTCGCCACGCCCTGGTATCAATTCTTCAACTCGCTTTTGCAGGACAACCGATACCAGTGCGCGCCGAAACCCTGCTTCGAACGCTACCTGAACGACGGCAACGCTGACGGATACTGGGATATCGAGATGTACGTCGCGGTAGAGCATAAAGCCGGTTAATCCTGGTATCAGCAGGGTTTTTCAGCCGGGAGCGATCCGCCCGGCTGAAAACACAGTACAATTGTGCTTTGCCGTGTAGCTGGAGAGCGGGTGTGCGTCCCGACAAATCTTTAACGCCGTTTGAAATTCGGCTGTATCAACATTACCGCGTAGTGCATGGATGTCGCATTGCGCTGGCCTTTGTTCTCACCTTTGTGCTGGTTCGCTTGTTGAACGTTCCGGAGGGCACCTGGCCGCTGATCACGCTGGTGGTCATCATGGGGCCAATCTCCTTCTGGGGAAACGTTGTGCCGCGTGCCTTCGAGCGTATCGGCGGCACGGTGCTGGGCTCTGCGCTCGGGCTGATTGCCCTTAAGCTTGAGCTGATCTCGTTCCCGATCATGCTGCTGTGGTGCGCCGCGGCGATGTTCCTCTGCGGCTGGCTGGCGCTCGGCAAAAAACCGTATCAGGCGCTGCTGATTGGCATCACGCTGTCGGTTGTCGTCGGTGCCCCGGCGGGGGATATGACCACGGCGCTGTGGCGAAGCGGGGATGTGATCCTCGGCTCGCTGCTGGCGATGCTGTTTACCGGCATCTGGCCGCAGCGCGCGTTTCTGCACTGGCGCATCCAGATGGCGAACTACGTCACGGCATTCAACCGGGTTTATCAGGCCGGGTTTTCGCCTAACCTGGTAGAGCGCCCGCGGCTGGAAAAGCATCTGCAAAAAATTCTCAATGACGTGGTGAAAATGCGCGGCCTGATCACGCCTGCCAGCAAAGAGACCCACATTCAGAAGGCAATATTTGAAGCTATCCAGACGGTCAGCCGCAATCTGGTGTGTATTGTGGAACTGCAAATCAACGCCCACTGGGCGTCCCGTCCGAGCCATCTGCTGATGCTTAACGCGCATACGCTAAAAGAGACGCAGCAGATGACCCAGCAGACGTTGCTCACCATCGCGCACGCGCTTTATGAGGGGAACCCGCAGCCCATTCTGGCAAACAGCGAGCGGCTGAATGAGATCGTTGCCGAGCTAAAGCAGCTTATCAACGAACGCCAGAGCGATAACGTGGCTGAAACGCCGATACATGGCTACGTCTGGCTGAGCATGGAGCTGGCGCGGCAGCTGGAGCTTTTGTCGCATCTGATCTGCCGTGCGCTGCGCAAATAAAAAGCAGCCATCGCCATATGTGACGGCTGCTGCTTCGATTCAGCAGCATTTGGGGTTATGATAGCTTTAAACGATATTTACCTAAGATCGGTCGAGTTGCGTGAAGGTGATGTGCGAGGAAGCCCTCGCAAAGGCAACTTGAAGTATGACGGGTATACTCATTGCCATTCGCGGCCGCTGTCAGTAAGGTTACTGTTACAACGGTTGCTTTAACGAATCCGAATCTCACATTATCAGGGGTGTAAAAATGGAAACTACCAAGCCTTCGTTCCAGGATGTTCTGGAATTCGTCCGCCTGTTCCGCCGCAAAAACAAGCTGCAGCGTGAAATCCAGGACGTTGAGAAGAAGATCCGTGACAACCAGAAACGTGTTCTGCTGCTCGACAACCTGAGCGACTACATCAAGCCTGGTATGAGCGTTGAAGCCATTCAGGGCATCATCGCCAGCATGAAGAGCGACTACGAAGACCGCGTTGACGACTACATCATTAAGAACGCTGAGCTGTCTAAAGAGCGTCGCGACATCTCTAAAAAACTGAAAGTGATGGGCGAGATTAAAAACGCGGAAGTGAAAGGCGAATAATCGCGCTTGAATTGTGAAGAGGCTCTCTGGCAACAGAGGGCCTTTTTTTATGGCCCGAGAAGGCCATACGCAGAAAAGCAAAAAGCCTGCTGTAAAAGCAGGCTTTTCTAAATGTGGCTCCTCTGACTGGACTCGAACCAGTGACATACGGATTAACAGTCCGCCGTTCTACCGACTGAACTACAGAGGAATCGTTGTGGAGGCTTATCTTAGCGGCGAAAAAACTTTTGTCAAACCTCATCTTAGCGAAAATGGTTCGATTGCCGAAACTGTCGTCAGTTTGTTGTAATTCCAAACATATTTTTATGGAAAATACTTTGCAGGATACGCATTTCTCAATCATCATTTGAAATGGAGTTTCAACTTTCTCGCTAAGGTCCATTTTGAACGTCACTGCCCCCATACGCCAGGCGATTATGCGCACGCCCTGGTATGCAAAGCGTAAAAGCTACCGTGTTCTCTTCTGGCGTGAAATCACCCCCCTTGCCGTACCTATTTTTCTGGAGAATACCTGCGTCCTGCTGATGGGGGTATTGAGTACCTTCCTCGTGAGCTGGCTGGGTAAAGAGGCGATGGCCGGGGTAGGGCTGGCCGACAGTTTTAACATGGTGGTGATGTCCTTCTTTGCGGCTATCGATCTGGGAACCACGGTCGTCGTTGCGTTCAGCCTTGGCAAACTCGATCCCAAACGCGCCCGCGAGGCGGCCAGACAGTCGCTGATGATCATGACCGTGTTCTCCGCCATTCTCGCGGCGGTGATCCACTACTTCGGCAGGGAGATCATCGACGTGGTGGCGGGGGAAGCCACCGGCGAAGTGAAAGAGCTGGCGTTGACCTATCTGGAAATGACGGTGCTGAGCTATCCGGCGGCGGCGATTGCGCTCATCGGCAGCGGTGCGCTGCGCGGAGCCGGGAATACCAAAATCCCGCTGCTGATTAACGGCGGGATGAACATCCTGAATATCATCATCAGCAGCATCCTGATTTACGGCGTGTTCTCCTGGGACGGACTCGGTTTTGTCGGCGCAGGGCTGGGGCTGACCATCTCCCGCTACATCGGCGCTGCGGCGATTATCGGCGTGCTGATGGCCGGGATTACGCCGTCGCTGCGGCTCACGCTGAAAAGCTATTTCCGCCCGTTCAACTTCGCCATCATCTGGGAAGTGATGGGGATAGGTATCCCGGCCAGTATCGAATCGGTGCTGTTTAACGGCGGCAAGCTGCTGACGCAAATGTTCGTGGCGGGCATGGGAACCGACGTGATTGCGGGTAACTTTATTGCGTTTTCTATCGCCTCGCTGATCAACCTGCCGGGCAACGCCCTGGGGTCGGCGTCAACCATCATCACGGGCAAACGGCTCGGGAAAGGGCAGATAGGGCAGGCTGAGCGTCAGCTGCGCCACGTATTCTGGCTCTCGACTATTGGGCTCACGGCAATCGCCTGGGGCACCGCGCCATTTGCCGGGTTGATGGCGTCGTTTTACACCCACGAAGACGACGTAAAAGAGGTTGTGAAGGTGCTTATCTGGCTTAACGCCGCGTTTATGCCGATCTGGGCCGCCTCATGGGTGCTGCCCGCCGGGCTTAAGGGCGCGCGCGACGCGCGATTTGCCATGTGGGTCACGATGCTGGGCATGTGGGGCTGCCGCGTGGTGGCGGGCTATACGCTGGGGATTATCCTCGGAATGGGCGTCGTCGGCGTCTGGCTGGGGATGTTCCTCGACTGGGCCGTGCGCGGCGCGCTGTTCTACTGGCGAATGGTCAGCGGGCGCTGGCTGTGGAAATATCCGCGGAAAAAACCTGAGATTATCGACGCCGAAGCCGCGGAATGCGTAGCAAATGCGCGAAGTGGAGAATAAATCGGCAAACGATCGGAAATCTGCAATCTGCCTTTGACAACACCGGGGAGCATCGATAATATGCGCCCCGTTCACACGATTCCTCTGTAGTTCAGTCGGTAGAACGGCGGACTGTTAATCCGTATGTCACTGGTTCGAGTCCAGTCAGAGGAGCCAAATTTGAAAAGCCTGCTTTTACAGCAGGCTTTTTGCTTTTCTGGATTCGGTAAAATTGTCGGGTGGCGCTTCGCTTACCCGGCCTGCGATTCGATAGCAGACCGGGTAAGGTGCCGCCGCCACGCGGCAATTCAGTGGGTTAGCGATTAACCCGGATCGGCGCGGTCGCCTCAAACAGCCACGGGCGCGCATCGCTGTCCACCAGCGGGGAGATCGCCTCGCGCACCTGCTGGTGGTACTCGTCCAGCCACTGCTTCTCCTGGTCGTTCAGCAAGCTCAGCTCCACCTGGCTCAGGTCAATCGGGATCAGCGTCAGGGAGGCGAACTTGCAAAAGCCCGGACGGCTCTCAACGATTTCCACCTGATTTTCAATACGAATGCCGTGGCTGTCGGCCAGATAATACCCCGGCTCGATGGTCATGATATTCCCGGCCACCAGCGGCCACGGGTTCACCTTTTTCGCGATACGGTGCGGGTTTTCGTGGATCAACAGCTGATGCCCCACGCCGTGCCCGGTTCCGTGATCGTAATCCAGCCCCATCTCCCACAGCGGACGGCGCGCGAAGGCGTCGAGCTGGTGTCCCTGCGTCCCGGACGGGAACTGCAGCGTAATCAGCGACAAAAAGCCTTTTAACACGGCGGTGTAGTGCAAACGCTGCTGCGGATCGACCTTGCCCCACGCCAGGGTGCGCGTGGCGTCGGTGGTGCCGTTTTGGTACTGACCGCCGGAATCGTTGAGATAAAAATGATCCTGGAGCAGCGGCTTGTTGCTGGCATCGCTGGAGTGGTAATGACACATCGCCGCATTGCTCATGGCAGCGGAAATGGTGGCAAAACTCTGCTCGATAAAGCCCGGCTGCCGCTCGCGGAACGCAAGCTGCTGCGCCTGAACCTCAAGCTCGGTGAGCGGATTGCCGGCCTCTGCCCGCTGCGGCACTTCGCGGGACAGCCACGCGAGAAAGTTCACCCACGCCGCGCCGTCCTGATGATGGCATTCGCGGTAGCCCGCCAGCTCCGTCGGGTTCTTATTGGCCTTCATCAGGGTGATCGGGTCGGTATGCCAGACGATCTCCCCCTGCGGTTCAATGGCGAAACGCAGCGCGACGGGGGCGGAATCCGCATCGACCAGCACCCGTTTGCCCTGTGAAAGCTGCTTGCAGCGGTCGATAAACGCATCCTGCGGCGCCAGGGTAAAGGCGTCGCGCACCGCCTGCGGCAGCGCGTGGAGCTTGTTGTCGTTTACAAACCACTCCACGCCGCCGTCGCGGCTGAGCAGGGCGAAAGAGAGCGGAACCGGGCTGGTCGGGATATCGGACCCGCGGACGTTCAGCAGCCAGGCGATGTTGTCCGGCAGCGTAATCGCCAGATAATCCGCGCCTTTCTCAGCGAGAATTTGCGCCACACGCTGGCGCTTGTCCGCGCTGCTTTCGCCGCTGGTCTCAACGGGCATCTCGCGGATTGCCCCGGCCGGCGCCGCAGGGCGATCGGTCCAGAGCGTATCGAACGGAGAGGCCTTCAGCGGCACCAGTTCACAGGGCGTGGCCGACAGCTGCGCGTACTCGGCGTTGGTCATCAGCAGCGCTTCAAAGCCGATGCGGGTGCCCGGGGCGACGTTGTGCGCCAGCCAGTCTGCCAGCGGCTCGTTGTGCAGATGGTGGATTTCCACCTCATCCATATTGACCTGAACACGCGCCTGCACCTGATAGCGCCCGTCAACGAACAGCAGGGCTCTGTCTTTCAAAACCAGCGCCAGCCCGGCGGAGCCGTCAAAGCCCGTCAGCCACGCCAGCTTTTCATCATAGGGCGCGCAGTATTCGCTCTGCCAGGCATCGGCGCGGGGGACGATCATCCCGTCGAGATGGTTTTCCCCGAGCCACTGGCGCAGGGCAGAGAGCGGTGACGTGTTGTGCATTGTTCTTCCTTATTGTTATTAGCGGAACGGCGGCTCGTTGAACGTGCGCAGCTTGCGGGTATGGAGCTTGTCGCCTTCTGCACGCAGTAAATCGATGGCGCGGATGCCAATTTGCAGGTGCTCGGAAATGGCCCCTTCATAGAAGCGGTTGGCCTGACCCGGGAGCTTGATTTCACCGTGCAGCGGCTTGTCCGACACGCACAGCAGGGTGCCGTACGGGACGCGGAAGCGGTAGCCCTGGGCGGCGATGGTGGCGCTCTCCATATCAATGGCAACCGCGCGGCTCAGGTTAAAGCGCAGCGCAGAGGCGGAATAGCGCAGCTCCCAGTTGCGATCGTCGGTGGTGACGACCGTCCCGGTGCGCAGGCGCTGCTTCACCTCTTCACCCGGCATTCCGCTCACCTCTTTGGTGGCGTCGTACAGCGCGCGCTGCACTTCGGCAATGCTTGGGATCGGGATATCCGGCGGCAGCACCGCGTCCAGCACGTGATCGTCACGCAGATAGGCGTGGGCCAGCACGTAGTCGCCAATCAGCTGGCTTTCGCGCAGGCCGCCGCAGTGGCCGATCATCAGCCAGACGTCCGGGCGCAGCACCGCCAGATGGTCGCAAATGGTTTTGGCGTTCGACGGGCCAACCCCGATATTAATCAGCGTGATCCCCTGACCGTCCGCGGTGATCAGGTGCCAGGCGGGCATCTGATGCTTTTTCCACGCCAGATCGGAAATGGCCTGCTCAGGCGCTTCGGTTTCGGCGGTGATCCAGATCCCGCCCGCGCAGGAGAGCGCAATGTACGGGCTGTCCGGATCCAGGATCTGGCTGCATCCCCAGCGCACGAACTCGTCGACGTAGCGGGTGTAGTTGGTGAACAGCACGAACGGCTGGAAGTGCTCGGCGGGCGTGCCGGTGTAGTGACGCAGGCGCGCGAGGGAGAAATCCACGCGCCGCGCGTCGAAGTGCGACAGCGGGGAAAACTCGGCCGGGTGATAAATACCGTCTGCGGTTTCATCGCCAATCTGCGACAGCTCGGTGGTCGGGAAGTGGCGCGTCAGCCCGGCGCTCATCGACCGGTCCAGCGTCAACGCAGACCCGTCTATCACGTAAGGATAGGGAATTTCGTGCATTGAGGGTTCAACGCTGATGTGCGCGCCGTAATCCTGATACAGCAGGGTGAGCTGCTCTTCGAGATAAGGGCGGAACAGTGCAGGGCGGGTGATGGTGGTGCTGTAGCAGCCTGAGTGGGTGAAGCGGGCGTAGGCGCGGGTTTTTGGCGTGGTGCTGGCGCTGCCGTCCCAGGTCACGGAGAGTGACGGATAAACAAAAAGGCCACTGCTTCTGGCCTTATCGTCGGGAAGTTTGCCGGTTTCGATGTACTCGCTGATGGCACTGCGCAATGCGTTAACGGACTGTTCGTATAACGCATCGAGTTTTTCCAGTGCCTGAGCCGGGGTCAGGCTGGAGCCCTTATTATTCATCTCTGTCTCCTTGTTCCACAGGTGTGCGGCGTTACCCGATAGTATGTCACACGCCTGTGAAACAAAAGAGATCAGGAGGCGGGCCCGGCGTGAGGTGCCTCTTTCATGAACAGCGCCGTGGCGGCAGAGAGCAGGCAGCCCGCCAGCAGGTAAATCGCCACGCTGTGCCAGTTACCGCCGGAGAACGTCACCAGCGCGGCGGCGATAAACGGCGTGAAGCCGCCGCCCACCACGCTCGCCACCTGGTAACCCACGCCCGCGCCGCTGTAGCGATAGCGCGCGCCAAACAGCTCGGTGAACATCGGCTGCTGGACGCAGACCACCATGTCATGGGCGATATTTGCCAGCATGATGGCAAAGAAGACGATCCAGAACACCGACTGGGCCTCCAGCGCCATAAAGAACGGCCAGGCGCTCAGGGTGCCAATCAGCGCGCCGGTGATATAGACGCGCCGACGGCCAAAGCGGTCTGCAAGCCAGGCGAAGCAGGGGATGGTCAGGCAGCTAATGCCGCCCACCAGCAGGCCGATATTCAGGAACAGCTCGCGAGGCAGGCCCAGATTCTGCGTGGAGTAGTTCAGGGCGAACGCGGTCACGATGTACATCGTCAGCAGTTCGCACAGGCGCAGGGCGATAATTTTCAGAAAAGCGCCAGGGTGCTGGGTCAGGGCTTCCATCACCGGAAGGCGTTTTTTAACCACGGGCGCTTCCTGCTGCTGCTTTTCAAACTCGGCGGACTCTTCCATGCCGTTGCGCACCCACAGGGCGGCGATCACCAGCACAATGCTAAAGATGAAGGGAATGCGCCAGCCCCAGCTGAGGAACTGCTCGTCGGTGGTGAGCTGGCTAATGAGCGATACCAGACCGGTGGAGAGCAGCAGGCCAACGCCATAGCCCACCTGCACGCCGCTGCTGTAGAAGGCTTTCTTGTGTTTGGGCGCGCTTTCCACGGACAGCAGCGCCGCGCCGCCCCATTCACCACCCACGGCGAATCCCTGAATGGCGCGAAGCGTCACCAGCAGCACTGGCGCCCACCAGCCAATGGTGGCGAACGACGGCAGAATGCCGATCAGCGCCGTGGCGATCCCCATCATCCACACCGTCAGCATCAGCATTCGCTTGCGTCCGAGGCGGTCGCCAAAATGGCCGAAGATCACGCCACCGAGCGGGCGGAACAAGAATCCCACGCCAAAGGTCGCAAAGGCGGCCAGGGTGCCCATCGCGGGGCTTATCTGGGGGAAGAATTCGCGGTTAAACACCAGCGCGGCAGTGATGCCGTAGAGCAGAAAATCATACCAGTCGACGACGGCGCCAGCGAAGCTGCCGAGGGCAGCGCGGCGGGCGCGATTGAGCGAAGGTGTCTCCTCTATAGGACGTGCGGAGATGAGGGTGGAGTCCATAGTTATCCTGTCTGTACTGATTTTTAATTATTGGTATAAGAAAAGGTTACTCACGTTGCGTCCGTCGTATCGGCGGAACCTATGAGACTACCGCGACAGGGGGCGGGAGGAAACTGATTTTATTTCCCGTTCGCGGATAAAAATCGGTCCGTTTACGGCTCCATCTCCCGGTATGAATGGCGAAAAAGGCTATGCTTATCCGATACGTAACGCGACTGAGGAAGGGAAGATGCGTCGTCTGAGTCTGTTGGGGTGTATTGCTGCATTACTGGTTAGCCAGAGCGTGCTGGCCACCCGCTACCCGTTGCCCCCGGAGGGAAGCCGTCTGGTGGGAAGCACGCAGGTTATCACCGTGCCGGAGGGCAATACCCTGCCGCTGGAGGCCTTCGCCGCGCGGCACGAGCTGGGGCTGAGCAATATGCTGGAGGCCAATCCGGGCGTCGATCCGTTTTTACCCAGGCCGGGAACGCAGCTGATTATCCCCCAGCAGCTGATCCTGCCGGATACGGTGCGCGAGGGCATTGTGGTGAACGTGGCGGAAATGCGCCTGTACTACTATCCCAAAGACGGTCAAAGCGTTGAGGTTTTCCCGATTGGCATCGGCCAGGCCGGGCGCGAAACGCCGCGAAACTGGGTGACGCACGTGGAGCGCAAGCTGGCGGGGCCAACCTGGTCGCCCACGCCGAACACGCGTAAAGCCTATGCCCAGGAGGGCAAAACGCTGCCTGCGTTTGTCCCGGCAGGGCCGGATAATCCGATGGGGCTGTATGCCATCTATATCGGCAGGCTGTACGCCATTCACGGCACCAACTCGAACTTCGGCATCGGGCTGCGGGTGAGTCAAGGCTGTATTCGTCTGCGCAATAACGACATTAAATATCTGTTCGACAATATTCCGGTCGGGACGCGCGTCCAGCTTATCGATCAGCCGGTGAAGACAACGACCGAACCCGACGGCAGCCGCTGGCTCGAAGTTCACGAACCGCTGTCGCGTAACCGCGCGGAATTTGAATCCACCAAAAAAGTGCCGCTGCCGATAGCTCCCGCGTTGCGGGCGCAGCTTGTGAGCGCAGGCGGCGAGGCGGCTCTGGAGCGTCGCTCGGGGATGCCGGTAAGAATAGGGATGTGACCTGGCGGTACGCCTGCTGAACGCAGAAAAGCAAAAAGCCTGCTATAAAAGCAGGCTTTTTAAATTTGGCTCCTCTGACTGGACTCGAACCAGTGACATACGGATTAACAGTCCGCCGTTCTACCGACTGAACTACAGAGGAATCGTGTGAACGGGGCGCATATTATCGACGTCAGTTACGCTTGTCAAAGGGTGGATCGCAACCTTTTGATCGTTTGCTGACAAAATCAGCAAAATGGCGTTTTTCACAACGGAATGCACCCTAATGGTGCGTGAATACCTCTTATGGGGCAGATCATAAACCGCTGTTTCGATAATAAAACCCGCCCTGGCGATTAGATTTCCTTATTTTCAGGCGGTTAGGGGACTAATCAGACCTCTTCTCAAAACTGGCATTCATATTGCAAAAACCCTTTCACAATTAGAGCCAGTACTGGCACTGCATTTCGAACAGGGGGCAAAATGAACTTAAGACGACTGAAATACTTCGTGAAAATCGTCGATATCGGCAGCCTGACCCAGGCCGCGGAAGTCTTGCATATCGCGCAGCCTGCGCTGAGCCAGCAGGTGGCCACTCTGGAAGGTGAAATGGATCAGCAGCTGCTGATCCGCACGAAGCGTGGCGTAACGCCGACCGAAGCCGGCAAAATTCTCTATACCCACGCCAGAACCATTCTGCGTCAGTGCGAACAGGCGCAGCTGGCGGTGAACAATGTCGGGCAGACGCTGAGCGGGCATGTTTCTATTGGCCTCGCCCCGGGAACGGCGGCGTCGTCTATTACCATGCCGCTGTTGCAGGCGGTACGCGCGGAGCTGCCGGACGTGCTGGTGTATCTGCATGAAAACAGCGGGTCGGTGCTGAACGAAAAACTGCTCGGCGGACAGCTGGATATGGCCGTGCTGTACGACCGCTCTCCGGTGGCCGGGATCACCAGCCAGCCGCTGCTGAAAGAGGACCTCTACCTGGTCGGCACCCGCGATTGTCCGGGCCAGAGTATCGACCTGACCGCCGTTGCGGAGATGAATCTCTTCCTGCCGCGCGACTACAGCGCCGTGCGGGTGCGCGTGGATGAGGCCTTTTCCCTGCGCCGCCTGACGGCAAAAATCATCGGTGAAATTGACTCTATCTCCACGCTGACCGCGGCTATCGCCAGCGGAATGGGCGTGACCGTACTGCCAGAATCGGCGGCGCGCTCGCTGTGCAGCGCTGCAAACGGCTGGATGGCGCGGATCACCACGCCATCAATGAGCCTGCCGCTGTCGCTGAACATGTCGGCACGCGGGTCGCTGACGCCACAGGCGCAGGCGGTAAAAGAGATCCTGATGTCGCTGGTCAGCAAGCCGTCGCTGGAAAATCGCGAGCTGCAGCTCGTCAGCTGATATTCCATAAAAGCATAAGATGCTGGTTTTTATTATTTGTTCTCCAGGTCGGCTGACTCTAACAATAGAGCCATGTCAGATGCGCCGGAGTGAATCGTGAATTTCCAGCAACTTAAAATTATCCGTGAGGCGGCACGGCGGGACTATAACCTCACCGAAGTCGCCAACATGCTTTATACCTCCCAGTCGGGCGTCAGCCGCCATATTCGCGAGCTGGAAGAGGAGCTTGGGATCGAGATCTTCATTCGTCGCGGCAAGCGCCTGCTTGGCATGACGGAGCCAGGCAAAGCGTTGCTGACCATCGCCGAGCGTATTCTCAACGAGGCCAGCAACGTCCGCCGACTGGCGGATCTGTTCACCAATGACGCGTCCGGCGTGTTGACCATCGCTACGACCCATACTCAGGCGCGCTACAGCCTGCCGCCGGTTATCAAAGCCTTTCGCGAGCTTTTCCCCGACGTTCGTCTGGAGCTGATCCAGGGCACGCCGCAGGAGATCGAAGTGCTGCTGCAAAACGGCGGGGCGGATATTGGCATCGCCAGCGAGCGACTGAGCAACGATCCGCTGCTGGTGGCCTTCCCGTGGTTCCGCTGGCACCACAGCCTGCTGCTGCCGGTCGATCACCCCCTCACTCAGGTCACTCCGCTGACCCTCGAGGAGATCGGCAAATGGCCGCTCATCACCTATCGGCAGGGCATCACCGGACGTTCCCGCATCGACGAGGCGTTTAACCGCAAGGGCCTGACGCCGGATATCGTGCTGAGCGCCCAGGACTCGGATGTGATTAAAACCTACGTCGAACTCGGGCTCGGCATTGGGCTGGTGGCGGAACAGTCGGGCGGCGAGCGCGAAACGGGAGATCTGGTGCGTCTGGATACCCGCCACCTGTTCGATGCCAACACCGTCTGGCTCGGCCTCAAGCGCGGGCAGCTGCAGCGCAACTACGTCTGGCGCTTTATCGAGCTCTGCAATGCGGGGCTGTCGGTGGATGAAATCAAGCGTCAGGTGATGGAGCCAGAAGAAGTGGCGATCGATTATCAGATTTAGTCTGCGTTTGCCTGGCGGCGCGTTGCTGACCGGGCAAAAGGGTTATTGTGCCGGGTAAGGAGGTATTACCGCCCGGCGAGCATCTTCAACATTTTCTGAATGCGCCTTCCGCTTTTTAACACTGGCAAATGCCCCACGTAAAACTCTCCTGCATACTCCCCCTATAGCTTTACATCTATATAGTATTTAATCTATATTCAGGGAGGTCCCGTGTGGGCAATTAGAACAACGGACGTGTTCGATAGCTGGTTTACCCGCCTCAAGGACACCGATCGCGCCAGCGTACTTGCGGCACTCCTCGTGCTGCGTGAGAAGGGGCCAGGGCTGTGCAGGCCCTATGCTGATACTGTTAAGGGCTCGCGCTACACCAACATGAAAGAGCTGCGAATTCAGAGCAGGGGCGATCCGTTACGGGCATTTTTCGCCTTTGACCCCTACCGCTGCGGAATAGTGCTTTGCGCCGGAAATAAGGTGGGAAACGAAATTCGCTTCTATAAAGAGATGCTTCCGATTGCCGATCGGGAATTTACCCGATGGCTAAATACATTAGAAAAGAAGGAGTAACGCGATGGGCAGAACGCTGGAGCAGCTTATTGCGGACGAAAAACCTGAGGTTGTGGCTGACGCTCAGGCGATAGCGACGGATATCTTGCTCAACATCCACCTTGCGGAGCTGCGCGAGAAAGTGCAGAAAACGCAGGTCGAAATGGCTCAGGCGCTCGGTATCAGACAGCCTACCGTTGCCGTCATGGAAAAGCCTGGCCGTGATTTGAAGCTTTCGTCCCTTAAGCGCTACGTTGAGGCGGCGGGCGGTAAGCTGCGTCTTGACGTGGAACTGCCGGACGGCTCTCACTACGATTTTGTTCTCTGAACGCAGAAAAGCAAAAAGCCTGCTGTAAAAGCAGGCTTTTCAAATTTGGCTCCTCTGACTGGACTCGAACCAGTGACATACGGATTAACAGTCCGCCGTTCTACCGACTGAACTACAGAGGAATCGTGTGAACGAGGCGCATGTTAATGGCCTCGCTAATTTGTGTCAACACTAAAATTAACGTGCTGATTCAAATGATTAATTTTGCTTCAAACTGTTGTTTTAGTGTACTTGAGTGCTTGAATAGCCGCCATGCTCGCCATTTTTACGTAAACGCTGGAGCGGGTCTTGCTGATAGAAATGGCAAAAACGTTGCCACAGCGCCGGGAAGCGGGGGGCGAAAAGTTCTGGCGCGCTGAAGAAGTATTCTGACAGCACGGCAAAACACTCGGCGGGATCGGTGGCGGCGTAGGCGTCAATGCTCGCCGCGCTTTCCCCGACTAAATCAATCTCATCCTGAATGTTGTCCATCGCCGCGTGCAGGTCGTGTTCCCAGCCGGCCACCTCGCGCAGGGGGATCAGCGGCACGCCGCTCGCGCGGTCGCCGTTGCGGGTATCAAGCTTATGCGCCACTTCGTGAATAATCAGGTTAAAGCCGGACGCGTCGAACGAGTCCTGAATATCGAGCCAGTTGAGAATAATTGGCCCCTGCTGCCAGCTTTGCCCTGATTGCACCACGCGCTGGTTGTGTACCAGCCCGATATCGTCCTGCCACTCGTCGTCAACCACGAACGGCGCCGGATAAATCAGCACTTCGTGGAAGCCGTCCAGCCACTCGATACCCAGCTCGAGAACGGGCAAACAGAAGATCAGGGCAATACGTGAACTTTTAAGCGCATCTAGTTCGAATCCCTGAAGGGGAACCAGGCGCTTTTGCTGTAAGAAGCGATCGGCAAGCTGAACCAGTTTTGACTGATCCTCTGGCGGGAGATTAGCCAGGACGGGAATAGCTATCGCTTCCTCCCAGGGCAGAGCCGTATTTCGACCAGCGTCATTCGATTTCCAGGGCCACTTAATCATCGCTTTGCTCGCAAACTCGTTACCAGAACAGAATTGAAAGGTCAGGGGGACATTTTTATCACGCCCAAAACGGCTTGGCATCCACTTTCATCTCTTTGAGTTCACACAATTAACAACAATGCGGTGGCGCATTTTATCCGCAGCTGAAATAAAAAAGCCAGGCATCGGCCTGGCTGTAAAACTTAGCGCAGCGCCTGCGCGATGGCGCTAAACATCAGCGATGCCTCCAGCGGCTGCGCGCTAAACGACGGCTCCGCCTGCGGCCAGGTTGACCACTGCACGATGACCAGATTCTCCGCGCGGTTCACCATAATCATCTGTCCGAAAATACCCAGCGCCCACAGCGACTCTTTCAGGGACGCCTGCGCGGCTGGCTCGACGTTTTTGGCATTAGCCGGAACTTCATTATTCCACCACTGATAGCCGTACAGGCCGTTCGGGTGCGCGGCGGAAACCGACCCGGCGGCACGCGTCCAGTCAGAAGAGTTGCTCACCCAGTTATCCGGCAGGATTTTTTTGCCGTCAGGCAGCGTGCCGTTGTGCAGAATGAACTCCCCGAAGCGTCCCCAGTCTTCCAGCGTGGCGTTGAAGCCGTGCGCGCCCACGTCGTGCTCGCCTTTGCTGTAGGCGTGCCACACGCCGTCGCTTGCCATCCCGTAGGGCTGCCAGATGCTTTTCTCCAGATACGCCGCGAGCGTCATGCCGGTGGCGCGCTCCAGCACATCCCCCAGCAGCCACGCGCCGCCGGAGGAATACGACCAGTTTTGTCCGGCAGGGTGTTCACGGTGCAGGCCGGAAACCAGCTTACGCACGCAGTCGTAGGTGCCGGGCTTCGCTTCGCATTCGGTCAGCTTCGCGAAATCCGACTCCGGATTCGTATAATCCTCATTCCAGGCCACGCCGGACGTGTGCGTGATGAGCTGCTTCAGGGTGACGCCGTCCCATGCCGTGCCCTTTAAATCCGGCTCGTAGCGGGTGATAAGATCGTCCAGCGAGTGAATTTTCCCCTCCTTGATGGCGACCCCAACCAGCGCGGACACCACCGATTTGCCCACCGAGCGGGACGTCCACAACGTGGAATCGGTATTGCCTTCGCCGAGGTATTTCCAGGCGATTTTGCCGTCTTTCAGCACCAGCATTCCGCTAACGTTTTGTCGCTTCAGGTAATCCTGCAGCCCGTAAGTTTTGCCGTTAACCCGATAGCGGGCGTCCGTCAGCGGCTTTTCTGCCTGCTTCAAAGGCGTCGCCGCGCCGTGACGGAAGACATCGCCCGCATAGTTGCGATAGTCGTTGCGAAAGCCCACCACGCGGTCGGCCTGGCTCCAGGTGAGCATCTGATGGGGATCCGGCAGCGTGCGGTCAAAAGGGGCGGGGCAGGCGCTGAGGTCGGTGCCTTCGCAGGCGGCCATGGCGACGGGGGATAACAGGCTAAAAACGATACCCGCCAGCAGGGCGCGATTTAACGATTTGTTTTTCATGTTTTTTCTCGTATGGATGAGGAACGCCTTCAGTTTAAGAACTCGCGCCCTATAATAAAAAACGCGTAATGGGGGAAAATCCCCCCAAAAACAGACGGGAGGCGCTGTGTCATCGTTGCTCTATTCTTTTGCCCAGCTTGAGGCATTTACCGCGGTGGTTGAGCACGGAAGCCTGATGCAGGCGGCCATCAGGCTGGGGAAAGATCGCACCACGCTTCGCGATCTGATTGATTTTCTGGAAGACGGCCTGGGATATCCGCTGTTTACCCGGGAAGGGCGCACCCTGCGCCTCACCCCGGAGGGCGAGCAGCTCCAGCGTCAGGCGCACCTGCTGATGCGCCAGGTGAAGGCGTTCGAGGCGTTTGCCAGAAGCGTGCCGGACGGTGCCAGCCAGCAGGTCACTCTTGTCTACGATCCCTTTACCCCGCGCGCCTTTTTGCGGGCGCTGATTGGCGTAATGGCAGAGCGCGGCACGCGGTTAAGCTTGATCGGCGCCTCGCGCGACGTCGCGGAGGAGCTGCTGGCAAAGGGTCAGGCCGACCTGGGGATTTTTCAGGCGCGAAACCGCAGCGTGGGGAATGAGATGGAGTGGCGCGCGCTGGGGGCGATAGACATGGATTTCTATGCCTCCACGGCGCTTTTCCCGGGCGCCGGGCAGCCGCTGTCACTGCTCGATCTCTCGCTGGTGCCGCAGGTGATCATGCACTCCGCGTCCGACGAGCCCGTGGCGCGTCGGCTGCAAATTTCCGGGCATACCCTGTTTACCAGCGAGCCGGGAATGCTGCGTGAGCTGGTGGAGCAGGGATGCGGCTGGGGGTTTTTACCCACCCATTTTGCCGCCGAAACCTGGCGTAACGTCAGGGCGCTGCGCACCGAGGTGGGGAATCAGGGAATTGGGCAGACGATGGTGACCATCTGGAAACCCGGAAGCGACAAGCGGGCCATGATTGAAGAACTGCTTACGCTCCTGCCGGCGCTGTGGCGAAAAAAAGCCCGCGAATGCGGGCTTTAGAAGAGTACGGCCAGACTTAGCGCTGGGAGCAACCCGCGCACTGTTTGTTCTGGATCTGCTGGAAGAAGTCGTTTCCTTTGTCATCCACCAGGATGAACGCCGGGAAGTCTTCCACTTCGATTTTCCAGATAGCTTCCATCCCCAGTTCAGGATAGGCCACGCACTCCAGGCTCTTGATGCTGTTTTGCGCCAGCACCGCCGCCGGGCCGCCGATGCTGCCGAGGTAGAAGCCGCCGTGCTTGTGGCAGGCATCCGTTACCTGCTGGCTGCGGTTGCCTTTCGCCAGCATGATCATGCTCGCGCCGTGGGATTGCAGTAAGTCCACGTAGGAGTCCATACGTCCCGCGGTGGTCGGGCCTAAGGAGCCGGACGCATAGCCTTCAGGCGTTTTCGCCGGGCCCGCGTAGTAGATCGGATGATCTTTCACGTACTGCGGCAGCGCTTCGCCGTTGTCGAGCAGCTCTTTGAGCTTCGCGTGGGCGATATCGCGCGCGACGATGATGGTGCCGTTCAGCGACAGGCGGGTCGAAACCGGATGCGCGGCCAGCTGCGCCAGGATCTCGGTCATCGGCTTGTTCAGGTTAATGCTCACCACGTCGCCTTCGCCCTGCTGGCGCAGAGATTCAGGAATGTACTGGCCCGGATTGTGTTCCAGCTTCTCGATCCAGATGCCGTCGCGGTTGATTTTCGCTTTGATGTTGCGGTCAGCGGAGCAGGAGACGCCCATGCCGATAGGGCAGGAGGCGCCGTGGCGCGGCAGACGGATCACGCGGATATCGTGGGCGAAGTACTTGCCGCCGAACTGCGCGCCGAGACCCAGGTTCTGCGCTTCCTGGAGCAGTTCCTGCTCGAGCTGAACGTCGCGGAACGCCTGGCCGTGCTCGTTGCCTTCGGTTGGTAGCGCGTCGTAGTAGCGGGTTGAGGCCAGCTTGACGGTTTTGAGCGTGCTTTCAGCGGACGTCCCGCCGATCACAAAGGCGATGTGGTACGGAGGGCAGGCGGCTGTGCCCAGGGTCCGCATCTTCTCTACCAGGTAGTTTTTCAGCTTCGCCGGGGTGATCAGCGCTTTGGTTTCCTGATACAGGTAGGTTTTGTTGGCGGAGCCGCCGCCTTTTGCCATGCACAGGAACTTGTACTCGTCGCCATCCACGCTGTAGAGGTCAATCTGCGCGGGCAGGTTGGTGCCGGTATTCACCTCTTTATACATATCCAGCGCCGCGTTTTGCGAGTAGCGCAGGTTGTCTTCAATATAGGTGTTGTACACGCCCTGGCTCAGCGCGGCTTCATCGCCGCCGCCGGTCCAGACGCGTTGGCCTTTTTTACCCATGATGATGGCGGTGCCGGTGTCCTGGCAGGTAGGCAGCACGCCTTTGGCGGCGATTTCCGAGTTGCGCAGGAACTGCAGCGCGACGTATTTGTCGTTTTCGCTGGCCTGCGGATCGTGAAGAATAGCGGCAACCTGTTTCTGGTGCGACGGGCGCAGCATAAAGGCCGCATCGTGGAAGGCCTGCTGTGCCAGCAGCGTCAGCGCCTCTGGCTCCACTTTCAGCACTTCCTGACCGTCGAATTCGGCAACGGAAACGTGCTCTTTGGTCAGCAGATAGTATTCAGTGTCGTCATGGGAGAGCGGGAAGGGGTTCTGATAGTAAAACGGTTTGTTCGACATTATCTCTTGCTCCATAAAAATTAAACCGCCGGGGCTAAGTCCGGCGGTTGGGGATCAGAACATCATGGACATCCACGGATAACCAATCAGCAGCAGGGCCGCCAGGAAGATGGCACCGAAGATAGTGCCGAGGCGCCAGTAGTCTTTGGTTGGCAGGTAGCCACTACCGTAATAAATCGGGCTTGGGCCAGTACCGTACGGGGTGATGATCCCCATGATACCCAGCGAGGTCACCATCAGCAGGACGAACACTTCCATATTCATACCCGGAATGGTGGCGGCGATAGTCAGCATCGCTGGCAGCAGCGCGGTGGTGTGCGCGGTGGTGCTGGCAAACAGGTAGTGCAGCAGGTAGAACGCCAGCAGCAGAACGACAGTCGCTGTACCCGGGGAGATGCCGCTCATCAGCAGACCGCCTTCTTTACCCAGCCAGCCGATAAAGCCGGTAGAGGAGAGGCCGTCCGCCAGGGCAACCAGCGTGGCGAACCAGACGAAGGTGTTCCACGCGGCTTTGTTACCGGTGATGTCGTTCCACTCCAGCACGCCGGTCCACAGCATCAGGGCAACGATCAGCAGGGCAGCCAGCGCCGGTTCAATCCAGGCGGCAGCGAAGATCCACATCAGCAGGGCGCAGCACACGAAGACCATCAGCAGGATTTCATTGCGGGACAGTTTGCCCAGCTTTTCCAGCTCACGGCTCGCCCACAGCGGCACTTCGTCGTTCACTTTCACTTCTGGTGGGTAGAACCAGTAGGCCAGCAGCGGCATGGTCAGGATCAGCAGGATACCCAGCGGCAGGAAGGCCAGGAACCAGGTGCCCCAGGAGATGGTGATGCCCACGATGCTTTTCACCAGCGCCAGCGCCAGCAGGTTAGGTGCCAGAGCCGACAGGAACATGGAGCTGGTGATACAGGCGGAGGTGATTGCCACCCACATCAGATACGAACCAATTTTACGCGCGCTCGGGTCGTTAGGTTTTGAACCGTACAGCGGCGGCAGGTTAGCGATGATCGGGTAGATTGTCCCGCCGCTACGCGCGGTGTTGGACGGGGTAAACGGTGCCAGCAGCAGGTCGGCGAAGGTGATAGCGTAGCCGAGCGTCAGGCTGCGACGACCCAGATACTTCACCAGAATCAGCGCCAGACGGCGGCCGAAGCGGGTTTTGTCATAGCCCGCCGCGAACATAAAGGCACCGAAAATCAGCCAGACGGTAGAGTTACCGAAACCGCTAACGGCCCATTTAAAGGAGGCGCCCGCCAGCTTGAATTTCGGGTCGGCCAGCTGTTCCGGGCTGAACAGCACCCATTGGCTGCACAGGGCGATAGCGACGACCCCGGTCAGGCCAATCACGGCACCCGGCAGCGGTTCGAAGATTAACCCGACGATGACGCCCACGAAGATGGCGAAGTAGTGCCATGCGTAAGGAGGCAGCCCATCCGGGACCGGAACAAACAGCAGCAGGACGGCGACGATGATGGGCAGCGCCATCATCAGCAGGCGTTTTGCATTCCCGTTTGATGTCTGATTCGCCGCAGGAGGCGTTACAGCAGTTTTTGTATTCATAGTTTCACGTCTTAAGTTGTTAGGAATTCTGGCTACGGCGAAAAGACAAATTCGATTTCTTTAGTTACTTTGCTTTTTTTAGTTATTTAAGGTGCGTTTTTGTCGTTTCGGTAATAATCGTTTAACGCTTATTGTGGTGCGCTAAATTAAAAAATATGATGTTTATATATTGCGCCTTTGGATGCCATTACAATTGATCGCGATCAAAAAAACAGAATTGCAGCGTTATTTTTATTCTTTTTTAAATAACCACTCTGGCGTATGTGGGTATTAGCGTTTTTTGTTGTAAAATTTATCATATTGATAACATGTCTAATCATGGTATCTGTTTATGTGTTTGAATTTATTGGGATATTGTCATGGTGATGACAATGGTAAGACCATTCTGAATTTAACGGATTTTAAATTATTGTGAATGGATGAATTATTGTCGCTAACACCAATGTGTTATTAATGTTATCGAAGGGATTAAATAGTTTTTTAACTAACGTAATTACTTTGGTAACTAAAAAAATCGCTATATTAATATCATGACATCGGCAAAGAAATCGAAATAAAAAACAGTCCCGATAACGAATTCTTAATTTTTAAAGTTTGGAGTTTCTATTATGAGCACTAACGAACGTATTTTAAGCCCCTTCACACTGCCGAACGGTACCGAGCTTAAAAACCGCTTATTAATGGCGCCCATGACCACCTGCACCGGTTATTACGATGGCACCGTGACCAGCGAGCTGGTGGAGTACTATCGGGCGCGTTCCGGCAGCATCGGCACCATCATTGTTGAATGCTGCTTTGTTGACGATCTCGGCCTCGCCTTCCCGGGCGCTATCGGTATCGACAACGACGAAAAAATCGCCGGTCTGGCGAAGATCGCAGAGGCGATTAAATCTAAAGGCTCTAAAGCGCTGCTGCAGATCTACCACGGCGGCCGCATGGTTGAACCGAAGCTGATCGGTGGCCGCACCCCGGTTGGCCCAAGCGCTATCGCCGCGCCGCGCGACGGTGCCGCCACCCCGGTGGCGCTGACCACCGAAGAAGTGGAAGGAATGGTCGGTAAGTTTGGTGAAGCCGTGCGCCGCGCTATTCAGGCAGGCTTCGACGGCGTGGAAATCCACGGCGCCAATACCTATCTTATCCAGCAGTTCTACTCGCCAAACTCCAACCAGCGTGACGACGAGTGGGGCGGCAGCCGCGACAATCGCGCGAAGTTCCCGCTGGCCGTTCTGGATATTACCCACAAAATGGTTCGCCAGTACGCGGATGACGCCTTCATCATCGGCTACCGCTTCTCGCCGGAAGAGCTGGAAGTCCCGGGGATCCGCTTTGAAGACACCATGTATCTGCTGGAAAAACTGGCGGCGCGCGGCGTGGATTATCTCCACTTCTCCGTGGGCGCAACCCTGCGTCCTTCCATTGTCGATACCCAGGACCCAACCCCGCTGATTGAAAAATACTGCGCGATGCGCTCTGAAACTCTGGCGCAGGTGCCGGTGATGGGCGTGGGCGGCGTGGTGAACGCGTCCGACGTGAACGAGGCGCTGGATCATGGCTACGACCTGATTGCCGTAGGCCGGGCAACCATTGCTTATCCTGACTGGACCGACCGCATCGCTGCCGGTGAAAACCTCGAGCTGTTTATGGACAGCACCCAGCGTGAAGCGCTGAACATCCCTGAACCGCTGTGGCGCTTCTCGCTGGTGGAAGCGATGATCCGCGACATGAGCATGGGCGAATCGAAATTCAAGCCGGGCACGTTCGTTGAAAAAGTGCAGGACGACGCCAACGAGCTGGTGATTAACGTCAGCCTTGAAACCGACCGCATTGCCGACATTGAGCTGGCGTCCGGCCCGAGTGAAGACGTGGAGTTCGTGACCAGCTTCGAAGAAATTCGCTCCCGCATTCTGGATGCCAACACCCCGCACGTGGATGCCATTACCGGCGCAACCAGCCAGAGCGAAGCGGTGAAGAAAGCGGTATCCAAAGCGATGCTGAAATCCAGCAAAGCGCTGGCGGCGGAAGAGGGCGCTGACCCGAACGAAACCAAAAGCGTTGATGTGGTCGTGGTCGGCAGCGGCGGCGCGGGCCTGGCGGCGGCGATTCAGGCCCACGACGAAGGCGCAAGCGTGCTGATCGTCGAGAAAATGCCTACCATCGGCGGTAACACCATTAAAGCCTCCGCCGGGATGAACGCCGCGGAAACCCGCTTCCAGCGCGTGAAAGGGATTCACGACAGCAAAGAGCTGTTCTACAAAGAGACGCTCAAAGGCGGCGGTAACAAGAACAACCCTGAACTGCTGCGCCGCTTCGTTGAAAACGCGCCGCAGGCGATTGAGTGGCTGGCAACGCGCGGCATCATGCTGAACGACATCACCACCACCGGCGGGATGAGCATCGACCGTACCCACCGTCCAAAAGACGGCTCTGCGGTCGGCGGCTACCTGATCAGCGGCCTGGTGCGCAACGTGACCAAACGCAACATCGACGTGATGCTCGACACCTCCGTGAGCGACATCATCTTCGAAAATGGCGAAGTGACCGGCGTGCGTCTGACCACTGAAGAAAACGAAACCCTGACCGTAGCAACCAAAAGCGTGATTGTGGCAACGGGCGGTTTCAGCGCCAACAGCCAGATGGTGGTGAAATACCGCCCTGACCTGGAAGGCTTCGTGACCACCAACCACAAAGGGGCGACCGGCGGCGGTATCGCGCTGCTGGAGCGTATCGGTGCAGGCACGGTTGATATGGGCGAGATCCAAATCCACCCAACCGTTGAGCAGAAAACCTCGTATCTGATTTCCGAATCCATCCGCGGCGGCGGGGCGATTCTGGTGAACCAGCAGGGGAACCGCTTCTTCAACGAGATGGAGACCCGCGACAAAGTGTCCGCGCAAATCATCGCGCTGCCGGAGAAATACGCGTACATCGTCTTTGATGAGCACGTCCGGGCGAAAAACAAAGCCGCTGACGAGTACATCGCGAAAGGCTTCGTGACCAGCGCAAGCTCGCCGAAAGCCCTGGCGGAGGCGTTAGGCATGGATTATCACGCCTTCCTCGCCACCCTGGAGCGTTACAACGGCTTCGTTGAGAAACAGCACGACGATGATTTTGGCCGTACCACCGCGCTGCGTGCGCCAATCAACGAAGGGCCGTTCCACGCCATTCAGATTGCGCCGGGCGTCCACCACACCATGGGCGGCGTGACCATCAACACCGACACCTGCGTGCTGGATAGCACCCACAGCATCATTCCGGGCGCATTCGCGGCGGGTGAAGTGGTGGGCGGTATCCACGGCGGCAACCGTATCGGCGGTAACGCGGTGGCAGATATCATTATTTTTGGTACTCTTGCCGGGCATCAGGCGGCGATGCGCGCGAAAAAGGCATAAGTCTCCTGTTCCAGCCGGATAAGCACATCGCTTTCCGGCTATTACCCCGGCGGCGCGGTGCCTGCCGGGGCAACACCTGAGGAACATGCCATGTCCGATGACGATCGCGTCTACAGTTACTCCGCCGTTCTGATGGGCTCGCCCATTCTGCTGAAACTCTTCTCCCACGACGAAGCCCTTGCGTCCCGCGTTTTCCGCTTAATCAAACAGTACGAAGATCTGCTCACCGTGAATCGCGCTGACTCGCAGGTGATGGATATCAACCATGCCGCCGGAAGCCATCCGGTGAGCGTCAGCCGTCCGGTATATGAACTGATTCGCTGCGCAAAAGCCGCCAGCGCGTTTCCCGGCAGCGCCTTCAATCTGGCGATTGGGCCGCTGGTCAAGCGCTGGAAAATCGGTTTCAAAGGCGACACGGTTCCTCCTGCCGACGAGATTGCCCGCCTGCTTGCCATCACCCGGCCTGAAGATGTGCTGCTCGACGACGACAGGTGCAGCGTGTTTCTCACCAGGCCCGGCATGGAGATTGATTTAGGGGCCATCGCCAAGGGCTACATCGCCGACCGCGTGCGGGATTACCTGCGAAAAGAGGGGGCGGAGCTGGGGTTGATTAACCTGGGCGGCAATGTCCAGACGCTCGGATCGCCGCAGGGCGGCTGGAGCGTCGGGCTGAAAAAACCCTTTGCCCCCGATGCGCTGATTGGCGCGCTGGAGGTGGAGAATATGTCCGTGGTGACGTCGGGAACCTACGAGCGCTTTTTCGAACACAACGGCAAGCGCTATCACCATATCCTTGACCCACGTACCGGCTATCCGCTGGATAACGAGCTGGACAGCGTGACCATCATTTCTAAAAACTCCATCGACGGGGATATCTGGACCACGCTTGCCTACGGTATGGGCGTTGAAAAAGGCTGTGCTGCGCTGCGCGCCCGTCCGGATATCGAGGCCATCTTTGTAACCAAAACAAAAGAGGTGGTCCTCTCATCGGCCCACCTCTTCCGCTTCACGCTGCTCGACGACGATTACCGCGTCACTGACAATACTGCCTGAGCAGGCCAATCTGCTCCGGCTGGAGGCGATAGCGATACACCGGGCGGCCGGTTGCTCCATAGTGAATGCTGGTGAACAGGATATTGATTTGCGCCAGCCAGATCAGGTATTTGCGGCAGGACACGCGCGAAATATTCACCGCGTTTGCCAGATCGTCGGTGGAGAATTCCATCTCCGGATGCCCGTCGATCCACTGGCAGATGGTGCGCAGGGTCTGCGGGGTCAGCCCTTTTGGCAGGCGCTTGCTGTCCGCCAGCTCCGGCGCGCCGCCGTGCAGCAGCCTGTCGACGTCCGCCTGCTCGTAATACTGGTGCGAGCCCATCAGGCTGTGTTTGGCTTTCCAGCCGTTCAGCGCCTCTTCAAAACGCGGGAACTGGAAAGGCTTGATCAGGTAATCCACCACGCCGTAGTGCATTGAGGTCTGGATCGTCGCCGCGTCGGACGCCGATGAAATCATGATCACGTCAATCGGACGACCCGAGGCGCGGATAATCGGCAGCAGATCCAGCCCGTTATCCTGCTGCATGTAGACATCCAGCAGCACCAGATCGACAGGCTGCGCCGGATTGTTTATGTATGCCTCGGCCTGGTTGAGCGTGGACGCAACGCCGCAGCAGCTAAATCCCTCAACGCGGTTGACGTACAAACGGTTGAGGTCGGCGACCATGGCGTCATCATCGACAATTAATACATTTATCACGCGATATTCCTCTCGCTATCCCAGGGGATCTGAACAAAAAATTGGGTAAAGACGCCAGGCTCCGACTCGACGGTGATTTCTCCGCCGAGGTTGTGGATCTGCTGGCGAGCCAGGAACAGCCCGACGCCGCGGTTTTCACCCTTCGTCGAGTAGCCCTTGGTAAAGATATCTTCGAGCCGCACCGGATCAATGCCGGGGCCGTCGTCGCTGACTTCACAGCTGAGCCAGCCATTTTGATAGTGTAGTAGCAGGGTGATTTCCCCTTCCGGCTGATCGGTCATCGCATCCAGCGCGTTTTCAATTAGATTGCCGAGAACGGTGATCAGCACCGCCGCCTGTTCTTCATTTGCGGTATCCGGAACCTGGCTTTCATCCGCCAGCGTCAGGGTGAAGCCCGCCTCTTTGGCGCGGTTGATTTTCCCCAGCAAAAAGCCCGCGATCACCGGCGACTTAACCTTGCGCTGGATGGCGCCGATATCGGTCTGGTAATTATGCGCCGTCTGGAGAATGTACTCTTCCAGCTTGTCGTAGCGCTTCATGTGCAGCAGGCCCAGGATCACGTGCAGCTTGTTCATAAACTCGTGGGTATGCGACCGCAGCGCATCCACATAGTTGACCATGCCGTCCATGCGCTGAAGAAGATGGCTGACCTCGGTTTTATCGCGGAACGTGGTGATGGCGCCGATCACGTGATTCTGGCTTTTCACCGGCACCATGTTGCACAGCAGCAGACGCCCGTTGCAGCTGATCTCCTGATCCTTAAGCGCTACGCCGGTCTGCGATACGTTGCGCAGGCGCTCCAGCAGCGGCGCGTGGGGCGGCTCGCCCGACGGCCCCGCGTGATGGCCGGAGGGCAGCAGCAAAATTTCCCGCGCGGCGTGGTTAATCATCGTCACGCGCCCGTGGATATCTACCGCCACAACGCCCTCGCGCAGGGACTGGAGCATCGCCTGACGCTGCTCGAACAGCGCGGAAATTTCATAGGGCTCCAGCCCAAACAGAATGCGTTTCAGCACGCGAACCACCACCCAGATCCCAATTGAGCTTATCAGGACGCTGAACAGCACCGTCCACACCGCGTTCAGACGCCCGCGGGCAATCTGCTCTTCGACTTTGTTGAGCGAGATCCCGACGACCACCACGCCGATTTGGTCGTGCTGGGCGTCGTAAATTGGGGTGAAGACGCGCAGCGCCTCGGCGAGGGCACCCCGGTTGACGGAGACATTCTCTTTGCCCTCCAGCGCCGGGGTGAGGTCGTCGCCGATAAAGTGCAGGCCGATCAGGGCTTCGTTCGGGTGAGAGTAGCGTACGCCGCGCATATCGGTAACGACGGCAAACAGCAGATCGTTGCGCGTGGTCACCGCCTGAGCGATCGGCTGAATGATATCGGCCTGCGGGGACTGCATCAGCCCGCTTTTGATTTCCGGGCTGTCCGCCAGCGTTCTGGCAATTCCGAGAGCGGTATCTTTGACATCATCGCGCGTGGCGCGGGTAATTTGCACAGAGTAGAGCGCAAAAACCACCAGCAAAACCGAGCCGATAATCGCGCATACCATCAGCGTGACCAGCGTATTCAGCTTCATGGGGCGCTTGCGCGTCGGGGGGAAGGGCTGCAAATCGCTCATCAAGGCTCCGCGATGAATAAGAAAGGGCTAATTATCGCTGATGACGCGTGTTTCTAAAAGCCATGTAAAACTTGCTTTTGCACTCCTCTTTTCGTGAACCGCCTCGCAGGTCATCCATATAAAACACTTTATAGTGTGTGGGAACTCATAATAAGGAGGCAGTTTATGAGCACTATGCTTACCGGTTCAGTCAAGGAAAGACGCCATGCCAGCACTGTCGACATCGACAGATTAGCGACGCTGGACATGCTGAAAGTTATTCACCAGGACGATGCACTCATCTCCTCTGCAATCACCCCCTTCTTAAACACTCTGGCCCGCGTCGTGGACACCGCAACGGCAACCCTGAGCCACGGTGGACGCCTGTTTATTGTCGGTGCCGGCCCGTCCGGACGCGTGGCGGAGCAGGCGGTGCAGGAGTTTGCCCCCGGCAAGCATCCCGTCATCGCCATGACGACGGCTGACGATGCCGGGAACTATGAGCGCGGCGTGGCTGCGCTGCAGGCGGCGAAATTTGGCGAGCACGACATGATGCTGGCGCTAACCGTGAGCGGAAAAACGCCGTGGGTGTGGGGGGCGATGCGTCACGCCTGGTCGCTGGGATCGCCGGTGGCGGTGGTGACGGGTGATGCGCAAAGCGAAGCCGCGCAGCTGGCAAGCATGGTCGTTGCGCCAGACTTGGGTGCGGACGTGGTGGCGGGGTACATGAACACCAAAGCGGGGATCGCCCAGAAAATGATCCTCAATATGGTCGCGACGGGGCTTGCGATCCGATCCGGGCGCGTTTACAGCAACCTGCGGGTGGATCTGGAGGCCAGCAGCACCAAATGGGCCGAACGGCAAATCGCTATCGTGATGGAGGCGGGGGGATGTTCCCGCGCGGTGGCGAAAGCCGCGCTGGAAAGCTGCAATCAGAACTGTAAAACCGCGGTGCTGATGGTGCTCACCGGTCTGGATGCGTGGAAAGCCCACGATCTGCTGGCGCAAAACAACGGCTTTATTCGCGTGGCGCTGCAGGAGGCGCCGTAGAGTCGGCGCTAAAACGAAAAAAGCCCGCGTATGCGGGCTTTGATATTTTGGGGGATTAGAACTGGTAAACGATACCCACAGCGAACTCGTCGCCAGTGAAGTTGCCAGTTTTAGCGCCGTCTTCTTCATCCAGCAGGTTGAATTTGTACGCGGTGTAAACGTTCATGTTCTTGTTGAAGTAGTACCAGGTGCCCACTTCGATGTAGTTTACGCGGTCAGCGTCAAAGCCTTTATAACCATTTTTCGCGCCCAGGTCTTCGCCTTTAGAGAAGACGTAGCCCAGGGATGGACGCAGGCCGAAGTCGAACTGGTACTGAACAACGGCTTCAACGTTCTTGGTTTTGTTAGCAAAGGCGCCAGAACCAACCTTGGTCATGTTACGGGTTTCGCCGTACATCACAGCTGCGTAGACGTTGTTTGCATCATATTTAGCAGCCAGTGACCAAACTTCAGCGTTGTCGCCATAGCCGTCAGCTTCCTGAGCATTTGTGCGGTCAGATTTGCCATAAACACCCACGAAGCCAAAACCGTCAACGTTATAGTTTACGGACATGCTGTAGCCGTCGCCGTTAGCCTTGAAACGGTCACGATCGTTGTTTTTACCCTGATACTGAAGCGCAAAGTTCAGGCCATCCACCAGGCCGAAGAAGTCGGTGTTACGGTAGGTCGCAACACCAGTTGTACGGCCAGTCATGAAGTTGTCGGTAGCAACTAAAGAATCGCCACCCCATTCAACCAGCATATCGGTATAGGCAGCTGCATCATAAGCTACGCCGTAGTTACGGCCGTAATCGAATGAACCGTAGTCGGAGAATTTCAGGCCAGCGAAGGCCAGACGAGTACTCTCGTCCTGAGTACCTTCTGGAGTGTTAGCCTTCATGTTGTATTCCCACTGACCGTAACCGGTTAACTCGTTATTAATCTGAGTTTCACCTTTGATGCCGATACGCGCATAGGAGGTGTCAGCATTTTCGCTGTTGCTTTCATCGGTGTTGGTCCAGATACGCTCGCCAACCATCTTTCCGTAGAAATCGACTTTATTACCGTTTTTATTATAAATTTCAGCTGCGTTTGCTGCGCCTGCAACTAACAGTGCTGGTACCATAATTGCCAGAACTTTTCTTTTCATTATATATTCCCTATATATATAGATACTATGAATATGCGTAATCACCCTCCGTAATTACAGGGCAGATACTATTCTATGTGGCGTAAATTAGTTTCAAAAATAAATGTAATTAAATGATTATTTTTATTTCAAATTGTTTCAAAGAATCTCATTATTTTTCATTTGTATTAATCTACGCAAAGCATTTACCAAGGTTATGTTTCTGTTTTTCAATTGATTAGGTTTGTTTCTTCTCTGTCTAACCATTCCGGGAGCAAATGCATTTAGCGATATTTTCGCATTAGCTATTTGTGCTATTTATATATTTTCGGGCAATTTATCGCGTCGATTTTGAATAATTGTTTGAAATGAAAAAGAATGCATTTTTAACCGACAAAATAACGTAATAAAGGAAGGGCTAGCTTTCGGAAAGCGCGTTTAAATAAAAAATGCCACGCAGCCGCGACCTACTGATGCGATTGCGACGAGGGCAGGCAGTGCCAGGGGCGAGGAAAGTTGCTATGGTAGCCGTTTTCGCAACGGGACGTGACTATGGAACTCGCACAGTGGCAGCAGCGTTTTGAAGCCTGGATGGCGCAGCATCACGCTACGGATGATGCCGCACACGATATCTCCCATTTTCGCCGCGTGTGGATGACCGCGCAAAAGATCGCGGCGGAGGAGGCGGTCGACCCGCTGGTGGTGCTGACCGCGTGCTATTTCCACGACATCGTCAGCCTGCCGAAAAACGATCCGCAGCGCAGCCAGTCCTCAACGCTTGCCGCAAGAAAGACGCGCCGGATTTTGCGCGAGGATTTCCCCGATTTCCCTTCGGAACGCCTTGATGCCGTCGCGCACGCCATTGAAGCCCACAGCTTCAGCGCCGGGATCGCGCCGCAAACCCTGGAAGCCAAAATTGTGCAGGACGCAGACCGGCTCGAAGCGCTGGGGGCGATTGGGCTGGCGCGGGTCTTTGCCGTGTCGGGCGCGCTCGGCGTGGCGCTGTTTGATGCCGCCGATCCCTTTGCCGATTCGCGCCCCCTGGATGACCGGGCCTATGCGCTGGATCATTTCCAGACCAAGCTGCTGCGGCTGCCCGACACCATGCAAACCGCCGTCGGGCGCGAGCTGGCTATCCACAACGCCGACTATTTGGTTCAGTTTATGGCGAAGCTGAGCGCCGAACTGCAGGGCGACTGCCTCGGCATCGACGCCAGTATACAGCGCCGCTTCCGCCACAGTCCGAACGCCTGAACTGTGGTAATCTGTTGCAAGTCTTTATTGTCCGGTTAAGAGAATGCAGGAAAATCGATCAGTGACCGAGCCCGCGCCAGCGCAGGCTGAGAAATCAACGGCAGCGGTGCAGGCATTGCTGCGTCATCTGCTGGATATCTATGATGTTAAAACCCTGGCAAATCAGCTGGAGGCATACGGTGAAAGCCACTGGAGTCCGGCGATCGTCAAAAGACTTCTCACCAGCGAGCGTGCCGGGCACCGCATGAGCGACGGCGAGTTCGCCTGGCTGCACACTCTGCTTCCGTGTCCTCCGGCGGCGCATCCCCACTATGCTTTCCGCTTTATCGATCTCTTTGCCGGTATCGGCGGCATTCGCCACGGCTTCGAAGCCATCGGCGGGCAGTGCGTGTTCACCAGCGAATGGAACAAACATGCGGTGCGAACCTACAAAGCCAACTGGTACTGCGACCCGCAGACCCACCAGTTTAACGCCGATATCCGCGAGGCCACGCTCAGCCATAAAGAGGGCGTGACGGACAGCGAAGCCGCCGAGCATATTCGTAACACCATCCCGGAACATGACGTTCTGCTGGCGGGCTTCCCGTGCCAGCCGTTTTCGCTGGCTGGCGTGTCGAAGAAAAATGCGCTGGGCCGCGCCCACGGCTTTGCCTGCGATACCCAGGGGACGCTTTTTTTCGACGTGGCGCGCATCATCGACGCCCGTCGTCCGGCCATCTTCGTGCTGGAAAACGTTAAAAACCTGAAAAGCCACGACGGCGGCAAGACGTTTCGCATCATCATGCAAACGCTGGACGAGCTGGGCTACGACGTGGCGGACGCCCAGGACATGGGCGCGGACGATCCGAAAATTATCGACGGCAAACATTTCCTGCCCCAGCACCGCGAGCGCATCGTGTTGGTGGGCTTCCGCCGCGATCTGAATCTCAAGGGCGACTTCACCCTGCGCGATCTTCCGTCCCTGTATCCGGCGCGCCGCCCGACGGTGGCCGACCTGCTGGAGCCGGTCGTCGACGCGAAGTTCATCCTGACGCCGGTGCTGTGGAAATACCTCTATCGCTACGCCAAAAAGCATCAGGCCAAGGGCAACGGCTTTGGCTTTGGCATGGTGAACCCGAACGATCCGGCCAGCGTGACCCGCACCTTATCGGCCCGCTATTACAAAGATGGCGCAGAGATCCTCATCGACCGGGGCTGGAACAAAGCGCTGGGCGAACAGGATTTCGATAACCCGGAAAACCAGCGCCACCGACCGCGCCGCCTGACCCCGCGCGAGTGCGCGCGCCTGATGGGGTTTGAGTCGCTGCAGGGCTACAGCTTCCGCATTCCGGTTTCCGATACCCAGGCGTACCGCCAGTTCGGCAACTCGGTGGTGGTGCCGGCATTTGCGGCGGTGGCGAAACTGCTGGCCTCGCGAATCAAGCAGGCCGTGGCCCTGCGCCAGAGCGAGGCCGTCAATGACGGACGTCCACGATAAGGCCACGCGCAGTAAAAACATGCGTGCAATAGGCACGCGTGATACCGCGATAGAAAAACGGCTGGCCGGGCTGCTCGGTCAGGCCGGGTTTGAGTTTCGGGTTCAGGACGCCGCCCTTGCCGGACGCCCTGATTTCGTCATCGACCAGTACCAGTGCATCATCTTTACCCACGGCTGCTTCTGGCATCACCACGACTGCTATCTGTTTAAGGTGCCCGCGACGCGCACCGCGTTTTGGCTGGAGAAAATTGGCAAAAACGTGGCGCGCGACAGGCGGGATATCGACGCGCTGCTCGCGGCGGGCTGGCGGGTGATGGTGGTCTGGGAGTGCGCGCTGCGCGGCAGGCTGAAGCTGAGCGATGTCGACCTGACGGAGCGGCTGGAGGAGTGGATCTGCGGCGGCGGTCAGGCCGCGCAGATCGACACTCAGGGCATTCACCCGGTTACGGTTTCTCTGCCCCACAGGGGGCCGCCTCAGCCTTAGCGGGCAGTAAATACTTGCCGAGCGTTACCAGCACCACCGCCAGAATAATCACGCCCAGCGCCAGCCACTCCACGGACGAAAGCGTTTCGCCGGCGAACCCCGTTCCGAGCAGTACCGCCACCACCGGGTTCACGTAGGCGTAGCTGGTTGCTACCGCAGGGGAGACGTTGCGGATCAGGAACATATACGCGTTGATGGCAATCACCGAGCCAAACAGCGCCAGATAACCCACCGCCAGGAAACCCGACAGATCCGGCATTGTCGTCAGCTTTTCGCCCGTCAGCGTGGAGGCAATCATCAGCACGATGCCCGCCGCCAGCATCTCGATAGCGCCCGCCATCATCCCCGTCGGGAGCTGTATACGCGAGCCGAGCACCGAGCCGAACGCCCAGCTCATTGAGCCTATCAGGATAATCACCGCGCCCCACGGGTTGCCGCTCAGGTTGCCGCCGCTGTTGAGCAGAATAATGCCCGCCAGGCCGATGCCGATCCCCGCCCACTCAAGCTTGCGGGTGCGGATGCCGAACAGGCGGCTAAAGCACAGCGTAAACAGCGGCACGGTGGCGACAACCACCGCCGCAATGCCGGAGGGCACGTTGCGGTGCTCGGCGACGGTGACAAAGCCGTTGCCAACCGCCAGCAGCAGCAGGCCAATCAGGGCCGCGTTAAGCATCGGGCGCAGGGGAGGCAGCCGGTGCCCGCGCAGCAGTAAAAAGGCCATTAGCAGGACGCCCGCCGAGAGGAAACGAATGCCCGCCATCATGAGCGGCGGCCAGCTCTCCACGCCGATGCGGATGACGAAATAGGTGGAACCCCAGATGATGTACAGCGAAAAAAGCGCTCCAATGAGCGGTAATAAATGCCGGAAACGCATAGTCCCTCACGACGTAATAAAAAGGTCGCTGATAGTAAACGTGAAAACTATCTGGCTGGCGAGCCCTTTAATTGTGTAGTTGATGTGAATTTTATGTTGACTTGAAGTGCCTGTTTCCGGGTTCTGGCTTTTGCTCCATACTATTCACTTAATTACCAAAAAAAGAAGGATAGAGATTTTGGCAGGAAGTAGCTTGTTAACATTGCTGGATGATATTGCCACCTTGCTGGATGATATTTCGGTCATGGGAAAACTGGCGGCGAAAAAGACCGCCGGGGTATTGGGCGATGATTTATCGCTGAATGCGCAGCAGGTGACGGGCGTGCGGGCAAACCGCGAGCTGCCGGTCGTCTGGGGCGTGGCAAAGGGATCCTTTCTCAATAAAGTTATTCTGGTGCCGCTGGCGCTGCTCATCAGCGCTTTTATTCCGTGGGCCATCACCCCGCTGCTGATGGTCGGCGGCGCGTTTCTCTGCTTTGAAGGGGTAGAGAAAGTGCTGGAGACCTTTAAATCCCGCAAGGAAAAAGAGTCCCCGCAGGCGCGCCAGCAGCGTCTGGAGGCGCTGGCCGCGAAAGATCCTAAAGCGTTCGAGCGCGACAAGATCAAAGGGGCTATCCGCACCGACTTTATTCTGTCAGCGGAAATCGTGGCCATTACCCTCGGGATTGTCTCTGAATCTCCGCTGCTTAACCAGGTGCTGATCCTGTCGGGCATCGCGATTCTGGTAACCGTGGGCGTTTACGGCCTGGTGGGGCTTATCGTTAAGCTGGACGATATCGGCTACTGGCTGGCGGATAAAACCAGCGCGGTAGCGCAGGCGGTGGGCAAAGGGCTGCTGGTGCTGGCGCCGTGGCTGATGAAGATTTTGTCGGTGGTTGGCACGCTGGCGATGTTCCTCGTGGGCGGCGGGATTGTGGTTCACGGCGTTGCGCCGCTGCATCACGCCATCGAGCATTTCGCCTCTTCACAGGGTGCCGTGGTGGCGGCTATTCTGCCAACGCTTGTCAATCTGGTGCTGGGCTTTATCATTGGTGCGGCGGTGGTGGCGGTGGTTAAAGCTGTCGAGAAAATGCGCGGAACATCGCATTAATTGTTACCTGCTTTAGGGTGCAAAATGGCCGTTCCTCGTCTAAATTGAAAAAGTTTCACCCTGATACAGGAGGCAGGTATGGTCTTTGTGGTCAGTGATGAAGTTAAGCCCAAGAATGGTGGTCCACGCATGATCGTCACCGGTTACTCAAGCGGTATGGTGGAGTGTCGGTGGCATGACGGTTTCGGCATCAAGCGGGAGGCTTTTCGTGAGGACGAGCTATTGCCTGGCGACAGAGGGCAGCAGCGCGACAAGGCTTAATCACGCAACGCCCGGTCCTGCCGGGCGTTTTTACGGGTGAACCGGTTTATCGTACTGCATGTTTTCGCGCCACGAAGACAGCGCGAAGGATGTGGGGTAGTAATCAGGGAGTGTGTGTGCAGCGCGATACCTATGTTGTAAAACGATCTTTTCTGCAATGGCTGCATAAGCGAAGCAATCCCGGCCTGATTGTTAATCTCTGTTTTCTGGTGGTGCTTGTTTTCTCCACGCTCCTGACCTGGCGCGAAGTGGTTGTGCTGGAGGGGGCGTATATATCCAGCCAGCGTAATCATCTCGAAACCGTCGCCAACTCCCTCGACAGACAGCTGCAGTTCAGCGTCGACAAGCTGCTGTTTTTCCGCAACGGGATGCGCGATGCGCTCCAGACGCCGCTCTCCTTCGCCGTGCTGCACGAGGCGGTGTCCCGCTTTAACAGCCTGCGCAACATCCCCTCCTGGCAGCTGGCGGTGGATAAAAACCGCACCTTACCCATCAACGGGGTTTCGGATGCGTTTGTCGATAAAACCACGCTGCTTAACCGCGATGAAGATCTGCTGAACAACGAGCTGTCCGCCGCGCTGGAGCTGGGGTATTTGCTGCGCCTCGGCTCTGCCAACGTGCGCAGAGAAGCGCGGGTGGTGTACGTTTCCCGGGCGGGATTTTATCTGGCCACAGACACCGCCGGGCAGGTGAACGATATCGTGCCGCGCTATTACCAGCTGGTCACGCAGCAGTGGTTTACCGGGCAGTCCGAGCGGGAAAACCGCGCCCGTGCGGTGCGCTGGTTTATCACGCCGCCGTCAACCTGGAACGGCAACGAGCAGGCGATCACCGCCAGCGTCCCCATTTATTATGAGCATCACTGGTACGGCGTGGTGGCGATGGACTTCACGCTTAAAACCATGAAGCGCCTGCTGCGGGATGCCACCTCCGACCGCACGGAGGGCGAATACCAGCTGTACGACACCCGGCTGAACCTGATTGCCTCGTCCGAGCCTGACGCTAACCTCATCAACCGTTTTGACCAGCCCGAGCAGGCGCAGATTGCCAGCGCCATTGAGAGCGATACCCAGGGCAGCCTTCGCCTGGGCAGCCGTTTTATCAGCTGGGAGCGCCTCGACCACTTCGACGGCGTGGCGCTGCGCGTGCACACCCTGCACGACGGCGTGCGCGGCGATTTCGGCAGCATCAGCATTGTCCTTGCGCTGCTGTGGGCGCTGTTTACCGCCATGCTGCTGATCTCCTGGCTGGTGATCCGCCGCACGGTCAGCAATATGTATGCGCTTCAGCACACCTTACAGTGGCAGGCGTGGCACGATCCGCTGACCCGACTGAACAACCGCGGCGCGCTGTTTGAACGGGCGAAAATACTGGCGAAGAAGTGCGAGCAGCAGGGGCTGCCGTTCTCGGTGGTGCAGATCGATCTCGACCATTTCAAGAGCATTAACGACCGCTTTGGCCATCAGGCGGGAGACAAGGTGCTGTCTCACGCCGGCGGGCTGATTGCCAGCGCGCTGCGCCCGAACGATGTGGCCGGGCGCGTGGGCGGGGAAGAGTTTTGCGTGGTGCTGCCCGGCGTTGCGCTGCCGGAGGCGGTCGACATAGCGGAACGAATTCGCGCGCACATCAACAGCAAAGAGATCCTGGTGAAAAAGAGCGTCACCGTTCGCGTCAGCGCGTCGCTGGGGGTGAGCTGCGCCCTGGAGAAGGGCAACTACCAGTTTGAACAGCTCCAGTCGATTGCTGACGCACGGCTCTATCAGGCCAAACAGCGCGGCCGCAACCAGGTAGTCCACGACGATCACGACAGGAAGTGATCCAGCCCCTCGTGCCAGCCCGCCGGGCCGGGTTGCGCGGTACGGTAAGCCCGCCGGGGGTTATCATCCTTAAGCTGGATGCCCAGGCGGTTGATGCCCTTGACCACCACGGCGAAGTCCACGCTGTCGAGAAGCGGGGCATCGTTTGGGCCGTCGCCCAGGCCGAGTGTGGTGGGGGTTAAGCCTTCCAGCGTGCGGTACTGCTCCGTCAGCCACGCCACGGCGCGGTCTTTGCCCTCGCGGGCGTCCAGGATGTGCCAAAAGCGCGCGCCCTGAACCATCTTTAACCCGCCGTCCGCCAGCTTCTCTTCAAAGCGCGCCATCTGCTCGTCGCTGTCGCGCCAGATAAGCGTGACGGAGGCCTCATGCCTGCGCGCCAGGGCGGCCCGCGTGCGGTTCAGGCCGGTCCACTCGCTAATCACGCGCTCGTCCACGTCATCAAAGGTGGTGAACTTGTAGCCGGCCTCCTGGCGCTGCGCCTCGATAGCCTGGCGGATCTCGCGGTGGGATTTGCCGGAAATCCGCCGCGGCGCGTCGGGATGCGTATCCCAGCGCACGTCCAGTTGGATAACCGCGCCGTTTTCAGCAATAAACGGCAGCCCTTCCAGCCCCAAATCCTGCTGGATAGCCGTGATTTCAGCCGCGGTTTTGCTGCTGCAGAGGATCACCGGTATCTGGTGGTCCTGCAGCCTGTCCAGCCAGGGGAGGGCCGCCTGCCAGTCGTAGGTGTGAATATCCAGCAGCGTCCCGTCGAGATCGGTAAATACCAGCAGCGCGTCCTGTAATGAGGGCATAGAAACTCCGGCAAAAAGATTAACGATCCTTCTAAGATTTTTCCTAAAAAACAACAACAAGCGAAACGGGTGGTTTTGGAACCGATCCCGTACAGGCCACTGTCTGCGCACGGTGACACTTATTACCAAAACAAATGTCGCCTAAAAGTAATATTGATAGTGAGAATAATTACTTGTCAGGCAAAATTGTTGAGGATAGTGTGGTTGGCACATCAGATTTCCTGGTGTAACGAATTTTCAAGTGCTTCTTGCATAAGCAAGTTTGATCCCGGCCATCCCCATGACCGGGATTTTTTTCGCCTAACGGTTCGCTTCAGACACGCTGAAGTCATGGATATCGAGTTCAAAGGCCTCGGCCAGCTCGCGGTAGGTGTGGTAATCCCTTCCGTTAACCATAACTTTATCGGAACCATCCTCAGCGCGACGCACGTCGGCCTCGCTGATTTCGTTAATGGCGGCAAGCAGGGCATCGACGTCCACTTCAACCTCGCGTTTGATGGTGTCGCTGTACTCTTTGTCGGTCTTCATTGCGGATACCTCGTTCGTTCGTGTCCACCCGTAAGTATAGACCGCACACAAAAACGCCATTCGCGCGGGGCGGCGATGTGACTTTTTAAGATTTGTTCTACACTGGCTCAAAACCACAGGAGGAAGCTATGAAGGTCAACGATCGGGTAACCGTCAAAACGGACGGTGGGCCGCGCCGCCCTGGCGTGGTGCTGGCAATAGAAGAGTTTAATGAAGGCACAATGTACCTGGTGTCGCTGGAAGACTACCCGCTCGGAATCTGGTTCTTTAACGAACTGGGGCATCCGGATGGGATATTTGTGGAAACCGCGGAGTAGCAGGCTGTCGGGCGGCACGCTCTCTGCCCGACATCAGTCCTTAAAAGCGAAAATCTCTGGCCAGGCCAGAGATCAAGGGTAGGGTACGAAGGTAAAAATCAGACTAGCGCATATTGACGAAAATGCCGTTCGTCACATTATCGGTCAGGCGGACGACGTGATAGATCACTTGCTTATTATGCGTTTTAATTTTCCTTTTAATATTTCCTTTGTGTGACGATACGGTTTTTGCTTTGATATTCATCTGGTCAGAGATCTGAATTGTCCCTTGTCCTGCCATCCACATTCTTAACATGCTTGATTCAGTTCTGCTTAATGATAGCGTGGGCAAGTTAACCGCACCTACATTTTTGACTTCTTTATTCAAATAATCACCCAAAATGTCATCCAGCGACTCGGGTTTAATCGATTTAGAACTGATCAATAAATTTTTACGGACTAACAAATATTCGTCAAAATGAATATTGGCAATCGCCATAAAAACAATAAACAGGGTTTCAGGATGCTGATTAATGATTTGCTTAATTTGCTGACTGTTGGCTGGATCGTGAATAAAACAGTCCTCATTAATAAACACCACGCCTGGCTTGAATTGTTCACAAGCGGCTGCAAGTTCGTCAACGGTGTGTGCATCGTTGATTTCTCTCTTTCTTACCCCTCTGCTTGCCAGGTACCCGGTTAACCCTAGCCGGGTGTAGCTGCATAAATCCATAATGATCGTTGACATGGCATACCCTCACTCAATGCGTAACGATAATTCACCATCTGCCTGAGAGCTCAAAAACAGCCATACGGGATGGAAAAACGTAATAAACCTGTGAGCATGACAAAGTCTTTCAGGCGGACTCACTATCCCGTAAAGTTACGTATAATTTGCCAGGAATCATCTTAAAGTAAAGTAAATATTAAGTATTGTGAGGTGGTTAGAAACAATTAAACCGCGTCAGATATATCCTGGTAGATGTTTTTCGAGTTTTATTTTAGGAATATCCTCAGAGAAACAATATGAATAGTGCGGGTTATTATTTGCGGGGCAGTTCGCTGACAATATCCGCTAAGAGGTTGAATATCTCGCTGAATAAATGTTCACAGAACGGAGCGATAAGCGGCATTAACAATGACATTAATAAAAGACCGACCGTCAGGGTGACCGGGAAACCGATAACAAATACCGATAGCTGCGGTGCCATTCTGTTCAATAACCCTAATGCCAGGTTAACGGTTAACAGCAGGGTAATGATCGGCAGCGCCAGCATCAGGCCGTTGAGGAAAATGAGCCCCGCGGCGCGCACCAGCGCCAGGAAGGCGTTGCTGTTAACCGGCGACTCGCCAATCGGCAGGGTGTGGAAGGTGTCCACCAGCATTGAAATGAGCCACAGGTGGCCGTTAAACGACAGAAACAGCAGCATCGCCAGCAGATCGATAATGCGCGCCAGCACCGGCATGTTCAGGTGGCTGCCCGGGTCAACGAAGGTGGCGAAGGATAAGCCCATCTGCAGGCCGATAAGCTCCCCGGCGGTACGCACGGCGGCAAAGGCCAGCTGCATGGTAAAGCCCACGGCAACGCCGATCATCACCTGCTGCATCGCCACCCAGATGGCGTTAGCGGAGACAATGGGAATATCCACCGGCGGCAGCGACGGGGCGATAATCACGGTGATGACGATCCCAAGCCCCACCTTGACCCGCTTCGGAATCGATTTTTCGCTTAACAGCGGGGCGGTGGAGATGAGCGCCATGACGCGCAGCAGCGGCCAGAAGTAAAGGCTGACCCACTGAACCCATTGATCGCTGGTGATGTGCAGCATCGCGATATCAGCCGATGATGTACGGCAGGTTGGTGAACAGGTTACGCATGTAGTCCAGCAGCAGGTTCAGCATCCACGGCCCGGCAACGATGATCGCTACGAACACCGCGATGATTTTCGGGATGAACGACAGCGTCATTTCGTTAATCTGCGTGGCGGCCTGCAAGATACTGATGATCAGGCCGGTCACCAGCGCCACCAGCAGCAGCGGCGCGGCAACGGCAATTGCGACCTTCATCGCTTCCGTGCCCATCATCATGACCGATTCGGGTGTCATCGCGCGCTCCTCAGCTGTAGAAACTCTGCGCCAGCGAGCTGACCAGCAGCTGCCAGCCGTCCACCAGAACGAAGAGCATGATCTTAAAGGGCAGGGCGATGGTTGCCGGGGGCACCATCATCATCCCCAGCGCCATCAGCACGCTGGCGATCACCAGGTCGATAATCAGGAACGGAATAAAGATGGTAAAGCCAATCTGGAATGCGGTTTTCAGCTCGCTGGTGACGTAGGCCGGCAGCAGGATGCGCATCGGCACCGCTTCCGGCCCCTGGAGTTCACCGGTGTTCGACAGGCGGGCAAACAGGGCTAAATCGGCCTCGCGGGTCTGGCGCAGCATAAATTCGCGCAGCGGCTGAGCGCCTTTCTCCAGGGCGTCCTGCATTGAAATTTTGTCTTCGCTGAATGGCTGATAGGCGTCGGTGTAAATCTTGTCGATGACCGGCGACATAATAAAGAAGGTCAGAAACAGCGCGAGCCCCAGCAGCACCTGGTTCGGCGGTGCGGAAGGGGTGCCGAGGGCGTTTCGCAGCAGGCCAAAGACGATGATGATGCGGGTGAAGCTGGTCATCATCAGCAAAATCGCCGGGATAAAGGTCAGCGAGGTGATAAACACCAGCGTCTGCACGGGCAGCGACCAGCTCTGTCCGCCCCCGGCAATCGGGGTTGAGACCAGGCCCGGAAGCTGTGCATAGACGGAAGGTGCGAACAGGGCGATGCCCGCAAGCGTAAGGGATAACAAACGGCGCATCAGGATCTCCCGGAACGCTTAAGCAAACTCTTCATCACGGACTGGAAATCCGCTGGGGGTTCTGCGCCGGCGTCGTCGGTGGCGGGCGCAGGCGGCAGCTTGTGTAATACGCTGATGTTTGAGGCGGTCACGCCCAGCACCAGCCGCGCGTCGTCCACATCCACAATGACCACGCGCTCGCGCGGGCCCAGGGTGGTGCTGGCGCTGACCTTAAGGCCGCGCGCGGCGGCGGTTTTACCCGCCAGGCCGAAGCGCTTCGCCAGCCACGCGGCGATAAGAATAAAGGCAATAATACCTACCAGTGCGCCGCTCACCTGGAGCAGGGGCGAACCGGGTACGGCAGAGGGCTGTGATACTGTTGCCTCGGTTTTCATGCTTAACGGCTCAGACGACGCATACGTTCGGACGGGGTGATGATGTCGGTGATACGCACGCCGTATTTATCCGCGACGACCACGACTTCACCCTGGGCAATCAGATAGCCGTTGATCAGGATATCCAGCGGCTCACCGGCCAGCCCGTCGAGGGCCACAACGGAACCCTGCGTCAGGCGCAGCAGCTCTTTAATGGTCATGCGGGTACGGCCCAGCTCCACGGTCAGCTTGACCGGGATATCCATAATCAGGTCAATATCCTGCAGCGTGCCGCTGACGTCGCCGCCGCCCAGCTGCTGGAAGACCGCATCCGCCGCGCTTTTGGCAGGCGGTGCTTTTTGCTCGTTTAACGCCTCAGCCCACAGATCGTCCAGTGCTCCGCTGTTTTCATCGGACGGATTGTTCATGTCACTCATTTGGGCTGTTCCTCATTCAGCGAATTCAATATCGGGTTGATCAAGTGCTCAACGCGTAACGCATACTGGCCGTTTATGGTGCCGTACTGGCTTGTCAGTACCGGCACGCCATCGACGTGGGCAATAATGCGGTCGGGTTTTTCTATCGGCAGAACGTCGCCGGGTTGTAATTTCAGGATCTGAGACAGCCGCAGCGGAACGTCGGCAAAGCTCGCCACCAGCTCAAGCTGGGAGTGCTGAACCTGGCGCACCAGGTTTTCACGCCAGTTCTGATCTTCATGGCGGGAGTTTTCCAGCGGCGGGTTCACCAGCAGCTCGCGCAGCGGCTCAATCATGCTGAACGGCAGACAGATATTGAACTCACCGGTCAGATTGCCGATCTCCACGTGGAACGGGGTGTTAACCACGATATCGTTCGGGGAGGTGGTGATATTGGTGAATTTCACCTGCATCTCGGAACGCACGTACTCCACTTCAAGCGGGTTAATCGCCTTCCACGCGTCGCTGTACGACTCCAGCGCCAGCTTCAGCATGCGGTTAATCACGCGCTGTTCGGTGTGGGTGAACTCGCGTCCCTCGACTTTGGTCGGGAAACGCCCGTCGCCGCCGAACAGGTTATCCACCGCGATGAAGACCAGGCTTGGCGAGAAGACCACCAGCCCGGTGCCGCGCAGCGGTTTCAGATGAATCAGGTTAAGGTTGGTCGGCACCGGCAGGTTGCGGGCAAACTCGTGGTACGGCTGAATGCGGATCGCCCCGACAGTGATGTCCGGGCTACGGCGCAGCAGGTTAAACAGCCCCATACGGAACTGACGCGCAAAACGCTCGTTGATGATCTCCAGCGCCTGCAGGCGCTCGCGCACCACGCGACGCTGGGTATTCGGGTCATAGGGACGAATGTTGTCATCGCCCGTCAGCCCCGGCTGCGGATCGTCATTTTTATCGCTGTCGCCGTTGAGCAGCGCATCGATTTCTGCCTGAGAAAGAATACTGTCGCCCATGTCGTTACCGCAGAATGAAGGCTGTATACAGAACGTCAGTGACTTCCTGCTTAGGTTGACCGTTTACCAGCGGCGTGGCCAGCGTCTGCTTGATGGCATCGACCAGCTTTTGCTTGCCTACATCGGTGGCAAGGGTAGAGGCGTCCTGACGCGAGAACAGCAGCAGCAGGCGGCTACGCACTTCAGGGAGGTAATCGTTCAGACGAGAACGCGTTGCTTCGTCTTTCAGGCGCAGCGTAATGCCGATGTAAAGTACACGATCCGCATCGCCCAGGTTGACGGTAAAGGTATCCAGCGGGAAGAAGACCGGAACCGGCGGCGGTGGCGGTTCAGCTTTGGCAGCAGCGGTGTTCGGTTCCTGCTGCATTCGCCAGTAACTATAGCCTGCGGTAGCGCAGGCCGCGAGCGTGATCAACACCAGCAGCGGGATCCAGATGGAACGCTTACTTTTTTTGGTGATAGCGGAGTCAGTCATCTGATACGAGCTTCCTGTTTCGGTACAGCTTAATAAAGTGATTATCCCGTGTCCGCCCTATCTCAAAGCGTGGAAAAGACGGGGATAATCACGTTACCTCTGGCGTTTAGGCAAAGATGTCGACGGCACCGTTTCCACGGGCGGCGGATTGCAGTGACGCAGGGACGGGCAGTAGCTCATCGCTTTCTTCGTTAAATCCACCCTGCTGGCCGGAGCGGGAGGCCTGGTGCTGCTGCTGAGAAGCCGACTGCTGCTGCTGGCCTGAGAAGCTCTCGCTGCTGACGCTGCTCTGTGAAAGCTGGATCCCGCTTTCCGCAAGCGAGGTGCGCAGAACCGGGATCGCGGCTTCCAGGGCGGCGCGCACGTGGCTGTGCGCGGAGACCATCTGCAGCTGCGCCTGGTTATCGTCAAGCTTAAGCGAAATATGCACCTGGCCGAGATCTTCCGGGTGCAGGCGCAGCTCCGCCGTTTGCTGCCCCTGACGGGTGAACAGCGTGATGTGCTGGCTCAGGTTCTGCTGCCATTCGTGGGTGCCCAGCGGCTGGCTTAATACCGGCGCGGTGGCTACCGTGGCGGCAGGCTGAGAGGGGGTATGGCTGCCGAGGATCGGGGCCAGCGTGGCGGTCGGGCTGGTGGCCGAAGGCTGCGCGGCCAGATCCTGTTTCTCCGCGGTCACGGCGACGGCTGGCGTCAGCGGTGCGCTGGCAGGGGTATTATCCGCGCTTTGCGTCAGCGGCTGAAACTGCGGCTGCGCTTTTTCATGCCCGGACGCCGCGGTGCTCAGCGCCGGCTGTTGCCCGGTGCCGGTCTGGGCGAGGGCAGAGGCGGCGAGGGTTTTCGGTGAAACCCCGTCAACGCTGGTCGTCTGCGCCGCTGCCGCTGCCGGAGCAGAAGCCTGCTGGTGCGGCAGCATCGCCATCAGGGCGCTGAGTCCCGCCAGCTCCTCTTCGCTGAGATCGGTTTTGCCGTCCTCTTTCGCCGCCGCGGAGGTCAGGCTTTTCAGCGCATCGCCGTGGGTGGCGGGCATCAGGCCGGACACGAGGCTTTGCAGCGACGTCGTCTGCGCGGTCTCATCGGTCGCGAGCGTTGTCTGACGCGAGAGCAGGTCGGCAATTTTCGCCTGCAGCGTGGTATCGCCGCTTTTTTCCTGCGCCGCTTTCGACAGCTTGCCTCCGGCTGCCTTCAGGTCGGCGAGCGTGAGGGGCGCATCTTTGCCCTGTCCGGTGGCGTCCGTCAGGGCGCCCGCCAGCAGCGAGAGAAAGTCTTGCGCACCCTCGGCGCCTTTCCCGGTCTGCGTGCCGCCTGACGCGTCGCTGTCGGTCATCAGCAGTTGTTGCAGTGTGATCATTCAGGTTTCCTCATTGATGC
The DNA here is from genome assembly GCF_964208575.1 of Enterobacter soli. Classification (GTDB taxonomy): domain Bacteria; phylum Pseudomonadota; class Gammaproteobacteria; order Enterobacterales; family Enterobacteriaceae; genus Enterobacter; species Enterobacter soli_A. Next base: position 112,348 of record NZ_CAXOFU010000007.1, on the reverse strand, counting down.
GCGCTGGGCAAACTCATCCATTTTCTTCTGATCCAGGCGGTTTTCCGCCAGGGTCGTTGCCGCTATCTGCCGGTCCTGTAAGGTTTGCCAGGCCTGTAGCCGCTGTTTTTTCTCGCGCCAGAAGTTCAGCGCGGTATCGACCTTTTGGGTCCACTGGTTTAGCTGCTGGCGGTGCTGTTCGATCGCCTTTTCCAGCGTCTGGATAAACTGCTGATAGTTGATCCAGCGCTGGCTACCAATGCCCTGCGTCATGTCGGTATTGAGGTTGGTGCGATACTCATGCTGATAGTCGATTAACATCTTCAACTGTTCTTCAGCCTGCTGGCACCCGCGTCGCATTGCGCCAAGCTGCAATGCGGCATCATCAACTTCTTTTTCAGCCAGATCTTTTAGCGTTGATAACGCGCTGTTTTGCGCCATGACCTTCGCCCTCCACCTGTGTTACACCTGCGGGAAAATCAGCTCCAGAGCCTGAATCGAATCTTCCCAGTCGGCACGTTCAAAAATGCCCTGCTGCAAAAACGCCTCCAGCTGCGGCCAGAGCGCAATCGCTTTGTCGAGCATCGGGTCGCTGCCTTTGGCATACGCGCCCACGCTCACCAGATCGCGGTTGCGCTGGAAGCTGGAGAGCAGCTGCTTGAAGTTACGCACGCGGGCGTAGTGCTTCTCGGTAATCAGCGCCGTCATCGCACGGCTGATTGAGGCTTCAATATCGATAGCCGGATAGTGCCCGGCCTCCGCCAGACGGCGGGACAGCACGATGTGGCCGTCGAGGATCGCGCGCGCGGAGTCGGCAATGGGATCCTGCTGGTCATCGCCTTCGGTCAGCACCGTGTAAAACGCGGTAATCGAGCCGCCGCCGCTGATGCCGTTACCCGCGCGCTCAACCAGCGCGGGCAGCTTGGCAAACACCGACGGGGGATAGCCTTTGGTGGCGGGCGGTTCGCCGATCGCCAGCGCGATTTCACGCTGGGCCATCGCGTAGCGGGTCAGGGAGTCCATGATCAGCAGCACGTGCTGTCCGCGGTCGCGGAAATCTTCGGCGATGCGGGTGGCGTAGGCGGCGCCCTGCATACGCAGCAGCGGCGACACGTCCGCAGGCGCGGCAATCACCACCGAGCGGGCGCGGCCTTCGGCGCCGAGAATGTTTTCGATAAAGTCTTTAACTTCGCGACCGCGCTCGCCGATCAGCCCCACGACGATCACGTCGGCCTGGGTGTAGCGCGCCATCATCCCGAGCAGCACCGATTTACCCACGCCGGAGCCCGCGAACAGGCCCATACGCTGCCCGCGACCGACGGTGAGCAGGGCGTTGATCGGGCGCACGCCGGTGTCCAGCACGTGCTCGATAGGGGTACGCTGCAGCGGGTTAAACGGCTGGGTGATCAGCGCCCCGGTTTCGGTGGTGTCGGGGGAGGGCAGGCCGTCGAGGGGCTTACCGCCGCCGTCCAGCACGCGCCCCAGCAGCGCCGGGCCAAGCGGCAGCTGTTTGCCGCTTTGCAGACCGTCGCCAGCATAATTTTTTGCATACACGCGCGCGCCGGGCAGAATGCCTTCCACCTCTTCAAGGGGCATCAGGAACAGGCGCTGGCCGTTAAAGCCCACCACTTCGCTTTCCACTTCGCGGGTTTCCACCCCGTCCTGGCGCTCAATCACGCAGGTCGCGCCGAGCGGAAGCTGCAGGCCTGTGGCTTCCAGCACCAGCCCGGTGGCGCGGGTCAGGCGACCATAGCGACGAACGGACGGCAGCTGCGCCATTTTGGTTTCAAAGTTATCGAGCGTGTTGAGCCAGCGGGTGAGGCGCGCGGTCATCAGACGACTCCCGGCGCCGCCAGGCGGCACAGTTCCTGCCAGCGGGTGGCCACGCTGGCATCGAGATCGCCCTCATCGGCGGAGACTTTGCAGCCGCCGTGGTGCAGGGACGGGTCGCCGCGCAGCCGCCAGCCGTGCAGGCTGAGGGTAGCTCCGAGGCTCTCCTCCACGCGCTGTAAATCGTCCGGGTGAACGCGCAGCTGCGGCTTGCCGCTGAACAGCGGCTCCTGCTGGAGCAGGCCCTGGATTTGCTTGATCAGCGCCGAGTTATCTACCGTTGGCGTCTGGCCAATCACCTGACGCGCGGCCTCAAGCGCCATTTGCATCAGGCGCGAGGCAATCACGCTGTCCAGCGCGTCCAGCGTGTGCTGAAATTCGCTGACCAGCTGCTGCATTCGGGCATGAAGCGGCGCCTGCTGCTGGCGCGCCTGCTCAATGCCTTGCTCTAAGCCTTTCGCCAGGCCTTCCTGATAGCCTTGCTCCTGGCCTTTCTGCCGTCCTTCGTTCATCCCCGCGTTAAAGCCCTGCTCGTGGGCCTGCATTTGCAGCTGCGCCAGCATCTGCGCGCGCTGCTCTTCTTCGCTGAGCGCAGGGGGCTCTGCCTCGGCGTCGCCCTCGTCGGACGCCATCACGGCAGGGGTGAACTCGGTGAGAGGAGGGGCCAGATCGTCCGGCGTCCAGCGCTTCCACGGCAGCTCATTAGACATAGGTATCGTCTCCGCTGCCGATTACCATCTCGCCGGTTTCCGCCAGACGACGAACGATAAGCAGGATTGCTTTCTGTTCGTTCTCCACCTGAGACAGACGCACCGGGCCGCGGTTGGCAAGGTCGTCGCGCAGGATGTCGGCGGCGCGCTGGGACATGTTGCGCAGGAACTTCTCGCGCAGCGGCTGTTCGGCGCCTTTGAGGGCGATAAGCAGCGATTCGGAATCCACTTCCTGAAGCAGGCGCTGGATGCTGCGATCGTCCACTTCGACCAGGTTCTCGAACAGGAACATCTCGTCGATAATTTTCTGCGCCAGCTCGCCGTCGAACTCGCGAACGGCGGTGATAACCGCTTCTTCCTGCTGGGTTTTCATCAGGTTGATGATCTCCGCCGCCGTTCTCACGCCGCCCATTTTGCTGCGCTTGAGGTTCTGGCCGTCGAGCAGGTTGTTCAGCACTTCGGTCAGCTCCGCCAGCGCCGCCGGCTGGACGCCGCCGAAGGTGGCGATACGCAGCATCACGTCGTGACGCAGACGCTCCTCGAACAGGGCCAGAATATCCGCCGCCTGGCCGCGTTTGAGATGCACCAGAATGGTGGCGATAATCTGCGGATGCTCGTCGCGAATAAGGTCGGCGGCGCTCTGCGGCTCCATAAAGTTGAGCGTTTCGATGCCGCTGGCGGTATCGCGGGTTTCCAGAATATCTTCCAGCAGGCTGGCAGCGCGCTCTTCGCCGAGCGCCTTGACCAGCACGGAGCGCAGGTATTCGTTGGCGTTGACGTTGAGCGCGGCAAACTGTTCGGCTTCCTGCTCAAACTCCGCCAGCACTTCGGTCAGCTGCTTATTGGAAATCTGGCGCACGTTCGCCATCGCCGCACTGAGGATCTGAACCTCGCGCTGGGAGAGGTGTTTGAACACCTCTGCCGCACGATCTTCGCCAATGGTCATCAGCAGGATGACGCTTTTATCGGTACCTGTAAGCGTGTTACTCATGTTCGTTACCCATCCACCCGCGGATGACAAGCGCTACCACGCGCGGATCGTTATCTGACATTTCGCGAATACGTTGACTCATCACCTCAGCACCCATGCGCTGGTTCGCGCGGCGCTGCTGCATTTGTTCGTCCTTGCTCAGGCGAACCTCAACGGCTTCTTCCACTTCCTGACGCGAGTTCATCTGCTCAAGCGCGGCTTTCTCTGCGGCGGCACGACGCTGGAGCTGAGGACGAACGCCCTTACGCCACAGCAGCCACGCGACAATCAGCACCAGCAGCCAGCGGCCGGCAGACATCAGCTGATCGATAAACGCCTGCTGTTGCCAGAACGGCAGTTCACCGCCGGTTTCATCAACCGCGCTGAACGGCGAGTTGACCACGTTGAGGGTATCGCCACGCTTTTCTGAGTAGCCCATCGCCTCGCGGGTCAGGTCCTCGATCTGCTTCATTTGATCTGCGGTCAGCGGCAGCGGCTTGCCGTCCGGCAGGGTTTTGTAGTTCACCACCACCGCGACGGAAAGACGCTGGATATCGCCCACGTTCAGCCTGGTGTGGCGAATGGTACGGTCGACTTCGTAGTTGGTGGTTTCGTTGCGGCTGGTGGTGCGCGGGCCGCTGTTGTTCGCCGTCGACGTCGTCTGCTGGTTGGCCTGCTGACCGTTCTGCTGGTTAGCCGGAGGCGTGGAAATGGGTGCCGCGTTGGCCGGAGCAGGCTGGTTAGAGAGCGCGCCCGGCACGCCGCCAGGATACTGGCCGCCAATCTGCTCGTTGGAGTTGATCTGGCGCGAACGCATCACGGCCTGAGACGCATCCCCGTTCGGGCTGTACTGCTCTTCCGTTTGCTCTTTATTCGAGAAGTCGATTTGGGCGGTCACCTGCGCGTGAACGTTGCTGTTACCCACGACCGGGCCAAGAATGGCTTCGATGCGGCGCTGCAGGCGGCCTTCAACGTCTGCGGCGTATTTCAGCTGCGCATCGTTCAGGTCGCGGCCGGCGCTGTTGTTTTGCGTCAGCAGATGCCCGCTCTGATCGACCAGCGTCACGTTGCCCGGCGGTAAGCCGGCCACGGCGCTGGAGACCAGGTGCGTGACCGCGCTGATTTGCCCCTCGTCCAGCGCGCGGCCGGGTTCGAGGTTAACGGTGACGGACGCAGACGGAGACTTTTGTTCGCGGACAAACAGAGAGGGTTTAGGCATCGCCAGGTGAACGCGGGCGCTCTTAACCGGGCCTAGCGTTTCAATGGTGCGGGCCAGCTCGCCTTCCAGCGCGCGCTGGTAGTTCACCTGCTCGCTGAACTGGCTGATACCGAACTTTTCCTGATCCAGCAGTTCGAAACCGACCGCGCCGCCCTTCGGCAGACCCTGCTGCGCCAGGCGCAGGCGTAATTCGTGAACTTTATCCGCCGGAACCTCCAGCGCACCGCCGTTATCGGCAAAGCGATAGGGGATGTTCATCTGGGTCAGCTGGGTGACGATGGCACCGCCATCCTGATCGGAAAGATTGCTGTAAAGGGTGCGGTAGTCAGGGCTTTTCGCCCACAGGACCATCGCGACAAGAATCGCAATTGCGGCAGCGCCTGCCACGATCAACGGGATTTTAGGGTTCGCGCGAAGGCGGTTCATCCACTCGAGTGATTTATTTTGCGGTGCTGTCGATGCTGTCGCACTCATTGCACACCTCTTAAATCCTGGTGGTTTACGTTATTCGTGTAGAGAAACAAAACTGACTCCCGGGTCGGCAAACACGACAAAAGTTCCATACTTATGGCCCTGCCATTATTTGACGATTCGGGATTTTCTATGCGTCAAATAACCTGGTTTTTTAACGCTATTTACCGCCTTTATCTTATTGACAAGCTGTTAGTCTTGACCGCGTAAAAAACCATCCAGGGGAAAGTCATGGCTATACAGGGCATTGAAGGGGTGATCGGTCAGCTGCAGGCAACGGCGATGACGGCCCGCAATCAGAACGTGGCAGAGCAGCAGCCGACCATCAGCTTCGCCGGACAACTGCACGCGGCGCTTGACCGCATCAGCGACACCCAGACCGCGGCGCGCACCCAGGCGGAAAAATTCACCCTCGGCGAGCCGGGCGTGGCGCTTAACGATGTGATGACCGATTTGCAAAAAGCGTCCGTGTCGCTGCAGATGGGGATCCAGGTAAGGAATAAGCTGGTGTCGGCTTATCAGGAAGTGATGGGCATGCAGGTTTAGGTTAACTAACCTAATGAAATTTATAATTAATAACCATCCGATCCCACTGCGTGGGGCATGGATGGGGCAAACTCGCTAAGTTTCTGGTTGAGGATGAGTACCTGGTCCTGGTTATTTTCAGCCATCCATGATCCGTACACCCGGTAAACCATTTGCGCGTCGGTGTGGCCCATTTGCTTCGCGATGAAGTTAGGGTTGGCGCCGGCAGCCAATGACCAGCATGCATACGTGTGTCGGGACTGGTATGCTCTGCGATAGCGAATCCCGGCGCGTCGCATTGCCGCTTCCCACGACTGGTTAATCGACCCCACTGCGTAATGATGCCCTGCACGGCCATTACGTGATGCGATTTGCGGGTTGAACACGAACGTGCACGGATGCACATCAATACGGCCATATTCGCGCAGTTTCACCTCAACCTGATATTGCTTACCCAGGCGTGTTAATTCGGCCTGGCTCTTCAGCACGTCTATAGCCGGCTGAATGAGGTTGATAATACGGTCCGTCCCGGCCTCCGTTTTCGGAAGGGTGAACTCCTTCGTTAACGTATGGTTCCGGCGGATCATCATCGTACCCGCTTTCAGGTCGATATCTTCCCAGGCCAGAGACACGAGTTCGCCGTGGCGCACACCGGTGTAAACGGCCAGCGACCACATGTTTTTCAGCTGCTGGTGGGCGCAAGCGTTAATCATCCTGACAAACTCGTCGCGCGTCAGCGGGTCGGGTTCGCATCGTGACCGCTTAAGCATGGCGATCCCGGTGAACGGGTTTACCCGGACATACCCGCTGTCAGAGGCAAACTTAAACATCCCGCCCATGATCTTCATGTAGTTGTTGACCGTTCTTACTGAGCGGCCTTTAACCGGCGTTTTCTGCCCGATTTTCAGCGTGTGATAACCGGTCAGCAATTCCTTTCTTATAAACAGTAGGTCTTCCTGCGTCACCGCAGATACCAGCCTGTCCCCGCCGATCCTTGGCACCATGTTGCGCGCTATAGATGAATAGCGAGACATCGCATTGGTGCTGATTTCCATGCGTTTCAGCTCAAGCCATTTGTTCGCCAGCTCAAGCACGGTGATTTCCTTACTCTCTACCCCAAACCTTTTCAGGTTCGGCGAGTCAGGAAATTGCGCTGCATAGTTGAAGTTTCCGGTCTTTATCGAAAAGCACACTGACGCGCGCAGCTCGCCAGCGACTTTCCTGTTTTTTGGTGTATCCGGCACGCCGAGGCTTTCACGTACCCGGCTGCCTTTATAGATGAACCATATGCGGAGCGTTCCGCCATGATTCTCCACGCCTGTTGGGTATGCTGACTTAGCCATTATTCCCTCCTGACGTCCAAGAGCCCGCTAAGCATAAACGGATCTTCATTGGCGCGCACCCGGCTGTTTCTTTGACATGCTCTCAACCCACTGGTCGACAGCCTTCCGGTTGTACATACACTCGCTGTTTTTCTTTGGGACGCCGTCTGGGGAAACATGCAGGTATTCCCGCCCGATCATCCAGCATTTTTTGCGGGCCCGCTCGATAGTGCCCGGGCGAAGGCCGGTAATCTCGACGAGTTTCTCTTCGGTTACCCAGTCGTTAGGTACGATTAAGGTCATTTCGCTCATGGTATTCTCCAGGCAAAAAGAAACCGCCATGAGGCGGTCATTAAGATGAGACTGTTTGAGTTTTTCTAGAGGAGGGGGGAGATGAAACTCTTTGCTTCATTCTCCCAGTTTACAAATGCTGATTCTTCACTATTCCCATTTTGCTGTATGAACTTTCTATCGAATATTCCTGTAGCAATCCATAAAACCGGATATTTATGGACACATGTTACTGTGCATGACTCACCATTTATCTCAATCGTTCTCGTAGTCGATAACTCCGACATGTAACCACTTTCCTAAGACGCTTTAATAACAGATTCAAGCGACTTATATTAGACGATCCAGATAAACACGTCTGTATTTTCAACGACGCATCTACACAGCCATGGAAGCCAATAGCCAGTTATGAGCTGGCTATCAGTTGCGTCAGCGGAAGTAGAAAAAGCTTCCGGATCGAGTGCGAAGTGCAATCCATGCCGATACATGCTTCCCAGTCCTTGCAGAAGGGTGACCTTCGATTAGTTCCATCTGCTGCGTATTGCTGCGCCAGTGTGTCATGCCAAGCATCCGGCGAGCTGCTGCGTTATTTTTCATATTATCTCCTCATGCCGCGCGCTGGGCGCGCAGCTTCTTCAGGTGTTCTGCTGTTTCGATTTCTTCGGCGATTCGCTCGGCCTCTGCTTTGGTCAGCGGCTCGAAATCCTGATTAAAGCGGCCCATGCTGGCGATACAGGTGCGACCGTTGCGGATGTAGTGGATTACTTCGTGGGTAGAGCGGAGGATTTTGCAGGGCGAGCCGTGGGGATCGGCGTACCAGGTATTAGGCTGTATTATCCTGAACATTGGCTTGCTCCCGAAGCATGAGGAACACGATCATTCCGGCGCGGAGAGGATTTAACTGATGCTGAATTCCGAAATTTCGACACGATGATAATGCGTCGCACCACTCGTGATACACACCTTCATACTCCGGAAGAGTGCCATCAAACATGATGCTGATTCGGTTATCAGCTATGATTGGCCATGCATCACTAGGCTTTTGGCATGGGTCGAAATCATCGTTTATATTTCCAAAGCCGCGTCTTATTGCAAATTCGTCACCGCCAAGGGAGTAGTAAACTGTTTCCCGCTCTTCTCCTACTCGGTAGCTATCCGTAACCTTTGCCCCCAAAGAAATGGCAACTAAGTTATTAATCTCAAAGTCGCTTAGTCCGGTGTAGTCCATCAAGACCCCCTTTGCTTGCGTAAAAGCTCTAGGTCAGCCTGGCAACTGGCACACGTTTGGCAGCCAGGAACGGCAGCGCGTCGCGGCTCGGGAATTGGTTCGTCGCATTCTTCACAACGCTCAGCTGATACGGCGTTGCGGTCGATACGATGGGCGGAAAGGGCAGCGTTACGCTGAAGCTCTTCTATCTCTGCTGCTGTGTCGATGATGTCCATGGTCAATGCTCCCGGAACTGTCGGTTAATTCGGTTGAATGTGAACGCCAGCAATAAAAAAGGCCGACTAAGCGACCTGGTTATTAGTGTCTTCATGTTGGCTCCTTTTCGGCTAACTCGTCCGGTATGTCCACCTCATTACCGAGCTTTGCAAATACAACTGCGCGGCAAATGGCTGTGCGTGGATTGTCAGCAACCAGGCCACGGCGTCGGCTAGGCGAAACTAGTTCATTAACCCCAACCCAGTGGTACAACTTTCCTGTTTCCGGATGTGCCGACTGGTAGCAGCTGATGGATAAGATCTCCATCATTGGGCCGCATTGAGCCCATTCCGTTGAAGGGCTCCAGGTGAACCACACATCACGCTCTTCAAACCAAAGACACCCGGTATCAGCTTCAAAATCCACCTTCTGACCGGTTGCTAGCGCTGCTGCATAATCAAGCTGGATGCCTGATAAATCTTCAGTCCTAACCTTCACGATTCCACTCCATAGCGGCCTGTCATCCGCCCAATTCTGCTAACGAATGCCACAAGGCTGACGCCCATCGGCTCTATCTTTGCGTGATGCTTTTTGAGGATCGGAGGCGCCACTGAATTCCAGCGCGGCTTTGGCCGGGCTTTCATGGCCTGCCTGATCTCTTCCACGCACTTGCGGCCCTGCGCGCGGATGGCATTTTCGATTTCTGGCGTCATGCTACCTCCCGCCGGGCGAGAAGTTTCGCCCCGAAAGCCATAAGCTCGTCCCGGTCCACAGTTGCGAAGTGGCAGTGTGTACGCGGATACGGTCGCCAGATGATGAGCATCGACCCTTTGTTGTTGCCGCTTACCGGCTTACCGGTGACCGGGTTGATAAATGCCAGCCGCCCTGCGGTGATGAAGCGTACCTCGCTGGCGGTCTGGATAGCCTCTTTGAACCAGCCAACCGACGTATCAGCCGGTACCAGCATGACCGTCCCAATCTGATTGGCGCTCTCGGCAGCGGCCTTTTTAACGAACGGTGTGATGTCGCTGTATGGTGGGTTCAGCCAGGCGTAGCCGGGAATGCTCATGTAATCAGCCCAGGGCGTTTCCAGCGTATTCTGCTCGGCGGTGATGAACTTCCTGCACAGCGCGTTATGCGGCGCTGCGGCTGCATCCAGTTGGAAACAGAACTCAGCATTAAGTGAAGAGAATAGGGCTGGCGGCGTGCGCCATAGGTCGCGCTGGTCGAGCGGTGTTTTACTTCCGCCATAATCACCATTCAACTTCTCTGCTGGCAGCGCTGCGGCGATGCGCTCACCAATCCAACGCATTACCGGTACCGCCATGCTGTTGCCGATTGCTTTGTAGCGAGGGCCGTCCGGGCATTCAGTAGCATCCTTTCCGCGCCAGCTGATCATGGTGTGATTGTCAGTAAATCCCTGAAGCCGCTCGCACTCAATCGGCGTAAGTCGTCGAACTGCCACGCCATGCATTACCGCCGGTGCAAGATTGGTTCCGCTGCTGGCGCTGGTTAATGTCGGTGATTGCTCTTCCGCGTAACCAATTCCACCGGCTTTAGCACCCTGTCCGGCCTTGAATGCATACGCAATAGCTGGCGGCTGGCCGCTGTTAGCATGACTTTTATCGTGGTTTCCTGCGCGAATCGTAGGTGACAGATCTGACGTCGCATCTGCTCCATTATCTTTGTAGCTAAATGCAATGCAGGCGTTTTCTTGCCCGTTGTTGCGTCCGAGCGTGTGTGCAAGTTCTCGGTTGGTATCTGGATCCTGCGTACCGTGCACTGCGAAAGTCTCAGTATCAAAATCCAACCTGATCCCATGCGCGGTGCAGGCGGTCGCTACATCAATATGACCGGCAGTATTGCCGCCGCCGAAAGCTACAACTGGAACACCTCTCCCGGTTCCGTCCTCACTGCCATCAAACCCTTCACCCTTTAATGTGTGGCTAACGTCACCATTAGCGCACTGAGCTATCAGGTGTCCTGCTTGTGCCTGATTGTCGTCAGCGCCACACGTTCCAGCGCCTCGCGCAGTAAGGGCGGCAACTGCCTTTTGCGTTTCTCGGCGCGGCGCAGAATCCCGGCGCACGCTGTCGAGCTCAAAAAGTACCGCTGTGGGATCGAATCCTTTTCGAGCACTTGCGACAACGAACACACGACGGCGGCGTTGGGCCACTCCGAAAAATTGAGCATCAAGGACACGCCAGGCGATAACCCTTTCTGGTCCAGACACACAACCTGCGTGCGTCCATTTTCCCCCTGCTGGCTGCAACTCACTGCTTTCTCCGGCAAGTCCCGCCAGAAAGCACCCGAAGGCATTGTCTTTGCTGCTGAGCACGCCGGGGACGTTTTCCCAGACGATAATTGATTCTGGTTCACCGCGTTCGCGGCGTTTTGCGTCGATTGCATTGGCTAATTCCACGTAAGAGAGTGTTAACTGGCCTCGGTCGTCAGACAGGCCTTCACGCAAGCCTGCGATGCTGAATGCCTGGCAAGGCGTACCGCCGACCAGAACATCAGGCGCTTCTACTTCACCCGCGCTCACCGCCTCGGCAATTTTGGTCATGTCGCCAAGATTGGTTACTTCCGGCCAGTGGTTGGCGAGGACTGCGGATGGGAATGGTTCGATTTCAGAGAACCAGGCAGGTTTCCAGCCGAGAGGTTCCCACGCTTTACTGGCAGCTTCGATGCCGCTGCACACGCTTCCGTATTTCATGCCGCCTCCTGCCTTTCCCGATATTCCTCAGCGAGTCTCTGCGCCTTTAATGGATTGCTGACCACTTCACCCCATGGCATTAGCCAGCCGTTACCAATGAAGGGAAGGCACAGTGTGCCAACCCTGATGTCGTCTTGAGCGTGAGTCATAGGATGGACTCCATTTCGTCGATGTAGAGGCCCTGAGCGATCAGGCGACGACGGCGGGCGGCACGTTCATTGCACTCCTGCCGTCTACCTTCCTGCGATTGTTCTATGGCGCGCCGGGTGAACAGCCGCGATTTCCCTTGCGGCGTTACAACTTTTGGCTTCGTGACCAGGTCGAAAGTGCGGTCGCAGATGCCGTCCTCGTTGAGCCATTTTTTTGACTCAACGATCTGCGCTATCTGTCCGGAGCCGCGGGTAATGCCGTTGGCGACCCGGTTAAACTCGATGAGCGTTACGCCAAACTTCTCGGCGATTTCGCTGCCGGTGACCGGGCGGCCGCGCGTCTGGATCATCCAGATAACGCGCTCACGAAGGCCGGAGAATTGCCCGGTTCGCCCGGGCCTGCGGTAGAATGGAGTACGTTTCATTTCCACTGTTCCCCGAACGTGAAGCCGATTTCCGCCAGCGCCTCGTCCATCTTCTCGATGAATTCCGGCACCATTTCATTGAAATCGGTCATGTACTGCGGATCCCGCTCAACGATGACATGGTGAATGCCTTCTCGCTTCATGCGCGGGTCGTAGTTGGCAAAGAACCAGGCGTCTTTTCCGGTTACCCACATGCTGTACTGCACCTGGGCCATGTACTCTGACTTAATTGCTTCGAAACCGCCGAGACGGAATTTCATGAAGTCGCGGGATGTGAACGGGCATTTCAGCTCTAGGCCGAAATTGTTACTGCAAAGGCCGTCAGGGGAGCACGCGGTGCGCATGCTCTCGTCACGGAACAGGATCGGAGACTCCGTGACTTTCACGTCGGTGGTGAACTCAAAGAGAGTGCGGGCGTCTTCCTCATACTGCTTCCCCCAGGCCAGTGCCTTGGCGTTAACCTCTGGCGCTACGCCAGTGCATACCTCGGCGAGCAGGGTGTGGAAGTAGGACATCTTCATGCCCGTCCATTTGGTGCCGGAGCGCGGCTTGGAAATGACGTTATGCACTTCAGAGGCGGTTATGACGCCTAGGCGTAGCCGGTGCCACGCCTCATCGCCCTGCTGGATAGTGGTTACGTCAATGCCGGTCCGGGCCAGGATAATTTCTGGTGTCATGCTGCCGCCTTAGCTCTTTTCTGAAGGAAGCCAAACCCTTTCTGTGCCTCTTCTTCAGTGAGCTCTGACGCCTCAAGAATTTGCCGTTTGAAGATGTCGCTGCACAGTGGGAGGAAGTCTTTCTCCCAGTCTTTATCCAGGGTCGTTAAGAGATCGGTTATCGACTGAAGCGTTTCTTCGCTTGCTGCTGGTGGAAGCGCTTCTGTGGAGTTGCGCGGCGTGACGTCACGGATATCAACGTCCAGTGATTTGCCTTCCATTTCTTCGGCGGTAGGCTGCTGTCCGATCTCGGGCCAAGCCTTACGCAACGCCTGGGCTTCTGCGCATTTCGCCAGCTGTCCGTATGGGCGCTTTTTCCACATCGCGTTCGGCGCCGTTGTGTCGCGGCCGCCGGTGGCGTAGTTTTCAATCCAATATTCTTTGGCGCTGAACTCGACGATCTCCCCGCTGGGCATGCGCTTGTAGACGGTGTATTTGCACCACTGAGGGAAGGTCACCTCGACACCAGAAAGTGTCTGCGTCGTGTCTGGCCCGAACTCAGGCTCGCGAGCCCCGGCATAATCGCCGGAACGGTCTGCCTGAATGCGGTAAAGCCCGATGCCAGGCATGACCACGTCGCGCCAATCACCTTTACCTGTTTTCGAGTCTTTGACGTACATCGGAACGAGGTGGACAGGTTTGAGTAAAGGATCCAGCTGGCGGGCGCGGCAGTAATCAAGCGCCATCATTACCGATTCGTCTTTGGCGCCAGGGTAGATGCTGTTCTTCAGCGCGCTCCAGGTGGAGACGTCTACGCCTATCTCCTGAAGCGACGTCGCTGTGATTGTTAATTCGTTTGCCATCGTTAATCCCCTCAAAAATTAAAACGGGCAGCCGGTACGGTGTTCCCAGTCGTATTCCGCCTGGGCGTAAGCAACTGCCGAAATGAAATCGTTGTAGGCCACGCCAGCTTTATCGCTACGAAGTCCTTCGTATGGGCTGGAGTCTATCGGTACTGAGAAATGGAAGAGGCCGGACGGCTCTTTTGGCATCATGTCGATGATTTTCTGCGCCCGGTCGTCGATCCACTTCTCTTTCTCGTCGGTGATCTGCTGCTCAGCCCAGCGCCGATCTTCGATGCGGTCGTAAGTGAGGTATGCGTTCATGGTTGCCTCAGTAATGAATTTTCGCGCAGGGGATCAGGTCATCTTTCAGAGCGGCAAGCACTTCGATAGCCTGCTTGCGGGTTAAGCTGGTTTGGCTGGTGAGCGCGTTAACGATGTTGGTGCCGACCGTTTTGCGGTGCTTCACATCGGCTTCACGTTTTGCCTGCTCATCGGCGATTCGCTTCTCTTCTGCCAGGCGTTTCTCTTCTGCCTGTTTTGCTTTGAGGCGCTCAGCTTCCACTGCCGCAGCTTTTTCTCTTTCCGCCCGGGCTTCTGCTTCCTGCTTCTCGCGTGCCGCACGCTGTTCCGCTTCAATGCGCTGGCGTTCTGCCAGTTCAGCGCGGGCTTTCTCTTCTGCTTCACGGCGCGCTGCGGCTTCAATCTCCGCTTTGTGCTTCGCTTCTGCATCTCGGCGGGCTTGCTCTGCCGCCTCCTGCTTCAGCCGCTCGTCATGCTCGCGTTGAACCTGTTCCGCCAGGAGGCGCTGCTCTTCGCGGTCGCGGTCAAACTTGTCATTCATCAGCAGAGCCATTTCGTGGTCTGCCTCGATCTGCGCGGCACGCTGGCGGTCGAACTCTTCGTTCATCTCCAGCGCTTCGGCGTGTAGCACGTTCATAGCTTCTTCAGCCTTAATGCGTTCCTGCTCGGCTTCCCATTCAGTGAGTGGTCGGCGGGTCGCATCGCGCAACTCGTCGCAGGCATCAACGAATCGCTTAATTTCGGCCTCAGCCGGACGCACAGCTTCTTTCAGGCGCTTCAGGTACTCACGTCCTGGCTTTTCAATTGCCGTCTTGCTGCGAGACACCTGCGCAGCAAGAGAGGCCACACGGTCACGGCCTTTCTTCGTGGACAGGTCCGGCACTTCGTTTACTGCCTGGCGGATTTGCTCAAGGTAAGCGTCAAGGCCGCCCGATACGTAAAGCACTGGAGCCTGCTCCGGCTTGATTTCGATGACAGTTAAGTCCGTTACTTCGCTCATGGTTTCTCCTGAAATTTGGATGTGCAGATCCCGCCCGCTTTTAGCCAGGCCGATCGGTTGAATAGGGTGTTTGGTATCAGTGAACCATTGGCTCGCCGCGCTCATTCAGTAGCACAACGACGGAATCACTTTTGATGATGGTTTTTTCGAAGAAGTTGAATGCGTACAGGCCTTTCTCAACGTTCGCAGAGGCGCGATAAGTTTTACCGTGGTGTTGCAGCATTGTGCCCGGTAAAACCTCGCTACGTGGCACTGATGCGGTGCCGTAGTGCATTCCAATCATACCTTCACCTCAACCTGTTTCAGGAGGCCAGCGATATGCATCTGCCAGCGGTTAAGCGTCAGCTTGTCGCGCGGTGCCGATACCGACGTCAGCTGCCACTCGTTATCGTTGAGCTTTTTGGCGGTGTACTGCTTGCCGTTGTGTGTGACTGTCATCTCACACCACCTTGAATAAGAACCAGCCCATACCGCACACAATCAGGCCCACAATGGTTATTGCGGATGACATGCGAACATGGTCAATGGCTAGTTTTGAAAGTGTCTGGCGATGTTCTTTTATCGTGAGCAAGTTGATTGCTATGCCGAACAGAAACATCCCAACAAACCATAAGGCGTATATCTTTAAGCCCAACACCAAATCACTCATAAATCCTCTTGGCCTTATCGCGGCGAACGGAACGGTTAATACAAGACTTCAACGCATTTTTCTGTGTTTCAATGGGCGGTGGATGGCCGCCGGTTGTCATAACTAAGCCGCCTCGGTGAAGCGACTGAGGTATGAAAAAAGCCGCTGGTTAGGCGGCTTGATATCTGCGAATGGAAAGAACCGGGCATCGCGTAATTCCGTCTACCTTTTCCCATTTCAAAAGTGGAAGGCGAAAAACCTCAAACGTAACCTTTCCAACATAATCGTTCTGAAAATCCTTTGTTCCCACAGCCCATACCTTTTCGAATCTGCGCTCGATGCAAAAAGCTGAGGACCAACCGAATTTTGAGCCAGCACTGATAGCTTCTTTTTTGGTACGAAACGTGGGAATTATGGAAATAAACTCATCAACCTTAATGCTAAGGCGATGATTTTCCTTGAAGCTTATGTCGCCAGATCCCATAACCTTACCCTCTGTCGTTACCCGCTGATGCGGGAGAAATGCTTTGGTGGTGAAGGCCGGACGTTACCCCGGCGATGTGTTCAAGGTCGGACGAAACCGAACTCTCTGGGCCACCTGCCTGCCCAATCGTGAAATACGATGCGCTCACGTAGACGCTGTGCGTGTCACCGATTTCCCACGCCGCTTCACCCAAAAGCACTTCGCCACACTCTCGCAGTGGCCAGCGCCGGTCACCCGGTCACATTTGAAGCTGCTTACGCGTTAACCGGGCGCTAACCGGTTACTCAGTGATGCTTTATGCCTCCTTTCCCTCACTACGCCGCCGTGGGAACCCGACCGTATGAACGCCGTCGTCACGCTGCCTGAAGAGGCAACAAAGTGCGGTCTATCCGCTTTAGTGCTTCATGGGAATCACTCCTCTAAGTTGAATCAGCGCTAACTCCCTGCCAGTGTTGCCCGTTCTCACGCCGTTCTCGCTCTCGCGCGGGGATACTCTCTCACCGACCGGATCGCACCCGGTGATACAGCACGTTTCTCGTGTAGGGGTCTAAACAGGTCATTGACGCTGTAAATCTGCATGTTGTTAAAGAGCATGACGAATCGGTAGTGGTGCGCCGTTCGCCTGGTCGAATCTCCACTTCGCCGCTGGCTAACTTCGCTCAGCTGTCGATGTTTCGTTTCGATGGGTTGATAATGTACCAATAGTTCATTCATGTAAAGTACCAGAAGTACATTATGTGTGAATGAAAAGTTCATATACGATTAACTTTATGAACTTTAAGGAGAAATATTTTTGAGTTTTTTATTGATTGGGAGAGGTGGGTTGGGGCTGGTTTGATTTATTAGAGGTTCGTCACATCAACAAGCCTTGTGCGACCATTGAAAGTTGCGAAAAGTCCGCCGTCTGGCTCAACAACTGAAAGCTCAGCGTATCGAAGGAAGTCTGTTTTGATAACGGACATCAACACCTCTCCGGTATCAATGTTTATGACCTCAAGCCGGTGCGCGTAAAAATCATCTTTGTTTTTGCTGCCGGCAAACGATAGGGCGATGTAGCGCCCAAATTCAGATATGGCCGAACTGATGAGGTGAGTGGAAGTTTCTATCTTGAATAACTCTTTTCCGGTGTTATCCATGACTATGGCTGCAGCCATGTTGTTGTCTTTGCCGGTATGGACAGAAAATAAAAAACGCCCGTTAACAGCTATGCATTGAGGCTTGGGAGAAAGCTGTCCGCCGAGCTTAACCATAAACATGAATTTTTCATTCTTCAAAACCGCCAGAGTGTCATCTCTGAGCTTGCTTTCATCACGTTTGAAAGCACCTAGTTGCCAACGTTTATCGTGGCTTAATTTGCAGGTGATGAAGTGGTCGCCAAGCTCGTACAAAACGCTTCCATCACTAAGATCTGTAACCTTAATTGCTTCCATGCTTAACTTCCTCAGCTATGAAATCTATATGCTCTGGATTGGCTTACCAGGACCTTCGCGCAGATCCGGAGAGATGAAAAATCACCATCCTCGATATACCAGGTCTCATATTTTTTGTTGTCTGAAATCACAGCTAATTTTTTGTGCTGCTTTTGAAGGCGCTTTATGTAGAGATCATTGTCCAGAACGAAAATGTATATGCCGTCACCGTCAAAGCAGTCGATGCTCACGTCGACGAAGATCTGGTCTCTCGGCTCGAACGTGCCAGACATAGAATCGCCATTCACGGCAATCATTTTTATGTGGTCAGCTGGGCGCCCACCAAATACGGCGCGAGCCTCTTCGGTTGAATACTCTATGGATCGGATTGTTTCAATGAACTCATCTCGCACAAGAATTCCTTGCCCAGCGCTAGCTTGAATATCAAAAACGTCTACACGGAAAGAATCGTCCCTCATTGCCATATGCCCTTCAGATATGCCATCTGCTGCACTATCGCCTAATAGGTAAGACGAGGATGTGCCAATTATAGCCGCCAGTTCCTGCAGCTTGCCACGTCTTGGAATAGCCTCCCCATTGAACCACTTGCTTACTGCTTTTGGTGTTAGCTTCATTCGCTTTGCAATTTCAGCCTGACGACCATGAGCAGGTAAACCAGCTTTATCACAGGCCAGCGCTAGCCGTTGGGAAAACTCTGTACGCGCTTTTTCTTCTTGAACCATAGGTTCAATCATAATATCACTTGCGTGAACTATCAGTTCCGACATAATATGTACTTACAGTTCAATTTTGAGGGTTAACAAATGCAACCTAAAAACCTTGGCGACATCATCAAACAAATCCGTGTACCGGTGGTGGCGAAGGCTTGCGGGCGCACTCCCCGCGCTATTTACAAATGGATTAATAGCGGTTGCCTGCCGCGCACCGACTACACAGGCGAAACAGGCTATGCGTCCAAAATCGCAGCTGCATCTGGTGGTCAGTTTACCGAAAACCAGATTCTTGAAATCAGTAAACCAAAAGCCGCTTAACGGCGGCCTTAACAACGAAAGGGAAAGCAATGCATTCACTTGCGTATCAACAAGGTAACAAATTTTCGCCAACGGCGATGATTTACCAGAATCGCCGGGAACCTGATTCCATGGCGTTAAACATCGATGGGATCCGCGCAGCTGTTCGCGCCTGGGCAGCTGATTGCCGCAGCCGTGAATTTGTCGCAGCGTTGATTGTGGAAGAGTGGCGGGCTACCGGCGGCACCGGTCTGGATATCCCCACTGACTCGCACCGCCAGATGCAGAAAGTGTTTCGCTGGATTGATGGCGATACCGAATACGCCGCCAACAACATTCGCCAGCTGGCGCCGGCAATCATGTCGGTCCTGCCGCTGGAGTATCGCAACCGCCTGGCGCCTCAGAACGACACGATGTCGCTAATCGCATCCGCGATGAAAGAGTGTGCTGAAGCTAAGCAGGCTGTCCTGCTGGACGCTCCAGAGCATCAAAAGCTGAAAGAGGTAAGCGAAGGTATAGCTTCGCTGTTCCGCCTCATGCCGGAGCAGGTAGGACCGTTGATGACGATGGTTACATCGATGCTGGGGGTCATGTGAGAACTACAGAAATGGCGAAAGCCGGTCTGCGCGAACAGAACCGACTTTCTGGTGCAAAAACGAGAGTAGTTGCAGGAGCAATAATGGCAAAAAATCCACGCTATTACCATACCGCTGTACATAAAAACATAACCCGCGACCGCTTCATCCGCTCGGTTAATCCGATTGTGGCAGAGAAGATGCGCGCCATCCTGGAAGAACTGAAACGTAAGGAGAGTGGCCGTGGGTAACGTATCCAATTTAGCCGAAGCCAGAGAGGCCAGAAGGCTCCAGAAACCGCGCACGAATGACGGTAAGGGGTTTGCCTTGCTGCACCGTAAAATTATGGATGTGCCGTTCTACAAGGACGCTGAGGCGGCTCATTTATGGGTTCACCTGCTCCTGCGCGCTAATCACGAACAGACAATGGTTTCGACTGATGTAGGCGATGTGATCTGCGAGCGCGGAGAGTTCATTACCGGGAGAAACACACTGGCAATGGAAACGGGTTTGACCGCTGATCGCGTTAAATCACTGCTCCGTAAATTCCAGAACCTGGGCATGATCACCACCAAATCGAACAACCGTTTTACTGTTCTAAAAGTGGTCAAATATGACGAATATCAGTCAAATTTTTGTCCAGCCGATGTCCAGCCGGTGTCCAGAGCAAACGCAGTTATATCAATGCCTGCGGAGGCGGAGTGTCCAGCCGATGTCCAGCCAGTGTCCACAGATAACAATATATTAAATAACTTACTACCTAACGGTAGTAAGTATGTCGCAAATGACCAGAAACCCGCTGAAGAGAAAAAGTCCCGTTTGTCATGCGATGAAGTATGGCAATGCCTGAAAGACGAACTGCCTGAAGCCCGGGGATGGAGATGCCTCACTGATGAGCGACGCAATCTGATCCGCACCTTCTGGGGTAAGGCTAACAAGATTGCCCGCAACCTGGACGGCAAGCCGATGGATATGGACGGTTTCAGAAGCTATCTGCGCTACATCGCTCAGAACTGCCGCTGGATGCTTGAAGACCGACCAGACCAGAAATCCGGGAAGACCTGGCGCCGCATGAAATTCGATAAGTTCCTGACCGAAAAGCTCTACATCGAAGTGCGCGAGGGGGATCGTGATGACCGCTGAATTCATGGCTGTACCACAAAACCTCGAAGCAGAGCAGAGCGTTATCGGTGGCCTGCTGCTGGATGATGACAACAGCGAGCGAGTCCAGAAGGTTCTGGCGATGCTCAAGCCTGAGTCGTTCTACAGCCGACCTCACCAGCTTATCTTTGCCGAGATGCGCCAGATGTTCCGCGACAACAAGCCAGTCGATGGTCTGACATTGTTCGACGCGCTTGAAGGCAAAGGGCTCGCGGAGCAGGTAGGTGGCTTTGCTTACCTGGCGGAGATCGCCAAGAACACTCCAAGCGCTGCAAACATCGTGGCATACGCAGCATCAGTCCGGGAAGCCGCAATGGAGCGCTACGGTATCAACCGCCTTACCGAAGCTACTGAGCTGCTGTATTCCCGCAATGGCATGAGCGCTACGCAGAAGTACGAGGCCATTCAGGGTATTTTCACCCAGCTCGCAGACCATTCAAAAACCGGCAGTCGTCGGGGGTTGCGGTCTTTCGGCGAGGTTATGGATGACTGGGTGGCGGATCTGGAGAAACGGTTTGACCCTTCAGGCGAACAGCGCGGCATGAGTACCGGTATCCCGTCACTCGACCGGCTGCTGGCGCCGAAAGGTCTGGTTAAAGGCTCTTTGTTCGTGATTGGCGCAAGGCCAAAGATGGGCAAGACAACCCTGTACGGACAGATGGCGATCAACTGCGCGATTCGCGAGAAAAAGCCAGCGCTGATGTTTAGCCTGGAAATGCCCAGCGACCAGATCCTCGAAAAGCTTGTTGGGCAGAAGTCCGGCGTAAACCCGAGCATTTTTTACATGCCCGCCACGGATGACGCCGACGACCAGTACCAGGGAGACTACGACGGCGACTTTAAGAAGGCGATCGCTACAGCTGGCCGGCTGAGTGAAATCGACATGCTGTACATCGACGACACTCCGGGCCTGTCACTGGCGCACATCGTTAGCGAAAGCCGCCGAATCAAACGCGAGAAGGGCTGCGTAGGCATGATTTTGGTTGACTACCTGACTCTGATGACCGCCGAAAAAGCCGACCGTAATGACCTTGCCTACGGGATGATCACCAAAGGGTTGAAGAACCTCGCTAAAGAGCTTGGCTGCGTCGTCGTGCTGCTGACCCAGCTCAACCGCGAACTGGAGAAGCGAGTGAATAAACGCCCGTTACCGAGCGATTCCCGCGACACAGGACAGATTGAGCAGGACTGCGACTACTGGGTTGGTATCCACCGGGAAGGTGCTTTCGATGACAGCGTGCCGCCGGGAGAAACCGAGTTAATCCTGCGACTCAACCGCCACGGCAGTACCGGAACGGTTTATTGCAATCAGAACAACGGGGCAATTTACGACACAGACCAGCAGGCCGCCGCCGCAGAACGCCGCGGGCGTGAGCAGCAGCCGAAAAAGAAAGGGGGGTTCTGATGACCATAACAATCCGTGGGCAGATTCTTGCAGCCCTGCGTAATAACCCGGGCCTGAACAGTGCTCGTATTGCCAGCATGATCGGCATGACCACCAAAAAGATTTCCGGCCCGCTAAGCACATTGTTTGCAGACGGCCTGATCGATTTCGAAGGCAAGCATGGCCAGCGGCTTTATCGGCTGACCAGCTACGGCATGAAATACGCACCGGAAACCATACCGGCGATGCCGAAGGGAAATTCGAAGTTGGTGCAGCGTACAGAGGCAAACGTGATCTGCCAGGAGTGCCGCAACAGCGCGGCTATGAAGCGAGTATTGATGGTTTGGGGGAGGGTAGGGGTATGACAAACGTAAGCGCAGTGGAAAAAATGGCTGAATTAATGCAGCAGATGGAAGAGAACTCGCCGCGAGTAGCTTCTCTCCAGTATTGCCTGCAACAGGTTGCGGAAAAAGTCGAAGAAGCAGAAAAGCGCAATGCGGAACTCGAAGCCAGATGCGCGGCGCTGGCTGCGGAGAATGCGGGGCTGAAGGCAGCGATTGACGCAACTATCGGATGGCAGCAATCAACCGATTCGGAGAATGTTGAAAGCGTTCGAATGCTGCTCGACATCAAAACCCCGGCCACCGACTCTTTCCTGGCTGAAGTGCGGGCCAGCGGTGTGGAGATGTTTGCTGCCTATTGCGGTGAAGAAAACGCGGTGTTTGTTGAGGCTAAGGCTTATTACCGTTCTCTGCCCGATGCCGCCTATGAGTTCGCCTTTGAGCTTCGCAAAGGAGTGCAGTCATGAAACTGAAAATGCACACGCCGGACGGATCAGTGATTGTCGATAGCAACCAGGTAACGCAGTTTTATCCAGACCATGAAAGCGGTGGCGAGCTGACCACCATCGAAACGGTATCAGTTACTGGCGAAAAATTCTCGGTGAAGGTTAAGCACTCGTTTTATCAGGTGGCTAGCGCACTGGCTACAGCCTGGAGCGTTGACGAAAAGAAAGCAGAAGGAGCCGCCCAATGAGTACGCAAATCAAACCCTGCCCATTCTGCGGCAGCAAAGACGTAGAGGCGTTCGCGCAGTACGAAGAGGACTGCCCTTACCAGTCGGCAATTGTTCGCTGCCACTCGTGTGACGCGCAGTCTGCTCAGATGGTTGGTGCGAACAAAATCAACATGGCTATTTCTGCATGGAATAAACGTGTCGGGGAGGCCGCCCAATGAGCAACATCGAAAAACATGCTCTCATTGAAAAAATCAAAAAGCAGACCGAAAGCTATGACACGGTGGTGCTTCGTGAGGATGAAGCTAATGCGCTGCTGGATGAGCTGGAAGCCAAAGACAAAGCATGGTCAGCCCAGGGCGACCACATAAACCAGCAGGCTGACCGAATTGAATCGCTGGAGAAGAAAAATGGCGAGCTTGGCAGAGCGCTTGGAACAGCAGAGAAGCGGATTGCTGAGCTGGAGAAGCGGGAAGTGAAATTGCCTGATATCAACAATTATCTTTCCGATGTCACTGAACTAACGCTTGATCGCGCTCTTCGTCTAACGGCGGAGGGAGTCCGTTCAGGCGATATGGCAGCAATCCGTGCCGCAGGCATTCACATCAAAGGAGAGGACTAACCCATGAGCACAATTACCAAAGAACGGGCGCAGAAAATAATTGAAGCCGCCGATGAGGTTATTACCGCGCTAGCCGGAACAAATGAGGATGTTCATTCTGAGGATAGCAGGAAGATGTGCGACCTTTGGGATGACCTGAACGACAGATATGCACCGCCAGAAGTTGTGCGAGAGCTGGCGCGTATCGCGCTGGCATCGCTCGAAGCTGAACCTGTTGGATACGTCGACGCTGAATACTCTGAGCTACTAAAGCAAGGGCATATCGAATCATGCTCTGTGTATGCGGAATCGGGAGAAGGCTGCCTTCCGTTTTACACCGCCTCGCCAGCGCCGCTAGCTGTGCCTGACCGCTCTATGTTTGAAAAATGGTGGGAATCTGAGCACGGATCGCCCCTCGATAGCTGGGATTCATTACGGACGACTGAAGGTTATTGTGATGATGGGATTGATGGTCAGTTCGAAGCCTGGAACGCCTGCCGCGCCGCCATGCTTAATCAGGAGAAGATCAATGGATAATCGCTACGAAATAGCAGAGCAAAACGGCATGAGTCGGGAGTTTGCTGACTGGTTCTTTGATAACAAAAAGACTGGCTGTGGAAACGTCTGGTTCATGATGATGGCGGCAATGTGGGAAGGGTGGCAAGGCTGCGCCGCCATGCTTCAGGGGGCCGAAAACGCCGAATCGCGCTGCACCATCCAGACCGCGCCAGCACTGGATTCTTTGCCAAAAAACGCCGAGTCGCGCAGCAGCAACTCTCTGGTCATTCCGGATGGCTGGACGAGAAGCGATGAAGCAAACGCAGCACTGATAATGCTCGATCGCATAGAAACAGTAGACTCGGTGGATGATGACCGCATTGAGGGTATCAAGCGCATCATTCGCGGTCTCGCAGCAGCACCGCAGCAGGAGGTGTGATGTGGATGAGAAAACAAAGATTTTAGAGGTAATGCAAGCTAGAGCCGCTAAGGAAGAGAAAGTCTTTGGCGGCAGATATCCAGTCAGGATGGCTACATGGAATCTTCGCCTGGCAATGGAGGCTAGATTCCCAGATGAAGAGTGGAAGTCAGCAGAGCTTCGCAAGATTTTAACCGAGATGGCTAAGGAAGGGCTCGTAACAAAAGACTTAGGCCACAGCAGGATAGGTCAGGCTGTATGGAGGCTTGAGAAGCGCGACGCCTAACCAATTCGCCGCATAACAAAACGTCAAACAACGTTTGATTTCCAATAATCATCCATCCATAATTAAGTCACCGGAGCCTGAACAACTCCGGTGACTTCTGCGCATTTAAGGGGACTTAAATGCGACAACAATCTGAACTCCTCACCTTGTCACAGATGCAGAAATGCACCTGCGATTTTCTTTATTCTGCGTTACCTCTCGGGGGTGGCGTATGAGTATCAAATTCTTCCTACGTGATGAGCAGGTTCGCCGCAACCTCATCGACTACATCAACAAGCAGCCTGTAAACGCAGATTTCCCTCTCGTAGTGAGTTTTGCCGACCCTAAGCGCACTATTCCTCAGAATTCATTGTTCCACGCGCTTTGCGGAGATCTGGCAAAGCATCGCATTCAGTGGGCTGGCTCTGCGTGGTCGCTTCCGTCGTGGAAATCAATTTTGGTTTCCGGTCACTCCATTGCCACTGGCGGGCAGGGGAAGGTCATTGCTGGAATTGAGGGAGAACTGGTGGCAATTCGCGAAAGCACCTCATCGATGGGAATCAAGCGGATGAACAGTCTGATTGAGTACACCCAGGCTTTCGCCGTTAGCCAGAACATCCAACTGCGCGATGTCCGTTATCGTGGCGACTATTTCGGGAGGCTCGCATGAATAACCCTCTCGCTCGTGTCATCACTAACGAAATATTCCGCGTTCCGACTCGCCGTCAGCGTAAGGCCGCGGTTAAGCCGTCCGACATCCCGACCTTGAAAGGCTATACCGCCCGCCTGGTGGATCAGAAATGGCTGCGTCTCGCGGCACGGAGGAACCATGCGTAAACCATCCCGCCGTAAGTGCAAAGTGTGCGGTGAATACTTCGTGCCGAAATTCCATGACATCCGGATCCGCTGGTGCTGCCCGGAACACGGCACAATCCTCGCAATGGAAGAACGCGAGAAGGAGAAGGTGAAAGCCGAGGCCAAGCGCATTAAGGAGCAGCATGAAGCAGAGAAAGCAGATCGCCGGCGCCTTGCTGCGAAGAAGCAACAGGTTAAACCGCTCAGCTACTTCATCAAGCAGGCTCAGCAGGCTTTTAACGAGTTTATCCGCTACCGCGACCGCCATTTGCCTTGCATAAGCTGTGGCCGCCACCACGAAGGCCAGTACCATGCCGGCCACTTCCGCACGACCGGGGCTAATCCAGAGTTACGCTTCGACGAAGACAATTGTCATCGGCAATGTGCCCCCTGCAATAACCATCTCTCAGGGAACCTCATCAACTACCGACCTGCACTCATTCAGAAGATAGGGCAGGCTCGGTTTGATGCGCTGATGGGCCCACACGAGCTACCGAAATGGAAGCGTGAAGATTACATCCGCATTCGTGACGAGTACCGCGCGAAGCTAAAAGCACTTAAACAGCGGGAGGCTGCATGAAGGCATTTACTCCAGCTGAAGCGAGAAAGTTCGTTGCCAGCACTTGGTATGAAACGACGCAGCTTTCTAAAAGAGAAAGGCTGTATGCAAAAGCTCGCGAACTGATAAGCGGCGATCGAGCGGAAATTATCTGTCAGACAGAAAACCCTGAATACAGAAAGTCAGCACGGGAGTGGTGGAATCATGAACAGAGCTGATTTCGAAAAGTACCAGGCCGAAAGCGTTAAGCGCGCCTACCTGCCGCCAGTAGCAAAGCACAGCCAGACCAAAACCAATCAGCCACAGAAGGAAGCCGCATGAACAGTCAGCAACTGGAATACGTACGTCAGCAGCTCATTGTGGCGACCGCAGATCTGAGCGGGGCGACGAAAGGGCAGCTGGTAGCTTTCGCCGAAAACGCGCAATTCACCGCGACGGCCCGAAGTCGGGGGAGGAAGAAAATCACCGATCCGGTCACCGGCCGTAAAGTTAACCCGGACGGCCCGGCGATGAGCGGTAGCCAGTCACGCGCCAAGGGATCGTCTATCGCGCTTGTCAGCCCGATAGAGTTCGGCACCGCGTCCTGGCGCCGCGCTGTTCTGTCTCTTGAAGACCACCAAAAAGCATGGCTGCTCTGGAACTACAGCGAGAATATTCACTTTGAGTACCAGGTGGCGATCACCCAGTGGGCGTGGGGAGAGTTCCGGGATCAGCTCGGCGCGAAGAAGGTGGCTGGAAAGACGATGGAGCGCCTGAAGAAGCTGATCTGGCTGGCGGCGCAGGACGTCAAAGCGGAGCTGGCTGGTAGGGAGACGTACGAATACCAGGCACTGGCAGAACTGGCGGGCGTTGCGAAATCCACCTGGACGGAAACGTATCTGCCTCACTGGCTGGCAATGCGTAACAGCTTTGCGCGGCTCGATAGTGGCGCGCTTATCTCCGTAACGCGATCACGTTCACAACAAAAGGCGACAAATTTAGATGTAAGTCTTGCAAAACCGAACTGAAACGCATATATTTCATGTAAATCTGATATCGTCGCCATAGCTTCGTAGGTCGACAAAGAATTAAGAGCCTCGCCATCGTGCGGGGCTTTTTTATTTCAGGGTCAGAAGCACAGCGGTTGTGCGTTCGGCTGTTAACCGAATGGTCGAAGGTTCGAATCCTTCCTGTCCCGCCAAATTCGCCGGTCTAGTTCAGTGGCAGAACGGCAGCCTTGTAAGCTGCGCGTCAGAGGTTCGATTCCTTTGCCCGGCACCAGAACCCAATGCCTGGGACCCTTCGGCCAACGAGCCGACATTGCCTTACCCCCATATTGCCCGCTTGTCGCGGGCTTTTTTATTTTGGCCGCAGACAATCAATTCCAGATGCCACGTAGCTATCGTGTCTGACGGCCTTTCTCTTACTACGACACAGCACCCCGAAGCCGGAGGTGTGGAATGCAACGTATGAACCCAACAAATGGACACGATCTGCCGTACTGGTGGTCGGCGGCCTTGGGCCTGTTCTCTTTACTTAGCCTGCAGGATTACGTGTTTATTATCGGCGCGCTGGTATCAGCGTTCTTCACGATAAAAACCTATTACGCAAAACGGAAAGAAGAACGTGAGCGTATGGCTGAGGAAAGGAAACGAACCCAGCTGCTGGAAAACTACTTATCTGATGTAGGTAAAAAACCTCACTCCGATCGTCCGGCTGCCGCCGAGGTGGTTACGGAGGCAATGCGGAGAATTTCCGGTGGCACAGTTGAAACTGAGTAAGAAAAGCGGCACGGCGGGCATTGTCTGCTCTGTAGGAACGATCATCGCTATTGTGATGAATGCGGGACACGTCCGGACTAACGAGCGCGGGCTGGAGTTAATCGGTAACGCTGAGTCTTGCCGGCGTGATCCGTATGTGTGCCCGGCAGGTGTGCTGACTGACGGCATGGGTAATACGCATGGCGTTAAGCTCGGAACCGTTAAGTCTGACCAGCAGATCGCAGCCGAGTGGGAGCGCAACATCCTTGATGCTGAATCATGCGTTAACCGCTACGGGAATGGCAGAAAGCTATCTGACGATACTTTCTCAGCAGCTGTATCGGTAACGTTTCGTGCTGGCTGCGGAAACATGAGCACTTCCACGATGTTCTCTCTTCTCAGAAGTGGGGACATCACGGCGGCATGCAACCAGTTTCCTCGCTGGGTATGGGGTGGCGGAAAGATTCTTCCGGGTCTGGTAACTCGCGCCGGGAAAGAAAAGGCGCTTTGCCTGGATGGTGTGAAATGAGTCGGTTAACCGCAATCATCTGCGCTGTCGTTATCTGCCTGCTGTTTTCCATGGCCTGGGCGATTAACCACTACCGCGACAACGCGATCACCTACAAAGACCAGCGCGATAAGGCGACGGTCCGGGCAGACGCATCAGAGGCGATCACCAGCAACGTGATCACCACGATGAACCTCATCCGTGACATCTCACAGGCTACCCAGAATGCAAAGAACGAACTGGCTCAAAAGAGCGAGACACGCATTGTCTACATCAGGCAGGCGCTTGAAGGCGATCCGTGCGCTAACCAGCCTGTTCCTTCTGTCGCTGCTGACAGCCTGCGGGAATACGCAGACAGTTTACGTTCCAGCCCCGGTAGTGCCGATAAGCGCTGACCTGACCGCTGACACGCCGATCCCGGGGATGGTGGTTCCGTTCACTTGGCAGGCAAGCCTGGAGTTAAACGCTCAACTCTATACGGCGCTGGGGCAGTGCAACCTCGATAAATCAGCCATCCGCAAAATCGAATCCTCCCGACAAGGAAAGAATGCTCAACCCCAATAAGGCGGTGATCATCATCTTGCTGACGGGTAAGCCGTAAGTGGCTAAGCACTTCTGAGAAGCAGGGCAACAGCTGCGAAAAGGCAGAGAGGTAACTATGTCCGACATCTACAACATAAAACTGACTACGAACGACGGCGGCGAGTACACGGGCAAGATGTCACGACGTCAGCCTGAGCTGGTTAACGGCTTTGTGCCGCTGGCGACGGAATCGGGTCAGTGGTTGTATTTCGCTCCGGCCGATGTGAAGCGCGTGCAATTCACGCCAGTGCCGGCCGAACAGACAGATAATGAAAACGCTACAGGCTAAGTATCTGTGTGAAAGCGCGCTCAGCCTCATCAAGTGTCATTGCTCCCGTGATATTTGCCGGGAACAAATCATCAGTACCTGACACTCTCCAGACACCACGGTAATGCTCTTGTCTGTACAACTCCTGTCCGGCAACCACAGAGAAAGATGCAGGAACAACGCAAACGGTATACCCGTTCACGCTATGAACCATCAAAACGGCTTGAGGTCGGGAGGTTAACGCCTTGCGATTAACTACGATCGCCTTCTCCATGTCGAGATTCCGGAAAATAAATAATTAGGAATTTTACGACCTAAGTCTGGTTAATCACATCGGACTAGTGGTAAGGCAGTACAAAACAGGAATGAAAAATTATGGCAAAACCGGACTGGGAGGCCATCGAGTCGGCTTACCGTGCTGGCTCTTTGTCTGTAAGGGCTATTGGTGAAAAACATGGCGTTAACCATGCAACCATCCTGAAGAGAGCGAACAAAGAAGGATGGCAGCGTGACCTGACGGAAAAGGTCAGAGCGGCAACGAAAGTCAAGGTAACCAAGTCGGTAACCAAAGACGGTAACCAGCCACCAGTGGTTACTGATGAGCAGATTATTGACCAGGCCTCAGATGAGGCGGCTGCTGTAGTTATGGCTCATCGGGAAAGTCTGGCGGCATGGCGCGGGATCACTAATAAGCTGCGCGATTTCCTCGAAGACGCAGAGATCACGGAAGATAATCACGCCTCAATGTCTCGTTCGATAACTGCCGGTGTTGATGCTCAAATCAAAGTGATAAATGCTGAGCGCAAGGCGTATAACCTCGACACCGAGGAAAGCAATAAGACGGTTGATGACCTGTCTAACCTGATGGATTCACTGTCTCAGGGGGCTTAATGAAACCTGAGCACATCAAGCTGCTGTCCGACAAGGACTGGCGGCTGAACAATCTTTACTGGATCACCGACAAAGAGGGAAAGCCAACGCGGTTCAGGATGACACCTGAGCAGCGGGAATACTTCGAGGGGATCCACACCCGCAACATCATCCTTAAGGCTCGTCAGCTCGGTTTCACCACTGAGGTGTGCATCATCCAGCTCGACGCAGCTCTATTCGAGTCGGCTAAATGCGCTCTGATTGCTCACACGCTGAATGACGCAAAACGCCTGTTCCGCGAAAAGGTGAAGTTCGCATATGACAAGTTGCCGGCAGAGATAAAGGCGGCCAACCCGGCCAGTAACGACTCTTCCGGCGAGCTCGTCTTCAAGAAGGGCGGCTCGCTCTACGTCAGCACGTCATTTCGTGGAGGTACGCTGCGTTACCTGCACGTTTCAGAGTTCGGGAAGATATGCGCCAAGTATCCGGACAAAGCCCGTGAAATCGTCACTGGTGCGTTTGAGGCGGTATCGACTGGATGCTTCGCTACTATCGAGAGCACGGCAGAGGGCCGGGCGGGTTACTTCTTCGATTATTGCCAGGCGGCAGAGAAGGCGTTGCTGCAGGGCAAGTCCCTTTCAGCGCTGGACTGGAAGTTTTTCTTCTTCTCCTGGTGGAAGAACCCGCAGTACGCAATCGATCCGGTCGAATCGTTGCCGGTGCGCCTGCTTGAGTACTTCGCTGAAATGGAAGCGAAGCACGGCGTAGTAGTCAATGAACGCCAGAAAGCCTGGTACTACGCCAAAGAGAAAACGCTCGGCGACGACATGAAGCGCGAATACCCGACCATTCCGGCCGAGGCGTTCCAGCAGTCGGTCGAGGGCGCGTATTACGCCAAACAGTTCCGATGGCTCTACACCAACAAGCGGATCGGCCAAATTCCGGATAACTCGCACCTTCCGGTGCACACGTTCTGGGATATCGGCGTGGGCGACTCCACGGCGATCTGGTTCGTTCGCGAGGTCGGCGAAGAGTTCCACATCATCGACTACTACGAAAACTCCGGAGAGGGGCTGAGGCACTACATGAAGGTGCTGAAAGACCGCGGCTACGAGTACGGCGAGCACTGGGGGCCGCACGACATTGAGAACCGCGAGTTCGGTGCCGACGCAAAATCGCGCAAAGAGCTCGCGCAGGAAGGCTATGAAATCGACGGCCAGGTGTACTCGATGACGTTCAATGTTGTTCCGAAAACGGGTGTCGATACCGGCATTGAGTCGGTGCGCGAAATCCTCCCGTCCTGCGTCTTCGATGAGGAGAAATGTGCCGAGGGCATATCTCACCTCGAAGGCTACCGCAAGGAGTGGGACGACAAGCGCGGATGCTGGAAAGACAAACCGCTTCATGACTTCACATCACACGGTGCTGACGGCTTCCGTTACTTTGCAGTAGCGAAGAACAACCACAAGCAGGTCGGCGCAGTATTCTTCTAAGGAGCTCATCAGTGAGTGAACAACAAAGCGAGGTTTCATTCCTCGTTAATGCCCTTGCTGATGCTATCGGGCGGCAGCGCATGCTGTACGCAGGCCAGCCGGGAAACACCAAACGCACGAAGTTGTGGGATGAGTTCGGCTATCCAAACAGTCTCGAGTTCGACCGCTACTACCGGGCATACGAGCGCAACGCGGTAGCGTTTGCCGCAGTCCATAAGCTTCTTGATTCGTGCTGGGTTGATAACCCGACGATCATCGACGGCGACGACGGTAAGGAGTCAACCGAGACAACGGACTGGGAAAAGTCAGCCACTAAGCTGCTGAAGAAGCACTGGCCGAAAATTAAGGATGCTGATCGCCGCAATCTCGTTGGCCGGTACTCGGCTTTGCTCATTCAGTTCCGCGACGGAAGGGAATGGAGTGAGCCGGTAGACAGGTCGGTGGTGGCTCGGCTGAAAGACAAGGCCATTGTTAAGCTGATTCCCGCGTGGGAATCGCAGATCAAGCCAGGGAACTTCGATACCGACACGCTTTCAGAGACGTACGGCCAGCCAGTTTCGTACAACTTCAACGAGCAGCCAGTAGGTGATGATGGTACGTACGGCCCGGTGCGAGGCGTTACCGTACACCCCGAGCGAATCATCATCCTCTGCGAAGGCTCAGAAGACGAAAACATGCTGTCTGGAGTGCCATTCCTGCGCGCTGGATATAACAAACTGCTCGACCTAGAAAAGGTATCTGGCGGTAGTGCCGAAGGGTTCCTGAAGAATGCCAGTCGCCAGCTCGGGATTGCGTTCGACAAAGAAACCAACATTGCGAACCTGTCAAAGCAAGCCACAGACTCTGGCTACAAAGACCTGGGCGAGGCGCTTAACGACAAAGTCGCCAAGATGAACCGTGGCACGGATGCGGCACTGGTTATGCAGGCCGGCACGCCGTCTGTTCTCTCCGTTGCGGCGGCAGACCCATCCCCAACTTGGACAGTGGCCGCCAACGAGTTTGCATCTTCGATTCAGTGCCCGTTCACCATACTGTTTGGTCAACAGACGGGGCGCCTTGCCTCCGATGAGGACAAAACAGACTGGGCGAAGCGCTGTAACGGCCGCCGCTGGGGATTCCAGTCGACGATTGTAGAAAGCGTCCTTGAGCGCTTCTGGACAGTAGGCGTAATTGACCCACCATCATCCGGAGAGGTCACGCTGGCATGGTCTGACCTGCTCGCGCCGAGCGAAAAAGAGAAGATTGCCAACATGCAGGCAATGGCTGTCGTGGCGAAAGATACCCAGCAGGCATACGGCACACCGGCGGTCGATGAAAACGAAATCCGCGCAGTCGGAGAGCTGGAGCCTCGCAAGGTCGTTCAGCCACCTAACCCTGATGTAAAGCAAACCGATAAGGATCCGCTGACAGATGATGATGACAGCGCAAACCAGAATCGGGACGCCAATCGTACCGCGCAATAAAGCTGACCCTACGCAGTCCTCGCGGCAGGTCGGCAGGATGTTCAATGATATCGAAGATAGGTATCTGAACATCAAGCGCAAGCTTAAGGCTATGTTTGATCTGCGGCTGACCGGGCAGCAGCGTGAGGCGAACGCACAGCAGTCCTGGGTGATGTGCAACAACGAGGGCGCAGAGCCTTCGCTGTATCAGGTCAATGCCGGTAAGTTCATCTATGACATGACCTCTGCTGAACTGGCCGACCTGCTGCAGGTTGTTCAGTCGATTCTGGATGATGAGCTTCTCGATGGCGGCAGCCAGAACCTGTGGGCGATGGACTACGTCATTGCGGAGTATGACCGCGGCACGCTAAACGCCTTCACCAACCTGTCGGTTCAGTCGCAGGTGTACGCCAGCCAGACGACGCTACAGCAGCTTTTAAGCAGCCCGGGATACCTGAACCAGATAGCGGCGGCCAAGCTGACAACGTTCAGTGACTGGAAGGTTATCAGCGATACAGCCCGCGGCGACCTGACGAACATCATCACCGATGCGGTGGCGCGCGGAGTGAATCCACGCGAGACGGCCAGCGTTATCAGCAAGCGCCTCGATGTCAGCATGTCGAAGGCGAAGACCATCGCTCAGACTGAGCAGGTCGGCGCGCTGCGGCAGGCACAATGGAATGAAACGGACTGGGCCGCTGACCGCCTTGGGCTCAATACCGGCCTTCTGTGGCTGTCAGCGCTCAAACCTACGACGCGCACGTGGCACGCCAGCCGTCACGGGAAGGTCTATACCACCGAAGAGGTGCGGGACTTCTACGCTGAGAACGGCAACCGGTACAACTGCTACTGCAGCCAGATCCCGGTGCTGCTTAACGACGACGGCGGCATTTTCAATGAGGGTCTGGCGGATAAGCTGAAGAAAGAGCGTCAGCAGTGGAAACTTGACGAAGCGGCATGATACAAAAAGGTTTTGCGGAGGATTTATGGCAAAACCTGAAGAGCCGTATCGTAAGTTGATTGTTGAAAGCTTTTATCCTGCCAACACGTCTGGGAGAAGGGGCAAAGTTCATATCAGGCCGATCCCAGGGCAATGGGCTAGCACCTTACTTGCTGTGGAGTGTTCTAAAAAGTTGTCAAATGTGAATGTTTATCCAATTGGCAGCCAATTTGAAATTACCGCCAAGCTTACCGATAGGGAGGATGGCGGAGAGTATATTTACAGCTCATTCCGATGGGAATTTAAACACCTCATATAGGTCGCTCCGGCGGCCTTTTTTAATGCCTTAAATCCACCAACGAGGACCCAGCATGAAACGCAACCGCGTGAACGTGCTGACCGTCGTCAACTCCGCTTCAAACATCACCACTGAAACCATAGACGGCAAGCCACATATCGTGGTTCGCGGCATCACGCCTGTCGTGGACGATATCGTGATGAACCGGAAGTTGTACCCGGCAGCAGAAATCGAAAAGGCCTACAACACGCTCGAGCGTAACCCGATGCCGCTGGGCCACCCGAAAGTGGACGGCAAGCATGTGTCGGCGCGCGATGTCCGGGCGGTGAACGAGTACCACGTCGGGGCCTGGCTGCAGAACGTCAGCCACAGCGACGGGAAAGTGACGGGCGATATGTACGTTAACCGCCAGTACGCCGAGTCGAGCGACAAGGGCAAACGCCTCATCAACCGCCTGGATGAGATGCTGGCCGGTACCAACTCCGACCCTATACACATTTCCACCGGCCTGCTGTATTCCGGCATTGCCGCCAACGGCGAATCGAAGGGCAAGAAGTACAACGAGATCGCCACAAACATGATGTTTGACCATGTGGCGGTGCTGCTCGATGAGCCGGGCGCCGGTACGCCGGAGGAAGGCGTGGGGATCTTCGTTAACTCAGAAGGTGATGAGCAACAGATCGAAGTTGCCCGCCTGACTGATGGTATCGACTGCACCCGCGATGGCCTGCTCAACAAGACCAAATTTTTCTTCACCAATGCCTCCAACTTCTCTTTCGACGACATCTCCCGCGCTATCAGCGACAAGCTGCGCGAGGGTGATTCCGAAGATAAATGGCTTTGGCCTGAAACGGTGTGGCCGGACAGCTTCATCTACCGCAATGACACCAAATACCTGAAGCAGAAGTACCTCATCGATGATGACGGCAAGGCCGTGTTCGTCGGCGAACCTGTAGAAGTCGTGCGCAAACCCACTGAGTACGAGATTAAAACCAACGGAGAGAACGATCCGATGAAAGAACTGATTATCAATGCGCTGCAAGCCGCTGGTAAGCCGACTGAAGGCAAGTCCGACGCCGAGCTGATGGACGCATACAACCAGATGAAGGTCGAAGAAGCCACCGCCAAGAAAAAAGGCGATGAAGAAATCGACCCGGAAACTGGCAAGCCCAAGAAAAAAGAGCAGGCCACCAATAACGAAGAAATGCCAGCGTGGGCGAAAACGCTCGCCGATCGCGTGGACGTCGTCTTCAACAGCCTGAACGCGAACGCCGACAAAGAGAAAGGCGAAAAGCGCGCGGCAGTGAAGCTGGCGATGAACATGAGCGATGAAGAAGTCGCAGATCTGGATGGTAAGGCTCTCGACGCCATGTACGCCAAGTGCCAGACATCTTTCGGCCTGAACGGTGCATTCCGCCAGGCTACCAACACCCAATCAGTCAGCGAAATGCCGGAGTAAAAAATGGCTAAAGACGGAAAACACGTAATTCACGCGGGCGGTATCTTCGCGAATCCACAACTTCACCGTGAAGGTGCGGCGGCGGCTGATACCCCTCCAGGCACGATTGGATTCTTCGATAACACCACGAAGAAATTCACCGCATCCGTGGATGGAAATGAGGCGGCGATCCTCTACGTAGCCAACTATGACTATCTGCGTTGCAAAACCGTGGATGACGTCATCAAAGCTGGCGACTGGGTTGTTGGCATGCACCCGACACCAGGTGTTTTCTTCAACGTACCAGCTGTGGCAGGCACTTACACCAAAGGCCAGCCGCTTTCTATCGCCAACGGTCGCGTTAAAGCTGTCGGCACTGATGAATCGGTCCGCTGCTTCGTCGAAGAAGACCGTTCGTACACCATCTCGACAGCAGGCCAGCTCCTGCGCGTTGTAATTAAATAAGGAGCACCTGTATGTTTGTATTCTCCACTAAGCAGGCGACCGAAACCGGTAACCTGGAGGTTAACTCCTCTCAATTCAAAAAGCTGACATCAGCTCGCAATGCCAGCGCTCAGGCTGCCGCTGATTTCATTGCCCGCACTAAATGGCGTGGCGATGCGGAAGACACGCCAGAGCTCAATGCCGTTAACGCAGTCGACGATATCCGCCGACTGTACAAGGCCTATGACCAGACTGTGCTCAAGCAGTTTGAGCCGAACACCGAATTCACGCTGCTGAACGACCTGATGCCGCTGTCTCGTTCCGTTCGCCTGGAAGAGTCAGTGTACGAATACGCTCGCACCGGCGGCCGTGGCTGGGCGCACACTTCCATGTCCGGTCAGATTGGTGCTGCGCTGGATGCGAAGTCTTACACCTTCGATGGCACCATGGTGCCGATCCACGACAGCGGCTTTAAGTTCAACTGGCGTGACCCGGTATTCAACAAAGGATCTGCTCTCTCATCCCTGGCGGATGCTCAGGCCGGATCTGTTGATGATGTGCGTCGCCAGTATGTGGACTACATCTGGGAAGGCTTCCGTGATGCGGCTGGTAACTACATCAAATTCGATGACAAGACCTGGAAAGGTTTACGTCACGATGAGCGTGTAGCGCAGGTGACATTGACCGTTAACTTCGCAACCAGCACCGACCCGAAAGCCATGCGTGCAGCGGCGATCGCCCTGCGTGACGTCCTCAAGCTGCAAAACATGCAGTACGGCCAGCAGACGTGGTACGTCTCCAGCGAAATCATGTCCAACTGGGAACAGTACTTCGATGTGAATTCTCTCCGCACCGTGCTGGAAGAGATCTCCAAACTGTCAGGCATTGCGGCAATCAAAGAAGATGCTGAGCTGACTGGTAACGAAATCGTAATCGTACCGCTGCAGGCTGGCGTGATTGCTCCTATCGTCGGCCAGGCGTTCGGCACCGTCGCTGATCCGCGCCTGCACTACAACTCAGATTACGTATGGCGCACCTGGGGAGCTGCTGGCCTGATGGTCAAGCAGGACATCAACGGTCACTACTCTGTTATTCACGCTTCGAGCTAAGGAAACAACATGGCACTCGTAAAGGTATTGGTAGCAAACCTCTTTGCCGGTGCCAGCCTTCAAAAGCTGGAGGCTGGACAGGTTTATGACGTCGATGACTCAATCGCTGAAAAGTGGATTGAGCATGGCAAGGTAGAGAAATCCACTGAGAAGAAGGGTGAAAAGCTAGTCTTCGAAGTGGCTACGCCGTCTGCGCCGGTTGCATCCGGTGCATCCGATCTGCAGTCAAAACTCAATGATGCCCTTGAGCAGCTGAAGCAGGCGCAGTCAGACGCTGATGCAAAAGACAAAGAGCATGCTGATGCCCTTGAGCAGCTGAAGCAAGCGCATGCGGCTGAGCTGGAATCGGCGAACAAACGCGCTGAAGAAGCCGAAGCAGCACTGGCAGAAGCAATCAAGAAGGCTAAATAACCATGGCTGACCCAATCACAGCGGCAGACGTGCAGGCGTTCCTCGGTGAATTGGGTTACTCCATCCCGGGCGCGCTGTTGGATCCGATTCTCTGCGTGGTGAACAAGATTATCCCATGCCTCGATGGCGCCGGGTATGACGAGTGCACCGCGAAGCTGATTCTGATGTACGCCGCCGCGCTTATGGCAACGTCGTCCGGCGCGCGCCGCATCAAATCGCAGGGTGCGCCGTCTGGCGCGTCCCGCTCGTTTGAATATAGCGATGACAGCATTACCTGGCTGCGCGACTCGCTGGCCCGTCTCGATACCAGCGGCTGCACTGGTGAGTTGCCGATCAGCGCTGGTAACAGTGTCGGTCTGTTCATGGTGGTCGGGGGCTGCTTATGACGTACAAATCAGTTAAGCACGGCCTTCCGCGCGCGTTCACCCGCGTCTGGGTAATGACCGACACCGGGCGGGAGACTACAGGCTACGTGAAAACGGACGGCGAGTGGTTCATTAACTGCCCGCGCATCCGGGCGACTGGCGCGAAGGTGGTGAGATGGAGGGAGGGCTGATGTCATCGGTAGCGAACTGGTCATACACCGCGACGGCGACAATCTGGCGGAATCTCGGCAACGATGAATATGGCGATTCGCTAGGCTTCTCGCCTCCTGAGTCGATTCTCTGTGATTACGAGGGCGGCCTGTCAAAGCGCATCGGCAATCTTGGCTCTGAAATCGTCGTGAAGAATACCGTTTGGTCTGAGTATGCACTGGCAGCGGCGGGTGATTACCTGCTGATTGGCCAGTCAACAGAATCCGACCCGGTTGTGGCCGGTGCCGACGAGGTGCGGCAGGTTATCCGCTACGCCGACACGTTCGAGCGCCTGGCGGATGATTACGCCATCTTGACGGGAGTGTAGCCATGGGCATCAAAGTGAAGGGCATCAGCCAAGCGAAAAAACACCTGAACGATGTCATCAACGACGTGAAGGGGCGCAAGGTAATCCGCGCGTTGCAGTCAGCGATGATGCTTATCGGTACCCGGGCGGCCTATTACACCCCGATCGACAGCTCAACGCTGATTAACAGCCAATTTCGTGAAATCGATGCTGGCGGCGTGCTCATCACCGGGAGAGTCGGTTACTCGGCCAACTATGCCGCGTACGTCCACGAAGCGTCAGGCAAGCTGAAAGGCCAGCCGCGCGCGCACTTCGGCGTGACCAGTAACCGGTCTGAGTTCGGCCCGCAGAAACCGAAAGAGTTCGGCGGCGGAACAGGAACGGGCAACTACTGGGACCCTCACGGTGAGCCTCAATTCCTGAGCAAAGGCGCAAATGACGAGCGCGATAACGTAGACGCTGTGATGCGCAAGGAGCTCTCGCTATGACACCCATGATGTACGAACGGGTGCGCAACATGTTCGGTGACGCCGGGCTAACGACCGGTTTCACGGTGCAGCAGTTGATGTACGACGACCCGGGCGATCTGTCGAAGGCGATCATGGTATTCAGGCCAAACGGTGGGTCAAATATTCGAACTGACCTAGGCTCTGAGTATCACGTCCTGGTCGACGTTGTCGGCGCGAAAGATAGGCGCAAAGACGCGCTCAATGCCGTGCAGCGCATCGTAGATTATGTCCAGGCCAACCCCATGGCTGACGAGTGCGTCGGCTACATCCAGAACATGGGCGCAATTCCCGCGCCGGTGCTCACAGAAGAAGGGCGAATAGTCTTCCGACTCCAGTTCGCCTGCACTTACGGCGAATAGCCATCCCAACCAAATAACCCGCTCCGGCGGGTTTTCTTTTATACGTCAAAGAGGAATTTCACATGGCTAATTGCCAGAACTCGAACGAGCGCCTGTTCGGCGGTGCGGTCGTACTGGAAGTCGCTGATGGCTGCCCTGACGTCAAGCCACTCGAAGATGAGTGGATGGCGCTGGCCGCTGGTACGTCGAAGGGCTTCGACTTCAACCCGAACTCGGTTACCTCTGATGCGGATGACGGCGGCGGCTATGTCGAGACCATCATCACCAACAGCGATTTCACACTGAGCTTTGAAGGTGAAGTGCGCAAGAAGGACAAACTGGATCAGTACGGCGTCGGCAAGTTCATCAAGTATTTTGCCGACGAGCTGAAAGCCAAACGCCAGCCGGGCATCTGGGTGCGCATGGACTACGGTCCGATCGAATTCATCGGCTACATGAACATTAACGCGTTGAGTTCTGACGGTGGCACGAACGACATCGTCACGTTCTCGACCGAGTTCAAGGTCGGCGATGCAACCACCATCGAAGTGAACGAACTGACTGCTGTAGCGGTGACTGGCGTAACGGTAACTCCGGCAACAAGCACCGGCACGGCGGGCGGCACCAGCACCTTCACGGTGAATATCGCACCAACCGGCGCAACCAACAAAGACTTCACTGTAGCGACTACCGACGCGACCAAAGCAACGGCCACCGCCTCCGGCAACACAGTTACCGTGACGCGTGTCGCCACCGGCAGCGCGCAGATCATCATCAACACCGAAGACGGCAACTTTGTGGCCGTGCATACGGAGACCGTTACATAACGGACATTCCAAAGGGCGGCGTGCTGCCCTTGATAATGACCGTTTACTGGAAGGCCTATGACTGCTTTAACCGATATTGGCGAACTCTCTGTCAGCGACAGCCGCACCGGCGGGAAAGACTACCTGTTACGGCCTTCATTTGAGGCTATGACGAGGATCGGTACTCCGGAAGAGATTGTGCAGGCGTACGCCATCATCCACGGTAATGATGTCGCTCAACTCATTGAGGTGTGCGCTGGCACGCTGGGGTGCTTTCCGGACTGGCTGTCTTCTTCGTTCAACCGCGCCGCTGAGAAGCTTTTATCAACGTGCATGCTGGTGCTGCAGTCGTGCTGCGAGGATGACCTGACGCCAATGATCGGAGAGTGGAAAGGGTGGCGGCACTGCGTCGTCTACCGCCCGGGCCAGATGCCGAAGAACGATATCATCGTACTGGCGCAGCACCTTATGAAGCACGGTGTCGTCGGAAAGGCAAAGGTTCGCCAGTTGCAGCGCCACGAGACTGGAGAGCGCACAACACAATTTAAAGCCTTCGACTACATCAGCGCGGCACGCAGTCATTTTGGCATGAACCGCGCCGAAGCCTCTCAGTTAACAATGACCGAATTTCAGATGCTGCTGGCTGCTAAATACCCGGATCAGAAAGGCTTCACTCGCGATGAGTACGACAGCATCGCCGACGAGTACCTGGCTAAACAGGCCGCACGCAGGGCAAAAGCAAAGCAATAACCGGAGAATGACATGGCAGGTGAGAAGAACGCCGGTAGCATCGTTTATGAAATCAGTGCCGACGTTGAGCCTCTGCTGCAGGGCGGCAAACAGGCCAGCGCTTCACTTGATGGAATGGAGAGAGCAGCGGATAGGGCCAATGCCGGATTTAAACGCGTAGACACATCCACGAAAGCCACCGCAAAATCATTCATCCGGGCTGCCGATGACAGTTCAACTGCAGCAAGAATGATGGAAGCGCTGGGTAACGAAATAGCCATTCTCGAAGAAAGAGAAAAGAAAGGCGCTCGTTCTGCTGTGATCCTTGCTGCTGAGCTGCGCGCTGGCGCAAATGCAACAGCATCACAAAGAAAAGAAATTGCGGCGCTTACTGGTCAGCTTTACGACATGAAGCAGGCGCAAGATAAAACATCTTCGTCAGCAGGATTTTTAAAAACAGGACTGACAGCAATTGCTTCAGCCATAGCTGTCTCTCAGGTAGTCGAATATGGTAAGCGCTTCCTTGAAGCGGCCGATGCCATGTCTCAAATGCAGGCCAGAATCGAGAGGTTAACCGGCAGCGCCGCAGCCGCCACCCAGACGATGCAGGGGTTGATGCGTATCAGCTCGGAAACCGGCGGCTCATTGCAGGACACAGCGAAGCTGTGGGAAACCCTCAGTACAGCTCTGCGTGACACCGGCGCGACGAACGGCCAGATCATTCAGCTCACCGAAACACTTCAGAAAATAGGGCGCATCGGCGGATCATCTTCTGAAGAGATGGCGAATGCGCTGCGCCAGTTCGGCCAGTCAATTTCTTCGGGCACTGTTAGGGCTGAGGAATTCAACTCTATCCTCGAGCAGATGCCCGAACTGGCGCGCCAGATTGCCGCCGGGATGGGCGTTAGCATCGGCGAGTTGCGCCAGCTCATGCTGGACGGGAAACTGACGGCAGAGGATGCGCTGAACGCCATCCAGAAACAAACCGGTTCAGTGAATGCGGAGTTCGAGAAACTCCCGCGTACGCTTTCCCAGGCCAATACCGCACTGACAAACTCATTCCTGTCGATGATTGACTCTGTAAATCAGGCAACCGGAGCAAGCTCTGGGATGGTTACAGTGATTGATTCATTGGCGGCTGCGTTGGATAGGTTGGCGGGTAAAGCAATTTCCGCCGATGCGCAGATCTCAGATCTGAACAGCACAGCAGAAATGTTTAATCGACGTGCGCGGACGTGGTCCTGGCTTGGGCTTGATGGTTGGGAGGCACAAAACAAAGCGTTGGCCGGGTTGAGCAATAAAGCCGCCATGCTGGTAGGCGATCTTGCTGCTGTTTCAAAGGCATCCCAGACAGCGGCAAACACAAAGCCCATCGAGATAAAGGCGGCGGCTACTGGAAAACAGAAAAAGACCCAGGCGGAAAAGGATGCCGAAAAATACGCAAAAGCGCAGGAGTCCGTTAACCAAAAACTTGACGAGTTGCGGCAAAAGGCTGAGCTTTCAGCTGGAAGTGTAGGCGAATTGTCGCGTGCGCAGGCCGTGCTAAATGCCCAGCAGTCCTTGGGTAATAGCGCTACAGAAGATCAGATACTGCTAGCCGGGCAACTCGCAGGAAAGGCCTGGGATAACGCCAACGCATTACGCGCTCAGGCAAAAGCAGAAAAAGAACGTACTGACGCTGCCAATAAATTCACGACGATTCAGGGAAAGACCAGCAAAACCGCAGGTCTGGATAACCAGTACCAGAAAGATATTGCTGATATACAGCAGTATGCTCAACTTTACCCGCAGAAAATAGGCGAGGCTGAGGCTGCGCGCGCTGCTATCGAACAGCAATATCGGGATCAGCGTAACGCGGCGATGTGGGAAGAGTGGGCGCAACAGAACGCGGCCACGCAGGCAGCAGCTGCTGCTTTCGACTCTCTTGGTTCGGTGGCCAGCAATGCCCTGACCGGCATTGTCACCGGAAGTATGTCGGCCAGCGATGCAATGCGTAGCATCGGCATGACCGTGCTGAACAGCGTAGTTAACTCGTTCGTTCAGATGGGCGTTGAGTGGGTTAAGTCGGCCATCATGGGGCAGACGGCCACTACTGCTGCGGTTGCAGCATCCACCACGGCTCAGGCTGCAGGCATAGCCACTACGACTGCCACGTCTACAGCGGCGGCGGCGGCAACCACTGCAGCATGGACGCCGGCGGCCATCATGTCCTCCATTGCGTCATTCGGTGGTGCGGTGGCGATCGGCATCGGTGCTATGGCTGGCATCCTCGCTCTGTCTGGCAAGCGTAAGAACGGCGGGCCGGTGAGTGCTGGCGGGATGTATCAGGTCGGCGAAGGCGGCATGCCGGAGATTTACCAGGCCAGCACCGGGAAACAGTACATGATACCGGGCGACAACGGCAGGGTGATCAGCAACAAGGAGATGACTGCTGGCGGCGGTGGCGGGGTGGTGATCAACATCCAGAACTACACGTCATCCTCGGTCGATGCGCAGGCCGGTACGGATGCTAATGGTGGAGTGACTGTGGATGTAATTGTCGCTGACCTGAACAGCGGCGGGCCAATCAGTAACGCCATAACCAGCAACATGAACGTTAAACGCACGCCAAGAGGGCAGGGCTGATGCCAATTATCGACTATCCCGACTGGCTGCCGCTGGCGCAGAAGGCCAGCAAAAACATGACGCTCGATACCGGGTTCCAGACCGATCAGCCAGCGGTCGGCCCGGCTATCTTCCAGAACCTTACAGACGACCTTAAAGTGACATGGTCCCTCACGTGGATCTTCACTCTTGACCAAGAGCGCGCTTTTCAGCAGTGGCTGCGCAGCCCTAACTATCTCAACCGCGGCCTTAACTGGTTTCGGATGAATATCAACCTTGGCGGCAGTGGCCTGCAGTTGCAGGAACTTCACTTCACGCAGATGCCGGTGCAAACCAGTATCGACGGCGGGGTGGTGACCTGGACAGGAACCGTTATCGCGAACCACCTCTACAATGCTGACGACGAATTTGACGACATCATTGTTGAGCTACCGCCGCCGTGGGATTCATG
This sequence comes from Enterobacter soli, assembly GCF_964208575.1. Classification (GTDB taxonomy): domain Bacteria; phylum Pseudomonadota; class Gammaproteobacteria; order Enterobacterales; family Enterobacteriaceae; genus Enterobacter; species Enterobacter soli_A. The sequence goes on along the minus strand of NZ_CAXOFU010000007.1, from coordinate 68,774 downwards.
GCTGGATATCGTGGTCACTGGTTATCCAGACGGGCGAGACCCGGAATCTTTACCGAGAGTGCCGTAATGCCTACCTTTAGAGCTTATAAGCAGCAGCGCCCGACGCGTGGGCTGTACGACACCATTACGTTCTATCATCCATCCTTTGGCTATGTGCGCCTGGTCGATAAACAGTTCTTTCCGAAGACGCTCGACGGCCAGACGTTCACGCCAGCGCGTTTTGAAATCGAAGAAAGCCAGCAGAGCGGCACGCCGGTGATCGACGCGACCGTGAAGTTAGGGCGGCTGTCGTCGGACATCAAAGCGCTAATGAAACAGTGGAAGGGGGCGGCCAGGCTGACGGCTATCACGGCCACCCGGCAGATCTTCGACAGCGGCGATGTGTCAGTGCCGATTAAGTCATGGCAGTTATACGTCAAGACGGTGGACATCGACGCTGACTCCGCATCGGTAACCCTGTCCGTCACCAACCCGCTGAACAACAACATCGGAAGGCTCTATGACCCAACTGAATACACCGGCCTTCAGTACCTCTGATTTTATTAGCAGGATGATCGGCGTGCCGTGGGCTAACAGGGCCTGTTCGTTCGAAAAGGTGGATTGCTGGGGGCTGGTGGTGCTGTATTACCGGCACGTTATCGGAACTGAACTGCACCAGACACCGGACTACGAAGCCGGTGCTGACTTCTTCACCTGCTATCAGGGTGACGTCGTTTTCTGGCGCCAGGTCGATAAGCCGGTCGAGGGCGGGATATTCGTCGGGTACCGCGGCGCGCAACCAGCGCACGTTGGACTGGTGCTCAACAGGCAGGCTCTGCACTCCCGTGGCGAGAATGGAAGCGTTCGCATGGACTCGGTGCTGGTCATTCAGCGGGCATTTACCAAAGTGGAGTTTTTCGAATATGGCGCTGGTTGAGATATCGAACTTTCCAGGAACGCCTAAGCTGCGTTGCAGGGTGCCAAACGGCACCCTTTTTTATGACTGGCTGGAGGCAAATGACGCTAATTTTCACCGCGATCTGCTGATCGTCCGCAACGGTGTGAAGCTGGGCGACGATGACGAGTTGACGTTTGAGCTGAGCGAGCTGGACACCATACAGATTTTCGATCAGCCCAAGGGCATCGTCAGTGACATCCTGAGCCCGATTTTCAAAGTTGTAGGCTCGGTATTTTCGTTTCTCGCGCCGAAGCCGGCCATCGCAAATACCGGCGGTAACACTGTCGATTCGCCAAACAATAGCCTGACCGGTCAGACAAACACAGCCCGCGTCTATAAAGCCAAACCGGACATTTACGGACAGGTGCGCTCTTTCCCTGACCTGATCCAGGAGTCACTTTTCGAGTACATCAGCACAGGCACCAAAGACGGCGGTAAGAAGTACGTAACAGAATGGATGTGCATCGGGATCGGAAAATACGATTACGAGTCTGTACGCTACTCTGAGTCGAGCCTGGGGAGTATGGCGGGGGCTGAATATCAGTTTATTCAGCCGGGCGAGGTCATTCCGACTATTAACGAGGGCTACAGCTTCGATGACGTAGACGGGCAGGAAGTCCCGGGCGCGAATCAGGGCGAGTCTTTCCCTGTTGAAACCGCGACAGCTAACACAGTGGTCAACGGCACGTATGCCGGTGGTCAGATAGCGGTGAAAATCGTTAAACAGGCGGAGTTTGACTACTTCATGGGCCTGGTGTTGCCGCATGCTGTCACCTTCGACATAAACGTCACTTACGCGACAGCATCCGGTTCGGTAACTACTGATGCAACGTTCTCCGGCACGCTTGTTTCAGCTGTAGAGACAAACGACGGCGCTGTGATAAACCCAGTCCGCTGGTACACCTTCACCATGGGCGATCTGGATGGTCCGCCTGATATTCCCGCTACCGCAACGATCAACACAACCAAGTTCGTGCTAAACGACAACGAGGCGTTGGTCGTCGGTCCGTTCTTTTCACCAGTCGAATCCACACAGTTGTGGATCCACACGCAAAGCAGCCTCGGGCCGAAGAAACAGACAAACTGGAAGGTTGTGCTGTGGAAAATCGATGACGATTACAACATGGTGCCTGGCACCCAGCAGACGCTGGTGTTCCAGCAAACAACCTGGCACAAGCAAGACAGCGAGACGTTCTACCGGACGGACAAGATAGTACCGACAGGCGGCTTCGGGAAGTACGCCATTAACCTCCAGCGTACAGATAACTCCGGTGACGCGTCGATACTCAAACTTGAGGAAATTCACGCCGTAAACGTGCGTACAAACGTAGTCCATCCAACTGATACGCTGGTGCGCGTGAAGGTGAGGGCGACGGAGAACGCCCTGGGCAGCCGGGACCGTAAATACAACGCCCTGGTGACCCGGCACACCATCACGTACGACCTGGACACGCAGACGGTGGATTACACGCTTCGGCCGTCTCGCTCGTTCGCTGATGCGGTGGCGCATACCTGGCTGATTATGGGCGAGCAACCGGTAAGCAGTATTGACCTGTACGGGCTGTACTCAATAGCTGAAAGCCTGCCTGATGAACGCCTGGGTTACTTCGACTACACGTTTGACGATGAAAATGACTCTCTCGGCGACCGGGTGCAGGCGATCTGCAATGCGGCGTCGGTGGTGGCGTACTGGGATGACGGCGTTTTGACCTTCACTCGCGACCAGAAGGTTGACTATCCGGCTGCCGTATTCAACCGGGCCAACATGAAGACGGACGAGTACAAAATGACGTACGAAGCCACTCTTCCGGGCGGTTACGACGGTGTGCAGGTGTCCTACGTTCACCCGACGACGAACAACAAGACGTACATCAACTACCACGTGCTGAATGGCGCTATCATCGAACAGGAAGCGGAGAATCCGAACAAGCTGGAGATCGTTGGTTTCCGTAACGAGTACCAGGCGCGGGAACGCGCTTTGCGCGAAACGAAGCGACTTATTTACTCCAGGGTGAAGATGAACGCCAAAGTGTTCGAAGACGGCATTATCCAGGTCGGCAGCGTCATCCAGATGCCAGACATCTACGACAGCAACCAGCAGGGTGGCTACGTCACTGGTCGATCCGGTAATGACTTTGATACCAGCGAGCCGATCACGTTTACCGGTTCGATGTATGTGCTGGTGACCGACAGCCTGGGCAACCCGACACTGCGCTATCCGGCAACCGCGCGCGCCGACACTAAATACGGCTTCACCGCGGCAATCCCAAACATTCAGCTCAACATATGGAACGGTGAAACTGTGCAGCTCCCGTCACGCTATCTCATAGCGACTGTTGAAGAGCTGGACAGTCAGCTATGGACGGTCAACAGCATCAAACCGAACACAGTTAACACGGTATCTCTGACCGTCGCAGAGTACAGCGACGCCATTTACGAATAAGAACCTTCACTGACCACCAATACCCGGCCACCGCGCCGGGTTTTTTTATGGAAACAATATGACGACGCAACCTACCAATTTGCCAGTTCCAAGCGAATCACCACGCGATCTTAAGTTTAATGCTGGAAAATTTGACGAAGTTATTACATCGTTTGCTGAGTGGTACATCGACAGGTTCGGGCAGAAACATTACACAATTGAAGGCCTGAAGGCGCTTTTTGATGCCCGTATGGAAGAGTGGAATGCCCTGTTCCAGGAGTTTCTTGAAAGTTCAGGTTACGAATTTCTTGGTGACTATGAAGATGGCCCGCTGACATTCACCTCAAGAAATCAGTACATCCGATATGATGGGCAATACTGGAAGCTGAATGCTGCAACCGATATACCGTTTACAACTACCGGCACTGATGCAACCAGTTGGGCTTCAGACGTAACTCATTTTTCACTCATTGATGGTGATACTCTTCGTCAGGAGCTGGCATCGTCAGCTTCAGGTAATGGAGCCGATTTAGTTAAAACTACGATTAACGTTTCTGTTGGTGAGATAATGCGTGCGCCTGGCATAATTACTGGGCGTGTAAATATTCGTAACCCGAAATGGAATGCCCCGCGAGACAACGCGGAAGATCCGGCTGCGGCGGCGGCGAATGCTGCTGCAATAAACCTTATGCTTTCATCTGGAGCAAAAAACGTTGAACTGGATGACAAAGCGAGGCGCGTAAATTCACCATTGCTTTACCAGAGCAGCATGTCTATTCATGGTGCAGGCCGTTCTGCAATATCGTTGGTGTGGACAGGTGGTGACCTGCCAGTAATCGCGAGACCAACATATTCCAACAAAGACGCAATGGGCTTCTCTAACGTACGCTTGCACGATTTGAGAATTACAGACCAGGCTGCAGCACGTGTTAGTTACTACACCGTTGATTTGACAAACGGAAATAGTAATGGCCTTGATGGTTGTATGATTGACTGTCCTGGTAACTTTGATGGAAGTGGTAACAGAATTATCACCTCAGACCGATTTGGTGCGATTCTGGGTAGAGCAAGAAATTCAACTGTCGCCAACACTTATGCCTTTGTATCGCACATGCGGGACTCTCGTATTACCAACGGCACACTGATGGTTAACACGACAGACTGGTACATCAATAGCTGTGAACTTTGGGGGGCATTCAGAAACCGTACATTAGAAATTACGGGGGGCGGCACGATTGACGGAGGTACGCAGATTGTGCCCGGAGCTGAATCCGGAATTTTCCTTACCAGCGATTTCGGTTATGACATTGCCACCTTAAAGATAATGGGTGTTTATTTTGATGGGTCAACAGATGCGACACTTTATACAGGAGATGCTATTAAGTCCGATGGGACTACTGGACTTGTTGGTGCCCGTATTATCGGATGTAACTTTGATTTAATGGGGGGGCGCGGTATTTACCTTAATAAGGCGAACTACACGACCATTCAGGGCAACATCTTCTCCGATTGTGACGCCGCGGATGCCGGGCTGCCGGATATAAGCATCGCTAGTATGTTCGGTTCGAAGATTGATAACACGCACTACAGGAACACAACAGCACCTAAAACGGGCACAACAAGGGTCAACCTCGGCAAACCTTACGTACTTACAGGAGCTACAGGTTTCCCAATAAGCTCCGCTGGTGGCGAGTGCGCGTATTCCTCCACCTACCAACGCGCAACGGTTACCAATCCTCAGATGGTGCGCAACACAGGCGGTAGTTATCAGACAAGTTTTGATTATGGAGCTACGTTACCGTCTGCACAAAACCGCTACGGTGAAGTGATACTTTTTGGAGGGCGGTCTAAATATTCTAACGGAACGACATGGTTGGATTTGTCAGATGATTTAAATAATGTAAGCGCGACGACAGATCTTAATACGTTAATTAACACCTCAAAATACTACTCATCAGATGTGACAGTTTTTACAAACGGGCCTTCTAGTATCACTGGGGCGGCTAAATTAGAAGTTAACTCCATATCAACTGGGTATGTTGTGCAAGAGCTGAAACTACTTAAAGCATCAGGAGGGATTTATACCCGGGTGCAATCGGCATCTGTTTGGAGTGCTTGGGTCAAAATAGCATAAACAGAAAAGGCAGCCAACATAATGGCTGCCTTTTTTTTACTTTTTAAGATTGCATCCGTAATACTTGGATATCTGAGAAATGTTATTGAAGTACCAGATGTCACGATTGTTAATGAATCTATAATCATTAACTGTATAAGGAGTTGATACAAACAATCCTTCTTTGCAACTAGATTTACCGAGATTGCTAAGTATGTAACTATCTCTTTCAGTCATTAAATTATTAAAATTGAGTGTTATAGAAAATAAATTTAGGCTGGTAGCCAACCCGATAATGCCAAAAAATACCGCAGCCTTTGTTGTTATAGGGCCAAAATTAAATATGGCTCTGGTAACTACAGCAATCATAATGCACCAGGCAAGTGCAAATGATCTAGGTTCGGTATAAGGAGAAACCACCATTGACCCGACAACCATAAGAGCAGCGATAATTAAAAACACTATCTCTTTAGTTATTTTCTTATATGCAACTAGAGTGAGCAGGCATATAGCAGATATAACAAACAACCATATGGTTGTATTGTAAAAGTTTAACAAAACATCCAAGGCTCTATTTATGAAATAGTCTACGCTAAATCCTTTAAACCCATACATTTTTTTGTAAAGCGCTACCCTATTTGCGGTAGATGGTGCAGACATCAGAAGCGCCCAGCCAATCAGACATGCCAGGGGGACTAGCGTGAGTGCTGACTTTAACATCTTGTTAAATGTTAAAGATAAGAGCATAAAGACAGCGATAGCTACCGGAACATTTTCAAAAGAAACGCCAGCGAGAAATGCCAATGAAACGAATAATAGCAACCTTGGCTTTGACATCACTACGGTAATCATTTTCTCTTTGGTTAGGAAAACCGTAGAAACATAAAGTGTGATTATCAGCGGGACTGTGTAACCAGCTAAAATAGTCTTCCAGGTGATTAGCTCAAAGCTCGGCAGCAGGCAAATTATAATAGAAAATGTGGTTAAGAAAGCAAATACATTATCACACTTGATATCTGCTATTTTTGCTATTACTTTAGTTAAAGCAAATAACGAGATTATGGCAATAATGATCATGAACCAATTTGGCAGGCTGAGGCTAAAGATCGCAAACTGCTCTCCCAATCTCGCATTCCAGTTTTCTATCTGAGCTCCAGATCTGCTGAATGCAAATGATAACCTATCAAAAACTGTTTCTGTGGTGAATCTCCTGGTAAGTCCAAAATCTTCGCCATTCATAGGGGCAATCGCGGCAGATAACAAAACAACCAGGAAAGCAGATGCCCCTGCTAATATTCCAGATTGCTTTTGTATTGACATCATTTTTTACCCTTCAAAATATACTTAGGCCGATTCTTGACCTCGGTGTAAATTCTCCCAATGTACTCGCCCAGAACACCAATCCCAATAAGCTGAACGCCGCCGAGGAACAATATAGAGACAAGCAATGATGGATACCCTGGGACACTGTTGCCAAATACAATCTTGTCGAAGATCATCCAGGCTCCATAAAGAAACGACAGCCCCGCGACAAAAAGCCCGATATAAGTCCACATGCGTAGGGGGAATGTTGAGAAGCTTGTGATCCCCTCAAGCGCCAGATTCCACAGTTTCCAGCCGTTGAATTTTGAATCACCTGCGACACGCTCAGCCCTGGCATACTCAACAATGTCAGTTTTCCCGCCTACCCAGCTAAGAACACCTTTCATGAACAGGTTGCGCTCAGGCATCAGCTTGATGTTTTCAACCACATCGCGAGACATCAGTCGGAAGTCACCGACGTTCTCCTCGATTTGGGGTGTGCTGATTTTGTTGTGCAGCTTATAGAACCACTCGGCAGTCTTGCGCTTTAGTCTGCCATCTGTTGAACGATCAGAGCGCTTAGCCAGCACCATGTCTGCTCCCGCCTGCCATTTCTCTATGAGGTGCGGGATGACTTCGATGGGGTCCTGCAAGTCTACGTCAATCGGGATAATCGCTTCACCGGACGCATGGTCAAGTCCGGCGAACAGCGCAGGCTCTTTACCGAAATTACGGGTGAAGGAAAGAGGAACGACTAACGGATCAGCCACAGCAAGCGCGTTAATAATTGATTCTGTCGCGTCTTTGCTGCCATCGTTTATGAAGACGATTTCGACTTCATGGTTTTTAAGGCCTTCAAACTCCCGGACGGTTTTGTAGAAGATCGGAATTGCTTCTTCTTCATTAAACACTGGAACGACAAGAGAAATTTTCATTTCGCATCCCTAAAGACAATGAAATTTGAGTACAGGAAACCTGCGATAAGACTGAAACCAGAAAACACAATTAGGGTGACCACAGGTGGAGCACCTATCAGGTCAGCGATATAGCCAGTCAAAGCTGCCATGATGCCCATGAATGCAACAAAGGCGATGTAGCGTCCTGATGTGGCCTGCGCCTTGAAAGTCCATTTTGCATTTGCAAAGAAGCTAAAGGTCACAGCAATGCAGAACGCGATAACGTTGGCAACGGCCTGATTAGCGCCAAAGAAGTGAAGCAGCACGGCAAAAGACAACCAGTGCAGGGCAGTGTTAATCACGCCCACCGAGGCATACTTGCCAAAAATATGAAGCATCAGACTGATTTCCCTTAAAACTTATCTTTGATTTTCACTGCTAATTTTTTTATGTGATGCATATCTGAGAGAAACCATATAGCTATCATCACGACTTCAGCAATTTGAAGCGAAGAGCTATCAGAGCTGAAACCAGTTACCAGGCCCAGAAATGAGATTAAGGCGGCAAAACGTACAATAAAATCAACCATTTTATGACCAATTTTGCGATTTCGTATTAACAGAAAACATAGTAACACTGTAAAACACATTGATCGATAGCGCCGATCAGTAATACTGTATGTATATACAGTAACTATCGGAGGTGCATCATGGGATTCCCGAGTCCAGCTCAAGACTACGTTGAAGAACGCATATCGCTCGATAAGCGTTTGATCTCACATCCATCGGCTACGTACTTCATGCGAGCTGGGGCGACATACTGGCGCGAAGGTATTCTTGCAGGCTCGTTGCTCGTAGTGGATAGCTCTCTGACACCGAATGATGGCTCCCTGCTTGTGTGTTGTATTGAAGGCGAGTTTCGCGTTAAACGATACCGCACTCACCCCATGCCCCATCTGGTAAACCTTGAAAACGGTCTTAAAGAGAGGCTGAGGACGGGCGATGAAGGAACGGATTCAGACCGGCCTGTGTTCGGAGTGATAACGTACATCATCAACGATGCACGAGCTGGGGAGTTTGATGATTGTCCAGTGATGTGATGGGGCATGGGTGGGGCATAAAACAGCACTCGCTCTAAGGTGAACTTAGACGACTGATGTTTTCGACGACTCTAACCATCTGTTATTTGGTGCGCTCTTGGACGATCTTTGTCGATTATGAAAAATGTATGCTCATGTGATGGGGATGCAGGTTTGATTTGTCATAGGGATGAGGTTTTTGAAAGCCCTAATTATGACAAGACTGGATTGTTGACTTCCAAATATGGCCGCATTTTTGCGGCCATCTGGTTTTCAATTCATACTGCGGAGTATCACTTTCGAAATGTAGTTAGAACCTGGCTCGGTAAGATGTCCTATATCCCATTGCATAGGTGCAGAGGTTGAATCTTCTGGTACCGTATAACACCCTTTCTGGTCACACATTGAATCAATCAGCGAGATATAGCTGGCGGAAGACTCACTAAAAAATTTTCTCATTTTTTCATCTGTCGTGAAGGAAGACTCTACGACATTGACACGGCTAAGCATGGGCACGGATGACATTCCGTTCAATTCTATTAATGTCGGTAAATTCGCCTTCCAGATCGGCACAGTCCCGATAATATAAATGTGCTTCACGCCTAAAACCTTAATTTTTTTAATTGTTCTGTCAAGATATCCAACAATCGGAATGTTTAAGTATCCCGTCCATGATGCTGCAAGAATCACAGTGTCTGGTCTGTTATTTTTGATCTCTCGTAGAATGTAATTATTTATCCCTCTGCAGTAAGGCCTGGACTCAAAATCTACGTCAACAACAGGAGGACACATACTTGCTGTCCTTTGGACTATGTCCTTATTGCCGATATTCAGCTTTTCAAAACCTGGTATCAGTTGAGCTGCATGGGAGTCACCCCAGATTAAAATTGATTGTTCATCAAAACTATCCTTGCATTTAATAAAATCTTCAGCGTGTTGATTTGGCGTGAGAAAACACGTTCCATTTCTCTGCGCATCCCAGTTCATTCGATAGGATAATATATCTTTTAATTTGTCACCGACTCTAAACTTCAGCCCATCAGTGTTTATTATTATTAAACAAGCAATGAGCAATACAGGGATTGCAGTCACGCTGGAAGTGATGATGAATTTTCTGTTGGTGGATGATTCAATGAATGTGAAAGACAAAAATCCCATAAGTACTGAAAGAATTATTCCAGCTAAAACATACATCCAACTACCGAGAAGCCCAGACGAGTAAAGAAAAACGACTATCGGCCAATGCCATAAATAAATTGAATAAGAATAGAGACCTATCCTTATTGTTGCTATATTCCTGTACACAACATTATGCTGGGCATTTGTTGAGAGTATGACGCATGCTCCCGTTACAGGTATCAATGCCAAGTAGCCCGGCCAGATTGCATTTGCTGGAATCATTATCAAAGAAATGATGATCGACAGCCAACCTGTATACGATGCAAGTTTTGCATATCTGAAGTTGCTGGGAAGATTTGTGTTTATAAAGTATGCCAGTCCACCCGCAAGCATTTCCCAGGCTCGTGTATGAAGTAGATAGTAGCCAGAATCTTTAGTGTCAAATGTCATTGACGAAGAAAAATAAATCGAAATGCCTAGCAGAAGAACAATTAGGGAAACAGGTTTTCTTGATATTTTACTATAGGTAAATAATAAAACAGGATATATCAAATAGAATTGCCATTCGACTGACAAAGACCAGGTATGAAGTAACCAATTAAGAAGGGAGGATTGGTCGAAGTATCCAGAGTGAAGAAAGTAAAAAATATTTGATACAAAAAATGAAGAAGAAAGAGCATTCCGGGCAAGAAGTAGGTAGTTGTTTGTGGTGAGTGTAAAGTATCCCAAGGCTATAACTGCAGAAATCATGACTATGAGCGCGGGGTAAAGTCTTTTAAATCGCCTGATGTAAAAGTCGATGATGCTTAAGTTATTACACGTGATGCCTTTATTGATGATGTTGGTCATTAAATAGCCGGATATGGCAAAGAATATATCCACACCCATGAAGCCTGAAGCAAATCCTGACACTTTAAAATGATATAAAACAACCATTATTACAGATGCAGCCCTCAGGGTATTAATATCATACCTGAATGATTCGTGATTCATTTATAATTCCGGTGAATGTGTTTAGCGGGTAATTTAATTTACTAGGGCGGCGGATATTAGCATTAGATAGTTTGCAGATCGAATGCTGATTATATATTTGATAATGAGCTCAACAATCACGGTTTGGGCAGGCAGTTTATACTTATAAGGCAGTGAAACATACATATTGAGCGTTGAGGCCATGAGTGCGATGCCATCTTCCACTGGCACCCCTACCGCTTTAATGCCACAATCTTTTTTTCTTCGCATGCAGGAAAGATGATGAAAAAGATAGCAATTGCTGGCGCGATGCTGGCGCTGACCGGGTGTGTTCAGGTGGATAACTATCAGGACGTGATTAAGCATCCTGTTCCGTCGCACCTGGCGGGTTACTGGCAGTCAAAAGGGCCGCAAAGCAAGATGGTGAGCCCGGAGGCGATTGCCACGCTGGTGGTGACGGAAGAGGGGGATACGCTGGACTGTCGTCAGTGGCAGCGCGTGCTCGCGGTGCCGGGTAAAATCATGCTGCGTTCAGACAGCTATTACAACGTGACTCGCAAGCTGGATATCTACCCGCTGGAGCGCGAGGGCTCAATCCTTGAGTACGACGGGATGGAGCTGCAGAAGGTGGACCGCCCTACGGTGGAGTGCGCGGATTATCTGAGCAAGAACCCGCTGGAGAGTAAGCTGCCCTGAGTGTAAAAGCAAAACGGCAACCGGGTTGCCGTTTTTAGTGTTTGGCCCTCTCCCTGTGGGTGAGGGCTTCAGGGCGCACGTTTCCCGATCTACAACACATCCTCCAGAACCCACACGCTCACGCTTCCGCCGTTGCAGGTAAAGGTTCCTTCGCCGTCCGAACCGGTGGTAACCGTCTCTTCGCGATTGCCGAGGAAGTCGCGCCAGGTTTTATCCCCGTAGTTTTCCCCAAGGCAGATCGTCTTTTCACCGTCGTCACCGTTGGACATCACCACCACGCAGCCCGGCGCGTCGTCGGTGCCGCTGCGGCTGAAGGCGATGCAGTTGGGATGATCGAAGAACAGCGTCTGAACGCCGTGCGCAAAGCGCTGGCGCGCCAGGATCAGCTCGTGAAGCTGTTCGATAACCGGCATGTCGATGTGGTAGGTCTCGCCGTCGCCGCCCGTATCGTCGTAGCTTGCGCCAAACAGATCCGGATAGAACACGCTCGGCACGCCGTTTTCACGCAGCAGGATCAGGGCGTATGCCAGCGGTTTAAACCAGGATTCAACCGGGGCTTCCAGCGCCTGCAGCGGCTGGGTGTCGTGGTTGGCAACCAGCGTCACGGCGTGGAACGGGTCGGCTTCGACCAGGGTGCCGGTAAAAATCTGGCTCATGTCGTAGTCGCGGCCCTGGCGGGAGGCGTCGTGGAAATGCATTTGCAGGGGGGCGTCAAACAGCATGGTTTTGCCTTCCACCTGATGAATGTAGGTCTGCAGTTTATCCACTTCGTGCGACCAGTATTCCGCGACGATGAACAGCGGCTGTTCCGCGACCTCCTGCACGTGCTCAATCCACTCTTTATAAAACCACGCCGGAATGTGTTTTACCGCGTCCAGACGGAAGCCGTCGCACCCGGTCTGCTCCATTACCCAGCGCGCCCAGTATTTAATCTCCTCGGTCACCGCGTGGTTGCGGAAGTCGATATTTTCGCCCATCAGGTAATCGAAGTTACCCATCTCATCGTCGACCTGATCGTTCCAGCCTTCGCCGGTATAGTCGTTGACGATTTTAAAGATGCCGTCCTCGGTTGGGTTTTCGATATGATCGATACCGCTGAAGCATTTGTAGTCCCAGACAAACTGCGAATACTCACCCGCGCGGGCTGGGAAGGTATAGCGCGTCCACGCCTCGCACTCGATAATCTCGTCATCAATCTGGGTACGATCCTGCTCGTTAACGCGCTGGACGCGAACCGGCTCTTTCTCATCCGCGCCCATTTTGTGGTTCACCACCACGTCCAGCAGCACCGCGATCTGGTTGCTCTTTAACGCGTTAATGGCTTCCAGCAGCTGCGCCTTGTCGCCGTATTTGGTCGCCACCGATCCTTTCTGGTCGAACTCGCCGAGGTCAAAAAGATCGTAAGAATCATAGCCAACGGAATAGCCGCCCGATGCGCCTTTATACGCCGGAGGGAGCCAGACCATATTGATACCGATTTCATTGAGGTTAGGGGCCAGGGCCGTCACTTCCGGCCACAGCTCACCGCCAGTGGGGTAATACCAGTGAAAACATTGCAGTAAGGTTGGATTGCGCATGCACCATCTCCATGAGGTCGCGAAACTCAAGTATGGAGTAGCTTTTGCAGAAATGCCTGGCGAACGAAGGAGAACGGGTTCGTTCGCCAGTTAAGTGGCTAATTTGAATCGAAATTACTTTGCGGGATCAGAACGTGGCCGCCCTGATTGCCGTAGGTAGACATCACTGATTTTTGCATCGAACTTTGACCAACCAGCTTAGCCAGTTCATCCATTCTGTTCTGCAGCAGCGTCTTCACCTGGCCTTCGTTCTCAAGGATCACGCGAAGTGTAGGGCGAAGCTGCTCCTGCAGCTGGGCAGAAGGTTGAATTTCTTCGGTCAGCCGAGCCAGCGAGTGCACCGCATTGACATAGTCGGTCTCACAGGTGATCAGATCATCCCATAATCCCTGACGAGCCAGTCGCAGCATCAACTGGCTCTGCTCGAGGAGTTGTTGATAAAGGGTATAGAGTTGCGGTGCATTACTCATTAGACGGCGTCCTGAATCAGTTGTGGCGAACCGGCAACCTCCTTCCACCCGTCAGCGATATTGCGCAGCAAGGTTTCTACCTCTTCAATGGCGCTGGCATCGTTATTCACGTTGGCGTGCAGAAGGCGTCTTACCATATAGGCATAAAGGGCAATCAGGTTTTGGGTCAGCTCATCGCCATTACCTTCAACCAGACCAAGCTTCAGTCCGTTTTCAATAATGTTGATGGCTTTCGACAGCGCCAGCCCTTTTGACTGGATATTGCCGTCCTGCAGGAACAGACGCGCGCGAACCAGCGCGCTGAGGGCTCCATCAAATAGCATGATAACCAGCTGGTGCTGGCTGGCGCTCATCACCGCGCTTTCAACCTCTATTTTTGCGTAGGCTTGCGTGCCTTTTGCGCCGTACATGTTATCCCCCTCGGGTTCAATTAGCGTTTACTACTTGCTGCTGGACGATGTGCTTTCGAACTGCTGCGTCAGGTAGCTGCTGGTGTTGTTCAGCGACGTCATCAGTACGTCCAGCTGGGTAAACTGGGCTTTATACTGCGCCACGCGCGCATCAATACGTTCGCTGACGGCGTTGTACTGTTCGGTCAGGTTGTTCAGCGTTTTGCTCACGCCGTCTTTGGCCGCCTGAATAATGCCTTTGCTCGAGAGCCAGTCGGTCAGGCTGGTGGCCATATTGGTGGTGATACCGGTGGTTTTACCGTCACCTACAATCAGATCCTTCACCGCAGACGAGTTGTCGGTCAGCGCTTTTTCGAGCTTGGTGCTGTCTACCGACAGTTTTCCGGTGCTCGGGTCAGAAGTAATACCCAGCTGCGTCAGCGATTTAAAAGTTGTGCCGCCCGCGGAGTTAGTGAGCAGGCTTTTCAGCTGCGTCTGAATGGTACGCAGCGTGGTGTCGCCGAGCAGGGCGCCGTTGCTGGTGTCCTGAGCATCCGTACCCGCATCTACCGCCGTGTACTTGGTCAGGGAAGCAAAGCTGTCCTGCAGGGTATTGTAGGCATCAACCCAGGCTTTGAGCGCACTTTCTGACTTAGACGTATCTTTAGTGATATTCAGCGTCTGGTTGCCGGTGGTGACATCTTTCAGGTTCAGGGTGATATCTTCCAGCGCGTCACTGATGGTGTTGCTGCTGTTTTCGATATCAACGTTGTTCACCTTCAGCTTCGCGTTCTGCGCGGTCACGCTTTCGGTCATGCCGTTGCTGGCATCGGTGCTGGTGCCGTTGTAGCCCATAAAAGATTGCAGGGCGCTGTCACCGCTTACGGCAATGCTTACCGCATTGTCCGCACCGGTTTCGGTCGAGGTAATAGACAGACGATACTGGCCATTCCCGACGTTAATGATACTGGCGGTCACGCCGGCATCGGCTTTGTTAATGGCATCACGAATGCCCGACAGCGACGAGTTTGCCGCGCTGATGTCAACGGTGACCGGATCTTTACCGTTACCGGCGGTAAAGGTGATTTTGCTGTCGGATGAGGCGATCGCCGTTTTGCTGTCGGTCTGGCTCGCTTTGGTGGTCAGCGTCTGGGCCTGGGCCAACTGAGACACACTAATTGTATATTTGCCTGCAACCGCGCTGCCGGTGGTCGTTGCGCTAAAAGCGGTGCTGCTGCTTGACGTACTGGTTGCGGTAAACAGGTCGGCTTTATTCAGCGCGGTATTTGCAGTTTGAAACGCTTCCAGCGAGCTTTTTAACGTGCCGTAAGCACTAAGCTTTGCGGTATAAGATGTCTGCTGTTTAGAGATAGGGGTCAGCTGCGTTTTTTCAGCGGCGGTCAGGCTGTCTAAAATATCACTTAATTGCAGACCTGAGCCTACTCCCAGCGTTGAAATACTTGCCATATTTATTCCTTAATGTATCGACACGTAGAACGAATACTGGGGTTATCGGCCTCATCGGGGGAAAGTTTACGGTTAATTTCTTTTTTTTAATGGCGGGAATAACGCTAATAGAGAAGAGTATTTCTGTGGCTAAAAAAATTATTCGCGATCCTGAAAAAAAATCTAAAGGTTGTTTTGGACCAGACGATAACACCTTTGACGGCGATGAAGCCGAAGGGTGGAAACCCAAATCTAACCCACAGATTTGATGAACAACAGGAAACGTAATCATGGCACAGTACATTAATACCAACAGCCTCTCGCTGATCACTCAGAACAACATCAACAAGAACCAGTCTGCTCTGTCTTCTTCTATCGAGCGTCTGTCTTCCGGTCTGCGTATCAACAGCGCAAAAGATGACGCTGCGGGCCAGGCGATTGCTAACCGCTTCACCTCTAACATCAAAGGTCTGACTCAGGCTGCACGTAACGCCAACGACGGTATCTCTGTTGCACAGACTACTGAAGGCGCACTGTCTGAAATCAACAACAACCTGCAGCGCGTTCGTGAACTGACCGTTCAGGCTTCTACCGGAACTAACTCAGCTTCCGACCTGTCTTCAATCCAGGACGAAATCAAATCCCGTCTGTCTGAAATCGACCGCGTCTCCGGTCAGACTCAGTTCAACGGCGTGAACGTACTGGCTAAAGACGGCAAAATGTCTATCCAGGTTGGCGCGAACGATGGCGAAACCATCGATATCGACCTGAAAAAAATCGACTCTACTACTCTGGGTCTGAATACCTTTAACGTTACTGGTCCTGTAAGCAAAACCGGCACATTAAATGCACCAACTGCTGCTAACTTACAATCCTATTATGGCGCTACTACTAAAGTCACCACTACTGCTGTTACTGAAAACGCTACTGGAGACAATTTAGCAACTCGTTTAGGTGTTAACGATGGTACTGTAACATTTGGCGCTACAGCTGTTGCAGATGATAACGGTAACCTTTTTGCTAAAGTTACAGTTACTGCTGGCAGTGCTGCAGATGTAAATAATCTCAAGGCTAATGGTTTCGACGCAACATGGGATGGTGCTACTGGTAGCTCAAATGTTTACTATATTGCTTTGGATCCTAAGGATGCAGATACCGCTACAACTGCTGGCACCGCAGCATTTAAACTCGACACATCTTCACTGAGTCTGAGCAGCATGAACTCTGGCTCAACTACGGATCCATTGGCCAAATTGGATGCAGCAATCGCGTCCGTAGATAAATTCCGTTCTTCTCTGGGTGCGGTGCAGAACCGTCTGAGCTCTGCTGTAACCAACCTGAACAACACCACCACCAACCTGTCTGAAGCGCAGTCCCGTATTCAGGACGCCGACTATGCGACCGAAGTGTCCAACATGTCTAAAGCGCAGATCATCCAGCAGGCCGGTAACTCCGTGCTGTCTAAAGCTAACCAGGTTCCTCAGCAGGTTCTGTCTCTGCTGCAGGGCTAATCGCCTGATAATGCTCAAACCCCGCTTCGGCGGGGTTTTTTACATCCCGCTTTTATTCGTAACCCCCAAATAACCCCTCATTTCACCCACTATTCACCCAATTAAAACCCCTCCAGAATCGGATAATCATGCCGATAACTCAATTAACGCAGGGCTGTTTATCGTGAATTCACTCTATACCGCTGAAGGTGTAATGGATAAACACTCGCTGTGGCAGCGTTATGTCCCGCTGGTGCGTCACGAAGCATTGCGCCTCCAGGTGCGTTTGCCGGCGAGCGTGGAACTGGACGATCTGCTACAGGCGGGCGGTATCGGGTTATTGAATGCAGTTGACCGATACGACGCTCTGCAAGGAACGGCATTTACGACTTACGCAGTACAGCGTATTCGTGGTGCGATGCTGGACGAGCTGCGCAGCCGCGACTGGGTGCCGCGCAGCGTTCGCCGCAACGCCCGCGAAGTGGCACATGCAATGGGGCAGCTGGAACAGGAGCTGGGACGAAACGCGACGGAAACCGAAGTGGCGGAGCGTCTTGGTATTGCTGTTGAAGAGTATCGTCAGATGTTGCTCGATACCAATAATAGCCAACTCTTCTCCTACGACGAGTGGCGAGAAGAGCATGGCGATAGCATCGAGCTGGTGACCGATGAACACCAGCAGGAAAACCCGTTACACCATTTAATGGAAGGCAACTTACGCCACCGCGTGATGGAAGCAATTGAAGCTTTACCGGAACGCGAACAGCTGGTGTTGACCCTCTATTACCAGGAAGAGCTCAATCTCAAAGAGATTGGTGCGGTTCTTGAAGTGGGGGAGTCGCGGGTCAGCCAGCTCCACAGCCAGGCCATTAAACGCTTACGTACCAAACTGGGTAAGTTATAGGTGATTGATTCACCTGAAAAATGCCGCACAACGTATTGACAACCAGGAGTTATCATGACGGTGCAGCAATCTAAAAGACGGCCACTAAGCCGCTACCTGAAAGACTTTAAACACAGCCAGACGCATTGCGCCCACTGTAATAAATTACTCGACCGCATCACGCTGGTTCGCCGCGGTGAAATCGTCAATAAAATTGCGATTTCCCGCCTCGACACGCTAATGGATGAATCCGCCTGGCTTGAAGAGCAAAAAGAGTGGGTAGCGCTTTGCCGTTTCTGTGGCGATCTCCACTGCAAAGAGCAAAGCGACTTCTTCGATATCATCGGCTTCAAGCAGTTCCTGTTTGAACAAACGGAGATGAGCCACGGCACCGTGCGCGAATATGTCGTTCGCCTGCGTCGTCTTGGTCAGCATCTGACCGTGCATAATATCTCTCGCGATCTGCTTAACACCGGTTATCTGGATGAAAATCTGGAGCCGTGGTTGCCTGCAACCAGCACCAACAATTACCGCATTGCGCTGCGCAAGTACGCGCAATATAAGGTACAAATGCCGGGTGCGATGAAGCAGAAAGTCCACGCCGAGACAACTTCTGATATATATTAAAAAAGAATAAGATGTAGCGCAGCCGCCTTTGACGTTGCAGGCGAATTCACTACACTACAGAAAAATTCCACTATATCGGGGTATTTATGAAATTAGCACTTCTGGGTCGTCAGGCGCTGATGGGTGTAATGGCCGTTGCGCTGGTCGCGGGTATGAGCGTGAAAACTTTCGCGGCGGAAAATCTGCTGAATAAAGTGAAAGAGCGCGGCACGCTGCTGGTTGGGCTGGAAGGAACCTATCCTCCGTTCAGCTTCCAGGGCGATGACGGCAAATTGACCGGTTTCGAAGTGGAGTTTGCCGAAGAGCTGGCGAAACATCTGGGCGTCAAAGCGTCGCTGAAACCGACCAAATGGGACGGTATGCTGGCGTCGCTGGACTCCAAACGCATCGACGTGGTGATTAACCAGGTCACCATTTCCGACGAGCGTAAGAAGAAGTATGACTTCTCCACGCCGTACACCGTGTCCGGTATTCAGGCGCTGGTGAAGAAAGGTAACGAAGGCACCATCAAATCCGCCGCTGACCTGAAAGGTAAAAAAGTTGGCGTGGGTCTGGGGACGAACTACGAAGAGTGGCTGCGCCAGAACGTGCAGGGCGTGGACATTCGTACCTATGATGATGACCCGACTAAATATCAGGATCTGCGCGTAGGCCGTATCGACGCCATCCTGGTTGACCGTCTGGCGGCGCTGGATCTGGTGAAGAAAACCAACGACACCCTGGCAGTAGCGGGCGACGCGTTCTCTCGTCAGGAAGCGGGCGTAGCGGTGCGTAAAGGCAACGAAGATCTGGTGAAAGCCATCGACGGGGCAATCGCCGACATGCAGAAAGACGGCAGCCTGAAAGCGCTCTCCGAGAAGTGGTTCGGCGCTGACGTGACCAAATAAGTCGTTGACCGACAAAAAAAGGCGCTATTAAAAGCGCCTTTTTTATTTCTTACGCGTCTGCGTGCATAATAAAAACAATCAAATAAAAAGCGTTACCGGAGGAACCATGTCACTGCAAAATTTAACGCGCTTCCCGCGCCTTGAATTTATTGGCGCACCCACGCCGCTGGAGTATTTACCGCGATTTTCCGATTACCTGGGGCGCGATATTTTTATTAAGCGTGACGACGTGACGCCAATGGCGATGGGCGGCAACAAGCTGCGCAAGCTGGAGTTCCTCGCCGCCGATGCCCTGCGCGAGGGGGCCGATACCCTGGTGACCGCCGGTGCGATCCAGTCCAACCATGTGCGCCAGACCGCTGCCGTGGCGGCGAAGCTGGGGCTGCACTGCGTGGCGCTGCTGGAAAATCCCATCGGCACGCGGGCGGAAAACTACCTCACCAACGGCAACCGCCTGCTGCTGGACCTGTTCAATGCTCAGGTCGAAATGTGCGATGCCCTGACCGACCCTAACGCGCAGCTCGACGAGCTGGCGACCCGCCTTGAAGCGCAGGGATTCCGTCCCTACGTCATTCCGGTGGGCGGTTCAAATGCGCTGGGCGCGCTGGGCTACGTTGAAAGCGCGCTGGAGATAGCCCAGCAGTGCGAAGGGGCGGTGAATCTCTCTTCGGTGGTGGTCGCCTCCGGCAGCGCCGGAACGCACGCCGGGCTGGCGGTAGGGCTGGAACAGCTTATGCCAGAAGCCGAGCTGATTGGCGTGACCGTTTCCCGCAGCGTTGCCGATCAAAAACCGAAGGTCGTCACCCTGCAGCAGGCGGTTGCCGAACAGCTTGAGCTAAAGGCCAGGGCGGACATTATTCTGTGGGATGACTACTTCGCGCCGGGTTACGGCACGCCAAACGACGAGGGGATGGAAGCGGTGAAGCTACTCGCGCGGCTTGAAGGTATCCTGCTCGATCCGGTGTACACCGGCAAGGCGATGGCGGGGCTGATAGACGGCATCGCGCAGAAACGCTTTAAGGATGAAGGCCCGATTTTATTCGTTCATACCGGCGGTGCGCCAGCGCTGTTTGCCTACCATCCTCATGTCTAAACATCAGGTCGAAAAATAATAATGCAAGAAAGTATTCAACTGGTTATTGATTCGCTGCCGTACCTGCTCAAAGGCGCGGTGTTTACGCTCCAGCTCAGTATCGGCGGGATGTTCTTTGGCCTGGTGCTGGGCTTTGTGCTGGCCTTAATGCGCATGTCGCCCGTGCTGCCGGTACGCTGGCTGGCGCGGTTTTACATCTCCGTTTTTCGCGGCACGCCGCTTATCGCTCAGCTGTTTATGATTTACTACGGCCTGCCGCAGTTTGGTATCGAGCTTGATCCGATCCCGGCGGCGATGATCGGCTTATCGCTGAATACCGCGGCCTATACCTCGGAAACCCTGCGCGCGGCGATTTCCTCTATCGATAAAGGGCAGTGGGAAGCGGCAGCCAGTATCGGCATGACGCCGTGGCAGACCCTTCGCCGGGCCATTCTGCCCCAGGCGGCGCGGGTGGCGCTGCCGCCGCTCAGCAACAGCTTCATCAGCCTGGTGAAAGACACCTCGCTTGCGGCAACCATCCAGGTGCCTGAGCTGTTCCGCCAGGCGCAGCTCATCACCTCGCGCACGCTGGAAGTGTTCACCATGTATCTGGCGGCGTCGCTGATTTACTGGGTGATGGCGACCGTACTTTCCGCGCTGCAAAACTACTTTGAAAACCAGCTAAACCGCCAGGAGCGTGATCCGAAATGAGTGCTATCGACGTCAAAAACCTGGTGAAAAAATTCCACGGCCAGACGGTGCTGCACGGCATTGATCTTGAAGTGGAGCAGGGCGAAGTGGTGGCGATTATCGGGCCGAGCGGCTCGGGGAAAACCACGCTGCTGCGCAGCATTAACCTGCTTGAGCAGCCCGAGGGCGGAACCATTCGCGTGGGTGATATCACCATCGATACCGCGAAATCCATCAGCCAGCAGAAAGGGCTGATCCGCCGTCTGCGCCAGCACGTTGGCTTCGTTTTCCAGAGCTTCAACCTTTTCCCGCACCGTACCGTGCTGGAAAATATCATTGAAGGGCCGGTCATCGTCAAAGGCGAGCCAAAAGAGGAGGCCTCGGCCCGCGCGCGCGAACTGCTGGCGAAGGTGGGGCTGTCAGGGAAGGAGGCCAGCTACCCGCGTCGTCTTTCCGGCGGTCAGCAGCAGCGCGTTGCCATTGCCCGCGCGCTGGCGATGCGCCCGGACGTGATCCTGTTCGACGAGCCAACCTCTGCGCTCGATCCTGAGCTGGTGGGGGAGGTGCTAAACACCATTCGTCAGCTGGCCCAGGAGAAGCGCACGATGGTGATCGTGACCCATGAGATGAGCTTTGCCCGGGACGTGGCGGACAGGGCTATCTTCATGGATCAGGGGCGAATTGTAGAGCAGGGGCCAGCGAAGGCGTTATTCACCAATCCTCAGCAGCCGCGCACCCGTCAATTCCTTGAAAAATTCCTGATGCAGTAGCATTTTTGCATTCATTTGCTCCAGATTTACCCTCTGGAGCAAATTATTCTCCCCCGAATCCATCCCGATTATCTTTTTATTCCGTTCGCTTCGGAAAAACCGTATTAAAACTAAACATAATCGTCCTAAAGCCGATATTTTGTAGTTCTAAATAAGTTTTATGTGTTAGGTTGTATTCACCATAATAATGATTATCTTTTTCAGAGGCTTCATTTAGTCAGTATGAAGGAAACAGACTTTTTCACGTGGCGTCGGGAGTGCTTTCTCCGCTTTCAGGAAATGACCACTGCCGACGAAGTTTATCTTGAACTTCAACGACAAACGCAGACGCTGGAATATGATTATTTCTCGCTCTGCGTTCGTCATCCCGTGCCGTTCACGCGGCCAAAAATTTCAGTGCATTCAAGTTATCCGCAGCAGTGGATGGCGCAATATCACGCCGAGAATTATTTCGCCGTTGACCCGGTACTCAAGCCGGAGAATTTCTTTCACGGACATTTACCCTGGACGGATGAATTATTCTCAGAGGCTCAGCAATTATGGGACGGCGCGCGCGACCACGGCATACGCAAGGGAATAACCCAGTGCCTGATGTTGCCTAACCATGCGCTGGGGTTCCTTTCCGTATCCCGCACTCAAGGGCCAGAAAATAGGTTAGCCAGCGAAGAAGTTGAACTGCGTTTGCAAATGCTGGTGGAAATGGCGCTAACGTCGCTGCTGCGATTTGAACACGAAACGGTCATGCCGCCTGAAATGAAATTCAGCAAGCGCGAGCGGGAAATTCTGAAGTGGACGGCGGAAGGGAAAACCTCGGCTGAAATAGCCATTATTCTCTCCATCTCGGAGAATACGGTTAACTTCCATCAGAAGAATATGCAGAAGAAATTTAACGCCCCGAATAAAACGCAGATCGCCTGCTATGCAGCGGCTACGGGGCTTATCTGACCCCACAAACGTTCTGCGTGCCAGACGGGACAACGGCTGAATGCTTGCGCATCCAGCCGTTTTTTTTACTGGCGGTAAGCTTGTTTAATTTGCTTAACCGTGTTCGCAAATACCGCTGATTCAGCCTGGTCTTCCATTTGCGCGATTTGTTTTTCCATCTTAATGATCACACGACCCGCGTCAGCCTGACCCATTGCCTGCAGCATCAGCGTCAGCAGCGATTTCAGGCAGTTAACTTCCTGTGCCAGTTCTTGGTTATTTTCCGCAGTGGCGAATTCAGGTGTGCTCATTTATTTTCCTCATTATAAAACAGCGCTTGAGCGCGACGATGAAAGTTAAGGCGGCGGAGTATACCACAAGCCGCGTCAAAAAAAGCATCGATTGTTTTTTGTACTTTTCCCCATTTTGTTTATTCGCGTAAACACCGTGTGCGGGTAATCTGTACAATAGTTTATCGGCAATTAAATGCTTATCGCCGGTTCGCCTGTCGTTAATTATTGTTACAAAAATTTGAATTCTGTTTTTTTGTTCGGATTTTTTAGCTCTGTTTCGTAACCTTTTGAATACAGATGCATAAAAATAGTCTGAAAAGCCCTGGTTATGCGGGATTTCTTTCCATCTGCTGTACAGGGTAATTTCCAAAAACGAGAGCAAAATCGGATCGCGGATTTTTTAGCGTTTTAATCTTGTGCGGAAAACCGTTAATATAAACCAAATTAGCAGTCAGTAGCGTTATCCCTATTCTGGAGACATTTCCTTTGATCAACGTTCTTCTTGTTGATGACCACGAACTGGTGCGCGCAGGGATACGACGCATTCTTGAAGATATAAAGGGTATCAAAGTGGCCGGTGAGGCTTGCTGTGGCGAAGACGCGGTTAAATGGTGTCGCGCTAACTCGGCAGACGTGGTGCTTATGGATATGAACATGCCCGGCATTGGCGGGCTTGAAGCAACGCGTAAAATCGCCCGTACCTTTATTGATACTAAAGTCATCATGTTGACCGTACATACTGAAAACCCGCTGCCTGCGAAAGTGATGCAGGCGGGTGCCGCAGGGTATCTCAGTAAAGGTGCTGCACCGCAGGAAGTGGTCAATGCTATCCGTTCAGTGTATGCCGGTCAGCGCTATATCGCGTCGGACATCGCTCAACAAATGGCGTTGAGTCAGATTGAACCCGATAAAACGGAGTCGCCATTCGCCAGTTTGTCCGAGCGCGAATTGCAGATTATGCTGATGATCACCAAAGGCCAGAAGGTGAATGAGATTTCAGAGCAGCTGAATCTTAGCCCGAAAACGGTGAACAGCTACCGCTACCGTATGTTCAGTAAACTGAACATTCACGGCGACGTTGAACTGACTCACCTGGCCATTCGCCACGGTCTGTGTAATGCGGAAACCTTAATAAGCCAGTGAGTGATGTGTTCGATTCAAAAGCATTCCTTAAAACCGTAACCAGCCAGCCGGGCGTCTACAGAATGTACGATGCTGGCGGCACGGTTATCTATGTCGGCAAGGCGAAAGATCTCAAGAAGCGCCTTTCCAGCTATTTCCGCAGCAATCTGGCCTCCCGTAAAACCGAAGCGCTGGTCGCACTCATTCAGAATATCGACGTCACCGTGACCCACACGGAGACCGAAGCGCTGCTGCTGGAGCATAACTACATCAAGCTCTATCAGCCGCGCTACAACGTGCTGCTGCGTGATGATAAGTCCTATCCTTTTATTTTCCTGAGCGGCGATACCCACCCGCGCCTGGCGATGCACCGCGGTGCTAAGCATGCGAAGGGTGAATATTTCGGCCCGTTCCCGAACGGCTACGCGGTGCGTGAAACCCTCGCGCTGCTGCAAAAAATCTTCCCGATCCGCCAGTGCGAAAACAGCGTCTACCGCAACCGCTCGCGTCCTTGCCTGCAGTACCAAATTGGCCGCTGCCTGGGGCCGTGCGTTGCCGGGCTGGTGAGCGAAGAAGAGTACGCCCAGCAGGTCGATTACGTGCGCCTGTTTTTAGCCGGTAAAGACGACCAGGTATTGACGCAGCTGATAGCCCGCATGGAAAAGGCCAGCCAGGCGCTGGCGTTTGAAGAGGCGGCGCGCATTCGCGATCAGATCCAGGCCGTGCGCCGGGTGACCGAGAAGCAGTTCGTGTCCAATACCGGTGACGATCTCGACGTTATCGGCGTTGCCTTTGACAACGGGCTGGCGTGTGTCCACGTGCTGTTTATCCGCCAGGGTAAAGTGCTGGGCAGCCGCAGCTATTTCCCGAAAGTGCCGGGCGGCACCGAACTGGGCGAAGTGGTGGAGACGTTTGTCGGGCAGTTTTACCTGCAGGGCAGCCAGATGCGCACGCTGCCGTCCGAGATCCTGCTTGATTTCAGTCTCGATGATAAAACCCTGCTGGCGGATTCCCTTTCCGAACTGGCGGGGCGCCGGGTGAACGTTCAGACGAAGCCCCGCGGCGATCGCGCCCGCTATCTGAAACTTGCCAGAACCAACGCCGCGACGGCGTTGACGACGAAGCTTTCCCAGCAGTCGACGGTCAGCCAGCGTTTAACCGCGCTGGCGACGCTCCTGAAACTGCCGGAAGTGAAGCGCATGGAGTGTTTCGACATCAGCCACACCATGGGCGAACAGACCGTGGCCTCCTGCGTGGTGTTTGATGCAAACGGCCCGCTGCGTGCCGAGTATCGTCGCTACAACATCACCGGCATCACGCCGGGGGATGACTATGCGGCGATGAACCAGGTTCTGCGCCGCCGCTACGGTAAAGCCATCGAAGAGAGTAAGATCCCGGACGTGATCCTGATTGACGGCGGGAAAGGGCAGCTTGGTCAGGCGAAGGCGGTGTTTGCATCGCTGGAGGTTGACTGGGATAAACATCACCCGCTGCTGTTAGGGGTGGCGAAAGGGGCGGATCGGAAGGCCGGCCTGGAAACGCTCTTTTTTGAACCGGAAGGCGAGGGGTTCAGTTTGCCGCCGGATTCCCCTGCGCTGCACGTTATTCAGCACATTCGCGATGAATCCCACGATCACGCCATCAGCGGGCATCGTAAAAAACGGGCGAAAGTGAAAAATACCAGTACGCTTGAAACCATCGATGGCGTCGGCCCTAAACGTCGTCAGATGCTGCTGAAGTACATGGGCGGATTGCAAGGATTACTCAATGCCAGCATTGAGGAAATTGCAAAAGTGCCGGGTATTTCGCAAGGGCTGGCAGAAAAGATCTACTACTCGTTGAAACATTGAGGGCTCTGTAGCAACATAGAGCTAAATTTTACTGACAACAGACAGTTACCGTCACTATGCGATTTAATATCCCTACGTTGCTCACCCTTTTTCGCGTCGTACTCATTCCGTTCTTTGTACTGGCTTTTTATCTGCCGGTACCCTGGGCGCCGTTCGCCTGTGCGCTTATCTTCCTTGTGGCTGCCGTGACGGACTGGTTTGACGGTTATCTGGCGCGTCGCTGGAACCAGAGCACGCGTTTTGGCGCATTCCTCGATCCGGTGGCCGATAAAGTGATGGTGGCTATCGCGATGGTGCTGGTGGCCGAACATTATCATACCTGGTGGGTGACCCTGCCTGCGGCGACGATGATCGGTCGTGAGATCATAATCTCCGCCCTGCGCGAGTGGATGGCTGAGCTCGGCAAGCGCAGCAGCGTGGCGGTATCCTGGATCGGTAAAGTGAAAACCACGGCGCAAATGGCAGCGCTGGTATGGATGCTGTGGCGTCCAAACGCGTGGGTAGAGTGGGCCGGCATTGGCTTACTCTGGGTCGCGGCGGTGCTGACGCTGTGGTCAATGCTGCAATATTTGAACGCTGCTCGTGGGGATTTGCTTGAACAGTGATCGTTTCGCCGTAAATTTCAGCAAACGATCCAGGGAAGCAAAAAATAACGTTGACTCAAAACGTCATATAAGTAGAATGCAACGCATCGAACGGCGGCACGGTTAGCCGGACGATAATGAAATCAAGTGATTAGAAGTTAACTTGATGACATGCGGGAATAGCTCAGTTGGTAGAGCACGACCTTGCCAAGGTCGGGGTCGCGAGTTCGAGTCTCGTTTCCCGCTCCAAATTAAGCGCATCGGCAATCGCGGGTGTGGTCGCAAGACAAAAGATTTAAGGCGCGTTAGCAAAGCGGTTATGTAGCGGATTGCAAATCCGTCTAGTCCGGTTCGACTCCGGAACGCGCCTCCACTTTCTTCCCTGGCCGGATGGTGGAATCGGTAGACACAAGGGATTTAAAATCCCTCGGCGTTCGCGCTGTGTGGGTTCAAGTCCCACTCCGGCTACCATGGGAAAAGAAGAATAAAATCAATGATAAGCAGTGTCGTGAAACCGCCCTCAAAGGCGGTTTTTTTATGCCTGCAATTTGCAGAGTGGCGATGAAATGGCGATGAGTTGGCGACGCTGTTTTTTTACTGTCTTGTCAGACTATCAAACGGGTTCAGCGTAATAGCTGCATCAAGGTGATCAGGTGCGAAGTGCGCGTACCGCATTGTCATCATGATCGTGCTGTGGCCTAGAATCTGTTGCAGCACCAGAATGTTTCCTCCACCCATCATAAAATGACTGGCAAACGTGTGTCGCAGAACATGCGTGCGTTGTCCTTTTGGCAGTTCAATTCCGGCCCGGCTTAGTGCTGCCTTGAAGGCTTCATAAGCAGGGGAGAACAACGCACCGCGTTTCTTAGGTAGCAGCTTTTGCAAGCGTTCAGAAATTGGCACCGTCCGGTTTTTTTTGCTTTTGGTTTGCGTGAATGTCAAGCGGCCCGGCAATATATGCGACTGGCGCAAATCCTGCGCTTCACTCCAGCGTGCGCCGGTCGCAAGGCAGATTCGAACGATAATCCCTAAGTCTTTATTGGCTGATTGATCGCAGGCATCGAGCAGGCGCGAGATTTCGTCTTCGTACAGGAAGGCCAGTTCTTGATCACCCTCTTTGAACTGCCTGATGCCCGACAGCGGGTTATCTCCCTCCCATTCCCCCAACCGCTTCATTTCTGAAAAGACCGCGTGCAGGTATGATTGTTCGCGGTTTACTGTGGCCTCACTGAGTTTCTTTTTACCCTTCTGATTCCATTCACCGCTTAACCTCCTTTCCCTGTAAACAGCAAAAGCATTTTTATCAAAATGAGCTGCAAGCGTATCACCGAGTCGTGCGCAAATAGCTAGTAATTTGGCCTTTCTCTCTTCTCCAGATGTAAGAGTCTTGCCGTGCATTTCATACCAGCGTTCAACAAAAGCTGAAAGCGTAACGGAATTATCGTGGATAGCTTGGGTGGATGCGTTATTCATGAGGCGGCGCTCATGAGAGAGAGCCTCGCCTTTGGTGACAAACTGCTTACGAATACGTTTACCGCTTGCCCCATAGGGGTAACACTCACAAATCCATTTGCCTGATGGAAGTTTACGGACAGTCATCTTTTAGCATCCATACTAAGTGTGGAGTCATAGCCAACCGAACCCCTTAGCCATTAGCCCAGCTAAACCAAGGGTAACTGTAATGATCGCACCAAATAGAAGCCGAAAGTCATTTCTCATCTCGCTCCTAATGCCTTTGATATCGCTCCTTATGTCTTTTATGTCATCTTTAAGATCTGATATGTCTCGTTTGATATATGAAATATCAGATTCCATTCTTCCAGCTCGTCCTGCGAATTCGTTTTCTGACATAAGGCTTGACCTCTTTATCTGCATCTGTGTAGTGCTAAAAGAGTATGACAAATCACTCATCATGTTCACCGTTTTCTTGATGCTTTTCATCATCAAGCCACCGGAGCACAGAGGAAACCGAATGCATTGTTATGTACCCGCAATATGCGCAAGTAAGCTTGTAGAAGTAATTTATATCGCTGTCGCCAGGGGTGGCAGATTGGTGTTTGAAAAACGTAACAAAAACATTGGGTTTGTCATTTTTGAGTAACTTGTCCAAAGTGATGTGATTGCTTTCATCAACAACCTGCTCGCCTTCCCGCCCACA
Source organism: Enterobacter soli (assembly GCF_964208575.1). Classification (GTDB taxonomy): domain Bacteria; phylum Pseudomonadota; class Gammaproteobacteria; order Enterobacterales; family Enterobacteriaceae; genus Enterobacter; species Enterobacter soli_A. The sequence goes on along the minus strand of NZ_CAXOFU010000007.1, from coordinate 40,007 downwards.
TCCTGGACAGATAGCCGTAACTCTTTTAGCTGCAAGGAATGTAACGAATTGCTCAGGAGTTACTTGTTCCAGCCTTTTGATGAAAAGCCTTTGTCTGTCATCTTGATTCATTGCCATAAAATCCCAGTTAAAGAAATCGATACGCCAGCCACAACCCCAACAACAAAAACTGTTCCTGCTACAAATGGATATCGTGCAATGACGTCAAGCATGGTGAGGTTAGAGGACGTTTCTAAAGATGAAGGCGTTTCTTCTTCATCAAAAAGCCAACTAAATGCCTGCGAAAGCTGGTTTTTATCCATGCTTTTTAACGTTGTTGTTGTGAAACTACGCTCGCATTTTTTATAGAAAGACTTTTTTTGTTCTTCGCTAAAGTTGTTCAACCGCTTGAGTATCTTCCCAACAAGAACTCGGCATTCATCGGCATACTGTTGTTCTTGAAGTAAAGAGTTAAGAAAATTACAGGCAGGAGGTAGCTGTTCTGTTGTCATCTCACTCAGCTTATTTATGCCGATTTCAGCATGAACCTTCCGCCAAATAGCGGGTTCAGCTTCACTACTGGCTTCAGCTACTTTTTTGACTAAGTCTTTAACCTGGTCCTTCTTCTTTTTCTCAAGGGGGATGGGTGCCTTTTCCGGGTAGCCATTGAATATGTTGATGTCCCTTGCTGCATGAGTAATGTTCTCATGAAAGTCGCGCCCAGCCGTTCGGTTTTCCCTGCCACTAACGTCATTGTTCATACTGCCTCCTGTCAAATTATCTATTTCACTTTTTATTCTCGTTGTAATCCCTGCCTGCTACCCGGTTTCCCTGGCCTGAAACATTGATGGAACCTGATGTTGAACTACCCGCTGTTAGTGCTGCAAGCACTGCGGCTTTAACAGGTAATGGGGCCGGTCTAAAGCTATTAACTAATTCCAGCTCATCGCGGGTCAGAGAAGTTCCGCCTGTTTCTTCACCGGTAAGGATGTATTGGATGTTGGCACCATTAATTGCAAAAGAGAGTAAAACATCCCCTCCAGGTACCATTGCCCCGCGCTCGTACTTCCCCCAGGTTTCCCTCGATACGCCGCACAATGCCGCGGCATCAGCTTGATTTAAAGAGAGACGCTTCCTTTCAGATTTCAATCGATTTATGCATTGTGATGTAAAGCTCACATTTACCACCTTGACAAAAGAGATCTATAGATCTCATAATGTTTTCCACGGACACTTAGCAGATCACAATATACCACTATGACACAAGCACATCATGAACAAAGGTCACGTTCCCCTAAAGGGGCCGCCACCGGAAAACCGATCCCACTTCGGTTATCACCAGAAGAGCGACAGACTATTGAAGCAATGGCAGATCAGGAATGCCGCTCACTTTCAAACATGGTTCGTATGGTTTTTTTGCGCGGGTTACAGGCTGAACAATCTGATTAGTCGGCGAGGGTGAGATGGAAAAAATCACTATCAATATGAATGTTGCAGCGCCTTATCTTTCCCTCAAAGAATATTCACGGGTTACAGGTATCCCGTTCGATACATGCCGGGGAATGGTAAGAGATGGGCGGATCATTATCCGACCGAAAGAACTTTCAGGTGGCAAAGTCGAAGTGAACATGGTCGCAATGCTCAAGGACGCAATCGCCAATAGTTGAGGTGTGATATGGACAAGAACAGCCAGCGGGTGATTGAGTGTAATATCATTCTGAACACTCTTTTAAATGAAATGCAATCAGGTTTTTTAATTCGTACTAACAGCAGTGAATTAAAAGTTACTGATAAAAAGATAATCAAGAAAGTTACCAAAGATGTAGCCCGCCATGTCGATGGTATTTTACTTAAAGCAGGAATGTGAGGGGGCTTATGTGGCTGTGCAATTAATACAATTGAGTTGTCACTCATATTTATATCGAGGCTTCACTATTCAGAAGTGCCCGCGTAATCCTTTTACGCTGAAACACTCCTATAGAATTTCCAGTAATGGTGAATATTACGGGCGTGACTTTGCTTTAGCCGAAGCCATGCAGACAGTAGACGGGATGTATAAGCAAGGGGGCAGTAATGCACGATGAAGGCCCATCACTGGCAAGCCTGCTTAAGCACGGGTGCCAGGTTACACACTTCAAGAACTCACGCGGCTGGCTGGAAACTCCGGACGGGAGATTTTTTAAGCCCGAACCGGCGAAGGTTCAGTTTCTTAAAGGTAAGAATAAACCTTTTATTTATACTCAAAAAATAAATAAAGGCTTCCTGCTTTCTGTGACTAAGTTATTTAAAACACTATTTAAGTAATTCGGTTTTCAAAAATCAACTTTGTTTCTCCGCATCTTTTTTAAGCTGCGGCGGTTTAACTCATTCTTTTTATGAGGAAGAGGCAATGACCAGACGTGATCAATATAACTTTATTTTGCACGTTCTCTTACCTGCTATCGAAGATGAAGGGTTAACTATTAAAACCCGCCGAGATGGTGAATTAACCCTATCTGCCGATGGCTCTGTAACCATCAATTTCATAAACACATTACGCCAGCACTGCGTTGAACAATTACAGCGCCAGTCCGTGCCCGCGTCCCCTTACGGAGTTTAAAATGATTCGTCCGTTCATCAAATGGGCAGGGGGTAAAACCCGTGTCCTTCCTGACCTGCTGCCGCTTCTTCCGAAAGCTGATTGTCTGATCGAACCGTTCGTCGGTGGTGCGTCGGTATTTCTTGCGACTGAATACCGGCGTTATGTGCTGGCCGATATCAACCCGGATCTGATTAACCTGTATCGGGAAGTCACCCGTTACCCGGAATTAGTAATCGATGCGGCCCGCGAACTGTTCAACAGTAAGAACAGCCCGCAGGGGTATAACGAAGTCCGCGCCGCGTTCAATAAGCAGGTGGGTACGGTAAAAAGCGGTGGGTTGCGTTATGGCGCCGAAATGGCGTGCATCATGCGCGCTGCTCAATTTCTGTATCTGAATCGCCACGGATATAACGGCTTGTGCCGCTACAGCCGCAAGACCGGTTTTAACGTGCCGTTTGGCAAGTATAAAAGCGTCTACTTTCCTGAAAATGAAATCCGCCTGTTTGCCGAAAAGGCCAACGATACAAAGGCAATATTTCTTTGCGCGCCGTTCCAGCGTTCTCTACAGGTCGTCACGGGTGGCGATGTTCTCGTTTACTGCGATCCGCCTTACCTGCCTGAAAGCAAAACAGCCGATTTTACCCAATACCACATTGAACCATTCACGGAAGACTACCACCACCAGTTGGTCCAGGCACTGCTGGAAGTTAACCGTAAGCATGGTGTGAAGGTCGTTATTTCCAATAGCGACACCGAAGCTACCCGCACGATTTATCAGCCCTTCAAGATGCACGAAATCAGCGTGCAACGTTCCGTCAGCACTGACAAAGACAACCGCCAGAAGGCCAAAGAAGTGATCGGCGTGCTGCCTGTCTGTGACTGCTGCGGGCGTTACGGCGGCGGTTGCCCTGATTGTGGCGCCGTGATGGGTGATGCGACTTACAACGCGATGGTTGCGGCGGGAACGTTTGACGATCTGGAGGCTTTTTAATGAATCTTATAGACGCCTGGATTGTTGAAATGATAAGCGTGAGTCGTGGCGAGATTGTGCCGTATTGGTTGGTTGAGGCGAAAGTAAGAGCTTATGGAAGGGAGTCAATAACCACAATTCTGAAGAAATCAGAAGAGGAAGCCAAAGCCGTTAAAGTAGGGGATGTAGTTCAAATATGACCACGGCAACCCGTGGCCGTCGCGCCCCTTCTCCACCTCCACCGTATCCGGGTAGCACTGACAATGCTATCCCTTACGCCTATGGCGGAAACAAACCATACCAGCCTATTGGCGTTGATGTATCGCCGGGGCTGGATGGTTTCGACTATCTCACGCCGGACGGCACGCGTAAGCATATTGCATTCAGTGAACTGGTAGCGGAAGACGAAAAGCCGGAGCGCAGCAAGCTGCTGCGTCGCCGTCTGGCTTCTCTTCCGCAGTATATCCGCCGCCACTTTGCCGCGAAGCTGGATGCACTGGACGCGAAAGACCGCAAAGCGGCAGATCACTGGCTGGTTAATACCTTTGAGCGCCACGTATTAACGCGTATTGATAGCGTGAACAGTGTTTACCAGCCTGACACTGTGATGCCCGGCATTCTGCTGCCAATCCGCGCTCAGCTTTTCCGTATGCTCTGGGCAGGGAAGAAAGAGTTAAAAAGACTGGCTTATACGCTTGCCGATATCTTTACGAGCGAGTTTATACGCGAGTCCGATCACCAATTGGCACGCACCGGCGATCCAGAGTTCGCGGCGCTTTCGGGCTATGGCCGTATTGCGTCGCTGGCGGTGCATCTGAAAACGCCGCTCCCCGGCTGGATGGCGTATTGCAATGAAGAACTGGAAGCGGAGGATGCGTTACGCGCGGTTCTTCGCCTTGAGTCACCGCAGTGGTGGTTAAACCGCCTGCGCCGTATCCATGCCCGGTGGCGTGAGCATTTGATGATCGCAGCGGGATACGTCCAGAAAAAATCTTCCCCATACAGTAGCGCCCCGTGCCTTACGGAATGGCTGGCCCAGAAAAAGGCTAACCGTGAATACCTTAAGGCTATGGAACTGGAAGACCAGGACACGGGCGAACGCATTTCACTGATCGATAAAGTTGCCGGTAGTGTTGCCAATCCGGCCAACCGTCGCCGCGAACTCATGACGAGAATGCGTGGATTTGAAGATCTGGCGAAGCTGGAAGGGCTGGCCGGTGACTTCTACACGCTGACAGCGCCTTCCCGCTATCACGCTATGCAGCATAACGGGCGCCGTAATAACAAATACTGTGGCGCGTCGCCGCGTGAGACACAGCAATATCTTTGCAAAGTCTGGGCGAGAACCCGCGCCGCATGGAAGAGAAAAGGGATCCGTGTTTTCGGTTTTCGTGTTGTTGAACCGCACCACGATGCAACGCCGCACTGGCACTTACTTCTTTTCATGCGCCCGGAAAAGGTCGAACAGGCGCGCGATATCTTCCGAAAATATGCCCTGAGAGAAGACGGCAACGAGCCGGGAGCGTGGGAGCACCGCCTTGAATTTAAACCTATTGAGGACGCTTTAGGTAGCGCAACCGGCTACATAGCGAAATACATTTCGAAGAATATCGACGGCTTCGCGCTGGATGGTGAGAAGGACGACGAAACCGGGGAAGACCTGAAAGAAATGTCGCTCCGCGTTAGCGCGTGGGCGTCGCGCTGGTCAATTCGCCAATTTCAGCAGATCGGCGGCGCGCCGGTCACGGTATATCGTGAACTTCGCCGCCTGGGCAATCGTGAACTTGTTTTACACCCTGAACTGGAAACCGCGCGGCAGGCCGCTGACGCAGGCGAGTGGGATAACTACGTGTTAGCTCAGGGTGGCCCGTTGGTTGAGCGCGATAAGCTGCGTATCCGTCTGCACTATGAAACCATCGAAAACGGCAACGCCTACGGCGATGACGTCCAGCGAATCACTGGTATTTACTGCCCGATTACGGGCAATGACTCTTTGATCTTCACCCGCACCACTCAATACAAAATCGTGCCGAAGCGCCAGAGCGCTGACGGTGTGGCCGTTGACGTTGGTTTTTCAGGCGGCAGCGCCGCCCCTCGGAGTTCTGTCAATAACTGTACGCGGGATCCCGCGACAGGTGCAGACGGTCTTGAACATGCCGATCACGAAGTGGGCGTGACGGTGAATTTTGATGATCTTTCAAGGCAGGAAAAGCGAGAACTTGCGCAGAGGCTAAGTGACGATGTGCGGCGTAAGCGTAAAAAATGGGCACCAGAACGGGAGGAGGGTACCGGGCTATCAGTGAAAGAGCTCTTGGTTAGAGAACTGCTTACACTGCGTGGAGTTGATGCCAGTGTAGGAATGATAAAATCAATAATTGCGGGTGCGCACATTGGTTATGGTGATCTCATCTTCGCAGTCAAAGATGGGCGTCTGACGCTCAAAAATCGGTCAGGTACAAGTTTCAACGGACCATCTAAACAAAAGATGGCGAACATTTTAGATAGAGATAGAATAATAGAAAGGTTGAAAAAGGCCTTGTATGAAAATGGATAGGGCGAAACAAGATGCCTCGTTATGTGAGTTGCTGCTTACCACAAATTGGGATATGTTATGAGTATTAGGAAAATAGAAATAAATGGCAAGCCAAAAGTAATTGTCATGTATAATAACGTAAAGAAAACTATAGCGTGTTATTCGGTGATTTCACTTTTGATTCTAGTTGGAATGTATTTATCACGTTATTGTATTGAACCCTATAAATACTTACTGATTAGCCCGTCTTTTTATAATAATCCCTATCTCAATTGGATTACAGGCGTATGGGGAAGTTTTTTAGGCATACATGGCACTATAGCGGCTTTGTCTATAACCTTCATGGGAATGTTTGTTGATCAGGTATCTAAGACATCTGAGCATGGTTTTGAGCCTCTGTCGAAAGTTTTATTGCTAAGGGAATATAATTTCTTAGGCTTTAGCGTTCAGTCTGTATGCAGTCTTCTATGTGGTATTTTCTTGCTTCTTATTGGAAGTGGTTTAATTGGTTATTTTATTTCGTCTTTCTTTTCGTTATTTTTTATTGTTAAATATGGTGTAATGTATTATAGGCTTTACCATTTAACAGAAGAGCCAGGGATTATTAATGGGGTTTTGTTAGATTCGATACGGACAACAGGCCTAAAATATAGCGAGGTCAACAATCAGCGTCAGAAACTTACTAATGAATTTTCTCAAGTAGTCTCTGAAGGTGATTTTTACAGTAATGATCAAATTGCTTTCTATTGGAATGATGACTCGATAACGATAAATATTTTCCCTGACGACACTGATATAGTTATTTCAGGGTATAGTCCTGATGTATTTAATCAACTTTCAATGAAAATAAACGAATTTAATCTGGAAAATAACCCCACCTTATTTTTCTCTTTGTCATTTTTATCACCTATATCAAACTCCTCGATAAAAATAATTCCTGCTGTTGAATCTGATTTAACAGAGGAACACATTTCAGAAATTGAATCCTTATTGAGGTGCGGGCTTACTTATAGTTCTGTCCCCTATGTTTATAATGAGTTTAAGCAATTTGAAGAAGCACTGGTGGAAAACGTTAGGAATAGTTTGCTGAATGGTGATGAGTGGTCATTAGATTTTGGAGTGCGTATTTTTCATGAGTTAACCTCAAATGAAAACTACCTATACACATTAAAAAATATTGATTTGTCGATAACGTCATCAAATAACAAAAATTTAGTTAAAACTTCCTTGCTTGCAAAGTTTTTTGAAAAAATGATATCTGAATCCATTAATCAGAAAAACTTTGAAAAAGCAGCAAATATAATGAGGTCGTTAATAGATTTAGCAAGATATATTTATGGTAAAAATAATTTTGCCGATTTTTATAACAGAATATTTAGACATTTCGATCACAGAGTAAGGTATCGTGCGGAAGAGTCAAATTATGTTTTTTTAGACTTGTATACATCAACAGTTTTGCACAACTTAGTTTATAAGAATTACGCGGCGTTCAAAGTTGATTCTGATTTTGTGACAAGTAGATTGCAATATCTAGATCTCAGTAATGAAACTGAATATGATTCCTTAAATGAAATACAACGTAAAATGTTACGCTGCTTATTTGAAGTTATAGCGTTATTAATTATGCGGATAGAACATGTAGAAAAAAAAGGGGATGAGTACAAAGAGGAGCTTAAAGATTTAATTTTGTTATTAAAGTCTTGGGTAAATGCTAAGTTTCTGCACGAATTGTATTATAAAAAAGAGCTTTATGATGTATTGTTTTCGATCCCCCAAGAATTTTCAGTATTCGGTGCAGAAACTAAAATAAGAGAAATTCCGGATGGAGAGGCCACGTGGACATCGGTTTCGAACGATACTTATAAGATGATAGCATTCATGCTTACGCAAAGCTCCTTTAATAATAACCAGTTCAATCTTTTATTTGTTAGGGATGCATTTCAGTTTCTAGAGGAAACTTCCATATTAACGCATGAGCTAAGTTCGATTGTAACCTACTTAAACGGAGATTCATTCGCCAATTTATTTAAGCTTATTACTGATAAGGAAATATCTGAGGGCAATAATAAAGCACAAATTGTGACTAAATTGGAATTAATTATTTCCTCGCTAAATACACTAGTGTTGCGCAACGTTATCGAATCGGAATTAGAATCTTCATTAGTTGATAAATATAGTAAGGAAATTAAACTTTCTGTGGAGAACTATTTCGAACTAATTCTATCATTGGATGCAATCCCTTTAGAAACTAAAGTCAGAGGAATTGAAGCATATCTCTTAGTCAATAAAAGGGAAGTTATCCCTCCAATAGATGGGGTTTCTTATGGAATGAACATTCACAACCATAGCCAGTGGTTGATATATGAATGGATTCGTAGTGTACTACATAGCATCAATGTAGAAGTTGCAAATATTATAAACATTGAGGATCCTCAAGAATTACCAACTGAAAAATTAATCACGATAGAATATATGGTTGAAGATAGAGTGAATACTTTTAGACACTCAAAAGGTTTAAAGATTAACGATAAAGAAGGCCATTTGAATTTGAATGGCTCTGGTTTGTATTATTTGAATTTATTAGATAATTTTGAATTGAAGAAATCAGAAGAAATCCTAACGGTTAATATTGAAAGAATTTTTGAAGGAAATATTGATTTTGTAACAGAGCGATATAAATTTGAGGATGATAATCCTTTTCTTTATTCAATGTTAAATGCCACCTTTAACATCGTTGCGGTGCCAAATAACATTTGCAATTTATATTTTTTATCAGAGGAGGCGTGCCAATTTATCAATCAAAGACAAGAAAGAGAGATGGAGCAATTGATTCAAGGTAGCAGAACGGAGAACCCTGATAACAGCAATGTATCTTAAAAAACTGAAATGAGAGACTCCTTACAATCATTGCGCAATATCTTGCGGATATGCACAAATTGTTTAGGGGGGATTTTATCAAGCCAGACCAGACGGGGCGGGCCTTCAGCTGGTCTGCACATTTGCACAAAAAGACGGGGGTTTTGTGTGCGGGCGAGGCGGGGGAACCATCGCGCGCTGAGGGGGTAAGGAGGGTATGCCTGTTAATGCCCTTTTTCGCGTCTGTGCGGCTCTGTTTTGATGCGGTTGCGTTGTGGTCGGGTGAGGGGATGGAAAAGAAAAGCCCCTGTCAGCGTGGCGCTGAGGGGCTTCTATGGCGTTTGGCTTTTGGGCGGGCTGTGCTCACCCTCTGGCAGGGTGAAGCGTCAATCATTTTTGAATGGTCAGGCGGCTGTTGATGGGGCTGCGAGGGCGTAAGGGTTGAAGCGGATCACCTCAAGGCCCAGCCAGTCATTCAGCTCTTTCAGGCTTTCCTGTATCGGCGTCAGCTCGTTGATGGAGAAGACGCGGGCGGCTTTCTCAACGTCGCCAAACCCCCCGGCATTGCCTGGCATCACCCCCATCAATTGAGGCGGGACGCGATGCGCGGCAAGCATATCATCCCGCGTTGCGTCCTTGATGCCGGTAAACTCATCCTTTGCCGCTATCTGGCTGAATGGCAGGATTTGCAAGCCGTCTTTCTTCCCGCCTGCTGCGTAAACGAACAGGTTTTTAAAAGCCCCGCCGCCGCGCGCATCCTTCAATGATTTTTTCAGGCTCTCAACGTCTTTGTTATTGGCGATCGGGTCGGTCAGATAGACGATTACCCCGGCGTGACTGCCGTTGATGTAGTAGTTACGGCGGAACATGGTTGCTTCACTGTTGAGCATGGCGCTTTGTAACGAGGCCATGTATTCAGGCGCGCCGTAGATCTCCTGGTGGATGCTGGGGTTTTTTATCTGGCAGATGCTGCCCGGATTGAATGGGTAGTCTGCATCGCGGCGGGTGATAAACCAGTATTGATCCTTTTTAAGGTCGCTGCCGCGCCGGGTATATTTGGCCTGGGCATGTTTCAGCGCAATAGGCTCGCCCAGTACGTTACGGCGTACCTCCATGTAGTTGTTGCCGAATACCAGATAATCCAGCACCCAAGCGCTCATTTCCTGCCTGCTCAGCAGTGGGTGAGGGATGTAGCAGGATGTGATCACATTACGCTTAAAGACCAGCGGAGACTGATGATAGGCCGTTGAATCAAACATCCGGGCAATGCCGTAGGGGCTGATCGGTGGTTCAAAATATACGCCGTTATCAGCGCACTCCATGCAATCCAGCAACATACTGCGATCGGTGATGGCTACCGGGTCGCCAAAGCTGAATGATTCAATGCCTGCGGTTTCGTCGCTGGCTGGCTGCTGCGGTCTGGCCTGAAACTTTTGCTTTTTGCGGCTCACGTTTAAAACTCCTCTACAAAACTATCATTACCGCCGCCGCTTTCGCTGCCGATCGGCTCGTTATACAAGGCTGTCATAGATGCCCAGGCAAGATCGCCGTGATTGCTGCCGCGTTTGCGGTCGGAAACGTAGGTCATTACCCCGCCTTTCTGCACCTTGCGAACCGTCATAAATGACTGGACGAGATCCAGCATTCCCGCATCCATTTCCAGACGACCGACACGGATTAGCATGAGCGTTTTAAGCACCATGGCGCGCTTGAGTGGGGCGGAATACTGGTATTTCACCGCCAGCGGGAAGAACTTGATCACCAGTTGCCAGACAGCATCACCAATCCCGGTGGCATCAATCGCGATGTGCTGGACGTTGTAACGCTCTGTCAGCCCCTGAATGGCCTTTGCCTGCTCCTCAAACTCCATCCCGCGAAGCTGGATGCGTTCAATGATGCGGAACTTGCCGCCCGGTACCGCTGGCGGAACGATGACGACCAGCCCGGCAGAATCACCGTTACCGCTTCCCCCGTTGGGGTCATAGCCAACCCAAACACCGCGATCGCCTATCGGTCTGGGGGCAAATGGGTTCCAGTCGGGCCATACATCATCGTTAAAGCCGTCAACGCAGCAGCCGATCATGGCGTTGTAGTTAAAGGCGCGCTCTCCCGCAGTCACGAAACGGCAACGATAGAGGTTGTCGTATTCTTCCGGGGAGTTCTCCATCTTGATGGTTTCAATTTTCACCAGGTTGAAGCCGAGTTTTACCGCGTCTTCAATGGTAACAATCTGCCGCCAGATCCCATCACCGCCCAGCTTGCCGTTTTTCAGCGCCTTGTGGCTGACGTCTATTTCTACCCGTTCACCTCTGGGCCTTGCCTTGTTGAACAGGTCGCCAGTCCAGAAGGCATAAGCCTCATGCTCCTCCGTGGATGGCGTGGAAAAGTAGGTACGGCGCAGCCCTTCATGGGTTGCCATGCCTGCGGCGACTCTGCGCAGCTCAAGGAAATTGTTGATCCAGAATGCTTCATCCAGATACAGATCGCCGGTGTAGCTCTGTGCCGTCGCTGCTGAGGTGCCGAGAAAGTAGAACGTTGCGCCGTTGCTCAGGGTGATGGCGTCGCCGCCTTTCAGCTCAACGCCAACCTGTGCCGCCAGTAGCTGGATGAACTTCTTGAACTGGAACGCCTGGGCGCGGCTGGCTGACAGAAAGATCTGGTTGTTGCCGGTTTCCAGCGCCCGTAACAGTGCTTCACGGGCAAAGTACCAGGTGGCACCAATCTGGCGCGATTTGAGGATGAAGCGGTTACGGCGTTCGCGCTGCTTGTACCAGCGTTTTTGATGCTCGTAGAGCGAATCCAGCACCAGAGCGCGTAGATCCCCGATCTGCTCTTCCGTAAAGTGATTTTTCGGCTTTTTCTCGCGGCCTTTCTCTTCGCTGCGGCGCTCTTCGCGCTCCATTCGCACCAGTTGACGGGTTAACAGGTCAATGGTTTTGAAGTCATGCGCCGTCAGGTCTGGCTTTTCCGTCAGACGTAAAAGCCGCACCTGCATCCGATCCTGTACGCGCTCCAGCGCGGTGGACTCGTCCCACTTATCGCGGCGACGCCATGAATACAGGGTGTTGGTACTCACGCCGATCGATTTGGCGATCTGCGTGATGCTGTATGCCTGCCAGTACATGACCTTAGCGGCAATCCGTGGCTCATCGTGGGAAGTCTGTTTCATGCTGGCAGAGTACCGCGCCCGCGCGCGCGTCGCTTTGGGTTGTCATTGTCGGAAAACGGCAACAACGGCAACGCTTTGCGCGTTTCGGCTGCGGCGGGAATGATAGGGGCACTGGTTAATATCACTCACTCATTCGGGATTTCGACATGCCAAAGTCAAAACCATTTCGCGTTGCTGTCGAGGGTGCTACCTGCGACGGTCGGACGCTGGAGCGTCAGCACATTGTGCAGATGGCTCAACGCTTTAACCCAACCGTATACGGTGCCCGCGTCAATCTGGAGCACCTCCGGGGCTACTCTCCAAACAGTGATTTTCGTGCTTATGGCGATGTTATTGCCGTCAAGGCAGAGGAGATCACCGAGGAGCCGCTGAAAGGCAAAATGGGCCTGTATGTGCAGGTTGATGCCACTGATGATTTGGTTGCCCTGAAAAAGAACCGCCAGAAGATTTATCACAGCATTGAAGTGCATCCCTCTTTTGCAGATACCGGCGAAGCCTACCTGATGGGGCTGGCCTGTACCGATAGCCCCGCCAGTCTGGGCACGGAAATGATGGAGTTTTGTTCCAAAAACACCGTTAACCCGCTGGCATCCCGTAAGCATGATCCGGCTTGTTTCTTCACCGCCGCCGTTGAATCCACGATGGAATTTGAAGATGAGCAGCCGCCGCAGGATGAAGGCAAAAACTTCTTTGCCCGTGTTAAGGCGCTGTTGGGTGGTACGCAACAGCAGTTTAGCCAGCAGAACGGTGAAAACCGTGAAGCTATCGAGGCGATTGCCGAGAGCCAGGGCAAGCTGCTGGACAGCACAACCCAACTTTCCGCTGCGGTGAAAGGTAAGGCTGACGCTACCGAGCTGGAAAGCCTGCGTAAGGACTTCAAAGCGCTGGAAGAGAAACTGAAAGGCCAGGACGTTGATCAGTACAGCCAGCGCCCGCCTGCCACTGGCGGCGATGGTCAATCAACTCAACATCTGGCTGATTGCTGATAAGGCTCAGTGCGTCAGGCTCAGGAAAGGAAAATAAGATGCGTAATACAACCCGCGATTTGTTTGATAAGTACATTCAGCGACAGGCTGAATTGAACCATATCAGTGCTGCTCACATCACCAAGGCGTACAGCATTGATCCGAGCGTTGAACAGACGCTTGAGGACAAGATCCAGCAGTCGTCTGAGATGCTGAAAAAAATTAACATTTACGGCGTTAACGATCAGACCGGTGAAAAAATCGGGCTGGGTGTTAGTGGCCCGGTATCCAGTACCAACAATTCCACCACGGATCGCCGTCAGCCTACCTCTGTGGCGGCGCTGGATTCGAATAAGTACATTTGTAACAAGGTGAACGCCGATACCTTTACGCCGTACACGCAGCTTGATGCCTGGGCAAAATTCCCGGACTTTCAGCAGCGCCTCAGCAATCAGATCATCAAGCGTATTGCGCTCGATCGCATCATGATCGGCTTCAACGGTAACAGCTACGCGGAGAAATCAGACCGCGCCGCCAATCCGCTGTTACAGGATTGTGGTATCGGCTGGCTCCAGCAGTACCGCACTAACGCGGCCCAGCGCGTGATGAAAGATGTCACCGTGACCAGCCGTGACGACACCAACCAGGTGATCGCGAAAGGTGATTACGGTAACTATGACTCCATCGTATTTGATGCGGTCAACTCGCTCATGGATGAGTGGTACAAGGATTCGCCTGATCTGGTGGTGATTACCGGGCGTAATCTGACGGTTAACCGTTCATTCCCGATCATCAACGCTGTAAGCACCAATAACCCTAACTCCGAAGCACTTGCCGGGCAGTTGATTGCGTCGCGTAAAACGATCGGCAACCTGCCGTCATTTATCGCGCCATTCTTCCCTGATGGCAGCATGTTCATTACCTCCTGGGAAAACCTGTCCATCTACTGGCAGGAAGGCGGGCACCGTCGCCGCATCGTTGAAGAGCCGGAGTATAACCGCGTCTCAACGTACAGCTCTTCGAATGATGCCTACGTCATTGAAGACTACGGCTATGGCTGTCTGATCGAAGGCATTACCGCCGCCGAGCCAGCACCAGCACAATAAGACGCCGCAGGCCAGCAGTGCGCTGGCCTGCTCAGGGGGCATAAATGTTAACACCAGCACAAAAACATTTTGATCGGGTGATGGCTGAGCGCCGCAGTAATCGCGGAACAACCACCGCCGAAAGAACTGCATACGAGCAGATACTTTTTCGCCTGCGCATGGATAAAGCCGACCTCAGTCGCATCCAGTCGAATGCCGGTAAGGCGAAGCTGAAAAGCGAGCGCCTGCCGGATTACCAGCCGTGGATTGATGGCGTACTGGCAGCGGATACGGGCCAGGCGGATGAAGTGATCACCACCGTAATGATCTGGGCAGCGGATGCCGGTGATATTGCGCAGGCGCTACGGATAGGCCAGTACGTGCTGCGCCATAAAATCCCGATGCCTGACCAGTACAAGCGCACCACCGCCACGGTACTGGTTGAAGAGATTTGCGATCCCATCCTTGCCGCCTTCAAAGCGAACCCGGCGAAGGCGAGCGTGAGCATTGACAACCTCAACGCGCTGAACGGCATCACTACCCATGAAGATATGCCCGATCAGGTAAGGGCCAAGCTGTTTAAGGTCATGGGGTACACCGTGCGCCTGAATCAGGATATTGAATCCCAGCAGCTTGCCCGCTCGCATTTGCAGGAAGCTATCAGGCTCAACGCAAAAATTGGCGTGGCGCGTGATATCGAACTGCTGGATCGCAATATTAAAAAGCTGACCGCAGCCAGCGGCGGAGAAGGCGAGGGCGATGCGCCACCGGTACAGCCGGAAGCGCAGCCAGAGGCCGCGAAAGCAGCGCTTTCGAGCGCGCCGCGCACTACCGCAGCCAAAAAGCCGAAAAACAGCCAGGCAAAACCGGCAGCAAAGAACAAGACGATGCGCAAAGCCGCGAAGTCATAACGAATGTGCCCCCGCGCACCAGGCGGCACGGTGTGACGCAATAAAGCCCGGCCTCTACTGCGTCACGCCGTCCACCGCCTGCCTTATGGAGATACCTGTATGAGCCTGGTCGCCACTGAACCGGTAAGACCGCCATCAGATCCCGCGCCGGACGATGGCGGCGCAAAAGTTGAGAGCCTGCCTTTCTGGCCTGTGATCGTGCTGGCTGACCTGCGCCGCGCGATGCGCCTTGACGGGCAGGTAACAACCGATCGTCTTATGTCCCGCACCATTGAGGCTGTGGCCCACGTTAACGATCAGCTTCTTCTGTGGCGTCAGGTTCAGGTTGATGCTGGTTATCAGACTCTGGCAGAAATCCCAGCCGATCCAGTGAATGGCGAATCGGTGAAAGTCTGGCGCTATAAAAATGCCGTCTGGTCACTGACCAAAGCCCTGTTGATAGAGGGGTATCGCGATATTGATACAACCAGTAAAGGGGATGACCACGCGCAGGCGCTCAGCACCCAGATAGACACGCTCTGGCGTGATGTTCGCTGGTCTATTCGCGATATCCAGAATGAAGATCGCGGCCTTGCGGAGCTGTGCTAATGAACGTGCAGGCGCAGCAGGATGACACCGTTGATGAACTCTGCTGGCGGTATTACGGCAGAACGGCGGGAGTAACCGAAGCCGTGCATGAAGCTAATCCGGGACTGTGCGACAGCGGCCCGCTGCTGAGTGCCGGGCAGGTTGTTTATCTTCCTGAATTACCACCACCCACCCAGCGGGAAACCGTGCAGCTATGGGATTGAGAGGTTGCCATGAGCGACGTACCTACGGGGATGCTGGAACAAACAATGAAATGGATAACTACTTACCTGCCAACGCTTTTTGCCGCAGGTGCTGCACTCAGCATATCGGCATTGATGAGCCTCTACGATGGGCAATCACTGCTTAAAACCGCCACCGGTTCACTGGTCTGCGGGATCGTTACGCTGGCGGTTGCCGGTTCGCTGGAATATCTGGGATTGCCGTCTAATGCCGTTACCTTCGTGGGCGCATCCATAGGTTTTATGGGTGCTGACAAGGTGCGTAACAAAGTGACCGGCTTTATTGAAACCCGTATCGGGGGAGCGAAAGGAAATGAGTGAATTTAAATTCAGCCAGCGAAGTGAAAATAACCTGAAAGGTGTTAACGCTGACCTTGTGAAAGTTGTCCGCCGCGCCCTTCAACTTTCCGCCGTTGATTTTGGTATCACCGAAGGGCTGCGCACGGTAGAGCGGCAAAAGCAGCTTGTTGCGGAAGGGAAAAGCCAGACGATGAACAGCAGGCACCTTTCAGGCCATGCGATTGATGTGTTTGCATACCCCACCCCGGCAGGCTCATGGGACTGGAAATATTACCAGCAGATTTCCGAAGCCTTCAAACAGGCTGGCAAGGAGCTGAATATTCCCGTTGAGTGGGGCGGAGACTGGAAGACGCTGAAAGATGGCCCGCACTTCCAGCTTCCTTATGCGGCGTACCCTGCATGATTCTGGCATGGCTCAGGCGATACTGGCGCGGCCTTCTGGTTGCATTAATTCTGGGTGGTGCCTTCCTTTCTGGTTCATGGTTTGGTGCCCACCAGGCGAATACAAAATGGGCACTAAAATGGAAACAGCGGGATGCCGATGATGCTACCGCGCTGACAAAGCGGCAGGCAGAAGCCAGAGCCGAAGAGCAACGCCGACAGGGTGAAATAAATGCGATTGAGAGAAGGGCTGAGGGGCAGATTGCTCAGGCCATTGCTGATGCTGACCATGCCCGCGCTGTTTCTGACGGGCTGCATGACGAAGCCGCAAAGCTCGCCGCCAGACTGGCAGCAAGTGAACGCGCCCGCCGTGCCGCAACTGCCAGCGAAGGCGCGGCAGGCACCATCGGCAGCGAACTGCTTGCCGAGCTGTTCCGCCGCGCTGACCAGCGAGCGGGAGAGCTGGCGGCAATTGCTGATCAGGCAAGGATCAGAGGGCTGAGCTGTGAAGCCGCTTATGATGCGCTGGCAGGAGCCAAAGCGGTGGAGAAATAACGATGTTAAAACCCGATCTGCTTCGCAAACACATCAGCCAGGCGGTGCCGTGGTTGCGTGACAACCCTGACAATCTGGCGGTGTACGTCCAGAAGGGGCGCATGGTGAGCACCGGGCAGCGTTCTGCCTCATTTGAATACGAGTACACCATTGAGGTGCTGGCGATGGATTACCCTGAGCCGTTGGATACCCTCAGCCTGCCAATTCTGGCATGGGCGCGCCTGTACCAGCCTGAGCTGCTATTCAACCCTGACCGTGCCCGCGATGGCATTACCTTTGAAGCGGATATCCTGAGCAATTCCACCATGGACGTGCTTATCAAAATTCAGGCCAGTGAGGCGGTTGTTGTCGAAGTTGAAGAGGGTAAGCCGGTTATTCATCACCGTGCTGATCCTATGCCGGGGCCGGAGCTGGGTGCCTGGTCACTGGTCTTTGAAGATACAGTAAACGGCGAAACGTGGACGGACTAAATGAACGCTGATCCGCTGTTCCATGCCCTTGATGATTATCTGGCAACCGTGGCGGCGCAACTCGCGCCGGGCCAGCGCCGTAAACTCACGCGCGAGGTGGCTATTGGTCTGCGCAAGCGCCAGCAGCAGCGCATCAACAGCCAGAAAAACCCCAGCGGAGAGAGCTATACGCCGCGCCGCCGTAAGATTTTGCGCACTCAGGGCGGGATTAAATTCCTGTGGAAAGATGAAGTACGCGAGTTGAGCAACTGGCGTACTACCGGGCGCGGCGAACAGCGCGCCATCACCGGCTACGATGTCGAGAAAGGGGCGTTGCGCACCTTCTACAAGCGCGATATTGAGCACTATATTGAGATCCATCTGAACCAGACCAAGCGCACCACCACCCGTAAAGAAAAGATGTTCCGACGCCTGCGCACCGCTCGCTTTCTCAAAGCATACGGTACCGCCAGCGCCGCCGTGGTGGGTTACTCCGGGCATACCGCCGAGATCGCCAGCGTTCACCAGTATGGTGAGGTTGATACCGTGGCACCCGGTGCCCTTACCCGTTACCCGGCGCGTGAACTGCTGGGCTTTACGGAAAGCGATTTTGACTGGCTGGCGGATGCTATCGTTAGTTTTCTGCAACCATGAACCCTTCCCACAGCACTGTTAAAAGTGACGGTGCTCGATGCTTTTTTCCTGCCACTGTCATAACTGGCAATGTCTGCCGGTACCACTATCCATTGTTACCAACCCCTGACAATGCCAGCGAATTGCTTGCGCGCGCGTGGATCATGAAACTGGCTGTAAATTTAATAACGCAAGCCAGCTTATGAACCTGAATGAACTCTATCGCCTGATCTGTAACCTTGTCCGTATTGGTACGGTGACGGATGTTGATCTTGATGCTGAGCCGCCAGTTGCGCGAGTCTCAACAGGAGAGAATAAAACGGACTGGATTCGCTGGGCGGCTTTGCGCGCCGGAACGGCTGTTACATGGTGGGCACCTACACCAGGCGAACAGGTGTTACTTTTTGCCCCATGCGGCGATCTGGAAAATGCCGTTATCATGGGCAGCTTGTACAGCGATAGCGTGAAGCCACCGGATAACGGTGAAACGTCAAATGTCACTTTGTACCCTGACGGGGCGAAGGTTCTGTATGACCCGGCAACCGGCGCACTGGCTGCTACTGGTATTAAGAGCGCAACCGTAGAGGCGTCTGACTCTATCGCCGCGACTGCCCCCAAAATTACCTGTACCGCAACAACCTCAATCACCCTTGATACGCCAGAAGTGATCTGCACTAAAAAACTCTCATGCTCCACGTTTGAGATGAAACAGGGCGGTAAGATGACCGGCAATATTGAGCATAGCTGCGGCAGCATTACATCAAATGGCGTTGTGGTGCATACCCACAAACATGGCGGTGTAGAACGTGGCGGAAGCCAGACGGACGGCCCGCAATGACCAGCGCAAGATATCGCGGGATGAACGCCGAAACCGGCGAAGCGCTCACCGATAACGAGCATATTTCTCAGTCCATCAATGACATTTTGCTAACGCCGGTTGGTTCTCGCGTTATGCGCCGCGCCTATGGCTCGCAGCTCAATAACCTGATTGATCAACCAGGCAACGCCGTAACGCGCCTTCGCATTATGTCCGCGATATACAGCGCGCTTTTCCTTTGGGAGCCGCGAATCTCGCTGACCAATATCGTGCTGACGGAAACCGGGGCAGGGCAGATGGTTGCCACCATCAAAGCCAGTCGTACCGATACCCAATCACCCTTTACCACGGACGTAACGATCGGCAGGCAGGTGCAGGCATGAGCGGAACAATCGACCTTTCACAATTACCGCCTCCGGTAGTGGTGGAGCCGCTGGACTTTGAAACGCTGTTCAATGAGCGTAAAGAGGCGTTTATCGCTCTTTACCCGGAAGATGAACAGGACGTTATCAGGCGCACTCTCTCTCTGGAATCTGAGCCGATTACCATGCTGCTGGAAGAAAACTGTTATCGCGAATTGTTGCTACGCCAGCGCGTGAACGAAGCGGCGCGCGCGGTAATGGTGGCGTACTCCGTGGGCAGTGATCTGGATCAGCTGGCGGCAAACTTCAACGTGAAACGCCTGACTATTACGCCGGAAGATGACAGCGTTGTACCGCCTGTGCCCGCAGTGATGGAATCTGATGCCGATCTGCGCGTCCGCACTCCGCAGGCGTTTGAAGGGCTGAGCGTTGCCGGGCCAACGGCGGCATATGAATTTTTCGGCCTGTCTGCTGATGGGCGCGTTGCTGATGTGTCTGCCGTAAGCCCAACGCCTGCCTGCGTCACAATCTCTGTGCTTTCCCGTGAGGGTGACGGCACCGCCAGCCAGGAGCTGATCGATATCGTTGCCAGTGCGCTGAATGGCGAAGAGGTGCGCCCTGTTGCCGATCGCGTGACCGTTCAGGCGGCGGAGATCGTGCCTTATGAGATTGATGCCACGCTGTATATCTATCCGGGGCCGGAGTCGGAACCCATCCGCCAGGCATCTGAGCAAAAGCTACAGGCGTACATAGCCGATCAGCGTCGTCTGGGGCGTGATATCCGGCTGTCTGCCATTTATGCCGCGCTGCACGTTGAAGGTGTGCAGCGTGTGGAACTGGCGCAACCAGTGGAGGATATGGTGCTTGATGATACTCAGGCGTCCCACTGCACCGGCTACACAATAACCGTTGGGGGATACGATGAGTAAAACCCTCACACCGCCCAGCTCAACGCGCCTTGAGCGTGTCGCCGCCCGCGTTTGTGCCGCTCTGGGGGAAGTGCGAGTACCGCTGCGCCAGCTCTGGGATCCGTATAACTGCCCGGTTGACCTGCTGCCCTATCTGGCGTGGGCTTTCTCTGTTGATCGATGGGATGAGAATTGGCCCCAGACAACGAAGCGTAAGGCGATAGCGGATGCGTTTTACCTGCACCGCTACAAAGGCACTACCGGAGCAATGCGCCGCGCTGTAGAGCCGTTCGGGTACTTCATCCGGGTTAACGAGTGGTGGAACATCGATACAGATCCAGGCACGTTTACGCTGGATATTGGCGTCGAAGATGAAGGCATCAGCGAAGAAACCTATCAGGAGCTTGAGCGGCTGATCGCAGACGTTAAACCGTGTAGCCGTCAAATGCTGGGCATGAGCCTGCACTTACAGACTACCGGCCCCGTTTATGTTGGCGCGTCTGCCTATCTGGGCGACACGTTGACCGTGTACCCCTATTTCCCAGAAACCATTTCAGTTGGCGGTGCGGAGTATGTGGGGAGTGCAATTCATTTGATCGATACCGTGGAGATCTCACCAAGTGGCAACTAAATATTATGCCTTGCTAACCAATGTCGGGGCCGCGAAGCTGGCGAACGCCACGGCATTGGGTGAACAGGTTGAAATTACTCAGATGGCAGTAGGGGATGGCAACGGCGCACTGCCGACGCCAAACCCTGCGCAGACTGCGCTTGTGCATGAGCTGCGCCGCGCGCCGCTCAACACGCTGACCATTGACCCGGTAAACACCAACCAGATTATTGCTGAGCAGGTGATCCCGGAAGACGTGGGCGGGTGGTGGATTCGCGAGGTTGGTCTGTATGACAGCGACGGAAATATGATCGCCATAGCGAATTGCGCGGAAACATATAAGCCGTTATTGCAGGAAGGTAGCGGACGTGTGCAGGTGATTCGCGTCATTCTGATCGTCAGCAGCACCCAGGCGGTAACGCTTAAAATTGATCCTTCAGTTGTACTGGCAACCAGAGCATATGTCGATTCTCAAGTCATCGTCACGGAATCTTACGCTGATGGTTTGATGAGCGAGCATATTTCTGCATCGAACCCACACGATCAATATCCGCTTATTAAAAATGCTCTTAAGGAGATGGTTGATGCGGGTTTGGTTAGCGCTGTATTTGAAAATCTGGGGCTAGGTACATCAGCTAAGTTAAACGCAGGTGCAGCGGTGGCCTCATCAACTGGGCGTCTGGAAGTGCCAGCCATGATTGAGGGAGGGCCGGGGGTTATATTGATCCAATGGGGCATTATTAATGCTGCGCGACAGGCGACAACAAATGTCACACTTCCTGTCACTTACGACCATGCATGTCTTTTCGCTATAGCGGTTAAAGGGAGTTCAATTTCTTTAGTCGAAGAATACGGCTGTGGGTGCTCACCTGTTGATAAGTCAACTATTGCTATTTCAAATTCGAATACTGGGTCAGGGTCAACTCAAGGCATTCGTTGGATCACAATAGGTAATTAATATGAATATATATTTTTCAGGTTCGGCCTTGGGGTTTTACATTGAGGGCGTAAATTCCTTTATTCCTGAGGATTCGAGTGTTGTGTCCGAAGAAATCTATCGGGAATTTACCAATGTTGCCTGGCCGGAAGGTAAAGTATTGGGATCAGACGCGGGAATGCCTGCCTGGTTGGACGCGCCGCCATTAACTCAAGAAGAGGAAATTGCAAAAGCTGATGAACAAAAGCTGTCATTAATCGAGCAGGCCAATAATTTCATCAACAGTAAGCAGTGGCCTGGAAAGGCAGCAATTGGACGGTTGGGAGGTGATGAGCTTATGCAATACAATATCTGGCTGGATTATCTGGACGCTCTGGAGTCTATAGACACGTCAGCCGCGCCAGATATCAACTGGCCTGAGAAGCCGGAGGCGTAAACGGATATCGAGCACCGCCACAAATGATCGTGCTTTAGCACGGCTAAAAGTGACGGTGCACGATGATTTCGGTACCACACTGTCAACAATGAACGTGTTGGCCATAAAAAATAAAGTTAGAAATTCACCCCTGCTTTCACCATAGACAGCACATCATCATTGGTGATTTGCGCCAGTTTCTCTCTGGTATCTTCGCTGACCTTTTTCAGGCTGAGGGTAAAATCAATCTTCCGCGCTTTCCCGTCCTGAAAGAACTCAGTGCGGTTTTGGGTTAACCCGTCGATCACGTACATCCCGTAAATCTTGCCGGTGCCTTCAATCAGGGGCCAGGCTCTGCCGGTGTATGCCATTGTCTCCAGCGTAGTGAGCGACACATCGCCGCCGCTGATTTCCGGGTACAGCGTACCGGATAGCGTGATCGGCTCTTCATCCGGGCCTATGTACTGATAGCGCGGGGATTTCCCCACGCGATCGTTTTTGACGTGTCGCCATGTATTCGACTGGTTCGACGTCTGGTAGGGCGTCGTTTGTAGCGCAAACGGAAACATGCCCAATATCATCATCATGGCTTTGCCCCTTATTCGTGATCGGTCAGTTGCGAGCGTTTGCGCCGTGCGGCCTGCTGCTGGGCAACGGTGAGCTCTTCGCGGATGCGCTGGACAAGTTTTTGTTCATCCATCTGGCCCGAGTCGTTGATGTTGATTTCAAAGTTAAACACGTCGCCGCCAGGCATCAGCGCCGCGACGGAAGCCGCAGACGGAACCGCCGACACTGGCGAACGGGCGGCAGGCTGCTGAACGCTATACGGCAGCACCGAAGAAACGAGTGCGCCAGCCTGCTGCTGCATCCATGCAGTGAGTGATGGCACCTGCCGCTGAGCCTGCTGCACCGGTTCGGCATACCCGCCACGGATAGGAATGTACGGCTGTTTATTTTTGAAGACGATTTCCCCGGGGCCGTCTTTCTTCTCTGCCGTGTTGCTGGCGATTTTATCCAGGCTACTGCTGATCTTCGGTGCCAGGTTCGCCGGGCCTTTCAGGTTATTGGCAAGCGCCTGTTGCTGCTGGCTCTGTTCCGTTTTCCGCTTCTGCTCCTTCTTCTCTTCTTCCTTCTTCGATTGTGCGGTGACGGCTTTCAGATCTCCGGCAAGCGTATCCGCCAGCCCGGTAAGTTTCTTCTGCGTGTTCACCTGCTCAACGGCTTTTTTGGCTCGCTCTGCCTGATCAGGTATCAGGCCTAGCTTTTCCAGCACCAGATCCAGACCTTTCCAGAGCTGTTCAACGGGCCATAGCACCAGTGATATGGCGTCACCAACAATCTTGCCGAATGATTCCCCGGCACTGGTGCAGGATTTCAGCGCCTCAGTGGAGAACTGGATCGGCTCAAACAGTTTTGTAAACCAGTCCCATACCGTACTGATCGCGGAGATGATGGCGTCAAATATCGGTACCAGCGGCGAGAATACGGCGGAAACGATAGAAAAGATCGGCTGTAGCCCCTGCATCAGACCGATAAAGAACCCGCTGAAAAACGCCTTGATAGGTTGCCAGAACTGGATGATCGCAATAGCGACGCCAGCAAACAGGGCAATCAGACCCCAGACTGGGGCGGAGATACCCGCCAGCAGCGTGATCAGGGGGCCAAAGACCGCACGACCGGCAGTAAGCAGCGCCTGCATGGGCGAACCAGCCAGCCACTGAAACGCGCCGCCAAGCCGGGTGATGCTGGTCAGCAGTTTGGCGATCCCGCCTTCACCTGCCAGCGTGGTAAAGCTCAAACGTACAAGCGCCATCGGGCCGAGTATTGCGCCCAGCGCCAGCATAAGCGTACCCAGCACCGTGAGAATGGCACCAATTGCGGCGACGGTTTTCATGATGGCGGCAACCAGTGCCGGATTGGCTTCAACCCAGCTCCGGATTGATTGCAGGACGCCCCCGACTGATTTCATGATCGCCATCATTGGCCCGCGCATGGTTTCACCCAGAGCACTGAAATTGTTGCCAAACTCCGCTTTGGTTATCTGCCACTGTGATGAGAGTGAATCTTTATCAATATCGGATTCCCGCTTCATGGAGCCTTTAGACGCGGTGCCGTGGGTTAATTCGAGCTGCCTGCGCAGCTCTGGCAGGTTGTTAGCGACTTTGGAAACCGCCATTGCGTATTCGTCACCAAAGAGCTGAGTAAGCACGTTCATTTGCTTATCTGGTTCCAGCTTTTTGGTGGCTTCCATCACCGCCATAATGGTGCCCATGGCGTCTTTTGCCATGTTCTTCTGCACCTTCTCAGCGCTTAGCCCCAGCGCGTCCAGACCTTCCATAAACCGATCCGGTTGCACCATAGCATTACCAAGCTCGCGCACCATCGCTTTAACTGCGGTGCCCGCTGTTTCGGATTGTTCACCAAGGCTCAGGAACGTGGAGCCAAGTGCCGCCGCATTCTGATAGCCGAGCTGATCGGCAGCACCACCCACGCGCTGCAACACGTCGATAATGTCAGAGCCTTTTGATTTGGCGTTATCGTCCAGATAGTTGATGACGTCGCCCAGCTTGCCAATATCCTGAATGGGGATTTTATACAGACCGGCGATTTTACCCAGGCTTTCCGACAGCTGATCGGCAGGCAGCTCAAACGCCTTTGAGGCCATGGCGGCGGTGTTGGCAAAATCCAGTAGATCCTTCTTCTGCTTCTGCCATGGATCATCGCTGTTAGCCACGCCCATACGCGCGCCGCCCTCTACCAGTGCGGCATAGTCAACGGCCCCGTTGGGCATTGGCAAATTTTCGGCAGCGTCTTTGATAGCGTTTTGCATCTCAGCAAACTGAGCGGTGCGGTTGCCGTCATCATCGCGCAGGCCATTCACCTGTTTGGATACGCCCTTCATGGCATCTTCCAGGCTGCTGTAACTCTTTATGGCAGCAGCGACGGGAGCAAGTACCGCCGCGCCGGTCGCTGCGGTCTTCATACCTGAGCTTTGCAATCTCTCGCCGGTTTCTTTGGCGCGGGCATAGCGCGCCTGTGCCTGCGTGACGGACTCAAGCCGCCGCTGCTGCTCAGTAAGCTGGCGGTTGTACTGTGCGGTGCGCTGGCTGATTTGTTCCGTTGCCCGGCTGGTGCTGCTGATCGCAATCCCTTCGCTGTAGAAGCTGGCGCGCAACTGGTTGAGCTGGGCCTGTTCCGTTTTCTGCTGGGCTGTGAGGTTGCGGATCGCTGCCCGCTGCTGGTTGAGGGCGGTAACTTGTTCAGCACTGCGCTGTTTCAGTGGGCCGAAAGCCGCCGCCATTTCACGTGCCTGCGTCTTTGCCTGAGCCAGTTGATCGGTGGTTTTTTTGTTGGCGTTGGTCAGCCGGTCAAAGCTGGTAGCCTGACGCTCAAGCCCTTTGATGCTGCTCTGCGTCTGCTTAATCTGAGAGGCCAGCGCGGCGGCACTCTGGCGCGCCGCGTTGACAGGTTGAGACATATTATTCAGGGCGCTGAATGCCACCTGAATATTTAATTTGCGGTCTGCCATTTTATTGATCTCCGCCACTGCGCGCAGCGGCTTGATCACGCCATAACAGAAGTTCCTCTACCGTCATGGCGTCCATCTCCGCTGGTCGCCAGTGGAAAATGACGGCGATATCCGCCATTAAGTTTTCTATGCGTTCGCAGGGGCATCTGATGACGCGCTGCCCGTATCCGTCCCGCTCTGATCCGAAGGTGGTTGCAAAAAATCAACCACCGCATTGGCGAGCTGGCAGAAGTCCCACGTATCCATGCGGGCGATTTCGTCAGCGGTCAGTGCCGGGGCGGTAACGCGCGGCAGCAGAACAACCAGCGCATCATAATTCGACGTCAGAACGTCATAGACTTTTAAGCCACGCAGCGATCCGGCCTGTTTTAAGACTGGCGTGATCGTGATTTCGCTGATTGCAGTCTTGCCGCGAACGATAGGCGCATTGAGCGTGACAACTTCTTTACCGGTTACTTTGGTCATGGTGCGTTAATTCCTTATAAGCCAATGTTAGCGCGATGTTTTTCCATCATGTCAACGCCGCCAACTTTGTAGATCATATTGAGCACATCAACTTCAATGATTTCTTCGCTGTTGATGGTCAGCTTGTAATAGGTATTTTTCAGGGTGTACTTATGGGAAGTATCATCCCCGGTTTTGGACGTGCCCGGATCCATCTCCGTGAAGCGTCCGCGCGTCTGAATTTCAACGGGCACCGCTTCGCCGGTTGAATCATCCTGGTACGAACCGGCATAGCGCGTTTGCATACCATCGGCGGTGGCGATGCCCCATTTTTTCAGCAGCCCCGCATCCATGCCGCCAAGGGTTATATCCATATCCAGCGCCCCGGCATCAAAGCCGAGATCGACCGCGACAGAACCCGGCATACCACCGGCCTGATAATCCTCTGTTTTGCGGGTTAACTTCGCCGGGGTGATTTCCGGCACCATGCCGAAATAGTTATCCCCGTCAAAGAACATGTTGAAGTATTTAAGTTTTTTAGGCAGAGCCATACGCGCCCCCGGTTAGTTATTCACTGCGCTGGAAAACGTAGCGAAGTATTCATCAGTGAACTCCTGCACCAGACTGAGATTTTCCAGCGGTGGGACAGGCGTGTAGTTGTATTTGATGGTGAGCTGCCCGTTACGCAGCGTTTCGCTGGTATTCGGTTCAGGGTCGTACCAGCAGCGCGCACCGAGCAGCTTGCCCGCCGTCACATAGGACGTTAGCTTGCGGTTGATACCGTCAACGATATCTTTCACAAGCGAAGGGGTGAGCGGCTTATCAACATAGGAGAAGTGAGCCTCTGCCACGGTATCCGCTACAATCTGAGCGGTACGGGTGTAGCTCTCAAAAATGTAGGTTTCTTCGTCGCAGGTTCGCGATCCCCAGATGCGATAGCCGTCCTGTTTGATCAGGGTGGTGACGCCTGCCGCGTTCAGCTCGTCCGCGTCGGTGTCGGTGCCCTGTAAGGTGAAATAGATATCGCGATCCATCCCCAGCACGTTGTTCACCGGCACGTTGGAAATGGTTTTGTGCCAGCCCTGCGTTGCGTCGATTTTGGCGCGCATCCCTACCGCATGAGCACCTACCGGTACGGTGGCGTTTGCTCCCGCGTTGGTGTCATAGCAAATGAAGTTAGGCCAGATCACCATCATTTCACGCTGGGCAAACTGCTCGCGGTATTCCTTTGCCTCTGCAATTGTGTTGCAGCCGTTCGCTGAAACATAAGCAAAGGCGCGCAGCTTCTCCGCTATCACGCCGAGTTGCGCCGCCACTGGCTGAGTATCAAGGCCGGGAACGGCAAGCACACGCGGACGGACGCCAACACGCATCTCCGCCGATAGCAGCGCATACATGCCGGTGAAAAGCCCCGTTTCCGGGTCAGTACCGCCAATGACCAGCTGATCCTGCGTCGGAGCCGTGCCACCTTCAGGGGGTACGATTTTGGACACATCAGCCACGCGGATCACAATGGTCTGCGGGCTGGTCTGGTCTGAAATGGCTTTCAGGGTGGTGAACAGGGTGCCGGTTTTGCCTGCCTTGCCCAGCATGTTAGCCACGCGGGTAATGAGTACAGGGGTATCCAGCGGGAACGCTTCTTCATCTGCATCGTCAGCGATACAAACGACGCCGATAACCGCAGAATCAATATCGGTGATCATCGTGCTCAGATCGGTGGTTTCCGTGACGGTTACACCGTGATGGTAATTTGTGGCCATGTAGTTGCCTCGCCAGGTCAATGATTGCCACTTATCATTGCGACAATTGCCAGCTGGTGCGAGAGGTAGGCATTGTCAGCAGACCGCAACAACAGCCTCGCGTTGTCTGTACGCGCGCGCGTGGCGACGATGGTATCCTCACCAATGAGGGAACCAATAAGATGTTGGATGATGATGCGCGTTATTCGCCACGCCCGGCGTTCAGTATTCAGATTGAGGGCAAGCAGCTCACCGCGCTGGATGACCGTTTGATCTCGTTGTCGCTGACGGACAATCGGGGATTTGAAGCGGATACGCTTGATCTCACGCTGGACGATTCAGACGGGCAGATCGTGATGCCATCGCGTGGCGCTAAGATTTCCGTTTCGCTGGGCTGGGATAATGAACCGCTGGTATTTAAAGGGCTTTACACCGTTGATGAGGTTGCGCACCGAGGCCCGCCTGACCAGCTTACCATCAGCGCCCGTAGCGCAGACTTTCGCGACACGTTCAACGTGAAGCGTGAATACTCCTGGCACGATATTACCGTTGGTGATGTGGTTGCCAGTATCGCCAGCCGGTACGACCTGCGCGCCGGGGTAAGCGAGGAACTGGCGAAGATTGAGATCGATCACGCTGACCAAACCAGTGAATCAGATATAAGTTTTCTCACCAGAATGGCGGATATGCTGGGTGCGGTTGCCACAGTCAAAAACGGCATGTTGCTGTTCATCACGCCGGGGCAGGGCGTAACCCAGAGCGGTAAACCTTTACCGGCGATCGGCATCGTGCGGGGCAGCGGCGACAAGCATAGTTTTAGCATTGCCGATCGTGACGCTTATACCGGCGTTACCGCTTACTGGCTGGATCTGAATTTCGGTAAGAAACCCGCCACCACGGTAAAGACAAAAACCCGCAGACGCCGCAGAAAAACCCAGCCGAAGAAGCCAAAAGAACCCGCATCAAGCAGCAAAGAAGGGGATTACATGGCGGGCGCGGAAGGCAACGTATTCGTGATCCGCAAGACGTTTAAAACGGAAAAGGCAGCGAAGCGGGCAGCAGCGGCGAAGTGGAGCCAGCTACAACGTGGCGCGGCGTCATTCTCTATCACGCTGGCGCGGGGCCGGGCGGATTTGTACCCGGAACAACCGGCAAGCGTATCGGGCTTTAAGTCCACGATTGATAATGGTTACTGGACGATTACCCGATGTGTGCATGATATCGGCAGCGGGGGCTTTACAACCTCGCTGGAGCTGGAAGTTAAGATTGATGAATGGACGGCTGAGGAGGGTGACGAATCAACGGGTTAAGCGTTATACTTGACGTGATATTAACCAGCCCAGAGGAGGCCCGCGTATGGCAATGCGCTGTCCTCGCTGCCGTGCAGTTGCGAAAACTCGTACCAGTGTAGAGTTGAGTGATTTAGTGCGCCGCAGTTATCACCAGTGTCAAAATATGTTGTGCGGCTACTGCTTTACCAGCATGACGCAAATAGACGAATCATTAAACCAGACTCAACCAGTCCCCGGCGCGATGGTTCCGCAAGATGTTTTCCCGCGAAGTCATCACGGCGAAGATCAGCTCTCACTCACACTATGAAATAACCCGCCTACATGGCGGGTTTCCTCTATTAAAAACAAATTGGCGATGCCGCCGAAAGTGAGTGAAAATTGTGGCGATAGATTCCCGCCATACGCAATATTACGCTGATATAGGCATTTTTAAATGGCTTATGCATCATAAGGTTATGATTTATAAGGTTCATTGATAGTTTTTAAAATCCCTCGGCGTTCGCGCTGTGTGGGTTCAAGTCCCACTCCGGCTACCATGGGAAACAAAGAATAATCAAAGCAATAAGCAGTGTCGTGAAACCACCGAAAGGTGGTTTTTTTGTGCCTGAAATTCAAGTCATGTGCATGAAGTGCAATCTGTAGCTTGCATATACACATTTTCCCAGCACAGCCCTATCATAAAATATGCAACTGTGCAGGCGGTATTCCGTTTCGTAGCCGAGTATGAGGTCACGTTATCCGTTAAGGCATGGTCCCTTCGATGAGTAACCCTGCCTCCCAGATAGCAAACACAACATTCATTTGCTGATTATGGTTAGCCGGAGGCTGATTTAAACCAGCAATGCTTAATGCCCAAAGCTGTTTAGTCGTAAAGCCTGCATCAGGATTTGCCAATAAAAGCTGGGCTGCACGGATTGCATAATCCTTATTAGGTCCGTTTAATGCGCGAGAAGATAGATATTCCCCACGTGGAATATTTTTCACCCAACCAAACTGGCATAAGCCCAGAAATGCTGTTTTAGGACATCCTTTTTCTTTACCTGTAACGGCGCGACGCCATGCTTCAATTGGGGTCAAGTGTTGTCTGATAAGTTCGATTGCATTTAGGGTGATAATCCCATAGCTACTGTGTGTGGCTTTCATTGATTTACATCCTGTTTAAATCGGTCTACTTGGATCAGGGATGATATCATTCGACGATAAGTGATGGGCTAGCGTTAGTGAATAAGAGATGACTGAGCAGCATGTAATCGGGCAACGGAAAGCACTATGGGATGCTTTCTGCCACCGCCAACAAATAATAGAGAACAGCACACACCTCTTCGATACAGACCAGGAATCTTTCGTGCGCGTCCGGCAGGTAGGCAAGGTCCTGTCAAGAAACATACTCTCCCGAAGTGAATCGATGGAAGCCAGAGTGATTTCTCAGACAAATATTTTGCTGGAGGATATTGCGAGTCAATGCGATCGGTTTGACGGCCTAATCTATATGATGTTTTTGCGTCAACACGATGACGTTGTCCCGCTTTATATAGGTAAAGCAGAATCAAAAGGGCGTAGTAACCCCATATCGGCCAATATAAAAGATGTTGCGCGGGTTAAAGACAAATTTGCGCGTTGGGGGGATAACTACCAGTACCATATTGGAGACCTGAGCGCATCGGTTCTTCCCGGGCACGACGCCCGGTACGTGACTATGAAGTACCAAAACTGGGCAGAACGTCTTTTTGTTTCTTATCCAGCGGTACGCCCGCAGTTAAAGCAAGATATCTGGTTCTGGTGTAAAGCATGGAACAAAAACGATGCGGGCATATGGCCCGAGTTTGGTGCAACACGATTATCGTTTTTAGAGTATCTCCTGATCGGTGTTGCAAGCTCGTTGTTCCCGGACACGTTGCTTAACCGTGAAGGGCATAATCGTAGTTGATTGTTTATCTGATAATATTGAGCGTGGTTCCTGGAGTGCTCCGGCTGGCATGGGAAACAAAGAATAATCAAAGCAATAAGCGGTGTCGTGAAATCACCGAAAGGTGGTTTTTTTGTGCCTGAAATTCACCCTTACAGATTAGCCTCTTTAACATAAGATCTTTCAGCTACGCTTATACAGGTATCGTACGTCTGGAGGGGTTATGCTCAATCACTCTGAAGCAAAACGCTGGGCTTCGGTCATGCTGAAAGCGGCACTGTGCGACGGCATGGAATCAGAAGAAATTACCCGGCAGGTACACCTGGTTTGCGATCATCACGGCAAGGAGTGCCTGGAAGAACTCATTGAAGAGATCCTGATAGAAGCGGGCAGGATTGGCCCACATCATAGTGATGGGCGGTTAACCCACCACTAAGATAACGTTGCCGCCTTCGGGCGGCCTCCATCCTAAAATACCTTTCTCAACGTCTGGCTCAGAAAGATGTTCAATATAAAGGCTTGTCTGCTTAGAAATTTTTTTTGATTTTCTGTACCACGTTTTCCAGCAAATAAGCACTTACAAAAGTTATTATAAGAACCATTGCAAACCCATAAAATAGATTATATTCGTCCATGTTCTGCATAATTCCGTTTTTGGACAAGGCATAAATAATCTGATGGTGCAAAAGAAACGCCATGAATGATAATGCCGACAGGGACAGACAAAGTCGGTCAATGATTTTGAAACTGATAGCATATTCATATAGATATGTTATTACTACAGCAACGGCGATAAACAAGGGCGTTTTATAATAATCTATCATATTTAACCCGAATATACTGTAAGCCGCTATAATAAGTGAGGAAATTAACAGCGTAAAGATGGTGTAGCGTTTATCATTTATCATAAAACCAAAGAATATCATTCCGAAAATAAACTCTGGTAATCTTACCAAAGGATTCCATGTGTCAATTTTATTCCAGATAGGAAAATTGGCATTAATAGTATCGTTGTATTTGAAACAAATAATACTAATTAATACAGCTGTGAATAATGTTAGCCATTTATTATAGGTGAAAAGCTTTAATATCAGAGGGTATATGAGGTAGATTATAATAATAAAACCCAAAAACCATTCGCCTACAAGATAATAATTTTGAATGTTGCTGGCTAAGTATCCGTCGAATCCAAGTATAGTGATCAACATTAACAACGGATCGTTCAGGAAAACAACCCTGTTCGCTGTCAGATACAGAAAAATGGACACAGCCAGGTAAGCCAAATAAAAAGATGGATATATTGTCCCAGCTCTTTTTCTATAAAATGAGAGCAATTTAATACCCTTCATTGTGCTTAAGTAAAGGCCGCCGCCACTAATAATTATGAAAAACGAAACTCCGAAATCACCAAGTTGGGATAGTATAAAATCAAAGCTGGATGTAAATCCTTTTGCTTTGGCTTCAACATAAAAATGAAAGATGATAATCATTATTACGGAAATGGTTCTGATAAAGTCCATTGACTTTATGCGTTTTTTTTCCATTAAGTTGGCTATCAATGCAAGCTCCTGAAGTCAAATTCAGTCGTATCGGGAATGTCTCAGCATACCAAAAAGTAAGAAGTTATGTATCAAATAGAACACCTGAGAGAGGGGATAATCCTCTGTAATGTGCAAATTTAGCTTTAGTTTGGAAAAAAGGCTCTGATGAGGAGCGGTTCGCGTGGAGGAGCCATTGGGGTTAATACCTCAGCCTGATTGATGAATGTACGATAAAAAAAAAGCAATCTAATAGATTAATCTTTCAAAGTGACCAATATCCCCATTTGAATGAGCTATGTTTTTCTCGACATGCACTACATACGATTCTGATTTAACTTAATATTCATCATATATGGTGCGTATCGTTGGGAATTATTAGCGCTGATATCCTCACGATTCATGTCATTAGTTGATGATTACTTTTAAATGTAAGTTTATCCATATTTGGCTGTATATTCGAGGTTGAATTTTATCAGCAATAGGAATTATGTCACCATCCTTCATCTCGTTACTTCAAAACATACATCGTCTCTTGTTGCATTCATCGAACAGCTGTTTGATGCGATGCCTGACTAAATGTTTGCCAGGCTATGATTAAATGTGCACTCGGCCCTTATATGCATAGTAAAATGATGGTATTTGGGGCTGCGCGTATACTGGTAGCTTTCGAGTCGGACGGGGAACCGGATTGAAGGGGACGATACCAATAACTATAGTTCTAAGACCCATATTGAAGGCGAGAAAACTGATGCCTTCCATGTTTCTTAAATAGCATGTGGCATGGTCAGATATAAAAAACTTTCGCGGTGCAGAATAATATTGCTACAGCTAGGTGATTTATTAATGCAAAGAAAAACGACCACATTAGCGGTGGGATATTGCATATGCTTACTGCGTATTATTACGTCCTGGCGCGGCACAATTAAGGATCCCGTAACGATTATTTCCCACGTTCGATAAGATAGTTTCGATGAATTTAAGACATTGCTGCAGGTTGGCGTAACGGCAAAATCCAGCACATCATGAATATTGCCCACTTTAGCGTTAACATGTTTAGGAGGGGGTATCCCTACACCCCACCCAGATACGCCCTCCGCACCTCCGGATCTCTTAATAACTCTTCGCCACTGCCGTTCAGGCGAATCTGCCCGTTGACCATCACGTACCCGCGATCCGACAGCTTTAGCGCGTGATGGGCATTCTGCTCCACCAGAAAAATGGTCATCCCGTTGCGGGCCAGCTCGCGCAGGGTCTGGAAAATCTGCTTTACCACAATGGGCGCCAGCCCAAGGCTTGGCTCGTCGAGCAGGAGCAGCTTTGGGCGGCTCATCAGCGCGCGGGCGATCGCCAGCATCTGCTGTTCGCCGCCGGACATGGTCATGGCGCGCTGCTTGCGCCGCTCTTTCAGGCGCGGGAAGAGGTCAAACATGCTTTGCATATCCTGCGCGGCAAACTGGCTGCCGATGGGGATGGTGCCCATCAGCAGATTCTCTTCCACGGTCATATCCGGGAAAATACGCCGTCCTTCCGGCGCCTGGGCAATGCCGCCCGAGGCGACGAAATGCGTCGAACGGTGGCTGATATCCTCGCCGCAAAAGAGAATTTCCCCGCTGCGGATGCGCGGCTGACCGAAGATGGACATCAGCAGGGTCGATTTACCCGCGCCGTTAGCGCCGATTAGCGCCACGGTTTCACCCGGGGTGACCTGCAAAGAGACCTGTTTAAGCGCCTGGATGACGCCGTAAAACACATCCACTTCGCGAAACTCCAGCATCGGCTCGCTCACAGGCTTACCTCGCTCTCATCGGTGCCAAGATAGGCGGCAATCACCTTTTCATCGTGCTGGATCTGCTCGGGTTTGCCCTGGGCGATGACGTCTCCGTGGTCGAGCACAATAATGTTGTCCGAAATCTCCATCACCATCCCCATATCGTGTTCAATCAGCAGCACCGTTATCTCGTGGTGGTCGCGCAGGAAGCGGATGATTTTGCTCAGGGTGCGCGTTTCAACCGGGTTCAGCCCGGCGGCGGGCTCGTCGAGGCAGATCATCTCCGGCCCGGTACACATGGCGCGGGCGATTTCCAGACGGCGCTGCTGCCCGTAGGACATCTCTCCCGCCAGCCGGTTGGCGCAATCGACAAGATCCACCACCTCCAGCCAGTAAAATGCGCGATCCAGCGCGTCGCTCTCTGCCCGGCGATAGGCTGGGGTATTGAGCACCCCGGCCAACAGGTTGCGATTGACCCGCATGTGCTGGGCCACCAGCAGGTTCTCCACGACCGACATCTCCCGGAACAGACGGATATTCTGGAAGGTGCGGGCGAGCCCGGCGCGGTTCACCAGGTGCGTGCCGCCGAACATCTTGTAAAAAATGCGCTGGCCGAGCTGCGCCGGGTTGACCCAGTCGCCCGGCTGGAATTTTTGCCCGAGCACCTGGATCACGTTGGTGGTTTTACTCCGGGTGTTGAACAGGATGTTGCCCCCGGAGGCTTTGTAAAACCCGGTCAGGCAGTTGAATACCGTGGTTTTTCCCGCGCCGTTTGGCCCGATGAGGGCGGTTATCGACCCGCGCTGCACCTCAAGATTCACATCGTTCAGCGCCCTGATGCCGCCAAAGTGCATCATCAGATGCTCTACGCTCAGTATCGTTCCGTTCATGGCGCGACCCCCTTGCGCACGGCGTAGCCGCTGCGGTTGATGCGGATCAGCCCGCGCGGCCGCCAGATCATCATCACCACCATCAGCATGCCAAACAGCAGAACGCGGTACTCGGCGAAGCTTCGCAGCAGCTCTGGCGTCACGGTTAAGACAAACGCCGCCAGCACCACGCCAAGCGTCGAGCCCATGCCGCCCAGCACCACGATGGCGAGGATCAGCGCCGACTCAAAAAAGGTGAACGAGGTCGGGTTCACAAAGCCCTGATAGGTGGCGAAGAACACCCCGGCAATCCCGGCGGTGGAGGCGCCGAGCGTGAAGGCCGACAGCTTGACCAGCACGTGATTCAGCCCCATCGAGCGACAGGCGATTTCATCTTCGCGCAGGGCTTCCCACGCCCGGCCAATGGGCATTCGCGTCAGGCGATGCTTGATGTACAGCACCAGCAGCACCACGAGGAACAGCACTGCGTAGATGAAGATAAACTTCAGGTTCGGGTTATAGGTGAGGTGAAAAAACTCGTGGAACGGGACGCCGCCTTCCTTAGCGCGGCGGCCAAACTCCAGCCCGAAAAAGGTAGGGGGGGGGGCGGATACGCCGTTAGGCCCGCCGGTGAAGGTCAGCCAGTTGTTGAGGATCAGGCGGATAATCTCCCCGAAGCCGAGCGTCACAATCGCCAGATAATCGCCGTGCATGCGCAGCACCGGAAAGCCCAGCAGCGCGCCGGCGGCGGCGGCCATAATCGCGGCGAGCGGGAGCATCGTCCAGAAGCCGAGCCCCAGATATTGATATCCCAGCGCCAGGCCGTAGGCGCCGATGGCGTAAAACGCCACGTAACCCAGATCCAGCAGCCCCGCCAGCCCGACCACGATGTTCAGCCCGAGCCCGAGCAGGACGTAAATCAGTCCGAGGATCGCCACGGTCAGTACATACTTGGTGGCAACAAACGGGAAGCACACCGCCAGGGCAATCACCAGCGGGATAATCCAGCGCATCCGGCTTTTGTACTCGGGTGGGCGGACGTAGACCCCGGCGCTATCCGCTTCGAAGCGGGATAAAAAGCGCGAACCGGCGCGGGTGCCTAAAAATGCGCTCAGCAGAAAACGCCCAATAGCGACAATGGCAACGATCCACGCCAGCCGCTGTCCGGCGAAGTTAAAGCTATACCCGTCCAGCACCACCCCCGCGATGGGGCCAAAGATGATGAGCGCCACCATTGCGGAGAAAATGGCGTCCAGGATGCAGCGCTTCAGGGAGAAACCGTCATGGGAAACCGCGCGTGAAGTCATGTCGTTCTCCTCACACTTTCGCCACGACGGGGCGGCCCAGCAGCCCCTGAGGGCGGAAAATCAGGATCACCACCAGCAGGCCGAATGAAAACACGTCTTTGTAATCGGAGTTCACCATCCCGGAAAACTGCGCTTCGGCGACGCCCAGGATCAGCCCGCCGAGCATCGCCCCCGGCAGCGAGCCAATGCCGCCCAGCACCGCGGCGGTGAAGGCTTTAATGCCGATGATAAACCCGGCGTAAAAATCAAAGGTGCCGTAGTTCATGGTGATCAATACCCCCGCCAGCCCGGCCATCGCCGCGCCGATCACAAACACCAGGGAGATGATCCGGTCGGTGTTGATCCCGAGAATGGAGGCCATCTTGCGATCCTGCTGCACCGCGCGGCACATGCGCCCCAGGCGCGTGCGGCTGATTATCCAGGTCAGCAGCAGCATCCCGAGGAACGAGGCGGCCAGAATAAAGATTTTGGTATAGGTTATCTGCACGAACCCTTCGCCAAGATGAACGCGCAGCACGCCGTCCAGCATCGTCGGCACCCCCTGCTGGCGCGGGCCCTGGCTGATTTGCGCGTAGTTTTGCAGGATAAGCGACATGCCGATGGCGGAGATCAGCGGCGCTAAACGCGTTGAGTTGCGCAGCGGTTTGTAGGCGATGCGCTCAATCGTCCAGCCGTAAACCCCCGTCACCACGATGGTGAACACCAGCGTGCCGAGGATCAGCAGCGGGAAGGAGTGCAGGCCGAAGAACGACAGCAGCGCCAGGCCGATGGCGCAGAGATAAGCGGAAATCATATACACTTCGCCGTGGGCGAAATTAATCATGCCGATGATGCCGTACACCATCGTATAGCCGATGGCGATTAATCCGTAGACGGAACCCAGCGTTAATCCGTTGATCAACTGTTGCAGGAAGAATGTACTCATCTTAGCGCGCTCTTCTTATCGGCAGCGTGAGGCACGCCGCCTGGGGTATTGTGTGCGTCGACAGGCGAACCTGCCGACGTTGAGCGTTACTGCACTTCCTTATATTTGCCTTTGTCGTCCCACTGATAGACCACGTAGTCAGAGACCTTCAGATCGCCTTTGCTGTCCCAGGCTTTTTTGCCCATGACGGTGTCGACCGGGTTGGCCTTCAGCCATTCGCTGGCCTTGGCGGAGTCCGTCCCGCCCGTGGCTTTGAACGCGGCGGCAATGGCCTGCACGGAGGCGTAGGAGTAAAGGGTGTAACCTTCCGGCTCGAATTTACCCGCGCGGAATTTGTCGATAACGGCCTTACCGTCCGGGATCAGACGCGGATCTTTGCCGAAGGTCATGTAGATGCCGTTGGTGTACTGCGGGCCGCCCGCCGCGGTCACCATCTCTTCGTTGACGATACAGTCGCCGGAGAAGAACTTGGCCTGCACGCCTTGCTCACGCATCTGGCGCACCAGCGGCCCGGCCTCAGGATGACAGCCGCCGAAGAACACCACGTCCGGTTTTTGCGCGCCAATTTTGGTGACCAGGGCGTTGAAATCTTTCTCCCCGCGCGACAGCCCCTCGTACATCACATCCTGAACGCCGCGCTTCGCCAGCGCGATTTTGGTGGCGTCCGCCAGACCCTGCCCGTAGGTGTCTTTATCGTGAATAATGACCACCCGCTTGGCCTTGAGCTTGTCGATGATAAAGTCGCTCGCCACCTGTCCCTGCTGGTCGTCGCGCCCGCACATGCGGAACATATCGCTCATGCCGCGCTCGGTGATCAGCGGGTTGGTGGAGCCGGGCGTGATGGCGAGGATCCCCGCATCGCTATAGACCTCTGAGGCGGGCATGGTGGAGGAGGAGCAGAAATGGCCGACCACGGCTTTGACTTTATCCTGATCGACCAGGCGGTTAGCCACGGCGACGGCCTGTTTCGGCTCGCAGGCATCGTCACCCTGCACCAGCTTGATTTTCTCGCCGTTGATGCCGCCTGCGGCGTTGATGTCTTCTGCTGCCTGCGTAGCGCCGTGCCAGTACTGATCGCCATACGTGGCATTCGGGCCGGTGAAAGGCCCGGCAACGCCAATCACAATATCCGCCTGGGCGGAGAAGGCGGTCAGCAGACAACCCGCCAGCACGACAGAAAGGGGACTTCTGATAAATTTCAGCGACATTGGATGTTCCTTTGCAAAGAGGTTTTAGCCCGAACGCCGGACGGCGTGGTCAATCCAAAAACAAGAGCGAGAACAACATGCACTAAACTTGGCAGCATCCTGCTTATTACGGCGAGGGTTCCTTGCGCGTGAGCCGCGCACAAAACAGTAAGCAAAATTGTTGCCAGAATGGTTAACCCGTTGACCGGGTTGCGACACGTTTGAGTATAGAGTGCCGTTTTACGCCGCCTCGCGGGACGAAGTGAAATTACAGCGGAGATCACATCTCATTAACACTAAAGCCCATAAGTTGTGCAACGGTCACGAATTGGGCTTTTTTGCACCAATAAAGACCTCAACTTAGCCATAGGCAGGGCGGGCGATCTATGCCAGGATCTTTTCTTTTTTTTATCAGGAGTATCAGCAATGACTGAAGGCCCGTTAAATGAAAGCGAAATGGAGTGGCTGGAAGAGACATTAATGTCCTACGGTCATGACGATGCGTCCGTACTTGATGTGTCCGAACTGGACGGGATGCTGACCGCGGTGCTGTCCGGCCCGATGGTTGTGGAACCCGATGCCTGGCTGGTGGCGGTGTGGGGCGGCGAGAAATTCATCCCGCGCTGGAAGAACGACCGCGAGATGAACCGCTTTATCGATCTCTGCTTTAAGCACATGAACGATATCGCCGAGCGCCTGAGCGAGTATCCGGATCAGTTCGAACCGATGTTTGGTTTTAACGACGTCGAAGGCAAGAGCTACACTGTGGTGGAAGAGTGGTGCTATGGCTATATGCGCGGCGTGGCGTTGACCGACTGGTCCTCACTGCCGGACGCGCTGAAGGCGGATCTGGATCTTATCGCGCTGCACGGCTCGGAGGCGTTGAGCGACAGGCTGGACGGGATGAGTGAAGAAGAATACGAAGCCAGCATTGAGGGGATACAGCCCGCGGCGCTGCGTTTGTATAACTACTGGGTGGAGAATCCGCAGCATCCTGAATCGCAAAAACCGATTGTGAACGGGGCGAAGGTGGGGCGTAACGATCCGTGCCCATGCGGGAGCGGGAAGAAGTTTAAGAGCTGTTGTTTGCACTGATTTAGCTTTGATCTCTGCGGATATAGTGGATATGTTCCGTTCACTTCGATGACCGCAGAAAATCGGTGCTTCGCACTGCGCTAACGTACCGTCTGATGCCCTCACCCCAGCCCTCTCCCACAGGGAGAGGGAGCAAAGACGTCACTGCCTGCGGTCAGCCATCTTCAGAAAATGACGAAG
>NZ_CAXOFU010000006.1:0-248255 GCF_964208575.1 Enterobacter soli | reverse complement strand
TTCGCATCATCGATACTAAAAGTATCGTAACCACGGAGGCGCATTCTAGATGTTTTCAGCTTTACGTCAACTGAAAAGTGCGCAGGTTTTATTGTTTGCTGCAAAAATGGTCGGAACAGATAAGCCTGATGCCGGATGGCGCTGGCGCGTATCCGGCAGCGGGCCTGACGAATTATTTCTTCGCCTGGCGCGTCATCACGGTGCGATACACCTTAAAGCGGCCGGTCTGCGCGATCACTTCGTGGAAGCCGAAGGTTTCATCCAGCACTTTCGGGTACGGCAGGAAGGCGTTGGCCACGATACGCAGCTCGCCGCCGCTGTTCAGATGGCGAACCGCGCCGCGAATCAGGGTTTGCGCCGCTTCAAGGCTGGTTTCCATGCCGTCGTGGAACGGCGGGTTGGAGATGATCATGTCAAAGCGGCCGGTAATATCAGAGAAGACGTTACTGGCGACCACTTCACCTTCAAACCCGTTAGCGGCAAGCGTTGCGCGGCTGGCTTCAACCGCTGGCGCGCTCACGTCGCACAGGGTTAAGCGCACCTTCGGCGAATGGCTGGCAAGCACCGTCGCCAGCACGCCCGCGCCGCAGCCCACGTCCAGCACTTTGCCTTTGGTGTGCGGGGTCAGGGTGGACAGCAGCAGCTTGCTGCCAACGTCCAAATCGTCGCGGCTAAACACGCCCGGCAGGGTTTTGATGGTCAGGCCGTCGAGCTGATATTCGCCCCAGAATTTCTCGGCATCAAACTCAGCCTGTTTTTCCAGACGACCGTGGTACAGGCCGCAGCGACGGGCGCTGTCGACTTTGTTCAGCGGGGCGTAGGCTTCAAGGATTTGCTCGGCGCTGCGCACGCCGCTGCGGTTTTCGCCGACAACGAAGATTTCGCAACCCACCGGCAGCAGGGAGAGCAGGTTCATCAGCTGGAACTGCGCTTCCGGTTTGTTTTTAGGCCAGTAGTAGATCAGCGTGTCGCAGTCGGCAACGTCGCTCTGGTCAGCCACCAGGCTAAAGCGCGCGCGCTCGCCCATCTGGCGGCTCAGCACCTGCCAGTGGTGGAAATATTGGGTATGGGCACGGCTTGCAGCACAGTCGAATCGCGCAGGCAGGTCATCCTGCATATCTCCGGCAAACAGAATACGGCTTTCTTCGAAATCATCACTGTGACGCAGCAAGACTTCACTTGCCGGGGTAAATGCAGACATGAATTGTTCCTCAATAAACTCAGGCGGGGATTATAGTAGGTAGATGGCGCACTTTCGACACATTTGCTATATTTGCGCGCCTGAGAGACAGGAGCTTTCCCTATGACATCCCGACGAGACTGGCAGTTGCAGCAGCTGGGTATCACCCAGTGGGCCTTGCGTCGCCCGACGGCGTTGCAGGGTGAAATCGCCATTGCTATCCCGGCGCACGTTCGCCTGGTGATGGTGGCGGAGGAGCTGCCTGCCCTGAATGAAGCCCTGATCGTCGATGTCCTTCGCAGCCTGAAGCTGACGCCGGATCAGGTTTTACAGCTAACGCCTGACCGGGTGGCGATGCTGCCCGCCGACAGCCGCTGCAACAGCTGGCGACTGGGTGAGGTGGACGAGGTTGCCCTTGCGGGAAGCCAGATCAGCTCGCCCGGGCTGGACACGCTAAAAGCAAACCCAAAAGCGCGTAGCGCGCTGTGGCAACAAATCTGCAAATATGAACACGATTT
Organism: Enterobacter soli; assembly: GCF_964208575.1. Taxonomy (GTDB): domain Bacteria; phylum Pseudomonadota; class Gammaproteobacteria; order Enterobacterales; family Enterobacteriaceae; genus Enterobacter; species Enterobacter soli_A. Next base: position 246,557 of record NZ_CAXOFU010000006.1, on the reverse strand, counting down.
CTTCCCTCACGACGTCTGATCTCGCGGCAGCGTTCGCCATTGAAACGCGAGCCCACGCTTTTCCGTGGAGCGAAAAAACCTTTGCCAGCAACCAGGGCGAGCGTTATCTGAACTACCGTCTGGACGTCGACGACACCATGGCCGCGTTTGCTATCACGCAGGTTGTGCTGGACGAGGCCACGCTGTTTAACATCGCCGTCGATCCGGCGTATCAGCGCCGGGGCCTGGGAAGGGCGCTGCTGGAACATATCATTCGCGAGCTTGAAACCCGTGACGTCTTCACCCTGTGGCTGGAAGTACGCGCATCGAACGTCGCCGCCATCGCGCTCTATGAAAGCTTAGGCTTTAACGAGGCGACAGTTCGCCGTAACTACTACCCCACCGCAGAGGGACGTGAAGACGCCATTATCATGGCTCTGCCGCTTGGATAACTAAAATAAGGTTGTAACGATGAAATGGGACTGGATTTTCTTTGATGCCGACGAAACGCTGTTTACGTTTGACTCGTTCGGCGGCCTACAGCGGATGTTTTTGGACTATAGCGTCACCTTCACCGCGGAAGATTTTCAGGACTATCAGGCGGTCAACAAGCCGCTGTGGGTGGATTACCAGAACGGTGCCATCTCCGCGTTACAATTGCAGCACCAGCGCTTTGACGTGTGGGCTGAACGTTTGAAGGTAAGCCCGGGCGTGCTTAACGACGCCTTCCTCAACGCAATGGCGGATATCTGTGCGCCGCTGCCGGGGGCGGTTTCGCTGCTCAACGCGCTGAAAGGAAAGGTAAAGCTTGGGATCATCACCAACGGCTTTACCGCGCTGCAACAGATTCGCCTTGAGCGAACCGGCCTGCGCGATCATTTCGACGCGCTGGTGATTTCAGAAGAAGTGGGTGTGCCAAAGCCCGATCCGCGTATTTTTGACTATGCGCTGGAGCAGGCGGGCAACCCTGACCGCGAGCGCGTGCTGATGGTCGGGGACACCGCCGAGTCGGATATTCTGGGCGGTATGAACTCGGGTCTGTCGACCGTCTGGCTGAACGCGCACGGTCGCGTCCTGCCGGAAGGCATCCGGCCGACCTGGACCGTGACGTCATTGAACGAACTGGAGCAGCTCCTGTGTAAACAATGATTGCCTGCCCCCTGTTGATGGGTAAAATAGCCGCAATTTTGTATTCCATGATGCGTGGCGTGCTGCCGCGCTTATAAAAGAAGATTTAATTATGACGTTGTCTCCTTATCTGCAAGAGGTGGCCAAGCGCCGTACTTTTGCCATTATCTCTCACCCGGATGCCGGTAAAACGACCATCACCGAGAAGGTGTTACTGTTCGGACAGGCGATCCAGACCGCCGGTACCGTTAAGGGCCGTGGCTCCAGCCAGCACGCAAAATCTGACTGGATGGAGATGGAAAAGCAGCGTGGTATTTCGATTACCACCTCCGTGATGCAGTTCCCGTATCACGACTGCCTGGTGAACCTGCTCGACACCCCGGGCCACGAAGACTTCTCTGAAGATACCTACCGTACCCTGACGGCGGTTGACTGCTGTCTGATGGTGATCGACGCCGCGAAAGGTGTAGAAGATCGTACCCGCAAGCTGATGGAAGTGACCCGTCTGCGCGATACGCCTATCCTCACCTTCATGAACAAACTCGACCGCGACATCCGCGACCCGATGGAGCTGATGGATGAAGTGGAAAACGAGCTGAAAATCGCCTGTGCGCCAATCACCTGGCCAATCGGCTGCGGCAAGCTGTTCAAGGGCGTGTACCACCTCTATAAAGACGAAACCTACCTGTACCAGACCGGTAAAGGCCACACCATTCAGGAAGTGCGTATCGTGAAAGGTCTGGACAACCCGGATCTGGATGCCGCCGTGGGCGACGAGCTGGCCGCGCAGCTGCGCGACGAGCTGGAGCTGGTAAAAGGCGCTTCGCACGAGTTCGATAAAGAGCTGTTCCTGAGCGGTGAAATTACCCCGGTCTTCTTCGGTACCGCGCTGGGTAACTTTGGCGTTGACCACATGCTCGACGGTCTGGTGGAGTGGGCGCCGAAGCCTATGCCGCGTAAAACCGACACCCGTGAAGTGGAAGCCCAGGAAGAGAAATTCACCGGCTTCGTCTTTAAAATTCAGGCCAACATGGACCCGAAACACCGCGACCGCGTGGCCTTCATGCGCGTGGTGTCCGGGAAATACGAGAAGGGCATGAAGCTGCGCCAGGTGCGTATAGGTAAAGACGTCGTGATTTCCGATGCGCTGACCTTTATGGCGGGTGACCGTTCGCACGTTGAAGAAGCCTACCCTGGCGACATCATCGGCCTGCACAACCACGGCACCATCCAGATTGGCGATACTTTCACCCAGGGCGAAATGATGAAGTTCACCGGTATCCCGAACTTCGCGCCGGAGCTGTTCCGCCGTATTCGTCTGCGCGATCCGCTGAAGCAGAAACAGCTGCTGAAAGGCCTGGTTCAGCTTTCCGAAGAGGGCGCAGTGCAGGTGTTCCGCCCCATCGCCAATAACGACCTGATCGTGGGCGCCGTCGGCGTGCTGCAGTTCGACGTGGTTGTGGCGCGTCTGAAGAGCGAATACAACGTTGAGGCGATTTACGAATCGGTGAACGTGGCGACCGCGCGCTGGGTTGAGTGTTCCGACGTGAAGAAATTCGAAGAATTTAAGCGTAAGAACGAAATCCAGCTGGCGCTCGACGGCGGCGATAACCTGACCTACATCGCCCCAACCATGGTCAACCTGAACCTGACGCAGGAACGTTATCCTGACGTGCAGTTCCGTAAAACCCGCGAGCACTAATCCCCTCTCAGAGCACGGCTCCCGCCGTGCTCTTCTTTTATTCCTGTCTTATTAATCCCTTGCGGAATGTTCTTAAATCAGCGCTTTTTCGCGTAGTTTGCTCGTTTTTTGCCCGATTCTGAAAGCGACCCTGTGAGAGTGATCTATATTTAACTCAGTGTTTAGCACCGGGCGTGGACGAATTAACTGTTCAATGCATGGATTTTGGTTCTCCACTTTGCCCGCGTGTTTATTCGCAACAGATAAAACTAGTGATGCTAGTAATAAAGGAAGTTTGCCACCCGAATGTCGGGCATTACACAGGAATACATCGATGAATATGACAAGACTGAAGATTTCTAAAACTCTGTTGGCTGTAACGTTAGGTAGCGTTCTGGTAAGTGGCTCTGCTTTCGCGGAAACCACCACTACGGACAAAGCGCAATCCACCGTTAATAGCGCAGGTGAAAAAATCGATAGCTCTATGAATAAAGTCGGTAATTTCATGGATGACAGCTCAATCACAGCAAAAGTGAAAGCCGCGCTGGTGGATGACGAAAATATCAAGAGCACCGATATTTCCGTTAAAACCAACGAGAAAGTTGTCACCCTGAGTGGTTTCGTAGAGAGCCAGTCCCAGGCCGAGCAGGCCGTGAAAGTGGCTAAAGGCGTTGAAGGCGTTGCCTCCGTTAGCGATAAATTGCACGTCCGTGACGGCAAAAACGCGTCGGTGAAAGGCTATGCAGGCGATGCGGCAACCACCAGCGAAATCAAAGCTAAACTATTAGCAGATGACGTCGTGCCATCGCGCAAGGTGAAAGTAGAAACGACCGACGGCGTGGTTCAGCTGTCCGGTACGGTTGATTCACAGGCGCAGGCGGAACGTGCGGAATCTATCGCTAAAGCCATTGATGGCGTGAAAAGCGTTAAAAACGACCTGAAAGTGAAATAAATCCACACCACTCGCCCATTTGGCTAAGGCCTGTGGGCGAAATAAGAACGACACTGGAAAAACGCCGGTGAGTAGCCTGAGCACTCACGTATAGCGGCCGACATTAACTATGGTAAAGGAGAGGCTTATGTTTCGTTGGGGCATTATATTTCTGGTAATCGCGTTAATTGCCGCCGCTTTAGGCTTTGGTGGACTGGCAGGTACAGCGGCATGGGCGGCTAAAATCGTCTTCGTTGTCGGTATCATCCTGTTCCTGGTGAGCCTGTTCACAGGCCGTCGACGTCCGTAGCAATCGCAACATTTCTTAAACAAAGCCAGTCCTCGTGACTGGCTTTTTCTGGTTTGAGCCCCGCGTAAGGTGTAGGTTACTGTGTATTCATAAAACAAATAACACAGGAAAGCAGAGGTGGGGCAACGAATTCCCGTTACGCTCGGCAATATTGCGCCGCTGGCGTTAAAACCGTATCGTCCGGGCCGGCTTGCACTGGTGTGCGAGGGCGGCGGGCAGCGCGGTATCTTCACAGCAGGCGTGCTGGATGAATTTATGCGCGCCGACTTCAATCCTTTCGATCTCTTCTTTGGCACCTCCGCGGGGGCGCAAAATCTCTCTGCCTACGTGTGCAACCAGCCGGGCTATGCCCGAAAGGTGATCATGCGCTACACCACGTCGCGGGATTTCTTCAACCCGATTCGCTTCGTGCGCGGGGGGAATCTTATCGATCTCGACTGGCTGCTGGATTCCACCTCCAGCCAGATGCCACTGGCGATGGACACGGCGTCGCGACTGTTCGATACCGGAAAAGAGTTCTGGATGTGCGCCAGCCGGGGCGACGACTACTCGCCGGGCTATTTCTCGCCGCAGAAGGAGAATTGGCTCGATATTATTCGCGCCTCGAGCGCTATTCCCGGGTTTTACCGCACCGGCGCGCTGCTCGACGGAATCAGCTATCTCGACGGCGGCATCAGCGATGCGGTGCCGGTGCAGGAGGCCGCCCGCCGGGGGGCGAAGACCATCGTGGTGATCCGCACCGTGCCCTCGCAGATGTACTACACCCCGCAGTGGTTCAAGCGGATGGAGCGCTGGCTCGGGGACAGCAGCCTGCAGCCGCTGGTGGATATCGCCCAGCGCCACGAGTCCAGCTACGGCGCGATGCAGCGCTTTATCGAAAAGCCGCCGGGCAAGCTGCGGATCTTTGAAATTTATCCGCCTAAGCCGCTGCTCAGTATGGCGCTGGGCAGCCGTCTGCCCGCCCTGCGAATGGATTACAAAACCGGGCGGCTGTGCGGGCGTTATTTCCTCGCCACGGTAGGGAAAATGCTGGCCGAGAAGCCGCCGCTTCACCGGCATCAGCGCATTATCACGCCGCCTGCGATTGTCGCGAACGACGCGCTGACCACGCCGCTGGTGGATCTCCCGCATGCGAATGACACCACTTTTGACAACGAGGATCTGGCGTGACGCACCGCTTTATCGACACCCACTGCCACTTTGATTTTCCGCCCTTTACCGGCGACGAGGCGCAGAGCATCGAGCGCGCCGCGCGGGCGGGGGTTGAGGCGATCGTCGTCCCCGCTATTGAAGCGGCGTATTTCGACAGGGTGCTGGATCTCGCCGGACGGCACGCTGCGCTGTACGCCGCACTTGGCCTGCATCCCATCGTCATTGAGCACCACCGGGACGAGCACATCGACAGGCTGGACGAGATTCTGCAAAGGGCGGAGCGCAAGCTGGTGGCGATTGGCGAGATCGGCCTCGATCTCTATCGCGAGGATCCGCAGTTTGAGCGCCAGCAGGCGATCCTCGACGCCCAGCTTCGGCTGGCGAAGCGTCACGATCTGCCGGCGATCCTCCATTCCCGCCGCACCCACGACAAGCTGGCGATGCACCTTAAGCGCATGAATCTGCCCAGAACGGGCGTGGTGCACGGCTTTTCCGGCAGCCTGCAGCAGGCGCAGCGGTTTATCGAACTGGGCTACAAAATTGGCGTGGGCGGAACAATTACCTATCCCCGCGCCAGCAAAACCCGGGAGGTGATGGCGCAGCTGCCGCTGTCGGCGCTGCTGCTGGAAACCGACGCCCCCGACATGCCGCTGAACGGCTTTCAGGGTCAGCCGAACCGCCCGGAGCAGGCCGCGCGCGTCTTTACTGCTCTTTGTGAACTGCGTGAGGAGCCCGCGGACGTGATTGCCCAGGCGCTGCTCGACAACACCCGCGAGCTGTTTGGCATCGCGCTATAGATAGAGCGCCGGGCGGATAACCGAAATCTGCCGCTGTTCCAGGGCCTGCGCCAGCGGCTCGATGTCGTCCGGGGTGGCGCTGCGCCAGGCCGCCGCGTCACCGTAAACCCCATGAGCGTGAAAGGCGTTGATACGCACCGGCACGTTCCCGAGCGAGCGGATAAAGTCGCTCAGCGCGTCCAGATGCTTCAGGTAATCGCACTGCCCGGGGATAACCAGCAGCCGCAGCTCGGTGAGCCGGTTATGCTGCGCCAGCCAGCGGATGCTGTGCTTGATCGGCGGGTTTTCGCGCCCGGTCAGGAAGCGGTGATGCTCGTTTCCCCAGGCTTTGAGATCCACCATCGCCCCGTCAAATACCGGCAGCAGCTTCTGCCAGCCGGTTTCCCCCAGCAGACCGTTGCTGTCCACCAGGCAGGTGAGATGATGCAGCGCGGGTTCGGCTTTTAGCGCGGTAAACAGCGCAACTAAAAACGGCAGCTGGGTGGTGGCTTCGCCGCCGCTGACGGTCACGCCGTCGATAAAGGGCGCGACCTTGCGAACCTGATCAAGCACGTCGTCCACGCTCATACGCTGCGCCATCGGCGTCGCCTGCTGCTGGCACAGGTGCAGGCAGGTGTCGCACTGCTGGCAGTCGCTCTCCTGCCACCAGACGCGTCCGGCCTGTATGTTCAGCGCCCCGTGCGGACAGTGGGGCACGCAGTCCCCGCAGTCGTTGCAGCGGCCGATAGTCCACGGGTTGTGGCAGGTTTTACAGCGCAGGTTGCACCCCTGAAGGAACAGCGCCAGGCGGCTGCCCGGCCCGTCCACGCAGGAGAAGGGGATAACCTGACTAACTAAAGCGCATCTGCTGTTCATGGCTAATCACGCGTGACTGACGTTCGAGGATCCGGGTATTGCGCGCCGCTTCTTCCCCAAGCCATGTAGTGTTGGTACGCGATCCCTCCTCGCGGTATTTATTTAGATCCGAGAGCCGAACCATGTACCCGGTCACGCGCACCAGATCGTTACCCGCGACGTTGGCGGTAAACTCGCGCATTCCGGCGCTGAAGGCGCCCAGGCAGAGCTTCACCACCGCCTGCGGGTTGCGCTTCACGGTTTGATCGAGGGTTAAAATATCGCTGATGCCGGAGTGGTAATGCGCGTGATGCGGTGCGACCGCCAGCAGATGGCTGATGGGGTCGGGCTCATCGCCGTAGGGCAGACGCGCCCCCGGCGTGGTGCCGGTATCGGAACTGATCCCCGACTGGGCGTGCAGCATCGCCCGCTGCTTCCAGCCGTGCTTCACCGGCGCGTTTTCCACAAAGGCCGCAAGCTGCTCGCTGATGCGATACCCCACCGCGTTGGCCTGCTCGTCTTTGCCGTAGCGCCCGCGAATGCCGGCCTTCTCGCACAGTATGTTGACCGCCTCGGCCAGGCCGTACATGCCGAACATCGGCACAAAACGCCCGGCATCGATCAGCCCCTCTTTCACCAGGAAGCTATTCTCAAAGAAGCCGGATTGCTCATAAAGGAAGTCGCAGCGGGCATCGATAATGGCGATTTGCTGCCGGCAGTAGTGCGGCAGCGTGCGGGTGAAGAAATCGTCGAGGGAGTCGCTCCGTTCGGCGATGGCTTTCAGATTCAGGCGCACCAGCGTGCTGCCGCCGCCCGCCAGCGGCAGCGAGTTGTAACAGCTCACCACGCCGTAGCCGCCTTTTGTGAAAATTTTATCATTCACCGGGCCATTAGAAATATGCGGCTTGCTGCATTCGCAGATGTTTTTCGCCACCTCAAGCAGCAGGTCGTCAGGGGTGATCTCTGGATCGTAAATAAAGGTGAGATTCGGCGCGACCTGCTTCAGCTCGGCGTCGGCACGTAAAATCGCGCGCGTGACGGGCGTATCCGCCGGGCCGATGTTGGCGTGCATAAAGGCGTCCGGCAGGGTGCGATCGAGGTAGCGCCAGAAACGTTTTATTCGAACATCGATTTCGTCTTGTGTTAGAATTCTAACATACGGTTGCAGTATCGCATCGAGATGTCCGAGAAACACCGGCATGGATGTGACGGACGGAACATGGTGGTAAAGGATGGTCAGCAGCGACAGGGCGTCATCGAGATCCTGCGCGCCTTCCAGCTCCAGCCATTCTGACCCGTTCGCGAGGAATTTGGCGTAATCCGGCAGAACGTAGCGCGGTTTGTAGGGCGCGTGGCCTTCGAACATGTCGCAGATAACCCCTTCGTCCAGCGCCGCGCGTGCTGCCTGCGGCAGAGCGGGATAGGGCAGGTTGTTTTCCGCTTCCAGCGCCAGAAAATGACGTTTCTGCTCGGGCGTCAGCACCTGGCTTGTCACAATATGCTGGCAACGTTGTTGCAGGGCGTCGGACATATTCACTTCCTTTATTGTTCTGCGGTTGATGCGCGGATTGTAGGAAGGGATCCCGCGGGGGCTTTTGATCCGACACGGGTAATCGCTGCTTTAGTCGGCAGTTTCAGCAATAAAATTTGAATTAGATCTCATTACAGTAATGCAAATTTGTATGCAGTTTTCATTAACTGTGATGAATGTCGAAGTGTGAGTGCGGATGAATGTTAGAATACTAACAGACCCGCAAGGTGAAATTTTATACGGCACTGCCGTTGGAGAATGTTATGACCGATTTAACTGCAAGCAGCCTGCGTGCGTTGAAACTGATGGATCTGACCACCCTGAACGATGACGACACCAACGAGAAAGTCATCGCCCTGTGCCGTCAGGCAAAAACGCCGGTTGGCAATACCGCTGCCGTCTGTATCTACCCGCGCTTTATCCCGATTGCCCGTAAAACGCTGAAAGAGCAGGGGACGCCGGACGTGCGTATTGCCACCGTGACTAACTTCCCGCACGGCAACGACGATATCGACATCGCGCTGGCAGAAACCCGCGCGGCGATTGCCTACGGTGCTGACGAAGTGGACGTGGTATTCCCGTACCGCGCGCTGATCGCCGGGAACGAGCAGGTAGGTTTTGACCTGGTGAAAGCCTGTAAAGACGCCTGCGCGGCGGCAAACGTGCTGCTGAAAGTAATCATCGAAACCGGCGAGCTGAAAGAAGAAGCGCTGATTCGTAAAGCGTCTGAAATCTCTATCAAAGCGGGTGCGGATTTCATCAAAACCTCTACCGGTAAAGTGCCGGTGAACGCCACGCCGGAAAGCGCGCGCATCATGATGGAAGTGATCCGCGACATGGGCGTGTCTAAAACCGTTGGCTTCAAACCGGCTGGCGGCGTGCGTACCGCAGAAGACGCGCAGCAGTTCCTGGCGATCGCCGACGAGCTGTTTGGCGCCGACTGGGCCGACTCTCGCCACTATCGCTTTGGCGCGTCCAGCCTGCTGGCAAGCCTGCTGAAAGCGCTGGGCCACGGCGACGGCAAGAGCGCAAGCAGCTACTGATTGCCAGACAATGCCGGATGACGCTTCGCTTATCCGGCCTACAGGATCGTAGGGCGGGTGAGCGTAGCGCCACCCGCCACAACTCCCCCGATTCCGCATGGAGGTTACCGTGTTTCTCGCACAAGAAATTATTCGTAAAAAACGTGATGGTCATGCATTAAGCGACGAAGAGATCCGCTTCTTTATCAACGGCATTCGCGATAACACCATCTCTGAAGGGCAAATTGCGGCTCTGGCGATGACCATTTTCTTCCACGATATGTCGATGCCCGAGCGTGTCTCGCTGACCATGGCAATGCGAGATTCAGGAACGGTTCTGGACTGGAAAAGCCTGAACCTTAACGGCCCGATTGTGGACAAACACTCCACCGGCGGCGTGGGCGATGTGACGTCCCTGATGCTTGGCCCAATGGTGGCGGCCTGCGGCGGTTACATCCCAATGATTTCCGGGCGCGGCCTGGGCCATACCGGCGGTACGCTCGACAAACTGGAAGCCATCCCGGGCTTCGATATCTTCCCGGATGACAATCGCTTCCGCGACATTATTAAAGACGTTGGTGTGGCGATTATCGGCCAGACCAGCTCTCTTGCTCCGGCTGACAAGCGTTTCTACGCGACGCGTGATATTACCGCGACCGTTGACTCCATCCCGCTGATTACCGCCTCGATTCTGGCGAAGAAACTGGCCGAAGGGCTGGACGCACTGGTGATGGACGTCAAGGTGGGCAGCGGCGCGTTTATGCCGACTTATGAACTCTCTGAGGCGTTGGCCGAAGCCATCGTGGGCGTGTCCAACGGTGCAGGCGTGCGCACGACCGCGCTGCTGACCGACATGAACCAGGTGCTGGCGTCCAGCGCAGGGAACGCCGTTGAAGTGCGTGAAGCGGTGCAGTTCCTGACGGGTGAGTACCGTAACCCGCGTCTGTTCGACGTCACCATGGCGCTGTGCGTTGAGATGCTGATCTCCGGCAAGCTGGCCAAAGACGACGCCGAAGCGCGTGCGAAACTGCAGGCGGTGCTGGATAACGGCAAAGCGGCTGAAATCTTCGGTCGCATGGTGGCGGCGCAGAAGGGCCCGTCCGATTTCGTCGAAAATTATGCGAAATATTTGCCGAGCGCGACGCTCAGCAAAGCGGTCTACGCCGACACCGAAGGATTTGTTTCCGCTATGGATACCCGCGCGCTCGGCATGGCGGTCGTATCAATGGGCGGCGGTCGTCGTCAGGCGTCGGACACGATTGATTACAGCGTGGGCTTCACCGATATGGCGCGCCTGGGCGACAGCGTAGACGGACAGCGTCCGCTGGCAATTATTCATGCTAAGGATGAAAACTCCTGGCAGGAGGCGGCGAAGGCGGTGAAAGCGGCAATTAAGCTTGACGATAAAGCACCGGAAAGCACGCCGACGGTCTATCGCCGAATCACTGAATAACGGTATACTGATCTGATCGCTATTTTTTGAAGCACTACGTACGGAGAACAATTATGAAACGTGCATTTATTATGGTGCTGGACTCATTCGGCATCGGCGCTACCGAAGATGCAGAACGCTTTGGTGACGTGGGTTCCGATACCATGGGTCACATCGCAGAAGCCTGTGCTAAAGGCGAAGCGGACATCGGTCGTAAAGGCCCTTTGACTCTGCCAAACCTGACCCGTCTGGGTCTGGTTAAAGCCCACGAAGGCTCCACCGGCAAAATTGCCGCCGGTATGGATGCCAACGCGGAAGTGGTGGGCGCATACGCCTGGGCGCATGAGCTCTCTTCCGGTAAAGATACCCCGTCAGGCCACTGGGAAATCGCTGGCGTGCCGGTTCTGTTCGACTGGGGTTACTTCTCTGACCACCAGAACAGCTTCCCGCAGGAGCTGCTCGATAAACTGGTTAAGCGTGCCAACCTGCCGGGCTACCTCGGTAACTGCCACTCTTCCGGTACGGTGATTCTGGACGAGCTCGGCGAAGAGCACATGAAAACCGGCAAGCCGATTTTCTATACCTCTGCTGACTCCGTGTTCCAGATTGCCTGCCACGAAGAGACCTACGGCCTGGATAAACTTTACGAGCTGTGCGAAATCGCCCGTGAAGAGCTGACCGAAGGCGGCTACAACATTGGCCGCGTTATCGCGCGTCCGTTCATCGGCGACAAAGCGGGTAACTTCCAGCGTACCGGCAACCGTCACGACCTGGCCGTTGAGCCACCGGCACCGACCGTGCTGCAAAAGCTGGTCGAAGAGAAAGATGGTCACGTGGTTTCCGTGGGTAAAATCGCGGACATCTACGCCAACTGCGGCATCACCAAAAAAGTGAAAGCCACCGGTCTGGACGCGCTGTTTGATGCCACCATCAAAGAGATGAAAGAAGCGGGCGATAAGACCATTGTCTTCACCAACTTCGTGGACTTCGACTCTTCATGGGGTCACCGTCGTGATATCGCCGGCTACGCCGCAGGTCTTGAGCTGTTCGACCGCCGTCTGCCTGAGCTGATGGAGCTGGTAGGGGAAGATGACATTCTGATCCTGACCGCTGACCACGGCTGCGATCCAAGCTGGACCGGTACTGACCACACCCGCGAGCACATCCCGGTGCTGGTATACGGCCCGAAAGTGAAGCCTGGCTCGCTGGGCCACCGCGAAACCTTCGCGGACATCGGCCAGACCATCGCGAAATACTTTGGTACGTCTGACATGGAATATGGCAAGGCTATGTTCTAAACGGATAGGGTGAGGCCTGATGCCCTCACCCCGGCCCTCTCCCACAGGGAGAGGGAGAACAGAATGTAGGCCGGGTAAGGCGTAGCCGCCACCCGGCAAAAACAACAATGTAAAAGGAACTGAAGATGGCAACTCCTCACATTAATGCAGAAATGGGTGATTTCGCTGACGTCGTATTGATGCCGGGCGACCCGCTGCGTGCGAAGCACATTGCAGAAACCTTCCTGGAAGACGTGCGTGAAGTTAACAACGTGCGCGGTATGCTGGGCTTCACCGGGACTTACAAAGGCCGCAAAATCTCCGTAATGGGTCACGGCATGGGTATCCCGTCCTGCTCCATCTACACCAAAGAGCTGATCACCGATTTCGGCGTGAAGAAAATCATCCGCGTGGGCTCCTGCGGCGCCGTGCGTATGGACGTTAAGCTGCGTGACGTGGTGATCGGGATGGGTGCCTGCACCGATTCCAAAGTGAACCGTATGCGTTTCAAAGATCACGACTTCGCGGCGATTGCTGACTTCGGCATGGTGCGTAACGCGGTAGACGCGGCGAAAGCGCTGGGCGTTGACGCGCGCGTGGGCAACATCTTCTCTGCTGACCTGTTCTATGCACCAGACGGCGGCGAAATGTTCGACGTGATGGAAAAATACGGCATCCTGGGCGTGGAAATGGAAGCGGCCGGTATCTACGGCGTGGCGGCGGAATTCGGTGCGAAAGCGCTGACCATCTGCACCGTGTCTGACCACATCCGTACTCACGAGCAGACCACTGCCGCCGAGCGTCAGACCACCTTCAACGACATGATCAAAATCGCGCTGGAATCCGTTCTGCTGGGCGATAAAGAGTAATTCTTTCTCTTCCCTCCCTCTCCCTGTGGGAGAGGGCCGGGGTGAGGGCACCAAACCGCACTTAGCGCACGGCCTGCGCAATCCACGCTGACAGCTCCCGCAGCTCTTTCTCCTGCTCCGGGAAATCCCCAATCAACGCGTCGCATTCCTGCTGCAGCATATCCGCCCGGTACAAACAGCCCTGCAATCGCGCCGCCAGCGCTTCCAGCGGTGCCGGATTCAGGCTGTCGGTGAACACCTGCGTGCGGGTGATATGCCCTTTTTCCACGTCAAAGTGCAGCTCCACGCCGCCCCAGGTAAACCGCTCGTCCAGCAGATGAGAAAACGCCGGCGCCTGGCCGAAGTTCCACTCCCAGCTGCTCTGGCGGGCAAAGGTTTCGGCGAAGTTGGGCAAGTCCGGGGTTTTGTCCGGGGAAATGACTTCCGCCTCCACGCGCTCGCCATAGTGGGCAAAGAACGCCTCGCGAACGGCCTCGCAAATCTGCTCGTGGGTAATGCCCGGCAGCAGTTCGACCAGATTCGCCACGCGGCCGCGTACCGAGGTAATGCCTTTGGCCTGAAGCTTTTTCTTGTCGGGATTCAGGTAGTTCGCCAGACGGCTGAGATCGGCGTTAAGAAGTAGGGTGCCGTGGTGGAAACCGCGATCCATCGTTTCACGGTAGGCCGAGCCGGAGACTTTGCGATCCCCGTCGGAGGTTTTGACCACCAGATCGTTACGCCCGGAGGCTTCTGCCGTCACGCCCAGCGCGTTAAGCGCGTTCAGGACAATCGAGGTGGAGATGGTTTTATCGTATTCCGGCTTGCCCGCCATAAAGGTAAAGCAGGTATTGCCCAGATCGTGGAACACCGCGCCGCCGCCGCTGCTGCGGCGCGCCAGACGGACGTTATCCTCTTCCATACGCCGGGTGTTGCACTCTTTCCACGGGTTTTGCGCGCGGCCAATGACCACGGTATCGGCGTTGCGCCACAGGAAAAGTACGCGCTGGGTGGCGGGCATCTGGCGGAAGATGCACTCTTCCACCGCGAGATTAAACCAGGGATCGTAAGAGTCTGAGATAAGCAGGCGTAACGTCGTCATGAGAGTTCCTTTTCCGAATCGTCCGCCTACTTTATCACTGATCTTTCTTCTCGCCCTCTTCCTCTTCGGGCACGGACTTGCTTGCGGTCAGCAGGAACGGCGATTGCTGCCAGCGGGTGCGTTTGCCCTGCAGCAGGGTGCGGGCCAGCACCACGCCGATCGCCAGGGAAAGCAGCAGCATCAGGCGCAAAATATTGGTGGTGTTATCCACCTGCTTGGCTTCGGTGGCGAGGGTATGGGTGTCGAGCGTCAGGCGCAAATAGCCGAGCGGGCCATTTTTCCCCTGAATAGGTTCGACGATTTGCTGGTTGAAATAGCCCCCGGCTTTTTTGCCGTCCAGCGCCAGGCGATCGCGGACGTCAACGTGCTCACCGGCGCGGGAAATCAGGTCGCCCTGTTCGTCGTACACCCCGGCGTCCAGGATACGGCTGTTATCCGTAAGCTGGCGTAAAACCTGGCTTATCCGCTTATCATCCGGCGTTTCGGTCCGCATCGACGGCGCAACGTTGAGCGCCACCTGACGCGCCAGGGTGCGCGCCAGCTCTTCAAGCTGCGGGTTGCGTTGTCGTTGATGGTTCTGGCTGAACCACGATGCCCCTTGCATCAACGCCACTAATAGCGCGAGACAGATAAGGACGATCACGGCGCGATGAAGCCGGAATTTCAGTTTTGCGCGAGCCATATTCCACCTGCTGAAAATTTACGGCTTAATGTTGCCAGAAGTGATGGTTACAGGGTAGCCTCATGCGTTATTTTCCCTCTGGAACCTTCCGGCGCGAACGAAATTACAGGAGCTTCAATGCCGAACATTACCTGGTGCGATCTGCCAACAGATGTCTCTTTATGGCCAGGATTGCCGCTCTCTTTAAGTGGTGATGAGGTAATGCCTCTGGACTACCACGCCGGTCGTAGCGGCTGGCTGCTGTATGGACGCGGCCTGGATAAACAGCGCCTGACCCAGTACCAAACCAAGCTGGGTGCGGCGATGGTGATTGTCGCCGCCTGGTGCGTTGAAGATTACCAGGTGATCCGCCTGGCAGGTTCCCTGACGCAGCGCGCCACGCGCCTGGCCCACGACGCCGGGCTGGACGTTGCGCCGCTGGGCAAAATTCCGCATCTGAAAACCCCTGGCCTGCTGGTCATGGACATGGACTCCACCGCCATTCAGATCGAATGTATTGATGAAATTGCGAAGCTGGCCGGCAGCGGCGAGCTGGTGGCCGAAGTGACCGAACGCGCCATGCGCGGCGAGCTGGATTTCACCGCCAGCCTGAGACAGCGCGTGGCGACCCTGAAAGGGGCTGACGCCAATATTCTGCGCCAGGTGCGCGACGAGCTGCCGCTGATGCCGGGGCTGACGCAGCTGGTGCTCAAGCTGGAAACCCTCGGCTGGAAGGTGGCTATCGCCTCCGGCGGGTTCACCTTCTTCGCCGACTACCTGCGCGACAAGCTGCGCCTGACCACCGTGGTGGCGAACGAGCTGGAGATCATGGACGGCAAGCTCACCGGACACGTGATTGGCGACATCGTGGATGCCCAGTACAAAGCCAACACCCTGGCCCGTCTGGCAGAGAAGTATGAAATCCCGGTCGCCCAGACCGTGGCTATCGGTGACGGCGCGAACGATCTGCCGATGATCAAAGCGGCGGGCCTTGGCATCGCCTATCACGCCAAGCCAAAAGTGAATGAAAAGACGGAAGTGACTATCCGTCATGCTGACCTGATGGGGGTGTTCTGCATTCTCTCCGGCAGCGTTAACCAGAAATAAAGAGGTAAACCGTGGCGAAAGCTCCAAAACGCGCATTTGTCTGTAATGAATGTGGTGCGGATTATCCGCGCTGGCAGGGGCAATGCAGCGCCTGCCATGCCTGGAACACCATCACCGAAGTGCGTGGTGTGGCGGCTTCGCCGAGCGTGGCCCGCAACGAGCGCCTGAGCGGCTATGCGGGGAATGCGGGCGTCGCGAAAGTGCAAAAGCTGTCCGACATCAGCCTCGAAGAACTGCCGCGCTTTTCCACCGGATTTAAAGAGTTCGACCGTGTGCTCGGCGGCGGCGTCGTGCCGGGCAGCGCGATCCTTATCGGCGGTAACCCGGGCGCGGGTAAATCCACGCTGCTGTTGCAGACGCTGTGCAAGCTCGCCGAGCAGATGAAAACCCTGTACGTTACCGGGGAAGAGTCCCTGCAGCAGGTGGCGATGCGCGCGCACCGCCTTGGCCTGCCAACGGGCAACCTGAACATGCTCTCGGAAACCAGCATCGAGCAGATCTGCATGATTGCCGAAGAAGAGCAGCCGAAGCTGATGGTGATCGACTCCATCCAGGTGATGCACATGGCGGATATTCAGTCTTCGCCGGGCAGCGTGGCGCAGGTGCGCGAAACCGCGGCCTATCTTACGCGCTTTGCCAAAACCCGCGGCGTGGCGATTGTGATGGTCGGCCACGTCACCAAAGACGGCTCGCTGGCGGGCCCGAAAGTGCTGGAGCACTGTATCGACTGCTCGGTGATGCTCGACGGCGACGCCGACTCCCGCTTCCGCACCCTGCGCAGCCACAAAAACCGCTTCGGCGCCGTTAACGAGCTGGGCGTTTTCGCCATGACCGAGCAGGGGCTGCGCGAGGTGAACAACCCGTCCGCCATCTTCCTGAGCCGGGGCGATGAAGTCACGTCTGGTAGCTCCGTCATGGTGCTGTGGGAAGGGACGCGCCCGCTGCTCGTAGAGATCCAGGCGCTGGTAGATCACTCCATGATGGGCAACCCGCGACGCGTGGCGGTAGGTCTGGAACAGAACCGTCTGGCTATCCTGCTGGCGGTGCTGCACCGTCACGGCGGGCTGCAAATGGCGGATCAGGATGTCTTCGTCAACGTGGTCGGCGGCGTGAAGGTTTCCGAAACCAGCGCCGACCTGGCGCTGCTGCTGGCGATGGTCTCCAGCCTGCGCGACAGGCCGCTGCCGCAGGATTTAGTGGTGTTTGGCGAGGTCGGTCTGGCCGGGGAAATTCGCCCGGTGCCGAGCGGGCAGGAGCGTATCTCCGAGGCGGCAAAACACGGTTTCCGCCGGGCTATCGTTCCGGCCGCTAATGTGCCGAAAAAAATCCCGGAAGGGATGAAGGTCTTTGGCGTGAAGAAACTCGCAGATGCGTTAAATGTCTTTGACGACTTATAATTACGTATTCGATTTTGCAGGAGGCACCGTAATTTATGTCATCTTTTGACTACATTAAAACCGCAATCCGTCAGAAAGGCTGCACCTTACAGCAGGTGGCGGACGCCAGCGGTATGACCAAAGGCTATCTTAGCCAGCTGCTGAACGCCAAAATCAAAAGCCCCAGCGCGCAAAAGCTGGAAGCCTTGCACCGCTTTCTGGGGCTTGAATTCCCGCGTATGCAAAAGAACATCGGCGTGGTGTTCGGCAAGTTCTACCCGCTGCATACCGGCCATATCTATCTGATCCAGCGCGCCTGTAGCCAGGTCGACGAGCTGCACATCATCATGGGGTACGACGAAACCCGCGATCGTCAGCTGTTCGAAGACAGCGCCATGTCGCAACAGCCGACGGTGCCCGACCGCCTGCGCTGGCTGCTCCAGACCTTTAAGTATCAGAAAAACATCCGTATTCATGCCTTTAACGAAGAGGGCATGGAGCCGTATCCGCACGGCTGGGACGTGTGGAGCAACGGCATCAAAGGGTTTATGGAAGAGAAGGGGATTGCCCCGAACTGGATCTACACCTCTGAAGAGTCCGATGCGCCGCAGTTCCGCGAGCATCTGGGCATCGAAACGGTGATTATCGATCCGAAGCGTACCTTTATGAACATCAGCGGCGCGCAGATCCGCGAAAACCCGTTCCGCTACTGGGACTACATCCCCACCGAGGTGAAGCCGTTCTTCGTGCGCACGGTGGCGATCCTGGGCGGCGAGTCGAGCGGTAAATCCACGCTGGTCAATAAGCTGGCGAACATCTTTAACACCACCAGCGCCTGGGAGTACGGGCGCGATTACGTCTTCTCGCACCTCGGCGGCGACGAGATGGCGCTCCAGTATTCCGACTACGATAAAATCGCGCTCGGTCACGCGCAGTACATTGATTTTGCAGTGAAATATGCCAACAAGGTGGCGTTTATCGATACCGATTTCGTCACCACGCAGGCGTTCTGTAAAAAGTACGAAGGGCGCGAGCACCCGTTCGTGCAGGCGCTGATAGACGAATACCGCTTCGACCTGGTGATCCTGCTGGAAAACAATACCCCGTGGGTTGCCGACGGCATGCGCAGCCTCGGCAGCTCGGTGGATCGCAAAGAGTTCCAGACCATGCTGGTGGAGATGCTCAACGAGAACAACGTTGAGTTTGTGCATGTGGAAGAGTTGGACTACGACAACCGTTTCCTGCGCTGCGTGGAGCTGGTGAAGGAGATGATGGGGGAGCAGGGGTAAATCGCTGGCCCCCCTCACCCTAACCCTCTCCCCGAAGGGGAGAGGGGATCGTACGGAGCTGTCTTTAGCCTCTCCCCACAGGGCTTGCACGGAGCCGTTTTTAGCCTCTCTCCATAGGGATCGCACGGAGCCGTATTTACCCTCTCCCCTCTGGGGAGAGGGCAGGGTGAGGGGAACAAACCACTCAGTACGCCACCACCACTTTCCCGCGCATATGCCCGTCCAGCACTTTCCGGTGTGCCTCAGTGATACTCTCCACGCTCAAACCGTGCAGCGTTTCGCTGAGCGAGCTTTCCACCACGCCGTTATCCACCAGCTTCGCCACCTCGTTTAAGATCTCCCCCTGACGCGCCATATCTGCGGTCTGGTACATGCTGCGGGTGTACATAAACTCCCAGTGCAGCGCGGCGGACTTGGATTTCAGCTTGTCCTGATTCAGCGGGTGCTCATTCTCCACGATGGAGCAAATATGCCCCTGCGGCGCAATCAGTTCGCTCACGGCGTCCCAGTGCCCGTCGGTATCGTTCAGGATGAAAATGTAATCCACAAAGTCGATCCCCTGTTTTTTCAGCTCGCCTTTCAGATCGCGGTAGTTCACCACCAGATCCGCACCGCGATCGCGGCACCACTGGGCGGACTCTTCCCGCGACGCCGTGGCGATAATCTTCACCTTGCTGTTGTGCTTCGCAAACGGGATCGCCAGCGATCCGACGCCGCCCGCGCCGCCGATGATCAGCAGCGTTTTTTCCTGTCCGGCGTCCTGAATGTTCAGCCGCTCGAACAGGCCTTCCCAGGCGGTGAGCGCGGTCAGCGGCAGTGCCGCAGAGGCCGCCCAGTCGAGGCTCGAGGGCTTATGCGCGACAATCCGGGCGTCGATAAGCTGGTAGGTCGAGTTGCTGCCGGGACGGGTGATATCCCCTGCGTACCACACTTCATCGCCAGGCTTAAACCCGGTCACGCCCGCGCCGACGGCGGTCACGATACCGCTGGCGTCCCAGCCGAGAACGCGTGGCGTTTGCAGGCCGTTTTTGGCGATCCCGGCGTGAACTTTGGTATCAACCGGGTTCACCGACGCGGCTTTCACTTCGACCAGTAAATCGTGTTCGCCCGGCTCAGGCATGGGCAGGGTGATTTCAATAAACGCGCTGGGTTGGGCAGGATTAACGGCAATGGCTTTAACGGTCATGATGAACTCCTCAGTGGAATGCGTTGTGTTGAGGCTAGTCTATAAAGTGGACTGTTGCGTGATAAGATGGACAATCAAGAACGAAGTGTTCGCACAGGATGAACAATCATGTTTAAACAGCTTCAGGATATGGCGCTGTTTGCGCTGGTGGCCGAGATGGGCAGCTTCACCGCCGCCGCGCAAAAGGCCGGGCTGCCGAAGTCCAGCGTCAGCCAGCGCATCAGCCAGCTTGAGCAGCAGGTGGGGATCCGGCTGCTGAACCGCACCACGCGCAAACTCAACCTGACCTTTGCGGGTGAGCACTATCTGGTGCACTGCCGGGAAATGCTGGCCGCCAGCGAGCGGGCGGAGTACGCCATTGGGCGTCTGCGGGATAACCCGAGCGGACGGCTGCGCATTACCTGCCCGGCGGGGATTGGCGCAACGCTGCTGGCGCACATGAACGCCGAATTCCAGCGCCGCTACCCGGACGTGTCGCTGGATGTCTCTATCTCCGACGACGTGGTGGATCTGGTGGAGTCGGGCTTTGACGTGGCGCTTCGCACCGGCAAGCCGCAGGACTCGTCGTTGATTGGCCGCATGATTGGACACTGCCCGCGCTGCCTGTTGGCCTCGCCGGACTATCTGGCGCGCTTCGCGCCGCTTGAGCACCCTCGCCAGCTGATTGAACACCGCTGCATTACCCACAAAGCCTGGGCGGAGTGGGTGCTGCAAAGTGGAAATGAAGATTACCGCTTCCTGCCGGACAACGCCCACGTCACCGATAACCTGGTCTACGCCCGGGAAAGTGCCATCGCAGGGGCGGGGATAACGCTGCTGCCTGCCTTTTTACTGGAAGATAAGGTCGAGAAGGGGGCGCTGGTGCCGGTGCTGCCAGCGTGGAACGTGGAGGGCAATGAGCTGTGGCTGGCCTACCCGAGCCGCAAGCTGAATTCGCCTGCGCTGATGAGCTATATCGACTTTGCGATGCAGTTTGAAGAGGTGAAGCGGTATTACGTGAGCAAATAAAAAAGCCGGGTGGCGCTGACGCTTACCCGGCCTACAAACTGCACAGTACCGTAGGCCGGGTAAGGCGAAGCCGCCACCCGGCACTCAGGCACTTATTTTGCAATACGCTTGTACTTAATACGCTTCGGCTCCAGCGCGTCGGCGCCGAGAGTGCGTTTCTTATACTCTTCGTATTCGGTGAAGTTACCTTCGAAGAACTCCACTTTACCTTCATCCTGGTAGTCCAGAATGTGGGTCGCGATACGGTCAAGGAACCAGCGGTCGTGCGAGATAACCATCGCGCAGCCCGGGAACTCCAGCAGGGCGTTTTCCAGCGCGCGCAGGGTTTCGATATCCAGGTCGTTTGTTGGTTCATCGAGCAGCAGAACGTTACCGCCAACCTGCAGCAGTTTCGCCAGGTGCAGACGACCACGCTCACCGCCGGACAGCTCGCCCACGCGTTTGCCCTGGTCGGTGCCTTTGAAGTTAAAGCGGCCAACGTAAGCGCGGCTCGGCATTTCGGTGTTGCCGATACGCATAATGTCCAGACCGCCGGACACTTCTTCCCATACGGTTTTGCTGTTGTCCATCGCGTCGCGGAACTGGTCAACGGAAGCCAGCTTCACGGTCTCACCCAGGGTGATAGAGCCGCTGTCAGGCTGTTCCTGACCGGACATCATGCGGAACAGGGTCGATTTACCCGCGCCGTTCGGACCGATGATGCCGACGATGGCGCCTTTCGGTACGGAGAAGCTCAGATCGTCAATCAGCAGGCGGTCGCCGTAGGACTTGCGCAGGTTGCTGACTTCAACCACTTTGTCACCCAGGCGGGCTCCAGGTGGAATAAACAGTTCGTTGGTTTCGTTACGTTTCTGGTATTCGGTATTGTTCAGCTCTTCGAAGCGTGCCAGACGGGCTTTGCCCTTAGACTGACGGCCCTTAGCGCCCTGACGAACCCACTCCAGCTCTTTCTCAATAGACTTACGGCGTGCCGCTTCCTGAGAGGCTTCCTGCGCCAGACGCTGATCTTTCTGCTCCAGCCAGGAGGAGTAGTTACCTTCCCACGGAATACCTTCACCGCGGTCCAGCTCCAGGATCCAGCCCGCCACGTTGTCGAGGAAGTAACGGTCGTGGGTAATCGCCACAACGGTGCCTTCGAAGTCGTGCAGGAAGCGTTCCAGCCACGCCACGGACTCTGCATCTAGGTGGTTAGTCGGTTCGTCGAGCAGCAGCATGTCTGGTTTTTCCAGCAGCAGGCGGCACAGCGCCACGCGGCGGCGTTCACCACCCGACAGA
This sequence comes from Enterobacter soli, assembly GCF_964208575.1. Lineage (GTDB taxonomy): Bacteria > Pseudomonadota > Gammaproteobacteria > Enterobacterales > Enterobacteriaceae > Enterobacter > Enterobacter soli_A. The sequence goes on along the minus strand of NZ_CAXOFU010000006.1, from coordinate 224,634 downwards.
TTCGCGATTTTCGCATCCCAGTCCGGCAGGCGCAGCGCATCAGCGGCGCGCTCAAGCTGCACGTTCAGGTTGTGACCGTCGTGCGCCTGGATAATCTCTTCATACTTGCCCTGCTGAGCGGCCAGCTTGTCGAAATCAGCGTCCGGCTCGGCGTATTTTGCATACACTTCATCCAGACCTTTCAGCGCGTTAACCACTTCGGACACCGCTTCTTCCACGGATTCACGCACGGTGTGTTCCGGGTTCAGCTGCGGTTCCTGCGGCAGATAGCCGATTTTGATGCCAGGCTGCGGACGGGCTTCACCTTCGATGTCTGTATCGATGCCGGCCATGATGCGCAGCAGGGTGGACTTACCGGCACCGTTGAGACCCAGAACACCGATTTTTGCGCCCGGGAAGAAGCTCAGCGAGATATTTTTAAGAATATGACGTTTCGGCGGGACCACTTTGCCGACACGATGCATGGTATAAACGAATTGAGCCACGTTGGACTTCGCCTCTTTTATCGTGATGAGAATGGGTATTAGCTGCGAAGTGTAGCCTTTTTCACTGCCTAATCCCAGCCAGGAACGTCGGGAGTGTTAAAACGCGCAAGAAAGGTAAAAAAGTGTTCATGACGTGGCGCGTTGATAGATGCCTGGTTAGCATAAGTTAATTAGACTTTTACGTGGCAAGACGCTGCAATTGCATTCAACACATAATGAGGAAGAGCTTGTGGAAAAAGCCAAACGGGTGGTCTGGCGTCTGCTGGCTGCCAGCGTATGCGTGATGACCCTAAACCACGCGGCGCACGCCGATTCACTGGATGAACAACGTAGTCGCTATGCACAAATCAAGCAGGCGTGGGACAACAAGCAAATGGATACCGTGCAGGCGCTGATGCCCACGCTCAAGGATTATCCGCTGTATCCGTATCTGGAGTATCGCCAGATCACCGACGACCTGATGAATCAGCCGACGGTCACCGTGAATAACTTCATTCAGGCGAATCCGACCCTGCCGCCTGCGCGAAACCTGCAATCCCGCTTTGTGAACGAACTGGCGCGCCGCGAAGACTGGCGCGGGCTGTTGGCCTTTAGCCCGGACAAACCGAACACCACCGAAGCGCAGTGTAACTACTACTACGCCAAGTGGGCCACCGGGCAGCAGGAAGAGGCCTGGGCCGGGGCGAAAGAATTGTGGCTGACCGGCAAAAGCCAGCCGAACGCCTGCGACTCCCTGTTTGGCGCGTGGCGCGCGTCAGGCCAGCAGGATCCGCTGGCCTACCTTGAGCGCATTCGCCTGGCCATGAAGGCCGGGAATACGCGCCTGGTGACGGCGCTTGCGGGGCAAATGCCGTCAGACTATCAGACCATTTCCAGCGCGGTTATTGCCCTGGCAAACGATCCCAACTCGGTGATGACCTTTGCCCGCACCACGGGCGCGACGGACTTTACCCGCCAGATGGCTGCGGTCGCTTTCACCAGCGTGGCGCGCGACGATGTGGAAAACGCGCGGCTGATGATCCCGCAGCTGGTGCAGGCGCAGCAGCTCAACGAGGAACAAACCCAGGAGCTGCGCGACACCGTGGCGTGGCGCTTAATGGGCACCGATGTGACCGACGAGCAGGCGCGCTGGCGTGACGACGCGGTGATGCGTTCGAACTCCGTTTCGCTGGTTGAGCGTCGGGTGCGTATGGCGCTCGGCAACGGCGACCGCCGCGGCCTGAATACCTGGCTTGCGCGTCTGCCGATGGACGCCAAAGAGAAAGACGAATGGCGCTACTGGCAGGCCGACATGCTGCTGGAGCGCGGTCGTGAAGACGAAGCCAAAGAGATCCTCCACGCCCTGATGCAGCAGCGCGGCTTTTACCCGATGGTGGCGGCCCAGCGTCTGGGCGAGGAGTACACCTTCCGCATCGACAAAGCCCCGACCAACGCCAACCCGGCGCTGACGCAGGGGCCTGAAATGGCGCGCGTGCGGGAGCTGATGTACTGGAACATGGACAACACCGCGCGCAGCGAGTGGGCGAACCTGGTCACCAGCCGGACGACCGACGAAAAAGCCCAGCTGGCGCGCTATGCCTTTGATAACCACTGGTGGGATCTGAGCGTGCAGGCAACGATCTCCGGCAAGCTGTGGGATCATCTCGAAGAGCGTTTCCCGCTGGCGTATAAAGATCTGTTCGATCGCTACACCAGCGGCAAAGACATTCCGCAGAGCTATGCGATGGCAATTGCCCGTCAGGAGAGCGCCTGGAACCCGAAGGTGCGCTCCCCGGTCGGTGCCAGCGGGCTGATGCAGATCATGCCCGGCACCGCGACGCACACGGTGAAGATGTTTAATATCCCAGGCTACAGCAGCCCGTCGCAGCTGCTGGATCCGGATACCAACATCAACATCGGCACCAGCTACCTCCAGTACGTTTACCAGCAGTTTGGTAACAACCGCATCTTCTCGTCCGCCGCCTACAACGCGGGCCCGGGGCGCGTGCGTACCTGGCTCGGCAACAGCGCGGGTCGCCTCGACGCCGTGGCGTTTGTTGAGAGCATTCCGTTCTCGGAAACGCGCGGATACGTGAAGAACGTGCTGGCTTATGACGCCTACTATCGCTACTTCATGGGGCAGAAAGACACCCTGTTGAGCGACGCCGAGTGGGAGAGGCGTTACTGATCCGCATGGGTTGTGTTATGCTGTACTCGTTAATGAGTACAACAGGCGGCATAACATGACCCAGCATTCCCCTTATTCATCGGCGATGGCCGAACAGCGCAATCAGGAGTGGCTTCGTTTCGTGGAGTTGCTCCGCCAGGCCTATTCAGAAGATCTGCACCAACCGCTTTTGCAGCTGATGCTCACGCCCGACGAGCGTGAAGCGCTGGGCACGCGCGTGCGTATTATCGAAGAGTTGCTGCGAGGAGAGATGAGCCAGCGCGAGCTGAAAAACGAGCTCGGCGCGGGCATTGCCACCATTACCCGCGGCTCAAACAGCCTGAAATCGGCGCCGGTTGAGCTGCGTCAGTGGCTGGAAGCGGTGTTGCTGAAAAACGCCTGAGGTTCCCGTAGGCCGGATAAGGCAACGCCGCCATCCGGCAAGGGTGCTGCTTATCAGGCCGACAACGACAATCTCACCGATAAATCGCGTTATGGAACGGGCTCAGCGCCAGGATAACCGCCTGGTGATACACGCTTGAACGCGTAAGCGTCCCCGCGGTAAACACGCCAATCGCCCCCTCTTTACGACCAATCTCATCGATGCCGGTGTATTGCGACATCACCGGCCCGAGCGCTTCTCCCGCGCGGACTTTTTCCAGAATGATCGCCGGCAGCGGCAGCGTGGCGGAGCGCGCTTCACCGCTCCGTTCGCGGTTTTCAATCACGACCCAGCTAAAGGTCGCGCCTTCGTCGATGCCCGCTTCTATCGCCACCCAATAATCCGCCTCAGGACGAGCCACCTTCGCGTTAGCCACGCGATTTCGTGCGCCAGCCCGCGTTTCCTCGCTGCCAAACGGCTGTTCCGGGACACCGCTCTCGACGGAGACGGCGTCAATATGGCAGGATCCTTCGCCGAAGATCTCTTCAAATGCCCTTAGAATTGCCTGAATTTTGGCAGGATTAGTGGTAGCAGAGACAACATGGTGCATAATTAAGCTCGATTCAAAAAAACTCATCGCAGTATAACGGAAAAAAAGCATGTTACAGGTATACCTTGTTCGCCACGGTGAAACGCAGTGGAACGCCGAGCGACGTATTCAAGGGCAGTCAGACAGTCCTCTCACCGACAAGGGTGTTCAGCAGGCGCGGCAAGTTGCAGAACGTGCCAGAACGCTGGGCATTACCCACGTTATCTCCAGCGATTTAGGTCGCACGCAGCAGACGGCGCGCATCATCGCTGACGCCTGCGGCTGTGACGTCACCCTTGAGCCGCGCCTGCGCGAGCTGGATATGGGGATCCTGGAAAAACGCCATATCGACTCGCTCACCGAAACGGAAGAGGGCTGGCGCCGCACACTGGTGAACGGGACCGAAGATGGGCGTATTCCTGACGGTGAATCCATGCAGGAGCTGAGCGTGCGTATGCATCAGGCGCTGGCAGAATGCCTGAAGCTTCCGGCGGGTAGCCGTCCGCTGCTGGTTAGCCACGGTATTGCGCTGGGGTGTCTGGTGAGCACGATCCTGGGGCTGCCTGCTTACGCGGAGCGCCGCTTGCGTCTGCGTAACTGTTCTATTTCCCGTATCGACTATCAGGAAAGCCAGTGGCTGGCGTCAGGATGGGTAGTGGAGATGGCAGGGGACATTTCGCATCTCGATGCCCCTGCGCTGGATGAACTGCAGCGTTAACGACGAATTGGGATCAGGAATTCCATACGCAGATTGATTGGGCGTTCGTCCGGCTTCACATCGCTGGTCGGATAGTAACGCTCAATGTCCTGACCCTTACGACGGTTCAGATTCAGCATCGGCATACAGGTGCCGTAAACGGTCAGGATAAATTCCTGCACGCCCGTGCCCAGCCCTTCGTACGTGAACATGACGTACTCGCCACCTTCCAGCACCACCGGTTTTGAGCCCTGAATGTAGCCGTTTGCCAGCTCAGGCGGTAGGGCAGTGGTGTAGAACACCTCTTGCTCGTCGTCTTTTTCCTGGCTTGGGTGCGTTTCGTTCAGGCCGTACAGCAGCGGCGGGATCGCCGGCGCATGGCTGAGGAAATCGCGCCAGAACTGCACGCGCATTTGATGGCGGAACTCGGAAATCTGCTCCAGCGAACAGGAGTAGCTTTGCGTTGTGCCAATCAGATGGGTTTCAGGCAGCGTGATGATTTCATACTTCGGCATCGCGAACTCGCCCAGACGCAGCGGCGGACGCATACCAAACGAGCTCCAGTCAGGCGAGCGGCGATAAAGCGCTGGCGTTAACGAGAACTGTTTTTTAAACGCGCGGGTGAAGGTTTGCTGCGAATCGAAACGGTATTGCAGGGCAATATCCAGAATCGGGCGTGCGGTAAGGCGCAGCGCCACGGCAGATTTCGACAGACGACGCGCACGAATATAGGCACCGATGGCATGTCCGGTGACATCCTTGAACATCCTTTGCAGGTGCCACTTGGAATAGCCTGCTTTTGCCGCCACATTATCCAGTGACAAAGGCTGGTCGAGGTGACCCTCCAGCCAGGTAAGCAGGTCGCGAATAATTCCAGCCTGATCCATATACTATCCTCATCCTTAAAACAGCAGGTGCCCTGTTAACAGGTTAGCGGATAATAGCATTTTTTGATGTTTTAGCATTCAGTGTTTTTTTTGCGTTTTCATGCTTTTTGCTGCGCTTTGCGGGCAAATATATTCTAATCATGTGATCTTGCTACATTTTTATCTAAAGTGTTGAATAATCGCTCAATGTAATTTTAAAGAATGGTAACAATATGAAATACAAGACATTGATCTTAACCGCCCTGCTGCTGATGACCGGACGCGCGGCGCTGGCAGAGGAAATTGGCTCGGTGGATACCGTGTTTAAAGTGTTCGGCCCTGACCACAAAATTGTGGTGGAAGCCTTCGACGACCCGGATGTGAAAAACGTCACCTGCTACATCAGCCGTGCGAAAACGGGCGGTATCAAAGGCGGGCTGGGGCTGGCTGAAGACACCTCCGATGCGGCCATCTCCTGCCAGCAGGTCGGCCCGGTTGAGCTGAGCGATAAGATCAAAAACGGCAAAGCCCAGGGTGACGTGGTATTCCAGAAACGGACCTCGTTAGTGTTTAAGAAATTGCAGGTTGTGCGTTTCTACGATGCCAAACGTAACACCCTGGCGTATCTGGCCTATTCCGACAAAGTGGTGGAAGGCTCGCCGAAAAACGCCCTGAGTGCCGTGCCGATTATGCCGTGGCGTTAATTCAGGCACTGACTATGCAGCAACCTCTGATCTGGCTGGTTGAAGATGAAATCAGCATCGCCGACACGCTTATCTACATGCTCCAGCAGGAGGGATTTGCGGTGAAGGCCTTCGAACGCGGCCTGCCGGCGCTCGACGCGGCACGGCGTCAGGCGCCGGCGCTTGCCATCCTCGACGTGGGGCTGCCGGATCTCAGCGGTTTTGAGCTGTGCCAAAAGCTCCTGGCGCTGCATCCGTCGCTGCCCGTGCTGTTCCTGACGGCGCGTAGCGACGAGGTGGACAAGCTGCTCGGGCTGGAGATGGGGGCCGACGATTACGTTGCGAAACCCTTCTCACCGCGCGAGGTATGCGCCCGGGTCCGGACGATTTTGCGCCGGATGCAAAAATCCGCTTTGCCTTCTGAAATCGTCCGGGTCGGAGAGTTTGAGCTGAACGAACCCGCCGCCCGCATCAGCTGGTGCGGCGAGCCGCTCACGCTCACCCGCTACGAGTTTTTGCTGCTCAAAACCTTTCTGCTCGCGCCGGGACGCGTGTTTTCTCGTCAGCAGCTTATGGACAACGTATGGGGCGATGAAGGCGATAGCTTCGATCGCACGGTCGATACCCATATCAAAACGCTGCGCGCCAAGCTGCGGGCGGTGAACGACGAACTCTCGCCCATCAGCACGCATCGCGGGATGGGCTATAGCCTGGGTCAATATTAATGCGCATCGGAATGCGGTTGCTGCTGGGGTACTTCCTGATCGTGGCCATCGCCGCCTGGTTTGTGCTGTCGATCTTTGTCCAGGAGGTAAAGCCCGGGGTGCGCAGGGCCACGGAAGGGACGCTGATCGACACCGCCACGCTGCTGGCTGAGGTCGGGCGCGAGGATTTACTCTCAGGACATGCGCAGCAGGACAGGCTGTCGCAGGCCTTTTCACAGCTCCGCCAGCGGCCCATCAACGCCGATATTGGCGGCATTCAAAAGGTGCGTAACGAGTATCACGTCTACATGACCGATGCCCAGGGCCGGGTGGTTTTTGATTCCGCCGGGCGTGCGGTGGGCGAAGATTACTCCCGCTGGAACGACGTCTACCTGACGCTCAGGGGCAAGTACGGCGCGCGCAGCTCGCCGGTGAATAACGCCGATCGGGAAAATACGGTGATGTACGTGGCCGCGCCGATTTACGACGGCGGCAAGATTATCGGCGTACTCTCCGTCGGCAAGCCCAACAGCGCGATGGCGCCGGTCATTCACCGCAGCGAGCGGCGGATACTGTGGGCAGGCGCCGCGCTGCTGGGCATAGCGCTGCTGATTGGTCTGGCGGTGGCCTGGTGGATCAACCGCTCCATCAGCACCTTGTCGCGCTATGCGGACTCGGTGACGAACGATGCGCCGCTGCCGTTACCCGATCCCGGCAGCAGCGAGCTGCGCAGGCTGGCGCAGGCCCTGGAAAACATGCGTATTCGCCTGGAGGGTAAGAAGGACATTGAACGCTACGTTCATGCGCTCACCCACGAGCTGAAAAGCCCGCTGGCGGCGATTCGCGGTGCGGCAGAGATCCTGAGCGAACGGCCGCCGCCCGAGGTGTCGAAGCGATTTATCGACAACATTCTGGCGCAAAACGCCCGGATGCAGTCGCTGGTGGAGAAGCTTCTCACCCAGGCGCGGCTGGAGAACCGAGTAGAGATAGCGCCCGTGAGCGTCAGCGTTGACGCGCTTTTCACCCGGGTTGCCGATGCCCGCTCGGCGCTTCTGTCGGCTAAAAACCTGACGCTGACCTGCAATAGCACCTCCCTCAAGGTGGCCGGCGAGCCCGAGCTGCTTGAGCAGGCGCTGGGGAATTTACTGGATAACGCGATCGATTTTACCCCGCCGGGCGGAACCCTTGCGCTTGCGGCGCGGGATGAGCAGAAGCAGGTGCGGATAACCGTTACCGACAGCGGAAGCGGTATTCCGGATTATGCGCTGGCGCGTATTTTTGAACGGTTTTACTCGCTGCCGCGCGAGAACGGGTACAAAAGCAGCGGGATAGGGCTGGCGTTTGTGCAGGAGGTGGCTCGCCTGCATCAGGGGAGTATCGCACTTGAGAATCGGGCCGAAGGTGGCGTGGTTGCGACGCTGACGCTTGCGCAATCCTGAAAAAAAACGGCGCAAACGCGCCGTTTTTTAATGCCTGAGTACAGGATTATTCCTGCAGGTCTCCGCAGAAACGGTAGCCTTCGCCGTGGATCGTGGCGATGATTTCCGGCGTATCTGGCGTAGATTCGAAGTGCTTACGAATACGACGGATAGTCACGTCTACGGTACGGTCATGAGGCTTCAGCTCGCGACCGGTCATTTTCTTCAGCAGCTCTGCACGGGACTGGATCTTGCCCGGGTTTTCGCAGAAGTGCAGCATCGCGCGGAATTCACTGCGCGGCAGCTTGTACTGCTCGCCGTTCGGGCTAATCAGCGAACGGCTATTGATATCAAGTTCCCAGCCGTTGAATTTGTAGCTGTCTACGCTACGACGCTCTTCGCTGACCGTACCCAGATTCATGGTGCGGGACAGCAGGTTGCGTGCACGAATGGTTAACTCGCGAGGATTAAACGGTTTGGTGATATAGTCATCCGCGCCGATTTCCAGGCCAAGAATTTTATCGACCTCGTTGTCACGGCCTGTCAGGAACATTAATGCGACGTTCGCCTGTTCACGCAGCTCGCGCGCCAGAAGAAGGCCGTTTTTGCCCGGCAGGTTGATATCCATAATGACCAGGTTGATATCATTTTCAGAAAGGATCTGATGCATCTCTGCGCCATCGGTCGCTTCAAAGACATCGTAGCCTTCTGCTTCGAAAATGCTCTTTAACGTGTTGCGTGTTACCAACTCGTCTTCAACGATAAGAATGTGCGGGGTCTGCATGTTTGCTACCTAAATTGCCAACTAAATCGAAACAGGAAGTACAAAAGTCCCTGACCTGCCTGATGCATGTCGCAAATTAACATGATCGGCCTAACGTGACTAAAGTACGTAATTGCGTTCTTGATGCACTTTCCATCAACGTCAACAACATCATTAGCTTGGTCTGGGTACTTTCCCTCTGGACCCGACAGTGTCAAAAACGGCTGTCATCCTAACCATTTTAACAGCAACATAACAGGCTAAGTGACACCGGACACCCAATAAAACTACGCTTCGTTGACATATATCAAGTTCAATTGTAGCACGTTAACAGTTTGATGAAATCATCGTATCTGAATGCTAGCCTTTGTCACAAATTTTCAATAAACCAACTAGTTGCGGACATTGATTGATAAACAATATGAATCCAATCAGAAAACGGTATTTATGCGGCCATTATCATTATTAAACATAGGGATAAGGTGCATCTGTTAACATTCTAACTGATTGTTCAGTCTCAAAATAGTTTAGCGTCTTTAATTTGTTATGAAACGCTATTTCGGTGATTTGTGTTGCAATTTTGTAAATTCGCTCTGCGTAATATGTTGAGGCACCTCACATTTTTTCGCGCTAACTGATTAAAAAGAGAGCATAAATGCATCTGTCAATTGTGCTGGTTGCGCCAGCGAGATCGGAAAATATAGGCGCTGCGGCGCGCGCCATGAAGACCATGGGATTTACGGACTTACGCATTGTCGACAGCACTGCGCACCTGGAGCCAGCCGCGCGGTGGGTGGCGCACGGCTCGGGAGATATCCTAGATAATATAACCACTTACGCCACGCTCGCCGACGCGCTGCACGACATCTCTTTCACCGTCGCCACCACGGCGCGCAGCCGGGCGAAGTTCCATTACTACGCCACGCCCGCCGAGCTGGTGCCGATGTTGACCGAGAAAAGTCAGTGGCTGGAGAAAGCCGCGCTGGTTTTCGGCCGGGAAGATTCGGGCCTGACTAACGAAGAGCTGGAGCTCGCCGACGTGCTGACGGGCGTGCCGATGGTGGCCGATTATCCGTCGCTGAATTTAGGCCAGGCGGTGATGGTTTATTGCTATCAATTAGCATCCTTAATGCAAATTGCCCAGCCGCAGGCGGCTGCGACGGATGAAAATCAGCTGGCCGCGCTGCGGGAACGTGCTCAGGGGCTGTTATCTCAGCTTGGCGTGGCGGGCGATCTGAAAATGGCCGACTGGCTACATCAGCGTCTGGGACGTCTTGAGCAGCGGGACACGGCCATGCTGCACCGATTGCTGCACGACATTGAAAAAAAATTAGCCGAGTAAAATGCTGCCATAAGATTTTTATATGGCGGAACAGACTGATAACAAGGGTTGCGTCTGGCGTAATCGGATGAAAATAAATCTGCAAGCAGAGGGACGTGAGAGCGTCCCGAACTGTGATCAAATTAAAAATTCATTGACTTAGCAGGCCCGATCCTTTAACCCTAAAAGAATACAGCACAGACAGATAATAATTACAGAGTACACAACATCCATGAAGCGCATCAGCATCACCACCATTACAACAACCATCATCATTACCACAGGTAACGATGCGGGCTGACGCGTACAGGAAAAACAGAAAAAAGCCCGCACCTGAACAGTGCGGGCTTTTTTTTTCGGCTAAAGGTAACGAGGTAATACCATGCGAGTGTTGAAGTTCGGCGGTACATCAGTGGCAAATGCGGAACGTTTTCTGCGCGTTGCCGATATCCTGGAGAGCAATGCCAGGCAGGGGCAGGTTGCGACCGTGCTTTCTGCCCCGGCGAAAATCACTAACCATCTGGTGGCGATGATTGAAAAAACCATCGGTGGCCAGGATGCACTTCCGAACATTAGCGATGCAGAGCGAATCTTCGCCGATCTGCTCCAGGGGCTGGCTGACATCCAGCCCGGTTTCCCGCTGGCACAGCTGAAATCCCTTGTCGAACAAGAATTTGCCCAAATCAAACACGTCCTGCACGGCATCAGCCTGCTGGGTCAGTGCCCGGACGGTATCAATGCGGCGCTAATCTGCCGCGGTGAGAAACTCTCTATCGCCATCATGGCGGGTCTGCTGGAAGCGCGCGGTCACAGCGTGACGGTGATCGATCCGGTAGAAAAACTGCTGGCCGTGGGCCATTACCTCGAATCCACCGTTGATATTGCCGAATCCACTCGCCGTATTGCCGCGAGCAAAATTCCGTCCGACCACATGATCCTGATGGCGGGCTTCACCGCCGGGAACGAGAAGGGCGAGCTGGTCGTGCTGGGCCGTAACGGCTCCGACTACTCCGCTGCCGTGCTGGCGGCCTGTTTACGCGCAGACTGCTGCGAGATCTGGACTGACGTCGACGGCGTATATACCTGCGACCCGCGCCAGGTACCGGACGCCCGGCTGCTGAAGTCGATGTCGTACCAGGAAGCGATGGAGCTTTCCTACTTCGGCGCTAAGGTCCTTCATCCTCGCACTATCTCCCCGATTGCCCAGTTCCAGATCCCTTGCCTGATTAAAAATACCGGAAACCCGCAGGCGCCGGGTACGCTGATTGGCGCCAGCGCTGACGAAGACGGTCTGCCGGTTAAAGGCATTTCTAACCTGAATAACATGGCGATGTTCAGCGTGTCAGGGCCGGGCATGAAGGGCATGGTTGGCATGGCGGCCCGCGTGTTCGCCGCGATGTCCCGCAACGGGATCTCCGTGGTGCTGATTACCCAATCCTCATCCGAATACAGCATCAGCTTCTGCGTGCCCCAGGCGGACTGTCTGCGCGCGCGCCGTGCGCTGGAAGAAGAGTTCTATCTGGAGCTGAAAGAAGAACTGCTGGAGCCGCTGTCAATCCAGGAGCGTCTGGCGATTATCTCCGTGGTGGGCGACGGTATGCGCACCCTGCGCGGCATCTCCGCCAAGTTCTTTGCGGCGCTGGCTCGCGCCAATATCAACATTGTGGCCATCGCCCAGGGCTCGTCCGAGCGTTCCATTTCGGTGGTGGTGGATAATGACGATGCCACCACCGGCGTGCGCGTCGTGCACCAGATGCTGTTCAATACCGACCAGGTGATCGAGCTGTTCCTGATTGGCGTGGGCGGTGTCGGCGGCGCGCTGCTGGAGCAGGTAAAACGCCAGCAGGCGTGGTTGAAGAAGAAGCATATTGATTTGCGCGTCTGCGGTATTGCGAACTCAAAAGCGCTGTTGACCAACGTTCACGGCCTGAATCTGGAAAACTGGCAGGCTGAAATGGCCGACGCCAAAGAGCCGTTCAATCTCGGGCGTTTGATTCGTCTGGTGAAAGAGTATCACCTGCTGAACCCGGTGATTGTCGACTGTACCTCGAACCAGGCGGTGGCCGATCAGTACGCCGACTTCCTGCGCGAAGGGTTCCACGTGGTGACGCCGAACAAAAAGGCCAACACCTCGTCGATGGATTATTACCATCAGCTGCGCCTGGCGGCGAGCAAGTCGCGCCGTAAGTTCCTGTATGACACCAACGTGGGCGCGGGCCTGCCGGTTATCGAAAACCTGCAAAACCTGCTCAACGCCGGCGACGAACTGCAGCGTTTCTCCGGCATTCTCTCCGGTTCGCTGTCGTTTATCTTTGGCAAGCTGGATGAGGGCATGAGCCTCTCCGAAGCGACCCGCGCGGCGCGCGAGCTGGGCTATACGGAGCCGGACCCGCGTGACGACCTCTCCGGTATGGATGTAGCGCGTAAGCTGCTCATTCTGGTGCGTGAAACCGGACGCGAGCTGGAGCTTTCCGATATCGTAATCGAACCGGTATTGCCGAAAGAGTTCGACGACAGCGGCGACGTCAGCACCTTTATGAGCCGTCTGCCGCAGCTTGACGACGCATTTGCCGCCCGCGTGGCGAAAGCCCGTGATGAAGGCAAGGTATTGCGCTATGTTGGCAACATTGAAGAAGACGGCGTTTGCCGCGTGAAGATTGCCGAAGTGGATGGCAACGATCCGCTGTACAAAGTGAAAAACGGCGAGAACGCCCTGGCGTTTTACAGCCACTATTATCAGCCACTGCCGCTGGTGCTTCGCGGCTATGGCGCAGGGAACGATGTTACGGCGGCGGGTGTGTTTGCCGATCTGCTGCGTACCCTGTCATGGAAGTTAGGAGTTTAACATGGTCAAAGTTTATGCCCCGGCTTCCAGCGCCAATATGAGCGTCGGATTTGATGTGCTGGGTGCGGCGGTGACGCCGGTTGATGGTTCGCTGCTGGGCGATACGGTAACGGTTGAGGCGGCGGAGAGCTTTAGCCTGAACAACGTGGGCCGCTTTGCCAGCAAACTGCCCACCGAACCGCGCGAAAATATTGTCTACCAGTGCTGGGAGCGGTTTTGCCAGGAGATCGGCAAAAACGTGCCGGTCGCGATGACGCTGGAAAAAAGTATGCCGATTGGCTCGGGGCTCGGCTCCAGCGCCTGTTCCGTGGTGGCCGCGCTGGTCGCCATGAACGAGCACTGCGGCAAGCCGCTGAACAACAACCGCCTGCTCGGGTTAATGGGCGAGCTGGAAGGGCGAATTTCCGGCAGTATTCATTACGATAACGTCGCGCCGTGCTTCCTCGGCGGGATGCAGCTGATGATCGAAGAAAATGGCATCATCAGCCAGCAGGTGCCAGGGTTTGATGAGTGGCTGTGGGTGCTCGCCTATCCGGGAATTAAGGTTTCCACCGCCGAAGCGCGCGCGATTTTGCCCGCGCAGTATCGTCGTCAGGACTGCATCGCCCACGGGCGTCATCTGGCGGGCTTTATTCACGCCTGCTACACCCGTCAGCCGCAGCTGGCGGCGAAGCTGATGAAAGATGTTATCGCCGAGCCGTACCGCACTAAGCTGCTGCCAGGCTTCAACGAGGCGCGTCAGGCGGCAATGGATATCGGCGCGCAGGCGTGCGGTATCTCTGGCTCCGGCCCGACGCTGTTCGCCCTTTGCGATAAGCCAGACACCGCGCAGCGCGTGGCGGACTGGCTCTCTAAACACTACCTGCAAAATCAGGAAGGCTTTGTTCATATTTGCCGTCTGGACACGGCAGGCGCACGAGTACTGGGATAAATAATGAAACTCTACAACCTTAAAGATCATAACGAACAGGTCAGCTTCGCCCAGGCGGTTACGCAGGGGCTGGGCAAAAACCAGGGGCTGTTCTTCCCGCACGACCTGCCGGAATTCCAGCTGACCGAAATCGATGAGCTGCTGAAGCAGGACTTTGTCACCCGCAGCACCAAAATTCTGTCTGCGTTTATTGGCGACGAAATCCCGCAGGAGCTGCTGGAAGAGCGCGTGCGTGCGGCGTTCGCCTTCCCGGCGCCGGTTAAGCAGGTTGAGCCGGACGTGGGCTGCCTGGAGCTGTTCCACGGCCCGACCCTGGCGTTTAAAGACTTCGGCGGGCGCTTTATGGCGCAGATGCTGACCCACATCAGCGGCGACAAGCCGGTAACCATTCTGACCGCTACCTCCGGCGATACCGGTGCGGCGGTGGCTCATGCCTTCTACGGCCTAAAAAATGTCCGCGTGGTCATCCTCTATCCGAAGGGCAAAATCAGCCCGCTGCAGGAAAAACTGTTCTGTACGCTCGGTGGCAACATTGAAACCGTGGCCATCGACGGCGATTTCGATGCCTGCCAGGCGCTGGTGAAGCAGGCCTTCGACGACGAAGAGCTGAAGGCGGCGCTGGGCCTGAACTCGGCGAACTCCATCAACATCAGCCGTCTGCTGGCGCAGATCTGCTACTACTTCGAAGCGGTGGCGCAGCTGCCGCAGGAAGCGCGCAACCAGCTGGTTGTCTCCGTACCTAGCGGTAACTTCGGCGACCTGACGGCTGGCCTGCTGGCGAAGTCCCTCGGCCTGCCGGTAAAACGCTTTATCGCGGCGACCAACGCGAACGACACCGTGCCGCGCTTCCTGAAGGACGGCAAATGGGCGCCGAACGCAACGCAGGCGACGCTTTCTAACGCCATGGACGTGAGCCAGCCAAACAACTGGCCGCGCGTGGAGGAGCTGTTCCGCCGTAAGGTGTGGCGTCTGGGGGATCTTGGCTACGCGTCGGTGACCGACGAAACCACCAAAGCCACCATGCGCGAGCTGAAAGCGGTGGGGTATACCTCTGAGCCGCACGCGGCAATTGCCTACCGCGCGCTGCGCGACCAGCTTAATCCGGGCGAGTACGGTCTGTTCCTAGGGACCGCACATCCGGCGAAGTTTAAAGAGAGCGTGGAAGAGATTCTGGGCGAAACCCTGCCGCTGCCGAAAGAGCTGGCCGAGCGCGCAGACCTGCCGCTGCTGTCCCACGAGCTGCCAGCGGATTTCGCCGCGCTGCGTAAGCTGATGATGACGCGCGCCTGATTTACGTCGGGTGGCGGTTACGCCTTAACGTCTAAGATCGTAGGCCGGGTAAGCATAGCGCCACCCGGCAACAGCAGCACTGTACCGAAGCCGGGAATGGCAAAGCCGCCGCCCGGCTTTTTTGTGGAGAAAATAAGGAGAAAAAAAGCAGTAAAAATGCAGGAATTCCCACTAAATGCGGTCGCTTAGAGATTAGGATTGCAGAGAATAACAACCCCGGTTCCCCTCACGTAATCTCCTTACATCGGCCCACGTTGGGCAAGAAGAATAAGGAGTCACCTATGTCTAAACTGAAACCTGCACTCATCGCGCTTTCACTGATGCTGGTCGCTCCCATGGCGGTACAGGCATCTGAGATCACTCTCGTGCCGGCGGTAAAACTGCAGATTGGCGATCGGGATAATAACGGGCATTACTGGGATGGCGGCCGCTGGCGGGATCATGACTGGTGGAAGGCTCACTACGACTGGCGCGATAACCACTGGCGTCCGCATGATGAGCCTCGCCATCACGATGAGCACCATGACCATCACGACAAACATCACGACGATCGCGGTCATGGTCCGGACTGGAAGCACCGCTAAAAACAACCCCCGCCTGATGCGGGGGTTTTGCTTTACTGCTCGTGGCGTTTAAACACCAGCTCACCTTTTCCTGACGCGGCTTCATCGAAGAAATAGCCGTCGGTATTAAACCCGGTCAGCTGCTCCGGCTTCGTCAGGCGGTTTTGAATGATGTAGCGGCTCATCAGGCCGCGCGCTTTTTTAGCGTAGAAGCTGATGACCTTGAACTTGCCGTTTTTCTCGTCGAGGAACACGGGCTTGATGATTTCCGCGTCCAGCTTCTTCGGCTTCACGGATTTGTAGTACTCATCGGACGCCAGGTTGACCACCACGCTATCGCCCTGGGCGCGCAGCGCCGCGTTCAGCTTGTCGGTGATGATATCGCCCCAGAAATGGTACAGATCTTTGCCTTTGGCGTTTTCCAGACGGATACCCATCTCCAGGCGATACGGCTGCATCAGATCCAGCGGGCGCAGCACGCCATAGAGTCCGGAAAGCATACGCAGGTGCTGCTGGGCAAAGTCGAAATCGGCTTCGCTAAAATCTTCCGCCTGCAGGCCGGTATACACATCGCCCTTAAAGGCCAGAAGGGCCTGGCGCGCGTTGTCTGGCGTAAAGTCCGGGTGCCAGTCGTGGAAGCGGGTGGCGTTCAAATCGGCGAGCTTATCGCTGATGTGCATCAGCGAGGCAATCTGCGGCGCAGACAGCTTGCGCGCCTCGTGGATCAGCTGTTGCGAGTAGTCCAGCAGTTCCGGCTGGGTATAGCGCTCGGTGGCGAGCGGGCTCTGGTAATCGAGCGTTTTTGCAGGTGAAATCAGAATCAGCATATCCAGTCCTTGCAGGAAATTTAGAGCGACTTTAGCAAAAAATCGCCCTGAATTGATCGATAGCTATTATTGACGGGGCAAATCATCCCACGTGCCGGGGGCGATTTGTGACTCGATTTCGGGATAGCGAGTGGCGTCAAAGACCGGCTGGACGCCAAGTTTGCGCTGGCGCAGATAGTCCCGGGCGATCAGCGTCACCACGGGCGAAAGCAGCAAAATGGCCGTCAGGTTGGTGATTGCCATGAGCGCCATAATCACATCCGCCAGCTGCCACACCAGCGGCAGGCTCAGCAGCGACCCCGCCATCACCATCAGCATCACTGCGATACGCAATAGCCAGAGCGTGTTCCGCGAGTCGAGCCGCAGGAAGATGAGGTTATTCTCGGCGTAAATGTAATTCATCACGATCGAGCTGAACGCAAAAAGGATAACGATAAGCGAGACAAACCCTGCGCCCCAGTCACCGGCAAGGTTAACCAGCGCCTGCTGAACCAGCTGTATGCCGCTCGTTCCGTCGTCGTGCGCCATTGGGCCGGCCAATAAGACAATCATCGCGCTCGCGGAGCAGATAACAATGGTATCCACGAAGACGCCAATCATCTGCACAATGCCCTGCGCGGCGGGGTGAGGGGGCCATGATGACGCCATCGCGGCGGCGTTTGGCGTTGAGCCCATCCCGGCTTCGTTCGAGAACATGCCGCGCTGGAAGCCCGCCGTCAGCGCCTGGCTGAGGGTATATCCCAGCGCGCCTGAGGCCGCTTCGCGCCAGCCGAAGGCGCTGCTAAAAATGGTGGTGATAACGTCCGGCACCAGATTAAGGTGGGTCAGCGTCACGAACAGGCTCGCCGCAACCCACAGCAGCGCCATGATCGGCACCAGCCACTGCATCAGACGCGCCACCCCTTTGATGCCCGTGGTGATGGTCAGCAGGGTGAACACCGCGAGCAGTCCGCCCGTTACCCATTCCGGGCATTCAAAGGCGTATCGCAGCGCGTGAGAGACCGAATTCGCCTGCACGGTATTGAAAATCAGGCCGTAAGCGACAAGCAGCAGAATGGAAAACAGCACCCCCATCCAGCGCATCCCCAGGCCGCGGGCCATGTACCACGCCGGGCCGCCGCGAAACTGGCCGCTTTTGTCCTTCTCTTTATAGAGCTGCGCGAGAGAGCTTTCGGCAAAGGAGGTCGCCATGCCGATAACGGCGGTGACCCACATCCAGAACACCGCGCCGGGGCCGCCCGCGCCGATAGCCAGCGCCACGCCAGCAAGGTTGCCGCTTCCGACCCGCGCGGCAAGGCTGGTACACAGCGCCTGAAATGAGGTTAAGCCACCCGGCTGCGGCGTGACGCTGTTTTTCAGACTTCTGCCAAACTTGCGAATATAGCGAAACTGAATGAAATCGCTGCGAAGCGTGAACCAGACACCGGCTCCAAGGAGCAGATAGATCATGATTGAGCCCCACAGGACGTCATTGATAAATGAGAGGAAATCAGGCATTAACGTCCCTCTTGTTGATGCCAAAGTGAATATGTAAGCGCTACCACTGATTGACCATGCTGTTACTTAGCACGCTGTTAATATTCCGAGTTTATCATACTATGGCTAAGCGCACTGTCTGCGGTTGCGCTGCCTATCCACCGTGTTATCATCAGAGGCAGACCGGTTACATCCCCCTAACAAGTAAACCTGTCATTTTTCCGCTGCTGGCAAGCTGTCGGTTGCGTGAATTATCCAGGGCACGTTAAAAGAGAAATACTATCATGACGGATAAATTGACCTCCCTTCGTCAGTTCACCACTGTCGTCGCTGACACCGGAGATATCGCGGCAATGAAGCTGTACCAGCCGCAGGATGCCACAACTAACCCTTCTCTGATCCTTAACGCCGCGCAGATCCCTGAGTATCGCAAACTGATCGACGACGCTGTGACCTGGGCGAAAGGCCAGAGCAACGATCGCGCGCAGCAGGTTGTGGATGCAACTGACAAACTGGCTGTAAACATCGGTCTGGAAATCCTGAAGCTGGTTCCGGGTCGTATCTCTACTGAAGTTGATGCGCGTCTGTCCTACGACACCGAAGCGTCAATCGCAAAAGCAAAACGCCTGATCAAACTGTACAACGACGCTGGCATCAGCAACGACCGTATCCTGATCAAACTGGCTTCTACCTGGCAGGGCATCCGCGCTGCAGAGCAGCTGGAAAAAGAAGGCATCAACTGTAACCTGACCCTGCTGTTCTCCTTCGCGCAGGCGCGCGCATGTGCAGAAGCCGGCGTTTACCTGATTTCTCCGTTCGTGGGCCGTATTCTGGACTGGTACAAAGCCAACACCGACAAGAAAGAGTACGCGGCATCTGAAGATCCGGGCGTGGTTTCTGTGACTGAAATCTACGAATACTACAAACAGCACGGCTACGAGACCGTTGTTATGGGCGCAAGCTTCCGTAACGTCGGCGAAATCATCGAGCTGGCTGGCTGTGACCGCCTGACTATCGCCCCTGCGCTGCTGAAAGAGCTGGCAGAGAGCGAAGGCGCTATCGAGCGTAAACTGACCTACACCGGCGAAGTGAAAGCCCGTCCAGAGCGCATCACTGAATCCGAGTTCCTGTGGCAGCACAACCAGGATCCAATGGCCGTAGACAAACTGGCGGACGGTATCCGTAAGTTTGCCGTTGACCAGGAAAAACTGGAAAAAATGATCGGCGACCTGCTGTAATCATTGCGCGTGGCCGGGCTCCCGGTCACGCTACTTCTTTCGTACTCTGTCTGAATTTCCCCTCTGCGTGTATCATTCCCTCTAACTGTATTGTTTGAAGGGAATGGATATGAATACCTTACGCATCGGCTTAGTGTCGATTTCTGACCGCGCCTCCAGCGGTGTTTATCAGGATAAAGGCATCCCCGCTCTGCAAGAGTGGCTGGAGACTGCGCTGACCACCCCGTTTGAAATCCAGACCCGTTTAATCCCTGATGAACAGCCGATCATCGAGCAAACGCTGTGCGAGCTGGTGGACGAAATGAGCTGCCATCTGGTGCTCACGACCGGCGGAACCGGGCCCGCGCGCCGCGATGTCACCCCGGACGCCACCCTTGCCATTGCCGATCGCGAAATGCCCGGCTTCGGCGAACAGATGCGCCAGATTAGCCTCCACTATGTGCCCACGGCGATCCTGTCCCGTCAGGTAGGGGTGATCCGCAAGCAGGCGCTGATCCTGAACCTGCCGGGCCAGCCGAAGTCGATCAAAGAGACGCTGGAAGGGGTCAAAGCCGAAGACGGCAGCGTGGTGGTACACGGGATCTTCGCAAGTGTACCGTATTGTATACAGTTGCTCGATGGCCCTTACGTGGAAACGGACGCGAAGGTCGTAGCAGCATTTCGCCCTAAAAGCGCGCGCCGCGAAACAATCTCCTGAAATTAACCAATATGTGACATTAGCTACAGCCGCCATAGCGTGCCGATTGATTTACGGTATAGTCAGTTTTTCTTTACGAAAGCCGTAAATATAAATCCACAACTCTGACAAATGGCTCGCTATGTCACATTACACCCGACCTCTGAATCGACAGGACTATAAAACTCTCACCCTCGCGGCACTCGGCGGGGCGCTGGAGTTTTATGACTTCATCATCTTCGTGTTCTTTGCCGCCGTGGTAGGCGAACTCTTCTTCCCGGCGGATATCCCCGAGTGGCTGCGCCAGGTGCAAACCTTCGGCATCTTTGCCGCCGGGTATCTGGCCCGTCCGCTGGGCGGCATTGTGATGGCGCACTTTGGCGATCTGGTCGGGCGCAAGAAGATGTTTACCCTCAGTATTCTTCTAATGGCGGTGCCAACCCTGGCGATCGGCCTGCTGCCAACCTACGCTATGCTGGGCATCGTCGCCCCTTTGCTGCTGCTGTTGATGCGCATTCTTCAGGGCGCGGCGATTGGCGGTGAAGTCCCCGGCGCGTGGGTCTTCGTGGCGGAGCACGTTCCTGCGCGGCGTATCGGTATCGCCTGCGGCACCTTAACCGCCGGGCTGACGGTGGGCATTCTGCTGGGATCGGTGGTGGCAACCATCATTAACACCAGCATGACGCAGCAGGCGGTGCACGACGGCGGCTGGCGTATTCCGTTCCTGCTGGGCGGGGCGTTTGGTCTGGTCGCCATGTACCTGCGCCGCTGGCTGCAGGAAACGCCCATTTTCCTCGAAATGCAGCAGCGCAAGGCGCTGGCGCAAGAGCTGCCGGTGAAAGCGGTGGTGGTGCGCCACCGGCGTGCGGTGGTGGTGTCGATGCTCCTCACCTGGCTGCTGTCGGCGGGCATCGTAGTGGTGATCCTGATGTCCCCGGTCTGGCTGCAAAAGCAGTATGGATTCGCGCCGGCGGTCACGCTTCAGGCCAACAGCATCGCCACGATTATGCTCTGCTTTGGCTGCCTGAGCGCCGGGCTGGCGGTAGATCGCTTCGGCGCCAGCCTGACCTTTATCATCGGCAGCCTGCTGTTGGCCGCCTCAAGCTGGGCGTTCTACCATCTGGCGGGCAGCCATCCGGAGCAGCTGTTCCTGCTGTACGGCGTGGTCGGCCTGTGCGTGGGCGTGGTGGGGGCGGTGCCTTACGTGATGGTGCGCGCCTTCCCGCCGGAGGTGCGCTTCACCGGGATCTCCTTCTCCTATAACGTCTCCTACGCCATCTTCGGTGGATTAACGCCGATTGCCGTGACCCTGCTGATGGGCGTGTCGCCGATGGCGCCAGCCTGGTACGTGCTGGCGCTCTCGGTGATGGGGCTGCTGCTGGGGCTCTGGCTGCGTCAAAAGCCCGTCGAAGCCCCGGTGCTGGCAGGCTAACCGTGCGCCTTCGCTTAATGTGAAGGCGTGTAGCTCAGGATGATGTTGTCGTCCGGAATGTGGGTGAAGCGGGTGATAATCGCGTGGTAGTCCGCCAGCGGATCGACATCCTTAAACCGCGTCGGATAGAAGATTTTGCTCAGCGCTTCGATGGCAACGATGTTGTACGGATTGTTGTAGAAGTGGTGGTAAAGCGCGCCGGTATGCCCCTGCGCAACCGCCGGAATGCTGGCAACGCCCTGGCGCGCCGCTAGCGCATTGAACGCGGCGCTGACGTCTCCCGCCGGAACGTTATAGCCAAACGGGATAATCGCCGTGCCTTTGCCCGGACGTTTAGAGCCGGTCATCAGGTAATAGTCCGGGTTCAGGGAGATGATTTTCTCTACCGACACCGTCCCCGTTGCCCCCGGCAGCAGCTGCGATCCAATGTTGTCACCGCCAGCGGCTTCAACCAGCCCGCCCCAGCCGTTGCGGGCGTGGGTGAAGCAGCAGCCGTTATCCAGCCCGCCAACGCCGGCAATAGGCTCGATAAAGACCAGCGGCTTTTTGCTGACCGATGCCAGACGCTGGTGGATCGTATTCAGCCGCTGCTGATAGAAATCGATATACGCCTGCGCGCGCTCGGTTTGCCCCATGACCTTACCCAGCAGAGCAATGCTCGGCAGCGTGTTCTGTTCCGGGTGCAGCTCATAGTCCACGAACACCACCGGGATATGCAGCGCCTCGAGCTTCGCCAGCACGCCGGTCTGCACCAGCGACGGTTTGGCGCGAAGCTGGGCAATCATCAGGTCAGGCTGGCGGGAGATCACCGTTTCAAGATCGACATTTCCCTGGTCGGAAAACTTCATGTCGAGGATCTTTTCCGCTTCCGGCCACTGGCGCTTCAGCACGTTCCAGGTTTCGGTGTCCTGCTTCTTCGGCAGGTTGTTCCACGCCACCACTTTGGCAAACGGGTTATCGCGCTCCAGCAGCGCCAGAGCGAAGATGTCGCGCCCGTCCTGCAAAATGATGCGCTGCGGCTCATGTTCAATCGTGACCGTGCGGTTATCGAGATCTTTCACCGTCACCGGCCAGCTCTGCGCCAGCGCCAGTAAAGGCATCAACAGGATGGCCAGCCCGGCCGCAATCTGTTTTTTTAGCGTCATGTTTTCCCCGTCTTCTTCTTATGGCGTTAGCCCGTCGACCACCACGTGCGGCAGCCCACGGGAACAGTATTCAACCCGGCCCTCTACGCCATACACCCTCGCCAGATTCGCCGGCGTGACGACTTCTCCCGGCACGCCGCTGGCAATCAGCTCCCCGCCTTTCAGCATCAGGGCGTACTCGGCGTGGCGCAGCGCAATGTTGATGTCGTGGATAACCACCACGGTGACGATATTTCGCAGCCGCGTTTCCCGCGCCACGATATCCATCACGTGAAACTGATAGTTCAGGTCGAGAGCGCTGAGCGGCTCGTCCAGCAGCAGTAAATCCGGCTCGCGGATGAGGGACTGCGCGAGGCCAATTAGCTGCTTTTGCCCGCCCGAAAGCTGGTCAAGAAAGCTCATCGCCAGATGCGCCACGCCCAGCTTTTCGAGGATGGCATAGGCCTCCTGCTCGACGTTACGACCCTGCACGCCGCCGCTGGCCCGGCGCGCCACAATGACAGACTCAAGGGCGTGGAGATGCACCCCCTGAGGCAGCGACTGCGGCAGGTACACTACCTTTTGCGCCCGCGTGGACGACGGCAGCGTCATCAGGTCTTCATCGTTAAGCAGCAGCTGGCCCTCGGCGGGATTGAGGTCGGCCAGCGCGCGCAGCAGCGTGGATTTGCCCGAGCCGTTCGGCCCCAGCAGGGCGGTGATCTTTCCGCGCGGGAGCCGCGGCGTGGTCAGCCCGGCGATGATCTTCTTTTTGCGGTAGCCGGTATGCAGGTCGAGTACGCGAAGCCCGTCGGTCATACGTTCCCCCGGTTACGAATAATGATGCTCAGGAAGAAGGGCACGCCCACCAGCGAGGTGACAATGCCGACGGGAATGATGACGCCGGGAACAATGTTCTTGGAAAATACGGACGCCAGGGAGAGCACCAGCGCGCCAATCAACATGCTGCCGGGGAGGTAAAAGCGGTGATCTTCCCCAAACATCATGCGCGAGATATGCGGCGCGACCAGGCCGATAAAGCCAACCGGGCCGACAAAGGCCACCGTCAGCGCAGAGATAACGCTGATGCGCAGCAGGGTGGTCATGCGCAGCTTTTTGACGTTAATCCCGAAGCTGACGGCGCGATCTTCCCCCAGGCGCAGGGCGGTGAGTTTCCAGGCGTTTTTCAGGGAGAGCGGCACGATAATCAGCAGCGCGACGGCGAGGATCGCGAGCTTGTCCCACGAGGCGCGCGCCAGGCTGCCCATCGTCCAGAAGACCAGCCCCTGCAATGTATCTTCGCTGGCGACGAACTGGAGGATAGAAATCAGGGCGTTAAAGGTGAAGACCAGCGCGATACCGAACAGCACCACGCCGGAGGTGGCGACCCGCGTCCAGCGGCTGATGCCGTCGAGAATAAAGCAGGCCAGCAGCGCGAAAACAAACGCGTTCGCCGGGATGAACCACTTATCCGCAATGCCCGGAATGCCGAGGCCGAGCACAATCGCCAGCGCCGCGCCGAACGAGGCGGCAGACGACACGCCGAGGGTAAACGGGCTGGCCAGCGGATTGTTGAGGATAGTTTGCATCTCTGCGCCCGCCAGCCCGAGCGCCATCCCCACGGCAATCGCCATCAGGGCGAAGGGCAGGCGGATATCCCAGACGATAACGCGCGTGCCTGCGTCGGCGGTGGCGGAGTGGATAAGCGTCTGCCACAGCGTTGAAACCGATATGCCGGACGGCCCAATGGTGAAATCGAGGAGCAGGGAGCAAACGATGAGCGCGAAAAGCACGCCGGCCAGCGCGAAGCGCCTGACGAGAACGTTACGGTAGCGTAACGCGACGGTGGTTTCGCCAGTCTGATTGCTGGCAGTAAGGCTGGAATTCATTGGATAACCTTATGCAACACAACAAAATCGTGGTATCCCCAACCGTTCCTGTCGCACGTGCAGCCTGATATCCATTATCCAGGAGAGACCTGGGGACGATATTTAAAGTGATAATGCTTATCAATTCAATAATGAAATTACGCGGGTTTCATTGATGGATTGTTTGAGTTCTGGCGGAAAAATAGACGGGGTGAGCCTGAGGATCGTGCCCGCTTGCGCAGGCACGAAAAGCGCGCGATTAGTGTTTTTCACCAATCGGCAGCACGGTGCGACCGAACTGCTCGTTCAGCACTTCACCCATTGCCAGGTAGATAGCGCTTGCGCCGCAAACCAGACCAATCCAGCCTGCAACGTGAACGATGCCTTCGTTATCCACCAGGTGGCCAATTGCCAGCAGGGCGAACAGCACGGTCAGGCTCAGGAAGACGAACTGCAGCGCGCGGTTTGCCTTCAGGGTGCCGAACAACATGAACAGCGTGAACACGCCCCACAGGCCCAGGTAGACGCCCAGGAAGTGCGCGTTGGCGGCATCTGCCAGACCCATTTTAGGCATCAGCAGGATGGCGACCAGGGTCAGCCAGAAAGAGCCGTAAGAGGTAAAGGCGGTTAAACCGAAGGTGTTGCCTTTCTTATATTCCAGCAGGCCCGCGAAGATTTGCGCGATACCGCCGTAAAAAATGCCCATCGCCAGGATAATGCCGTCCATCGGGAACATCCCGATGTTGTGCAGGTTCAGCAGGATAGTGGTCATGCCAAAACCCATCAGGCCCAGCGGAGCCGGATTAGCCAACTTAGTGTTGCCCATAAGTCCTCAAAAAAATCATCATTTATATGGTGAAATGGTTAAACCCTCGTCAATACTCCCTGACGGGGCGCGGCATGATAATGGGCGCAATCGATGCCGTCTATGATCTCATCAGGGTGAAATTAAAATTTTTTTTATCCTTCCCCCTTGATGGATGCAGTTGCGACCCCATCTAGTAGTCAACCGCAGTGTGTGGACCTGAAAAATTCCAAATCTGGGCAGTTGAAAAAGCACGTTCTGCCCTTATTACAGGTACACAACCACATGTTGACTGATTTTTTAGTGAGGACGTTTAGATGGGTAAAATTATTGGTATCGACCTGGGTACTACCAACTCTTGTGTAGCGATTATGGATGGCACCACTGCACGTGTGCTGGAGAACGCCGAGGGCGATCGCACCACGCCTTCTATCATTGCTTATACCCAGGATGGTGAAACTCTGGTTGGTCAGCCGGCTAAACGTCAGGCAGTGACAAACCCGCAAAACACCCTGTTTGCGATTAAACGCCTGATTGGCCGCCGCTTCCAGGACGAAGAAGTTCAGCGTGACGTTTCAATCATGCCTTACAAAATCATCGCGGCAGATAACGGCGATGCATGGCTTGACGTGAAAGGCACCAAAACTGCACCACCGCAGATCTCTGCTGAAGTGCTGAAA
The DNA here is from genome assembly GCF_964208575.1 of Enterobacter soli. Classification (GTDB taxonomy): domain Bacteria; phylum Pseudomonadota; class Gammaproteobacteria; order Enterobacterales; family Enterobacteriaceae; genus Enterobacter; species Enterobacter soli_A. The sequence goes on along the minus strand of NZ_CAXOFU010000006.1, from coordinate 198,828 downwards.
AAAATGAAGAAAACCGCGGAAGATTACCTGGGTGAGCCGGTAACTGAAGCTGTTATCACCGTACCTGCGTACTTTAACGATGCTCAGCGTCAGGCAACAAAAGATGCTGGCCGTATCGCGGGTCTGGAAGTAAAACGTATCATCAACGAACCAACCGCGGCTGCACTGGCTTACGGTCTGGATAAAGAAGTTGGCAACCGTACTATCGCGGTTTACGACCTGGGTGGTGGTACTTTCGATATCTCCGTTATCGAAATCGACGAAGTTGACGGCGAAAAAACCTTCGAAGTTCTGGCAACCAACGGTGATACCCACCTGGGTGGTGAAGACTTCGATACCCGTCTGATCAACTACCTCGTTGAAGAGTTCAAGAAAGATCAGGGCATTGACCTGCGTAACGACCCGCTGGCAATGCAGCGCCTGAAAGAAGCCGCTGAGAAAGCGAAGATCGAACTGTCTTCCGCTCAGCAGACCGACGTGAACCTGCCGTACATCACCGCAGACGCGACCGGTCCAAAACACATGAACATCAAAGTGACCCGTGCAAAACTGGAAAGCCTGGTAGAAGACCTGGTGAACCGTTCTATCGAGCCACTGAAAGTTGCACTGCAGGATGCTGGCCTGTCCGTATCTGACATCCAGGACGTTATCCTGGTGGGTGGTCAGACGCGTATGCCAATGGTTCAGAAGAAAGTGGCTGAGTTCTTTGGTAAAGAGCCACGTAAAGACGTTAACCCGGACGAAGCTGTGGCTATCGGTGCAGCGGTTCAGGGCGGCGTGCTGACCGGTGAAGTGAAAGACGTACTGCTGCTGGACGTTACCCCGCTGTCTCTGGGTATCGAAACCATGGGCGGTGTGATGACTGCGCTCATCAACAAAAACACCACCATCCCAACGAAGCACAGCCAGGTGTTCTCTACCGCTGAAGACAACCAGTCTGCGGTAACCATCCATGTGATTCAGGGTGAGCGTAAGCGTGCGGCGGATAACAAATCTCTGGGTCAGTTCAACCTGGACGGTATCAACCCGGCACCGCGCGGTATGCCGCAGATCGAAGTCACCTTCGATATCGATGCTGACGGTATCCTGCACGTGTCTGCGAAAGACAAAAACAGCGGTAAAGAGCAGAAGATCACCATCAAGGCATCTTCTGGCCTGAACGAAGCAGAAATCGAAAAAATGGTTCGCGATGCAGAAGCTAACGCTGAATCCGACCGTAAGTTCGAAGAGCTGGTTCAGACCCGTAACCAGGGTGACCATCTGCTGCACAGCACCCGTAAGCAGGTTGAAGAAGCCGGCGAACAACTGCCAGCTGAAGACAAAACGGCTATCGAAGCTGCACTGAGCGCGCTGGAAACTTCTCTGAAAGGCGAAGACAAAGCGGATATCGAAGCGAAAATGCAGGAGCTGGCACAGGCTTCTCAGAAGCTGATGGAAATTGCTCAGCAGCAGCACGCACAGCAGCAGGCTGGCGGCGCTGACGCTTCCGCGAACAACGCGAAAGACGACGACGTTGTCGACGCTGAGTTCGAAGAAGTGAAAGACAAAAAATAATCGCCCTGATGCAGGGTCATTAATCAGCACGGGCGAAGAGGTTTCCTCTCCGCCCGTGCTCGCATGTTAAGGGGCTTAAAAAAACCAATGGCAAAGCAAGACTATTACGAGATTTTAGGCGTTTCCAAAACAGCGGAAGAGCGTGAAATCAAAAAGGCGTACAAGCGCCTGGCCATGAAATATCACCCGGACCGTAACCAGGGTGATAAAGAGGCTGAAGCCAAATTCAAAGAGATTAAAGAAGCCTACGAAATCCTGACCGATGCGCAAAAACGTGCGGCCTATGACCAGTACGGTCACGCAGCCTTTGAACAGGGCGGCATGGGCGGCGGTGGATTCGGCGGCGGCGGCTTTGGCGGCGGCGCTGATTTCAGCGATATCTTCGGCGACGTGTTCGGCGACATCTTTGGTGGCGGCCGCGGTCGTCAGCGCGCGGCGCGCGGCGCGGACCTGCGCTACAACATGGATCTGACGCTGGAAGAAGCGGTACGCGGCGTCACTAAAGAGATCCGCATTCCGACGCTGGAAGAGTGCGACGTTTGCCACGGCAGCGGGGCGAAAGCGGGCACCAAACCGCAGACCTGTCCAACCTGTCACGGCTCCGGCCAGGTGCAGATGCGTCAGGGCTTCTTCGCGGTTCAGCAGGCCTGTCCGCACTGTCACGGTCGCGGCACGCTGATTAAAGATCCGTGCAACAAATGCCACGGTCATGGTCGCGTTGAGAAAACCAAAACCCTGTCCGTTAAAATCCCGGCGGGCGTGGATACCGGCGACCGCATCCGTCTTTCCGGCGAAGGTGAAGCGGGCGAGCATGGCGCACCGGCAGGCGATCTGTACGTTCAGGTTCAGGTGAAGCAGCACGCCATCTTTGAGCGTGAAGGCAACAACCTGTACTGCGAAGTGCCGATCAACTTCGCGATGGCGGCGCTCGGCGGCGAAATCGAAGTGCCAACGCTTGATGGTCGCGTGAATCTGAAAGTGCCAGGCGAAACCCAGACCGGCAAGCTGTTCCGTATGCGCGGTAAAGGCGTGAAGTCCGTGCGCGGCGGTGCGCAGGGCGACCTGCTGTGCCGCGTTGTGGTGGAAACCCCGGTCGGCCTGAACGACAAGCAGAAACAGCTGCTGAAAGAGCTGCAGGAAAGCTTTGGCGGGCCAACGGGTGAGAAAAACAGCCCGCGCTCCAAAAGCTTCTTCGATGGCGTCAAAAAGTTCTTCGATGATTTGACCCGCTAAGCCGACAGCAGGTTCTCCAGTTTTAAAAAGCCCGGAAGCGATTCCGGGCTTTTTCTTTTTGTGGGTATGTTTCGGTTAAAACGAATATATACTCAACATTAATCTGTTTTTCTCGAGTTGTTTGGCTTGGTATTATGGTTTTATCGAGGTATTGTTGTAAAAGAGAGAACTTAAGTGAAATTATTGCACCGTTTCTTTAGCAATGAAGCGGCCGGTGGCGTCATTTTAATCATGGCTGCTATGGCCGCGATGGTGTTGGCCAATCTGGGCGCAACGCGCGAACTCTACCATGCATTTCTGGAAACGCCCGTCGAGCTGCGGGTGGGCGTTCTGGAAATTAATAAAAACATGCTGCTGTGGATCAACGATGCGCTGATGGCGGTGTTTTTCCTGCTGGTGGGGCTAGAAGTGAAACGCGAGCTGGTTCAGGGATCCCTGGCGAGCCGCCAGCGCGCGGCGTTTCCGGTCATTGCGGCGCTCGGCGGAATGGTGATTCCGGCGCTGCTCTTCCTGGCGTTTACCTGGCAGGATCCGGTAGCCCGCCACGGCTGGGCTATCCCGGCCGCGACGGATATCGCTTTTGCGCTGGGCGTTCTGGCGCTGCTCGGCAGCCGCGTTCCCGTGGCGTTGAAAATCTTCCTGATGGCGCTGGCGATCATCGATGACCTGGGCGCTATCGTGATTATCGCGCTGTTCTACACCAGCGATCTGTCGATACTGTCGCTGAGCGTGGCCGCAGGGGCGATTGCGGTGCTGGCGTTGCTCAACGTTTGCAACGTGCGGCGCATTGGTATCTACGTGCTGGTGGGCATGGTGCTGTGGACGGCGGTGCTCAAATCCGGGGTGCATGCCACTCTTGCGGGCGTGATTGTCGGCTTCTTTGTGCCGCTGAAGGCGCAGGACGGTAAGTCACCGGCAAAACAGCTTGAGCACGTGCTTCATCCGTGGGTCGCCTTTATGATCCTGCCGCTGTTTGCGTTTGCCAACGCGGGCGTTTCGCTGGAAGGGGTGACGCTGGACGGGCTGACCTCCGTGCTGCCGCTGGGGGTGATTGCCGGGCTGTTTATCGGCAAGCCGCTGGGCATTAGCCTCTTCTGCTGGCTGGCGCTGAAGCTGAAGCTGGCCTCCCTGCCGCAGGGGACAACTTTCCGGCAGATTATGGCGGTGGGCGTGCTGTGCGGGATCGGCTTTACGATGTCTATCTTTATCTCGACGCTGGCGTTTGGTGCCCACGCTCCGGAGCTTATCGTCTGGGCTAAGCTTGGGATCTTAATCGGCTCGCTACTGGCGGCGGTCATTGGTTACACGTTATTAAAGGTAAAATTGCCGGGCCAGGCTAGCCAGGCATAACAGGATACAGGGGAGGGCACCAGGCTCTCCCCGAAAACCCTCAGGGAGAGAAGAAGCAATGTCTCATATCAATTACAACCATCTGTACTATTTCTGGCATGTCTACAAAGAGGGCTCGGTAGTGGGAGCGGCGGAAGCGCTCTACCTGACGCCGCAGACCATCACCGGGCAAATCAAAGCGCTGGAAGAGCGCTTGCAGGGCAAGCTCTTTAAGCGTAAAGGGCGCGGCATCGAGCCGAGCGAGCTGGGTGAACTGGTGTTCCGCTACGCGGACAAAATGTTCACCCTGAGCCAGGAGATGCTGGATATCGTTAACTATCGCAAAGAGTCTAATCTGCTCTTTGACGTTGGCGTGGCGGATGCGCTGTCAAAACGGCTGGTAAGCGGCGTGCTGGATGCGGCGGTCGTGGAAGACGAGCAAATTCACCTGCGCTGCTTTGAGTCCACCCACGAGATGCTGCTCGAGCAGCTGAGCCAGCACAAGCTGGATATGATCATCTCAGACTGCCCGATTGACTCCACGCAGCAGGAAGGGCTGTTCTCGGTGAAGATTGGCGAGTGTGGCGTCAGTTTCTGGTGCATCAATCCGCCGCCGGAAAAACCTTTCCCGGCCTGTCTGGAGGAGCGCCGCCTGCTGGTGCCCGGACGGCGTTCGATGCTGGGGCGTAAGCTGCTGAACTGGTTTAACTCGCAGGGGCTGAAGGTTGAGATCCTCGGGGAGTTCGACGATGCGGCGCTGATGAAGGCCTTTGGCGAAGCGCATAACGCTATCTTCGTGGCGCCAACGCTGTACGCGCACGATCTCTATTCGGATGACAGAATTACGGAGATTGGCAGGGTGGATAACGTGATGGAAGAGTACCACGCGATATTTGCCGAAAGGATGATTCAGCATCCTGCGGTGCAGCGAATTTGCAATCGCGACTACTCGGCGCTGTTTACGCCACCCGCGATCTGAAGACATAAAAAAACCCGCGTTAAGCGGGTTCTTTAAACAAGCAACAACAAGAGGCGATTAAGCCAGTTTGTTGATCTGCGCGGTCAGGTTTGCTTTATGACGCGCTGCTTTGTTTTTGTGGATCAGACCTTTAGCAGCCTGACGATCCACGATTGGTTGCATTTCGTTAAATGCGTTCTGCGCTGCAGCTTTGTCGCCAGCTTCGATTGCTGCGTATACTTTCTTGATGAAGGTACGCATCATAGAGCGACGGCTTGCGTTGTGCTTACGAGCCTTCTCAGACTGTACGGCACGTTTCTTAGCTGATTTGATATTAGCCAAGTCCAACTCCCAAATATGATCTATGTGGACAATTCAAAGGCCGAGGAATATGCCCTCTTTGCCTTCTTTTGTCAATGGATTTGTGCAAATAAGCGCCGTTAATTAGCGACGCTACGTTACGTAGTGATGGCGCAGGATTCTACCAGCTTGTGTCACCTGAATACAGCTTTTCGGCATAAAAATCGCAGTTAGCGAGCAGTTTTTTTCACTCCGAAAGGTCAGCATCATGAAATCATTACGGCTTTCTGTTTTGGGTGAACAATCGTCGGTTAACCTTAATCGCTGTACAAGGTATACTTTGGCGATTTTCACTGTTTTGAGCCAGTCATGAAGCTGATACGCGGCATACATAATCTCAGTAAAGCGCCTCACGGGTGCGTGCTGACCATTGGTAATTTCGACGGCGTGCATCGTGGGCATCAGGCGCTGATACAAGGATTGCGTAAAGAAGGGGAGGCCCGCGGCCTGCCCGTCGTCGTCATGATTTTTGAGCCACAGCCGCTTGAGCTGTTTGCGGGCGAGAAATCCCCCGCCCGCCTCACTCGCCTGCGCGAAAAGTTGCGCTATCTGGCCGAGTGCGGCGTGGACTACGTGCTGTGCGTTCGGTTCGATCGTCGCTTCGCCGCGCTGACAGCACAAAATTTTGTCGGCGAGCTGCTGGTGAAGCAACTTGGCGTGCAGTTTCTCGCCGTGGGCGATGATTTCCGCTTTGGCGCTGGTCGTCAGGGCGATTTCTTGTTATTACAGAAGGCTGGCCTGGAGTACGGGTTTGACGTCACCAGCGCCATGACTTTCTATGAAGGTGGGGTTCGTGTCAGCAGCACGGCCGTTCGCCTGGCGCTGGCAGATGATGAGCTGGAGACCGCAGAGAACCTGCTGGGACATCCGTTCACTATCTCCGGTCGCGTGGTGCATGGCGATGCGTTGGGCCGCACCATAGGTTTCCCGACGGCGAACATACCGCTGCGTCGTCAGGTTTCCCCGGTTAAAGGGGTATATGCGGTGGAAGTGGCCGGACTGGGCGACAAGCCCTATTTCGGTGTTGCCAATATTGGCACGCGTCCAACGGTTGCCGGTGTACGACAACAGCTGGAAGTGCATCTGTTAGACGTTGTAATGGACCTCTACGGTCGCCATATAGATGTAATACTGCGTAAAAAAATACGCAATGAGCAGCGATTTGCTTCACTGGACGAACTGAAAGCGCAAATCGCGCGCGACGAATTAACGGCCCGCGAGTTTTTTGGGCTCTAGAACCGGCTTAACTGCCTACGTGATAAATACGGAACCGAGAATCTGATGAGTGACTATAAATCTACCCTGAATTTGCCGGAAACAGGGTTCCCGATGCGCGGCGATCTCGCCAAGCGCGAACCGGGAATGCTGGCGCGTTGGACCGATGATGACCTGTACGGCATCATTCGTGCAGCCAAAAAAGGCAAAAAAACCTTCATTCTGCATGATGGCCCTCCATATGCGAATGGCAGCATTCATATTGGTCACTCCGTAAACAAGATTCTGAAAGACATTATCGTGAAGTCCAAAGGACTCGCGGGATATGACTCGCCTTACGTTCCGGGCTGGGACTGCCACGGTCTGCCAATCGAGTTGAAAGTGGAGCAAGAGTTCGGCAAGCCAGGTGAGAAGTTCACCGCCGCTGAATTCCGCGCCAAATGCCGCGAATATGCCGCGACTCAGGTAGAAGGCCAGCGTGCCGACTTCATCCGTCTGGGCGTGCTGGGCGACTGGTCGCACCCGTACCTGACCATGGACTTTAAAACCGAAGCCAACATCATCCGCGCGCTGGGTAAAATCATCGGTAACGGTCACCTGCATAAAGGTGCGAAGCCGGTTCACTGGTGCGTTGACTGCCGTTCTGCGCTGGCAGAAGCGGAAGTTGAGTATTACGACAAAACCTCTCCGTCTATCGACGTGGCGTTCCAGGCCGTCGATCAGGACGCGGTGAAAGCGAAATTTGGCGTGTCGTCCGTCAACGGCCCGATCTCTCTGGTCATCTGGACCACTACCCCGTGGACGCTGCCTGCAAACCGCGCGATCTCCCTGTCCGGTGAGTTTGAATACGCGCTGGTGCAGGTTGACGGTCAGGCGGTAATCCTCGCGAAGGATCTGGTTGAAAGCGTGCTGAAACGCGCGAACATCACCGATTACACCGTGCTGGGCACCGTGAAAGGTGACGCGCTGGAGCTGATGCGCTTCAAACACCCGTTCCTGGACTTCGATGTTCCGGCGATTCTGGGCGATCACGTGACCCTGGACGCAGGTACCGGTGCGGTGCATACCGCCGGCGGCCACGGCCCGGACGACTACAACATCAGCCTGAAATACGGTCTGGAAATCGCTAACCCGGTGGGCCCGGACGGTTCTTACCTGCCTGGCACCTATCCGGCGCTGGACGGTATCAACGTCTTCAAAGCGAACGACATCATCGTGGATATGCTGCGCACCAGCGGCGCGCTGCTGCACGTCGAAAAAATGCAGCACAGCTACCCATGCTGCTGGCGCCACAAGTCACCGATCATCTTCCGTGCGACCCCGCAGTGGTTCGTCAGCATGGATCAGAAAGGCCTGCGCGCACAGTCGCTGAAAGAGATCAAAGGCGTGCAGTGGATCCCTGACTGGGGCCAGGCGCGTATCGAATCCATGGTCGCGAACCGTCCTGACTGGTGTATCTCTCGTCAGCGTACCTGGGGCGTGCCGATGTCTCTGTTCGTGCATAAAGAGACTCAGGAACTGCATCCAAATACCCTGGAGCTGATGGAAGAAGTCGCCAAGCGCGTTGAAGTTGACGGCATTCAGGCGTGGTGGGATCTCGATTCCCGCGACATCCTGGGCGCAGACGCCGACAGCTACGAGAAAGTGCCAGATACCCTTGACGTGTGGTTCGACTCCGGTTCTACCCACGCTTCCGTTGTTGACGTGCGCCCTGAATTCGCGGGCCACGCAGCCGACATGTATCTGGAAGGTTCCGACCAGCACCGCGGCTGGTTCATGTCATCCCTGATGATCTCCACCGCGATGAAAGGCAAAGCGCCTTACCGTCAGGTGCTGACCCACGGTTTCACCGTTGATGGTCAGGGTCGCAAGATGTCGAAATCCATCGGCAACACCGTTTCTCCGCAGGACGTGATGAACAAGCTGGGCGCGGATATCCTGCGTCTGTGGGTGGCATCCACCGACTACACCGGCGAAATGGCCGTGTCCGACGAGATCCTGAAGCGTGCTGCCGACAGCTATCGTCGTATCCGTAACACCGCGCGCTTCCTGCTGGCGAACCTGAACGGTTTCGATCCGGTGAAAGACATGGTGAAACCGGAAGACATGGTGGTGCTGGACCGCTGGGCCGTGGGCTGCGCGAAAGCGGCGCAGGAAGATATCCTGAAAGCCTACGAGTCTTACGATTTCCACGAAGTGGTGCAGCGCCTGATGCGCTTCTGCTCCATCGAAATGGGCTCGTTCTACCTCGACATCATCAAAGACCGTCAGTACACCGCGAAAGCCGACAGCGTGGCGCGTCGCAGCTGCCAGTCCGCCCTGTACCACATCGCAGAAGCGCTGGTGCGCTGGATGGCGCCGATCATGTCCTTCACCGCGGATGAAATCTGGGGCTACCTGCCGGGCGATCGCGAGAAGTATGTCTTCACCGGCGAGTGGTACGAAGGTCTGTTCGACCTGTCCAACACCGAAGCCATGAACGATGCCTTCTGGGAAGAGCTGCTGAAAGTGCGTGGCGAAGTGAACAAGGTTATCGAGCAGGCGCGTGCTGACAAGAAAGTGGGCGGCTCTCTGGAAGCGGCAGTAACCCTGTACGCGGAACCTGAGCTGGCGGCGAAACTGACGGCGCTCGGCGATGAATTGCGATTTGTCCTGTTGACCTCCGGTGCGAAAGTTGCGGATTATGCCGCAGCGCCAGCTGATGCCCAGCAGAGCGAACTGCTCAAAGGGCTGAAAGTGGCACTGAGTAAAGCCGACGGTGAGAAGTGCCCGCGTTGCTGGCATTACACTACCGATGTCGGTCAGGTGGCGGAACACGCAGACATCTGCGGACGCTGTGTAAGCAACGTCGCCGGTGACGGCGAGCAACGTAAGTTTGCCTGATGAGTAAATCTCTCTGTTCAACAGGACTGCGCTGGCTGTGGCTGGTGGTGGTGGTGCTGATTATCGATCTGGGCAGCAAATTCCTGATCCTCCAGAACTTTGCTCTGGGGGATACGGTGTCGCTGTTCCCGTCCCTTAATCTGCACTACGCGCGCAACTACGGCGCAGCGTTTAGTTTCCTTGCTGACAGCGGTGGCTGGCAGCGCTGGTTCTTCGCGGGTATCGCTATCGGTATCTGCGTGGTGCTGGCGGTGCTGATGTACCGTTCGAAAGCAACGCAAAAGCTGAATAACATCGCTTACGCGCTGATCATTGGCGGCGCGTTAGGCAACCTGTTTGACCGCCTGTGGCACGGCTTTGTGGTCGATATGATCGACTTCTACGTCGGCGACTGGCACTTCGCGACCTTTAACCTCGCCGACAGCGCCATTTGCATCGGTGCGGCGTTAATCGTGCTGGAGGGCTTCTTGCCTAAACCGGCCGCGAAAGAGCAGGCGTAACAAAACCAGCCGGGTGACGCGTAGCGATCCCGGCCTACCGAATATGCCGACACTTGTAGGCCGGGATCGCTACGCGTCACCCGGCAAACAGGCGAGACAACATTAAAGAGCAATGTGTATGTCTAAATCCGTACAGAGCAACAGCGCACTCCTCGTTCACTTCACGCTGAAGCTGGATGATGGCTCCACTGCTGAATCTACCCGCAATAATGGAAAACCCGCCCTGTTTCGTCTTGGTGATACCTCCCTTTCCGAAGGCCTTGAGCAGCAGCTGCTCGGTCTGAAAGAGGGTGAGAAAAAGGCGTTCTCGCTGGAGCCGGATGCGGCGTTTGGCGTGCCAAGCCCGGATCTCGTTCAGTACTTCTCGCGCCGTGAGTTTATGGATGCGGGCGAGCCTGAAGTTGGGGCGATTATGCTCTTTACCGCTATGGACGGCAGCGAAATGCCTGGCGTGATCCGTGAAGTTAACGGCGATTCCATTACCGTTGACTTCAACCATCCGCTTGCCGGGCGCACCGTCCATTTTGATATTGAAGTGCTGGGGATCGATCCGGCACTGGAGGCCTGAAATGCAGATCCTGTTGGCTAACCCGCGCGGCTTCTGCGCCGGTGTAGACCGCGCTATCAGCATTGTTGAAAACGCGCTGGAGATTTACGGCGCGCCAATTTACGTGCGTCACGAAGTGGTTCATAACCGCTACGTGGTGGACAGCCTGCGCGAGCGCGGCGCTATCTTTATTGAGCAGATTAGCGAAGTGCCGGACGGCGCGATCCTGATCTTCTCGGCCCACGGGGTGTCGCAGGCGGTGCGTAACGAAGCGAAAAGCCGTGACCTGACCGTTTTCGATGCCACCTGTCCGCTGGTGACCAAAGTGCATATGGAAGTGGCGCGCGCCAGCCGTCGCGGTGAAGAGTCGATTCTGATTGGTCACGCGGGGCACCCGGAAGTGGAAGGCACTATGGGCCAGTACAGCAACCCTGAAGGGGGCATGTACCTGGTGGAATCGCCGGAAGATGTGTTCACGCTGAACGTCAAAAACGAAGCCCGTCTGTCGTTTATGACCCAGACAACGCTCTCGGTTGACGACACTTCAGACGTGATTGACGCCCTGCGCCAGCGCTTCCCGAAAATCGTCGGGCCGCGTAAAGATGACATCTGCTACGCCACCACTAACCGTCAGGAAGCGGTGCGTGCTCTCGCGGAACAGGCGGACGTGGTGCTGGTGGTCGGTTCGAAAAACTCCTCTAACTCTAACCGCCTGGCCGAGCTGGCGCAGCGTATGGGGAAAGCGGCGTTTCTGATCGACGATGCTACCGACATTCAGGAAGCCTGGGTGAAAAATGCCGCCTGCGTTGGCGTCACCGCCGGCGCTTCCGCGCCGGATATTCTGGTGCAAAACGTGATTGCGCGTCTTCAGGAGCTGGGCGGCGGCGAAGCCGTACCGCTGGAAGGCCGTGAAGAGAACATCGTTTTCGAAGTGCCGAAAGAGCTGCGTATCGACGCGCGCGAAGTGGAATAATCCCTTTTCTGATAAAAGGCCAGCACCTCCTGTGCTGGCCTTTTTTTTTGCCAATGATTTATCGTGACGACGAAATCATGTCTTTTACTGATATTTACGTCGGTTTCACGTTAAATTCTAATTATCGGTGTTTTCAGTTGGCAGCCTCCGCGAAGGCTGGTTAATCTGAAAACGGTTTACATCATTTTAACGTAAGAGAATAACTATGCATGATGCACAGATCCGTGTCGCCATTGCGGGCGCGGGTGGACGTATGGGCCGCCAGCTGATTCAGGCGGCGCTACAGATGGATGGCGTGGCGCTTGGCGCGGCGCTGGAGCGTGAAGGTTCCTCACTGCTGGGCTCCGATGCGGGCGAGCTGGCCGGGGCAGGGAAGATGGGCGTTAGCGTACAGAGCAGTCTGGATGCGGTAAAAGACGACTTCGACGTATTCATCGACTTTACCCGTCCGGAAGGCACGCTGAACCACCTGGCATTTTGCCGCGAGCACGGTAAAGGCATGGTCATCGGCACCACCGGTTTTGACGATGCCGGAAAGCAGGCCATTCAGGATGCATCCGGCGAGATTGCGATTGTCTTCGCCGCGAACTTTAGCGTGGGGGTTAACGTCATGCTGAAGCTGCTGGAGAAGGCGGCGAAGGTGATGGGCGACTACACCGACATTGAGATCGTTGAAGCGCACCACCGCTATAAAGTGGACGCTCCATCGGGCACGGCGCTGGCGATGGGCGAAGCGATTGCTCATGCAATGGATAAAGATTTAAAAGAGTGCGCGGTTTACACCCGCGAAGGCCACACCGGCGAGCGCGTGCCGGGCACCATTGGTTTTGCGACCGTGCGCGCGGGCGACATCGTCGGCGAACATACGGCGATGTTCGCCGATATTGGCGAGCGCGTGGAGATTACGCATAAAGCGTCAAGCCGCATGACGTTTGCTAACGGTGCCGTGCGCTCCGCTTTGTGGCTGAAAGGTAAGGATAACGGTCTTTTTGATATGCGAGATGTGCTCGATCTCAACAATTTGTAAGCGTTATTACCCATCGTGATGTGGTTATTGCAGTCGTAATGTCTTGATTGCATAGGGCAATAATTTATTGCCCTTTTATTTTGCCTGTTTCATCCTTAATTAGTAACTTACCTCTTAAAAAGCACATTAAACCGCTCAATTTGTGTTGCGGTAATGTAAATTTTGACCATCTGGTCTACTTTTCCGTGTCGTCGGGCTCAGATTTCCATTAAACTTGCCGCGCAAGCGTTTTCTGATGTGATTTACCTGATCATTTCGCCGCTTAAACCGCATTCCAGCCGCCAGGCCTGCAAAAGAATAAATAAAATATCCGCTTTTGAGTTGACTTTTACCCTCCAAATACCCAGAATGCCGCCGTTTGCCAAAAATCCGCTGGCAACAAATTTGCATTGCTTCATAACGTGGTTGTGAATTAATATGCAAATAAAGTGAGTGAATATTCTCTGGAGGGTGTTTTGATTAAGTCAGCGCTATTGGTTCTGGAAGACGGAACCCAGTTTATCGGTCGGGCCATAGGGGCAACGGGTTCGGCGGTTGGGGAAGTCGTTTTCAATACTTCAATGACCGGTTATCAAGAAATCCTCACTGATCCTTCTTATTCTCGCCAAATCGTTACTCTTACCTATCCTCATATCGGCAATGTCGGCACCAATGCTGCTGACGAAGAATCCTCTCAGGTACATGCGCAAGGCCTGGTCATTCGCGACCTGCCGCTGATTGCCAGCAACTTCCGCAATACCGAAGACCTCTCTTCCTACCTCAAGCGCCATAACATCGTGGCGATTGCCGATATCGATACCCGTAAGCTAACGCGTCTGCTGCGCGAGAAGGGCGCACAGAACGGCTGCATCATCGCAGGTGACAACCTGGATGCGGCGCTGGCGCTGGAAAAAGCGAAAGCCTTCCCGGGCCTGAACGGTATGGACCTGGCGAAAGAAGTGACCACCCGCGAAGCCTACAGCTGGACGCAGGGTAGCTGGACGCTGGAAGGCGACCTGCCGGAAGCGAAATCCGAAAGCGAGCTGCCGTTCCACGTGGTGGCCTACGATTTCGGTGCCAAGCGCAACATCCTGCGTATGCTGGTTGACCGCGGCTGCCGCCTGACGGTGGTTCCGGCGAAAACCTCTGCGGAAGACGTCCTGAAGATGAACCCGGACGGCATCTTCCTCTCTAACGGCCCGGGCGACCCGGCGCCGTGCGACTACGCTATCGACGCCATTAAATCCTTCCTGGAAACGGATATCCCGGTCTTCGGCATCTGCCTCGGCCATCAGCTGCTGGCGCTGGCGAGCGGGGCGAACACCGTCAAGATGAAGTTCGGTCACCACGGTGGAAACCACCCGGTGAAAGACATCGACAACAATACCGTCATGATTACGGCGCAGAACCACGGCTTCGCGGTAGATGAGGCATCCATGCCCGCTAACCTGCGCGTGACGCACAAGTCGCTGTTCGATGGCACCCTGCAGGGCATCCATCGCACCGACAAGCCTGCGTTCAGCTTCCAGGGTCACCCGGAAGCCAGCCCTGGCCCGCACGATGCCGCGCCGCTGTTCGATCACTTCATCGAACTTATCGAGCAATACCGTAAGACCGCTAAATAATCAGGAGCCGAGAAGACAATGCCAAAACGTACAGACATAAAAAGCATCCTGATCCTTGGCGCTGGCCCGATTGTTATCGGCCAGGCCTGTGAGTTCGACTACTCTGGCGCACAGGCGTGTAAAGCCCTGCGCGAAGAGGGTTACCGCGTAATCCTGGTGAACTCCAACCCGGCAACCATCATGACCGACCCGGAAATGGCCGATGCAACCTACATCGAGCCGATTCACTGGGAAGTGGTGCGCAAAATCATCGAAAAAGAGCGTCCGGATGCGGTTCTGCCAACCATGGGCGGCCAGACCGCGCTGAACTGCGCGCTGGAGCTTGAGCGTCAGGGCGTGCTGGAAGAGTTCGGCGTGACCATGATCGGCGCCACCGCCGACGCGATTGATAAAGCAGAAGACCGTCGCCGCTTCGACGTGGCGATGAAGAAAATCGGCCTCGACACCGCGCGTTCCGGTATCGCACACAACATGGAAGAAGCGCTGGCGGTTGCCGCTGACGTGGGTTATCCGTGCATTATCCGCCCTAGCTTTACCATGGGCGGTACGGGCGGCGGTATCGCCTACAACCGCGAAGAGTTCGAAGAGATTTGCGAGCGCGGTCTGGATCTCTCCCCAACCAAAGAGCTGCTGATTGACGAGTCTCTTATTGGCTGGAAAGAGTACGAGATGGAAGTGGTGCGTGATAAAAACGACAACTGCATCATCGTCTGCTCCATCGAAAACTTCGATGCGATGGGCATCCACACCGGTGACTCCATCACCGTTGCGCCAGCCCAGACCCTGACCGACAAAGAGTACCAAATCATGCGTAACGCCTCGATGGCGGTACTGCGTGAAATCGGCGTCGAAACCGGCGGCTCTAACGTGCAGTTCTCAGTGAACCCGAAAACGGGCCGTCTGATCGTTATCGAAATGAACCCGCGCGTGTCCCGCTCCTCCGCGCTGGCGTCTAAAGCGACCGGCTTCCCGATTGCCAAAGTGGCGGCGAAGCTGGCGGTGGGTTACACCCTCGACGAGCTGATGAACGACATCACCGGCGGCCGTACCCCGGCGTCCTTCGAACCGTCTATCGACTACGTTGTAACCAAAATTCCTCGCTTCAACTTCGAGAAATTCGCCGGCGCGAACGACCGCCTGACCACCCAGATGAAATCGGTGGGCGAAGTGATGGCGATTGGCCGCACCCAGCAGGAGTCCCTGCAAAAAGCGCTGCGCGGCCTGGAAGTGGGCGCGACCGGCTTTGACCCGAAAGTGAGCCTGGACGACCCGGAAGCGCTGACCAAAATCCGCCGCGAGCTGAAAGACGCGGGCGCAGAGCGTATCTGGTACATCGCCGACGCCTTCCGCGCGGGCCTGTCCGTGGACGGCGTGTTCAACCTGACCAACATCGACCGCTGGTTCCTGGTGCAGATTGAAGAGCTGGTGCGTCTGGAAGAGAAGGTGGCGGATCTGGGCATCAACGGCCTGGACGCTGACTTCCTGCGCGTGCTCAAGCGTAAAGGCTTTGCCGATGCGCGTCTGGCGAAGCTGGCTGGCGTGCGCGAAGCGGAAATCCGCAAGCTGCGCGACCAGTACAACCTGCACCCGGTGTACAAGCGCGTCGATACCTGTGCGGCAGAATTCGCTACCGACACCGCCTACATGTACTCCACCTATGAAGACGAGTGCGAAGCGAACCCGTCCGTCGACCGCGACAAGATTATGGTGCTGGGCGGCGGGCCAAACCGTATCGGCCAGGGCATTGAGTTCGACTACTGCTGCGTACACGCCTCGCTGGCGCTGCGCGAAGACGGTTACGAAACCATCATGGTTAACTGTAACCCGGAAACCGTCTCCACTGACTACGACACCTCCGACCGCCTGTACTTCGAGCCGGTCACGCTGGAAGACGTGCTGGAAATCGTGCGCATCGAGAAGCCGAAAGGCGTTATCGTGCAGTACGGCGGGCAGACGCCGCTGAAGCTGGCGCGCGCGCTGGAAGCGGCAGGCGTACCGGTTATCGGTACCAGCCCGGACGCGATTGACCGTGCAGAAGACCGCGAGCGTTTCCAGCAGGCGGTTGACCGTCTGAAGCTGAAACAGCCTGCGAACGCCACCGTGACCGCCATTGAACAGGCCGTTGAGAAGGCCAAAGAGATTGGCTACCCGCTGGTGGTGCGTCCTTCCTATGTACTGGGCGGCCGCGCGATGGAAATCGTCTACGACGAAGCCGACCTGCGCCGCTACTTCCAGACGGCGGTGAGCGTGTCCAACGATGCGCCGGTGCTGCTTGACCGCTTCCTCGACGACGCGGTGGAAGTGGACGTTGACGCCATCTGCGACGGCGAAATGGTGCTGATTGGCGGCATCATGGAGCACATCGAGCAGGCAGGCGTTCACTCCGGTGACTCCGCCTGTTCTCTGCCGGCCTACACGCTGAGCCAGGAAATTCAGGACGTGATGCGCCAGCAGGTGCAGAAGCTGGCCTTCGAATTACAGGTTCGCGGTCTGATGAACGTGCAGTTTGCGGTGAAAGACAACGAAGTCTACCTGATTGAAGTCAACCCGCGCGCGGCGCGTACCGTACCGTTCGTGTCCAAAGCGACCGGCGTACCGCTGGCGAAAGTGGCGGCGCGCGTGATGGCGGGCCAGACGCTGACCCAGCAGGGCGTGACCAAAGAAATTATTCCACCGTACTACTCGGTGAAAGAAGTGGTTCTGCCGTTCAACAAGTTCCCGGGCGTTGACCCGCTGTTAGGGCCAGAAATGCGCTCTACCGGGGAAGTGATGGGCGTTGGCCGCACCTTCGCAGAAGCGTTCGCGAAGGCGCAGCTGGGCAGCAGCTCCACCATGAAGAAATCTGGCCGTGCGCTGCTCTCCGTTCGCGAAGGCGACAAAGAGCGCGTGGTTGACCTGGCCGCCAAGCTGCTTAAGCAGGGCTTCGAGCTGGATGCCACCCACGGTACGGCGATTGTGCTGGGCGAAGCGGGCATCAACCCGCGCCTGGTGAACAAGGTGCATGAAGGTCGTCCGCACATTCAGGACCGTATCAAGAATGGCGAATACACCTACATCATCAACACCACGGCAGGCCGCCAGGCGATTGAAGACTCCAAGCTGATTCGCCGCAGCGCGCTGCAGTACAAAGTGCACTACGACACCACCCTGAACGGCGGTTTCGCCACGGCGATGGCGCTGAACGCGGACGCTACCGAGAAGGTGATTTCGGTGCAGGAAATGCACGCGCAGATTAACAAGTAAGTCCCGACACCCGGCGGCACCCCGCTGTCGGGCGTTATTCCCATCTTCAGAACCTTCTGGTTTTCCATCCTTACTCAGTGAGTTAGCCTAGAATTATCAGGACGATAATTAAATTCATCTGAGTGCAGGAGAAAACAACATGCAAAATAAACTTCTTATCGCCTCAATTTTTGCGGCCACAGCAATGTTCACCGTCGCGGGCTGTTCTTCCAATCAGGCCGTGAAAACCACCGATGGCAAAACCATCGTGACCGACGGCAAACCGCAGGTGGATGACGATACCGGTCTGGTGTCGTACAAAAACGCCGAAACCGGTCAAACCGAGCAGATTAACCGCGACCAGGTTAAATCGATGGGCGAACTGGATAACTAATTCAGTATTCTCATTCCGGCCTGTCAATAATATTCACTATTAGCCTGATGAATAACTGACTACACTCTTTTGACAAAAGTAGGCAGAAAAACATCAGGCTAATTTATGATTTTAATCATTTATGCGCATCCGTATCCGCATCACTCCCATGCGAATAAGCGGATGCTTGAACAGGCAAGGACGCTCGACGGAGTGGAAGTCCGCTCCCTTTATCAGCTCTATCCCGACTTCAATATCGATATCGCCGCCGAGCAGGAGGAGATTTCCCGTGCCGATCTGATCGTCTGGCAGCACCCGATGCAGTGGTATAGCACGCCTCCTCTTCTTAAGCTCTGGATCGACAAAGTCTTCTCCCACGGCTGGGCGTACGGTCACAACGGCAATGCCCTGAAGGGCAAAAGCCTGATGTGGGCGGTCACTACCGGCGGCGGCGAGAGCCACTTTGAGATCGGCGCCTTCCCCGGCTTCGACGTGCTGGCCCAGCCGCTTCAGGCGACCGCGCTCTACTGCGGTCTGAACTGGCTGCCGCCTTTCGCGATGCATTGCACCTTCGTGTGCGACGATGAAACCTTACAGGCGCAGGCTCGTCACTATAAACAACGCTTAATTGAGTGGCAGGAGACGCACAATGGATAGCCATACGCTGATACAGGCGCTGATATACCTCGGCGCGGCGGCGCTGATTGTCCCGGTGGCGGTTCGTCTGGGGCTGGGCTCGGTGCTCGGCTATCTGATTGCCGGGTGCGTCATTGGGCCGTGGGGCTTCCGCCTGGTGACCGACGCCGAGTCGATTCTGCATTTCGCCGAGATCGGCGTAGTGCTGATGCTGTTTGTCATTGGCCTGGAGCTCGATCCCCAGCGTTTATGGAAGCTGCGCGCCTCGGTCTTTGGCGGCGGCGCGCTGCAAATGGTGGCCTGCGGCCTGCTGCTGGGCGGGTTCTGCATTCTGCTCGGCATGGACTGGAAGGTGGCGGAGCTGATCGGCATGACGCTGGCGCTCTCCTCGACCGCCATTGCAATGCAGGCGATGAACGAGCGTAACCTGACCGTATCCCAGATGGGGCGTAGCGCCTTTTCTGTGCTGCTGTTCCAGGATATCGCGGCTATCCCGCTGGTGGCGATGATCCCGCTGCTGGCGGCAAGCGGCTCGTCCACTACGCTCGGCGCCTTTGCACTCTCGGCGCTGAAGGTGGCGGGGGCGCTGGCGCTGGTGATCCTGCTGGGCCGCTATGTGACCCGTCCGCTGCTGCGCTTTGTTGCCCGCTCCGGCCTGCGCGAAGTGTTCAGCGCCGTGGCCCTGTTCCTGGTGTTTGGCTTTGGCTTGCTGCTGGAAGAGGCCGGCCTGTCGATGGCGATGGGCGCCTTCCTGGCGGGCGTTCTGCTGGCAAGCTCGGAATACCGTCACGCGCTGGAGAGCGATATCGAGCCGTTCAAGGGGCTGCTGCTGGGGCTGTTTTTCATCGGCGTGGGGATGTCTATCGACTTTGGTACGCTGGTCACCCACCCGCTGCGGATCGTCATCCTGCTGGTGGGCTTCCTCGTTATTAAAATGGTGATGCTGTGGCTGATCGCCCGTCCGCTGAAGGTGCCGAACAAGCAGCGCCTGTGGTTTGCCGTGCTGCTGGGGCAGGGAAGTGAATTTGCTTTCGTGGTCTTCGGTGCCGCGCAGATGGCGAACGTGCTCGACCCGGAATGGGCGAAAGCGCTGACGCTGGCGGTGGCGCTGTCGATGGCGGCGACGCCGATCCTGCTGGTCTTGCTGACGCGTCTGGAAAAATCGGGCAGCGAGCAGGAGCGTGAGGCGGACGAAATCGACGAAGAACAGCCGCGGGTGATCATCGCCGGATTTGGCCGCTTCGGGCAGATCACCGGCCGTTTGTTGCTTTCAAGCGGGGTGAAAATGGTCATCCTCGATCACGATCCCGACCATGTCGATACCCTGCGTAAATTCGATATGAAGGTGTTCTACGGCGATGCCACGCGCGTCGATCTGCTGGAGTCTGCGGGGGCGGCGAAAGCGGAAGTGCTGATCAACGCCATCGACGATCCCCAGGCCAGCATGGAGATGGTGGCGCTGGCGAAGGAGCACTTCCCGAACCTGACGATCATCTCCCGCGCCCGCGATGTGGATCACTACATCCAGCTGCGCCAGGCGGGGGTTGCCGCACCCGAGCGTGAAACCTTCGAAGGGGCGCTCAAGTCTGGACGCATGGCGCTGGAAAGCCTGGGGCTGGGCGCTTATGAAGCCCGCGAGCGCGCCGACCTGTTCCGCCGGTTCAACACCGACATGGTGGAAGAGATGGTGGCGATGGCGAGCAGCACCGCGTCCGAGCGCGCGGCGGTGTTTAAGCGTACCAGCGCGATGCTGACGGAAATCATTAACGAAGATCGCAATCATCTGTCGCTGGTGCAGCGTCACGGCTGGCAGGGCACGGAAGAGGGCAAGCATACCGGCGATCCGGCGGATGAGCCGGAGAGTAAACCTTCCGCGTGAAGAGGGGTTGCCAGCAATATTAAAAAATTTCTCTTTCTTTACCATGCCGCCAGTCGACGAAAGATTAAGCTTTCCGTATAGTGGCGGCAATTTTTTGCATCCGGGAAATTTTCAATGATCAGTCTGATTGCAGCGCTGGCGGTAGACCGCGTTATCGGTATGGAAAACGCCATGCCGTGGAACCTGCCTGCCGATCTCGCATGGTTTAAACGTACTACGTTAAACAAGCCGGTAGTGATGGGCCGCCTGACCTGGGAGTCGATTGGTCGTCCATTGCCGGGTCGTAAGAATATCGTTATCAGTAGCCAGCCGGGCACTGACGATCGTGTCGAATGGGTGAAGTCCGTGGACGAGGCAATTGCCGCCTGCAGTGACGCCGAAGAGATTATGGTTATCGGTGGCGGTCGCGTGTACGAGCAGTTCCTGCCAAAAGCGCAGAAGCTGTATCTGACCCACATTGATGCGGAAGTGGAAGGGGATACGCACTTCCCGGATTACGATCCGGACGAGTGGGAATCCGTATTCAGCGAATTCCACGACGCTGACGCGCAAAACTCACACAGCTACTGCTTCGAAATTCTGGAGCGTCGCTAAGCGTTTTTCCCTCTCCTGGCGGAGAGGGAACACTTCTCAGGAGGCGACCGCCTCATCCTTGCCTAAGTCCAGATGCCGGTTCGACGGCTGCACAAAGTAAGCTTTATCTTCCCAGCGCAGGCAGGTTAAATCACCGCCCCAGCAACAGCCCGTATCCAGCCCGTAGATCCCTTCCGGCGTGCCTTTGCCTTCCAGCGATGCCCAGTGGCCAAACACCACGCTGTACTCGCCGGTGACGGGGCCGGGGATCGCAAACCACGGCTTGAGCGGCGCGGGGGCGTTGTCCGGCGTGTCTTTGCAGTACATATCCAGCTGCCCGTTCGGGAAGCAGTAGCGCATGCGCGTGAAGGCGTTGGTGATAAAACGCAGGCGCGCCAGGCCGCTCAGATCCTCACTCCAGTTGTTCGGCATATCGCCGTACATCGCATCGAGGAAGAACGGGTAGGAGTCGCTGGCCAGCACGGCTTCAACGTCGCGCGCGCAGGTTTGCGCCGTCTCCAGATCCCACTGCGGGGTGATCCCCGCGTGCGCCATGAGAAGCTTTTTCTCTTCGTCAATTTGCAGCAGCGGCTGGCGGCGCAGCCAGTTGATCAGATCGTCGGCGTCCGGGGCTTCCAGCAGCGGCGAGATCCTGTCTTTTGGCTTATTGCGGCTGATCCCGGCGAAGACCGCGAGCAGATGCAGATCGTGGTTGCCCAGCACCATGCGCACGCTGTCGCCCAGCGATTTTACGTAGCGCAGCACGTCAAGCGAGCCGGGCCCGCGCGCCACCAGGTCGCCCGTCAGCCAGAGGGTGTCACGGCCAGGCGTAAAGTCCACCTGCTTTAGCAATGCGATCAGTTCATCGTAGCAACCGTGAACGTCGCCAATCAGATATGTAGACATTGGATTAGTGAATGAGTGTGGTAACGGCAAGACGGAACACAGGGATAGCAATGCGGAAAGCATTGCCGTCGGCGTCGACCATTTCGTAATGGCCCTGCATGGTACCCAGCGGCGTTTCGATGACCGCGCCGCTGGTGTATTGATACTCTTCGCCAGGGGCGATGTGCGGCTGTTCGCCGACCACACCTTCACCCTGGACTTCAATTTCACGGCCATTGCCGTTAGTGATAAGCCAGTAGCGCCCGAGAAGCTGCACAGGCATCCGCCCCAGATTGCGAATGGTCACGGTGTAAGCGAAAACAAAACGCTCTTCGTCCGGCGTGGACTGAGACTCGATATAGACGCTTTGTACATGAACACATACGCGGGGCGAATCAATCATGGCTTAGCTCTCCTTCGGCGGCGCATTGTCGCTAATGTAATTAGCCAGCTTGCAGTACTGCTCAACGGAAATATTTTCTGCACGCATTGCCGGGTCGATGCCCAGTTCCGCTAACACTTCCACGGTAAACAGATTGCCAAGGCTGTTGCGAATCGTTTTACGACGCTGGTTAAAGGCTTCTGTGGTGATGCGGCTCAGTACGCGCAGGTCTTTGACCGGGTAAGGCATCGTTTTGTGCGGCACCAGACGCACAACCGCAGAGTCTACTTTCGGCGGTGGCGTGAACGCGGTTGGCGGCACTTCGAGTACCGGGATCACGTTGCAATAATATTGCGCCATCACGCTTAAACGACCATACGCTTTACTGTTCGGGCCTGCAACCAGACGGTTCACAACCTCTTTTTGCAACATGAAGTGCATGTCGGCAATGGCATCAGTATAGCTAAACAGGTGGAACATCAGCGGCGTGGAGATGTTGTACGGCAGGTTGCCGAACACGCGCAGCGGCTGACCCATTTTTTCTGACAGCTCGCCGAAGTTCATGGTCATGGCATCCTGCTGATAAATGGTCAGCTTTGGCCCCAGGAACGGGTGCGTTTGCAGGCGTGCAGCCAGATCGCGGTCAAGTTCGATAACGGTCAGTTCGTCGAGGCGTTCGCCTACTGGCTCGGTCAGCGCGGCAAGACCTGGGCCGATTTCGACCATCGCCTGGCCTTTCTGCGGATTGATGGCAGAAACGATACTGTCGATCACAAACTGATCGTTGAGAAAGTTTTGCCCGAAGCGTTTACGGGCTAAGTGGCCCTGATGGACTCGATTAGTCATTGAGTATTAACAATCATTGTGATGGCGAGATTAAGCGCCGTAATAAAACTGCCGACATCCGCTTTTCCCTGGCCTGCCAGATCCAGCGCAGTACCGTGGTCAACGGAAGTTCGAATAAAGGGTAAACCGAGGGTGATATTCACCCCGCGGCCAAATCCCTGGTATTTTAGCACGGGCAGGCCCTGATCGTGGTACATCGCGAGCACGGCGTCGGCATTATCCAGGTATTTGGGCTGGAAAAGGGTATCCGCAGGCAGCGGCCCGCTAAGATTCATCCCCTTCGCCCGCATTTCGTTGAGCACCGGAATAATGGTGTCTATCTCTTCCGTTCCCATATGGCCGCCTTCACCCGCGTGCGGATTCAGGCCGCAGACCAGCACGTGCGGCTGTTTGATGCCAAACTTGGTTTGCAGATCGTGATGCAAAATCCCGATGATCTCACGCAAAAGTTCAGGCGTAATGGCATCCGGAATGGCTTTGATCGGCAGATGGGTTGTCACCAGCGCGACGCGCATCGCCTCGGTTGCCAGCATCATCACCACTTTTGGGCTCTGCGAGCGCTCTTCGAAGAACTCGGTATGGCCGGTAAACGGAATGCCGGCTTCGTTGATCACGCCCTTATGCACGGGGCCGGTGATCAGCGCGGCAAATTCACCGTTCAGGCAACCGTCGCAGGCGCGCGCCAGGGTGTCGACAACGTAATGTCCGTTCTCGGTGCTGAGCTGGCCGGGGATAACGGGAGTGCGAAGTGGAACAGAGAGAAGGGTAAGCGTACCGGCCTGCTGCGGTGCGGGCTGTTGGCCTTCAACGTAGGGGATAAGCGTTAAAGGCAGACCGAGCAAATTTGCCCGGTCTTGTAACAGTGTTGCATCGGCGCAGACGACCAGTTCGACCGGCCAGCTGCGCTGGGCGAGCTGGACGACAAGGTCGGGACCAATCCCGGCGGGTTCGCCGGGAGTGATAACAACACGATGGTGTTTCATCAGTTACTCAGTATTTTCACGTAAGCGCTGGCGCGTTGTTCCTGCATCCAGGTGGCCGCTTCTTCAGAGAACTTACGGTTGAACAGCATGCGGTAGGCTCTGTCTTTCTGCGCCGCGTCGGTTTTATCCACGTTGCGGGTATCCAGCAGTTCAATCAGGTGCCAGCCGAAGGACGAGTGAACCGGCGCGCTCATCTGGCCTTTGTTCAGCTTCATCAGCGCATCGCGGAACGCCGGATCGTAGATATCAGCCGCAGCCCAACCGAGATCGCCGCCCTGGTTAGCCGAGCCTGGATCCTGGGAGAACTCTTTCGCCGCGTTAGCAAAGGAGGTTTTACCGCTCTTAATGTCAGCGGCAATCTGCTCCAGCTTCGCACGGGCCTGATCGTCATTCATGATCGGAGATGGCTTCAGGAGGATGTGACGAGCGTGAACTTCGGTCACGGAGATATTCTGGCTCTGACCGCGCAGATCGTTCACCTTCAGGATGTGGAAGCCAACGCCTGAACGGATTGGACCCACGATATCGCCTTTCTTCGCGGTGCTCAGCGCCTGCGCAAAGATAGACGGCAGCTCCTGAATACGGCCCCAGCCCATCTGGCCGCCTTTCAGCGCCTGCTGGTCAGCAGAGTAGGTGATCGCCAGTTTGCCGAAGTCACCGCCGTTACGAGCCTGCTCAACAATAGAGCGCGCCTGGCTTTCTGCTTCCGCAGCCTGATCGGAGGTTGGGTTTT
This sequence comes from Enterobacter soli, assembly GCF_964208575.1. GTDB lineage: Bacteria > Pseudomonadota > Gammaproteobacteria > Enterobacterales > Enterobacteriaceae > Enterobacter > Enterobacter soli_A. The sequence goes on along the minus strand of NZ_CAXOFU010000006.1, from coordinate 174,133 downwards.
CCGGCAGTGGGATCAGAATGTGGCTCAGGTTCAGCTCGGTGCTGGCATCGTTCTGGCTGCCAACCTGCTTCGCCAGGGCATCCACTTCCTGCGGCAGGATAGTGACGCGACGACGCACTTCGTTGTTACGCACTTCCGAAATCAGCATCTCTTTGCGGATCTGGTTACGGTAGGTCGGATAGCTGATGCCGTCGTAGGCCAGACGGCTGCGCATCTGGTCCATCGACATGTTGTTCTGTTTTGCGATGTTCGCAATCGCCTGATCGAGCTGCTCGTCAGAGATCTTCACGCCCATCTTCTGACCCATTTGCAGAACGATCTGATCCATGATCAGACGTTCCAGGATCTGATGGCGCAGCGTGTTGTCATCTGGAAGCTGCTGACCTGCTTCGCCCGAGTTGAGCTTCACAGATTTCATCAAACCGTCAACGTCACTTTCAAGCACGACGCCGTTGTTAACCACGGCTGCGACTTTATCGACAACCTGGGGAGCCGCGAAGCTGGTATTAGCAACCATAGCGACACCGAGCAGCAGCGTTTTCCAGTTCTTCATACTTTTTCCATTTCAATTAACCGCAAAGCGGATTACGTTGTAAATCAAGCACATTACAAGGAAGTACGGTACGGCAGAATGTTCGAGCGCAGCATCTGCTGCGTGCCCAGACCGTAGTTAGAACTCAGGCCGCGCAACTCGATATTAAAGCCAATCACGTTATCGTATTCGCTTTGATTATTTTTGGTATCCCAGCCGTTAAGCTTGCGTTCGTAGCCGACGCGCAGCGCATAGCAGCAGGAGTTGTATTGCAGGCCTAACATCTGGTCTGCGGATTTATTGGCATTGGTATCGAAGTAGTAGGCCCCGACAATCGACCAGCGATCGGCGATCGGCCAGCTTGCAACTGCCCCCACCTGCGAGATGCCGTCTTTATACTGCTCTTGAGTCCAGGTCTTGTCGTTTTTGTTCTTCGGCAGCGTGGCCTGAATATACTCAGGGCTGGCGTAACGATAGCTCAGCTGAACGAGTCGATCTTCATCACGACGGTACTCGATTGTGGCGGTACTGTTAGCGATGTTATCCAGACGCGTGTCATATTGAACGCCGCCGCGCAGACCCCAGCGGTCAGTCATACGCCAGTAAGTGTCTCCTGCCCAAACCACAGAACCTGTCTTATCGTTGTTTTCCCACTGAATATTTTGCTCATCTCCTGTGCGTGATTCGGTGAAGTAATAGATTTGACCAACAGAAGCGTTAAAACGTTCAACTGCGGCGTCATCATATACACGCGTTGTCACGCCCGTGGTGAGCTGGTTAGCGGAGGCAATTCGGTCAAGACCACCATAAGTACGATCCCGGAACAGGCCGCTGTAGTCTGATTGCAGCAGAGAGGAGTCGTAGTTATTGATGTTGCTTTGATCGCGATATGGCACGTAAAGGTACTGCATACGCGGCTCGAGGGTCTGGGTATAACCATCAGACAGAAGACCCATATCACGTTCGAAAATGAGCTTACCGTCCATTTTAAATTGCGGCAGCGTACGGTTTACCGACTCTTTCAGGTCCGGGCCATTATTTGGATTGGCATTATAGCTATCCAGATTTTTCTGCTGATAGTGGGTAGCCATCAGCTTGGCTTCAGTATTCAGGCTTGCCCAGTCGTTAGACCACGGCAGGTTGATCGTCGGCTCAAGGTGAACACGCGTCGCTTCCGGCATATCGGAATTGGTATTCACAAAATGCACGGCCTGGGCGTAGACGTGGGTATCGAATGGGCCCACGTCGTTCTGGTACCAGTTCACGTCGAGCTGCGGTTCTGCGCCGTAGGTGCTTGCCGTCTGGGTACTGAAGACCTGGAACTGTTTGGTGGACACCGTGGCGTTAAAGTTCTCAATGGCGTAGCCCGCGCTGAATTTCTGCGTAGCGTAACCGTCGGTACTTGAACCGTACTTAGAATCGAAGTCGTTAAAATAGGTTGGGTCGCTGACTTTGGTGTAGTCAACGTTGAAACGCCAGACCTGATCCATCACCCCGGCATGACGCCAGTAGAACAGCCAGCGGTGGCGATCGTCGCCGGACGGGTTATTCGTCGTATCGTCTTTGTAAACGTTATCCGACGGCAGGTAGTCCAGCTCCATCAGACCTGTACCCGCTTTCGTCAAGTAACGGAATTCGTTTTCCCACATGATATTGCCGCGCTTGTGGATATAGTGCGGCGTGATGGTGGCGTCCATGTTGGGCGCGATGTTCCAGTAATACGGCAGGTAGAACTCAAAGTAGTTCGTGGTGCTGTATTTGGCGTTCGGGATCAGGAAGCCTGAACGACGCTTGTCGCCAACCGGTAACTGCAGGTACGGGCTATAGAAAACGGGCACCGGGCCGAGCTTGAAGCGGGCGTTCCAAATCTCTGCCACCTGCTCTTCGCGGTCGTGGATCACTTCGCTACCCACCACGCTCCAGGTGTTTGAACCCGGCAGACAGGAGGTAAATGAACCGTTTTCGAGGATCGTGTAGCGGTTTTCGCCACGCTGCTTCATCAGGTCGGCGTTACCGCGCCCCTGACGGCCTACCATCTGGTAGTCACCTTCCCAGACGTTAGTATCTTTAGTATTCAGGTTTGACCAGGCTTTCGGACCTTTCAGGATGACCTGATTGTCGTCGTAGTGCACATTACCCAGTGCATCCACCGTGCGCACTGGCTCGGCCGCGCCGTCGGGCTGCTTCTGATGCAGCTGCACTTCGTCTGCCTGCAAGCGGCTGTTGCCCTGGTTGATATCCACATTGCCGGTAAACGTGGCGTTGTCAGGATATGTCCCTTTCGAGCTGTCGGCGGTAATGGTTACCGGCAAGCTATTTGTATCGCCCTTCACCAGTGGACGATTATAGCTTGGGACGCCCAGCATACACTGCGAGGCGAGATCGGCTGCCAGTCCCTGATGGCTGTACAGGGCGGTGCCAATCATTGTGGCCAGGAGGGTGGGGATACGTTTTTTCATACGTTGTATTTATTGTTCCGTCATCAGTGGCTACGGCTTACAAACGCTCAGAGACTATCTTACTCATCAGCGCAGTACCAGCGTTAATCCTGCCCGTTTGCGCGCCAGAGTGTTAGGCTCGCTATCGAATGACGAGTATGATAATGCAAATTATAGGCGATGTCCCTCAATTGACCGTGGCACGACCACTGTAATGATGGCGTTACGTCGAATCAGGAACATGACCATTCGGGGAGTATATGCAGTATTGGGGTAAAATAATCGGCGTTGCGTTCGCAATCATGATGGGAGCAGGGTTCTGGGGGATCGTTCTCGGCCTCATTATCGGCCATATGTTTGATAAAGCGCGCAGCCGCAAAATGGCCTGGTTTGCCAACCAGCGCGAGCGCCAGTCACTCTTTTTCTCCACCACCTTTGAGGTGATGGGGCACTTAACCAAATCAAAAGGGCGGGTAACGGAAGCGGATATCCAGGTCGCCAGCGTGTTCATGGACCGAATGAACCTGCACGGCGACTCCCGTCTGGCGGCGCAAAATGCGTTCCGTATTGGTAAAGCCGATAACTACCCGCTGCGTGAAAAAATGCGTCAGTTCCGCAGCATTTGCTTCGGACGCTTTGATTTAATTCGGATGTTTCTGGAAATCCAGATCCAGGCCGCCTTCGCGGACGGTTCGCTGCACCCGAACGAGCGTGACGTTCTGTACGTTATTGCAGAAGAGCTGGGTATCTCCCGTATGCAGTTCGACCAGTTCCTGCGCATGATGCAGGGCGGCGCGCAGTTTGGCGGCGGATATCAGCAGCAGTCCTCATCGGGCGGCGGCTGGCAGCAGGCGCAGCGTGGCCCTACGCTGGAAGACGCCTGTAACGTGCTCGGCGTGAAGCCGACGGACGATGCGACGACCATCAAGCGCGCCTACCGTAAGCTGATGAGCGAGCACCACCCGGACAAGCTGGTCGCGAAAGGGTTGCCGCCGGAAATGATGGAGATGGCGAAGCAAAAAGCGCAGGAAATCCAGAAAGCCTACGAGCTTATAAAAGAGAAGAAAGGTTTCAAATAATAAAGAGCCCGACAGCGTCGGGCTTTTTTTTAGAAATCGACGGGCGCTTTGAAGGTCATCGCGTTGCCGAAGACGGGATGGGTCACGGTGAGCGTCTGGGCGTGAAGCTGCAGACGCGGCGCCATCGCCAGCGCCTCGGGCGGGGCGTAGAAACGGTCTCCCAGAATCGGATGTCCCAGAGCGAGCATATGCACGCGCAGCTGGTGCGAGCGCCCGGTGATCGGCTTGAGCAACACGCGCGCGGTGTTATCCGGGGCGTATTCCAGCACTTCGTACTCGGTTTGCGCCGCCTTGCCGGTTTCGTAACACACTTTCTGCTTAGGCCGGTTCGGCCAGTCGCAAATCAGCGGTAAATCCACCAGCCCCTCTTCCTGCGCCGGGTGGCCCCAGACGCGCGCCACGTACTGTTTTTTCGGCTCACGCTCGCGGAACTGGCGCTTTAGCTCGCGTTCCGCCTCTTTATTCAGAGCCACCACAATCACGCCGCTGGTGGCCATGTCCAGACGATGCACGGACTCGGCCTGCGGAAAATCGCGCTGAATGCGCGTCATCACGCTGTCCTTGTGTTCGTCCAGACGCCCCGGCACGGACAACAGGCCGCTCGGCTTGTTGACCACCATAATGTGCTCATCCTGATACAGAATGACCAGCCAGGGATCCGTCGGGGGATTGTAGGGCTCCATTACCATCTTGCGCTCCGCTTACTGATGGGTCACGACGATAAGACGTAGGGCATCCAGACGCCAGCTTGCCTGATCCAGGCTTTCCAGCACCTGCTGGCGGTTGCTTTCGATCGCCGCCAGCTCATCGTCACGAATGTTCGGGTTCACCGCTTTCAGCGCTTCCAGACGGGAAAGCTCGGCAGACAGTTTTTCGTCTGCTTCCGCGCGCGCTGCGTCAATCAGCGCTCTCGCCGCTTTCTCAACCTGGCCTTCGCCCAGCTGAAGAATGGCGTGAACGTCCTGCTGCACGGCGTTAACCAGCTTGCTGCCCGTGTGGCGGTTCACCGCGCTCAGCTGGCGGTTAAAGCTCTCGAACTCGACCTGCGCGGCCAGGTTCGTGCCGTTTTTATCCAGCAGCAGACGCACGGGCGTTGGCGGCAGGAAGCGGGTGAGCTGCAGCTGTTTCGGCGCCTGGGCCTCCACAACGTAGATCAGCTCCACCAGCAGCGTACCGACAGGCAGCGCCTTGTTTTTCAACAGGGAGATGGTGCTGCTGCCGGTATCGCCGGAAAGGATCAGATCCAGACCGTTGCGGATCAGCGGGTGCTCCCAGGTGATGAACTGCGCGTCTTCGCGGGACAGCGCCACGTCACGCTCGAAGGTGATGGTGCAGCCGTCTTCCGGCAGGCCCGGGAAGTCCGGCACCAGCATGTGATCGGACGGGGTCAGCACGATCATGTTCTCGCCGCGATCGTCCTGGTTGATCCCGACGATATCAAACAGGTTCATTGAGAAGCTGATCAGGCTGGTGTCGTCATCCTGCTCTTCGATGCTCTCGGCCAGCGCCTGCGCTTTTTCGCCGCCGTTGGAGTGGATCTCCAGCAGACGGTCGCGGCCCTGCTCCAGCTGCGCCTTCAGCGCATCGTGCTGTTCGCGGCAGGTTTTGATCAGGTCGTCGAAACCGTCAGTCTCTTCCGGCGCGGCCAGGTAGTTAATCAGCTCGCCGTGCACCCGATCGTAAATGGTGCGGCCGGTCGGACAGGTATGTTCAAACGCGTCCAGGCCTTCGTGGTACCAGCGCACCAGTACGGACTGGGCGGTTTTTTCCAGGTACGGGACGTGGATCTGAATGTCGTGCGCCTGGCCGATACGATCCAGACGGCCGATACGCTGTTCGAGCAGATCCGGGTTGAACGGCAGATCGAACATAACCAGGTTGCTGGCGAACTGGAAGTTACGGCCTTCCGAACCGATTTCAGAACACAGCAGAACCTGCGCGCCGCTGTCCTCTTCACCGAACCATGCCGCCGCGCGGTCACGCTCAACGATGGACATACCTTCGTGGAACACCGCAGCGCGAATACCTTCCCGCTCGCGCAGCACCTGTTCCAGCTGGAGCGCGGTTGCCGCTTTGGCGCAGATAACCAGCACTTTCTGGGAACGGTGTGCGGTCAGGTAGCCCATCAGCCACTCGACGCGGGGATCGAAGTTCCACCACGTACCGGTATCGCCTTCAAATTCCTGATAAATCTGCTCCGGGTAGAGCATGTCGCGCGCGCGCTCTTCTGAGGTCTTACGCGCGCCCATAATGCCGGAGACTTTAATCGCCGTCTGATACTGGGTCGGCAGCGGCAGCTTAATGGTGTGCAGTTCGCGTTTCGGGAAGCCTTTCACGCCGTTACGGGTGTTACGGAACAGCACGCGGCTGGTGCCGTGGCGATCCATCAGCATGTCGATCAGCTCCTGACGCGCAGACGCGGCGTTGTCGCTGTCGCTGTTCGCCGCCTGCAGCAGCGGCTCGATATCCTGCTCGCCAATCAGCTCGCTCAGGGTGTTAAGCTCGTCATTAGACAGGTGCTTGCCTGCCAGCAGCAGCGCCACGGCGTCGGCCACCGGGCGGTAGTTTTTCTGCTCTTCGACGAACATCTCGAAATCGTGGAAACGGTTTGGATCGAGCAGGCGCAGACGCGCAAAGTGGCTCTCCAGACCGAGCTGTTCCGGCGTTGCGGTCAGCAGCAGGACGCCCGGCACGTGCTCGGCAAGCTGTTCGATGGCCATATACTCGCGGCTCGGCGCGTCGACGCTCCAGACCAGATGGTGCGCTTCATCGACAACCATCAGATCCCATTCGGCTTCGCACAGGTGCTCAAGACGCTGCTTGCTGCGGCGCACGAAATCCAGCGAGCAGATGACCAGCTGTTCGGTCTCGAACGGGTTATCGGCATCGTGCTGCGCTTCGGCATAGCGCTCGTCATCAAACAGGGAGAAGCGCAGGTTGAAGCGGCGCAGCATTTCCACCAGCCACTGGTGTTGCAGGGTTTCAGGCACCACGATCAGCACACGCTCGGCGGCGCCGGAGAGCAGCTGTTGATGCAGGATCATACCCGCTTCGATGGTTTTACCCAGGCCCACTTCGTCTGCCAGCAGCACGCGCGGCGCGTGGCGACGGCCCACGTCATGGGCGATATTCAGCTGGTGCGGGATAAGGCTGGTACGCTGACCGCGCAGGCCGCTCCACGGCATACGGTACTGCTCACTCTGGAACTTACGGGCGCGATAGCGCAGGGAGAAGCGGTCCATACGGTCGATCTGCCCGGCGAACAGGCGATCCTGCGGCTTGCTGAAGACCAGCTTGCTGTCGAGCAGCACTTCGCGCAGGACGACATTGGTCTCTTCCGTATCCAGACGCGTACCAATGTAGGCGAGCAGTCCATTCTCTTCTTTTACGTCTTCAACCTTTAGCTGCCAGCCGTCGTGGCTGGTCACGGTGTCGCCCGGGTTAAACATCACGCGGGTAACCGGGGAGTCATTGCGAGCGTACAGGCGGTTTTCACCGGTAGCAGGGAACAGGAGCGTGACCATGCGCGGATCCAGCGCAACGACAGTTCCTAATCCAAGTTCGCTTTCTGTATCGCTGATCCAGCGTTGACCAAGTGTAAAAGGCATATATGTTCGGCTCTAATCTTTAATTGCAGGCAATAGTTCGACCCCGTCAGAAATGACGGTCATCGAAAAATGGGTCCGGGAATGGAAAGGGCGCTATGGTACTGGATGGCAACGGTTTCGTCACGCGTCAAAATAGCCCAAGTTGCCCTGTCACTAGTGTAGCAAAATCGTCGTCAATGAAAGGCAAAATTCCATCCGCGACGGGCTGTAGCTGGCGGGTCAGATAATGCTCATAGTCAAGCGGTGATTGCTGATAATCCACGGGTTCCGGGCCGCTGGTGGTCCAGACATATTTGATGGTTCCGCGGTTCTGATACTGCGGCGCACGACCCCGGCGCATGTTCTCTTCGTCCGCCAGACGGGCAGCCCGCACGTGCGGCGGAACGTTGCGCTGATACTCCGCCAGCGGACGGCGCAGCCGCTTGCGATAGACCAGCTGGCTGTCCAGCTCGCCCGCCATCAGCTGCGCTATGGTTTCGCGCACGTAGTCCTGATAGGGCTCGTTGCGAAACACCCGCAGATAGAGCGTTTGCTGGAACTGCTGCGCCAGCGGCGTCCAGTCGGTGCGCACCGTTTCCAGCCCTTTAAACACCATCCGCTGCGCGTCGCCCTCCTGAATCAGACCCGCATAGCGCTTCTTGCTGCCCTGATCCGTCCCGCGAATAGTCGGCATCAGAAAGCGGCTGAAGTGGGTTTCGAATTCCAGCTCTAAGGCGCTGGTTAAGCGCTCTTTTTGCAAATGGCTCTGCCACCAGTCGTTAACGAAGGCCACCAGCCGCTTGCCGATGCGCGCGGCCTCGTCTTCGCTGTGCGCCTCTTTCAGCCAGACAAAGGTGGAATCGGTGTCGCCATAAATGACGTCATAGCCCTGAGATTCAATTAGCGCTTTGGTCTGGCGCATGATGTCGTGCCCGCGCATGGTGATGGACGACGCCAGACGCGGGTCGAAGAAGCGGCAGGCGCTGGTGCCAAGCACTCCGTAAAAGGCGTTCATGATGATTTTCAGCGCCTGGGACAGCGGCTTGTTGCCCTGACGCTTCGCCTCGTCGCGCCCGTGCCAGATTTGCCCGACGATTTCAGGCAGGCAGTGCTTTTCACGCGAGAAGCGCGCGCCGAGATACCCCTCCGTGCTGTGCGTATCGTCCGGCTGCGCGATGCCCTCGACCAGCCCCACCGGATCGATAAGAAAGGTGCGGATAATCGACGGATACAGGCTTTTGTAGTCCAGCACCAGAACCGAGTCGTACAGCCCCGGGCGTGAATCCATCACGTAGCCGCCGGGGCTTGCCTGCGGTGGCACTTCGCCGAGGTTTGGCGCCACGTATCCGGCCCGGTGCATGCGCGGGAAATAGAGGTGGCCAAACGCGGCGACCGACCCGCCGTGCCTGTCCACCGCCAGGCCGTTCACCGTGGCCCGCTCCAGCAGAAACGGCATAATCTCCGTTTTATGGAAGATTTGCGTGACCAGCTCGCAGTCTTTCATGTTGTAGGTGGCGAGCGCCGGTTTGTCCTGATTAAAGCGTCGGTCAATCTCGTCCATTCTGTCCCACGGGTTGTCGATGGATTTGCCCTCGCCGAGCAGCTCCTGCGCGACCGCCTCCAGCGAGAACGACGAAAAGTTCCAGAACGCCGATTTCAGCGCCTCGATGCCGTCGATAATCAGCCGCCCGTTGGCCTGGGCGAAGAACACGCCATTCTTGAAACCGTGCTCGCGCCACTCAAGCTCCGCGTTGCCGCGCCCGAGCATCAGCGGAATGCGGTAGCGTTCGGCGTGTTTTTGCAGCACGCGCAGATCGAACTGCACCACGTTCCAGCCGATCAGCACGTCGGGATCGTGTTCGGCAAACCACTGGTTCAGCTTTTCAAGCAGCTGCGGACGGCTGTTGACGTATTCCAGATGAAAATCGAGCCCCGACGCATCGCCGTTCGGCGGCCCGAGCATATAGACAACCCGCTGGCCGCAGCCTTCAAGGCCGATGCAGTACAGCTCGCCGTGGCGGGTGGTTTCGATATCCAGCGACACCCATTTGAGCGGCGGACGGTAGTGGGGATTGGGCTTGAGGCGCGCATTCACCAGCCTGTTACCCTGCGCGGTGCCGTCAACCCACACCGGCGCGGTAATAAAGCGCTCCATCAAAAAACGCTCGGGCGGACGAACATCCGCTTCATATAAGGTCACGCCCGCTTCGCGAAGCAGTTTTTCATAGCGCATCAGCTGGCGATGGGCGCGACAGTACAGGCCGTACACCGGCTGGCGGTGGAAGTCTTTCAGTTCGAGCGGGGTAATGCGCCAGCCGTTCTCGCCGCGCAGCAGCTGTTTCACCTTTTCGACGTGCGGCTCCGGAATAAAGGCCACGGACTCCTGCGGCGGCAGCGTGACGTTCAGCGGGCCGTTATCGGTAGCCAGCCAGAATTCAACCTCGGTGCCCTGAGGCGTATCCCGCCAGTGTCGGGTCAGTAAAAAGCCTTCTTGCGCCTGCGCCACGGCGTTACCTCATAAGACAAAACCAGGCATGATTATAGCCTGGTTATGGTTGTTTTGCTGGGGTTTTATACAGGGGTTGTTTTGCCGGATGGCGCTGCGCTTATCCGGCCTACAGGTACGGTAGGCCCGGTAAGCGTAGCGTCACCGGGCTAGAGTTACTGCCCGTAATACGCTTTCGCCCCGTGCTTGCGCAGGTAGTGCTTATCCAGCAGGGTCTGCTGCATATCCGGGAGCTGAGGCGCCAGCTGGCGGCAGAAGATCCCCATGTAGGCGACCTCTTCCAGCACGATGGCGTTGTGCACCGCGTCTTCGGCGTTTTTGCCCCACGCAAACGGGCCGTGGGAGTGCACCAGCACGCCCGGCATTTGCGCGGCGTCGATGCCCTGTTTTTCGAAGGTTTCGACAATCACGTTGCCGGTTTCCCACTCGTACTCGCCGTTAATTTCCGCATCGGTCATCAGGCGGGTGCAGGGGATGGTGCCGTAAAAGTAATCCGCATGCGTTGTGCCGGTGGCCGGAATGGACTGGCCCGCCTGCGCCCAAATGGTGGCGTGGCGCGAATGGGTGTGAACAATGCCGCCGATGGTCGGGAACGACTGGTACAGCAGGCGGTGGGTCGGCGTGTCGGAGGAGGGTTTTTTCGTCCCTTCCACCACTTCGCCGGTTGCTATGCTGACCACCACCATATCTTCAGCGGTCATCACCGTATAATCGACGCCGGAAGGTTTGATCACGAACACGCCCTTTTCGCGGTCAACGGCGCTGACGTTGCCCCAGGTGAGGGTGACGAGATTGTGTTTCGGCAGCGCCAGGTTGGCTTCGAGCACCTGACGTTTGAGATCCTCTAACATAGTTGTCTCCTGCCGGATGGCGCTTCGCTTATCCGGCCTACGGAACCGTAGGCCCGGTAAACGCAGTGCCACCGGGCATTCAGGGCTTAGCGTTTTGAACCGTAATAGACTTCGTTCCAGCGCAGCGCGTCTTTGAAGGCCGGCAGGCGGGTGTCGTTGTCGATAACGGTCAGCTCGATATCGTGCAGCTCGGCGAACTGACGCATGTCGTTCAGATCCAGCGCATGGCTGAAGACCGTGTGGTGCGCACCGCCCGCGACGATCCAGGCTTCGGAGGCGGTTGGCAGATCCGGCTGGGCTTTCCACAGGGCGTTGGCGACCGGCAGTTTTGGCAGCGCCTGCTGGTGAACCGCGTCCACGCAGTTCACCAGCAGGCGGAAACGATCGCCCAGGTCGATGAGGCTGGCGTTGATCGCCGGACCGGTGCGGGTGTTGAAGATCAGACGCGCCGGATCGGCTTTGCCGCCAATGCCGAGGTGCTGCACGTCGAGGATCGGTTTCTCTTCCACGGCGATCGACGGGCACACTTCCAGCATGTGGGAGCCAAGCACCAGATCGTTGCCGTTCTCGAAGTGGTAGGTGTAGTCCTCCATAAAGGAGGTGCCGCCCTGCAGACCGGTCGACATCACCTTCATGATGCGAAGCAGAGCGGCAGTTTTCCAGTCGCCTTCGCCGGCAAAGCCGTAGCCCTGCTGCATCAGACGTTGTACGGCCAGGCCCGGCAGCTGCTTCAGGCCGTGAAGATCTTCAAACGTGGTGGTGAAGGCATGGAAGCCGCCCTGTTCCAGGAAGCGCTTCATCCCCAGCTCAATGCGCGCGGCATCCAGCACGTTCTGGCGCTTGTCGCCGTGGATCTGCGCGGCGGCGGTGAGGCGGTAGCTGCTTTCGTATTCGTCCACCAGCGCGCTCACGTCGCCATCGCTGATGTTATTCACCACCTGCACCAGGTCGCCCACGGCCCAGGTGTTCACGGAGAAGCCAAACTTAATCTGCGCGGCGACTTTATCGCCGTCGGTCACCGCCACTTCACGCATGTTGTCGCCGAAACGCACCACTTTCAGGTGGCGGGTATCCTGTTTTGATACGGCCTGGCGCATCCAGGAGCCGATTCGGCTTTGCGCGTGCCCATCCTGCCAGTGCCCGGTCACCACCGCGTGCTGCTGACGCATACGCGCGCCGATAAAGCCGAACTCGCGGCCGCCGTGCGCGGTCTGGTTCAGGTTCATAAAGTCCATATCGATGCTGTCCCACGGCAGGGACGCATTGAACTGGGTGTGGAACTGCAGCAGCGGCTTGTTGAGGATAGCCAGACCGTTGATCCACATTTTGGCCGGCGAGAAGGTGTGCAGCCACACGACCAGCCCGGCACATTTGTCGTCGTAGTTCGCGTCGCGGCAGATATTTGTGATTTCGTCCGGCGTGGTGCCCAGCGGCTTCAGCACCAGTTTGCACGGCAGTTTGGCTTCCGCATTCAGCGCGTTAACAACGTGTTCGGCGTGCTTCGTCACCTGCTGCAGGGCTTCCGGGCCGTACAGATGCTGGCTGCCAATGACAAACCACACTTCGTAATTATTAAAAATGGTCATTATCGTGTCCTTAATGTGTCAGGGTTGCCGTGGTGTCCGCGGTGTGTTTCGCCGGGGCTGCGACAGGGAGATAGTGAAGTTCGGCGCTTTTCGCCCATTGCTGGTAGCGCTGATAGAGTTGTTCGAAGCGTTGCGCCTGCTGGGCGCGCGGCTGCAGCGTGCTTTCGACGGCGCTCGCCATATGCTGCTGCGCGGTCGGGATATCCGCATGAACGCCGGCGGCGACGGCGGCGAAAATGGCCGCTCCCAGCGCGCAGCACTGATCGGAGGCTACAATCTGCAGCGGACGGTTCAGCACGTCGCAGCAGGCCTGCATGATCACCGGGTTCTTGCGGGCGATACCGCCCAGCGCCATCACGTTGTTGACGTCGATACCCTGCTCGGTGAAGCACTCCATGATGGCGCGGGCGCCAAACGCGGTGGCGGCAATCAGGCCGCCGAACAGCGCGGGCGCGTCGGTTGCCAGATTGAGGTCGGTAATCACGCCCTTCAGGCGCTGGTTGGCAAACGGCGTGCGGCGGCCGTTAAACCAGTCGAGCACTACCGGAAGGTGATCGAGAGAAGGATTTTTCGCCCAGGCATCGGTAAGCTGCGGCAGAAGCTGCTTTTTGCTGTCGGCGATCTGCGCTTTCAGCTCAGGATGCGCCGCCGCCAGCTGGTCGAGCGGCCAGCCGAGCACGCGGCCAAACCAGGCGTAGATATCCCCGAACGCGGACTGCCCCGCCTCCAGGCCGATAAACTCAGGCACCACGCTGCCGTCCACCTGGCCGCAAATGCCTTTCACCGCGCGGTCGCCCACGCTGGCCTTATCCGCCGTCAGGATGTCGCAGGTGGAGGTGCCGATGACTTTCACCAGCGTGTTCGGCTGCGCGCCCGCGCCCACCGCCCCCATGTGGCAGTCAAACGCGCCGCCGGAAATCGCCACGTTTTGCGGCAGGCCTAAGCGCTTCGCCCACTCCTCGCAGAGCGTGCCGACCGGAATATCCGCGGTGAAGGTGTCGGTAAACAGCGGGTACTTGAGGTTTTTGTTGATGATCGGGTCGAGTTCGTCGAAGAACGCTGCCGGCGGCAGGCCGCCCCAGCTTTCGTGCCACAGGGATTTATGCCCGGCGCTGCAGCGTCCGCGGCGAATATCCTGCGGACGGGTTGTGCCGGAGAGCAGGGCGGGCACCCAGTCGCAAAGCTCAATCCAGGACACCGCCGCCTGCGCAACCGACGCGTCAGCGCGAGTCACGTGCAAAATTTTTGCCCAGAACCATTCGCTGGAATAAATGCCGCCGATATAGCGCGAGTAGTCGGTTTTGCCGGACTGATGGCACAGGCGGGTGATGGCTTCGGCTTCTTCAACGGCGGTATGGTCTTTCCACAGCACGAACATGGCGTTCGGGTTGTCGGCGAACTCCGGGCGCAGCGCCAGCACGCGGCCTTCAGCATCTACCGGGGCAGGGGTGGAGCCGGTGCTGTCGACGCCAATGCCGACGACCTGCGCGCGCTGGTCGTCGCTGAGTTCGGCCAGCACGGTTTTGATCGCCGCTTCCATGGATTCGATGTAGTCACGCGGGTGGTGACGGAACTGGTTGTTTGGCGCATCGCAGTAGCGCCCTTCCTGCCAGCGCGGGTAATACTCAACGCTGGTTGCTATTTCCTGGCCGGTCGTACAGTCCACTGCCAGCGCGCGAACCGAGTCGCTGCCAAAATCGAGGCCAATCGCAATTGCCATGGTGTTGCTCCATCAAAAAACGGGTATGGAAGAACATTAGAGAGTGAGGGGAAAAATCGTCAGGCAGGATCCGCTAATCTTATGGACTAAATTGCTGTTGCGATTGAAAGTGTGACGCCGTGCAAATATTCAATGTGGACATTTCTGCCGCACTTATAGACACTTTTGTTACTGCTTATCCGCACGTGTCGACGGAGAAATCAGGGGCGAAAGCTGAAATTGAGCGGACGTAAAAGAGGGCTGATGCTTTTTGGATCTTTTGGCGGGCCGTTTTTATACTGCTTTTAACGATATGGACAATTGGTTTCCTTTAAGACTGCCGGGAGTACTGAATCTATGGCCGAAACGCAAAGCGATCCCCTGCTGCCGGGCTACTCGTTTAACGCCCATCTGGTCGCGGGACTGACCCCTATCGAGGCCGGGGGCTATCTCGATTTTTACGTTGACCGACCGCTGGGGATGAAGGGGTATATTCTGAACCTCACCGTGCGTGGCGAGGGGGTGATTAAAAACGGCGACCAGCAGTTTGTCTGCCGCCCAGGCGATATGCTGCTGTTCCCGCCGGGGGAGATTCACCACTACGGCCGCCACCCGGATGCCAAAGAGTGGTATCACCAGTGGGTTTACTTCCGCCCGCGCGCCTACTGGCAGGAGTGGCTCTCCTGGCCGGCGATTTTTGCCCATACCGGTTTTTACCGCCCGGACGATGTGCACCAGGCACTGTTCCGCGAACTCTTCGCCCAGATCATCGAGGCGGGGCAGGCGGGCGGGCGCTACGCCGAGCATCTGGCCATCAACCTGCTTGAACAGCTGCTGCTGCGGCGCATGGAGGCGATCAACGAATCCCTCAATCCGCCCCTGGATAACCGCGTGCGCGATGCCTGTCAGTACATCAGCGACCATCTGGCCGACAGCCAGTTTGATATCGCGGGCGTGGCCCAGCACGTGTGCCTGTCGCCGTCGCGTTTATCGCACCTGTTCCGCCAGCAGCTGGGCGTGAGCGTGCTGAGCTGGCGCGAGGATCAGCGCATCAGCCAGGCAAAACTGCTGCTCAGCACGACCCGCATGCCGATTGCCTCCGTCGGGCGAAACGTCGGTTTTGAAGATCAGCTCTATTTCTCGCGCGTGTTTAAGAAATGCACCGGGGCCAGCCCGAGTGAATTCCGCGCCGGATGTGAATAAACGGTAAAAAAAGATAAACAAACAGGTGAATGCAGAAAGCAACCTGTAAACTATTCAGACAATTGTTGCCTTGACGCGGTGCGGGGCGCTAAGCAGAATCGCTGATTCGTTTTCTGACCGGAATAGTTATGCAGGCATTGCTGGAACATTTTATCACCCAGTCCGTTATGTACTCACTCATCGCCGTTGCGCTGGTGGCGTTTCTGGAATCGCTGGCGCTCGTCGGGCTGATTTTACCCGGCACCGTCATGATGGCGGGGCTTGGCGCGCTAATCGGCAGCGGTGAAGTCAACTTCTGGCAGGCGTGGCTGGCCGGAATCATTGGCTGTCTGCTGGGGGACTGGATCTCTTTCTGGCTGGGCTGGCGCTTCAAAAAGCCGCTGCACCGCTGGTCATTTATGAAAAAGAACAAAGCGCTGCTGGATAAAACCGAGCACGCGCTGCATCAGCACAGCATGTTTACCATCCTCGTGGGCCGCTTCGTGGGGCCGACCCGTCCCCTCGTCCCGATGGTGGCCGGCATGCTGGATCTGCCCGTCGCTAAGTTCGTGGTGCCCAATATCATCGGCTGCGTCTTCTGGCCGCCGTTTTACTTCCTGCCGGGGATCCTGGCGGGTGCGGCGATTGATATTCCGGACGGTATGCAAAGCGGAGAGTTTAAGTGGCTGCTGCTCGGCACCGCGGTGCTGCTGTGGCTGGCGGCGTGGCTGTGCTGGCGCCTGTGGCGTAGCGCGAAAGCGAGCGTCGATCGCCTGACGCGCTACCTTCCGCGCGCGCGTCTGCTGTGGCTGGCGCCGTTAACGCTTGGCGTTGCGGTCGTGGCGCTGGTGGCGCTGATTCGCCATCCGCTGATGCCGGTTTACGGTGAGATTTTATTGAAGGTAGTGAGTCGTTAATCTCTTTTCCCTCTCCCTGTGGAGAGGGTCAGGAGGAGGGCATCAGGCCGCAGGGATGCCCAGCAGTGAAGACGCCCCCGCGTTACCGCTCAGCAGTTCTTCTGTTTTTCCGTCCCACGCAATTCGTCCCTCGGCGATCACCACCGAGCGCGGGGCAATGCGCGCCGCATCTTCAATGCTGTGCGACACCATCAGCATCGTCATCTGCTGCCGCTGGCAGACGTCCTGCACCAGCGCGAGCATCTCCTGGCGCAGCGCCGGGTCGAGCGCGGAAAACGGCTCATCCAGCAGCAGCACCGGCTGCTCGCGCACCAGGCAGCGGGCCAGCGCCACCCGCTGACGCTGGCCGCCGGAAAGCGCTCCCGGCAGCCTGTCGAGGAAGTCCGTTAACCCCATCTGCGCGGCGATGTTTTCCAGCTTTTTACGCTGCGCGTCGTTGAGCTTCATCCCCGGGTTCATGCCCAGGGCGATGTTTTGCCACACGGTCAGGTGGGTAAAAAGATTGTTTTCCTGAAACAGCATTGATACCGGGCGCTTAGCGGGCGGCGTGCGGGTATGTTCCTGACCCTCGATCGTGAGGGTGCCGCTCGCCGGCTGCAGGAATCCGGCGATCAGGTTGAGCAGCGTGCTCTTTCCGGCTCCGCTTGGGCCGAGTACCGCAATCATCTCGCCCTGACGCACGGAGAGGGTGAAGCGCATCGGCAGGTGCTGGTAGAGCCAGGTTACATCAGTCAGTTTTAACATCGCGCCCCGGAAGTTTTTCGATAACGGTGAATAAGGCAAAGCACAGCGCAAGCAGCAGCAGTGCGGTCACGGCCCCGTCCTGGCTGCGATAGGAGCCAATTTGCTGATAAAGCCAGAACGGCAGGGTGCGGAAATCTTCATTGCCGAACAGCGCCACCACCCCGAAATCGCCAATCGACAGCACGCTGGCGAAGGCCAACGCCTGCGCAATGGGACGCTTGAGGGCGCGCAGCTCCACCACCTTTAGCCGCTGCCAGCCCTGCATGCCGAGCGACTGGCAGAGCAAGCCGTAGCGGCTGTTCACGTCGCGCATCGGGTTTTCGAGCACCTTGAGCGCGTAGGGGATCGCCATCAGCGCGTTGGTGAAAATCACAATGCCGTCCGCGCGCTCGGGCAGGCCGACGGTGGAATTGAAAAGTAAAAAGAAGCCGGTTGCCAGCACGATGCCGGGCATCGCCAGAATCAACATGCCCGACAGCTCGAGCGCTTGCCCGGCTTTGCGGCGCTCGCGGGCGTAAAGTTCCCGGCTGCTCCAGAGCAGCATCATGGTCAGCACCACGCACAGCAGCCCCGCCCCGAGCGCGATGCGCAGGGATGTCCAGGTGGCCTGCCAGAGCACCGGCTGCTGCAAAACCGACAGCACGTTGAGGTTCACCCCGTCCACCACCACCGCCAGCAGCGGCGGCAGCAGTAGCAGGAGCGCCAGCGCGATCAGCACGACATCGCTGATGCGGCTGTGAAGGCTGTCCTGCGGATCGCGCCACCCGGCAATCTGGCTGCTGCCCACGGGGATCGCTTTGCTTAAGCGCTGGCTCAGCAGCACCAGCCCCAGGCAGCAGAACATCTGCACCATCGCCAGCAGCGCCGCGCGGCCGGGATCGTAGTCGTAGCTCAGCGCCTGATAGATAGCCAGCTCGATGGTGGTCGCCTGCGGCCCGCCGCCGAGGGAGAGCACGGTGGCGAAGCTGGCGAAACAGAGCATAAAGATAAGCGCCGCCACGGGAGGAATTTGTCGGCGCAGCCACGGCCACTCCACGAATCGGAAGAACGACCAGCCGCGCATGTTAAGCTGTGCCGCGATTTGCCGCTGCTCGCCGGGGATATTTTCCAGCGCCTGTAAAAAGAGGCGGGTCGCCATTGGCATATTGAAAAAGATATGCGCCAGCAGAATGCCCTTCAGCCCGTAGGGGGAGAAGGTCCACTCAAGGCCGAGCAGGTTAAAAAGAGAGGCCAGCCAGCCCTGACGACCATAAACGCTTAAAATCCCGAACACGGCCACCAGCACCGGGAGGATCAGCGTCATGGCGCACAGGCGCAGCAGCGCCTGCCTGCCGGGGAAACGCCTGCGGTACAGGGCGCGGGCGAGGAAAATGGCGGGAAACACCGACAGCAGCGCCGACAGAAACGCCTGCCAGAACGAGAAGCGAATCACGTGCCAGAGGTAGCTGTCGTGCCAGAGCGCGCGCAGGTCGCTCTCCGGCGCGTTAAGCCACAGTGCAAGGAAGGCCCCCAGGCTGACAGCCACCATCAGAACGGCAGCGAGCAGGCCGGGGAGTAGCCAGCCGGCGATCAGCGGCTGACGGCGCGTTGCCATTCACTTACCCATGCGGCGCGCTGCGCGGCAACCTGCTGCGGCGTGAACTCCAGCGAGGTTTGCGGTTTCGTCAGCTGCTCAAAGCCCGCCGGCAGCGCAACGTCGGTGACCGGATACATCCAGTTGCCCGTCGGGATCGCATTCTGGAACGCCGGAGAGACCATAAATTTCAGGAACTTCTCTGCCAGCGCCGGCTGTTTGCTGGCCGCGGTGCGCGCGGCGACCTCAACCTGGAGATAATGCCCTTCGGCAAAGTTAGCCGCCGCGTAGTTGTCTTTCTTCTCGGCAATGATGTGGTAGGCCGGGGAGGTGGTGTAGCTCAGCACCAGATCGCTTTCCCCTTTCAGGAACAGGCCGTAGGCTTCGCTCCAGCCTTTTGTCACGGTGACGGTTTTCGCCGCCAGCTTCTGCCAGGCTTCCGGCGCTTTGTCGCCGTAGACTTTTTGCATCCACAGCAGCAAACCAAGTCCCGGCGTGCTGGTACGCGGATCTTCATATATCACGCGCCATTTCTGCTCGCCCTCGACCAGCTCTTTCAGGCTTTTCGGCGGGTTTTTCAGCTTGTTTTTGTCGTACACGAAGGCGAAGTAGCCGTAATCGAACGGCACGAAGGTGTCGTTATTCCAGCCGCCCGGCACCTTCACGGCGTCCGCCCCGACGCCGCTTTTGGCAAACAGTTTGGTTTGTGACGCGGCGTCGAGCAGGTTGTTATCAAGGCCTAACACCACGTCGGCTTTGCTGTTTTTACCCTCCATGCGCAGGCGGTTAAGCAGCGACACGCCGTCTTCCAGCGCCACGAACTTCAGCTCGCAGCTGCAGTCGGCTTCAAAGGCTTTTTTCACCACCGGGCCTGGGCCCCAGTCGGCAGAGAACGAATCGTAGGTGTAGACCGTCAGCACGGGTTTGGCGACGGCGGGCAGGGCAAACAGCACCAGCAGAGGAAGAACTTTTTTTAACACTTTGCACCTCAAAGTTGAGTGGCAAAGGATTTTGAGCGACAGCCTCAAATCCCTTCGCCGGCGTTATCCGGATCAGGTTCGACGGGTATTATCTCAGCGCACATCAGTGATGCAGCACCCCGTTGAGAACGGCAGTATTGTAATGATTTGGTGAATATTACGAAAGCGTTATGGCTCCGGCGGCGCAAACCAGGCGGATTTAAAATCAAACCAGCCCAGGGTGTTCATGCGCAGGCCGCGCATGCTGCGCTGACCCTGAATCATCAGCCAGTGGTGGATCAGCGGTACAATCGCCTGCTCGGCCAGCAGCTGCTGGCACCAGACGGCCAGATTCATCTCCCCCGCGCGCCATTGCGCGGCGTCCTGCTGCCAGTCCCGGTCGATGCAGTTCTGGATCAGCGGCACCTCATACAGATGGGAAAACAGCGAAAAATCGAGCGGCAGGGTGAAGTTCGCGCTGTTCAGCCAGATGTCGCTCACCACCTCGCCGCGATGCCATTCGTCGTAGTCCACTTCCTGAATCTCCAGCCTGACCCCTTCTGCGGCCAGCAGCCTGGACATGATCCTGGCGATAATCCGGTGTTCGACATGTTCGCGATAGTAGGTGAGGGTGATGGACTCCAGCCCGGCGGGTTTCTCGCCGTGCGTGGGATGGGCGTGGTGCCAGCGGGGCAGCAGCCCCCAGGCCGGGAACCAGTAGGTTTGATACTGCTCCTCGGCGTGGTAAATCAGGTTGGCTGGCGCGAGGATGTGGCTCACCCACTGGCGGACGTCCTGATTTGCCCCACGATGGGTACGGCTATCAAACAGCAGATAGTAGCACCCCTCTTCGAGGCGGCTCTCAACCGCCTTTTCGCCCCGGGTGGGGCCTTCCAGCGTCAGCCCGACGCTCAGCTCTTCGTTGATATCAGGCAGCACCCAGACGTTCACTTCGTCGATGAGCGCCCGATAGCCAAAATAGTCATCAAAGGCGCGGATTTTCAGCTGGTTGCTGTTGTTGCGGGAAACCGAATAGGGCCCGGTGCCGATGGGCAGGCTGGCAAAATTGTTCAGAGACCGCCATTCGGCGGGCAAGATCATCGACGGAACATAGCCTAACAGCCACGGCAGCCACTTGTCCGGCTGCGACAGCTCAATATCCAGCGTCCACGCCGTGGGGGAGTGGACGTGGACGATGTGGGAATACAGCGGCAGCCTGCGGGCGCGCTCCAGCGTGGCGATGACGTCGCTCATCTCCAGCTCGCGGCCGTGGTGAAAATGGATGCCGGGACGTAAAAAGAAACGCCAGTGCAGCGGCGAAATTTGCTGCCAGTGGTGGGCGATATCCGCTTCCAGTTCCCCGTTTTCCTCATTTATGCGCGTCAGGCCGCTGAAGATTTGCCGCGCAATGTGGGTTTCCGAGCGGCGTAACGCCGTGCCGGGCAACAGATTTTTCATTGGACGGTAGTAGAGGACCCGCAAAATATGCCGCCCCTGGCGAAAGCTCCTGCCGAGATGCGATACCAGCATCTGACGCACCGCAGCCTTGTCGCCGACCAGCTGCACCAGCTGATCGATACGATCCTGCTCGAGAAGATCCTCCGCCCGCTGCTGCTGGAGCGCAAGACCGGTATAGAGGAAGGTCAGGCGCGAGCGTTTGCCGCGTCCGGCTTCCGCTTCCCAGCTCAGCCAGCCCTGCAGCTGCATGGTGTTGAGCAGGGTGCGCATATGACGGCGGGAGCAGTTCAGCAGATCCGCCAGCTCGTTCAGCGTGGTTTCCCGCGACTGGCCTTCGCAGCACTGCCAGAGACGGATAAATTGTTGTTGCAGACGACCGGACGGCATAAAAGGGGAACTCCTGACAAAAAATCAGCAATTTATTAATCCCTATATTAAGCCAATAATTCTTCTCGTTGAAGCGAGGAGGTAAATTATGAAGAGGTCAACCGCACGTCAGTTTTATCGGAACTATTTTTCAGCGACAAAGGGAGAGTCCTGGCTGGCCCGCCAGTCTGCGGAGCAGAGGCTGAAAATGCTGGAAGACCTGATGCAGTGGGATGTTACGAAGCCGACCTCTTCTCGCTGACTCGCCTCGATCATGTGTGACTGAGTATTGGTGCTAATCACCGGCCAGCAAAATTTTTTTGCTGGCTTTTTTCGTTTAGTATTCCACCCAATTTCGAACGGCTTTTACAAGGATTCCGTATGCTCTGGTTGATGACGATGGGGCGACGCCTGAACGGCGTGTACGCCGCTTTTATGCTGGTGGCGTTTATGATGGGCGTTGCGGGAGCCCTTCAGGCGCCGACGCTGAGCCTGTTTCTGAGCCGTGAAGTGGGCGCACAGCCTTTCTGGGTCGGCCTGTTTTACACCGTCAACGCCATCGCCGGGATCCTCGTCAGCCTGTGGCTGGCAAAGCGTTCCGACAGCCAGGGCGATCGCCGCAGGCTGATCCTCTTTTGCTGCGCGATGGCTATCGGCAACGCCCTGCTGTTCGCCTTTAATCGCCATTACATGACCTTACTGACCTGCGGCGTGCTGCTGGCGTCCCTCGCTAATACCGCGATGCCGCAGCTTTTCGCCCTCGCCCGCGAATACGCCGATAACTCTGCCCGCGAAGTGGTGATGTTCAGCTCGGTGATGCGCGCCCAGCTGTCCCTGGCGTGGGTTATTGGCCCGCCGCTGGCCTTTATGCTGGCGCTGAATTACGGC
This sequence comes from Enterobacter soli, assembly GCF_964208575.1. GTDB lineage: Bacteria > Pseudomonadota > Gammaproteobacteria > Enterobacterales > Enterobacteriaceae > Enterobacter > Enterobacter soli_A. The sequence continues at coordinate 151,768 of NZ_CAXOFU010000006.1, read as the reverse complement.
TTTACGGTGATGTTTAGCATTGCCGCCGGGATATTTGTCATCAGCCTGGCCCTGATTGCCTTTGCGCTGCCGTCGGTGGCGCGCGTCGAGCAAACGACGGATAAACCCTTAACGGAGGTCAGCGGCTGGAAAGACAAAAACGTTCGCATGCTGTTTATCGCCTCCACGCTGATGTGGACCTGCAACACCATGTACATCATCGATATGCCGCTGTGGATCAGCAGTACGCTGGGGCTGCCGGATAAGCTTGCCGGTATTTTGATGGGCACCGCCGCAGGGCTGGAGATCCCGGCGATGATCCTCGCGGGCTATTACGTGAAGCGTTTCGGGAAGCGCTCGATGATGATCGTCGCGGTGGCGGCGGGCGTGCTTTTCTATCTGGGGCTCATTTTCTTCCATACCCGCGAGGCGCTTCTGGCGCTGCAGCTTTTCAATGCAGTGTTTATCGGGATCGTGGCGGGGATTGGGATGCTGTGGTTCCAGGATCTGATGCCGGGACGGGCGGGGTCGGCCACGACGCTGTTCACCAACAGTATCTCAACGGGCGTTATCCTGGCGGGGGTGATTCAGGGCGCGCTGTCCCAGAGCTACGGTCACGGGGCGGTGTACTGGATGATTGCCGCGATTTCACTGGTGACGCTGGCGCTGACGTGCCGCGTTAAGGACGTCTGACGAATCAGTAATAGTAGCCACCGCCTAAACCGTGGGCGCTGGCGCTGTTCGCCGTGTTCGCCGCTGCTGTGCGGTTGGCATTTTTGCTGAGTGAACCAGCGGAGGGTCGCGATGCGTTCGCAGACTATACGGATTTGTGACGGGGAAGAAGAACAGAGATGAAGATCAAGGGCTTAGGGCCCGTCCGTGGCGGACGGGCCTTTTCATTTAGCCCATAAACGCAGGCTGTTTTTTCTCGTAGGCGGAGATCGCCTCTTCGTGCTGCAGCGTTAAGCCAATGCTGTCCAGGCCATTTAACATGCAGTGGCGGCGGAAAGCATCAATGCTAAAGCTGTAGGTTTTATCGCCTGCTTTAACGACTTCGGCTTCCAGATCGACTTCAAATGAAATACCCGGATTAGCCTGAACCAGATTGAATAATTCATCAACCTGCTCGTCGCTGAGCGTCACGGGCAGCAGCTGGTTGTTAAAGCTGTTGCCGTAGAAAATATCCGCAAAGCTTGGAGCGATGACCACCTTAAAGCCGTAGTCCGTCAGCGCCCACGGCGCGTGCTCGCGGGACGAGCCACAGCCAAAGTTCTCACGCGCCAGCAGAATCGACGCGCCTTTAAATTCCGGGAAGTTCAGAACGAATTCCGGGTTCGGAACCTGCCCCTTGTCATCCAGAAAACGCCAGTCGTTAAACAGGTGCGCGCCAAAACCGGTGCGGGTCACTTTCTGCAAAAACTGCTTGGGAATGATCGCGTCGGTATCGACGTTGGCCGCGTCCAGGGGGACAACCAGGCCCGTATGTTGGGTAAATTTCTCTGCCATGATTGTCTCCTTATTTCATGCCGCGAATGTCGGCGAAATGGCCGGTAACTGCCGCAGCGGCGGCCATTGCCGGGCTGACCAGGTGAGTACGTCCACCTCGGCCCTGACGGCCTTCAAAGTTACGGTTGCTGGTGGACGCACAGCGTTCACCCGGGTTCAGGCGATCGTTGTTCATCGCCAGACACATGGAGCAGCCGGGCAAGCGCCACTCAAAACCGGCTTCGATAAAGATCTTATCCAGACCTTCCGCTTCTGCCTGTGCTTTAACCGGGCCTGAGCCGGGAACGACCAGCGCCTGCACGCCTGGCGCCACTTTGCGGCCTTTGGCAATCTCGGCGGCTGCGCGCAAATCTTCAATACGCGAGTTGGTACAGGAGCCGATAAAGACTTTATCAATGGCGACATCCGTCAGCGGCACGCCCGGTTTCAGACCCATATAGGCCAACGCTTTTTCCGCGCTGGCGCGTTCAACCGGATCGGCGAAAGAGGCCGGATCGGGAATGCTGTCGTTAACGGAAATCACCTGGCCCGGGTTGGTGCCCCAGGTTACCTGCGGCGCAATCTCCTCAGCCTGCAGGGTGACGACGGTATCGAAAGCGGCGCCTTCATCGGTGCTCAGGGTTTTCCAGTAGGCTACGGCGTCGGCAAAGTGCTGATCTTTAGGCGCGTGCAGACGGCCTTTCACATAGTTGAAGGTGGTTTCGTCTGGTGCAACCAGGCCCGCTTTGGCGCCCATTTCAATCGCCATATTGCACAGAGTCATACGGCCTTCCATGCTCAGGTCGCGGATAGCGTCGCCGCAGAACTCAACCACGTGGCCCGTGCCGCCCGCGCTGCCGGTTTTGCCGATAATCGCCAGCACGATGTCTTTCGCAGTGATGCCCGGCGCGGCTTTGCCCTTCACTTCAATCTTCATGGTTTTGGCGCGGCCCTGCTTCAGGGTCTGCGTTGCCAGAACGTGTTCAACTTCGGATGTTCCGATACCGAACGCCAGCGCGCCGAACGCGCCGTGGGTTGCGGTGTGGGAGTCGCCGCATACGATGGTCATTCCCGGCAGGGTGATGCCCTGCTCCGGGCCCATAACGTGGACGATACCCTGATACGGGTGGTTCAGGTCATACAGCTCAACGCCGAACTCGTTGCAGTTCTTGATCAGCTCCTGCATCTGGATCCGCGCCATCTCGCCGGAAGCATTAATGTCTTTAGTCTGGGTGGATACGTTGTGATCCATCGTCGCGAAGGTCTTACCCGGCTGACGCACCGGGCGCTTGTGCGCACGCAGGCCGTCAAACGCCTGCGGAGAGGTCACTTCGTGTACCAGATGGCGGTCGATGTACAGCAGCGGGGTTTCGTTTTCTGCTTCATACACCACGTGAGCATCAAACAACTTTTCGTATAACGTCTTCGCCATGATTACACCCCTTCTGCGACATAGCGGGCAATGATGTCGCCCATTTCATCGGTACTGACTGCCGCCGTGCCGCGTGCTAAATCACCGGTACGGATGCCTTCTTCTAACGCCCGGTTAATGGCGTTTTCGATCGCGGTTGCTGCCTCGCCTGCATCCAGGCTGTAGCGCAGCAGGAGCGCCAGAGAGAGGATCTGCGCGATCGGGTTAGCAATATTTTTGCCTGCGATGTCCGGCGCGGAGCCGCCAGCCGGTTCGTACAGGCCAAAGCCTTCTTCATTCAGGCTGGCGGATGGCAACATGCCCATTGAGCCGGTGATCATGGCGCACTCGTCAGACAAAATGTCGCCAAACAGGTTGGAGCACAGCAGAACGTCAAACTGGGACGGATCTTTGATCAGCTGCATTGTCGCGTTATCAATGTACATGTGCGACAGCTCAACGTCCGGATACCCCTTCGCGATTTCGCTGACGATTTCACGCCATAAAATCGAGGATTGCAGCACGTTCGCTTTATCGATGGAGGTCACCTTGCGGCGACGCTTGCGCGCGGACTCAAACGCGATATGGGCGATACGTTCGATTTCAAAGCGGTGATACACCTCGGTATCGAAAGCTTTCTCATGCTGACCGCTGCCTTCGCGGCCTTTCGGCTGGCCAAAGTAGATGCCGCCGGTCAGTTCACGCACGCACAGAATATCGAAGCCGTTAGCGGCGATATCGGCACGCAGCGGGCAGAAATCTTCCAGGCCCTGATACAGCTTCGCCGGGCGCAGGTTGCTGAACAGCTTGAAGTGCTTACGCAGCGGCAGCAATGCGCCGCGCTCAGGCTGCTCTGCTGGCGGCAGGTGCTCCCATTTCGGGCCGCCCACGGAGCCAAACAGCACCGCGTCCGCATTCTCGCAGCCTTCAACGGTTGCCTTCGGCAGCGGGGTGCCGTGGTTATCAATCGCAATTCCGCCGACATCGTAATGGCTGGTGGTAATCTTCATCGCAAAACGGGTACGAACGGCTTCCAGTACCTTCAGCGCCTGTGCCATCACTTCCGGGCCAATTCCATCACCCGGCAACACGGCAATATGGTAATTCTTCGACATTACACGGTTTCCTTATTGTTCTCTTTATTCTGAGCTTTGCGTTGCAATTCTTTTTCGACTTCGGCGGCGCGCCAGATGTTGTTCAGGACGTGCACCATCGCCTTGGCGGATGACTCAACGATATCCGTCGCCAGTCCCACGCCGTGGAAGCGGCGGCCGTTGTAATTGACCACGATATCAACCTGACCCAGCGCGTTTTTACCCTGACCTTTGGCGGTCAGATCGTATTTGATCAGCTCAACGTCGTAGTCGGTTACGCGGTTGATGGCCTGATAAATCGCGTCAACCGGGCCGTTACCGTTCGCAGCTTCGGCTTTGACTTCATCACCACACACCAGCTTCACGGACGCCGTTGCGATATCGCTGGAGCCGGACTGTACGCTGAAGTAGTCCAGACGGAAGTGCTCTGGCTCTTCCTGCTGCTTGTTGATGAAGGCCAATGCTTCCAGGTCGTAGTCGAATACCTGGCCTTTTTTATCCGCCAGCTTCAGGAACGCGTCGTACAGCTGATCCATGTTGTAGTCGCTGTCTTTGTAGCCCATCTCTTCCATGCGGTGTTTCACCGCCGCGCGGCCTGAGCGGGAGGTCAGGTTCAGCTGCACCTGGTTCAGACCGATAGATTCCGGGGTCATGATTTCGTAGTTTTCACGATTTTTCAGCACGCCGTCCTGGTGAATACCGGAGGAGTGCGCGAAGGCGCCGGTGCCGACAATCGCTTTGTTCGCCGGGATAGGCATGTTGCAAATCTGGCTCACGGTCTGGCTGGTGCGCCAGATTTCGTTGTGGTTGATGCGCGTGTTGACGTTCATGATGTCTTTACGCACCTTGATCGCCATGATCACTTCTTCCAGCGAACAGTTACCCGCACGCTCGCCGATGCCGTTCATTGCGCCTTCAACCTGACGCGCACCCGCATGGACCGCGGCGATGGCATTCCCGACCGCCAGGCCTAAATCGTCGTGGGTATGCACGGAAATAATGGCTTTATCGATGTTAGGCACGCGGTCGTACAGGCCGGTAATGATGTTGGAGAATTCGAACGGCATGGTATAGCCGACGGTGTCCGGAATATTAATGGTGGTAGCACCGGCGTTGATGGCGGCTTCTACCACGCGCGCCAAATCGTCGATTGGGGTACGGCCCGCGTCCTCACAGGAGAATTCAACGTCGTCCGTGTAGTTACGGGCGCGTTTAACCATATACACCGCGCGTTCGATAACCTCGTCCAGCGTGCTGCGCAATTTGGTTGCGATGTGCATCGGGGAGGTGGCGATAAAGGTATGGATACGGAACGCTTCGGCTACTTTCAGCGATTCTGCCGCAACGTCGATGTCTTTCTCAACGCAGCGCGCCAGGCCACAGACGCGGCTGTTTTTGATGGTGCGCGCGATGGTCTGAACGGATTCGAAATCGCCCGGGGACGAGACAGGGAAACCCACTTCCATCACGTCGACGCCCATACGCTCGAGGGCCAGAGCAATCTGGAGTTTTTCTTTAACACTCAGGCTTGCCTGTAATGCCTGTTCACCGTCACGTAAGGTGGTATCGAAAATAATGACTTGCTGGCTCATGGGTTAGGTCCTTGTCAGTCTTAGGGCGCCTTGCTACGAGCATAAAAAAACCCGCGCAGTGGCGCGGGTTCTTAGTCTTACTGGTGACGATTCAACGCTGAATTTCGCCCGCCAGCCTACCGCGCACAGAGGATGCGTTTAGTAGTAGTAGGCTGGTGAAACGAATGGTGCGAATCATGAATCGTGCTCCAGATGAATGCGATATGCTTTTAGTGGTACTTGATACGAAGATTCATGTCAACCCCCGCTCCGGAAAAAGGCCATCAATTCGTCGCGATCTCGTTCTTTTAACTTTAGCTTATTGTGCTGGTTTTTACTTTCACCAGCAGGTTAATTATCTTTTTTTGGACTGAGTATTCACGAGTGGAATAAACTAAAAACAACTGGTATCAATTGAACATATAAATTGGTTTGACAACGTTTTAAATTAAATGCTTTTGAATTCATTAATTTATAACTATGCTGAATGATGAACCCGCGCGAAGTCTTTAGTATTTGAAAATAAGATGTTAATGATTTTGAGTGGTTCAGGGTTAATAGTTTAATAATACTTAAGTCATCATTAACCAGACAGGCGATTGTTTATTTGTTTGGTTTATGGTTTCATTTCCATCACTAATGTTAGACGTATCATTTGATCTGAATTTATCCTCATCAGGATATGAAGCTTAACGCATTCATTTGCGGATAAGCGTTCTTTATGTATTCTGAATTTTATATATTTCTCTTTCGCTGCTTCTATATGCATGGTAAATCATATTTTTCGATGTTCTTGCAGCACTTGGTTAAGGGAGTTTAGAGTGACAGTCGAGTTAAATATGTCAAAAAATAATATTAAACAACCTCAAATTCATGATGGGGTTAAACCCCAGTTACGCACAGTAGATCTCAATCTGTTAACCGTGTTTGATGCGGTGATGCAGGAACAGAATATTACTCGGGCAGCTCACTCTCTCGGTATGTCTCAGCCTGCGGTCAGTAATGCAGTGTCCAGACTTAAGGTGATGTTTAACGACGAATTATTTGTTCGCTATGGCAGGGGTATCCAGCCAACGGCGCGTGCGTATCAGTTGTTTGGGTCTATCCGTCAGGCGCTGCAATTAGTGCAAAATGAACTGCCTGGTTCCGGATTTGAACCGTTAAGCAGTGAGCGTGTTTTTAATCTTTGCGTATGCAGTCCGCTGGATAATTATTTGACCTCGGTGATTTACAAAAAAGTTGAAGAAATTGCACCTAATATTCATCTTGCATTTAAATCATCCTTAAATCAGAACACCGAGCATCAGCTTCGCTATCAGGAAACTGAGTTTGTTCTGGGATATGAGGAATTCCGTCGTCCTGAATTCTCCTGTGTTCCGCTTTTTAAAGATGAAATGGTGTTAGTTGCCAGTAAAAAACATCCGCGAATGAATTCGCCGCTGCGTGAAAGCGATGTTTATAACGAGCAACATGCTGTTGTTTCCCTCGACAGATATGCATCCTTCAGCCAGCCATGGTACGACACCGCCGATAAGCAGGCCTGTGTTGCCTATCAGGGGATGGCAATGGTAAGCGTGTTAAATATTATCTCTCAAACGCAGCTGGTGGCTATTGCACCGCGTTGGTTAGCAGAAGAGTTTGCTGAACAACTTGATCTTCAGGTGCTGCCATTACCATTGAAGCTGAATAGCCGCACTTGCTATCTTTCCTGGCACGAAGCGGCGGGCCGGGATAAAGGGCATCAGTGGATGGAAGAATTACTTATCAGCGTTTGTCGCCGATAATCCAGTCGGGATGAATCGTTATCTTACATACGGTTTATCCCGCTTTTTTATCGTGTTCTGACATTTTATTCTGCGTGCATTTTTTTCGAGTGTCGTTTCGCTCTCAAAAATAGATGATTTCCTGATTCCGCTCTTTTTTAAACGATCAATTATCAACGCATCCTCTTATTCCAGACGAATCCACCACTTCACCTCGTCATGCGTGTTTATTCTGCTTTACTCACCCTCTGCATCACCCGGTTTGCCAATTGCCTGCCTCATAGCGAGCGGTTAAGGTAAGTGACACTCTGCAAATAATAAGATTGGGTCGGCCCGATCGTAAGACGGCGCGGAAATGAATTCGGCGATCTGTCTATAACAAAAGCCTGGAGGCAAAGCATGGAGATGTTGTCTGGCGCGGAAATGGTCGTCCGATCGCTTATCGATCAGGGCGTAAAGCAGGTATTCGGCTATCCGGGGGGCGCGGTTCTTGATATCTATGACGCGCTACACACGGTCGGCGGCATTGATCATGTTCTGGTTCGCCATGAACAGGCAGCCGTGCATATGGCTGACGGGCTGGCTCGCGCAACGGGTGAAGTGGGCGTTGTGCTGGTGACCTCCGGCCCGGGCGCGACGAACGCAATCACCGGTATTGCGACCGCCTATATGGACTCTATTCCGCTGGTTATCCTCTCCGGACAGGTCGCGACCTCGCTGATTGGCTATGACGCCTTCCAGGAGTGCGACATGGTGGGGATTTCCCGTCCCGTGGTAAAACACAGCTTCCTGGTGAAGCAAACCGAAGACATCCCCGGGGTGCTGAAAAAAGCATTCTGGCTGGCATCGAGCGGTCGCCCTGGCCCCGTAGTGGTCGATCTGCCAAAAGACATTCTGAATCCGGCGAATAAATTGCCTTACGTCTGGCCCGATTCGGTCAGTATGCGTTCCTATAATCCCACAACTCAGGGACATAAAGGCCAGATCAAGCGCGCCCTCCAGACGCTGCTGGCGGCGAAAAAGCCGGTTGTGTATGTCGGTGGCGGTGCTATTGCCTCCGCCTGCGAAGGGCAGCTTCGCACGCTTATTGAGAAATTAAATCTTCCTGTCGCCTCTTCATTAATGGGGCTGGGGGCGTTCCCGGCGACCCATCGTCAGGCGCTCGGCATGTTGGGTATGCACGGCACCTATGAAGCCAACATGACGATGCATAACTCGGACGTGATTTTTGCCGTCGGCGTGCGCTTTGACGATCGCACGACCAACAACCTGGCGAAGTACTGTCCGAACGCGACGGTGCTGCACATCGATATCGACCCGACGTCTATTTCCAAAACCGTTGCCGCCGATGTGCCGATTGTGGGCGATGCGCGTCAGGTGCTGGAGCAAATGCTTGACCTGCTGACGCAAGAGACAACGTCGCAGCCGCTGGACGATATCCGCGACTGGTGGCAGCAAATCGAGCAATGGCGGGGGCGTCACTGCCTCAGCTACGATACCCAGAGCGAGCACATCAAACCGCAGGCGGTGATCGAGACTATCTGGCGTCTGACCAAAGGCGAGGCGTACGTCAGCTCCGACGTGGGCCAGCACCAGATGTTCGCCGCGCTCTATTATCCGTTCGACAAACCGCGCCGCTGGATTAACTCCGGTGGTTTAGGAACCATGGGTTTCGGCCTGCCCGCCGCGCTGGGCGTGAAGCTGGCGCTGCCAAATGAAACCGTGGTGTGCGTGACCGGCGATGGCAGTATCCAGATGAACATCCAGGAACTTTCCACCGCGCTGCAATACGAGCTGCCCGTTCTGGTGCTGAACCTGAACAACGGCTATCTCGGCATGGTGAAGCAGTGGCAGGACATGATCTACTCCGGCCGCCATTCCCAGTCCTATATGACCTCGCTGCCGGACTTTGTCCGTCTGGCCGAAGCCTACGGGCATGTCGGGATGCGCATCAGTTCTCCGGCGGAGCTGGAAACGAAACTCGGCGAAGCGCTTGAGCACGTTAAAAACAATCGCCTGGTCTTTGTCGATGTCATCGTAGACGGTGCAGAGCACGTTTACCCGATGCACATTCGCGGCGGCGGAATGGATGAAATGTGGTTAAGCAAAACGGAGAGAACCTGATATGCGCCGGATATTATCTGTATTACTGGAAAACGAGTCGGGCGCATTGTCTCGCGTCATCGGGCTGTTTGCTCAGCGTGGCTATAACATCGAAAGCCTGACCGTGGCGCCAACTGACGATCCTACGCTTTCGCGAATGACGATCCAGACCGTGGGTGATGCCAAGGTGCTCGAGCAGATCGAAAAGCAGCTGCATAAGCTGGTTGATGTTCTGCGCGTGAGCGAGCTGGGGCAGGGGGCGTATGTCGAGCGAGAGGTGATGCTGGTGAAAATCCAGGCCAGCGGCTACGGCCGTGAAGAGGTCAAACGCAACACCGATATCTTCCGCGGGCAGATTATTGACGTTACGCCTTCTATATATACCGTGCAGCTTGCAGGAACGAGCGATAAGCTGGATGCTTTCCTGGCATCGGTTCGCGATGTCGCAAAAATTGTTGAGGTAGCGCGCTCGGGCGTCGTCGGGCTTTCCCGCGGCGAGAAAATCATGCGCTAGCTGTCAAAAAGGTTCGCCTCTTTCTGCCCGGTCACCAAAGCCGGGCTTTTTTTTGCGTAATCGACCGATAACGCAGATAAAAGCGGTTGCCGCGAGGCCTATTCTGCGTTTAGATGTTAAAAGATTTAACCATAACCTTGACAGGGCCATGGACTCTTTTCTTTTTTTAAGGGGCAATTGTGAAACTGGATGAAATCGCCCGGCTCGCCGGCGTGTCACGAACTACGGCGAGCTATGTGATTAACGGTAAAGCAAAGCAGTACCGTGTCAGCGATAAGACCGTTGAAAAAGTTATGGCGGTAGTTCGTGAACACAACTACCATCCGAATGCTGTCGCAGCCGGTTTACGTGCCGGGCGCACCCGCTCAATAGGCCTGGTTATTCCCGATCTGGAAAACACCAGCTATACCCGCATCGCCAACTACCTTGAACGCCAGGCTCGCCAGCGCGGCTATCAGCTGCTGATTGCCTGCTCTGAAGATCAGCCCGACAACGAGATGCGCTGTATCGAACATCTGCTTCAGCGTCAGGTCGATGCCATCATCGTTTCAACCTCATTACCGCCAGAACATCCTTTCTACCAGCGTTGGGCGAACGATCCGTTCCCGATCGTGGCGCTCGACCGCGCGCTGGATCGCGAGCACTTCACAAGCGTGGTGGGTGCCGATCAGGATGACGCCGAAATGCTGGCGGCCGAGCTAAGAACTTTCCCAGCCGAAACGGTACTTTATCTGGGCGCGCTGCCGGAGCTTTCAGTCAGTTTCTTGCGCGAGCAAGGGTTCCGCACCGCGTGGAAAGACGATCCGCGCGAGGTGCACTACCTGTATGCCAATAGCTACGAGCGCGAAGCGGCGGCGCAGCTGTTCGAGAAGTGGCTCGAAACGCACCCGATGCCGCAGGCGTTGTTTACCACTTCCTTCGCGCTGCTGCAGGGCGTAATGGATGTCACCCTGCGCCGCGACGGCAAGCTGCCTTCGGATCTGGCGATCGCCACGTTTGGGGATAACGAACTTCTCGATTTCCTTCAGTGCCCGGTTCTCGCCGTCGCCCAGCGCCATCGCGATGTTGCCGAGCGCGTGCTGGAGATCGTCCTCGCAAGCCTTGATGAGCCGCGCAAGCCGAAACCGGGTCTTTCGCGCATCAAACGCAATCTTTATCGCCGCGGAATTCTCAGCCGCCATTAATGAAATAGCCCAGGGGTCGTGAAAACGGCCCTGCATTTTGAGGCTTGCTTCATATGAATAATTCCCGGATTAAAATTAGGATAATTCCTGAGAATGGATAGCCTGCTATTTTTCCTAATTGATTCTGGCTTTTAAATTGCCTTTAAAATCCCCTTTAAACGATTTATAAACACCTTCTTTGTATTATTTTGTTACAAAGGCCATTCTAACGATGAATAATCAGGCGTTTTTTCAGGAATGCATCCACTCCGCACGGAGGCTTGCACGCTCTGGTGCCGTCATGATGAAACTGGCGCTGTTATCCCCTGAGAATATGTCTTAAAATGCCGCCCGCGTCGCAAACTGACACTTTATATTTCCCTGCGATGATATTGAGTGGTTTTTAACGGCAGTGTGCATATTGGTTTTTTTCTTACAAATATTCATGACGTTAATTTGCCTCGCCAGTTGTGCAGTAATTAATCAAGCCGGGATATATCCACGAATAGAGGGCTTTCGGGTTCATAGAGAGAGAGTCCTGGCTTGACAAGCTTTTCCCTCGCTCCGTAAACTCCTTTAGGTGGGAATTTGTGGGTTAAAGTGGTGAGGAGGGGTGAGGCTGGCATGTTCCGTGGAGCAACGTTAGTCAATCTCGACAGCAAAGGGCGTTTATCGGTACCAACCCGATACCGCGACCAGCTGATCGAGAACGCTTCAGGTCAAATGGTCTGCACCATTGACATTAACCACCCCTGCCTGCTGCTTTACCCCCTGCCTGAATGGGAAATTATCGAGCAAAAGCTGTCGCGACTGTCGAGCATGAACCCGCAGGAACGCCGCGTACAGCGGCTGTTATTGGGACATGCCAGTGAATGTCAGATGGATAACGCCGGGCGAATACTGATAGCGCCTGTGTTGCGGCAACATGCCGGTCTGACAAAAGAAGTGATGCTGGTCGGCCAGTTCAACAAGTTTGAACTGTGGGATGAAACGGCCTGGTATCAACGGGTCAAGGAAGATATCGACGCTGAGCAGTCTGATTCCGCATTGTTGTCGGAACGGCTGCAGGACTTGTCTCTATAAATATGATGGAAAATTATAAACATACAACGGTGCTGCTGGATGAGGCCGTCAACGGTCTGAATATTCGTCCGGACGGCATCTACATTGATGGCACTTTTGGTCGCGGTGGCCACTCGCGTTTGATCCTCTCCCAGCTTGGAGCGGAAGGACGTCTGCTGGCAATCGATCGTGACCCGCAGGCGATTGCCGTTGCGCAAACCATCGATGACCCACGCTTTTCCATCGTGCATGGACCTTTCTCCGCGCTGGCTGATTATGTCGCCGAGCGCGGCCTGACGGGCAAGATCGACGGAATCCTTCTCGATCTTGGCGTTTCCTCACCTCAACTTGATGATGCAGAACGCGGTTTCTCCTTCATGCGTGACGGACCGCTGGACATGCGTATGGATCCTACGCGCGGTCAATCGGCCGCGGAGTGGCTGCAAACTGCGGACGAAGCGGATATCGCCTGGGTGATCAAAACCTTTGGCGAAGAGCGCTTTGGCAAACGTATTGCCCGCGCCATCGTTGAGCGTAACCGAATTGAACCGATGACACGCACCAAAGAGCTGGCAGAGGTTATCGCGGCGGCAACGCCGGTCAAAGATAAACACAAACATCCCGCGACCCGTACCTTCCAGGCGGTGCGCATTTGGGTAAACAGTGAACTGGAGGAAATAGAGCTGGCGCTAAAAAGCTCGCTCGACGTGCTGGCCCCGGGTGGGCGGTTATCCATCATCAGCTTCCATTCGCTGGAAGACCGTATTGTGAAGCGCTTTATGCGTGAACAAAGCCGCGGTCCTCAGGTTCCTGCGGGGTTGCCGATGACGGAAGAACAACTCAGGAAGCTGGGTGGCCGTCAGCTGCGAGCATTAGGCAAGTTGATGCCGGGCGAAGAAGAGGTGGCAGAGAATCCACGTGCCCGTAGTTCAGTGCTGCGAGTTGCAGAGAGGACGAACGCATGATCGGCAGAGTGACAGAGACCCTAAGCAAAGTTAAGGGATCGTTAGGAAGCAACGAGCGCCATGCCTTGCCTGGCGTGATCGGCGACGATCTTTTGCGGTTTGGGAAGCTGCCACTCTGCTTGTTCATTTGCATCATTGTGACGGCAGTAACGGTGGTCACGACGGCCCACCACACACGTTTATTAACTGCGCAACGCGAGCAGATGGTTCTGGAACGCGATGCGCTGGATATTGAATGGCGAAATCTGATCCTTGAAGAAAACGCGCTCGGCGATCACAGCCGGGTTGAACGGATCGCAACGGAAAAGCTGCAACTGCAGCATGTTGATCCTTCACAGGAAAATATCGTAGTACAAAAATAAGGGAAAACGCGACGCATGAGAGCAGCGGCAAAAACGCAAAAACCAAAACGTCAGGAAGAGCAGGCCAACTTTATCAGTTGGCGTTTTGCGTTGCTGTGCGGCTGTATTTTACTGGCACTGGGTTTCCTGCTGGGACGCGTCGCCTGGCTGCAGATCATCGCCCCGGACATGCTGGTGCGTCAGGGGGATATGCGTTCTCTGCGCGTTCAGGAAGTCTCCACGTCCCGCGGCATGATTACCGACCGTTCTGGTCGTCCGCTGGCGGTGAGCGTGCCCGTGAAGGCCATCTGGGCAGACCCGAAAGAGCTGCACGATGCGGGCGGTATCACCCTCGATAACCGCTGGAAAGCGCTGGCTGATGCCCTGAAAATGCCGCTGGACCAGCTCGCCTCTCGCGTTAACGCTAACCCGAAAGGGCGCTTTATCTATCTGGCGCGTCAGGTTAACCCTGATATGGCCGACTACATCAAAAAGCTCAAGCTGCCGGGCATTCATTTGCGTGAAGAATCTCGCCGCTATTACCCTTCAGGCGAAGTAACCGCTCACCTCATCGGCTTCACCAACGTGGATAGCCAGGGGATTGAAGGCGTTGAGAAGAGCTTCGATAAATGGCTCACCGGCCAGCCGGGCGAGCGTATTGTGCGTAAAGACCGCTATGGCCGCGTGATTGAGGATATCTCTTCCACCGACAGCCAGGCCGCGCACAACCTTGCCCTGAGCATTGACGAGCGCCTGCAGGCGCTGGTCTATCGCGAACTGAACAACGCCGTGGCCTTTAACAAGGCTGAATCAGGCAGCGCCGTGCTGGTGGATGTCAGCACCGGCGAAGTGCTGGCGATGGCGAACAGCCCGTCCTACAACCCGAACAACTTCACCGGCACCGCCAAAGACGCGATGCGTAACCGGGCGATCACCGACGTGTTCGAACCGGGTTCAACCGTGAAGCCAATGGTAGTGATGACTGCGCTCCAGCGCGGCATCGTGAATGAAAGTACCGTTCTGAATACGATCCCTTACCGAATTAACGGCCACGAAATCAAAGACGTGGCGCGTTACAGCGAATTGACCCTGACCGGGGTCTTGCAGAAGTCGAGTAACGTCGGTGTTTCAAAACTGGCGTTAGCGATGCCGTCCTCAGCGTTAGTAGAGACTTACTCACGTTTTGGGCTTGGAAAGGCGACCAATTTGGGGTTGGTCGGAGAACGCAGTGGCTTATATCCTCAAAAACAACGGTGGTCTGACATAGAGAGGGCCACCTTCTCTTTCGGCTACGGGCTAATGGTAACACCGTTACAGTTGGCGCGAGTCTACGCAACGATTGGCAGCTATGGCGTGTATCGCCCGCTGTCAATTACCAAGGTTGATCCACCTGTTCCGGGGGAGCGTATCTTCCCGGAATCTATCGTTCGTACCGTAGTTCATATGATGGAAAGCGTGGCACTGCCCGGCGGCGGTGGCGTGAAGGCGGCGATTAAAGGCTATCGCATCGCCATCAAAACCGGTACGGCGAAAAAAGTGGGGCCGGACGGCCGCTATATCAACAAATACATTGCCTATACCGCAGGCGTTGCGCCTGCCAGCAATCCGCGTTTTGCGCTGGTGGTCGTTATTAACGATCCACAGGCGGGTAAATACTACGGCGGCGCCGTTTCTGCGCCTGTGTTCGGCGCCATCATGGGCGGCGTGTTGCGCACCATGAACGTTGAACCGGATGCGCTGGCAACGGGCGAAAAAAGTGAATATGTAATTAATCAAGGCGAGGGTACAGGTGGCAGATCGTAATTTGCGCGACCTTCTCGCTCCGTGGGTGCCAAATGCACCGGAGCGAGCACTGCGAGAGATGGTACTGGACAGCCGTGCGGCTGCTTCTGGCGATCTTTTTGTAGCGGTGGTCGGTCATCAGGCGGACGGGCGTCGTTATATCCCGCAGGCGATTGCGCAAGGTGTAGCTGCCATTATTGCTGAGGCAAAAGATGAGGCAACCGACGGTGAAATCCGTGAAATGCACGGTGTGCCGGTCATTTATCTCAGCCAGTTAAGTGAGCGTCTTTCCGCGCTGGCGGGACGTTTTTATCACGAACCTTCCGACCAGTTACGTCTGATTGGCGTAACCGGAACCAACGGTAAAACCACCACCACGCAGCTGATGGCGCAGTGGGCGCAGCTGCTGGGTGAAACCGGTGCGGTCATGGGCACCGTGGGTAACGGCCTTCTGGGCAAAGTAAACCCAACGGAAAACACCACCGGCTCGGCGGTAGACGTGCAGCATGTTCTGGCGGGTCTGGCAGAGCAGGGCGCGACCTTTGCCGCAATGGAAGTCTCTTCTCACGGGCTGGTGCAGCACCGCGTGGCTGCGCTGAAGTTCGCGGCCTCTGTGTTTACCAACCTGAGCCGCGATCATCTTGATTATCATGGCGATATGGAGCACTACGAAGCCGCGAAATGGCTGCTCTATTCCACGCACCACTGCGGTCAGGCGATTATCAACGCCGACGACGAAGTGGGCCGCCGCTGGCTGGCAAAACTGCCGGATGCCGTGGCGGTATCCATGGACGATCGTATTAACCCGAACTGCCACGGCCGCTGGCTGAAGGCGGTTGAGGTGAATTATCACGACAGCGGGGCGACCATTCGCTTTACCTCGTCGTGGGGCGACGGTGAAATTGAAAGCCGCCTGATGGGCGCATTTAACGTCAGCAACCTGCTGCTGGCGCTGGCAACGCTGCTGGCGCTGGGCTATCCGCTGGCCGAACTGCTGAAAACTGCCGATCGTCTGCAGCCGGTTTGCGGCCGTATGGAAGTGTTCAGCGCGCCGGGCAAACCGACCGTGGTTGTTGATTACGCCCACACGCCGGACGCGCTGGAAAAAGCGCTGGAAGCGGCGCGTCTGCACTGCGCGGGCAAACTCTGGTGCGTATTCGGCTGCGGCGGCGATCGCGATAAAGGCAAGCGTCCGCTGATGGGCGCCATTGCCGAACAGTTCGCGGATATTCCGGTTGTGACCGACGACAACCCGCGTACCGAAGAGCCGCGCGCCATTATTAACGACATTCTGGCAGGAATGCTGGACGCGGGTCGCGCGCGCGTGGTGGAAGGCCGAGCGGAAGCCGTGACCAACACCATCATGCAGGCGCAGGAGAACGACGTGGTTCTGCTGGCTGGTAAGGGCCATGAGGACTATCAGATTGTCGGCAACCGTCGTCTGGATTACTCCGACCGCGTGACCGCAGCCCGTCTGCTGGGAGTGGTGGCATGATTAGCATTACGCTGAACCAGGCCGCTCAGGTCTTACAGGGTACGCTGCATGGTCAGGATCTGACCATCGATGCCGTCACCACCGACACCCGCAAAATCACCGCCGGCTGCCTGTTTGTGGCGCTGAAAGGTGAGCGTTTTGATGCGCACGATTTTGTGGTGCAGGCCAAAGACAACGGCGCGGGCGCGCTGCTGGTCAGCCGCAAGCTCGATATCGACCTGCCGCAAATCGTGGTGAAGGATACGCGTCTGGCGTTTGGCGAGCTGGCGGCATGGGTTCGTCAGCAGGTGCCAACTCGCGTAGTTGCTCTGACGGGGTCTTCGGGCAAAACGTCGGTCAAAGAGATGACCGCCGCCATCCTGAGCCAGTGCGGGAATACGCTTTATACCGCAGGCAATCTCAATAATGACATTGGCGTGCCGATGACATTACTTCGCCTGACCAAAGAACATGAGTTTGCCGTGATCGAGCTGGGCGCTAACCACCAGGGCGAAATCGCCTGGACCGTGAGCCTGACTCGCCCGGAAGCCGCGCTGGTGAACAACCTGGCGGCGGCGCATCTGGAAGGTTTTGGCTCGCTGGAAGGCGTGGCGAAAGCGAAAGGGGAAATCTATACCGGCCTCCCTGCCGACGGCATTGCCATTATGAATGCCGACAATAACGACTGGCTGAACTGGCAGAGCATTATTGGCTCCCGTAAAACCTGGCGCTTTTCACCGAATGCGGCCAACAGCGATTTTACGGCGACCAATATCCACGTGACTTCGCACGGTACGGAATTCACGCTCAATACCCCAACGGGCGGCATTGATGTGCTGCTGCCGCTGCCGGGGCGTCACAACATCGCTAACGCGCTTGCCGCTGCCGCGCTGTCGATGGCGGTGGGTGCGGGCCATGAGGCGATTAAAACCGGGCTGGCCAATCTGAAGGCCGTGCCGGGGCGTCTGTTCCCCATCCAGCTGGCGGAAAACAAGCTGCTGCTGGATGACTCATACAACGCCAACGTCGGCTCAATGACCGCCGCGGTGCAGGTGCTCTCAGAGATGCCGGGCTATCGCGTAATGGTTGTCGGTGATATGGCAGAGCTCGGCGACGAAAGCGAAGCCTGCCATACCCAGGTGGGGGACGCTGCCAAAGCGGCGGGCCTTGACTGCGTTCTGAGCGCAGGAAAACTGAGCCAGGCCATCAGCCAGGCGAGCGGCGTGGGCGAGCACTTTGCCGATAAAGCTTCACTTATTGAACGTCTTAAGACGTTAATTGCCGAAAAACAAATTGTGACGGTGTTAGTTAAAGGTTCACGCAGTGCCGCCATGGAAGAGGTTGTGCACGCATTACAGGAGAACGGGACATGTTAGTTTGGCTGGCCGAACATTTGGTCAAATATTATTCAGGCTTTAACGTCTTTTCCTATCTGACGTTTCGCGCCATCGTCAGCCTGCTGACCGCGCTGTTCATCTCTTTGTGGATGGGCCCGCGCATGATTGCCCGTTTACAAAAGCTCTCTTTCGGCCAGGTCGTGCGTAACGACGGTCCGGAATCGCACTTCAGCAAGCGCGGCACGCCGACCATGGGCGGGATTATGATCCTGACCGCGATTGTGGTTTCCGTGCTGCTGTGGGCATACCCGTCTAACCCGTATGTCTGGTGCGTGCTGACCGTGCTGGTCGGCTACGGCATCATCGGGTTTGTCGATGATTACCGCAAAGTGGTGCGTAAAGACACCAAAGGCCTGATTGCCCGCTGGAAATACTTCTGGATGTCGGTGATTGCGCTGGGCGTCGCGTTTGCGCTCTACCTCGCAGGGAAAGACACGCCAGCCACCGAGCTGGTTGTGCCGTTCTTCAAGGACGTGATGCCGCAGCTGGGGCTGTTCTACATCCTGCTGGCCTACTTCGTCATCGTCGGGACCGGCAATGCCGTGAACCTGACGGACGGTCTGGACGGCCTGGCGATTATGCCGACCGTCTTCGTGGCTGCGGGCTTTGCGCTGGTGGCCTGGGCGACCGGTAACATGAACTTTGCTAACTACCTGCACATTCCGTATCTGCGCCACGCGGGCGAGCTGGTGATCGTCTGTACGGCAATCGTCGGGGCAGGGCTTGGCTTCCTGTGGTTTAACACCTATCCGGCTCAGGTCTTCATGGGTGACGTCGGCTCTCTGGCGCTGGGCGGCGCGCTGGGCATCATTGCCGTACTGCTGCGTCAGGAGTTCCTGCTGGTGATTATGGGCGGCGTGTTTGTGGTTGAAACCCTGTCGGTGATCCTGCAGGTCGGCTCCTTCAAGCTGCGCGGTCAGCGCATCTTCCGTATGGCGCCGATTCACCACCACTATGAACTGAAAGGCTGGCCGGAACCGCGCGTCATTGTGCGCTTCTGGATTATTTCGCTGATGCTGGTGCTGATTGGCCTGGCAACGCTGAAGGTACGTTAATCATGGCAGATTACCAGGGTAAAAAAGTCGTTATCATCGGGTTGGGCCTCACCGGCCTTTCCTGCGTGGACTTTTTCCTCGCGCGCGGCGTGACGCCTCGCGTGATGGATACGCGTGTCTCTCCGCCGGGTCTGGATAAGCTGCCAGAATCGGTAGAACGCCACCTTGGTGGTCTGAACGATGACTGGCTGCTGGCGGCCGATCTGATTGTCGCCAGCCCGGGCATGGCGCTGGCCCATCCTTCGCTGAGCGCGGCGGCGGATGCCGGGGTTGAAATCGTTGGTGACATCGAGCTGTTCTGCCGCGAAGCGCAGGCGCCCGTCATTGCGATTACCGGCTCTAACGGGAAAAGCACCGTTACCACGCTGGTGGGTGAAATGGCCCAGGCCGCGGGCAAAAACGTTGGCGTTGGCGGGAACATTGGCCTGCCGGCGTTAATGCTGCTCGATAAGGGCTGCGAGCTGTACGTGCTGGAACTTTCAAGCTTCCAGCTTGAGACAACCTCCAGCCTTCATGCGGCGGCGGCGACGATCCTGAACGTGACCGAAGATCATATGGATCGCTATCCGTTTGGCCTTCAGCAGTACCGCGCGGCCAAGCTGCGGGTGTACGAAAATGCCAAAGTCTGCGTGGTCAACGCCGACGATGCGCTGACCATGCCGGTTCGCGGTGCCGACGAGCGCTGCGTCAGTTTTGGTATCACCATGGGTGACTATCATCTGAACCGTCAGCAGGGCGAAACCTGGCTGCGCGTGAAGGGTGAGAAAGTGCTGAACGTGAAAGAGATGAAGCTTACCGGGCAGCATAACTACACCAACGCCCTGGCGGCGCTGGCGCTGGCGGATGCCGTTGGCCTGCCGCGCTCCTCAAGCCTGAAGGCGCTGACGACCTTTACCGGCCTGGCGCACCGTTTCCAGCTGGCGCTGGAGCACAACGGCGTGCGCTGGATCAACGACTCGAAAGCCACCAACGTCGGGAGCACAGAAGCTGCCCTGAACGGTTTGCACGTTGATGGCACGCTGCATCTGCTGCTGGGCGGCGACGGTAAATCTGCCGATTTCTCCTCGCTGAAGCGCTATCTCAGCGGTGACAACATCCGCCTGTACTGTTTCGGTCGCGACGGCGCCGAGCTGGCAGAGCTGCGCCCGGACATTGCCGAACAGACCGAGACCATGGAACAGGCGATGCGGCTTATTGCCCCGCGCGTGAAGCCGGGCGATATGGTGCTGCTTTCCCCTGCCTGCGCCAGCCTCGATCAGTTCAAGAATTTCGAACAGCGGGGTGATGTCTTTACCCGCCTGGCGAAGGAGTTAGGCTAATGCGTTTATCTCTCCCTCGCCTGAAAATGCCGCGCTTGCCAGGATTTGGGATCCTGGCGTGGCTGTTTACGGCGCTGAAAGGCTGGGTGATGGCTTCGCGGGATAAAGATTCCGATAGCCTGATCATGTACGACCGCACGCTGTTCTGGTTGACCATGGGACTGGCGGCGATCGGCTTTATTATGGTGACCTCGGCATCCATGCCCGTCGGGCAACGACTGGCGAATGACCCGTTCCTGTTTGCCAAACGTGATGGCCTGTATATCATTCTGGCGTTCTGCCTGGCGATGGTGACCCTGCGTCTGCCGATGGCCTTCTGGCAGCGCCACAGCACCGCGATGCTGATTGCCTCCATCATCATGCTGCTGATCGTGCTGGTGGTGGGGAGCTCGGTAAACGGGGCATCACGCTGGATTGCGTTTGGCCCGCTGCGTATTCAGCCTGCTGAATTCACAAAGCTTTCCCTGTTCTGCTATCTCGCCAACTACCTGGTGCGTAAGGTTGATGAAGTGCGTAATAACCTGCGCGGCTTCTTAAAACCGATGGGCGTGATTCTGGTGCTGGCGGTGTTACTGCTGGCGCAGCCTGACCTCGGTACGGTGGTTGTACTCTTCGTTACCACGCTGGCGATGCTGTTCCTGGCGGGGGCGAAGCTGTGGCAGTTCATCGCCATCATCGGCATGGGGATTTCCGCAGTGGTGCTGCTGATCCTCGCCGAGCCTTATCGTATCCGCCGCGTGACCTCTTTCTGGAACCCGTGGGAAGATCCGTTCGGCAGCGGCTACCAGCTGACCCAGTCGCTGATGGCCTTTGGCCGTGGTGAAGTCTGGGGGCAGGGCCTAGGCAACTCGGTGCAAAAACTCGAATATTTACCTGAAGCGCACACTGACTTCATCTTCTCCATTATTGCGGAGGAACTGGGTTATATCGGTGTGGTACTTGCGCTTTTAATGGTATTCTTCGTGGCTTTCCGTGCTATGTCGATTGGCCGGAAAGCGCTGGAGATCGATCACCGCTTCTCAGGTTTCTTAGCCTGCTCAATTGGTATTTGGTTCAGCTTCCAGGCACTGGTAAACGTAGGGGCCGCAGCGGGTATGCTGCCGACCAAGGGCCTGACGTTGCCGTTAATCAGTTATGGTGGTTCCAGTCTTCTGATCATGTCGACGGCCATCATGTTGTTGTTACGTATAGATTATGAAACGCGTCTGGAGAAAGCTCAGGCGTTTACACGAGGTTCACGATGAATCAACCGAAGCGGTTAATGGTGATGGCAGGCGGTACCGGAGGACACGTGTTCCCGGGGCTGGCCGTTGCGCACCATTTAATGGATCAGGGCTGGCAGGTACGCTGGCTTGGAACCGCCGATCGCATGGAAGCCGATCTAGTGCCGAAGCACGGTATCGACATTGATTTTATCCGTATTTCAGGTTTACGCGGAAAAGGGATCAAGGCGCAGCTCCTTGCGCCGGTGCGTATTTTTAACGCCTGGCGTCAGGCTCGCACCATTATGAAGCGCTTTAAACCTGATGTGGTATTAGGCATGGGTGGCTATGTCTCTGGCCCGGGCGGGCTGGCTGCGTGGTCGCTGGGTATTCCGGTTGTGCTGCACGAGCAGAACGGTATTGCCGGGCTGACCAATAAATGGCTGGCGAAGATCGCCACCAAGGTGATGCAGGCATTCCCCGGCGCGTTTCCGAAAGCGGACGTCGTGGGGAACCCGGTGCGCGTAGACGTACTGGCATTGCCTCTTCCCGATGCGCGTCTGGCTGGGCGTGAAGGCCCGGTGCGGGTGCTGGTTGTGGGCGGCTCTCAGGGTGCCCGCATTTTGAACCAGACTATGCCGGACGTCGCGGCGAAGCTGGGCGATGCCGTAACCATCTGGCATCAAAGCGGTAAAGGCGCTCAGCAGACGGTTGAGCAGGCGTATGCCGACGCGGGTCAGCCGCAGCATAAAGTCACCGAATTTATCGACGACATGGCGGCAGCCTATGCCTGGGCCGATGTCGTTGTTTGCCGTTCAGGCGCGTTGACGGTGAGCGAGATCGCCGCGGCGGGTTTGCCGGCGCTGTTTGTGCCTTTCCAGCACAAAGACCGACAGCAGTATTGGAACGCGCTGCCGCTTGAGAAAGCGGGCGCCGCGAAAATATTCGAGCAGCCACAATTTACCGCCGATGCGGTCGCCACCACCCTGGCGGGCTGGAACAGAGAAGCATTGCTGGAGATGGCACAGCGCGCGCGCGCGACCGCTATCCCGGATGCGACAGAGCGGGTGGCAAATGAAGTGAGCCTGGCAGCCCAGGCTTAACCCTCGCAGCGCGTGTTGCGCTGCACGATTTTTTGAAGTAGTCGATGGCGTTTAGAGAATGAATACACAACAACTGGCGAAACTGCGTTCAATCGTGCCCGAGATGCGTCGCGTCCGGCACATTCACTTTGTCGGCATCGGTGGTGCTGGCATGGGCGGTATTGCCGAAGTGTTAGCTAACGAAGGTTACCAGATCAGCGGTTCTGACCTGGCGCCAAACCCTGTTACGCAGCAGTTGACGTCGCTTGGGGCGACTATCTATTTCAACCATCGCCCGGAAAACGTGCGCGATGCGAGTGTTGTTGTGGTGTCCAGCGCCATCTCCGCGGATAACCCGGAAATCGTTGCGGCCCATGAAGCGCGTATCCCGGTGATCCGCCGCGCTGAGATGCTGGCTGAACTGATGCGCTTCCGTCACGGTATCGCCGTGGCCGGAACCCACGGTAAAACCACGACCACGGCAATGGTGTCCAGCATTTATGCCGAAGCTGGCCTGGATCCGACCTTCGTTAACGGCGGTCTGGTGAAGGCGGCAGGCGTTCATGCGCGCCTGGGGCACAGCCGCTATCTGATTGCGGAAGCGGATGAGAGCGACGCGTCGTTCCTGCACCTGCAGCCGATGGTGGCCATTGTCACCAACATCGAAGCCGACCACATGGATACTTACCAGGGCGACTTCGAGAATCTGAAGCAGACCTTCATCAACTTCCTGCACAACCTGCCGTTCTACGGGCGCGCGGTGATGTGCGTTGACGATCCGGTGATCCGCGAGCTGCTGCCGCGCGTCGGTCGTCAAATCACCACTTACGGCTTTAGCGAAGACGCTGACGTCCGCGTGGAAGAGTACAAACAGATTGGCGCGCAGGGGCATTTCACCCTGGCGCGTCAGGATAAAGAACTGCTGCACGTGACGCTCAATGCGCCAGGTCGCCATAACGCCCTGAACGCGGCGGCAGCGGTTGCGGTGGCAACCGAAGAAGGTATTGAAGACGAAGCTATCCTGCGTGCGCTGGAAAGCTTCCAGGGAACGGGCCGTCGCTTCGACTTCCTCGGGGAATACCCGCTGGAAGAAGTGAACGGTAAAGCGGGCAGCGCGATGCTGGTTGATGACTATGGTCACCACCCAACGGAAGTCGACGCGACGATCAAAGCAGCCCGCGCGGGCTGGCCTGAGAAGAATCTGGTGATGATCTTCCAGCCGCACCGCTTCACCCGTACCCGCGACCTGTATGACGATTTCGCAAGCGTGCTCTCTCAGGTAGACACGCTGCTGATGCTCGACGTTTACTCTGCAGGTGAAACCCCGATCCCGGGCGCGGATAGCCGTTCACTGTGCCGTACCATTCGTGGTCGCGGTAAAGTTGACCCTATTCTGGTGTCCGATCCTGCCGAGGTGGCCGCAATTTTGGCGCCGGTGCTGACGGGTAACGATTTGATTCTGATTCAGGGTGCGGGAAATATCGGCAAAATCGCCCGTACCTTAGCTGAAATCAAACTGAAGCCGCAAACTCCAGAGGAAGAGCGCCATGGCTGATAAGATTGCGGTCCTGTTCGGCGGGACATCCGCTGAACGTGAAGTTTCGCTGAATTCTGGCGCTGCCGTGCTGGCGGGCCTGCGTGAAGGCGGTGTGGATGCGCACCCGGTCGATCCAAAAGAGGTCGACGTCACCCAGCTTAAAGCAATGGGCTTCGACAAAGTCTTTATCGCCCTGCACGGTCGCGGCGGTGAAGACGGCACGCTGCAAGGGCTGCTGGATTTAATTGGTATGCCGTATACCGGCAGCGGCGTGATGGCGTCCGCTATCTCTATGGATAAACTGCGCAGCAAACTGCTGTGGCAGGGCGCGGGCTTGCCCGTTGCTCCTTGGGTTGCCCTGACGCGTCGCGAGTTTGAATTAGGCCTTTCGGATAGCGTTAATGCGCGCATTGCCGAACTGGGTTTACCGGTTATTGTGAAACCGAGCCGTGAAGGGTCGAGCGTTGGAATGTCGAAGGTCGATAAAGCGCAGGATTTATCTCCCGCTTTAGCGCTGGCATTTCAACATGATGAAGAAGTTCTGATTGAAAAATGGCTCAGCGGGCCGGAATTTACCGTCGCGATGCTTGGCGAAGAAATTTTACCGTCAATTCGTATCCAACCCGCCGGAACCTTCTATGATTATGAGGCGAAGTATCTCTCTGATGAAACGCAATATTTCTGCCCAAGTGGTCTTGAAGCAGAACGCGAATCAGATTTACAGTCTTTGGTCCTCAAAGCCTGGAATGTTCTGGGTTGCCGCGGCTGGGGGCGCATTGATGTGATGCTCGACAGCGACGGACAATTTTATCTGCTGGAAGCCAATACTTCTCCTGGCATGACCAGTCACAGCCTTGTGCCGATGGCTGCGCGTCAGGCGGGAATGAGCTTCTCGCAATTAGTCGTACGTATTCTGGACCAGGCGGGCTGATATGTCTCAGGCTGCATTGAACACGCGCAACCGCGAAGACGAAGAAGAATATTCTTCTTCACGGCGGAGTAATGGAACGCGTCTTGCAGGGATTATTTTCCTGCTCGGTGTGCTGTGTACCGTGTTTATCAGCGGCTGGATGGTGCTGGGCTGGATGGAAGATGCGCAACGTTTACCGCTTTCTAAGCTGGTGGTAACCGGGGAGCGCCACTACACCCGCAACGACGATATTCGTCAGTCGATTCTGGCTCTGGGATCGCCTGGAACCTTTATGACCCAGGACGTCAATATTATCCAAAGCCAGATCGAACGTCTGCCGTGGATAAAACAGGCGAGTGTAAGAAAGCAATGGCCTGATGAATTGAAGATTCATCTGGTTGAATATGTGCCCATTGCGCGTTGGAATGATCAGCACATGGTAGACGTAGACGGAAATTCCTTCAGCGTCCCAAGCGATCGCGTCAGCAAGCAAAATTTACCGATGTTGTACGGCCCGGAAGGTAGCGAAAACGAAGTCTTACAGGGTTTCCGCGATATGGGGCAAGTGCTGGCTAAGGACAGGTTCACGTTAAAAGATGCAGCAATGACGGCGCGCCGTTCATGGCAGCTCACGTTAACGAACGGCATTAAGCTCAACCTTGGCCGCGGCGACACGATGAAACGTCTGGCGCGATTTGTAGAACTTTACCCAGTTTTACAGCAACAGGCGCAGACCGATGGCAAACGGATAAGCTACGTTGATTTGCGTTATGACTCAGGCGCAGCAGTCGGTTGGGTGCCGGCTCCGGTCGAAGAACCTAATCAGCAACAGAATCAGGCACAGGTACAGGCAAAACAACAATGATCAAGGCGACGGACAGAAAACTGGTAGTTGGACTGGAGATTGGCACCGCGAAGGTTGCCGCTTTAGTAGGGGAAGTTCTGCCCGACGGTATGGTCAATATCATTGGCGTGGGCAGTTGCCCGTCACGTGGTATGGATAAAGGTGGGGTAAACGACCTTGAGTCGGTGGTGAAATGCGTTCAGCGCGCCATCGATCAGGCTGAATTGATGGCAGATTGCCAGATTTCATCTGTCTATCTGGCCCTTTCTGGCAAGCATATTAGCTGCCAGAACGAAATCGGTATGGTGCCGATTTCAGAAGAAGAAGTGACGCAGGAAGACGTTGAAAATGTGGTGCATACGGCGAAGTCCGTGCGTGTGCGCGATGAACATCGTGTGCTGCACGTTATTCCGCAGGAGTATGCAATCGACTATCAGGAAGGGATCAAGAACCCGGTCGGTCTTTCCGGCGTGCGTATGCAGGCAAAAGTGCACTTGATCACATGTCACAACGATATGGCGAAGAACATTGTAAAAGCCGTTGAACGTTGTGGCCTGAAAGTTGACCAACTCATTTTCGCCGGTCTGGCCGCAAGCTATTCCGTGCTGACCGAAGATGAACGTGAACTCGGCGTCTGTGTGGTCGATATTGGTGGTGGTACTATGGACATGGCCGTTTATACCGGCGGTGCCCTGCGCCATACCAAAGTGATCCCTTACGCAGGGAACGTGGTGACCAGCGATATCGCTTATGCCTTTGGTACGCCGCCGAGCGATGCAGAGGCAATCAAAGTGCGCCACGGCTGTGCGCTGGGCTCTATCGTTGGCAAAGATGAGAGCGTTGAAGTGCCAAGCGTTGGTGGTCGTCCGCCGCGCAGCCTGCAACGTCAGACGCTGGCAGAGGTCATTGAGCCGCGCTACACCGAGCTGCTCAACCTCGTCAACGAAGAAATTTTGCAGTTACAGGAACAGCTTCGCCAGCAGGGTGTGAAACATCATCTCGCGGCGGGGATTGTATTAACCGGCGGTGCAGCGCAAATTGAAGGTCTTGCTGCTTGCGCGCAGCGCGTGTTCCATACGCAGGTTCGTATTGGCGCACCGCTGAATATTACCGGTTTAACGGATTATGCCCAGGAGCCGTATTATTCAACGGCTGTCGGGTTGCTTCACTACGGGAAAGAGTCCCATTTGAGTGGTGAAGCCGAAGTGGAAAAACGCGTATCGGTGGGGTCGTGGGTCAAACGACTCAACACCTGGTTGCGAAAAGAGTTTTAATTTTTTTAAGAGACCGGAGAGAATTAGCGGTCTCGGGCGACAGGCACAACGGAGAGAAACTATGTTTGAACCAATGGAATTAACCAACGACGCGGTGATTAAAGTCATCGGCGTCGGTGGCGGCGGCGGTAACGCCGTAGAGCATATGGTGCGTGAACGTATCGAAGGTGTTGAATTCTTTGCGGTTAACACCGATGCTCAGGCACTGCGTAAAACGGCGGTTGGCCAGACTATTCAGATCGGTGGCGGCATCACCAAAGGTCTGGGAGCAGGGGCTAATCCGGAAGTCGGCCGCAATGCAGCCGAAGAAGACCGTGAAGCACTGCGTGCGGCACTGGAAGGTGCGGACATGGTCTTCATCGCAGCAGGTATGGGCGGCGGTACGGGTACCGGTGCAGCACCTGTTGTGGCAGAAGTAGCAAAAGATTTGGGTATTCTGACTGTTGCTGTCGTGACTAAGCCGTTCAACTTTGAAGGCAAGAAGCGTATGGCGTTCGCAGAGCAGGGTATCACCGAGCTGTCCAAGCATGTGGACTCTCTGATTACTATCCCGAACGACAAGTTACTGAAAGTTCTGGGCCGCGGTATTTCTCTGCTGGACGCCTTTGGCGCAGCAAACGACGTACTGAAAGGCGCAGTGCAGGGTATCGCCGAGCTGATTACCCGTCCTGGCCTGATGAACGTTGACTTTGCAGACGTTCGCACCGTGATGTCCGAAATGGGCTACGCGATGATGGGCTCTGGCGTGGCGAGCGGTGAAGACCGTGCAGAAGAAGCGGCTGAAATGGCTATCTCTTCTCCACTGCTGGAAGATATCGATCTGTCTGGCGCGCGCGGCGTGCTGGTCAACATTACCGCTGGCTTCGACCTGCGTCTGGATGAGTTCGAAACCGTGGGTAACACCATCCGTGCGTTCGCATCCGACAACGCGACGGTGGTAATCGGTACTTCACTTGATCCAGAAATGAACGACGAACTGCGTGTGACTGTTGTTGCCACCGGTATCGGCATGGACAAACGTCCTGAGATCACCCTGGTAACCAATAAACAGACTCAGCAGCCGGTGATGGATCGTTACCAGCAGCACGGTATGGCTCCGCTGACCCAAGAGCAGAAACCGGCCGCGAAAGTGGTTAACGACACAACTCCGCAAACGGCGAAAGAGCCAGATTATCTGGACATCCCAGCGTTCCTGCGTAAGCAAGCTGATTAAGAATTGGCTGGAATTTGGGGATTTTCGCTCTTTGTGCTAAACTGGCCCACCGATAGTGATATACACTCTCGGTTGGATAGTTAATTTGGCGAGATTATACGATGATCAAACAAAGGACACTTAAACGTATCGTTCAGGCGACTGGCGTCGGTTTGCATACCGGCAAGAAAGTCACCCTGACGCTGCGCCCTGCGCCGGCCAATACCGGGGTCATCTATCGTCGCACCGACTTGAATCCACCGGTAGATTTTCCGGCCGATGCCAAATCTGTGCGTGATACTATGCTCTGTACTTGCCTGGTGAACGAGCATGACGTGCGGATTTCTACCGTAGAGCACCTGAACGCCGCCCTGGCGGGTCTGGGTATCGACAACATCGTTGTTGAAGTCGATGCACCAGAAATCCCGATTATGGATGGTAGTGCTGCTCCGTTCGTGTATTTGCTGCTGGACGCTGGCATCGAAGAACTGAACTGCGCGAAGAAATTTGTTCGCATCAAAGACACTGTTCGCGTTGAAGACGGCGACAAGTGGGCTGAATTCAAACCGTACAATGGTTTCTCGCTGGACTTTACCATCGACTTTAACCATCCGGCGATTGATGCCAGCACCCAGCGCTACGCGATGAACTTCTCTGCGGATGCGTTCATGCGCCAGATCAGTCGTGCCCGTACTTTCGGCTTCATGCGTGATATCGAATATCTGCAGTCCCGCGGCCTGTGCCTGGGCGGTAGCTTCGATTGTGCCATCGTTGTTGACGATTATCGCGTACTGAACGAAGACGGCCTGCGTTTTGAAGATGAATTCGTGCGTCACAAAATGCTGGATGCAATCGGCGACCTGTTCATGTGTGGTCACAATATCATTGGTGCATTTACCGCGTTTAAATCCGGTCATGCGCTGAACAACAAACTGTTGCAGGCCGTCCTGGCAAAACAGGAAGCCTGGGAATATGTGACCTTCGAAGACGAAGCAGAACTGCCGCTGGCGTTCAAAGCACCAAGCATGGTTCTGGCGTAACGGTTTAACCGTTTCGTAAAAAAAGACTGGTTCACCTGGTACTCTCTCCGGCCAGGGTAGCCAGTCTTTTTTATTTTTATCTCTCTGACTTTCGTACCAGTTTTACCGATCGCCTGCCAGTCGTAGAAAATCTGCGCGTTAGCTGCATTCTTGACCGTTTTTCCCCGCTGTAATACGTCATTCCTGCTGCTGTGCTATGGCTTTAGTGGTAATATCTGGGCGCTAAAAAGAATAACTGAACTCAGCCTGACACGGCTGGCTTATCGGGTGGAGCAAGTGAGCGGAATACTGACGCGCTGGCGACAATTTGGCAGACGTTACTTCTGGCCGCATCTCTTATTAGGGATGGTCGCGGCGAGTCTCGGCTTGCCTGTGCTCAGCAACAGCGCGGAAGCGGCGACGCCGACAAAGACCACTTCCACCAAACACGATCTCTCCACGCGGGTTAACTTTACTAACCTCGCATTGCTGGAAGCCAATCGCCGCCCGAATTTTTCGGTGGACTACTGGCACCAGCACGCTATCCGCACCGTTATCCGTCACCTTTCCTTTGCAATGGCGCCGCAGGCGATGCCCGTTGCAGAAGAGACGCTGCCGGTTCAGGCGCAGCATCTTGCGCTGCTGGATACGCTCAATGCTCTGCTGACCCAGGATACACAGCCGCCTGTCGTCGTTCGTCAGCTGGCGAAAACCGATGTTGTCCCGCCTTCAACGTTTATCGTATCGACCTGGATTAGCCAGGTTCACGGCATCCGTGCCGGGCCTCAACGCCTCAGCTAAATTAACGCTTTTTCAATACCTTAATTTATCTGCCCATCTGGGGCGTTTGAGAATTTATTATGCTAATCAAATTATTAACTAAAGTTTTTGGTAGTCGTAACGATCGTACCCTGCGCCGTATGCGTAAGGCTGTAGCCGTCATCAACGGTATGGAACCGGCAATGGAAAAGCTGTCTGACGACGAGCTGAAAGCCAAAACCGGTGAGTTCCGCGCGCGTCTGGAAAAAGGTGAAACCTTAGAAAGCCTGATCCCAGAAGCCTTTGCCGTGGTGCGTGAAGCAAGTAAACGCGTGTTCGGCATGCGTCACTTCGACGTGCAGCTGCTGGGCGGCATGGTGCTGAACGAACGCTGCATCGCGGAAATGCGTACCGGTGAAGGTAAAACCCTGACCGCGACGCTGCCTGCTTACCTGAACGCGCTGACCGGTAAAGGCGTTCACGTTGTTACCGTCAACGACTATCTGGCGCAGCGTGACGCCGAAAACAACCGTCCACTGTTCGAATTCCTGGGCATGACCGTCGGCATCAACATGTCCGGCCTGCCAGCACCGGCTAAGCGTGATGCGTATAACGCGGATATCACCTACGGTACGAACAACGAATACGGCTTCGACTACCTGCGTGACAACATGGCGTTCAGCCCTGAAGAGCGCGTACAGCGTAAGCTGCACTATGCGCTGGTGGATGAGGTTGACTCCATTCTCATCGACGAAGCGCGTACCCCGCTGATCATCTCCGGTCCGGCTGAAGACAGCTCCGAAATGTACCGTAAAGTCGACAAAATCATTCCACACCTGCTGCGTCAGGAAAAAGAAGACTCCGACACCTTCCAGGGTGAAGGTCACTTCTCCGTTGACGAAAAAGCGCGTCAGGTGAACCTGACCGAGCGTGGTCTGGTGCAAATCGAAGAGCTGCTGGTTGCGCAGGGCATTATGGAAGAGGGCGAGTCGCTTTACTCTCCGAGCAACATCATGCTGATGCACCACGTAACTGCGGCGCTGCGCGCTCATGCGCTGTTCACCCGCGATGTGGATTACATTGTTAAAGACGGCGAAGTGATCATCGTCGATGAACACACTGGCCGTACCATGCAGGGTCGCCGCTGGTCTGACGGTTTGCACCAGGCCGTTGAAGCCAAAGAAGGCGTTGATATTCAAAACGAAAACCAGACGCTGGCATCCATCACCTTCCAGAACTACTTCCGTCTGTACGAGAAGCTGGCAGGTATGACCGGTACTGCAGATACCGAAGCGTTTGAATTCAGCTCCATCTACAAGCTGGATACCGTGGTTGTTCCAACCAACCGTCCGATGATCCGTAAGGATATGCCGGATCTGGTTTACATGACCGAAGCGGAAAAAATTCAGGCGATCATCGAAGATATTCGCGATCGTACTGCTGCTGGCCAGCCGGTGCTGGTAGGTACTATCTCCATTGAGAAATCCGAAGTGGTTTCCAATGAGCTGACCAAAGCGGGCATTAAGCACAACGTTCTGAACGCCAAGTTCCACGCTAAAGAAGCGGATATCGTTGCGCAGGCCGGTTATCCTGGCGCTGTAACAATCGCAACCAACATGGCGGGTCGTGGTACTGACATTATGCTCGGCGGCAGCTGGCAGGCAGAAGTGGCCGAGCTGGAAAACCCAACGCCAGAGCAGATTGCCCAGATCAAAGCTGACTGGCAGGTTCGCCACGATGCGGTACTGGCTTCCGGCGGCTTGCACATCATTGGTACTGAGCGTCACGAATCTCGTCGTATCGATAACCAGCTCCGCGGTCGTGCGGGTCGTCAGGGTGATGCCGGTTCTTCCCGCTTCTACCTGTCGATGGAAGATGCGCTGATGCGTATTTTCGCCTCTGATCGCGTGTCCGGCATGATGCGTAAGCTGGGCATGAAACCTGGCGAAGCGATTGAACACCCGTGGGTGACTAAGGCCATCGCCAACGCACAGCGTAAAGTTGAAAGCCGTAACTTCGACATCCGTAAACAGCTGCTTGAATACGATGATGTGGCGAACGACCAGCGTCGCGCTATCTACACCCAGCGTAACGAGCTGCTCGACGTGTCCGACGTGAG
Source organism: Enterobacter soli (assembly GCF_964208575.1). GTDB lineage: Bacteria > Pseudomonadota > Gammaproteobacteria > Enterobacterales > Enterobacteriaceae > Enterobacter > Enterobacter soli_A. The sequence goes on along the minus strand of NZ_CAXOFU010000006.1, from coordinate 119,352 downwards.
CGAAACCATCAACAGCATTCGTGAAGACGTCTTCAAAGCGACCATCGATGGCCACATTCCACCGCAGTCTCTGGAAGAGATGTGGGATATCGAAGGCCTGCAGGAACGTCTGAAAAACGACTTCGACCTCGAGCTGCCAATCAAAGAGTGGCTGGACAAAGAGCCGGAGCTGCACGAAGAAACGCTGCGCGAGCGCATCTTCGAAACTGCGCTGGAAGTTTACAAGCGTAAAGAAGAAGTGGTTGGCGCAGAGATGATGCGTCACTTCGAAAAAGGCGTGATGCTGCAGACTTTGGACTCCCTGTGGAAAGAGCACCTGGCGGCGATGGATTACCTGCGTCAGGGTATCCACCTGCGCGGCTATGCGCAGAAGGATCCTAAGCAGGAGTACAAACGTGAGTCCTTTGCTATGTTTGCCTCTATGCTGGAGTCGCTGAAGTACGAAGTGATCAGCACCCTGAGCAAGGTTCAGGTGCGTATGCCGGAAGAAGTTGAAGCGATGGAGCAGCAGCGTCGCGAAGAGGCTGAGCGCCTGGCGCAGATGCAGCAGCTGAGCCACCAGACTGACGAGAGCGAAGCGGCTGCGGCAATCGCGGCGCAGACCGGCGATCGTAAAGTCGGGCGTAACGATCCGTGCCCATGTGGTTCCGGTAAAAAATACAAAGCGTGCCACGGCCGTCTGAGCTAAGAGCATAACAAACCGAAAAGGCGCAGATATCTGCGCCTTTTTTATGGAAGCGACACTATGAAAACACTGCAAATCGCCGTCGGGATTATTCGCAACCCGCAAAACCAAATTTTCATCACCCAACGCGCTGCCGATGCGCACATGGCAAACAAATGGGAGTTTCCCGGCGGGAAAATTGAGTCGGGAGAGACGCCGGAGCAGGCGCTGATCCGCGAGCTTCAGGAAGAGGTAGGGATCACGCCCGTCGGCGCAACGCTCTTTGATAAACTCGAATACCAGTTTCCCGATCGCCATATCACCCTGTGGTTCTGGCTTGTCGAGAGCTGGGAAGGGGAACCCTGGGGGAAAGAGGGGCAGCCGGGACAGTGGGTAGAACTTCAGGCAGCGGATGCGGAAAAATTCCCGCCAGCCAACGAGCCCGTTATTGCCCGATTAGTGGAAGGCAAATAAGCCTGCCGGACGATGCGCCAGCAGGCCTTAACGGTTACTGCTGGTTTTCACTCCAGTCATCGCTGTCGGAGAGATCGCCTTCGCTTGGAATGCGTTTCTCTTCTGCCGCCCACTCGCCGAGATCGATCAGCTGGCAGCGCTTGCAGCAGAACGGGCGAAACGGACTCACCTCACCCCAGACAACGGTTTTGCCGCAGGTAGGGCAACTTACGGTTGTGACTTCAGACATCTAAACTCCTTAACAGCAGGCCAGCTCGAAATCGAGGCGTTCCGGTACGGTGCCATTTTCGCTGTCCAGCGGCATAAATCGAATTGCAAAACGGCTCTTGTGGCCCGAGATTTGCGGGTAAAGCTGATCGCCAAGTGACAGCGTCAGGCGCAGCAGATCGGCGTCGTCGCCGTTGTCCTGATAAAAGCCGTTCAGGCTGGTCTGCTTGCGGAAAGGCGCGGAGTTGCGCACGAGATCGAGAATCAGCGAGAGCGCCTGGTTCATCGGCTCAAGGCTGGCGAGCCAGCCGTTCACGTGAACATCGCGTTGCGCCTGCGGCATATGCAGCCACATGTGAAGGGTTGGCAGGTCAAAGCTGCAGCAGCCGCCGGGAATACTCAGGCGCTGGCGCACCAGGCCGATCAGGCGATCTTCGCGCAGGAACTGCCCCACGCGCGGCGCGGCCATCAGAATGCCGCTGCTGTTTTTCAGCTGCTGGCGAAGAGCGTCAATGCGGCTCTGGTCAACGCCCGGTACTTCATTCCATGCCTGTAATTTACGCTGCTGGCGCTCAAGCTCTTTCAACAGCTCGGTACGCACGTCACCGCGCTCGACGACATCCAGCAGATCGCCAACGTTGCGGAAAAAATGCAGCGCCGTGGCGTGATCGTTGACGGGCAGATGTTGTGAAAGCTGTTGAACTAAAAACTCAATGCGCAGCCAGGTACGCATTTTTTCGTTAAGCGGGTGCTCAAAAAGGATATGAGTGGTCATTATGGTTTTTCCTGTGCAACGGCCTGCGCGGCGAACGTCAGATACTGCTCGTGCAGACGGGCAACATCCGATGCGATAGCATCTGGTGCGCCGTTATTATCAATAACATCATCCGCGACAGCAAGGCGCGCTTCACGCGTGGCCTGAGCAGCAAGGATTTGTTCAGCATGGGTTCGCGAGACATGGTCGCGCGCCATGGTGCGGGCAATCTGCGTTTCGGGGGAAACATCGATAACCAGAACCCGGTCGGCTTTTTTCTGCAGCTGATTCTCAACCAGCAGAGGCACAACCCACAGCACATAAGGTGAACGGGCTTCTGCCATCTGGCGCTGTGTTTCCTGGTGGATAATGGGGTGGAGCAGGGCGTTAAGCCAGACCTTTTCCGACGAGTCAGAAAAAATGCATTCTCTGAGCTGCCGGCGATTGAGCGTGCCATCCTCGTTGAGAATAGCGCTTCCGAAATGGGCTGCGATGGCCTTTAGCGCGGGTGTATTCGGCTCTACCACCTGACGGGCAATAATATCGGCATCAATAACTGAGATACCCAGACGTGAAAATGCGTCTGCAACGGTACTTTTGCCACTACCGATGCCGCCGGTTAATGCGACGATATACCCCATTAAATCAAATCCTGGGAATTATTCATTATGAAAATCAGTTGCTTAAAATTTAAACGTAGAGCAGCGAATGTTTAACTCTCTTTACCCGCTTTTATGCAGGTAAATTTATAGGATTGTAGCGTAAAAAAAGAGAATTTCGCAGTCTTGCGGAGCAGGTATTAGTGCGTATGATAGCGTCACTGGAGTTGTGCTTTTAAATATTTGCCTCTAACCCCAGGAATCCGCACATGCGTATCGAAGAAGATCTGAAGTTAGGTTTCAAAGACGTTCTTATCCGCCCTAAACGCTCTACGCTGAAAAGTCGCTCAGACGTTGAACTCGACCGTCAATTCACCTTTAAACATTCCGGTCAGACCTGGTCTGGTGTGCCGATCATTGCCGCTAACATGGACACCGTGGGCACCTTCGAAATGGCGACCGCGCTGGCGAAGTTCGACATTCTCACCGCCGTGCATAAACACTACAGCCCGGAAGAGTGGAACGACTTTGTCGCTTCTGCTTCCGAAGATGTTATCAAACATGCCGTGGTATCCACCGGCACCTCCGACGCCGATTTCGAGAAGACCAAACAGATTCTGGCTGCCAACCCGGCGCTGAATTTCGTTTGTATTGACGTTGCGAATGGTTATTCCGAACACTTCGTTCAGTTCGTCAGCAAAGCGCGTGAAGCCTGGCCGACAAAAACCATTATCGCGGGTAACGTTGTGACCGGCGAAATGTGTGAAGAGCTGATTCTTTCCGGCGCAGATATCGTGAAGGTCGGTATTGGCCCTGGCTCCGTGTGCACCACGCGTGTGAAAACCGGTGTCGGCTATCCGCAGCTTTCTGCGGTGATTGAGTGCGCTGATGCGGCTCACGGTCTCGGCGGCCAGATCATCAGCGACGGCGGCTGCACCATGCCAGGCGATGTCGCGAAAGCCTTCGGTGGCGGCGCAGACTTCGTCATGCTCGGCGGAATGCTGGCAGGCCACGAAGAGAGCGGCGGCACCGTCGTTGAAGAGAACGGCGAGAAATTTATGCTGTTCTACGGCATGAGCTCTGAATCTGCCATGACTCGCCACGTGGGCGGCGTTGCGAAATATCGCGCAGCAGAAGGTAAAACCGTGAAGCTGCCTCTGCGCGGCCCGGTAGAAAATACCGCGCTCGATATTCTCGGCGGCCTGCGTTCAGCCTGCACCTACGTGGGAGCATCTCGCCTGAAAGAGCTGACCAAACGCACCACGTTTATCCGCGTTCAGGAACAGGAAAACCGCATTTTCAATAGCCTGTAATGGCCTCTCGCTGGCGCAGCGTCATGCGCCAGCGCTATCCCGCGCTCATGGCATCTCCCAGGTGGAAAATGGGAAGATACATTGCCACCACCAGCGTGCCGATTATCACTCCGGTCACAATCAACAGTACTGGCTCCATCAAAGCGGCCAGGCTATCTGCCTGCTGAAACGCGTGTTCGGTGTGGTGGCGCGCCAGGTTCGCCAGCATGATATCGAGCGCCCCGGAAATTTCACCTGTGCGCACCAGCTGTATGCAAAGCGGCGTAAACACCGCGGCGTTTTGAAACGCTGACCAGACGGGCGATCCCCGCTCGACCTCTTCGCGCATGGCGTGAACGATCTCCTGCCAGTAACGATTCTGGGTCGTCTCCTCCACGCTTTCCAGCCCCTGTAAAAAGGCGATACCCGCCTGCTGCGTGAGCGAGAGCACGGTGAATATTTGCCCCAGCCTGTGCCCTTTTGCCAGCGAACCCACCGCGGGCATTTGCAGCAGAATGCGCTGGCTCACGCGCTGCCATCGCGGATCCCGCCGTAGGCTGTAAACGAGCAGGGCAGGTATCAGCAGCAAAACGACGAGCACCATCAACCACTCCTCAATGAAGGTTGCCAGCCCCATGACCATCCGGGTCAGCAGCGGAAGGGGAGTATTAAACGTTTTATAGATAGCTGCGAACTCTGGCAGCACCAGCGTCACCATCGCCAGCACCACGGCGACGGCCAGCGTCAGGACGATCAGGGGATAGCGCAGCGCTTTTTTCACCCTGGCGTTGAGAAGCTGCTGTGATTTTTGCTGCTGAGCGAGCTGCCGACAGCAGGTTTCCAGCTTTCCCGTCAGCTCGCCCGTTTTCACCATCGACACGTACAGCGGACTAAATACGTTGGGCCATTTTTTTAACGCCTCCGAAAATGCCGATCCTTCACTCAGATCGTCTGCCAGGCTTTGTAAAAGGGCCTGCCATTGGGTCAAAGGGTGCTGTTGCGCCAGCATTTGCAGGCTGTCGGACAGCGTAATCCCGGCCTGGAGTAGGGTCGCAAGCTGGCTAAACACCTCGTAGCAGTGATTGGCCTGCCAGCGATGGCGCGGGGAGCAGCGCGTCAGGGTTAGCGGGTGCAGGGCCTTATGCATCAATGCGGTAAACGCCGCTTCGCGGCAGGTTGCCCACAGCGCACCGCTTTGCAGCTCGCCGTCGAGCGTCAGCGCCCGCCAGCGCCAGAGTTGATTAGCTGCCATCGGGCATCCCCAGAACGCGTATCAGCTCTTCCAGTGTGGTAAGTCCCTGTTCGACTGCCATGCAGCCATGCTCGAACAGAGTCATCATCCCGGTCTGCCGGGCGCTGGCTTCGATAACCTCGACGGCTGCGCCGCCGGAAATCGCCTGCCGAAGGGGATTATCCACGGTCAGCACTTCAAACAGCGCAACGCGCCCGTAAAAGCCGTGATAGCAACGCTCGCACCCCACGGGCTGCCAGTGGGGGAGCTCGCGTGGCCACAGCGTGCGCGGCATGGCCGTTTTGGTTTGTCCCTCCCGTCGGCAGTGCGGGCACAGGCGGCGAACCAGACGCTGAGAGATAACCAAAGAGAGTGCAGAGGCAATCATCCAGCGGGCAACGCCCATCTGCTGCAGGCGGATCAGCGCTTCTGCCGTCGAGTTTGTATGGAGCGTGGAGAGCACCAGATGCCCGGTCTGGGCGGCGTTAATGGCTATCTCGGCCGTTTCGCCGTCGCGGATCTCACCGACCATGATGATGTCCGGGTCCTGGCGAAGCAGCGCGCGCAGCACGCTTTGAAAGCTTAAGCCCGCGCGGGGGTTAATCTGCGTCTGGTTTAAGCCGGGCAGGGGGATCTCAATCGGGTCTTCGACGCTGCAGATATTCACATCAGACGTATTGCGGGCCTGTAACGCGCTGTAGAGCGTCACGGTTTTCCCGCTTCCCGTTGGCCCGGTGACGAGGATCAACCCCTGTGGCTGGTGGAGCACCCTGGTGAAGCGCGCCAGCTGATCGGCGTTCATCCCCAGCAGACCAACGTCCAGCGCCTGATTGACCTGCTGCAACAGGCGCAGAACAATTTTCTCCCCATTGCTGCAGGGCAGCGTGGCGATGCGAAAAGAGACAGGCTCGTTCGCCAGCTCCACCGTAAACTGCCCGTCCTGCGGCAGGCGGCGCTCGGCAATGTCCAGATTCCCCAGCACTTTTAGCCGTGCGGTGAGCGTTGCAGCCAGCTCTGCGGACAACGATGGCTGTGGGGTTAACACGCCATCAATGCGCAGGCGGATATGGCAGGCCTGCTCCGTGGGCTCAATGTGGATATCAGACGCACGCTGGTTCATGGCCTGCAAAAGCGTGCGGTTGAGAATATCCACCGCAGAGGCGGTATTAGCGGCGACGGGCAGATGGGACTGCGCGGCGAGCTGCCTGTGCTTTTCCATGCGCTCGCGGGGCCAGCATTCGATATCAATGCGCTTTTGCGTGGCGAAGCGTAAGGCCTCCATCAGCTCGGCGTTCGGTGTTCCCACTACGGCAATGCTGACTTTGCCGGCATCGCTGGCAAGCAGCTGGGCGTTGTGGCGCTGGCACAGCGCCATGAGTTGTTCGAATTTCATGGGCGGCTCCTGCTACTTGCTGTTGAAGCGGAAGATCTCTTCGCAGGCCTGCCTGAGCGCGCTGTCGCTGGCGATGGTGCAGGTACGCGTCCAGCCCGTGATGCCGTTGCCGTTGCCCCACAGCGGCGTGAGGCTGACCTCAAGCCCGTTAAGACTCTCCTGACCGGAGACCGAGACCGTGCCTTTTGCCACGCTCATGGCGGAAACGTAGCGGGACGTGGCAGGCGACGGAATGCCGTTACTGCCGCCGTCGCAGCCGTCCGTTCCGCCCCGCTCCAGCGCGCAGAGTTCGACCGCCGTTCGGTAGGGAGTGACGGTTTGCAGCATATCGGTCAAAGCGGCTTTTCGCAGGTAGCTCTGGTAAGCGGGAATGCCTATCGCGCTCAGAATGGCAATAATGCCAATGACCACCATCAGCTCAATGAGCGTGAATCCTTGTTGTCTGTTCATATCTGCTCCTCAGAAAAAGTGGCGCTACTGTGGCAGCGAGGAGGCGTTGAGACGAGCGGCAAAAAAGGAAACGTGAAGGCGCTTTCAGGGATTAATGACGGGGTTGCAGTGCGGAACAGCAGATTTGCGAGTCGCCTCGTATTTCCCCTCTCCGGGCGGAGAGGGGAAGCGGGGGATTACTTAAAGCGCATTGAGAGATCGAGGGCGCGGACGTGTTTGGTCAGCGCGCCGACGGAGATAAAATCAACGCCCGTTTCGGCGAATTCGCGGATGGTGTCGAAGGTCACGTTGCCGGAAACCTCAAGCTGCGCCTGACCGTTGGTGCGTTTTACCGCTTCGCGCATCTGCTCGGTTTCAAAGTTATCCAGCATGATGATATCGGCCCCGGCGCTGATGGCTTCATCCAGCTCTTCCAGCGTTTCCACTTCCACCTCGACCGGCACGTCCGGGTGCAGCCAGAAGGCTTTTTCCACCGCCTGACGCACGGAGCCAGAGGCAATAATGTGGTTTTCTTTGATGAGGAAGGCGTCGGAGAGGCCCAGACGGTGGTTCGCGCCGCCGCCGCACAGCACCGCGTACTTCAGCGCGGTACGCAGGCCCGGCAGGGTTTTACGCGTGTCGAGCAGCTGAGTTTGGGTGCCCGCCAGCAGGTCGGTGTAGCGGCGAACTTCGCTGGCGACGCCGGACAGCGTCTGCACAAAGTTAAGCGCGGTGCGTTCGCCGGTCAGCAGCACGCGAGAAGGGCCGTCGAGTTCGAACAGCGGCTGATTTGCGCGGATGGCATCGCCGTCTTCCACATGCCAGGTGACCTGCACATCGTCGCCAGCAAGCTGAGTGAACACCTCTTCGACCCAGCGCTTACCGCAAAACACGCCGTCTTCGCGGGTGATGATGACCGCGTGGGAGCGCGTCTCTTTTGGTAATAATTGCGCGGTAATATCGTTGTCGGCATTGACGTCGCCGCCCAGATCTTCTTTCAGGGCATGGGCAACGCTTGCCGGGATATCCAGGTTAATACGTTCCAGAAGCGCGTCACGTCGGTGGTCGGGGTTGTAGCGGCGAGGCGGCATGATAAAACTCCAAATTGGTAACGAATCATAATATTGAAACATGCTACTCTGAACCGAGTAACAGCACCATACATAAGGAGTTCCAGCATGTTGTTAGAAAACGGATGGCTAGTGGACGCGCGGCATGTGCCCTCGCCGCACCACGATTGCCGCCCGGAGGATGAAAAGCCCACACTGCTGGTGGTTCACAATATCAGTCTTCCGCCTGGGGAATTTGGCGGGCCGTGGATTGATGCATTATTCACGGGAACGATTGATCCCAACGCTCATCCCTTCTTTGCTGAAATCGCGCATCTGCGCGTGTCGGCGCACTGCCTGATCCGCCGTGACGGAGAGATTGTTCAGTATGTTCCGTTTGATAAGCGCGCCTGGCACGCCGGGGTGTCGGTTTACCAGGGGCGCGAACGCTGCAATGATTTTTCGATTGGTATCGAACTGGAAGGAACTGACACCACGCCGTATACCGACGCGCAGTATCAACAGCTGGCTGCCGTGGCGCAGACCCTGATCGGAATGTATCCCGCGATAGCCGAGAATATAACCGGGCACAGCGACATTGCCCCGGTGAGAAAAACCGACCCCGGTCCGGCGTTTGACTGGTCGCGTTTTCACGCCATGCTTACCGCTTCGTCAGATAAGGAGATAACATGACGTTGTTTACCATGCTGCTGGTTATCATCGCCGAGCGTTTGTTTAAGCTCGGTGAACACTGGCAATTGGATCATCGACTCGAAGTCTTTTTCCGCAGAATCAAACACTTTTCCATGCTGCGCACGCTGCTGATGATGGCGGGCGTGATGCTGGTTACTTTCCTCCTGCTGCGCGCGCTGTACGGCCTGTTTTTCAACGTGCCGCTGCTGGTGGTGTGGATCCTGCTCGGCGTGCTGTGCATTGGCGCGGGCAAGGTGCGGCTGCACTATCACGCCTACCTGAAAGCGGCATCGCGTGATGATGCCCATGCGCGTGCCGCAATGGCCAGCGAGCTGACCATGATCCACGGCGTGCCGCCGGATTGCGACGAGCGTGATTTCCTTCGCGAGCTGCAAAACGCGCTGCTGTGGATTAACTTCCGCTTTTATCTGGCGCCGCTGTTCTGGTTTGTGGTGGGTGGTCCGTGGGGGCCGGTACTGCTGATGGGCTATGCCTTTTTACGCGCCTGGCAGAGCTGGCTTGCCCGTTATCTCACCCCGCACGAGCGCTTGCAGTCCGGGATTGATGCCATTCTGCACGTGCTTGACTGGCTTCCGGTGCGCCTGGTTGGGGTGGTGTACGCGCTGATTGGTCACGGTGAAAAGGCGCTCCCGGCCTGGTTTGCCTCTCTGGGCGACCGCCATACCTCACAGTATCAGGTGCTGACGCGTCTGGCGCAGTTCTCCCTGGCGCGTGAACCGCATACCGACAAGGTAGAAACGCCGAAAGCGGCGGTTTCCATGGCCAAGAAAACGTCGTTTGTGGTGATTGTGGTCGTGGCGCTGCTGACGATTTACGGCACGCTGGTGTAGGCCAGCGCGCCGCATCATTTACTGCGTATCAGCGGGCGGGATGCCGAAATCGGGCATCCCGTTTTCTTTCCAGCGCACTCGCTTCAGGCGGGTATGGCGATTGGGATCGTAAAGCGGATCGCCTTCAATTTCGGTGTAGTTACGCGCGTGATACACCAGCACATCTTCCCCTTCCGGCGTTTGCGTAAAGCTGTTGTGCCCAGGCCCGTACTGGCGGTTTTCGTAGCTGGTTTTGAAAACCGGATGGGGCGATTTATGCCAGTTCGCCGGGTTTTGCGGATCGGCGTTCATGTCTATCCACAGCAGCCCCATGCAGTAATTTTCATCCGTGGCGCTGGCGGAATAGCTGATAAATAGCCTGTCATCGTGCACCAGCACCGCCGGGCCTTCGTTGACCCAAAAGCCGCGGCACTCCCAGTCGTATTCCGGCTGGCTCAGCATCACCGGCTCGCCCTTGAGCGTCCAGGGATTTTCCATTTCGCACAAATAGAGGTTGGAGTTGCCGGAGATATCCGGGGCCTTTTGCGCCCACAGATACCAGCGCTTGCCCTGATGCACGAAGGTGGTGGCGTCCAGCGCGAAGGTGTCGAACGGGGTGACGATTTGCCCTTTTTCCTCCCAGCTGCCGGTAAGCGGATCCGGCCCGGCACATTCGATAGCGAACATGCGGTGCTGGAACATCCCGAGCTTATCCAGCGCCTGCGTGTGGGTGGCGGCAAAATAGATGTACCACTTACCGTCGATGTGGTGCAGCTCTGGCGCCCAGATAAGCTGGCTCATCGGGCCGGTATCGGGCTTGCGCCACACCACGACCTCTTCGGCGCTGCGTAAGCCTTCCAGCGTGTCGGCACGGCGGATTGCCAGCCTGTCGTACTGCGGCACGGAGGCGATGAAATAGTACTGCCCCTCATGATGCAGAATGTACGGATCGGCGCGTTGTTCGATAAACGGGTTTGGCCAGGTTTGCATTCGGCTCTCCTTATTTGGTCTCAGCGGCTTTGAGTTCCTGATATACCCTTCATACTTCAAGTTGCATGTGCGTTGGCTGCACTCGTTCACCCCAATCACGTACTTATGTACGCTCCCGGGGATTCACTCACTTGCCGCCTTCCTGCAACTCGAATTATTTAGGGTATAGTCGTTCAGCTCGCGGTAGTTGTTCCGGCGCTTTTCCAGGTCTGCCTGGATCTGCTTCATGGTGTCGCGGTCAACCTTCAGCAGACGCACCACCCCCGCGGTGATGAGGTATCCCACGCCCGGAATGACGGTAAAGAGCAGCACGATCCCGTTGATGGCATCCGCGCTTTGCGCTTTTGCACCCGCGTCATAGCCGTACCAGGAGAGCAGGAAGCCAACCATCGCACCGGCAATCGCCAGCCCGAGTTTGAGGAAGAAGATGTTGCCGGAGAAGCTGATCCCGGTGATGCGTTTACCGGTTTTCCACTCGCCGTAGTCGTCCACGTCGGCCATCAGCGACCAGTGCAGCGGGGAAGGGACCTGGTGCAGGATGTTGAGCAGGAAGTAGAGCACCACGATGGCGGTGGTCGCTTTCGGATCGAAGAAATAGAACGCGCAGGAGAAAATCGCCAGCGCGATGTTGGTCCAGAAGAACACCTTCAGCTTACACCAGCGGTCGGTCAGGACTTTTGCCAGCATACTGCCGAACATCATGCCCACCACGCCGAGGCTGATAAACAGGGTGGCGAAGTGGGTGCTTTGGCCCATTACCCAGGTGACGTAGTACATCGTCGCCGCCATGCGGATAAACCCGGGGCAGACGTTGCAGAGCGTCAGCAGCAAAATGCGCACCCACTGGTCGTTTTTCCACACGTCCCTGAGATCGTTTTTCAGCTCGTCGTTGGTTTGCACCGCCGGGCGCACGCGCTCGCGCACGGTGGCGAAGCAGAACAGGAACATGCAGGTCCCGATCAGCGCCAGCACGGTCATCGCCATCTGGTAGCCTTTGGCCTTGTTGTCGCCGCCGAACCAGTCGGCCATCGGCAGCAGCGTCAGGGAGAGCAGCAGGGTGGCGATACCCACCAGCACAAAGCGCCAGGACTGGCAGGCCACGCGCTCCTTCGGATCGTTGGTGATCACGCCGCCCAGCGAGCAGTACGGAATGTTAATGGCGGTGTAGGTCAGCGACAGCAGGAAATAGGTGACAAACGCATAGATAACCTTGCTGTTATAGCTCCATTCCGGCGTGGTGAACATCAGGATGCTGAACAGCGCATAGGGGAAGGCAATCCACAGCAGCCATGGACGAAATCGTCCGTATTTACTGCGGGTACGGTCGGCGATCGCCCCCATGATCGGGTCCGTTACGGCGTCGATAACCCGCACTGAGAGCAACAATACCCCCACCAGTGCGGGGGCCAGGCCGAAAATATCCGTATAAAAATAGTTAACAAACAGCATGATGGCGCCGAAGATGATGTTGCATCCTGCGTCGCCCATCCCATAGCCGATCTTTTCTTTGACTGAAAGCTTTGTGTTATCCATTGACTGCTCTCCGGGTTACGGTATGGAGAGAATTATTCGCTGGCAATCAAATATATGCGTTGCAGTATAAAGTCGGTGATATGGATTAAATGGCTGTCGGCGAGAATATGTGAGGAAGGTAACAACTCGACGCGCCCGCAAAGCGCGGGCACGTCGGGGAGGGGATTAATGCGCTTTTACGGCGTTGCGGGTTTTCTCTTTACACAGGTAGCCCACGCCGAGAACGGCAATCCAGACCGGGATCAGGTAAACAGAAATCGCCATGCCCGGGGTGATGACCATGATGACCAGCACCGCCACCATGAACAGCAGGCAGATCCAGTTACCCAGCGGATAGAACAGCGCCGGGAAGCGGGTGGTTACGCCCTGCTGCTGTTTCGCGCGGCGGAACTTCATGTGCGCCAGGCTGATCATCGCCCAGTTGATCACCAGAGCAGAGACCACCAGCGCCATCAGCAGGCCAAAGGCCGACTCCGGTGCAAGGTAGTTAATCAATACGCACAGCGCGGTGACGACGGCAGAGACCAGGATGGTGTTAACCGGTACGCCGCGCTTATCCACGTTGAGCAGCGCTTTCGGAGCGTTGCCCTGCTGCGCCAGGCCGAACAGCATACGGCTGTTGCAGTAGACGCAGCTGTTATAAACGGACAGCGCCGCGGTCAGCACCACCACGTTCAGGGCGTTTGCCACGAGGGTGTCGCCAAGCTCATGGAAGATAAGCACGAACGGGCTGGTGTCGGCGGTGACGCGCGTCCACGGCAGCAGGGAGAGCAGAACGGCCAGTGAACCCACATAGAAGATCAGAATGCGGTAGATAACCTGGTTGGTGGCTTTCGGGATGCTCTGCTCCGGGTTATCGGCTTCGGCTGCGGTGATCCCCACCAGCTCAAGGCCGCCGAAGGAGAACATGATAATCGCCATCATCATCACCAGCCCGGTCATACCGTGAGGCAGGAACCCGCCCTGCTCCCAGAGGTTACGCACCGTCGCCTGCGGGCCGCCGTTGCCGCTGAACAGCAGCCAGCCGCCGAAGATGATCATCGCCACCACGGCAATGACTTTAATGATGGCAAACCAGAACTCCATCTCACCGAACACTTTTACGTTGGTCAGGTTGATGGCGTTAATGATAACGAAGAAGGCCGCCGCGGAGGCCCAGGTGGGGATCTCCGGATACCAGAACTGAATGTACTTGCCGACGGCGGTCAGCTCGGCCATGGCAACCAGCACGTACAGTACCCAGTAGTTCCAGCCGGAGGCGAAGCCCGCAAAGCCGCCCCAGTATTTATAGGCGAAGTGGCTGAACGAGCCTGCAACCGGCTCCTCAACCACCATCTCACCCAGCTGACGCATAATCAGGAAGGCGATGAACCCCGCGATAGCGTAACCCAAAATAATGCCAGGGCCGGCGGACTGGATAACGGATGCGCTTCCCAGAAACAGGCCGGTACCGATAGCACCACCTAATGCGATGAGCTGTATATGGCGGTTTTTAAGTCCGCGCTTTAGCTGATCGCCGTGCTGTTGACCTTCCATCATGAAACCTCGTGTGTGGTTGTTATGTTCACGCAATGGCGTGTGTAATTACGAAAGTCCATTTCATGTATTATTTTCTTTACGGACTAAGGGTGTGAAATATTCGGAAGCATCTTCCGTAGGCGCAAGAATAGTGATAAGTGCGAGCGAATGCACCTGCTTTATGAAGGGGTGATGACGAGTTGAATAAAAAGAAAGCATTTGTAAATCTGCCCGTTAGTCGTTCCTACCCCAACCTATAGAATAGAAATGCTCCATAAGTGGGCGAATTTTCATTATTTGCCTTGTTGAATCGCTTCAGATTGCAAAAACCCTCGTTTCATTATGGTTAAAACTCCCTCGAAGGGGGTAATCAACTCATTTGTGCAAAGTTACATTTCTGAAACGTTATTTCTGTAAGGTTGTTAAAATGTGCAAGGTTTACTGATTTCAATCAAAACCAATATGGACAGAAGGTGAATACTTTGTTACTTTAGCGATACGAACTTGAAATTGGTAAGACCAATTGACTCCGGGCAAAAAGGCGTAAGACAGGGAATATGGCCTACAGCAAAATTCGCCAACCAAAATTATCCGATGTGATCGAACAGCAGCTGGAGTTTTTGATCCTCGAAGGGACGCTGCGCCCTGGTGAAAAACTCCCGCCTGAACGCGAGCTGGCCAAACAGTTCGACGTTTCCCGCCCCTCGCTGCGTGAGGCAATTCAACGCCTCGAAGCCAAGGGCCTGCTGCTTCGTCGCCAGGGTGGCGGAACCTTTGTGCAAAACAGCCTGTGGCAGAGCTTCAGCGATCCGCTGGTAGAGCTTCTTTCTGACCACCCCGAATCCCAGTTTGACCTGCTTGAGACCCGTCACGCGCTTGAAGGTATCGCGGCCTATTACGCCGCCCTTCGCAGCACTGATGAAGATCGCGTGCGCATCCGCGAGCTGCATCAGGCCATTGAACGGGCACAGCAGTCCGGCGACTTAGACGCCGAGTCCAATGCCGTCGTCCAGTATCAGATTGCCGTCACCGAAGCGGCACACAATGTGGTGTTGCTACACTTGCTACGCTGCATGGAGCCGATGCTGGCCCAGAACGTTCGTCAGAATTTTGAATTGTTGTATGCCCGTCGGGACATGCTCCCACTGGTAAGCAACCATCGCACCCGAGTATTCGAGGCGATAATGGCCGGGGAACCGGAGCAGGCGCGCGAAGCGTCGCACCGCCATCTGGCTTTCATTGAGGAAATCTTGCTGGACCGCAGCCGAGAACAATCGCGTCGCGAACGTTCGTTACGCCGCATACAGCAACGAAAGGATTAAGCGCCAGGGTTTTTTAGAGCGCGGCAACTAAACGCAGAACCTGTCTTATTGCGCTTTTAGTTTTCGAAATAGTTTGGGTGTATCGCGGCGGCAAGCGCGCGAATCCCCAGGAGCATAGTTAACTATGTGACTGGGGTGAGGAAGCGCAGCCAACAAAGAGACAGCCCGAAATATGAAGAAAGGAAAGTGCAATGGGACAGGTTCCAGACAAATCAACGTATTAGATAGATAAGGAATACCCCCATGTCAGAACGTCTCCAAAATGACGTGGATCCGATCGAAACTCGCGACTGGCTACAGGCGATCGAATCGGTCATCCGTGAAGAAGGTGTTGAGCGCGCTCAGTATCTGATTGATCAGCTGCTTTCAGAAGCCCGTAAAGGTGGCGTGAAGGTCGCTTCAGGTGCAGGGGCTAGCAACTACGTAAACACGATTGCCGTCGAAGACGAACCGGAATACCCGGGCAATCTGGATCTGGAACGCCGCATTCGTTCTGCAATCCGCTGGAACGCCATCATGACCGTTCTGCGCGCTTCCAAGAAAGATCTGGAGCTGGGCGGCCACATGGCGTCCTTCCAGTCTTCTGCAACCGTTTACGAAGTGTGCTTCAACCACTTCTTCCGTGCAGCTAACGAGAAAGACGGCGGCGATCTGGTGTACTTCCAGGGCCACATCTCTCCGGGCATCTATGCACGTGCATTCCTGGAAGGTCGTCTGACTGAAGAGCAGATGAACAACTTCCGTCAGGAAGTTCACGGTAAAGGTCTGTCCTCTTATCCGCACCCTAAACTGATGCCTGAATTCTGGCAGTTCCCGACCGTATCTATGGGTCTGGGTCCTATCGGTGCGATCTACCAGGCTAAATTCCTGAAATATCTGGAACACCGTGGGCTGAAAGACACCTCTGAGCAGACCGTATACGCCTTCCTGGGCGACGGCGAAATGGATGAGCCAGAATCTAAAGGCGCGATCACCATCGCGACCCGTGAGAAGCTGGACAACCTGTGCTTCATCATCAACTGTAACCTGCAGCGTCTGGATGGTCCGGTAACCGGCAACGGCAAGATCATCAACGAACTGGAAGGCATCTTCGCAGGTGCTGGCTGGAACGTGATTAAAGTCATGTGGGGCGGTCGTTGGGATGAGCTGCTGCGTAAAGACACCAGCGGTAAACTGATCCAGCTGATGAACGAAACCGTTGACGGTGACTATCAGACCTTCAAATCTAAAGACGGTGCCTACGTTCGTGAGCACTTCTTCGGTAAATATCCTGAAACCGCAGCACTGGTTGCAGACTGGACTGACGAGCAGATCTGGGCGCTGAACCGCGGTGGTCACGATCCGAAGAAAGTCTACGCTGCACTGAAAAAAGCGCAGGAAACCAAAGGTAAAGCGACTGTAATCCTGGCCCACACCATCAAAGGTTACGGCATGGGTGATACCGCAGAAGGTAAAAACATCGCTCACCAGGTTAAGAAAATGAACATGGACGGCGTGCGTTATATCCGCGACCGTTTCAACGTTCCAGTGACCGATGAGCAGGTAGAAAACCTGTCCTACATCACCTTCCCGGAAGGTTCTGAAGAGCACAAGTACCTGCACGAACGTCGTCAGGCGCTGAAAGGCTACCTGCCTGCTCGTCAGCCTAACTTCACCGAGAAGCTGGAACTGCCGGCGCTGGAAGACTTCTCTCAGCTGCTGGAAGAGCAGAACAAAGAGATCTCCACCACTATCGCCTTCGTGCGTGCCCTGAACGTGATGCTGAAGAACAAGTCGATCAAAGATCGCCTGGTGCCAATCATCGCTGACGAAGCGCGTACTTTCGGTATGGAAGGTCTGTTCCGTCAGATCGGTATCTACAGCCCGAACGGCCAGCAGTACACCCCGCAGGACCGTGAGCAGGTTGCATACTACAAAGAAGACGAGAAAGGCCAGATCCTGCAGGAAGGTATCAACGAGCTGGGCGCAGGCGCATCCTGGCTGGCTGCTGCGACCTCTTACAGCACCAACAACCTGCCGATGATCCCGTTCTACATCTACTACTCCATGTTCGGGTTCCAGCGTATCGGTGACCTGTGCTGGCAGGCTGGCGACCAGCAGGCTCGCGGCTTCCTGGTAGGTGGTACTTCCGGTCGTACGACCCTGAACGGTGAAGGTCTGCAGCACGAAGATGGCCACAGCCACATTCAGTCTCTGACTATCCCTAACTGTATCTCTTACGATCCGTCTTACGCGTACGAAGTGGCAGTCATCATGCATGACGGTCTGCAGCGTATGTACGGCGAAGCGCAGGAGAACATTTACTACTACATCACCACGCTGAACGAAAACTACCACATGCCAGCGATGCCGGAAGGCGCCGAGGAAGGTATCCGTAAAGGTATCTACAAACTCGAAACCCTCGAAGGCAGCAAAGGTAAAGTTCAGCTGCTGGGCTCCGGTTCTATCCTGCGTCACGTCCGTGAAGCAGCGCAGATCCTGGCGAAAGACTACGGTGTGGGTTCCGACGTGTACTCTGTGACCTCCTTCACTGAACTGGCGCGTGATGGCCAGGATTGTGAGCGCTGGAACATGCTGCACCCAATGGAAACGCCGCGCGTTCCGTACATCGCTCAGGTGATGAACGATGCGCCAGCGGTGGCGTCTACTGACTATATGAAACTGTTCGCTGAGCAGGTTCGTACTTACGTACCGGCTGATGATTATCGCGTACTGGGTACTGACGGCTTCGGTCGTTCTGACAGCCGCGAAAACCTGCGTCACCACTTCGAAGTTGATGCTTCCTACGTGGTTGTAGCAGCCCTGGGCGAACTGGCTAAACGTGGCGAAATCGATAAGAAAGTGGTTGCAGACGCAATTACCAAATTCAACATCGATGCAGAAAAAGTTAACCCGCGTCTGGCGTAAGAGGTAAAAGAATAATGGCTATCGAAATCAATGTACCGGACATCGGGGCTGATGAAGTTGAAATCACCGAGATCCTGGTCAAAGTGGGCGACAAAGTTGAAGCTGAACAGTCGCTGATCACCGTAGAGGGCGATAAAGCCTCTATGGAAGTTCCGTCTCCTCAGGCTGGCATCGTTAAAGAGATCAAAGTCTCTGTTGGCGATAAAACCGAGACCGGCAAACTGATCATGATTTTCGATTCCGCCGACGGTGCAGCAGCTGCTGCACCTGCGCAGGAAGAGAAGAAAGAAGCCGCTCCGGCCGCCGCTGCTCCAGCCGCTGCCGCGAGCGCGAAAGAAGTGAACGTGCCTGACATCGGCGGTGACGAAGTTGAAGTCACTGAAATCCTGGTGAAAGTGGGCGATTCCGTGACCGCTGAGCAGTCGCTGATTACCGTAGAAGGCGACAAAGCCTCTATGGAAGTTCCGGCGCCGTTCGCGGGTACCGTTAAAGAGATCAAAATCAACACCGGTGACAAAGTGTCTACCGGCTCCCTGATCATGATCTTCGAAGTGGCGGGTGCTGCACCTGCTGCCGCGCCTGCACAGGCAGCGGCACCGGCTCAGGCTGCTGCACCAGCAGCCGCTGGCGGCGCGAAAGACGTTAACGTACCGGACATCGGCGGTGACGAAGTTGAAGTGACCGAAGTGATGGTGAAAGTGGGCGACAAAGTTGCCGCTGAACAGTCACTGATCACCGTTGAAGGCGACAAGGCTTCTATGGAAGTCCCTGCGCCGTTCGCGGGTACGGTTAAAGAGATCAAAATCAGCACCGGCGACAAAGTGTCTACCGGCTCTCTGATCATGGTCTTCGAAGTGGAAGGCGCTGCGCCTGCTGCTGCTCCGGCGGCTGCGGCTGCTCCAGCACCGGCTGCTGCTCCGGCTCAGGCGGCTAAACCTGCCGCGGCCCCAGCTGCGAAAGCAGAAGGCAAATCTGAATTCGCTGAAAACGACGCTTACGTCCACGCGACTCCGCTGATCCGCCGCCTGGCGCGCGAATTCGGTGTGAACCTGGCGAAAGTGAAAGGCACCGGCCGTAAAGGTCGCATCCTGCGCGAAGACGTTCAGACCTACGTGAAAGACGCGGTGAAACGCGCTGAAGCTGCACCTGCTGCAGCCGCTGGCGGCGGTATCCCGGGCATGCTGCCATGGCCGAAAGTGGACTTCAGCAAGTTCGGCGAAATCGAAGAAGTTGAGCTGGGCCGTATCCAGAAAATCTCTGGTGCAAACCTGAGCCGTAACTGGGTGATGATCCCGCACGTTACGCACTTCGACAAAACCGATATCACCGATCTGGAAGCCTTCCGTAAGCAGCAGAACGTCGAAGCTGAGAAGCGTAAGCTGGACGTGAAATTCACCCCAGTGGTCTTCATCATGAAAGCGGTTGCTGCGGCGCTGGAACAGATGCCACGCTTCAACAGCTCCCTGTCCGAAGACGGCCAGAAGCTGACGCTGAAGAAATACATCAACATCGGTGTTGCGGTTGATACGCCAAATGGTCTGGTTGTTCCGGTCTTCAAAGACGTGAACAAGAAGAGCATCACCGAGCTGTCCCGTGAACTGACCGTGATCTCCAAGAAAGCGCGTGATGGCAAGCTGACCGCTGGCGAAATGCAGGGCGGTTGCTTCACCATCTCCAGCATCGGCGGCCTGGGTACTACCCACTTCGCGCCGATTGTTAACGCGCCTGAAGTTGCGATCCTTGGCGTGTCCAAGTCCGCGATGGAGCCGGTATGGAATGGCAAAGAGTTCATGCCGCGTCTGATGATGCCAATCTCTCTGTCCTTCGACCACCGCGTGATCGACGGTGCTGATGGTGCGCGTTTCATCACCATCATCAACAACATGCTGAGCGACATTCGCCGCCTGGTGATGTAATCGAAAAGCCGGCCAATCGGCCGGCTTTTTTCTGGTAATCTCATGAAGTCTGTGAGGTTATGAGCGAAAGCGACAATTCGTGAGCCGTTTGTTGTTTCAAAATTGTTAACAATTTTGTAAAATACGGGCGGATAGAACGTCCCGGTGGATGAAGGGCGACAAGTACCTGGACCGCCGGAAATCAATAAGAGGTCATGATGAGTACTGAAATCAAAACTCAGGTCGTGGTACTTGGGGCAGGCCCGGCAGGTTACTCTGCTGCCTTCCGTTGCGCTGATTTAGGTCTGGAAACCGTAATCGTTGAACGTTACAACACCCTTGGCGGTGTTTGTCTGAACGTCGGCTGTATCCCTTCTAAAGCTCTGCTGCACGTAGCAAAAGTTATCGAAGAAGCCAAAGCGCTGGCTGAACACGGTATCGTCTTCGGCGAGCCGAAGACCGATATCGACAAAATTCGTACCTGGAAAGAGAAAGTTATCACTCAGCTGACCGGCGGTCTGGCGGGTATGGCGAAAGGCCGTAAGGTCAAAGTGGTTAACGGTCTGGGTAAATTCACCGGGGCAAACACCCTGGAAGTGGAAGGCGAAAACGGCAAAACCGTGATCAACTTCGACAACGCGATCATCGCGGCGGGCTCCCGTCCGATCGAACTGCCGTTCATTCCGCATGAAGATCCGCGCGTGTGGGACTCCACCGATGCGCTGGAACTGAAAACCGTGCCAAAACGCCTGCTGGTTATGGGCGGCGGTATCATCGGTCTGGAAATGGGTACCGTTTACCATGCGCTGGGTTCAGATATTGACGTGGTTGAAATGTTCGACCAGGTTATCCCGGCTGCCGACAAAGACATCGTTAAAGTCTTCACCAAACGCATCAGCAAGAAATTCAACCTGATGCTGGAAACCAAAGTGACTGCCGTTGAAGCGAAAGAAGACGGTATTTACGTTTCCATGGAAGGCAAAAAAGCTCCTGCTGAACCACAGCGTTACGACGCCGTGCTGGTGGCAATCGGCCGCGTGCCGAACGGTAAAAACCTCGACGCGGGCAAAGCTGGCGTGGAAGTGGACGACCGTGGCTTTATCCGCGTTGACAAACAGCTGCGCACTAACGTGCCGCACATCTTTGCTATCGGCGATATCGTCGGTCAGCCTATGCTGGCGCACAAAGGTGTTCACGAAGGCCACGTTGCCGCTGAAGTTATCGCCGGCATGAAGCACTACTTCGATCCGAAAGTGATCCCATCTATCGCGTACACCGAGCCAGAAGTTGCCTGGGTGGGTCTGACCGAGAAAGAAGCGAAAGAGAAAGGCATCAGCTACGAAACCGCCACCTTCCCGTGGGCTGCTTCCGGCCGTGCTATCGCGTCCGACTGCGCAGACGGTATGACCAAACTGATCTTCGACAAAGAGACTCACCGCGTAATCGGTGGTGCGATTGTCGGTACCAACGGCGGCGAGCTGCTGGGTGAAATCGGTCTGGCGATCGAAATGGGCTGCGACGCGGAAGACATCGCGCTGACCATCCACGCGCACCCGACTCTGCACGAGTCAGTGGGCCTGGCGGCAGAAGTGTTTGAAGGTAGCATCACCGACCTGCCAAACGCGAAAGCGAAGAAGAAGTAAGTTTCTTCTGACAGAAAAAAGCGGCTCACGAGCCGCTTTTTTTATGCCTGACGTTTACGGCGCCACGGGCTGCCAGCTGCCGTCCGGGTTGTATTGCGCGAGCGCCTGCGCTTTTTGCGCGGAGTCGTTGCCCAGATCCTTCTGGTACACCTTATCATCCTGATTCACCACAAAGCTCATCACCCCCGTTTGCCCGTAGCTGACCGGCCAGGCAACCATCGCGAAGCCGCTGTTTTTGTCCGGCAGAATGCGGAACCGGTAGCCGTGATAGCCCGCGCCGGGCTCGGTGGGGCTAAAGGCCGGGCCAAGCGGGCTGGGCGCTTCGCCGGGGGCTGCCGGCCAGTACAGGCCGTCTTTTTTGCCCGCTGAGCTCACCACTTTCTTCGCGTAGCTCTGGTTCATGGCGTAATAGCTTTGCTGCGCGTCGACGTAGGCGTGAAGCGCCTCGATGGCGGCGAGTTCGTTGCGCCCGATTTCGCGGGTCAGGATCTCCTCGGCGGCTTCCTGAATGTCAAATTGCCAGCCGCTGGCGGTCTTTATGACCGGGATGGGCAGCTGCCAGCTGCTGTCGCCGACCACCAGATGCGCCACGTCGCCGTTGATGACGGTGCTGTGTTTCACCTTCCAGTCGCGCAGGAAGCGATCCACCGCGTCCGGATCGACGCCTTCTTCGGGCAGAAAATCGCGCCAGTTTTCCCCGAGCAGGTTGCTCATCGCGCTTTCGTTTTGCTCGCTGATCGCGGTTGCCAGCGCGTCGGTGGCCTGTTCGGGCGTGCTGAAATGCTGCTGCGCGTGAGCGAGGGTGGAGGCCATCAGCAACACGATTCCACTGAGTAATTGAGTCTTCATGTCGGTTCCCTTAACGATGGCGGAATTCACGGTGCGCAGGGGCCTGGCGCGGCTGCAGGTTGCGCGAGGCTATCTGACGGCTCTGCGCCCCGCGCTGCTGCTGGGCCTGCCAGTTGCCGGAGCGGCTGTCGTTACCGCTCAGCGCGTTGGCGCGCGGCTGGCTGGTGCGCTGCTGAATAGGGCGTTGCTGCACGTTTCGCTGCTGTGCGGTTTGTGTCGCCCGCTGCTCCTGCCGCTGCGGGCGGTTCTCCCGCGGCTGCTGGGCCGCCGCGCGTTTCGCGGTCTGCGGTTTGCTGGTGTCATAGCCGCGATAGCTATTGCGCTGGGAGATCTGCTTCAGCTGCTGGCTGGCGGCCTGACGCTGAGTCTCTTTGCTGCCCGTGCGGGCCGCTTGCGGGAAGGTTTTCCCGGTCGATTTTTCCATTTGCGCCATCGCCGCCTGGCGCTGGCTATCCCGATTCACCGGCTTCTGCTGCGTCGCGCTCAGCCCTGTTGCCGTGGTGGTGGAGTGGAAGCGGCTGTTCAGCTGGCTGTTCGGGTAGGGCACCCCTTCGCGATAGGCCGGGTTATGCTGCCAGGTACGGTTGGCGTTTGTCAGATGCTCACCGCTGATTTTATTAAAGTTATCAACGTTGATATTGATGTTGTTGTCCCCGTTGCGGTTATAGCCGCCGTGATGATCCCAGTCGTCATCGTGGTGGTGATGATCGTCGTCATCGTCCCAGTCGATGTTGCTGAATATGGCGTAGGTGGTGGCCACGCCGAGGCTAAACCCCAGGCCGTTCACGAAGCTGTTGGAAAACTGCTCGCCGGGAGAGGGGGGCAGATAGGTCGGCGGATAGGCGGTATTCGGCCAGGTGCCGTACACCGTGTTCGGGTTGTAGGTTGGAACGTAAACCACCTGCGGGTCGGCAGACTCGATCTTGATGACCGTTGGACTGGTGGTGGTCGTGGTGGTCGTAGTGGTAGCGGTTGATTCCGTCGCCGCGGTTTTCGCGGGGGCCGGCTTGGTGACGGTGGTCACCGTCTGCTGCGGCGTGGACTGCAATGCCCCGGTCTGCTGTGCCAGCTGGCGCAGACGCTGCACGGAATCCATCACGTCTTTCGGCTGGGCAAGAAACGCATCGCCCAGGCTCTGCACCCACGGCGGGTTTTCCCCCATCAGCGACATCAGCTGAGGAAACGCGACCAGCGACTTCACGCTCGGATCCCACGGCTGCCCGGACACGGCCTGAACGGCGGCATCTCCCTGCATTTTGGGGTTGTCTTTCGACCACTGCGCCGCCTGAATCACGTTTGCCGGGTAGGTTGACGCCATCAAAATTTGCGACAGCAGCGCATCAGGATAGAGCGCGATGGGCGCGACCCACTGATCGATCTGCGCTGGCGTATAGGTTGGTGCGGCAGGCTGCGCTGCCGGCGTCGGGGTTGGGGTGGCGGCCTGTTGGGCAACGGGGGCGGGAGCGACCGGCGTTTCCGTCGCCCGGCTTTTAACGAACATGACGCCCGAGGCGGCAAACAGCCCGGCACTGCACAGAAGGACAAGCAGATGTGGCTTAAATGGCAACTTCATAAAGTGACTCCGAGAGAGCTGTGCCGTTAGGCGATCCTGTTGCCGCGAGTATTATTCACCCGTGTTATACAGTTTTGACTTTTATTGGGAATCAGACCGGGTTGCCCGGACAAAGAGTGTGAGCATTTATTACACAATTATATCCGATGCCGTAAAAGTCGCTGGGGCTTCGTGCGTTTTGCCGCAAATCTGCCAGCCCGGTGTGCTACCACCGCAAGGCAACAAACTAACCGCTGTAAGGCGGTTTTTTTGTGCCTGAAATTCGCCCTCTATCGCCGCTATACCATCCTTAACGATTCAGCAAATATTTTAATGTTGCTTTTTTGTAAACGGATTAACACTGTGCAGAAATCCTGCTATGCTGCCCGACGCGGTAACGGGCATTTACCCTACAAACTGCTGTCTCACAGGAGCGTGAAGAGAAGCCCAATACACAACGTGTATGCCGCACTATGACAATGAGAGCGAGGAGAACCGTCGTGCTAGAAGAATACCGTAAGCACGTAGCAGAACGTGCCGCCGAGGGAATTGTACCCAAACCGTTAGATGCAACCCAAATGGCCGCGCTCGTCGAGCTGCTGAAGAACCCGCCTAAGGGCGAAGAAGAATTCCTGTTAGACCTGTTGATCAACCGCGTACCGCCTGGCGTAGATGAAGCTGCCTACGTGAAAGCCGGATTCCTTGCTGCCATTGCCAAAGGCGAAGCAACCTCCCCACTGGTCTCTCCTGAAAAAGCGATTGAACTGCTCGGCACTATGCAGGGTGGCTACAACATTCATCCGCTGATCGACGCGCTGGATAACGACAAGCTGGCGCCCATTGCCGCTAAAGCGCTCTCTTCAACGCTGCTGATGTTCGATAACTTCTACGATGTGGAAGAAAAAGCCAAAGCGGGCAACGTCTACGCGAAGCAGGTTATGCAGTCCTGGGCCGATGCCGAATGGTTCCTGAACCGTCCTGCGCTGGCTGAAAAAATTACCGTTACCGTCTTCAAAGTGACCGGTGAAACCAACACCGATGACCTGTCTCCGGCGCCGGATGCATGGTCCCGTCCTGATATCCCACTGCACGCGCTGGCGATGCTGAAAAACGCCCGTGAAGGTATCGAGCCGGATCAGCCGGGCAGCATTGGCCCGATCAAGCAAATTGAAGCCCTGCAGAAAAAAGGCTACCCGCTGGCCTACGTGGGCGACGTGGTGGGTACCGGTTCTTCCCGTAAATCCGCGACTAACTCCGTGCTGTGGTTCATGGGCGATGACATTCCTCACGTGCCGAACAAGCGCGGCGGCGGCCTGTGCCTCGGCGGCAAAATTGCGCCAATCTTCTTCAACACCATGGAAGACGCGGGCGCGCTGCCTATCGAAGTGGACGTCACTAATCTGAACATGGGCGACGTCATCGACGTTTATCCGTTCAAAGGTGAAGTGCGTAACCACGAAACCAACGAGCTGCTGGCAAGCTTCGAGCTGAAAACCGACGTGCTGATCGACGAAGTGCGCGCCGGTGGCCGTATCCCGCTGATTATCGGCCGTGGCCTGACCACCAAAGCGCGTGAAGCGCTGGGTCTGCCGCACTCCGACGTATTCCGTCAGGCGAAAGACGTGGCCGAAAGCAGCCGCGGCTTCTCCCTGGCGCAGAAAATGGTGGGTCGTGCGTGCGGCGTAACCGGTATTCGCCCTGGCGCATACTGCGAGCCGAAGATGACCTCCGTGGGCTCTCAGGACACCACCGGCCCAATGACCCGTGACGAACTGAAAGACCTGGCGTGCCTGGGCTTCTCTTCTGACCTGGTGATGCAGTCCTTCTGCCACACCGCGGCGTATCCGAAGCCGGTTGACGTGACCACGCACCACACTCTGCCGGACTTCATCATGAACCGCGGCGGCGTTTCCCTGCGTCCGGGCGACGGCGTGATCCACTCCTGGCTGAACCGTATGCTGCTGCCGGATACCGTGGGCACCGGCGGTGACTCCCATACCCGTTTCCCAATTGGTATCTCCTTCCCGGCGGGCTCGGGTCTGGTGGCGTTTGCTGCCGCGACCGGCGTGATGCCGCTGGACATGCCGGAATCCGTTCTGGTGCGCTTCAAGGGCAAAATGCAGCCGGGGATCACCCTGCGCGACCTCGTGCATGCCATCCCGCTGTACGCCATCAAACAGGGCCTGCTGACCGTTGAGAAGAAAGGTAAGAAAAACATCTTCTCAGGCCGCATTCTGGAGATCGAAGGTCTGCCGGATCTGAAAGTAGAGCAGGCGTTTGAGCTGACCGATGCCTCCGCAGAGCGTTCCGCTGCGGGCTGTACCATCAAGCTGAACCAGGCGCCGATTGAAGAGTATCTGACGTCAAACATCGTGCTGCTGAAGTGGATGATCGCAGAAGGCTACGGCGATCGTCGTACCCTGGAGCGTCGTATTCAGGGCATGGAAAAATGGCTGGCGGATCCGCAGCTGCTGGAAGCCGATGCTGACGCAGAGTACGCGGCAGTGATCGACATCGATCTGGCGGACATCAAAGAGCCAATCCTCTGTGCGCCAAACGATCCTGACGACGCGCGTCCGCTGTCTGCGGTGCAGGGCGAAAAAATCGACGAAGTGTTCATCGGTTCCTGCATGACCAACATCGGCCACTTCCGCGCGGCCGGTAAACTGCTGGATACCCACAAAGGCCAGCTGCCAACCCGCCTGTGGGTGGCTCCGCCAACCCGTATGGACGCGGCACAGCTGACCGAAGAGGGCTACTACAGCGTGTTCGGTAAGAGCGGTGCGCGCATCGAAATCCCTGGCTGTTCCCTGTGCATGGGTAACCAGGCGCGCGTAGCGGACGGTGCGACGGTGGTGTCTACCTCAACCCGTAACTTCCCGAACCGTCTGGGTACGGGGGCGAACGTCTTCCTGGCCTCGGCGGAGCTGGCGGCGGTTGCGGCGCTGATTGGTAAACTGCCAACGCCGGAAGAGTACCAGGCCTATATTGCTCAGGTTGATAAGACGGCGGTGGATACCTATCGCTACCTGAACTTCGACCAGCTCTCTCAGTACACCGAGAAAGCGGACGGGGTGATCTTCCAGACCGCGGTATAAAAACCAACCCCTCACCCTCGCCCTCTCCCCAAAGGGGAGAGGGAATATAATCCCCCCCTCGCCCCTCTGGGGAGAGGGGCAGGGGGTGAGGGGGATTTTTTATTTTCATTCCTCCCACCTCTCACGCTTTTTTTCTTCTTCTCTGCTGCGATAATTACCCCAATGGCTTTGCAGAGGAAAACACTATGGATTACGAATTTCTGCGCGACATCACCGGAGTGGTGAAAGTGCGTATGTCGATGGGCCACGAAGCCGTTGGACACTGGTTTAACGAAGAGGTGAAAGAGAACCTCTCGCTGCTGGATGAAGTTGAGCAGGCGGCACAGACGGTAAAAGGCAGCGAGCGCTCCTGGCAGCGCGCCGGGCATGAATACACGCTGTGGATGGATGGCGAAGAGGTCATGGTGCGTGCCAACCAGCTTGAATTCTCGGGTGACGAGATGGAAGAGGGGATGAGCTACTACGATGAAGAAAGCCTGTCGCTGTGCGGCGTGGAAGACTTCCTGAAGGTGGTGGCGGCGTACCGCGAATTTATGAAACAGAAATAACCTACCGGAGCGTCCCTGCTCCTGGCGCCTTTACACGGCCGGAATATTGCGGCCGTAGTAGATTTCGCGCATCTCTTTCCAGAGCAGATCCGTAATGCCCTTCCGCTCTTCTTCGCTCAAATCTTCAGGTCGCGTGTGGAACATATAGTGTTTCAGGTCGAACTCTTTCAGCATCATCTTGGTGTGGAAGATGTTCTCCTGGTACACGTTCACGTCCACCATGTCGTACAGCGCCTTCATGTCGTCGGACATAAAGTTCTGAATCGAGTTAATTTCGTGGTCGATGAAGTGCTTCATGCCGTTGATATCGCGCGTAAAACCGCGCACGCGGTAATCAATGGTCACGATATCGGACTCAAGCTGGTGGATGAGATAGTTCAGCGCGTTCAGCGGGGAGATCACGCCGCAGGTCGACACTTCGATATCCGCGCGGAAGGTACAGAGTCCGCCCTCGGGGTGGCTTTCCGGGTAGGTATGCACGCAGATATGGCTTTTATCGAGGTGCGCCACCACCACTTCCGGCAGCGGGCCAGGGTGCTCGGTTTTGTCGATAAGCTGAGGGTCAACGGGCTCTTCGCTGACCAGAATGGTCACGCTCGCCCCCTGCGGCTCGTAATCCTGACGGGCAATGTTCAGGATGTTCGCGCCGATAATCGAACAGGTTTCCGACAGGATCTCCGTCAGGCGGTTAGCGTTGTAGAGTTCATCGATATAGGCGATATAACCATCGCGCTCTTCTGCCGTTTTGGCGTAGCAGATATCGTAAATACAAAAACTCAGGCTTTTGGTCAGGTTGTTAAAGCCATGCAGTTTAAGCTTTTTCAATTAGTTCACCTCCTTCGGGGACAGCGCGTCTTGCAGATACTGTGGCAGGGCAAACGCGGCGGTGTGGACTGCCGGGTTGTAATAGCGGCACGCTAAACCGGCCTGGTGGAAGCGGGCCTGAATAATCTCGGTGGAAAGATGGCGCAGCACCTCGTTGTCGGTCGCCCAGGCGAAGGTCATGATCCCGCCGTAGTAGGTCGGAATGGCGGCCTGATAGAAGCTGACGTCGGAAAAATAGGTGCTCAGCTTGCGGTGGCTGTCGAGGGCTTCATCCTGCTGCAGGAAGCAAACGCCATTTTGCGCCACGAAGATCCCGCCGGGCTTGAGGCAGCGTTTGCAGCCTTCGTAGAACGACGAGGTAAACAGCGACGCGCCCGGGCCGATGGGATCGGTACAGTCAGAGATGATCACGTCGAAGGTTTGCGACGTCTGGTTAACGAAGTTAACGCCATCGTCGATCGTCAGATTAAAGCGCGGATCGTCATAGCTTCCGGCGTTGTGGTTCGGCAGATACTGGCGGCAGAAAGAAACGACCCCGGCATCGATCTCCACCATCGTGATGGATTCCACGGTTTTATGGCGAGACACTTCGCGCAGCATCGCGCCATCGCCGCCGCCAATAATCAGAACGTGTTTTGCGTGCCCGTGCGCCAGCAGGGGAACGTGGGTCATCATCTCGTGGTAGATGAACTCGTCGCGCTCGGTGGTTTGCACCACACCGTCCAGCGCCATCACGCGGCCAAAGGCGGCGTTTTCGAAGATGATCAGATCCTGATGATCGGTTTTCTCATGATAAAGCACGTTATCAACGGCAAAGTACTGACCAAACTGGTCATGCAGCGTTTCATGCCATACCGTTTTTTCGGTCATGGGTGATACCTCTTTCGTTAACATCCATTACGTCCGGCAGAATGGCGCAACCTCTGGCCGCGATTAAACGGCCAGAAGACAACGAGAGGCGTCGGGAAGGTTATTTGACGTAGGCGAGCAGGCTAAGTGAATCACGAGCCAGTGCTTTGCATTTTTTTGCAGTGGGGATGCCGATACCGCTTAAATCACGGTAGCTGTCTTCACCGAGCGCTTTCATGTCGAAGCTGTCGTAGTTGCTGAGATCCCATTGGTTCTGCTGGGCAAAAAAGACCAGTGCGCGGCGAATCTGCCCGTTGGGTAAATTCTGGTAGCCACAATCATTCTTCAGGAATACAAAAACCGCCGTTAAATCGGCCATATCTTCCGCTTCATTTTCACTTAGCGCATAACTGTTCGCACACATTGCCATCAGGCTGCTGAACAAAATTGTCCTGAAAAACGTCTTCATTGCTTCTACCACTGCGTCACGGAAAATTAACGTTAGCATACTTGATGCCAACCCGACGATCTTTATTATCGACGCGCGGCTTGACCTTCCTGTAAGGGGAGGGTTTATGCTCAAATAATCGCCTGCTGGAAATAAGGAAATGAACATGCAACGTCGTGATTTTTTAAAATATTCAGTTGCGCTGGGGGTTGCCAGCGCATTACCGCTATGGAGTCGTACCGTCTTTGCCGCCGACAGGCCCGCCTTACCTATCCCGGATTTACTCACCGCCGATGCCCGCAGCCGCATTCAGCTCGTCGTTCAGGCGGGTAAAACTGCGTTTGGGCAGCACACCGCGTCAACCTGGGGCTATAACGGCAATCTGCTCGGCCCTGCGATTCAGCTCCGCAAAGGGAAAACCGTCACCGTCGATATTCACAACACCCTGGCGGAAGAGACTACGCTGCACTGGCACGGGCTGGAGGTGCCGGGCGAGGTGGACGGCGGCCCGCACGGCATCATCAAGGCGGGCGGTAAACGCAGCGTGACCTTTACTCCTGATCAGCGCGCGGCGACCTGCTGGTTCCATCCGCATCAGCATGGCAAAACCGGGCGTCAAGTGGCGATGGGGCTGGCCGGGCTGGTGCTGATTGAAGATGACGAAAGCCGCCTGCTGCGCCTGCCAAAGCAGTGGGGCATCGACGATGTGCCGGTGATTGTGCAGGACAAAAAATTCACCCAGGACGGGCAGATAGACTATCAGCTGGACGTAATGAGCGCGGCGGTGGGCTGGTTTGGCGATACGCTGCTGACCAACGGCGCGATTTACCCTCAGCACGCCGCCCCGAAGGGCTGGCTGCGCCTGCGCCTGCTTAACGGCTGTAACGCCCGCTCCCTGAACTTTGCCGCCAGCGATAAGCGCCCGCTGTACGTGGTGGCGAGCGACGGCGGCCTGCTGCCCGAGCCGGTAAAAGTCACGGAATTGCCGATGCTGATGGGCGAGCGTTTCGAAGTGCTGGTGGATATCAGCGACGGTAAAGCCTTTGACATTGTCACGCTGCCGGTGAGCCAGATGGGCATGGCCGTGGCGCCGTTTGATAAGCCGCATCCGGTGCTGCGCATCCAGCCGCTGCAAATCACCGCGTCTGGCGTACTGCCGGATACCCTCACCACGCTGCCTGCCCTACCGGCGCTGGAAGGGCTTACCCAGCGTAAGCTCCAGCTGTCGATGGATCCGATGCTCGACATGATGGGGATGCAGGCGCTGATGCAGAAGTATGGCAATCAGGCGATGGCGGGGATGCATCACGGGCAGATGATGGGCCATATGAATATGGATCACGGCAAGATGGGCGGAATGGATCACGGGAGCCACGGCTTCGATTTCCACAACGCCAACCGGATTAACGGTACTGCCTTCGACATGAATACCCCGATGTTTGCCGCTGCGAAAGGGCAGTTCGAGCGCTGGGTGATTTCCGGCGAGGGCGACATGATGCTGCATCCGTTCCATATCCACGGCACGCAGTTCCGCATACTGTCTGAGAACGGCAAAGCGCCAGCGGTGCATCGCGCGGGCTGGAAGGACACGGTGCGGGTAGAAGGCGGCGTGAGCGAGGTGCTGGTGAAGTTTGACCACTACGCGCCGAAGGAGTTTGCCTATATGGCGCACTGTCATCTGCTGGAGCATGAAGATACGGGGATGATGCTCGGGTTTACGGTTTAGTTCTGCGCGGCCTGATGCCCTCACCCTGACCCTCTCCCACGGGGAGAGGGAATAAACAAAAAAACGGCAACCGAGGTTGCCGTTTTGCATCTTTCCGTAGGCCGGGTAAGGCGCAGCCGCCACCCGGCTTTTGCTACTTACTTCTCGTCAGGCAGGGCATAGGCAACGATGTAGTCGCCCATCTTCGTACCAAACGAACCGTGACCGCCCGCAGAGATGACAACGTACTGCTTGCCATTCACTTCATAGGTCATCGGCGTTGCCTGTCCACCCGCCGGCAGACGGCCTTGCCACAGCTTCTCACCGTTGGTCATGTTGTACGCGCGCAGGTAGTTATCTGCGGTTGCCGCGATGAACAGCACGTTACCGGCGGTGGAGATTGGGCCACCCAGCATCGGCATACCCATGTTGAACGGTACAGGAACCGGCATCGGGAACGGCATGCTGTCCTGCGGGGTACCGATACGTTTTTTCCATACGATCTGATTAGTTTTCAGATCCAGACCGGAGATATAGCCCCAGGCAGGCTGTTTACACGGCAGACCAAACGGAGACAGGAACGGGTTCAGGGTTACGCCGTAAGGCACGCCGTACTGCGGCTGGATACCGGCTTCTGTACCGCTGCCTTTGGCGTCTTTCGGCTGCTCCATTGGGTTGCCCGGACCGCGTGGGATCAGGCGGGAAACGAACGGCAGCGCCATCGGGTTAGCAATCGCCACCTGACGGTTCGGGTCAACGGAGATCCCGCCCCATTCGAACATCCCCAGGTTACCCGGGAAGACCAGCGTGCCCTGCTCGGACGGCGGCGTGAAGATACCTTCGTAGCGCAGCTGATGGAACATCACGCGGCACACCAGCTGGTCAAACATGGTGGCACCCCACATGTCTGCCCCGCTGAGGTCTTTCTTCGGACGGAAGCTCAGGTCAGAGAAAGGCTGGGTTTTGCTGACGTAGTCGCCTTTCGCCGCGCCCTGCGGAACCGGTTTTTCCGGCGCAGGCACGACCAGCTTACCGTTGCTGCGATCCAGCACGAAGATGTTGCCGGTTTTCGCCGGGGCATAAATCACCGGAACGGTTTTGCCGTTAACGGTAATGTCCGCCAGCGTCGGCTGGGACGGCATATCCATATCCCACAGGTCGTGGTGGACGGTCTGATAGCTCCAGGCCAGCTTACCGGTGGTGGCGTTCAGCGCCACGATCGCGCTCGCGTAACGCTCCTGCTCCGGCGTGCGGTTGCCGCCCCAGATATCCGGCGTGGTCACACCCATTGGCAGGTAGACCAGATCCAGCTTCGCGTCATACGCGGCCGGCGCCCAGGAGTTTGGCGAGTTGAAGGTAAAGGTATGTTCGTCGGATGGGATCGCGTTAGGATCTTTCGCGCCCGGGTCGAACGCCCACAGCAGTTTACCGGTGTTCACGTCGAAACCACGGATAACGCCGGAGGTTTCGCGGGTTGAGAAGTTATCCGTTACCGAACCGGCAATCACGATAGTTTTATCGGTGATGATTGGCGGAGAGGTCGGCTCATACAGGCCAGGCGTGGTGTCCGGCATGTTGGTTTGCAGGTTCAGGATCCCTTTGTTGGCAAAGGTTTCGCACAGCTTGCCCGTTTCGGCGTTGATGGCAAACAGACGGCCATCGTTCACCGGCAGGATGATACGACGAGGACAGTCGGCCACCACGTCAGGGCTTGCGGTTTCTGCACGCGCTTCGTGATAGGACACGCCGCGGCAGGTGACGTGCTGGAACGACGGATTCGAGTTCAGCTGCGGATCGAAGTGCCATTTCTCTTTACCGGTTGCCGCATCAAGCGCGAACAGACGCTGGTGCGCGGTACACAGATAAAGCATGTCGCCCACTTTGATCGGCGTCACTTCGTTGGTCAGCTCACCCGGATCGTTCTCCATTTTCAGGTCGCCGGTGCGGAAGACCCACGCTTCCTTCAGGTTTTTAACGTTATCCGCGTTGATCTGCTTCAGCGGAGAGTAGCGTTGACCTTCCTGATTACGACCGTAGGCAGGCCAGTCGCTATCCGCGACCTGCGAAATCGCCGCTGCCGGGGTGGATTCGGTGTTCAGCGTGCCGTTAATTTCCTGCGGATCGTTGAAGCCGGCCCAGGTCAGGATGCCGCCGCTGATCAGCAGGGCCACCACCAGCGCCGCAACGGCACCGCTGGACGGCACGAGCAGGCGACGCCAGACGAACGGCAGGATCAGCCAGATACCGAAGAAGACAAGGATGTCACTGCGCGGCGTCAGTGCCCAGAAGTCGAAGCCGACTTCCCAGACGCCCCAGATCATGGTTGCGAGGAGTAATGCAGCGTAAAGCCACAGTGCAGATTGCTTTCTGCGGAACAGCAGGACGGTTACGCCAACCATAACCAGACCCGCAATCGGGTAGTACCAGGAGCCGCCAAGCGCGACCAGCCAGACGCCACCGATTAACAGATACAGCGCGCAGAAGGCTGCGAACGCCGCTGTAAGAGTTACCAGTAAACGCGGCTGTTGAGTTTTTATTTCAGCCATAGAAAAGTACTCGTCAGTTTTGTTAATTATTTGCTAGCAATTAATTATAGGTATTAACAACTGTGATCGGAATCACAAAATTTGCTTTTTATAACTCATGCGCCAGGGCTATCCATTTGCTGTTATAATGGCTGGCTTGCGAATCGATGCCGGAAAAACACTCGCCCGCATTGAGAGATTTTCATTAAAATCATATGGTTAGTAATATGAAACATACTGTTGAAGTGATGATCCCGGAAGCCGAGATCAAAGCGCGTATCGCCGAACTGGGTCGTCAAATCACCGAGCACTACAAAGACAGCGGCAGCGAAATGGTGCTGGTTGGCCTGCTGCGCGGCTCTTTCATGTTCATGGCGGATCTGTGCCGTGAAGTGCAGGTGCCCCATGAGGTCGATTTTATGACCGCATCCAGCTATGGCAGCGGCATGTCCACCACCCGTGATGTGAAAATCCTCAAAGATCTGGATGAAGATATTCGTGGCAAAGATGTGTTGATCGTGGAAGACATCATCGACTCCGGCAACACCCTGTCTAAAGTGCGCGAAATCCTGAGCCTGCGCGAGCCGAAGTCGCTGGCTATCTGTACGCTGCTGGACAAACCCGAGCGCCGCGAAGTGCAGGTGCCCGTTGAGTTTGTAGGCTTCTCCATTCCGGACGAATTCGTGGTGGGTTACGGCATTGACTACGCGCAGCGCTATCGCCATCTGCCGTACGTCGGGAAAGTGGTGCTGCTGGACGAGTAAAACGTGTTGGGTGCGGTCTGATGGCCTCACCCCGGCCCTCTCCCACAGGGAGAGGGAGAAAACCCCGCTTTATTTATGGTTCACGTGCTTAAGCTTGAGGTTGGCAATGCCCGAACGGTAGCGCTGCTCCAGCGTTTCGCGGTTGGTGGCCGACACTTCCAGGTTACGCAGCAGGCCATCGTGAATACCGTAAGCCCAGCCGTGAATCGACACCTTCTGCCCGCGTTTCCACGCCGACTGCATGATGGTGGAGTGCCCGAGGTTATACACCTGCTCCATCACGTTAAGCTCACAAAGCGTGTCAAGGCGGCGCTCCTGCGGCATTTCGCCAAGCAGTGAGCTATGTTTGAACCAGATATCGCGAATGTGCAGCAGCCAGTTGTCGATCAGGCCCAGCTCCGGGTTTTCGACCGCCGCCTGCACGCCGCCGCAGCCGTAGTGGCCGCAAATAATGATGTGCTCAACTTCCAGAACGTCGACCGCATACTGAACGACTGACAGGCAGTTGAGATCCGTATGAATGACCAGGTTGGCAACGTTGCGGTGGACAAAGAGTTCGCCAGGTTCAAGACCGGTCAAACGCTCTGCCGGAACGCGGCTGTCGGAACACCCTATCCAGAGAAAGCGCGGGTTCTGCGCTTGCGCCAGCTTCCCAAAAAAACCGGGATCCTCTTCCACCAGCATCTTTGACCATAGTGCATTGTTGCTGATGAGTGTATCTATGTCATTCATGGTGGTTAACGACCTGTAACCGAGTGATTGCGTTGCGCTACTATAGGGTAACCGGACTTTTAATGAAACCACACAACGTGTGTCAGAACTATAGGTAAGTTTAATTCATGGCAATTGCACTAGAGCTTGAACAGCTTAAAAAAACCTATCCGGGCGGCGTTCAGGCGCTGCGCGGGATAGATCTTAAAGTCGAGGCGGGGGATTTCTACGCCCTTCTCGGGCCGAACGGGGCGGGGAAGTCCACCACCATCGGCATCATCAGTTCGCTGGTCAATAAAACCTCTGGCCGGGTGAGCGTGTTTGGCTACGACCTGCAAAAGGACGTGGTCAACGCCAAGCGCCAGCTCGGGCTGGTGCCGCAGGAGTTCAACTTCAACCCGTTCGAAACCGTGCAGCAGATTGTGGTCAACCAGGCCGGCTATTACGGGGTTGAGCGCAAAGAGGCGGTTGAGCGCAGCGAAAAGTACCTTAAACAGCTCGATCTGTGGGAAAAGCGCAACGAACGCGCGCGGATGTTATCCGGCGGGATGAAGCGCCGTCTGATGATCGCCCGCGCCCTGATGCACGAGCCAAAGCTCTTGATCCTCGACGAGCCGACCGCGGGCGTGGATATCGAACTGCGTCGCTCCATGTGGGGCTTCCTGAAGGATCTGAACGACAAAGGCACCACCATTATTCTGACCACCCACTACCTCGAAGAGGCGGAAATGCTGTGCCGCAACATCGGCATCATTCAGCACGGCGAGCTGGTGGAAAACACCTCGATGAAAGATCTGCTCTCCAAGCTCAAGTCCGAAACCTTTATTCTCGATCTGGCGGCGAAAAGCCCGCTGCCGAAGCTGGAAGGTTACAACTATCGTCTGGTGGACACCTCAACGCTGGAAGTGGAAGTGCTGCGCGAGCAGGGCATTAACAGCGTGTTCTCGCAGCTAAGCGCGCAAGGCGTGCAGGTTCTGAGCATGCGTAACAAGGCCAACCGACTGGAAGAGCTGTTTGTCTCTCTGGTGCACGACAAACAAGGAGACAAGGCATGACGCATCTTTACTGGGTTGCGCTGAAAAGCATCTGGGCGAAAGAGATCAACCGCTTTATGCGCATCTGGGTGCAAACCCTGGTGCCGCCGGTGATCACCATGACCCTGTACTTCATCATCTTCGGGAACCTGATCGGCTCCCGCATCGGTGAGATGCACGGCTTTACCTATATGCAGTTTATCGTGCCGGGTCTGATCATGATGGCGGTGATCACCAACGCCTACGCGAACGTGGCCTCATCGTTCTTCAGCGCCAAATTCCAGCGCAACATCGAAGAGCTGCTGGTGGCCCCGGTGCCAACGCACGTCATTATCGCAGGCTATGTCGGCGGCGGCGTGGCGCGCGGGCTGTGCGTGGGGATCCTGGTGACGGCGATCTCGCTGTTCTTCGTGCCGTTCCAGGTTCACTCCTGGCTGTTTGTGGCGCTCACGCTGCTGCTGACGGCGATCCTGTTCTCGCTGGCGGGCTTGCTGAACGCCGTTTTCGCGAAAACCTTCGATGACATCAGCCTGATCCCGACCTTCGTGCTGACGCCGCTGACCTATCTCGGCGGGGTGTTCTACTCCCTGACCCTGCTGCCACCGTTCTGGCAGGCGCTGTCGCATCTGAACCCGATTGTCTACATGATCAGCGGTTTCCGCTTTGGCTTCCTCGGCATCACCGACGTGCCGCTGTTTACCACGGTGGCGGTGCTGGTGGTGTTCATCGTCGCGTTTTATCTGCTCTGCTGGTATCTGATCCAGCGCGGACGCGGACTGCGCAGCTAATCTCCTCGCCCGGCGGCATTCTGCGTGCCGGGCGCTTTTCTTTGATTACTATCACCTCACGCTAACTTTCACTCCGCTAAACTACTTGCCCGCTAAGGAGAGACGTTATGTTGGGTTGGGTGATTACTTGCCACGATGATGAAGCACAGACGATCCTCGATCGTCTGGAGAAGAAATTTGGCCCGCTGGTGCAGTGCCGGGCGGTCAACTACTGGCGTGGATTAAGCAGCAACATGTTGAGCCGCATGATGTGCGATGCGCTGCATGAAACCGACTCCGGCGACGGCGTGATCTTCTTAACCGATAAAACCGGCGCGGCGCCGTACCGCGTGGCCTCGCTGATGAGCCATAAGC
The DNA here is from genome assembly GCF_964208575.1 of Enterobacter soli. Lineage (GTDB taxonomy): Bacteria > Pseudomonadota > Gammaproteobacteria > Enterobacterales > Enterobacteriaceae > Enterobacter > Enterobacter soli_A. The sequence goes on along the minus strand of NZ_CAXOFU010000006.1, from coordinate 81,879 downwards.
ACGACTCCTGCGAAGTGATATCCGGTATCAGCTATCCTCTCCTTGAAGCCATGTTCACCCGGCGCGACGCCCTGAGCAGCGCGGAATTTCGTGATGCCATCGTCCAGGAGGGCGCCCCGGGCGTCAGCAGCCTGTGGCACCAGCAGCAGAAAAACCCTCCCTTTGTTCTGCTGCACGACCTCTACTCGCTATAGCTACTCGTAATCCATCTGGAAGGTGGCGATGGCGTTAAAATCACCCGCCTTCATCGGGATGCCCGTCCACAGCAGCTGGGCAGAGAAGTTCAGGTTTGCCATCGACGCCCAGTCATCGCCGCGATCGTAATCCGTGCTGCTGGCGCTGTTTGGGATCATCTGCATCGGGATGTCCGTATTCATAATCTTCAGCGCGACCCCCGCGGCGCTACCGCTGCTTTGCCCCAGCATGGTTTTATCGCTGGCGACGTAGGGCGACGTCATTTTAATTTTAAGCTTCGGCGTGTAGCAGTTTTCCAGGGAGATCGAAAACGGAATCACCGGCGTATTGCCATATTTGATGTCGTTGACCCAGGCATCGCCAAGCGCGACGTTATTCCCCGACACGGTATTCCCCTGCGCCACGCCAAAGGAACAGCTGCTGGCCGGAACGGTAAATTGCAGGGTGCTGGCGGTGGCATTAAAGATAATGCTTGGCTGGCTGGACGGCCCGATCCGGAATTCGGCAAGCGTGCCCGGCAGCGCATTCCCCATGTTCAGCCCTTTCTGCGGCTTAAAATCGGGCGTGACCCACAGGGAATACTTCAGCTTCCACTGGCTGTCGGCGTCGGTATAGGGCGGATCCCCGCCCTGGGAGGCCACCGTGTTGTCCGTGCCATTCCCGCCTTTCAAAAAGAGATCGATAGCAGGGTGCGAGGTCCCGCAGCCGTCGGACACCAGGCACACGAGTTCAACGGTGTAATCGATGCCCGGCACCGTGGTTTTAATCAGCGCATTGCCGTCCGGCGTGGTGTAGCGGGTGTCGAGCAGGCTGCCGGCGGCATTAATAAAGTGAACGGTATTGTCGTAGGGCGTCCAGTTCTTACAGCCAATCGGATCGCTGGTCATAAACTGAATGACCCAGGTGTAACTCACGTTGAGGCTGGTTGGCGTGGTGACGTGATTGGTTGAAATGTTCAGCAGCGGCGAGCTGCCCGTGGTGTAAGTTCCTCCGTTGGTGCTGTGGATATAGCAGCTTTGATCGGCAAAGACCGGGCGGCTCAGCAGCGCGACAAGCGCGAGCAGCAACAGCATAAGCAGAGGACGGAAAGGGTGGTTTTTCATTTTTTTGCACAGCCTGCATACAAAGAAAAAAAGGGTGCCGCGCCGAACAGATGCCCGACAGCCCTTTTTGATTTTCACTGATAGGTCACCATGAACGTTACCAGGGATGTCACCGCACCGGGCGTAACATCAGCAATGGTTTTATCGTCGGCAATAACAATGCGCGCATTCATGTCCAGAGAGCCCGCCCCAGACGCGATTGCCACGTTCTGCTTAGGCTGCGTGGTGCAACTCAGAACCGAGCCGGAATCGGCCACACCTTTCCAGACTTCAAAGGCGGTTCCATGGGTTGAACCAAACTTATCGCTGGAGGCCGTTGAACAGTTTGTTCCGGCTCCAGGGGTAATTTGCACTACCGCATTTTTCACCCCGGAACAGCCGCTGAAGTTCAGTTTGAAGGCTTCGATACGACTTTTAGAGGTCAGATCGGATTTAAACACGTCGCCAAAACTGATTTCCGATGACGCGTTGCCTGTCGAATCCTGAATTTCTGCGCTACAGGTTCCTGGAACGACGTTAGTCTCAAACGTTGCCGTCAGACTGGTCGTGCCGGTGATTTGCGCTTGTGCCGCGAAGGACAACACGCCGCCGCAGACTGCTAAAGCTAAAGCCGAAATATGTTTACGCATTACTTGTTCCTTTCCCTGTATCGTTATTCGTAGCTGAAGTTAAACGTGGCGATGGCTCTGAACGAGCCGGTCGCTGCCTGATCGGCAGCGGTTTCCACCAGGGTTGCCACCAGTCCCACTTCTTTTGCTGTGATTTCATCCCTGGTCCACACCAGCCGCTTGCTGTCATCCGTTGAGTTGATGACAAAAGGGGCGTCCGGTGCGGAGGCGCGTGCAATGGAAAGCCCAATGTTGGCCGCACCGCCTGCTTCCGTCCCGACGCTGTTCGCAATCGCCGTTGTCAGGCTTTCAGAAACAGTTCCGCTCACCGAGGTTTTCAGAGCGTTGAGGCTGGAAGGACATTCGGTAATGACCAGCTTGAAGTTTTCTTTTGCGGCACCTGTCGCAATGGTGTCAACGCGGGTATTGCCGTTGGCGCCAATGGAAAGGGTGTTATTCGTACCGTCACCTGTCCCGCCATCAATTTTAATATCGCAGGTGGTTTCCCGGATATTGGCACTGAAGGTCAGGTCAATGTTTTCGGCCGCTCTCACAGCGCCTGCGGCAGTCAATAAAACCGCCACAAGAGACGTGCTGACCAGTAATCGCTTTTTGTTTAACGCAGCTATTTTAATTTCCATGCTTAAAGATCCCTTTGCATAACGCATATTTGATTATGGAGAATTGTGGTTAACCCCACTTTTTGTTCATCAGAACCAAACTGATAATTCACGGAACAGGTACTCTCTTTTCCTGCTCCCCATACCACCGTTAATTTTCCTGTTTCATTAACCCCCCTGACATACGCTTGCCCTGCCTGGCCTACGCTTCCAATGATTTCTCCTTTTTCATTCATGACGTCCGCGCCCAGCGGAATAAAGCCTTTATCCGAGCGCAGTAATTCGAGCACCGCTGAGCGGCCCTGATTCGTTTTAAAATTGACCATCACCACCGCCCCGTTACGCGGGACTTCGACGGTGCTGCTGCTCTCCACGTCGACGTCCGCGGTTAATCCGCTGGTATCCAGCGTGATGCGATTCTCCCGGTAGGCCGATAGATACGGCATCACCACGTAGCCGGAATCGCCAATCTCGCCGCGGCTGTTGCTGACCTTCGCGCCGCTGGCGCCGCTGGCTTTCACCAGCGCCAGCGCGTCGGTTTCGCCGATGCTGCCCGGCGTAAAGGTGATGCCCCCGGCGTGGGCAATCAGCCCGCCGCTGTAGCTGGTGGAGAATTGCTGGCTGTTGTCCGAGCTGGATGAGGCCGACACGCTTAATGGCCCGTAGGCGCTGTTGTAGCTGCCGTAAGCGCTCACCTGGCTTAAGTCCGCGGTGGAATTGGTGCTGTAGGTGGTGGTGACGCTGTAGTTATAGCGGCTGTCCTCCGTCGCGCCGTTTGCCGTCATATTGAGGTTATTCATTCCTTTCAGATCGGAACTCATCCCCATATTGACGTTATTAAATCCGGCTAAGCTTCTTTTCCCCTCGAGGAACGCGTCGAAGGGAATATTAATATTGACGTACAGGCTGTTATCGGGTTCACCGTAGGCATCGTAGGTGCGCTGCAGGGCCATGGAATAACTGCCGTAGCGGAAGCTGTTGCTATAGCCCATGGCGTAACTGGCCGTCTGGCTTTCACCTTTCCAGTAGGATTGCCAGCTGCCGTTAATATAAAAAGAGCCATAGTTGGTTTTATTAATTTCAATCGGCTGGTTAACGTTTACCTGCACCTGGTTTTTCATCTGCTGGAGATTATTCCAGGCCTCGTCGCTGCTTTCGTTTTCATATTTAATGCGATCCTCAAGCTCGGCGGCGTCGGTCAGGCTCAGGTAGTCTTTGGTTGAAAAACGCAGCGCCGCCACGTTCAGCGACGTATCGGTTTGATCGACCGTTTTACTCCACGACAGGCGATAGCTCTGCCCGTGCCTGGCGGGCACGCCGTCAATCTGTGCCGACGACCGGGTCACGTCAAAGGCCAGCGCGCCCAGGGCTGTGTTCATCGCAATACCCAGCAGCCCGGCGGTAAAGCCCATTTCGGTGTACTGCAGGCCGGTGTAGCCCGTGAAGGTGTTGTTCAGGCCGTAATAGATCGTGCCGTACCCGAGCTTCGGCGAGTGGTGCAGCGTATCGTCGTGCAGCTCGCCCGCGCCGGCTTCCCAGCGCGCATAGCCCGGACGCAGCATCTGCGTCACGGAAGAGAACGGCACGATGAACGAGTGCTGGCTCCCGTCTGACTCTTCGATGGTGACGGTCAGATCTTTGCCGTAGCCCGAGGCATTGATGTCGTTGAACTCGAACGCGCCCGGCGGAACCGTGGTTTCGTAGATCTTATTGCCGCTTTGCGACACGGTGACTTTGGCGTTGGTGTTCGCCGTGCCGCGAATGGTCGGGGCGTAGTTCGACATGCCGCTTGGCAGCATTCGGTCGTCGTTGTACATCCGCGCGCCGCGCAGGCTCACGGCGTCAAAGGCATCGCCCCGCGTCCAGGAGTCGCCCATCACCATCTGCGCCTTCAGCGCGGTGATATCCCGCTGCAGGTAGATATCCTGATTTACATAGCTGGCGCCCGCCTCCTGGCTCCAGTTCAGGCTGCCGTTGGAGCGCAGGCGCCACGGGCCAACGTTGGCGCCGTAGTGCAGCCCGGCGTAGGCGGTATCGCCCTGGGACTGCTCGCCCTGGTTGTGCCAGGCGTTCAGATCGTAAGAGAGCAGCCCGACGGTGATGCCGTCATCCCACAGGGACGGGTCGATATAGCCCGCCGCGTGCTTCAGCACATATATTTGCGGAATACCCAGATCCAGCGTCTGGGTGGCGGTATCAAACTCGACGGACGACCCGGGAAATACCTTTTCGATATCCCGGCACATCTCTTCATCATCGACGGTATCGACATGGGAAATATCCACGTCCATCTGCTTTAAGAGCTTAAGCGTCACGCAGGGCGTCGCCCGCGGCGTGCCGTTATCCTTAAATTTCACATCAGTTGTTAATTTCGTTACGCCGTTTACGGCCAGCGTCACCCGATGCGTACCCGGCGTCACCGGATTTCCGCGGGAATAACGATGAACGTCGATATTTGTGCCCGTGCTATATAAAAACTGATCGTTAAATTCGACGTCATTTCCCTCTCCCTGACCCGGCAGGGGAGCTGCGTTTTCAGCCGCGTTTGCACTCAGTGCAGAGCAGAGAATTAAGCATGTTAATGAGTGACGACCTAACATTTTTCACATTCTTATTGCGCAGGGGGTGAGAAAAAATTAGCGGTTCGCGGTTGCCTGATTATCTTCCGTGCCGCCAAAGTCATTAATCGAAACAAATTTCACGGTTGCGGAAGATAGCGACGCCGAGTTTTTAATTTTCATGTTTTCGCTGGAAAACGGCTTAATGGAGTGGCTGTCGGTCGCGTATTTTTTGCCGCCGGACACCACGTCCGCGCTGGCGATAGAGACGTTGTACGGCGAGTCATTTTTGGCGGTCAGAACGCTGCCGCCAGAAGTGAGTGACCACTTCAGATTCTTCACCGCCTCTTGCGGCGTGCCTTTCAGGCCCGTCGGGCGGAAGAACAGCTTAATACGGGTGCGGAAGGCCACCTGCAGCAGGTTCTGCGTTTCGGCGCCCTGGGCCTTCGGCGGCACTTCCAGAACGTTAAACCAGAAAAGGGATTCCCTGTCCTGAGGGACATTTTGCCCAAGCCAGGTCACGCGAATGGTCTGGCCTTTATGCGCGTCAACGCGGGTGACCGGCGGCGTAATAATAAAAGGAATTTTAAGCTCCTGCGGATTAACGCTATCGCGTCCGTCGTCGAGCCAGGACTGAACCAGTAAAGGCTTATTGCCTTTATTTTCCAGGTTCACGGTGACGTCTTTATTTTTTGCAGGATAAACAATGCGCGTCCCGGAAATAATAATATCCGCGCAGGCATTAAACGACATGATGCCCGCGAGAATAAGAATTGACGCATTTGCCATTTTGAACATTTTGCCCGTCACGATTTCACCTGTGTTAAATAATTGATATATTTTCTTCGTGATTTATTCACGGGTTTTCATACTAGAGAAATATCATTTTGGGGATATTTCATTTTTCTTATGCGCAGATTTAGTATTTCTACAAGAGAAAAAAGAGGGTGATGCAAAGGTATTTTCTGATGCTTAAACAAGGCGTTGAGATATTTTGTTAATTTGTGCTATCGACAATTGAAGCTATTTTTTGGCTTTTTTTATCGTTAATTGTTCAGGAGGCCAGATAACGACGCGAGGCGAGGGGAGAGGAAACAGGGGGATCGGGATGACCTTATGTTACAATGTGGTGAATGTCACTTTGATAACTCTTGGGCCTATGTTTATCCGGTTTATCATCCTTCTGATGATGTTTTCCTTTAGCGCGTCAGCCAGCCTGCTGAGCGAACAGGGTGTGCCAGCTCAGTACATGCAAACCACGGAAGATGCGGCTATCTGGGCGCAGGTGGGCGATGAGGTGGTCAACGTCGGCAATATTCGCGCCGGGCAGATTATCGCCGTGGTGCCGATCAAAGCAGACTACTACGAGTTCCGCTTCGGCTTTGGCACCGGTTTTATCGATAAAGAGCATCTCGAGCCCGTTCAGGGCAAGCAGCGGGTGGAGGACAGCCTGGGCGACCTCAATAAGCCGCTCAGCAATCAGAACCTGATCACCTGGAAAGATACGCCGGTGTATAACGCGCCCTCCAGCGGCAGCGCCCCCTTTGGTACGCTCAGCGACAATCTGCGCTATCCCATTTTGAACAAGCTGAAAGATCGCCTGAACCAGACCTGGTTTCAGATCCGCATCGGGAATCGGCTGGCGTGGGTAAGCAGCCTGGACGCACAGGAGGACAGCGGTCTGCCGATCCTGACCTACCACCATATTCTGCGCGACGAAGAGAATACGCGTTTTCGCCACACCTCCACCACCACCAGCGTGCGCGCCTTCAGCAACCAGATGACCTGGCTGCGGGATCAGGGCTATACGACGTTAACCCTGTATCAGGTGGAAGGCTACGTCAGAAACAAGATCAACCTGCCGGCCCGCGCGGTGGCAATCACCTTTGATGACGGCCTGAAATCGGTCAGCCGCTACGCCTACCCGATCCTGAAAGAGTACGGCTTTAACGCCACCGCCTTTATTATCTCTTCGCGCATTAAGCGCCACCCGCAGAAGTGGGATCCTAAATCGCTGCAGTTTATGAGCGTATCGGAGCTTAAGGGCATTCAGGACGTGTTTGACGTGCAGTCGCACACCCATTTCCTGCACCGGGTTGATGCCAACAAACACCCTATTCTGCTCAGCCGCAGCTACCACGTGATCCTGTTTGACTTCCAGCGCTCGCGCCGGGACCTGACGCAGTTCAACCCGCACGTGCTGTATCTGTCCTATCCGTTTGGCGCCTATAACGACAGCGCGGTGAAGGCGGCGAACGACGCGGGTTTCCACCTGGCGGTGACGACGGTAAAAGGGAAGGTGAAGCCGGGGGATAATCCGTTCTTACTTAAGCGCTTATATATTTTAAGAACGGATTCATTAGAGACCATGTCGCGGCTGATCAGCAATCAGCCGCAGGGGTAGGGTTAAGCGACCTGAACCGGAATGGCTTTGGCGGTGCGCTTCATTTCGTTGTCGCCCTCGAAGTAGGCGACTTTCGGCTGCCAGCGGCGGGCTTCTTCGTCAGACATCATCACGAAGCTGGCGATGATCACAATGTCACCCACGTCCGCGCAGTGCGCTGCCGCGCCGTTGACGGAGATGATTTTCGATCCGCGCTCGGCGGCGATGGCGTAGGTTGAGAAGCGTTTGCCGTTGTTCACGTTCCAGATATCAATGGCTTCGTTTTCCAGAATGCCAGCCGCATCGAGGAAATCTTGATCGATCGCGCAGGAGCCTTCGTAGTGCAGGTCGGCCTGAGTGACTTTCACACGGTGAAGCTTACCTTGCAGCATTTTGCGAATCATTACGTTTACCTTTAATCATCATGCGTTAAGCCCTCTCCTGAAAGAGGGCAGAGCGAACGGGCTACGCCAGTTCAACCACTTTATTGTCGATGAGACGCGCCTGGCCAAGCCATGCGGCCACCAGAATGACCGCGCGCTTGCTTGAACCGGTCAGTTCGAGCAGCGTATCGGCATCGCGGATTTGGATATCATCGGCGCGGAAGCCTTTGTCATTCAGCGCCTGCTCGGCCAGGGCGACGATCTCTTCTGCCGTCAGCTCTTTGGCGCCGAGCTGTTCGGCCATGGTGTTCATCACTTTGCTCAGACCCGGCGCGATTTTACGCTGGTCGGCGGTCAGATAGCCGTTGCGGGAGCTCAGCGCCAGACCGTCTTTGGCGCGCACAATCGGCACGCCCACGATCTCGATGTCGTAGCCCATGTCGGCAACCATTTTGCGGATCAGCGCAAGCTGCTGGAAATCCTTCTCGCCGAAGCAGGCGATGTCCGGCTGCACCAGGTTGAAAAGCTTGCTGACGATGGTGGACACGCCGCGGAAATGCCCGGGACGGCTCGCGCCTTCAAGCATGGTTGAAATGCCCGGCACATCGACATAGGTCGCCTCTTCTGTACCCTGCGGATAAACATCCGCCGGGGTAGGGCAGAAGACGAAATCGACGTGGTGCTTTTTGAGCTTTTCACAATCTTCCTGGAGCGTACGCGGGTAGCGCGCCAGATCGTCGGCTCTGTCGAACTGCATTGGGTTCACGAAAATACTGGTCACGACCACGTCCGCACGGGCCTTCGCCTCGTCGACCAGCTTCATATGGCCGTCGTGCAGATTGCCCATCGTAGGCACCAACGCAATACGTTTACCTTCCTGACGCAGGCGGCGAATATGCTGACGCAGCAGCGGCAGGGTTTCAATGATTAGCACAACAAGACTCCTTAATGGAAACTGTGTTCTTCACCCGGGTAAGCACCGGATTCAACCTCGGCAATATACTGCCTGACCGCGGCGCGCATGTCGCCGGTGCCGGTCAGGAAATTCTTCGCGAATTTCGGGATATGGCCGCCGGTAATGCCGAACGCGTCGTGCATCACCAGGATTTGACCGTCGGTGACGTTGCCCGCGCCAATGCCAATCACCGGAATGGAGAGCGCGTCGGTAATGCGCTGGGCCAGCTCGACGGGCACGCACTCCAGCACCAGCAGCTGCGCGCCAGCGGCTTCGAGCGCGACGGCGTCGTCAAACAGGGTTTGCGCCGCATCGCCGCGGCCCTGCACTTTATACCCGCCAAAGATGTTGACCGACTGCGGCGTTAAGCCTAAATGCCCACAGACGGGTACCGCGCGCTCGGTGAGCATTTTCACGGTGTCCACCAGCCACGCGCCACCCTCGATTTTCACCATGTTGGCGCCGGCGCGCATGACGGCAGCGGCATTTTCGAAGGCCTGCTCCGGCGTGGCGTAGGCCATAAACGGCAGATCGGAAAGCAGCAGACAGGCAGGCGCGCCGCGGCGCACCGCACGCGTGTGGTAGGCAATATCCTCGACCGTGACCGGCAGGGTGGAATCATGTCCTTGTACCGTCATCCCTAACGAATCTCCGACCAGCATGACGTTAATCCCCTCTTCGGCAAACAGTTTGGCGAAGCTGTAGTCATACGCGGTGATGGTGGCGAAGCGTTTCTTTTCCTGTTTGCACTTCTGCAATAAGGAGATGGTGGTTGGTTTCATACTGTTTCCTGCTTTTCCTGAAAGCCCAAAAGCGAATCTTTGCGCATTCTAACAGTAACATTCGAGGGAACAATGATTTTAGGCAATCGATTAACCACAAATATTTTGCGGTTAACCGATAAAAAAACGGCATCACCAGAAGGCGGGTTTTTCAGCGTCCAGACGGGCGAGAAGGGCGCGGAAAGGATCGCCATCGGGAAAGGTCAGATCAGGGGCAATTTCAAACAGCGGCCAGAGCATAAACCCGCGGTTTTTCATATCGTAATGGGGAACCGTCAGGCGTTCTGTCGCGATGACGTCCTGACCAAAAAGCATGATGTCGAGGTCAAGGGTGCGCGGCCCCCAGCGCTCGTCTTTACGCACGCGGCCCTGCTGCAGCTCGATACGCTGGGTGTTGTCCAGCAGCGTTTCGGCATCCAGCGCGGTCTCCAGCGCAACGGCGGCATTCAGATAGTCAGGCTGATCCTGAGGCCCCATCGGCGGCGTGCGATAAAAGGACGATACCGCCACGATGCGGCTTTGCGGGATTTCGCCCAGCGCCTTAACGGCAGCGTTTACCTGCTCCAGAGGAGAGGCAAGGTTGCTGCCGAGGGCGATATAGGCGAGGGTCATGCGGTGCCTTCACGGCGCGGCGCGCGCTTGCGCGGGCGACGATGGCGACGGCGCGGTGCCGGTTCATCGTCCAGGTCCGTCAGCATGTCTTTCTGCTCTGGCGGCGCGGACACCTGGAACTCGCCCCACCACTGTGCCAGACGCTGCAGCTCCTGATTCTTCTCTACGTCTGCGCGCAGGGAGAGCAGGTCGTAAGCGGCGCGGAATTTTGGATGCTCCATCAGCTTCCAGGCGCGTTTACCCTGACGACGGGACATGCGCAGCTGCAGCTGCCAGATATCACGCACCAGCGTGGTAATGCGTTTTGGAATTGCCAGCGTGCGGCAGGCTTCATCCAGCACGTCGTTAGTCGCCAGCGCGAACGCGTCGTAGTAGGCGAGGCCGCTCTCCTGGGCAATCTTCTGCGCGGTTTCCAGCAGCGGATACCAGAACATCGCGGCGAACAGGAACGCCGGGTTGACGCGCATATCGTTGTGGATACGGTTGTCGGTGTTCTTCAGCACCTGCGCAATCATGCGCTCCATCGGGCTGTCGCGATTTTCGGTGAAATAGCGGGTGATGGTCGGGAACAGCGGCTGGAACAGGTTGTATTCGCACAGCAGGTTATAGGTTTCAAACCCGTAACCGGCCTGCAGCAGCTTAAGCGACTCTTCAAACAGGCGCGCGGGCGGAACGTCGTTGATAAGCGTTGCCAGACGCGGAATCGGCTCGCCGGTTTCCGGGCTAATACGCATATTCAGTTTGGCGGCAAAGCGCACGGCGCGCAGCATACGCACCGGATCTTCGCGGTAGCGCGTTTCCGGCGTGCCGATCAGGCGGATCGTGCCGGATTTGAGATCCTGCATGCCACCCACGTAATCACGCACGGTGAAATCGGCGACGCTGTAATAAAGGCTGTTGATCGTGAAATCGCGACGCTGGGCATCTTCTTCGATAGAGCCAAAGATGTTGTCGCGCAGCAGCATACCGTTCTGGCCGCGCTGGGAGGTGGCTTTGTCTGAGGGAGTGCCTTCGTGATGGCCACGGAAGGTAGCCACTTCAATGATTTCAGGCCCAAACATAACGTGTGCAAGACGGAAGCGGCGACCCACAAGACGGCAGTTACGGAAAAGCTTGCGTACCTGCTCAGGGGTGGCGCTGGTTGTCACATCGAAATCTTTTGGTTTTTTGCCCAGCAGTAAATCGCGAACCCCGCCGCCGACGAGATAGGCCTCGTAGCCTGCTTTATTCAGACGATAGAGCACCTTGAGGGCATTTTCACTGATATCTTTGCGGGAAATATTGTGCTGCTCACGTGGAATAACCGACATGTGGTTTTGGGCAACAGCCTCTTCCGCCATGCTCTCTTCGCGGCTTAGCACCTTACGGCAAAAATTAGCGACTCGGGTAAAAATAGTACACCTCGTAGTGTGTTTTGTTATGAAAAAAGCGGCTAATCATAGCTCAGCGCGACGCGTTTGAGAATGCTGGATTTTTGGCACGTCCCGTAGCGTCCAGTTCTGAGTCGCCATTTTTAGCAATTCATCAATACGCAAATCCTGCCATTCGTCCGTTACAGTCTGGTTGAGAAATCGCAGCGCGTCGATCAAAACCGGGCGCGGATCGCCGTCTGGCAAGGCCGGGGCGTGATTTTGCTTTGATAATTTGTTGCCCTGCGCGTTCAGCGCCAGCGGCAGATGAATATACGCCGGAGCCGTCCAGCCAAACTGCTGATAAAGCGATATTTGTCGCACCGTGGGCTCAATTAAATCTGCACCGCGCACGATTTCCGTCACGCCCTGGAAATGATCGTCCACCACCACCGCCAGGTTATAGGCAAACAGCCCGTCGCGACGGTGAATAATGAAATCCTCACGCGCCAGGCGGGCGTCGGCCTGCATGTCACCGGACAAGAGATCGTGGAAATGGGTCACGGGCGCGCGCTGCAGCAGCCGCACGGCGGCGTTTTCCGGGCCGTGGTTTAACGTCCGGCAATGACCGTCGTAGACGCCCCCCACGCTGTGAATGCGCGCGCGGGTGCAGGTGCAATAATAGGAAAGCCCCTGCTCATAGAGCCAGGCCAGGCGTTCACGGTAGGCATCGTGACGTTTTGACTGCCACAGGACGTCGCCGTCCCAGTGAAGGCCGTAATGTTCCAGCTGACGCAGAATGGTCTCTGCTGCACCGGGAACTTCACGAGGGGGATCAATATCTTCAATGCGGACGCGCCAGATACCGCGGTGCGCACGGGCCTGCAGGTAGCTGCCGAGAGCGGCAATTAACGAGCCGAAATGTAATTCACCGGAAGGGGATGGCGCAAAGCGCCCAATATAGTGTGATTCAGACATATCAACGGTAATAAGGCGGGAGAGACTCCCGCCTTTATAGAGTGTTTACAGCGCTGGAATTAACCGGCCATCTGTTTTTCGCGGATTTCCGCCAGCGTTTTACAGTCGATGCACAGATCGGCAGTTGGACGCGCTTCCAGGCGACGGATACCAATTTCAACACCGCAGGACTCGCAGTAACCGAAATCTTCGTCCTCAACCTTTTTCAGCGTTTTTTCGATCTTTTTAATCAGCTTGCGCTCGCGGTCACGGTTACGCAGTTCGAGGCTGAACTCTTCTTCCTGAGCGGCACGGTCTACCGGATCCGGGAAGTTTGCTGCTTCATCCTGCATATGTGTAACGGTGCGATCGACTTCATCCCTGAGTTGATTACGCCATGCTTCAAGAATACGCTTGAAGTGCGACAGCTGGGCTTCGTTCATATACTCTTCGCCCGGCTTCTCTTGATACGGCTCCACCCCAGCGATGGCGAGAATACTCAGGGACGATGTTTTACGGTTTTGCCCTTCTTGCATGTTGCTTCTCCTTAACACGCACTATCGATCCCCGTGTTGGGGGAAAAATCAGGTCGCTATAAATAGCAGATGCTTTTCCGAATGGCAATTATCTAAACGTAACACTTGACAAGCCTGTGAGGAAAAGCGTATTTGCGCACGCGACCAGAACACATAATAATCAATCGACTACCCCCTTAATAACGTAACGGGGAGAGACAATCTCAGAGTCATATTATCGGCAGAAAGTTCCGCTTTATAAGCCAAAACCTCCACCCCCTGCTTTTGTGCCTCATTCAACAATTGCGCGTATTTTGGATCAATATGGCGGGCAGGTGAAAAACGTTCAATTGCCGTGTGCAGCACCGCAAACAGCAACACGGCGCGCTTGCCCGCCGCCGCTACACTCATCAGTTCCCGCAGATGCTTCTGACCGCGTAGCGTCACCGCATCCGGGAAATAGCCATTTTCCTGTTCCGCTAACGTCACTGATTTTACTTCAATATAGCACTCAGGCTTTCCTTCCGCCTGTAGCATGAAGTCAATTCTGCTGCTTTCATCGCCGTATTTCACTTCGCTCTTTATCGAGTCGTAACCGGTGATTTCCAGAATATTCCCCGCCATAAGAGCTTCCTTAACTAATTGATTCGCCCGGAGGGTGTTAACGCAAATAAATGCCCCTTGCTGGGTCTGCGTAATCTCCCAGGTATGGGGATATTTGCGTTTAGTATTTTCTGAAGTGGAATACCAGACGGTATCCCCCGGCGCCGCGCAGCCGGTCATCGCGCCGGTGTTTGGGCAGTGCAGGGTCAGGTGTTCACCTTCGGGGGTCACCACGTCGGCAAGAAAACGTTTGTAGCGCTGGATAAGCGTGGCGCGCTGCAGCGCGGGGCTAAACTTCATCGGAATTCCTTAGATTGTCGCCCAGCGTCCAGCGCTGCAGCGGCGTGTATCGGGTGCGTCCCTGTCCAAAAACAGATTCATAGAGGACGAATTCATTGACCGGAAATGACCAGCTAAACCCCGGCGGCGGGATGGCGACGGCCTGGCCCGCATCGCGCAGCAGGGTGATATGCGGATGAAAAGGCTGCGGGCTTTGGTAACACCCGCTGCGGGCGGCCTGCGCGCGCAGCATGCTGGCGAGCTGCAACAATCCGCGCGGCGGCTGGCGCGTGCCGAGCCACACCACCCGCGAGCGCAGCCACTGCCCGGCGTCATCCAGATGCAGCGTAAAGCCCGGCTGGCTGATTCGCCCGGCCATGGCTGCCAGCGCGCGCTGCTTTTCCGCGCTGACGTCGCCGAGAAAGGCCAGCGTCAGGTGCAGATTCGCGCCGGCCACGGGGCGGCCTGCCTCCTGCGGGAAATGGTCGGCGCGCCAGCGGACAATCTGCCGCTGGACAGGGGCGGGCAGCTCGATGGCGAAAAACAGTCGTTTCAATTCAGACATACGGGTGCTCTGTAATGAGATGCGGCGATGCTACAATGTACGCCGACGAATGTTAACCCTCTGGAGCCGTTAGTGTCCTCATTGCCAGTCGCCGCCGTACTTCCTGAGCTACTTGCCGCCCTACAGTCTGCCCCCCAGGTTTTGCTTAACGCCCCCACCGGGGCGGGTAAATCGACCTGGCTGCCGCTGCAAATCCTTAACGCAGGCAACGTCCGCGGGAAAATTATCCTGCTGGAGCCGCGCAGGCTCGCCGCGCGCAACGTGGCGCAGCGTCTGGCCGAGCTTCTCAACGAAAAGCCGGGTGAAACGGTGGGCTACCGGATGCGCGCCGAAACCTGCGTCGGGCCAGCAACCCGCCTGGAAGTGGTGACCGAGGGCATTCTTACCCGAATGCTGCAAAACGATCCTGAGCTTATCGGCGTCGATCTGGTGATTCTCGATGAGTTCCACGAGCGCAGCCTGCAGGCTGACCTGGCGCTGGCGCTGCTGCTGGACGTGCAGCAGGGGCTGCGGGACGATCTCCGCCTGCTGATCATGTCCGCGACGCTGGATAACGAGCGGCTGCAGCAGGCGCTGCCCGACGCGCCGGTGATTTCATCCGAGGGGCGGGCTTTTCCCGTTGAACGGCGCTATCAGCCGCTTTCCGCGCATCAGCGTTTCGATGAGGCCGTGGCAATCGCCACCGCTGACCTGCTGCGCCAGGAGCCCGGCTCTCTGCTGCTGTTTTTGCCCGGCGTCGGGGAGATTCAGCGCGTGCAGGAGCAGCTTGCCGCCCGCGTGGGCAGCGATGTCGCGCTCTGCCCGCTCTACGGCGCGTTGCCGTTAAGCGAGCAGCGCAAAGCCATTCTTCCCGCCCCCGCCGGGCAGCGCAAAGTGGTGCTGGCGACCAATATTGCCGAAACCAGTCTGACCATCGAAGGCATACGTCTGGTGGTGGATACCGCCCAGGAGCGGGTGGCGAGCTTCGATCCGCGCACCGGGCTGACGAAGCTGTTAACCCAGCGGATCAGCCAGGCGTCGATGATCCAGCGCGCGGGCCGCGCGGGTCGACTCGAGCCCGGCATTTGCCTGCATTTAACCAGCGCAGAGCAGGCTGAGCGCGCCGCCCAGCAAAGCACGCCGGAGATTTTACAAAGCGATCTGTCGGGTCTGGTGATGGATCTGCTCCAGTGGGGCTGCCCGGATCCGTCGCAGCTGACCTGGCTCAACCCGCCGCCTGCGGTCAACCTCGCCGCCGCGCAAGCGCTGTTAACCCGCCTGGGGGCGCTCGACGGCAATCGCCTCTCGTCGCGCGGCCAGCGCATGGCGACGCTGGGCAACGATCCGCGGCTGGCGGCGATGCTGGTGGCGGCAAAAGGGGATGACGAAATTTACACGGCGGCGAAACTGGCAGCTATTCTGGAGGAGCCCCCGCGCGGTGGAAGCAGCGATCTGGCCCAGGCGTTTTCTCGCAATCAGCCTAACTGGCAGCAGCGGGCGCAGCAGCTGTGCAAGCGGCTCAACGGCCGCGGCGGCTCGCCCGACGGCGATCGCATTGCGCCCCTGCTGGCGCAGGCGTTCCCGGATCGGGTGGCGCGTCGGCGCGGCCTGGACGGGCGCTACCAGCTGGCAAACGGCATGGGGGCGATGCTGGACAGCGATGATGCATTAACGCGTCACGAATGGCTTATCGCTCCGCTATTATTGCAGGGCAGCCACTCCCCGGATGCGCGGATTTTACAGGCGATTGCCGTGGACGTTGAAGCGCTTACGCGCGACTGTCCGCAGCTGATCCAGCAGTCCGATATCGTCGAGTGGGACGACGCGCAGGGCACGCTGAAGGCGTTTCGCCGCAGCCAGATAGGCAGGCTGACGCTGGGCAGCAGGCCGCTGGCGAAGCCGTCGGAAGAGGAGCTGCATCGGGCGATGCTGAACGGCATTAGGGAAAAGGGGCTGGGCGTGCTGAACTGGACGCCGGAGGCCGAGCAGTACCGCATTCGTCTTCACTGTGCGGCGCGCTGGCTGCCGGAGTACGACTGGCCCGCCGTTGATGACGATACGCTGCTGGCCTCGCTCGACGCGTGGCTACTGCCGCAAATGGACGGCGTGCATTCGCTGCGCGCCCTGAAAACGCTCGATGTTAAAGCGGCGTTACAGAATTTACTCGACTGGTCATTACGTCAACGTCTGGATAGTGAACTGCCTGGGCATTACACTGTGCCGACCGGAAGCCGGATTGCCATTCGTTATCATGAGGATAATCCGCCCGCGCTGGCCGTGAGGATGCAGGAGATGTTCGGCGAGGCGAAAACGCCGTCCATTGCACAGGGGCGGGTATCGCTGGTGCTGGAGCTGCTCTCGCCCGCGCACCGGCCTTTGCAGATCACCCGCGACCTGAGCGCCTTCTGGGCGGGAAGCTACCGGGAAGTGCAAAAAGAGATGAAAGGGCGTTATCCCAAGCACGTTTGGCCGGACGATCCGGCGAATACGGCGCCGACAAGGCGAACAAAGAAATATTCGTAAGGCGTGCGGCTGATGCCCTCGCCCCGGCCCTCTCCACGAGAGAGGGAGAAAGCAGTTTTGAGAGATTTCTTCTTTCACAGGTTCGTGGAAGAAAAGAAAATCTGGCCTTTGCGCCTGAATGTTGCGGAGAAAAAGCATGGCGGGGAATGACCGCGAGCCAATTGGACGTAAGGGTAAACCTTCACGTCCGGCAAAAGAAAAGGTGAGCCGTCGTCGCAGTAGTGATGATTACGACGATGACTATGAAGATGATTATGAGGATGAAGAACCGATGCCGCGTAAAGGAAAAGGCAAAGGGCGTAAGCCTCGTGGAAAACGCGGCTGGTTCTGGCTGCTGCTGAAGCTATTCATTGTTTTTGTGGTGCTGATTGCGATCTACGGCGTTTACCTGGATCAGAAGATCCGCAGCCGTATTGATGGCAAAGTCTGGCAATTGCCGGCGGCGGTGTACGGTCGCATGGTCAATCTTGAGCCTGACATGTCCATCAGCAAGAACGAGATGGTCAAACTGCTGCAGGCGACACAGTACCGTCAGGTGACGAAGATGACCCGTCCCGGCGAGTTTACCGTGCAGGCAAAAAGCATCGAAATGATCCGCCGTCCGTTTGATTTCCCGGACAGCAAAGAGGGGCAGGTGCGCGCGCGCCTGACCTTTGACGGCGATCGCCTCGACACTATCGAGAACATGGATAACAACCGCCAGTTCGGTTTCTTCCGTCTCGATCCGCGTCTGATCACCATGCTCTCTTCGACCAACGGCGAGCAGCGCCTGTTCGTGGCGCGTAACGGCTTCCCGGATCTGCTGGTGGATACCCTGCTGGCAACCGAAGACCGTCACTTCTACGAGCATGACGGCATCAGCCTGTACTCCATCGGTCGTGCGGTGCTGGCGAACCTGACGGCAGGCCGCACGGTGCAGGGGGCGAGTACCCTGACCCAGCAGCTGGTGAAGAACCTGTTCCTCTCCAGCGAGCGCTCCTACTGGCGTAAGGCCAACGAAGCGTACATGGCCGTGCTGATGGATGCCCGCTACAGCAAGGATCGTATCCTTGAGCTGTACATGAACGAGGTGTACCTCGGTCAGAGCGGCGATAACGAGATCCGCGGCTTCCCGCTGGCGAGCCTTTACTACTTTGGCCGTCCGGTGGAAGAGCTGAGCCTCGACCAGCAGGCGCTGCTGGTGGGCATGGTGAAAGGGGCGTCCATCTACAACCCGTGGCGTAACCCGAAGCTGGCGCTGGAGCGTCGTAACCTGGTTCTGCGTCTGCTGCAGCAGCAGCAGGTGATTGACCAGGAACTGTACGACATGCTGAGCGCGCGTCCGCTGGGCGTGCAGCCGCGCGGTGGGGTGATCTCTCCGCAGCCTGCCTTTATGCAGATGGTTCGCCAGGAGCTGCAGGCTAAGCTCGGCGACAAGGTTAAAGATCTCTCCGGCGTGAAGATCTTCACCACCTTCGACTCCGTGGCGCAGGATGCGGCAGAAAAAGCGGCGGTGGAAGGCATTCCGGTGCTGAAGAAACAGCGCAAGCTGAGCGATCTGGAAACGGCAATGGTCGTTGTTGACCGTAACTCCGGTGAAGTTCGCGCGATGGTGGGCGGGGCAGAGCCGCAGTTCGCGGGTTACAACCGCGCAATGCAGGCGCGCCGTTCGATTGGTTCTCTGGCAAAACCGGCGACCTATCTGACCGCGCTGAGCCAGCCAAACCAGTACCGTCTGAATACCTGGATTGCCGATGCGCCAATCTCCCTGCGCCAGCCTAACGGCCAGGTGTGGTCGCCGCAGAACGATGACAAACAGTTCAGCGGTCAGGTGATGCTGGTGGACGCGCTGACGCGCTCCATGAACGTGCCAACGGTTAACCTGGGTATGGCGCTTGGCCTGCCAGCGATCACCGACACCTGGCAGAAGCTCGGCGTGCCGAAAGATCAGCTGCATCCGGTGCCGGCGATGATCCTCGGTGCCCTGAACCTGACGCCAATTGAAGTGGCGCAGGCGTTCCAGACTATCGCCAGCGGCGGTAACCGCGCACAGCTTTCATCGCTGCGTTCGGTGATTGCGGAAGATGGCTCCGTGCTCTATCAGAGCTTCCCGCAGGCAGAGCGTGCGGTTCCGGCTCAGGCGGCGTACATGACGCTGTGGACCATGCAGCAGGTTGTGCAGCGTGGTACGGGCCGTCAGCTGGGCGCGAAATATCCGGGCCTGCATCTGGCGGGTAAAACCGGGACCACCAACAACAACGTCGATACCTGGTTCGCCGGTATCGACGGCCGTGAAGTGGTAATCACATGGGTAGGACGCGATAACAACCAGCCGACCAAACTGTACGGCGCGAGCGGTGCGATGTCGATTTACCAGCGCTACCTGGCTAACCAGTCTCCGGTGCCGCTGAATCTGGTTGCGCCGGAAGATATCGTGGATATGGGTGTCGATGAATCCGGTAATTTCATCTGCGGTGGCGGTATGCGTACGCTTCCGGTCTGGACAACCAATCCGGATTCACTCTGCCAGCAGAGCCAGCCTCAGCAGCCGTCGGGTAACCCGTTTGATTCTTCTTCCCCGCAGCAGCAGCAGCCGCAGCAACAGCAGCCGGCTCAGCAGCAGAATGAGAAGAAGGACAGCGATGGCGTCGCCGGCTGGATTAAGGATATGTTCGGCGGTAACTGATAGTGTGAAATGATAAAAAGCCTGCCTGAATTATCAGGCAGGCTTTTTTTATATTTAATTATGATTGAATTCATATTTGATATTAGTGTGAATTATATTTCAAAGTTTTCTTAACCGTCTGTTTAGTAAAATTAAGCATAGTGTTTTATCCTTTAAAAACAGGGCTTTGTTCTGATAAGTTCTTTATGCTTATTGGCGTGGCATAGACAGTCTCCCCGTCTGAAATATAGAATCTCGTCGGATTAAGGAAACTCAGGCAAAGGATTTGCTCAGTTAAATATTCCTACATATTCAAAAAGTGAATAGTGAATAAATCTTTCCTGTCTTATTTCTTTCCGCGTGCTTATCACTTAAACATATGTAAGGAATACAATATGTGTAAAAAATATCTCGCAACGCTGTTGCTCGCTGCGGTAGTTTCACCTGCAATGGCCGTCGATACTGGAACTGTAACCTTTAATGGTAAGATTGTTGCGGATAGCTGCGCCGTTGACGTTAATGGTTCAACGACCAATGGCGTTGTGACGTTCAACAACTTATCCACCACCTCATTTGGCGCGGATAAAACGGTTGGCGACTCACAGCCTTTAGTGATTACCGTGACCAAGTGTGACTCTGCAATTAAAAACCTGAACGTTGTTTTTGACGGCACACGTATTTCCGGTTACGACGACGAAGTTCTGAAAGCGACGGGTACTGCAAGCAACCTCGGCGTGCGTCTGCTGCCGGAAGGATCCAGCAGCTACATCAAATTCGATGGCTCTGAGCCAGACGTTGCGCTGCGTAAAGCTAATGCAGCAAGCGTAGTATTCAACTATACCGCTGAAGTTATCCAGGTCGGTTCTGCCGTGCCTACAGTGGGTGACTACGCGGCTCAGACTACCTACACCCTGATCTACCGTTAATTTACGTTTTTAGCACTGGCTCATATGAGTCAGTGCTTTTTTTTACAATTTTCAAAGGGAATGAAAATGATGAAATGGAATTTCGGAATGTTTTCGCTGCTGCTTCTCTTTTATACCTGCGCGTCACTGGCAGGGGTAATTGTTGGCGGCACGCGCGTTATTTATCCGTCTGAACAGCCGGAAGTGCAGGTCACGTTAAAAAATAAAGATAACGATAAACGGTATTTAGTTCAGAGCTGGATCAGCGGTATTGATGACAATAAAGCGCCTTTTGTCGTCACTCCGCCTGTTTATAAACTGGAAGAAAACCGCCAGACGCTGCTGCATATCGTTTATACCGGTGATAAAAACGCACTGCCTCAGGATCGTGAATCGCTGTTTATGATGAATGTGAAATCCGTCTCCGCGATCCCCGAAGAGCTGCGCAGCAGTAATACGCTGCAGTTCGCCATTAAAAGCAAAATGAAGCTGTTTTATCGCCCGTCGTCGCTGGACGGCAACGCGGCAAAAAACGCGTGGACATCGCTGCAGTTCAGCCGCAGCGGTAATCAGCTGCGGGTGAAAAACCCAACGCCTTTCTATGTCTCCTTCGGGGAACTTTCCCTGGGTGGAAAAGCGCTGACTCCGTCCAAAGAGCAGAATTCGCCTTCCGCGCTGTCGATGATGCTCGCGCCGTTCAGCGAGCAATATTTCGCGATTCCGGCTAACGCGAAAGGTCGGCTCACCTGGACCGCCATCAATGATTTTGGTGCTGAGACCGAGCAACGCAAGCAAAGCCTGTAATGCAGCATCAGACACTTAATCAATGACGGTGGTGCATATGCTTCCAATCATAACCAAACGCCCCTTTAACATCAGGGCGCTCACCCTGGCGATATGGGCCGCGGTGTGTCCGGTGTATGCGGATGATTATTTCAATATTAGTGCGCTTGAAACGGAAACCCCGCTCGAAAATTCAGGGGCGCTGGAAGCCTATCTTCGGAGCAATGGCCTGACGCCGGGCGATTACCTCACGGCTATCGTCTGGAACCATGACCTCATTGATAAACGCAACGTCACCTATCTTCTGTCCAAAGACGGAAAGACGCTGATCCCGCAATTCACCAAAGCGGATCTGCGGGAGCTGGGCGCTAAGGTTGACGCGATGCCGGGGATCAAAGATCTCGAAGACGATGCGCTGGTGGGCGATATCAGCCGCTACATTCCGGAGGCTAAATTTATCTTTAGCCCGGAAAGCCATGTGCTGCAGGTCCACATTCCGCAGATCTATCGCAATAGCCATATTTCGGGTGAAACCTCGCCTAAAAACTGGGACGACGGCATCCCCGCGCTCTGGGCGAGTTACTATTTTTCCGGAAGCCGCCAGCAGAATAACAGCAGCACCAGCACTTCGAACTGGGCGAGCGTGAACTCCGGGCTCAACGTTGGCCCGTGGCGATTGAAAAACGCCAGCAACTGGGATCAAACGCAGGGCTGGGAATCCATCAGCACCACGCTGGAACGCGACCTGAAAAGCTTGCGCAGCCAGCTCGCCATCGGCCAGACCTACACCAACGGCGAGCTGTTCGACAGCGTGCAGATGACGGGCGTTAAGATGGAAACGGATACCGGGATGCTGCCGAGCAGCCTTCAGGGGTTTGCGCCCGTCGTTCGCGGCATCGCGGCCAGCGACGCCAAAGTCATTGTGAAGCAGAACGGCTACACCATTTACCAGACCAACGTCTCACCGGGCCCGTTTGAAATTCACGACCTTTCTCAGGTTACCGCGGGTGCGGATCTGGAAGTGACGGTTCAGGAGGCCAACGGCGCTGAGCAGCATTTTATTCAGGCAAGCTCCTCGGTGCCGATCATGCTGCGTGAAGACGCGTACAAATACAGCCTGTCTGGCGGTCAGTATCGCGGCGTGAATGCGGCTGAAGAGCCGGAGTTCGGCCAGGGCACGTTGATATACGGTTTGCCGTACGGCATGACGGTGTACGGCGGCCTGCAGGGGGCGTCCATGTATCAGGCCGGTCTGATTGGTTTGGGTGCCGATCTGCGTGATTTTGGCTCGTTGTCGATGGACTTAACGGCGGCGAAAACCACCCTCAACGACGACCGCGACGTTGCCAACGGACAATCCTGGCGCGCGCAGTACGCGAAAGATTTCCCGGCGACGGATACAACCGTTACCCTGGCAAGCTACCGTTACTCGACGGCGGGCTTTTACACCTTCCAGGAAGCGCTGGATCAGCGCAGCAACCGCTATGATGACGATGATTTTTACAACTATCGCGGTAAAAACAACCGCCGCAGCCGCTTCCAGCTCAACCTTTCTCAGTCGCTGGACGTGCTGGGTTCGATCTATGCCAACGCCTATCAGCAGGACTACTGGGGGCTGAAAGGCCACGAGCGCAGCATCAGTTTTGGCTACAGCAGCAGCTGGAACAACATCAACTGGTCGGTGAATTACAACTTGACCAAAACGCCGTTCATGGATGATGACCAGCAGGTGTCGCTGACCATTAACGTTCCGCTGTCGCGCTGGCTGACGAACGCCTGGGCGACCTACACGGTGACAGATGTCAAAAAGAGCGGAACATCGCACCAGGCGGGCATTAGCGGAACGCTGCTGGAAGATAACAATCTCAGCTACAACCTTCAGCAGACCTATATGGGCAACGACGAAGGAAACGGCGGTTATCTCTCGTCGCGCTATCGCGCTTCCGCCGGGGAAGTCAGCGCCAGCTACAGCTATCAAAAAGACAGTAAGCAGTGGGGATATAGCGCTCAGGGTTCAATTGTGGCGCATCCGCACGGCGTCACCCTGGGGCAGGCGGTTCAAAACGCCTTCGGGATCGTCCACATCAAGGATGGCGATAACGTAAAAGTGCAGAACACCCAGGGCGTGTATACCGACTACTGGGGCAACGCGGTGGTGCCGTCGCTGACCTCCTATCGCCGCAACAGCATCACGGTAAATACCCGCGGGCGTGCAGAGATCGATATCCACGACGCCTCGGCGTCCGTTATTCCAACCAAAGGCGCGGTGGTGGCGGCTGATTTCACCGCGCGTTCCGGTAAACGCGCGCTCGTCACCTTAACGCGCCCGCAGGGGATGGTGCCGTTTGGCGCGATCTTAAGCATGGACGGCGTGACGAACATCGTGGGCGAAGAGGGTGAAGTGTACCTCACCGGGCTTAAAGGGACTCAGGCGTTCCGCGTGCAGTGGGGCGAAACGCCGGAAACGCAGTGCGCGGGCAAGATCTCAGTACCGGAAAACGCCAAAGCCGGGCTGCTTCATATGACCGCCAGCTGCCAGTAACTCAAGGAGGAGTTAAGCGTGAAATCCAGATTCTTTATTATTCTCAAACTCGTGGGCGTGATGGCCGCAAGCCTGCTGGCGCAGCCGGCCTGGGCATCATGCAGTTTTAACAGCGGGAGCAGCATCGGTAAGATGAATTTTACCATCCCGTCACTGAGCCTCCCGCAGGATGTCATCGTGGGTACCGTGCTGTATACCGGGCAAATGAGCTCCGCTACCGTAAAGGTGACCTGCAATGCGACGGGGCCGATATATCAGGGGTATACCGGGGGGATTAGCGATGCCGATCTGGTTTCAGATAACCCGCTGTCGGGCGTTTACGCGACGAGTGTTCCAGGGATCGGGATACGCGCGACATGGGTAAACACCGGCACGGCGAGCTTCGATTCGGGATACATCAAGCCGTGGAGCAAAGGATCGTCAACGGTAAGCCATAGCGCGGGTACCTATACCCTGAATTTCAACGCGATTTTTCAGGTTGTGGTGACCGGGCCTATTGCCGCGGGAACGCTTTATGCCACCGAGCTGGTTGCAAAGTGGCAGTATGACAACCTGCTCGTCGCCGAGCTGACCTTTACCAACGCGAAGATGGACGTCGTGTCCAACGCCTGCACGCTGGTAGAAAAAAACATCACCGTGCCGTTAAAAACGATCACCACGAATGCTTTCGTCAGCGCGTATTCACCGGTCGTTTCCGGCGATGAGTTTAAAATCGAGCTGGCAGACTGCGCGCCTGGTTTAATCGTCGATTTCAGATTTACCTCTGCGGGCTCAAACACCGTGACGAAAAACAACATCCTCAGTATCCAGGATGGAGAAAATGCGGCAAAAGGCGTCGGGATTCAGATAATTGGCAGCAGCGGCAACGTCGTTGATTTCGATAAGCACTATTACGCCAATATGAAAACGGTCGGGAAGCAGTCTATCACCATCCCGCTAAAGGCGCGGTACATCATGCTTGATTCCGTCCAGCCCGGCGAGGTGAAGGCGCTGGCAACGTTTGAAATCTATTATCGATGAATGAATAGGATGGCCTGGTTAACCAGGTCATTTCATCAGAACAACATAAATCCCAACTCTTTTAACCCCTTCTTTTCATCTGGTTGTTTCTTAAACCCTTATTTCCAGTAGGGGCGCATACTGCTTGCTATGCGTTCAGCGTTTCGCATATTATTCTGCGGTCATAATAATAATTCTCGTTTACGTTATCATTCAATTTTCCATCAGAGATACAACATGGCGCTTTCCAATACTGCTCAGCCAATTAACATGACGCTGCGAAAAATCGCGGTCGTCGTAGCCACAGCGGTTGCCGGCATGTCTGCATATGCACAGGCTGCCGAAACCCCGAAAAAAGAAGAAACCATCACCGTTACTGCCGCCCCCGCGCCGCAGGAAAGTGCCTGGGGCCCGGCGGCAACGATTGCTGCTCGTCAGTCTGCTACCGGCACCAAAACGGATACCCCTATTCAAAAGGTTCCGCAGTCTATTTCCGTCGTGACGGCAGAAGAGATGGCGCTGCACCAGCCGCGTTCCGTTAAAGAAGCCCTGAGCTATACGCCGGGTGTTGCGGTCGGCACCCGCGGTGCGTCCAATACCTATGATTACCTGGTGATCCGCGGCTTTGCCGCCGATGGTCAGAGCCAGAACAACTACCTCGACGGTATGAAGATGCAGGGCAACTTCTATAACGACGCGGTAATTGACCCTTATATGCTGGAGCGCGCCGAAATCATGCGCGGCCCGGTTTCCGTGCTGTACGGAAAAAGCAGCCCAGGCGGTTTGCTGAACATGGTCAGCAAGCGCCCGACAACCGAGCCGCTGAAAGAAGTCCAGTTCAAGATGGGCACCGACAGCCTGTTCCAGACCGGCTTTGACTTCAGCGATGCCATCGATGACGACGGCGTTTACTCCTATCGCTTAACCGGCGTTGCGCGTTCCAACAATTCGCAGCAGCAGGACAAAGGCGAGCAGCGCTATGCCATCGCGCCGTCATTCTCCTGGCGCCCGGATGACAAAACCAACTTCACCTTCCTCTCTTACTTCCAGAACGAGCCTGAAACCGGCTACTACGGCTGGCTGCCGAAAGAGGGGACGGTCGATCCGCTGCCGAACGGCGATCGTCTGCCAACCGACTTCAACGAAGGCGCGAAGAACAACACCTATTCCCGCAATCAGAAAATGGTGGGATACAGCTTCGACCACGCGTTCAACGACACCTTCACGGTGCGTCAGAACCTGCGCTTTGCGGAGAATAAAACCTCCCAGAACAGCGTTTACGGCTATGGCGTCTGTTCCGACCCAGCAAACGTCTACAGCAAGCAGTGTGCGGCGCTAGCGCCTGCGGACAAAGGCCGCTATCTGGCGCGTAAATACGTTGTCGATGACGAAAAACTGCAAAACTTCACCGTGGATACACAGCTGCAGAGCACGTTTGCCACCGGCGAAGTGGACCACGTCCTGCTGACCGGCGTTGACTTCATGCGCATGCGTAACGACATCAACTCCTGGTTCGGCTACGACGACTCTGTACCGCTGCTGGATCTCTACCATCCGGTGAACGGCAACTTCGATTTCGGCTCGAAAGATCCGGCAACTTCCGGCGCGTATCAGGTTCTGAACCGTCAGAAGCAAACCGGTCTGTACGTTCAGGATCAGGCGCAGTGGGACAAAGTGCTGGTCACCCTGGGCGGTCGCTACGACTGGGCGGATCAGGAATCCTTCAACCGCGTAACGGGGT
This sequence comes from Enterobacter soli, assembly GCF_964208575.1. Classification (GTDB taxonomy): domain Bacteria; phylum Pseudomonadota; class Gammaproteobacteria; order Enterobacterales; family Enterobacteriaceae; genus Enterobacter; species Enterobacter soli_A. The sequence goes on along the minus strand of NZ_CAXOFU010000006.1, from coordinate 55,296 downwards.
CAACCTCTAAGCGTGATGACACCCAGTTCACCTGGCGCGGCGGCGTTAACTACCTGTTTGATAACGGCGTAACCCCGTACTTCAGCTACAGCGAATCCTTCGAACCGGCATCGCAGACCGATGCGCAGGGCAAGCTGTTTGCACCGTCTAAAGGCAAACAGTACGAAGCGGGCGTGAAATATGTGCCGAACGATCGTCCGATCGTTATCACCGGTGCGGTCTACCAGCTGACCAAAACCAACAACCTGATGGGCGATCCTGCGGGTTCCTTCTTCTCGGTTGAAGGCGGCGAAATTCGCTCGCGCGGCGTAGAGCTGGAAGCGAAAGCGGCGCTCTCTGCGAGCGTTAACGTGGTGGGTTCTTATACCTACACCGACGCGCAGTACACCACCGACACCAACTACAAAGGCAACACGCCAGCGCAGGTGCCAAAACACATGGCATCCGTCTGGGGCGACTACACGCTGTTTGATGGCGCGCTCTCCGGCCTGACGCTGGGTACCGGCGTGCGTTACACTGGCTCCAGCTACGGCGACCCGGCGAACTCCTTCAAAGTGGGCAGCTACACGGTTGTGGACGCACTGGTTCGATACGATCTGGCGCGCGTTGGCATGGCAGGCTCGAACGTGGCGCTGCACGTGAACAACCTGTTCGATCGTGAATATGTTGCCAGCTGCTTTAACACCTACGGATGCTTCTGGGGTGCTGAGCGTCAGGTTGTAGCGACAGCAACCTTCCGCTTCTAACTCTCTTTGGGCACGGTTTTCGTGCCCTTTTTTCACTAAGTTGGCTGATATGCAGGACAATAAATCGCAATCTGACACCACCTTTACGCTCAACAACCTCTCTTTTCGCGTACCCGGGCGCACCCTGCTGCACCCGCTCTCTCTGACGTTCCCCGCAGGCAAAGTCACTGGCCTTATTGGCCACAACGGTTCCGGTAAATCAACGCTTCTCAAAATGCTTGGCCGCCATCAGCCCCCTTCAGAAGGGGATATTTTGCTGGACGGGCAGCCCCTTGAGAGCTGGAACAGTAAAGCCTTTGCCCGCAAAGTGGCCTATTTGCCGCAGCAGCTGCCGCAGGCGGAAGGGATGACGGTGCGCGAGCTGGTGGCGATTGGGCGCTATCCGTGGCACGGAGCGCTCGGGCGTTTTGGCGTCGCCGACCGTGAAAAAGTAGAGGAAGCCATTTCGCTGGTGGGACTAAAACCGCTGGCCCATCGCCTGGTCGATAGCCTGTCCGGCGGCGAGCGTCAGCGGGCGTGGATTGCGATGCTGGTGGCGCAGGACAGCCGCTGTCTGCTGCTCGACGAGCCCACCTCCGCGCTGGATATCGCCCATCAGGTTGACGTTCTGGCGCTGATCCACCGCTTAAGCCAGCAGCGCGGCCTGACGGTGATCGCCGTTCTGCATGACATCAATATGGCGGCCCGCTACTGCGACTATCTGGTGGCGCTGCGCGGCGGCGAGACGATCGCCCAGGGCACGCCGTCCGAGCTGATGCGCAGTGAAACGCTGGAACATATCTACGGTATTCCAATGGGGATCTTGCCTCACCCTGCCGGGGCTGCACCGGTGAGCTTTGTGTACTGATGGAACGCATGATGATGAGCCGCCGTCGCTTGCTGACGGCGCTGGCGCTTTCGCCACTCCTGTTAAAAATGCGCCCCGCGCGCGCGGCGGCCATCGATCCGCACCGCATTGTGGCGCTGGAGTGGCTGCCCGTTGAGCTAATGCTGGCGCTGGGCGTCACGCCCTACGGCGTGGCCGATATCCCGAACTACAACCTGTGGGTGAACGAGCCAAAGCTGCCCGCGTCGGTTATCGACATCGGCCTGCGCACCGAGCCCAACCTCGAGCTGCTCACCCAGATGAAGCCGTCATTCCTGTTCTGGTCCGCGGGCTATGGCCCCTCGGAGGAGACAATGGCGCGCATCGCGCCCGGGCGCGGATTTTCCTTTAGCGACGGCAAAAAGCCGCTGACGATGGCGCGCAGCTCAATTAACGAAATGGCGCAGTTTTTGAATAAAGAGGCGGCGGCGAAACGCCACCTCGACGACTTTGATGCCCTGATTGACTCCCTCAAGCCGCGCTTCGCAAGCCGTGGCGACCGTCCGCTGCTGATGGTCACGCTGCTGGATGCCCGACACGTGCTGGTCTTTGGTCACAACTGCCTGTTCCAGGAAGTGCTGGATAGCTTTGGCATCCGCAATGCCTGGGAAGGGGAGATGACCTTCTGGGGCAGCACCGCCGTGGGCATTGACCGCCTGGCGGCCTTCCGCGATGTGGACGTGCTCTGTTTCGATCACGGCAACGAGCGCGAAATGCAAACCCTGATGGCGACGCCGCTCTGGCAGGCGATGCCGTTCGTGCGCGAGCAGCGCTTCCAGCGCGTGCCGGCGGTATGGTTCTACGGGGCGACCCTGTCAGCCATGCACTTCGCCCGGGTGCTGGACGGCGCGCTGGGAGGTAAAGCATGAGCACGCGTATCGCCCGTTTCCCGGCGCTCTTGCTGACGCTTATTTTCCTCGTTGCCCTGACGCTGACCTGGTTCAACCTGTCGACGGCGCTGCCGCGCGGGCAGTGGGGCGCGGCGCTGGCTACGCCGGATATCGATAACATCCAGCAAATGCTGTTCCACTACAGCCTGCTGCCGCGGCTGGCGATTTCCCTGCTGGTCGGGGCCGGATTAGGGCTGGTGGGCGTGCTGTTCCAGCAGGTTCTGCGTAACCCGCTGGCGGAGCCGACCACGCTCGGCGTCGCGACCGGCGCGCAGCTTGGGATCACCATCACCACGCTGTGGGCGCTGCCCGGGGCGTTAACCTCGCAGTTCGCCGCCCTTGCCGGGGCGTGCGTGGTGGGGGCGCTGGTGTTTGGCGTCGCGTGGGGTAAGCGCCTCTCGCCGGTAACGCTGATCCTCGCCGGGCTGGTGGTGAGCCTCTACTGCGGCGCCATCAACCAGCTGCTGGTGCTGTTCCATCACGATCAGCTGCAAAGCATGTTCCTGTGGAGCACCGGAACGCTCACCCAGACCGACTGGAGCATCGTGCAGCGCCTGTGGCCGCAGCTGGTTGGCGGCGTGGTGCTGACGCTGCTGCTCCTGCGTCCGTTGACACTCATGGGGCTGGACGACGGCGTGGCGCGCAACCTCGGGCTGGCGCTCTCCCTTGCGCGTCTGGCGGCGCTGACGCTGGCGATTGTGCTCAGCGCTCTGCTGGTGAACGCGGTGGGGATCATTGGCTTTATCGGCCTGTTCGCGCCGCTGCTGGCGAAAATGCTCGGCGCGCGCCGCCTGCTGGCGCGTCTGATGCTCGCGCCGCTGATCGGGGCGCTGATCCTTTGGCTGTCGGATCAAATCATTCTCTGGCTCTCAAGAGTGTGGATGGAAGTCTCCACCGGCTCGGTGACGGCGCTGATCGGCGCACCGCTGCTGCTGTGGCTGCTGCCGCGCCTGCGCAGCATGAGCGCCCCGGCGATGGACGCGGGCGATAAGGTCTATGCCGAGCGTCGGTCGGTGCTGTGGTTTAGCCTGGCCGGACTTGCGGTGCTGATTATTGCCTCCTTCGCGGCGCTCTCGCTCGGGCGTGACGCCCAGGGCTGGCACTGGGCGAGCGGGGATCTGCTCAATGAACTGATGCAGTGGCGCTGGCCGCGCATTTCGTCGGCGCTGATCGCGGGCGTGATGCTGGCGGTGGCGGGCTGCATTATCCAGCGCTTAACCGGTAACCCGATGGCAAGCCCGGAAGTGCTGGGGATCAGCTCCGGCGCGGCGTTCGGCGTGGTGCTGATGCTGTTCCTGGTGCCGGGCAACGCCTTTGGCTGGCTGATGCCTGCCGGGAGTATCGGCGCGGCCGTCACGCTGCTGATTATCATGATTGCCGCCGGGCGCGGCGGGTTCTCGCCGCACCGAATGCTGCTCGCGGGGATGGCGCTCAGCACCGCCTTCACCATGCTGCTGATGATGCTGCAGGCCAGCGGCGATCCGCGCATGGCGCAGATCCTCACCTGGATCTCCGGCTCCACCTACGGGGCGACGGCCAGCCAGGTGATGCATACCGGCGTGGCGATGCTCGTGCTGCTGGCGATTGTGCCGCTGTGCCGCCGCTGGATGACCATTCTGCCGCTCGGGGGCGAAACCGCGCGCGCGGTGGGCATTGCGCTGACGCCCGCGCGTATCGGGCTGCTGCTGCTGGCGGCGTGTCTGACCGCCACGGCGACGATGACCATCGGGCCGCTGAGCTTTGTCGGGCTGATGGCGCCGCATATCGCCAGAATGATGGGCTTTCGCAGGACGATGCCGCACATCGTGATGTCGGCGCTAACGGGGGGGCTAATGCTGGTCTTTGCGGACTGGTGTGGACGGATGATCCTGTTCCCGTACCAGATCCCGGCGGGGCTGCTGTCGACGTTTATCGGCGCGCCGTATTTTGTTTATTTGTTGAGGAAGCAGAGTCGCTAGCACTGACTCCCGCTGGGGAGAAGGTATGGGTGAGGGGAACATACGGCTGTGGAGGTCATTCCGTTCACCTTACGTTCCCTGCTTCTCTGTCACCACACTACCTGTGAACGTGTCAGGGAGGCTCACCGCCGCCTCCCTGACCACCCTGGCTCCCGGCAAGAAAATCGTCGCTTCGCGATGCCCTCAGCTTATTCCTTCAGGCTTTCGGGTCGGGCACCAGCCTGCATCCCTGCAGGCTATGCCCTCTCGGCGCGTCCCTGCGCCTCGCCCCGGCCTTACGGAAACGCTTCGGCGATTTTCGGCCGGAACAGGGAGTCGCTTCAGGATTATCTTTTATGCAGGCAATGGGATCGCGTTAGTAACGCTTCGCGCGATCGGTTCCCTCTCCCTGTGGGAGAGGGGTAGGGTGAGGGCATCAAGCCGCACGTTTTAAAGCTTCGCAAACACCTTACGCGCCGCGTCAATGGTATTGTTGATATCTTCTTTGCTGTGCGCCACGGACATAAAGCCCGCTTCGAACGCCGACGGTGCCAGGTAAACGCCTTCTTCCAGCATCAGGTGGAAGAAACGCTTGAAGCGCTCAACGTCGCACTTCACCACGTCCTGATAGCAGGTCACGGTTTTCGCATCGGTGAAGAAAATCCCGAACATCCCGCCAACGTGGTTCACCACCAGAGGAATTCCGGTTTCTTCTGCGGCTTTCAGCAGGCCATGCGCCAGCTGCGCGGTCAGGTCGGACAGGGTTTCGTGAATGCCCGGCTGAGAAACCTCGGTCAGACAGGCGAAGCCCGCCGCCATCGCAATCGGGTTACCGGAGAGCGTACCCGCCTGGTAAACCGGGCCGGTAGGTGCCAGGGCTTCCATCACCTCTTTGCGGCCGCCAAACGCGCCAACCGGCATCCCGCCGCCGATGATTTTGCCCAGACAGGTCAGATCCGGTTCGACGTCGTAGTAGGACTGCGCGCCCGCCAGGGCTACGCGGAAGCCGGTCATCACTTCATCGATGATCAGCAGTGCGCCGAACTCGTCGCACAGGGCGCGCAGGCCCGGCAGGAAGTCAGGCTGCGGTGGAATGCAGTTCATGTTGCCCGCGACCGGCTCAACGATGATGCAGGCAATCTCCTGCGGATACTGCTCGAAGGCTTCACGAACGGTATTCAGATCGTTATAGGTGCAGGTCAGGGTGTGCTTCGCGAAGTCGGCAGGCACGCCCGGCGAGTTCGGCTGGCCGAGGGTCAGCGCGCCGGAGCCGGCTTTCACCAGCAGGCAGTCGGCGTGGCCGTGGTAACAGCCTTCAAATTTGATGATTTTATCGCGCCCGGTAAAGCCGCGCGCCAGACGGATTGCGCTCATGGTGGCTTCCGTACCGGAGTTCACCATACGCACCATGTCCATCGTCGGCACCAGTTCGGTCACCAGCTCGGCCATTTTCACTTCCATCTCGGTTGGCGCACCGAAGCTCAGGCCGCGCTGAGCGGCTTCGATCACCGCATTGCGGATAGAAGGATGGTTATGACCCAGCACCATCGGGCCCCAGGAGCCGACATAATCGATATAGGCTTTGCCATCGACATCATACAGATACGCGCCGTCAGCACGTTCGATAAACAGCGGCGTGCCGCCAACGCCGGTAAAGGCGCGAACCGGTGAGTTCACACCACCCGGAATAAGCTCGCGGGCTGCACTGTAGAGGTTTTCAGACTTGCTCATGGCATCGTTCCTGGTTCGTATAAAATGATTAAGCGCACTATTCTAAGTGATTCGCGAAATTTTGCCCCACTAATGCATAAACAATTGTTAAGGATTTTTCAGGGGACGCGATGGCGCACTCTGGTAAAATCCCCACGGAAATTTGTATGACGAAAAAGAACAGATGATGAAAGCAGAACCCTCCTCTTTTGAAGAACAACAGTTTACGCGCGCGCGGCACCGCATCAGCATCCGCCGACTGCTCAATCGCGATAAGACCCCGCTGGCTATTTTGCTGGCGGCGGCGGTGGTCGGGACGGTGGCCGGGCTGGTGGGCGTGGCGTTTGAAAAAGCGGTGAATGCGGTGCTCAACTGGCGTATCGGTACGGTGGCCGGTTTTGCCGATAAACCCTGGCTGGTGTGGGTCGCGGCCTTTGGCCTGTCGGCGCTGTTTGCGATGGTCGGCTATTTTCTGGTGCGCAAATTCGCGCCGGAGGCGGGCGGCTCGGGGATCCCTGAAATCGAAGGGGCGCTTGAAGAGCTGCGTCCGGTTCGCTGGTGGCGCGTGATCCCGGTGAAATTCATCGGCGGCATGGGCACGCTCGGCGCGGGGATGGTGCTGGGACGCGAGGGGCCAACGGTGCAGCTCGGCGGCAACGTCGGGCGGATGATTGGCGATCTGTTCCGGATGCGCAGCGCCGAGGCGCGCCACACCCTGCTGGCGACCGGTGCCGCCGCCGGGCTTTCTGCGGCGTTCAACGCGCCGCTGGCGGGCATCCTGTTTATCATCGAGGAGATGCGCGCCCAGTTTCGTTACAACCTGATCTCGATAAAAGCGGTGTTTACCGGCGTCATTATGTCGAGCATCGTTTTTCGCGTTTTTAACGGCGAAGAGGCGGTAATCGAGGTCGGGAAGCTGACCAACGCGCCGGTGAATACGCTGTGGCTTTATCTGATCCTCGGGATGATTTTTGGCGTGGTCGGCCCGCTGTTCAATACGCTGATCATCCGCGCCCAGGATATGTTCCAGCGCGTTCACGGCGGCAACACGACGAAGTGGGTGCTGATGGGCGGCCTGCTCGGCGGGATGTGCGGCGTGCTGGGCTTTATTGAGCCTAACGCCGCGGGCGGCGGCTTCGGGCTGATCCCGATTGCCGCGGCGGGCAATTTCAGCATGGGCCTGCTGCTGTTTATGTTTATCTCCCGGGTCGTGACGACGGTGCTGTGCTTCTCCTCCGGCGCGCCGGGCGGGATTTTCGCGCCGATGCTGGCGCTCGGGACGCTGCTCGGGACGGCATTTGGCATGGCCGCCGAAGTCAGTTTCCCGGCGTATCACCTTGATGCCGGGACGTTTGCGATCGCGGGAATGGGGGCGCTGCTGGCGGCTTCTCTGCGCGCGCCGCTGACAGGGATCGTGCTGGTTCTGGAAATGACCGACAATTACCAGCTCATTTTGCCAATGATCATTACCTGCCTCGGCGCGACACTATTAGCCCAATTCCTGGGTGGAAAACCGCTATACTCCACCATCCTTGCACGCACCCTGGGCAAGCTTGAGGCCGAGCGCGCCCTCAAGCAGAATACTTGAATGAATTACCAGGGTATTAGATAATGACAAGAAGAATTGGGCGATTTTTACCCAACAGCAGTATTCATGGGAGCATAAGATGAGTGATGACGTAGTAGCTGTGCCGCTCGAGTTTACCGAAGCCGCAGCCAATAAAGTGAAAACCCTGATTGCCGACGAAGACAATCCCGATCTGAAACTGCGCGTCTATATTACGGGCGGCGGTTGCAGCGGCTTCCAGTATGGCTTCACCTTTGACGACCAGGTGAACGATGGCGATATGACTATCGAGAAACAGGGCGTTGCGCTGGTGGTTGACCCGATGAGCCTGCAGTATCTGGTGGGCGGTTCGGTTGACTACAGCGAAGGTCTGGAAGGTTCGCGCTTTGTGGTGACCAACCCTAACGCGACAAGCACCTGCGGGTGCGGCTCTTCGTTCAGTATTTAAGATGTGCGGGCTGACGCCCTCGCACCGGCCGAAAAGACTCAAAACGGTAACCGCAAGGTTACCGTTTTGCTTTTACCTGCCATTTTCATCCAGCGCAAACGTCGGCAGCTTAAGATGCCAGCGTATCGCCGCTAAACGTATCCCCAGCGTCACCACCATGCCCAGCATGGCGGATGTTTCCAGCGGAATAGCAAAGGTGTAATACGCCGTGGCATGAACAATGCCGCCAGCGATACAGGCCGTCGCGTAGATTTCCGTTCGCAGGATCATCGGCACTTCACGCGCCAGAATATCGCGAATAATCCCGCCGCCCACGCCGGTTAACACGCCCATGCAGATAGCCACCATCGGGCCCGTCCCTGCGTTGAAGGCTTTGTTCACCCCGATACCGACAAACACCGCCAGGCCGACGGCGTCCAGCACCGGCAGCACCCACTTGGGCAGCCTGCGCGGCTGGCGCACCAGCACGATGGTTAACATACAGGTGACCATCGCCACCACCAGGTCGGTGGGATCTTTGACCCAAAACACCGGGCCATGCGCCAGCGCCATATCGCGGATCGTGCCTCCGCCAACGGCGGTCACCACGCCCAATACCAGAACGCCGAACGGATCCATGCGCAGTTTTCCGGCGAGCAGAACGCCGGAGATAGCAAAAACGGCTGTGCCAAGAATATCCAGCCAATATACGAGCATCGTGAAATCCTCGAACTACGGGTCTATGTTAATTGTCTTTGTTAATGGCTCTGCGCCAGTGCCGCACAGAGCTGTTTTGCGGCGAGGATAATACGCGGGCCGGCACGTTCAAACCAGTCGCCGTTGAGCGGTATTACCTGAATTTTGAGTTGACCCTGCCAGAATTTTTCAACTTTAGGAATCTCGCTCGCATTTCCCGTTACCACAATGGCCTGGGGCTGGCGAGCCAGAACCTGTTCGCGGCTAACCTGGGGCCAGGGCACCCGGCTGGCGGCAAAGATGTTTTCTCCGCCGCACACTTCAAGCACCTGATTCTGAATAGAGCCCTGTCCGGTGGTAAACAGCGGCTGGCTGCCGAACTGCAAAAACACGCGCTTTTTGGTCGGGGTATCGTATTTCGCTTTCAGCGCCGCATAGTCGTTGAGCATATTCTGCGCCGCCCGTTCAGCCTGTTGCGGCGTTGGGCTGTAGGGCGCTAAATCGCGAAGCGCCTGGGCGACCTGCTCGATGCTTACGGCGTCAATCCACATGACGTTGATGCCGAGCGAGGTCAGCTGGTTAACCTGCCGCTCCGCGTTGCCGCCGCGCCAGGCTAACACCACGTCAGGCCTCAGCGCCACGATGCGTTCGAGGTTCATCCCTTGCCAGGTCGACACCTCTTCGATGCCTGCGGCCTGCGGGGGATAATCGGAAAAACTGCTCACGCCAACGGGGGTGATCCCGGCGGCAAAGGCCAGCTCGGTATTGGCGGGGGAGAGGGTGATAACACGCGGCACGGCGTAAAGCCATGCCGGTGCCAGCAGAAGCAGGGCGGCAAGCGCCCTCCGGAAGTGCTTACCCACGTGCCAGTTTCTGCACCAGGGTTTCTACCATCACGGTAGACTGTTTTGCCGCCACGGCCAGGAACTCGTCAAAGCTCAGGTGCGACTGCTGGTCGGCCACGTCAGAGATGGCGCGAACCACCACGAACGGCACCTGGAAGTTATGGCAAACGTGCGCAATCGCGGTCGCTTCCATTTCCACGGCAACAGCCTGCGGGAAGTTATGACGGATTTTCGCCAGGCCGACGGAACCGTTGATGAAGGCGTCGCCACTGACGATCAGGCCGCGCACGGCGTTGAGGTTCAGCTCGGCGATGCAGCTTTCTGCCGCCGCAACCAGCTTGTCGTCCGCCTTAAAGCCCGCCGGGCAGCCCGGAAGCTGACCGTATTCGTAACCAAACGCGGTCACGTCGGCATCGTGATAACGCGCTTCGTCGGAAACCACGATATCGCCCACTTTCAGCGTCGGTGCCAGACCGCCCGCAGAGCCCGTGTTGATGATCACGTCCGGCTTGCAGCGTTCGAGCAACAGCGTTGCGCCCAGCGCAGCCGCAACTTTACCGATGCCTGATTTCAGCAGAGCCACGTCGACACCGTTCAGCTGGCCGGTATAGATTTCACAGCCACCAAGAGAGAGGGTCTGACGGTTCTCAATTTTGTCACGCAGCAGCGTAACTTCTTCTTCCATTGCACCAATAATGCCGATTTTCATAGATTTACTCGCGATGTGCCTTGTTAAGATGCATAGTCTATCATGCGCATAAGGGGAAACGCATTCTCAGGCGGGAGAGCACATGGCACCAATCGATTTTCGCACCAAGATTAACTGGCAGCGCCGTTTTCGTTCTCCACAGGGAGAAAAAAGTGAACATGAGATCCTGCGTATTTTCGAAAGCGATCGCGGGCGCATCATTAACTCACCGGCGATCCGCCGTTTGCAGCAAAAAACCCAGGTTTTCCCGCTGGAGCGTAACGCAGCGGTCCGCACGCGTTTAACCCACTCAATGGAAGTTCAGCAGGTCGGGCGCTACATTGCCAAAGAGATTTTAAGCCGCCTGAAAGAGCAGCGCCTGCTCGAAACCTACGGCCTTGACGAGCTGACCGGCCCGTTTGAAAGCATCGTTGAGATGGCCTGCCTGATGCACGACATCGGCAATCCGCCGTTTGGGCATTTCGGCGAGGCGGCGATTAACGACTGGTTCAAGCAGCGCCTTTTCCCTTCGGATGCCATCAGCCAGCCGCTGAGCGACGATCGCTGTACCGTGCGGGATTTACGTCTGCGCGAAGGCGAGGAGGCGCTAAACGAACTGCGGCGCAAGGTTCGTCAGGATCTTTGCCACTTCGAAGGCAACGCGCAGGGCATTCGCATGGTGCACACCCTGATGCGCATGAACCTGACGTGGGCGCAGGTCGGCTGCATTCTGAAATATACGCGACCGGCGTGGTGGATGGGCGAACCGCCCGCATCGCACAATTATTTAATGAAAAAGCCGGGCTATTATTTATCCGAAGAAGTTTATATTGAAAGGCTACGTAAAGAACTTTCTCTGACCCCGCACGGCCGCTTCCCGCTCACCTGGATAATGGAAGCCGCCGACGATATTTCCTATTGCGTGGCCGATCTCGAAGACGCCGTTGAAAAAAGAATATTCAGCGTAGAAGAACTTTATCAGCATCTTTATGAGGCCTGGGGAAAACACGAAAAAGGGTCGCTGTTTGCCCAGGTTGTCGAAAACGCGTGGGAGAAATCGCGCTCAAATACCCTCAGCCGCAGCACCGAAGATCAGTTCTTTATGTATTTGCGGGTCAACACCTTAAATAAGCTGGTGCCCTACGCGGCCTCGCGCTTTATTGATAACCTGCCGATGATTTTCAGCGGGGAATTCAACCACGCCCTGCTGGAAGATGACAGCGACTTTAGCCAACTGCTTGAGCTCTATAAGAATGTCGCTGTGCGTCACGTCTTCAGCCACCCCGACGTGGAACAGCTGGAACTGCAAGGATATCGGGTGATAAGCGGCCTGCTGGAAATTTACCGCCCGCTGCTGCAATTATCCACGGACGAATTCAGCGAGCTGGTGGAAAAAGAGCGGGTGCGCCGCTTGCCGATTGAAACCCGCCTGTATCATAAGCTGTCGACCCGCCATCGCCTGGCTTACATAGAAGCGATTGGCAAGATTGACCGCCACGCTTTGCAGTGGCCGGTGCTGGAATATTATTATCGCTGCCGGCTTATTCAGGACTATATCAGCGGGATGACCGATCTCTATGCGTGGGATGAATACCGGAAGCTGATGGCGGTGGAATAAAGGGGGAGTTTTGTAAAGACGGCCAATAAATTTTTACTTTTTCCATAAACTTACTCCCGGAACTAAGCGGTATAAAACGAATCTGAGTAACACAGCAATTTTGCGTTATCTGTTAATCGAGATTAAGAAACATGAAAAAAACCACATTAGCAATGAGTGCACTGGCTCTGAGTTTAGGTTTAGCACTGTCTCCTGTGACTGCTACGGCAGCCGAGACCGCATCGTCAGCCGCAGCGGCGCAGCCGATGCCAAGCCTGGCACCGATGCTCGAAAAAGTGATGCCATCGGTGGTGAGTATTAACGTTGAAGGCAGCACGACGGTTAACACGCCGCGCATGCCGCGCAACTTCCAGCAGTTCTTCGGTGACAACTCGCCGTTCTGCCAGGATGGTTCACCGTTCCAGAGCTCACCGTTCTGTCAGGGCGGTGGCGCAGGTGATGACTCACAGGGCGGCGGTAACGGCGGCCAGCAGCAGAAGTTCATGGCGCTGGGTTCCGGCGTCATCATTGATGCCGCAAAAGGCTATGTCGTCACCAACAACCACGTTGTGGATAACGCCAACACGATTAAAGTCCAGCTGAGCGACGGCCGTAAATTCGACGCTAAAGTGGTGGGCAAAGATCCGCGCTCCGATATCGCGCTGATCCAAATCCAGGATCCGAAAAACCTGACGGCGATTAAAATTGCCGACTCCGACGCGCTGCGCGTTGGCGACTACACCGTGGCAATCGGTAACCCGTTCGGCCTGGGCGAAACCGTAACCTCCGGGATCGTCTCTGCGCTGGGCCGTAGCGGCCTGAACGCGGAAAACTACGAAAACTTCATCCAGACGGATGCCGCCATCAACCGCGGCAACTCCGGCGGTGCGCTGGTTAACCTGAACGGCGAGCTGATCGGTATTAACACCGCGATCCTGGCACCGGACGGCGGCAACATCGGTATCGGCTTTGCGATCCCAAGCAACATGGTGAAAAACCTGACCGCGCAGATGGTGCAGTACGGCCAGGTGAAACGCGGTGAGCTGGGTATTCTGGGGACGGAGCTGAACTCCGAGCTGGCGAAGGCGATGAAAGTTGACGCCCAGCGCGGCGCGTTCGTCAGCCAGGTGATGCCGAACTCGTCTGCGGCGAAAGCGGGCATCAAGGCGGGTGATGTCATCACCTCCCTGAACGGCAAGCCAATCAGCAGCTTCGCGGCGCTGCGTGCGGAAGTGGGTTCAATGCCGGTCGGCAGCAAAATTACCCTTGGCCTGCTGCGCGAAGGTAAGCCGGTCAACGTCAGCCTTGAACTGCAGCAGAGCAGCCAGAATCAGGTGGATTCCAGCTCTATCTTCAGCGGCATTGAAGGCGCAGAGATGAGCAACAAGGGCGCTGATAAAGGCGTGGTGGTGAACAACGTGAAAGCGAACTCACCGGCAGCCCGCATCGGCCTGAAAAAAGGCGACGTCATCATGGGTGCGAACCAGCAGCCGGTGAAAAACATCGCTGAACTGCGCAAAATTCTCGACAGCAAACCGTCCGTGCTGGCGCTGAATATCCAGCGCGGTGATTCCTCAATCTACCTGCTGATGCAGTAATCCCCTCAAACCCCCGCCCGGCAGCGAGCGGGGTTTTACTTTTCTGTGACCCTTTCCACAAGTCCATACTTCTCCCCCTGAGTTTGTGCATCTGCACAATGCGGCCGTGATTGAACTCCCCTATGCTTGAGCTCTGCTCACAGGAGGGTTACATGGCTGGCTGGCATCTTGATACCAAAATGGCGCAGGATATCGTGGCGCGCACCATGCGCATCATTGATACCAATATCAACGTAATGGATGCCCGCGGGCGCATTATTGGCAGCGGCGATCGCGAGCGCATTGGTGAATTGCACGAAGGGGCGCTGCTGGTGCTCTCCCAGGGGCGGGTGGTGGATATCGACGATGCGGTGGCCAAACACCTGCACGGCGTGCGTCAGGGCATCAACTTACCGCTGCGCCTCGAAGGGGAAATCGTCGGGGTGATCGGCCTGACCGGTGAGCCGGAGTCGCTGCGCAAGTACGGCGAGCTGGTGTGCATGACCGCCGAGATGATGCTGGAGCAGTCGCGCCTGATGCACCTGCTGGCGCAGGATAGCCGCCTGCGCGAAGAGCTGGTGATGAACCTGATTCAGGCGGAAGAACATACGCCTGCCCTGAGCGAGTGGGCGCAGCGTCTGGGGATCGATCTCAATCAGCCGCGCGTGGTGGCGGTGATTGAGGTGGACAGCGGCCAGCTTGGAGTCGACAGCGCGATGGCCGAGCTGCAGCAGCTGCAAAACGCGCTGGCCACGCCGGAGCGTAACAACCTGGTGGCCATTGTCTCGCTGACCGAAATGGTGGTGCTTAAACCGGCGCTAAACCAGTTTGGCCGCTGGGATGCGGAAGATCACCGTCGCCGGGTCGACCAGCTGATTGCGCGGATGAAAGAGAACGGCCAGCTGCGCTTTCGCGTTGCGCTCGGCAACTACTTTACCGGGCCGGGCAGCATCGCCCGTTCGTGGCGTACCGCCCGCACCACCATGATGGTGGGCAAACAGCGGATGCCGGAAAGCCGGAGCTATTTTTATCAGGATTTGATGTTGCCCGTGCTGCTCGACAGCCTGCGCGGCGGCTGGCAGGCCAACGAGCTGGCGCGCCCGCTGGTGCGCCTGAAGGCGATGGACAACAACGGCCTGCTGCGCCGCACCCTTCAGGCGTGGTTTCGCCATAACGTGCAGCCCCTGGCCACCTCGAAAGCGCTGTTTATACACCGCAACACGCTGGAGTATCGGCTTAACCGTATCTCTGAGCTGACCGGGCTGGACCTGGGGAATTTTGACGACAGGCTGCTGCTGTACGTGGCGCTTCAGTTAGACGAGCAGCGGTGAGGCTGTGTGCCGGGTGACGGCTTCGCCTTACCCGGCCTACAAGAACTTGATGAACAGCGATAGCTGAGTGCGGACTGGTGCTCTCACCGGAGAGAGCGCAAACACTAAAAACGGCAATCAAGGATTGCCGTTTTGCTTTTATTTCCGCGTTAACTTCTCAAGATCCGCTTCGATTTCGCTGATCTTGTTGGTGACAACGCTTTCCAGATGACGCAGGTCGTCAAGGATCTTACGTTTGAGATCGACCTCGGTACGATCGCGCTGGCAAATCTGATCGAGTTCGTCGATCACGTAGCGCAGGTTAGGGCTGATTTCCTGAACCTCTTTGTATCCCTGACCCACTCCGTCAGCGACCACGGTCTTACGCTGGCGTGGGTATTTAAACTTCACGCTTTTGGCGAAAAACTCTCCTTTGTCCTTGTGGAAATAGATTTTCAAAATATCGTTGTTCGCTTCCTGACGGAGGCTGTAACGATCAATTTCATCAGGATTGGTAATGCCCAGACTTTTCAGATTATCGTACATATCGGTACCCTTTATCTCAACATAACCTATGAATAATTAACGAAAAAATGTCTTACTGCCACCCTCAGATACAAAAAAAGCGGGGTCGATCCTGATTACGTCCAGACGGCAAATGACGGGGCTTGTGGAAATCAGAGAAAACCCTGAATACCTGTACTCAGTTTTCGCCCGTTTACCCCGGTCAGGGAGAAGTAATCTAACTCGTTTATTGTAGTTTTTAGTTACCTCGTCAAGAGGAAATCAATGCCAAAGAGAACTTGCTACCGTATTTGCTATTAATAATTGCCGATAAATAAGCAGTAGCAATGAAAAAGGGTATTCAGGGTGTCCGCGGCTATCAAGGCCCGGCTGGTGGCTGGGGCGCGGTGAAAGCGGTCTCGGCGTCGGTGTTTTCACAAAAGGCGGTGGCCCGCGACATTATCGCCATGTTCAGGATGAATCAGGTCTCGGGCTTTGATTGCCCGGGCTGCGCGTGGCCCGATCCAGCCCATCGCGCGCCGATGGAGCTGTGCGAAAATGGCGTTAAGGCGGTCTCCTGGGAAACGACCAGCAAGAAAGCTTCTCCGGCGTTTTTCCGCCGCCATACGGTTTCCGAGCTATGGCAGTACAGCGATTATGCGCTCGAAAACAGCGGTCGGCTGACCCACCCCATGAAGTACGATGCCGCCACGGATCGCTGGCAGGCCATCGAATGGCAGGTGGCGTTTCAGGAAATCGGCGAGCGCCTGCGCGGCTATGATTCTCCGGAGCAGGTAGAGTTTTATACCTCCGGGCGTACCTCCAACGAGGCGGCGTTCCTGTATCAGCTTTTTGCGCGCGAGTATGGCAGCACTAACTTCCCGGATTGTTCAAACATGTGCCACGGGCCGACCAGCGTCGGCCTGACCCACTCCATCGGTCTGGGCAAAGGCACGGTCGAGCTGGCCGACTTTGAACGCTGCGATCTGGTGATTTGCATCGGCCACAACCCCGGCACCAACCATCCGCGAATGCTCACCACGCTGCGTGAGGTGGCGAAGCGCGGAGCGAAAATTATCTCCATTAACCCGCTGGCAGAGCGCGGCCTCGAGCGGTTTTGCTTCCCTCAAAGCCCGGGCGAGATGCTCTCCGGAAAAGCGACCGCCCTCAGCAGCAGCTACTACCAGGTGAAGATGGGGGGCGATTCGGCGCTGCTGAAAGGCATGATGAAAGCGCTAATCGAGATGGATGAAGCCCGGGCGCTGCTCAACCAGCCGCTCTGCCTCGACCATGATTTCATTGCGGAACACACCGAAGGCTACGACGCGCTGTATCAGGATCTTCGCAACCACAAATGGGCGGAGCTGGAAAGGGAAAGCGGGCTGACCTGCAGCCAGATGGAAGATCTGGCCCACACCTACAGTCAATCCCGCGCTACCATCATCTGCTACGGGCTTGGCATCACCCAGCACAAAAACGGCACGGAAAACGTCCAGCAGCTGGTTAACCTGCTGCTGCTGAAAGGCAACATCGGGAGGCCGGGGGCGGGGATCTGCCCGCTGCGCGGCCACTCCAACGTGCAGGGCGACCGCTCGGTCGGGATCAACGAGGCGGCTCCGGAGGCATTTTTACAGCGCCTTGAAGATCGTTTTTCGATTACCGTTTCCCGCAAGCATGGTCGCTCCAGCGTGGAGAGTATTCGGGCGATCGAGCGCGGCGAGGCCAGGGCGCTGATTTGCATGGGCGGTAACCTTGCGGTGGCGATGCCTGATCCGCAGCGCACCTTTGCGGCCATAAAGCACCTCGATATGCAGGTTCACGTTGCCACTAAGCTCAACCGGTCGCACTTGCTGCTGGCGAAGCATAACTACCTGCTGCCGGCGCTGGGCAGAACCGAGCGCGATGTACAGGCGACGGGGATCCAGTCCGTCACCGTGGAAGACGCCATGTCGATGGTTCACGCCTCCTGCGGGGCGCTCAAACCCGCCTCGCGTTGGCTGAAATCGGAGCCGGCCATCGTGGCTGAAATGGCGCGCGCCGCGCTGCCTGACTCCCCGGTTAACTGGGAGGAGATGAGCGGTAATTACGCCCTGATCCGCGAGGCCATTGCCGACGTGCTCCCGGAATTTGCGGGCTACAACGCGCGCATTGCTGAACCCGGCGGGTTCCGTATGGACACGCCAGCCTCCCGCCGCGAATGGCGGACGGTCAACGGCAAAGCGAACTTTGCGGTGAGTCGACGCCGGGCCGTTGACCGCGCGCGTCAGCCGGACGACGCGCTGGTGCTGGCCACGCTGCGCAGCCATGACCAGTACAACACCACCATCTACGGCATGAACGATCGCTATCGCGGCATCACCGGTCGTCGCGACGTGGTGTTCCTGAGCGAAGCCGAAGCGACCGCGCGCGGCCTGGCGGAAGGGGATGTCGTGAACGTGCAGGCGCTGGATGATAGCGGGCAGCCTTCGCGGGGGCGGATGATGTCAGGCCTGACGGTGGTGATTTACAGTATGGCGAGCGGGTCGGTTGGCGCCTATTTGCCGGAGGCCAACGTGCTGCTCTCGCTGGATGCGGTGGACTGGCAAAGCCTGACGCCCGCCTATAAAAGCGTGCCGGTACGCGTGACTAAGGCCTAAAAACAAAACCCGCCATCAGGCGGGTTTTTACGTTTAGCGGTTTGCTAAGCGGATTAATCGATGGTGCGCAGCAGTTCGTTGATGCCCACTTTGCCGCGGGTTTTCGCGTCAACTTTCTTCACGATAACCGCGCAGTACAGGCTGTATTTGCCATCTTTTGACGGCAGGTTGCCGGAAACTACCACGGAGCCCGCCGGAACGCGACCGTAATGCACTTCGCCGGTTTCGCGGTCATAGATACGGGTGCTCTGACCGATGTACACGCCCATGGAGATCACGGAGCCTTCTTCCACGATCACGCCTTCAACCACTTCGGAGCGTGCGCCGATGAAGCAGTTGTCTTCGATGATGGTTGGGTTAGCCTGGAGCGGCTCCAGTACGCCGCCAATGCCCACGCCGCCGGACAGGTGAACGTTTTTACCGATCTGCGCACAGGAACCCACGGTCGCCCAGGTGTCTACCATGGTGCCTTCGTCAACGTAAGCACCGATGTTGACGTAGGATGGCATCAGCACGGTGTTACGCGCGATAAATGCACCCTGACGCACGGCTGCCGGTGGCACGACGCGGAAACCTTCTTTCTGGAAACGCGCTTCGTCGTAATCGGCGAATTTCATCGGCACTTTGTCGAAGTAGCGGCTTTCTGCTCCGTCGATAACCTGGTTATCGTTGATACGGAAAGAGAGCAGCACGGCTTTCTTCAGCCACTGATGAGTTACCCACTGACCGTCGATTTTCTCTGCTACGCGCAGAGCGCCGGAATCCAGCAGGGCAATCACCTGGTTCACGGCTTCACGGGTAACGGTATCCACATTTGCCGGAGTGATCTCGGCGCGGCGCTCAAAAGCGGACTCAATAACGTTTTGTAACTGCTGCATTGTTTACTCTTTCCATATTCACTAAAAACAAGTCACCCTTTATCGTTTGGATTGAGGGCTGCTGTCAACCGTTGTTGCACTTCAAGTTGCAGGTCATTATTAAGGGCACGCCGATCGGCGGTCGCGATTATGAATAAATCTTCTACTCGCTCGCCAATGGTTGTAATTCTTGCCCCGTGAAGCGAAATTCCCAGATCCGCAAAAACCTGGCCAACGCGGGCGAGCAGCCCTGGCTGGTCAAGCGCGATCAGCTCCAGGAACGATTTCCTGTCGGTGTGCGTGGGCAGGAAATTGACCTCCGTATCCACCGTAAAGTGGCGCAATTTTGCCGGCTGGCGGCGAGGCTGCGGCGGCTGCCAGCTGTGCTGGGTTATCGCCTGCTCCAGACCAAAACGAATCCCTTCATGCCTGTCTGACGACAGCGGGCTGCCGTCCGGCTCCAGCACAATAAAGGTGTCCATCGCCATCCCGTCGCGGGTGGTGAAAATCTGCGCGTCGTGAACGGACAGGTTTCTGCGGTCAAGTTCGGCGCAAACGGCGGCAAACAGGTAGGCGCGATCCGGGCTCCAGATAAAAATCTCCGTTCCGCCGCGCGTCGCCTGCGGGCTGAGCAGGATCAGCGGTTTCGACAGATCGTGCTTGAGCAGGTGCCGCGCGTGCCAGGCGAGCTGGTTCGGGCTGTGGCGCACAAAGTAGTTGGCGCGACAGCGGGCCCAAATCTGATGCAGCGCCTCTTCATTAATATTGTCCATCCGCAGCAGCGCCAGCGCCTGAAGCTGGTGATGGCGCACGCGCTCGCGCATGTCCGGCGTGTTCTGCATTCCGCGCCGCAGCTGTTTCTCCGTCGCGAAATAGAGTTCGCGCAGCAGGCTCTGCTTCCAGCTGTTCCACAGGGTTTCGTTGGTGGCGCAAATATCGGCCACCGTCAGGCACACCAGGAAGCGCAGGCGATGCTCCGTCTGCACCTCTTTGGCGAATTGCTTAATCACCTCCGGATCCTGAATGTCCCGGCGCTGTGCGGTCACGGACATCAGCAGGTGATTGCGCACCAGCCAGGCCACAAGCTGCGTTTCCCGGGAGTTAAGGCCGTGAAGCTCGGCAAATTTCAGCACGTCCTGCGCGCCCAGCACCGAGTGGTCGCCGCCGCGCCCTTTGGCAATATCGTGGAACAGCGCGGCGATCAGGATCAGCTCCGGGTGGGTCAGGCGCGGCCACAGCTCAACGCACAGCGGGTGGCGGGAGCGAGTCTCTTCCTTCGCAAAACTTTCCAGCTTGAGCATCACGCGGATGGTGTGCTCATCCACGGTATAGGCGTGGAAAAGATCGAACTGCATCTGCCCGACAATGTGCGACCACTGGGGCATATAGGCCCACAGCACGCTGTGGCGGTGCATCGGCAGCAGGCCGCGGCTGACCGCCCCGGGATGGCGCAGCATGCTCAGGAATAGCGAACGCGCTTCCGGGATATAGCACAGTGGCTCCGTCAGGTGACGACGGGCGTGGCGCAGATGGCGCAGGGTGGTGGAGTAGATCCCGGTGATCGTGCTGTTACGCACCATGGTGTAAAACATGCGCAGGATCGCTTCCGGCTCGCGGATGAACAGGGTTTCGTCCCGCAGGTCGATCAGCGTGCCGCGCAGCTGGAATTCGTCGTCGATCGCACGCGGCTTTTCATCCGCCGTCAGCGCCAGGATCGCTTCGTCGAAAAGCTGTAGCAGCATCTGGTTCAGCTCGGTGACGCGGCGGGTCACGCGGAAGAAGTCCTTCATCATGTGCTCGACCGGCTCGTTGCCTTCGCCGCTGTAGTTCAGGCGCTGGGCCACGCTCAGCTGGCGGTCGAACAGCAGGCGGTTGTCGTAGCGGGTGACTTCCAGATGCAGGGCGAAGCGAATGCGCCACAGCAGGTGCAGACACTCGTTCAGCTCGTTGCGCTCGGCCTCGGTCAAAAAGCCGAAGCCGACCATTTCGTCCAGCGAGGTGGCGCCGAAATGGCGACGGGCGACCCACTGCAGGGTGTGGATGTCGCGCAGGCCGCCGGGGCTGCTTTTGATGTCGGGTTCGAGGTTATAGCTGGTGCCGTGGTAGCGCTGGTGGCGCTGGTTTTGCTCTTCCACCTTCGCGGCGAAGAACTTCTCCGACGGCCAGAAGCCGTCGCTGAAGATGTGTTTTTGCAGCTCCAGGAACAGCGCCACGTCGCCAATCAGCAGACGCGTTTCAATCAGGTTGGTGGCGACGGTCAGGTCGGAAAGCCCTTCGAGCAGGCACTCTTCCAGGGTTCGCACGCTGTGGCCGACTTCCAGCTTCACGTCCCACAGCAGGGTCAGCAGCTCGCCGATTTTTTGCGCCTGGTCGTCCGGCAGCTTTTTGCGGCTCAGGATCAGCAGGTCGATGTCAGACAGCGGGTGCAGCTCGCCGCGGCCGTAGCCGCCAACGGCGACCAGCGCGACGTCGCTGATTTGCCCAAAGCCGTAGTCGATCCACAGGCGCTGCAAAAGCTGGTCGATAAATTCGGTGCGCGCTTCAATCAGCTGTTCGGCGGAAATGCCCGCGTCAAACGCGCTGCCGAGCCAGCGCTGGAAGACGTCCAGATGCGCTTTGATGTGGGCGCAGGTCAGCTCGTGCGGCGGCCAGACGCCCGGGTTGTCGGGCTGGTCAGGGAGGGTGGGAAGGGCTGTGTTAGCATACTGTTCTGGTAATAGATTACTCATCGTGCGCCACCCATAAGAAAAAGCTATCGCCATTAAAAAAGCCGGCATTTGCCGGCTTCTTATCACTCAATGTTCGTCAGTATCGCCGGGATAGTGTCATCCTTGCGCAACGTCATAATTTCGCAGCCGTTGTCTGTGACCACAATAGTATGCTCGTACTGCGCAGACAAGCTTCTGTCTTTGGTTTTCACCGTCCAGCCGTCTTTCATGGTGCGGATACGGTAATCGCCGGAGTTGACCATTGGCTCGATGGTGAAGGTCATGCCTTTTTGCAGCACCACGCCGCCGTCATCCGCATCGTAGTGCAGAACCTGCGGCTCTTCGTGGAACACGCGGCCGATGCCGTGTCCGCAGTACTCGCGCACCACAGAGAAACCTTCTGCTTCAACGAACTTCTGGATAGCCGCGCCGAGCGTGCGCAGGCGAATGCCCGGCTTAACCATTTTCAGCGCCAAGTAGAGGCTTTCCTGCGTCACTTTGCACAGACGCTCGCCGAGGATGGTCGGTTTGCCCACGATGAACATCTTAGAGGTGTCGCCGTGGTACTCGTCTTTAATGACGGTCACGTCGATGTTCACGATGTCGCCATCTTTCAGCAGTTTTTCGTCGTCCGGAATACCGTGGCAAACCACTTCATTAATAGAGATGCAGACGGATTTCGGGAAACCGTGATAGCCGAGGCAGGCGGAAACCGCGTGCTGCTCGTTCACGATGTAGTCGTTACAAATGCGATCCAGCTCGCCGGTGCTAACGCCCGGTTTAACGAACGGTTCGATCATTTCCAGCACTTCGGCGGCCAGACGACCGGCGACGCGCATCTTTTCAATTTCTTCAGGGGTCTTAATAGAGATAGCCATGTAATCTGTCCATCGGTGTCGATTTTTTCGACAATACTAGTCTAAGTGTCGTTAATGGTATCAGTCAGGCGCACCCCGTGCCAAATTGAGAATCATTAGCAGCACACACCGCCAACAACTGTTGGTTTCCGCCCGCGTTTTGTGGTATAAAGCGCGCCGGACTTCCGATCCATTTCATATACACAGAATGGACGGAGGCGACATATCTCACTTTGTGTAACAACACACACGTATCGGCACATGTTCCGGGGTGCCCTTCGGGGTCGGTAACATGGGATACGTGGAGGCATAACCCCAACTTTTAAATAGAGGTTTTAAACATGGCAACTGTTTCCATGCGCGACATGCTCAAGGCTGGTGTTCACTTTGGTCACCAGACCCGTTACTGGAACCCGAAAATGAAGCCTTTCATCTTCGGCGCGCGTAACAAAGTTCACATCATCAACCTTGAGAAAACTGTACCAATGTTCAACGAAGCCCTGGCTGAGCTGAACAAGATCTCTTCCCGTAAAGGTAAGATTCTGTTCGTTGGTACTAAACGCGCTGCAAGCGAAGCTGTGAAAGATGCTGCTAACAGCTGCGATCAGTTCTTCGTGAACCATCGCTGGTTGGGCGGCATGCTGACCAACTGGAAAACCGTTCGTCAGTCAATCAAACGCCTGAAAGATCTGGAAACCCAGTCTCAGGACGGTACTTTCGATAAGCTGACTAAGAAAGAAGCGCTGATGCGTACTCGTGAACTGGACAAGCTGGAAAACAGCCTGGGCGGTATCAAAGATATGGGCGGCCTGCCAGACGCGCTGTTCGTAATCGATGCAGACCACGAGCACATCGCAATCAAAGAAGCTAACAACCTGGGTATCCCGGTATTCGCTATCGTTGATACCAACTCCGATCCGGACGGTGTTGACTTCGTTATCCCGGGTAACGACGATGCAATCCGTGCCGTTAGCCTGTACCTGGGCGCTGTAGCTGCTACCGTTCGTGAAGGCCGTTCTCAGGATCTGGCTTCTCAGGCGGAAGAAAGCTTCGTAGAAGCTGAATAATAAGGCTACACCCCTTATTAGTACCGTGTATGAATAGGGGCCAATTATCGGCCCCTTTTTTCAATTTATACTGTTTGGCTTCTGGCCGGGCAGTTCACATCTCCCGAGGATTTAAGAATGGCTGAAATTACCGCATCCCTGGTAAAAGAGCTGCGTGAGCGTACTGGCGCAGGCATGATGGATTGCAAAAAAGCGCTGACTGAAGCGAACGGCGACATCGAGCTGGCAATCGAAAACATGCGTAAATCCGGTGCGATCAAAGCAGCTAAAAAAGCAGGCAACGTTGCTGCTGACGGCGTGATCATCACTAAAATCGACGGCAACTACGGCATCATTCTGGAAGTTAACTGCCAGACTGACTTCGTTGCTAAAGATGGCGGTTTCCAGGCATTTGCGAACAAAGTTCTGGACGCAGCTGTTGCTGGCAAAATCACTGACGTTGAAGTTCTGAAAGCACAGTTCGAAGAAGAACGCGTTGCGCTGGTTGCTAAAATCGGTGAGAACATCAACATCCGTCGCGTATCTTCTCTGGAAGGTGACGTTCTGGGTTCATACCAGCACGGTGCGCGTATCGGTGTTCTGGTTGCGGCTAAAGGCGCTGACGAAGAGCTGGTTAAACAGCTGGCAATGCACATCGCTGCAAGCAAGCCAGAATTCGTTAAGCCAGAAGACGTGTCTGCTGAAGTGGTAGAGAAAGAGTACCAGGTTCAGCTGGACATCGCGATGCAGTCTGGTAAGCCAAAAGAAATCGCAGAGAAAATGGTTGAAGGCCGCATGAAGAAATTCACCGGCGAAGTTTCTCTGACTGGCCAGCCTTTCGTAATGGATCCAAGCAAGTCTGTTGCTCAGCTGCTGAAAGAGCATAACGCTGACGTAACTGGCTTCATCCGCTTCGAAGTGGGCGAAGGCATCGAGAAAGTTGAGACTGACTTCGCAGCAGAAGTTGCTGCAATGTCCAAGCAGTCTTAATGATGAAAAAGGAGCCGCCTGAGGGCGGCTTCTTTTTGTCACCCGTCATACAAAATCAGACAGGCTCCGGTATCGCTGTGCTGGTTTGCGACATAACATGTCGCCAGAATTAACCCCCATCTTAATCGTTGACAGTCTCAGGAAAGAAACATGGCTACCAATGCAAAACCCGTGTACAAACGCATTCTGCTTAAGCTGAGTGGCGAAGCGCTGCAGGGATCGGAAGGCTTCGGTATTGACGCAAGCATCCTTGATCGCATGGCACAGGAAATCAAAGAACTGGTCGAACTGGGCATTCAGGTTGGCGTGGTCATTGGCGGTGGCAACCTTTTCCGTGGTGCTGGTCTGGCGAAAGCGGGTATGAACCGCGTTGTGGGCGACCACATGGGGATGCTGGCAACCGTAATGAATGGCCTGGCAATGCGTGATGCGCTTCACCGCGCCTACGTGAATGCTCGCCTGATGTCTGCTATTCCTCTGAATGGCGTTTGCGATAACTACAGCTGGGCAGAGGCAATCAGCCTGCTGCGCAACAACCGCGTGGTGATCCTCTCCGCCGGTACGGGTAACCCGTTCTTTACTACCGATTCCGCTGCCTGCCTGCGCGGTATCGAAATCGAAGCCGATGTGGTGCTGAAAGCGACCAAAGTTGACGGCGTGTTTACTGCCGATCCGGCAAAAGATCCTTCTGCCACCATGTACGATCAGCTGACCTACAGCGAAGTACTGGATAAAGAGCTGAAAGTAATGGATCTTGCCGCCTTCACGCTGGCTCGTGACCACAAACTGCCGATTCGTGTCTTCAACATGAACAAGCCCGGCGCGCTGCGTCGCGTTGTAATGGGCGAAAAAGAAGGCACTTTGATCACGGAATAATTTCCGTCGACGATAAATACAGGTAAGATTCCGCTTTATTTTGTAGTGGTATCTTACCCGGACGCGCCTTTGGCGTTGTCATGATTTAAACGCGACTATACTTAGCACACCTGTAGCGGCTGTGCTGGCGGATAGTCTGCCTGAGACAAGTTTTCAAGGATCCGTAACGTGATTAACGACATCAGAAAAGATGCTGAAGTACGCATGGATAAGTGCGTAGAAGCGTTCAAAAACCAAATCAGCAAAATTCGTACTGGCCGTGCTTCCCCAAGCCTGCTGGATGGCATCGTTGTGGAATACTACGGCACGCCAACTCCGCTGCGTCAGCTGGCGAACGTCACCGTGGAAGATACCCGCACGCTGAAAATCAACGTATTCGACCGTTCTATGGGTCCTGCGGTTGAGAAAGCGATTATGGCTTCTGACCTGGGTCTGAACCCAAGCTCTGCGGGTACTGATATCCGCGTTCCACTGCCGCCGCTGACTGAAGAACGTCGTAAAGACCTGATCAAAGTGGTTCGTGGTGAAGCGGAGCAGGGTCGTGTGTCCGTGCGTAACGTGCGCCGCGATGCGAACGATAAAGTGAAAGCACTGCTGAAAGAAAAAGAGATCAGCGAAGATGACGACCGTCGTTCCCAGGACGACGTGCAGAAACTGACTGACGCTGCTATCAAGAAAATTGACGCGGCGCTGGCAGAAAAAGAAGCGGAACTGATGCAGTTCTGATTTCTGTCGTACACTGATAAACGCCGTTCAGAGAGCCTTCGTGCTTGCTGGCGGCGTTTTGCTTTTATCTGGTTTAACTTTTCCCGGGCATCTCATGAAGCATTTAACTCTCCTCGGCTCAACCGGCTCTATTGGCTGCAGCACTCTCGACGTTGTTCGCCATAACCCTGAACTCTACACCGTGACTGCGCTCGTGGCCGGAAAAAACGTGGAGCGCATGGTGGAGCAGTGTCTGGAGTTCACGCCTCGCTATGCGGTTATGGATGACGAGAGCAGTGCGCGACTGCTGAAAGCACAGCTTGCTGAGAAGGGCTGTCGGACAGAGGTGCTGAGCGGGCAGCAGGCAGCGTGCGACATGGCTGCGCTGGATGAGGTTGATCAGGTGATGGCGGCAATCGTCGGTGCGGCAGGGCTTCTGCCGACGCTTGCCGCTATTGATGCCGGAAAAGATGTTCTGCTGGCGAACAAAGAGTCGCTGGTGACCTGCGGACGCCTGTTCATGGATGCCGTTAAACAGCGCGGGGCGCGTCTTTTACCGGTTGATAGCGAGCACAACGCCATTTTTCAGAGTTTGCCCCAACCTTTTCAGCAGAACCTGGGGTACGCTGACCTGGAGCAAAATGGCGTTGTATCCATTCTGCTTACCGGGTCTGGTGGCCCGTTCCGCGAAACGCCACTGTCTGAACTGAGCGCAATGACGCCGGATCAGGCGTGCCGTCATCCGAACTGGTCGATGGGGCGTAAGATCTCCGTTGATTCAGCCACCATGATGAACAAAGGTCTGGAATACATTGAAGCCCGCTGGCTGTTCAATGCGTCAGCGAAACAGATGGAAGTGCTGATCCACCCGCAATCGGTGATCCACTCAATGGTGCGCTATCAGGACGGTAGCGTGCTGGCACAGCTGGGCGAGCCTGACATGCGAACCCCGATTGCGCATGCTATGGCGTGGCCAAACCGCGTGAAGTCGGGCGTAAAACCGCTCGATTTTTGCAAGCTCAGCTCGCTGACGTTCAGCGAGCCTGATTACGACCGCTATCCGTGTCTGAAGCTTGCAATGACGGCCTTCGACCAGGGACAGGCGGCGACGACAGCACTGAATGCAGCCAATGAGGTGACCGTTGAGGCATTCCTGAATCAGCAGATCCGCTTTACCGACATTGCCGCACTGAACCTGTCGGTGCTGGAAATGATGGATTTGCGCGAACCACAGAGCGTGGAAGAGGTGCTGGCGGTGGATGCTCAGGCCCGTGTTATTGCGCGCAAGCAGGTGACACGTCTCGCAAGCTGGTGATAAACCAACCAGTAGTCGTCGTGCCATTTGTTAGCGTTGGGCTTCAGTGATATAGTCTGCGCCACCTGATCGCAGGTATTTGACTTAATGTGGTCAGGTAAGCCGTGGTTTGACACGGCTTTTTTATGTTTAGGCTTCAGTATTCCTGAGTACCGTTAAATCCTTTTCAGGGACTAAAAACGCGTTATGTTGTCTGCGAATCAACCAATAAGCGAAAACTTGCCAGCGCATGGCTGCCGTCATGTAGCAATCATCATGGATGGCAACGGCCGCTGGGCGAAAAGACAAGGGAAGATACGAGCCTTTGGGCATAAAGCTGGGGCGAAATCCGTTCGCCGCGCCGTTTCTTTTGCCGCCAATAACGGCATTGATGCGTTAACGCTCTATGCTTTTAGCAGTGAAAACTGGAATCGACCTGCGCAGGAAGTCACTGCGTTGATGGAACTGTTTGTGTGGGCGCTCGACAGCGAAGTAAAAAGCCTGCACCGCCACAACGTGCGCCTGCGTATTATCGGGGAAACCAGTCGTTTTAACTCACGTTTGCAGGAACGTATTCGCAAAGCAGAAGCGTTGACGGAAAACAACACCGGTCTGACGCTCAATATCGCGGCGAATTACGGCGGACGCTGGGATATTATCCAGGGTGTTCGGCATCTGGCCGAACAGGTTCAGGAAGGGCTGTTGAGACCCGACCAAATTGATGAAGAGGCGCTGGGTAAGCAAATCTGCATGAATGAACTGGCTCCCGTGGATTTGGTAATTAGGACAGGGGGAGAACATCGCATAAGTAACTTTTTGCTTTGGCAAATCGCCTACGCCGAACTTTACTTTACTGATGTTCTTTGGCCCGATTTTGATGAACAAGACTTTGAAGGTGCGCTTCATGCCTTTGCCAACCGAGAGCGTCGTTTCGGCGGCACAGAGCCTGGTGGCGACAAAGCCTGATGGGGGTAGCTTTTGCTGAAGTATCGCCTGATTTCCGCTTTTGTATTAATACCCATTGTCATTGCGGCGCTGTTTTTACTGCCTCCAGTGGGATTCGCTATTGTGACGCTGGTGGTGTGCATGCTCGCCGCGTGGGAATGGGGACAGTTTAGCGGCTTTACCTCACGCACTCAGCGGGTATGGCTGGCGGTGCTCTGCGGCTTTATCCTGGCTCTGATGCTGTTTACATTGCCTGAATATCACCACGATATTCACCAACCGCTGGTCGCTGGCTCGCTTTGGGTGTCATTAGGCTGGTGGGTTGCCGCGCTTGTGCTGGTGCTTTTTTACCCAGGCTCTGCGGCGCTCTGGCGTAACTCTAAAGTTTTACGCCTGATTTTTGGTCTGCTCACCATTATTCCCTTTTTCTGGGGTATGGTTGCACTGCGCGCCTGGCACTACGATGAAAACCACTACAGCGGCGCATTGTGGCTGCTCTACGTGATGATCCTCGTCTGGGGTGCTGACTCTGGCGCGTATATGTTTGGTAAACTGTTTGGCAAACATAAGCTGGCTCCCAAAGTCTCGCCGGGAAAAACCTGGCAAGGATTCATTGGCGGCCTGTTTACCGCAGCGATTATCTCCTGGGGCTACGGCGTCTGGGCGAATCTCGACGTTGCGCCGTCAACGCTGCTGGTATGCTCTATTTTCGCTGCGCTGGCATCCGTTCTGGGTGATTTAACCGAGAGCATGTTTAAGCGTGAAGCAGGGATTAAAGATAGTGGTCACCTTATCCCAGGACATGGCGGTATACTGGATCGCATTGACAGCCTGACGGCTGCAGTTCCAGTGTTTGCTTGCCTGCTTTTACTGGTATTTGGGACGATTTAACGGAAGGTTTTATGCTGAGCATTCTCTGGAATCTGGCGGCGTTCATTGTTGCACTGGGTGTACTGATTACCGTGCATGAATTTGGCCATTTCTGGGTTGCTCGGCGCTGCGGTGTGCGGGTAGAACGATTCTCCATCGGTTTTGGTAAATCGCTCTGGAAGCGCACCGACAAGCATGGCACCGAGTTTGTCATCGCTCTTATCCCGCTCGGCGGCTACGTCAAAATGCTCGACGAGCGCGTCGAGCCGGTTGCCCCAGAACTTCGCCACAGCGCGTTTAACAACAAAACCGTTGGACAACGCGCCGCCATCATCGCTGCCGGACCGGTAGCCAATTTCATCTTTGCTATCTTTGCCTACTGGCTGGTGTTTATCATCGGCGTCCCTGGCGTGCGTCCGGTTGTCGGTGAAATTGCCCCCGACTCCATCGCGGCGAGTGCGCAAATTACACCGGGGATGGAACTTAAAGCGATTGATGGCATCGAAACCCCTGATTGGGATGCCGTGCGACTGCAGCTGGTAGCGAAAATCGGTGACGAGCAGACGACCGTCAGCGTGTCGCCATTTGGAACTAACCAGCGGCAGGAGAAAGTTCTGGATTTACGCCACTGGAGCTTCGAGCCTGACAAAGAAGATCCGGTTTCAGCACTGGGGATTCGACCGCGAGGCCCGCAGATCGAACCGGTATTAGCCGAAGTACAGGCTAACTCGGCAGCGAGTAAAGCGGGTTTGCAAGCGGGCGACAGGATCGTTAAAGTCGATGGTCAGCCATTAACACAGTGGATGACCTTTGTTAATCTGGTGCGCGATAATCCAGGTACGTCACTCGCATTAGACGTTGAAAGGCAGGGGAGTCCGCTCTCACTGACGCTTATCCCGGATACCAAATCGGGAGGCGGAAAGGCGGAAGGGTTCGCAGGCGTAGTGCCGAAAGTGATCCCGCTGCCAGATGAGTACAAGACAATACGCCAGTATGGGCCGTTTAGCGCCATCCTTGAAGCCACGGATAAAACATGGCAACTGATGAAGCTAACGGTAAACATGTTGGGGAAATTGATAACCGGTGATGTGAAACTGAACAACCTCAGTGGGCCAATCTCGATTGCTCAGGGGGCTGGGATGTCAGCGGAATTCGGGGTGATTTACTATCTCATGTTTCTCGCGCTCATTAGCGTGAACCTCGGGATAATCAACCTGTTCCCGCTTCCCGTGTTAGACGGGGGTCATCTGCTGTTTTTAGCGATTGAAAAGCTAAAAGGCGGACCGGTATCCGAGCGAGTTCAAGACTTTAGTTATCGCATTGGCTCGATTTTGCTGGTGCTGTTAATGGGGCTTGCACTTTTCAATGATTTCTCTCGGTTGTAAGAGAGTTAGTTAGGAAGAACGCATAATAACGATGGCGATGAAAAAGTTGCTCATAGCGTCGCTGCTGTTTAGCAGCGCCACCGTATACGGTGCTGACGGGTTCGTAGTGAAAGACATTCATTTCGAAGGCCTTCAGCGTGTCGCCGTTGGTGCGGCCCTCCTCAGTATGCCTGTGCGCCCTGGCGATACGGTTAATGATGATGATATCAGTAACACCATCCGTGCTCTGTTTGCCACTGGCAACTTTGAGGACGTCCGCGTCCTGCGCGATGGTGATACGCTGCTGGTTCAGGTAAAAGAACGTCCAACGATCGCCAGTATCACTTTCTCCGGCAATAAGTCGGTGAAAGATGACATGCTCAAGCAGAACCTTGAAGCATCTGGCGTCCGTGTGGGGGAATCTCTGGACCGCACTACCCTTTCAGACATTGAAAAAGGTCTGGAAGACTTCTACTACAGCGTAGGTAAATACAGCGCCAGCGTGAAAGCGGTTGTCACACCGCTGCCGCGTAACCGCGTAGACCTGAAGCTGGTGTTCCAGGAAGGTGTTTCTGCAAAGATCCAGCAGATCAACATCGTCGGTAACCATGCTTTCAGCACCGATGAACTGATCTCTACCTTCCAGCTGCGCGACGAAGTGCCGTGGTGGAACGTGGTTGGCGATCGTAAATACCAGAAGCAGAAGCTGGCGGGCGACCTTGAAACCCTGCGCAGCTACTACCTCGATCGCGGCTATGCGCGTTTCAACATTGATTCGACTCAGGTAAGTCTGACTCCGGACAAGAAAGGCATCTACATTACGATTAACATTACTGAAGGCGAGCAGTACAAGCTTTCAGGTGTTGAGGTAAGCGGAAACCTGGCCGGACATTCAGCTGAGATCGAGTCTCTGACCAAGATTCAGCCGGGCGATCTGTATAGCGGCTCTAAAGTGACCAAAATGGAAGACGGCATTAAGAAGCTGCTCGGCCGTTATGGTTATGCCTATCCGCGCGTACAAACTCAGCCTGAGATCAACGACACGGATAAAACCGTGAAGCTGCACGTGAACGTGGACGCGGGTAACCGTTTCTACGTGCGTAAGATCCGCTTCGAAGGCAACGATACCTCTAAAGATTCCGTTCTGCGCCGTGAAATGCGTCAGATGGAAGGTGCATGGCTGGGTAGCGATCTCGTCGACCAGGGTAAAGAACGTCTGAACCGTCTGGGCTACTTCGAAACCGTTGATACCGATACGCAGCGCGTGCCGGGTCGTCCCGATCAGGTTGACGTTGTTTATAAAGTCAAAGAGCGTAACACCGGTAGCTTCAACTTCGGTGTGGGTTACGGTACTGAAAGTGGCGTGAGCTTCCAGGTCGGTGTTCAGCAGGATAACTGGCTGGGCACAGGTTACTCTGTGGGCATCAACGGCACCAAAAACGACTACCAGACCTACTCTGAGTTCTCTGTTACTAACCCATACTTCACCGTTGACGGTGTGAGCCTGGGCGGTCGTATCTTCTATAACGACTTTAAAGCAGACGACGCGGATCTGTCCTCGTACACCAACAAAAGCTACGGTGTCGATGGCACGCTGGGCTTCCCAATTAACGAATACAACACCCTGCGTGCTGGTTTAGGTTACGTGCATAACGACCTGTCCAATATGCAACCGCAGGTGGCGATGTGGCGTTATCTGGATTCCATCGGCCAATCGACCAGTACGTCGAGCGATAACAACGGCTTCGCTGCGGATGACTTCACGTTCAACTACGGTTGGACCTATAACCGCCTCGACCGTGGTTTCTTCCCGACGGAAGGTTCTCGCGTCAACCTGAACGGTAAAGTGACCATTCCAGGCTCTGATAACGAGTTCTACAAAATTACGCTGGATACCGCGTCCTACTTCCCAATTGATGACGACCATAAATGGGTTGTTCTGGGTCGTACACGCTGGGGCTACGGCGATGGTTTAGGTGGCAAAGAACTGCCATTCTATGAAAACTTCTATGCCGGTGGTTCCAGCACCGTCCGTGGCTTCCAGTCCAATAACATTGGTCCGAAAGCGGTTTACTACGGCGGTAAGGGTCTGGATAACTGTGATACATCAGACACCTCGAAAGTCTGTAGCTCAGACGACGCGGTGGGCGGTAACGCCATGGGTGTTGCCAGCCTGGAGTTCATTACGCCTACGCCGTTTATTAGCGACAAGTATGCGAACTCCGTGCGTACCTCGTTCTTCCTGGATGCGGGTACCGTGTGGGATACCAACTGGGAGAACACTGCCGCAACGCGTGCAGAAGGTATTCCGGACTATAGCGATCCGAGCAACATTCGCATGTCTGCAGGTATCGCATTACAATGGATGTCACCGCTGGGGCCGTTGGTCTTCTCCTACGCCCAGCCGTTTAAGAAATACGATGGAGACAAAGCGGAGCAGTTCCAGTTTAACATTGGTAAAACCTGGTAATAATCCGCTGCAATGGAATGCGTTGGCAGTGTAGCGCTGACAACCGGCGATCGGTAACACGATCGCCTTGCCACGCAAAGAACGGTACCTTCGGGTGCCAATGGGATGGTAAGGAGTTAATTGTGAAAAAGTGGTTATTAGCTGCAGGTCTCGGTTTAGCGATGGCAACTTCTGCTCAGGCAGCAGACAAAATTGCAATCGTCAACATGGGTAATTTGTTCCAGCAGGTTGCACAGAAAACAGGTGTTTCTGCGACTCTGGAAAACGAATTCAAAGGCCGTGCAAGCGAACTGCAGGGTATGGAAAACGATCTTCAGTCCAAAATGCAGCGTCTGCAGCGTGATGGTTCTACCATGAAAGCATCTGACCGCAGCAAGCTGGAAAAAGACGTAATGGCTCAGCGCCAGACTTTCTCCCAGAAAGCGCAGGCTTTCGAGCAGGATCGTCAGCGTCGTTCCAACGAAGAACGTGGCAAACTGGTTACCCGCATTCAGACTGCTGTTAAAGCAGTTGCTGCCGATCAGAGCATCGATCTGGTTGTAGATGCGAACGCCGTTGCTTTCAACAGCAGCGATGTTAAAGACATCACCGCTGATGTTCTGAAACAGGTTAAATAAGTAATGCCTTCTATTCGACTGGCTGATTTAGCTCAGCAGTTGGATGCAGAATTACACGGTGATGGCGATATCGTCATCACCGCTGTTGCGTCCATGCAATCTGCTAAAACTGGCAACATTACCTTCATGGTAAGCCCTAAGTACCGTGAACATCTGGCTCAATGCCAGGCGTCTGCCGTTGTTCTGACGCAGGACGATCTTCCTTTTGCCACTGTAAGCGCGCTGGTAGTGAAAAATCCCTACCTGACCTATGCACGCATGGCTCAAATTCTTGATACCACGCCGCAGCCGGCGCAGAACATTGCTGCCAGTGCCGCAATCGACGCCACGGCGCAGCTGGGTAACAACGTCTCAATCGGCGCCAATGCCGTTATCGAATCCGGGGTTGTGCTCGGTGATAACGTGGTCATCGGCCCGGGTTGCTTCGTTGGTAAAAACACAAAAATTGGCGCAGGTTCCCGTTTGTGGGCCAACGTCTCCGTTTATCACGAAGTCGAGATCGGCGAAAATTGCCTGGTTCAGTCCAGCACCGTGATCGGCTCTGACGGATTCGGCTATGCCAACGATCGCGGTAACTGGGTCAAGATCCCCCAGCTTGGACGCGTGATTATCGGCGATCGTGTTGAGATCGGCGCATGTACGACCATCGACCGCGGCGCGCTTGACGACACCATTATTGGTAACGGTGTTATCATCGATAACCAGTGTCAGATTGCACATAACGTTGTGATTGGCGACAATACTGCCGTTGCTGGTGGCGTCATCATGGCGGGCAGCCTCAAAATTGGCCGTTACTGTATGATTGGTGGTGCCAGCGTGATTAACGGGCATATGGAAATATGCGATAAAGTCACGGTTACCGGAATGGGCATGGTGATGCGTCCTATCACTGAGCCTGGCGTCTATTCCTCGGGTATCCCGCTGCAACCTAACAAGGTGTGGCGTAAAACAGCAGCTCTGGTGATGAATATTGATGATATGAGCAAGCGACTCAAGTCTCTTGAGCGCAAGATCGATCAACAAGACTAAGCGTTCATCAATTTAACGCTAAATTTCCCGGCCTGTCGGCTTTCTTATAAACCGGCAGGCCGTGTTATTATTGCTATTCAGTACATTTTGACAGGAAGAGTATTTTGACTACCGACACTCATACTCTGCATATTGAAGAGATTTTAGAACTTCTGCCGCACCGCTACCCGTTTTTGCTGGTAGACCGTGTGCTGGATTTTGAAGAAGGTCGTTTTCTGCGCGCAGTGAAAAATGTCTCCGTAAATGAGCCATTCTTCCAGGGGCACTTCCCTGGTAAGCCTATCTTCCCGGGTGTGTTGATCCTGGAAGCGATGGCACAGGCTACCGGTATTCTGGCGTTTAAAAGCGTAGGTAAACTGGAGCCAGGTGAGCTGTATTACTTCGCGGGTATCGATGAAGCGCGCTTCAAGCGTCCAGTCGTGCCTGGTGATCAGATGATCATGGAAGTCACTTTTGAAAAAACGCGCCGTGGCCTGACTCGCTTTAAGGGCGTAGCTCTGGTTGACGGTAAAGTTGTTTGCGAAGCGACAATGATGTGTGCTCGTAGCCGGGAGGCCTGATACGTGATTGATAAATCCGCCTTTATTCATCCTACTGCGATTGTGGAAGTCGGTGCCATCATTGGTGCTAACGTTCACATTGGCCCGTTTTGTATTGTTGGACCCCATGTCGAAATTGGTGAGGGTACAGTACTGAAGTCTCACGTTGTCGTGAATGGTCATACGACCATTGGCAGCAACAACGAGATCTATCAGTTCGCCTCCATCGGCGAAGTTAACCAGGATCTGAAATATGCTGGTGAGTCGACCCGTCTGGAAATTGGCGATCGTAACCGCATCCGCGAAAGCGTCACCATTCATCGTGGAACAGTACAGGGCGGTGGATTGACGAAGGTGGGCAGCGACAACCTGTTTATGGTCAATGCGCATATCGCGCACGACTGTACGGTAGGTGACCGCTGTATTCTTGCCAACAACGCAACGCTGGCAGGACACGTATCGGTCGATGACTTCGCAATTATTGGCGGCATGACCGCAGTTCATCAGTTCTGCATCATTGGTGCACACGTGATGGTCGGCGGCTGTTCCGGTGTGGCGCAAGATGTCCCACCGTACGTCATTGCGCAGGGCAACCATGCAACGCCGTTTGGCGTAAACATCGAAGGCCTCAAGCGTCGTGGCTTTAGCCGCGAAGCAATCACAGCCATCCGTAACGCGTATAAGCAACTGTACCGTAACGGTAAAACGCTGGAAGAGGCGAAGCCGGAAATTGCCGAGCTGGCGAATAAGCACCCTGAGGTGAACGCGTTCATGGAATTCTTTGAGCGTTCAACGCGTGGTCTGATTCGTTAATGGTCGACAATCGTCCGCTTACGATAGCCCTGGTCGCCGGAGAAACCTCCGGCGATATTCTTGGTGCCGGTCTGATCCGCGCGCTAAAGGCTCGCGTCCCTAACGCCCGCTTTGTTGGCGTGGCTGGCCCGCTGATGCAGGCTGAAGGCTGTGAAGCCTGGTATGAAATGGAAGAGCTGGCCGTGATGGGCATTGTCGAGGTGCTGGGGCGCCTGCGTCGCCTGCTGCATATTCGCGCCGATCTCACCCGCCGTTTCACCGATCTCAAACCCGATGTCTTTGTCGGTATTGATGCCCCTGATTTCAACATCACCCTTGAAGGGAACCTGAAAAAGCAGGGAATCAAAACAATCCACTACGTCAGTCCGTCCGTGTGGGCGTGGCGACAGAAACGCGTTTTCAAAATCGGTAGATCCACCCATCTGGTGCTGGCTTTTCTGCCTTTCGAAAAAGCGTTTTACGACAAATTTAACGTCCCGTGCCGTTTTATCGGTCATACCATGGCAGATGCCATGCCGCTTGATCCGGATAAGAACGCGGCGCGTGACGTGCTGGGCATTCCGCACAACGCGCACTGTCTGGCGCTCCTGCCAGGAAGCCGCGGCGCCGAAGTTGAAATGCTCAGCGCTGATTTCCTGAAAACCGCGCAAATTCTGCGTAACACCTATCCCGATCTCGAAGTGGTCGTGCCGCTGGTCAATGCCAAACGCCGCGAGCAGTTCGAGCGCATTAAAGCGGAAGTGGCTCCCGATCTTCACGTCCATCTGCTGGACGGCAAAGGACGCGAAGCGATGGTCGCCAGCGACGCGGCGCTGCTGGCCTCCGGCACGGCTGCGCTGGAGTGTATGCTGGCAAAATGCCCGATGGTCGTGGGTTATCGCATGAAGCCATTCACCTTCTGGCTGGCAAAGCGCCTGGTGAAGACGGACTACGTTTCACTGCCCAACCTGCTTGCCGGTCGCGAGCTGGTGAAAGAGCTGCTGCAGGATGAATGCGAGCCGCAGGCGTTAGCCGACGCGCTGCTGCCGCTTCTTGCCGACGGCAAAACCAGCCACCAGATGCATGACACCTTCCGCGAACTGCATCAGCAGATCTGCTGTAATGCCGATGAGCAAGCGGCGGACGCGGTGCTGGAGCTAGCAAAATGATTGAATTCGTTTACCCACATACGCACCTCGTTGCGGGTGTGGATGAAGTCGGGCGCGGCCCGTTAGTCGGTGCTGTCGTCACGGCTGCGGTGATCCTCGATCCCGCTCGTCCGATTATCGGCCTGAATGACTCGAAAAAACTCACCGAGAAACGCCGCCTGGCGCTCTTCGATGAGATCACAGAGAAAGCCCTGGCCTGGAGCCTCGGGCGCGCCGAGCCGGAAGAGATCGACACGCTGAACATTCTGCACGCCACCATGCTTGCCATGCAGCGTGCGGTAGCGGGCCTGAAAATTGCCCCTGAGTACGTGCTGATTGACGGTAACCGCTGTCCTGCATTGCCTGTCCCGTCTATGGCGGTGGTCAAAGGCGATAGCCGGGTAGCAGAAATCAGCGCGGCTTCTATTATTGCCAAAGTGACGCGCGACGCTGAAATGGCCGCGCTGGACCTCACTTATCCTCAGTATGGCTTTGCCCAGCACAAGGGATATCCAACCGCTTTCCACCTGGAAAAGCTGGCTGAACATGGCGCAACTGAACATCACCGGCGCAGTTTTGGCCCGGTGAAACGCGCGCTGGGACTGGTGTCCTGAATCAAGACGCAAGCAATTAAGTAACGCGGAATCTGAAGATGGCTGAACCACGTTTCGTACACCTGCGGGTGCATAGCGACTACTCCATGATCGATGGGCTGGCAAAGACCGGGCCGCTGGTAAAAAAGGCGGCCTCTCTGGGTATGCCTGCGCTGGCGATCACCGATTTTACCAACCTGTGTGGCCTGGTGAAGTTCTACGGAACGGCGCACGGTGCGGGGATGAAACCTATCGTCGGTGCGGATTTTCACGTTCAGAGCGATCTTATCGGCGACGAACTGACGCAAATCACCGTGCTGGCAATGAACAACACGGGCTACCAGAACCTCACGCTGCTTATCTCTAAAGCCTACCAGCGCGGCTACGGCGCACTGGGGCCGTGGATCGATCGCGACTGGCTGGCGGAGCTCAGCGAAGGGCTGCTGCTGCTTTCCGGCGGCCGTATGGGCGATGTGGGTAAAAGCCTGCTGCGCGGGAATGCCGCGCTGGTGGATCAGTGCGTTGCCTTCTACGAAGAACATTTCCCGGATCGCTATTACCTGGAGCTTATTCGCACCGGGCGCCAGGATGAAGAGAGCTATCTTCACGCCGCGGTCGCGCTGGCGGAAGAGCGCGGGCTGCCCGTTGTGGCAACCAACGACGTGCGTTTCCTCGAGCCGGGCGACTTCGATGCGCATGAAATTCGCGTGGCGATCCACGACGGCTTTACCCTTGACGATCCCAAGCGCCCGCGTAACTACTCGACGCAGCAGTACATGCGCAACGAAGACGAGATGTGCGAGCTGTTCTCGGATATTCCGGAAGCGCTGGAAAACACCGTTGAGATAGCCAAGCGCTGTAACGTGACCGTGCGCCTCGGCGAGTACTTCCTGCCGCAGTTCCCAACCGGCGACATGACCACGGAAGACTTCCTGGTCGTGAAATCGAAAGAGGGTCTCGAAGAGCGTCTGGAATTCCTGTTCCCGGATGAAGCGGTGCGCAAGGAAAAACGCCCGCCCTATGATGAACGTCTGGACATTGAACTCCAGGTTATCAACCAGATGGGCTTCCCCGGCTACTTCCTGATCGTAATGGAGTTTATCCAGTGGTCGAAGGACAACGGCGTGCCGGTAGGCCCGGGCCGTGGTTCCGGTGCGGGCTCGCTGGTGGCTTACGCGCTCAAAATTACCGACCTCGATCCGCTGGAATTCGACCTGCTGTTCGAACGTTTCCTTAACCCGGAACGTGTTTCGATGCCCGACTTCGACGTTGACTTCTGCATGGAGAAACGCGACCAGGTTATCGATCACGTGGCGGATATGTACGGCCGCGATGCGGTATCGCAGATTATCACCTTCGGTACGATGGCGGCGAAAGCGGTTATCCGCGACGTAGGCCGCGTGCTGGGTCACCCTTACGGCTTCGTGGATCGCATCTCAAAACTGGTGCCGCCCGATCCGGGCATGACCCTGGCGAAAGCCTTTGAGGCCGAGCCGCAGCTGCCGGAAATTTACGAGGCTGACGAAGAAGTCAGAGCGCTGATCGACATGGCGCGCAAGCTCGAAGGCGTGACGCGTAACGCCGGTAAACATGCGGGTGGCGTGGTTATCGCTCCAACCAAAATTACCGATTTTGCGCCGCTGTACTGCGATGAAGCGGGCCAGCATCCGGTTACCCAGTTTGATAAGAACGACGTGGAATACGCCGGGCTGGTGAAGTTTGACTTCCTCGGTCTGCGAACCCTGACGATCATCGACTGGGCGCTGAAGATGATCAACCCGCGCCGGGAGAAGCAGGGCCTGGAGCCTATCGACATCGCCGCTATCCCGCTGGACGACAAGAAAAGCTTCGACATGCTGCAACGCTCGGAAACTACGGCGGTCTTCCAGCTTGAATCCCGCGGCATGAAAGACCTGATTAAGCGCCTGCAGCCCGACTGCTTCGAAGATATGATCGCACTGGTGGCGCTGTTCCGTCCGGGCCCGCTGCAGTCGGGGATGGTAGATAACTTCATCGACCGTAAGCACGGGCGCGAAGAAATTTCCTACCCGGACGTCCAGTGGCAGCACGAAAGCCTGAAACCGGTACTGGAGCCGACCTACGGCATTATCCTGTACCAGGAACAGGTTATGCAGATTGCCCAGGTGCTCTCTGGCTACACCCTCGGCGGCGCGGACATGCTGCGTCGTGCAATGGGTAAGAAAAAGCCGGAAGAGATGGCCAAGCAGCGCGGCACCTTCGAAGAAGGGGCGAAAAAGAACGGCGTTGACGGCGAGCTGGCAATGAAAATCTTCGACCTGGTAGAGAAATTCGCCGGGTACGGATTTAACAAATCTCACTCCGCCGCCTATGCGCTGGTCTCTTACCAGACGCTGTGGCTGAAAGCGCACTATCCCGCCGAGTTTATGGCGGCGGTAATGACTGCCGATATGGACAACACCGAGAAGGTGGTAGGCCTGGTGGACGAGTGCTGGCGTATGGGGCTTAAGATCCTGCCGCCGGATATCAACTCGGGTCTTTACCATTTCCACGTCAACGACGACGGGGAAATTGTTTACGGCATCGGTGCGATTAAAGGTGTGGGTGAAGGGCCGATTGAGGCTATCATCGAGGCGCGTAATAACGGCGGTTACTTCCGCGAGCTGTTCGATCTTTGCGCCCGCACCGATACGAAAAAACTGAATCGCCGCGTGCTGGAAAAACTGATCATGTCCGGCGCGTTCGACAGGCTTGGCCCGCACCGCGCCGCGCTGATGAACTCCCTTGGGGATGCGCTGAAAGCGGCGGATCAGCACGCGAAAGCGGAAGCGATAGGGCAGGCGGATATGTTCGGCGTGCTGGCTGAAGAGCCAGAGCAGATTGAACAGTCGTATTCCAACTGCCAGCCGTGGCCAGAACAGGTGGTGCTGGACGGCGAGCGTGAAACGTTAGGGCTGTACCTGACGGGTCACCCGATCAACCAGTACATTAAAGAAATTGAGCGCTATGTCGGAGGCAATAGGCTGAAAGACATGCATCCGACAGATCGTGGTAAAATCACCACGGCTGCGGGGCTCGTGATTGCTGCAAGGGTTATGGTCACCAAGCGCGGCAATCGTATCGGCATCTGTACGCTGGATGACCGTTCCGGGCGGCTGGAGGTGATGTTGTTCACCGACGCGTTGGATAAATACCAGCAATTGCTGGAAAAAGACCGCATACTTATCGTCAGCGGACAGGTCAGCTTTGATGACTTCAGCGGGGGGCTTAAAATGACCGCCCGCGAAGTGATGGACATTGACGAAGCCCGGGAAAAATATGCTCGCGGGCTTGCTATCTCGCTGACGGACAGGCAAATTGATGACCAGCTTTTAAACCGACTCCGTCAGTCTCTGGAACCCCACCGCTCGGGGACAATTCCAGTACATCTCTACTATCAGAGGGCGGATGCACGTGCGCGGTTGCGCTTTGGTGCAACGTGGCGTGTCTCTCCGAGCGATCGTTTACTAAACGATCTCCGTGGCCTCATTGGTTCGGAGCAGGTGGAACTGGAGTTTGACTAATACAGGAATACTATGAGTCTGAATTTCCTTGATTTCGAACAGCCGATTGCAGAGCTGGAAGCGAAAATCGATTCTCTGACAGCGGTAAGCCGTCAGGATGAAAAACTGGATATTAACATCGACGAAGAAGTGCATCGTCTGCGCGAAAAAAGCGTAGAACTGACGCGCAAAATCTTTGCCGATCTCGG
Organism: Enterobacter soli; assembly: GCF_964208575.1. Classification (GTDB taxonomy): domain Bacteria; phylum Pseudomonadota; class Gammaproteobacteria; order Enterobacterales; family Enterobacteriaceae; genus Enterobacter; species Enterobacter soli_A. The sequence continues at coordinate 13,871 of NZ_CAXOFU010000006.1, read as the reverse complement.
CGCATGGCAGATTGCCCAGCTGGCGCGTCATCCACAGCGCCCGTACACCCTGGATTATGTCCGCCTGGCGTTTGATGAATTTGACGAACTGGCAGGCGATCGCGCTTACGCTGACGACAAAGCGATTGTCGGCGGTATCGCGCGTCTGGACGGACGCCCGGTGATGATCATTGGTCATCAGAAAGGCCGTGAAACCAAAGAGAAAATTCGCCGCAACTTCGGTATGCCAGCACCAGAAGGCTACCGTAAAGCGCTGCGTCTGATGGAGATGGCTGAGCGTTTCAACATGCCAATCATCACCTTCATCGACACCCCGGGTGCATATCCTGGCGTGGGCGCGGAAGAGCGCGGTCAGTCCGAAGCCATCGCACGCAACCTGCGTGAAATGTCTCGGCTGAGCGTGCCGGTCATCTGTACCGTTATCGGTGAAGGTGGCTCCGGCGGTGCGCTGGCGATCGGCGTGGGCGATAAAGTGAACATGCTGCAGTACAGCACCTACTCCGTTATCTCTCCGGAAGGCTGTGCATCTATTCTGTGGAAGAGCGCCGACAAAGCGCCTCTGGCAGCAGAAGCGATGGGCATCATTGCACCGCGCCTGAAAGAGCTTAAGCTGATCGACACCGTGATCCCAGAGCCGCTGGGCGGTGCGCACCGTAAGCCGGAAGTGATGGCCGCTTCCCTGAAGGCGCAGCTGCTGGCAGACCTGGCCGATCTCGACGTGCTGAGCAAAGAAGACTTGCTCAACCGCCGCTATCAGCGTCTGATGACCTACGGTTACGCATAAGCGTCACAATTATCCGAAAAGCCGCACATTGTTGCGGCTTTTTTTATACCTGCGGTTTACCCTGGCTATGCTTAGCTAATGTTTTTCAAGGAGGTAGACCGTGAACATCATCGCCATCATGGGGCCACACGGCGTCTTTTATAAAGACGAACCCATCAAGGAGCTGGAGCAATCACTGCAGGCTCGCGGATATCAGCTGATATGGCCGCACAACAGTGCAGACCTGCTGAAGTTTATCGAACACAACCCGCGCATCTGCGGCGTGATTTTCGACTGGGACGAGTACGACCTGGAGCTGTGCAGCGACATCAACAAGCTGAATGAATATCTCCCGCTGTACGCCTTTATCAATACCCACTCGACGATGGACGTCAGCGCCCACGACATGCGCATGGCGCTGTGGTTCTTTGAATATTCCCTCGGGGTGGCGGAGGATATTGCCACCCGCATTCAGCAATACACCCGCGAATACCTCGACAACATCACGCCGCCCTTTACCCGCGCCCTGTTTACCTACGTTAAAGAGGGCAAATATACCTTTTGCACGCCGGGCCACATGGCGGGAACCGCCTATCAGAAAAGCCCGGTGGGATGCCTGTTCTACGATTTCTTCGGCGGTAACACCCTGAAGGCGGACGTGTCGATTTCGGTCACCGAGCTGGGATCGTTGCTTGACCACACCGGGCCGCACCTGGAAGCCGAAGAGTACATCGCCCGCACCTTTGGCGCCGAGCAGAGCTACATGGTCACCAACGGCACCTCCACGTCGAATAAAATCGTCGGGATGTACGCCGCCCCCGCGGGCAGCACGCTGCTGATTGACCGTAACTGCCACAAGTCGCTGGCACATCTGCTGATGATGAGCGACGTCGTTCCGCTCTGGCTGTCGCCCACGCGCAACGCGCTGGGGATTTTAGGCGGCATTCCGCGCCGTGAATTTAGCCACGGCGCGATTGAAAGCAAAGTGGCCTCGGTGCCGGGCGCAAGCTGGCCGATCCACGCGGTGATCACCAACTCGACCTACGACGGACTGCTGTACAACACCAACTGGATCAAGCAAACCCTCGACGTGCCGTCTATTCACTTCGATTCCGCCTGGGTGCCTTATACCAACTTCCATCCGATCTACGCGGGCAAAAGCGGCATGAGCGGGGAGCGCGTACCGGGCAAAGTGTTCTTCGAAACCCAGTCGACCCACAAGATGCTGGCGGCGTTTTCCCAGGCTTCCCTTATTCACATCAAGGGCGAGTACGACGAAGACACCTTCAACGAAGCTTTTATGATGCACACCACCACCTCGCCGAGCTACCCGCTGGTGGCCTCGATTGAAACGGCGGCGGCGATGCTGCGCGGAAATCCGGGCAAGCGCCTGATCAATCGCTCCGTCGAAAGGGCGCTGCATTTCCGCAAAGAGGTCCAGCGCCTGAAGGATGAAGCCGACGGCTGGTTCTTTGACATCTGGCAGCCGGAAGAGATTGAAGAGGCCGAATGCTGGCCGGTCGCGCCGGGAGAGCCCTGGCACGGGTTCCGCGATGCGGACGCCGACCATATGTTCCTCGATCCGGTGAAGGTGACGATCCTGACGCCGGGCATGGACGAGCAGGGCGCCATGAGCGATGAGGGGATCCCCGCCGCGCTGGTGGCGAAATTCCTCGACGAGCGCGGCGTGGTGGTAGAGAAAACCGGGCCGTACAACCTGCTGTTCCTGTTCAGCATTGGGATCGATAAAACCCGCGCGATGGGGCTGCTGCGCGGGCTGATGGAGTTCAAGCGCGCGTACGATCTCAACCTGCGGGTTAAAAATATGCTGCCGGATCTCTATGCGGAAGATCCGGACTTCTACCGCAATATGCGCATTCAGGATCTGGCGCAGGGGATCCACCGGCTTATCCGCCAGCACGATCTGCCGCGTCTGATGCTGCAGGCGTTTGACGTTCTGCCGGAGATGAAGCTCACGCCACACAAGGCGTGGCAGCGGCAGGTGAAAGGCGAGGTAGAAACGATCGAGCTGGAAAACCTGGTCGGTCGCGTATCGGCAAACATGATCCTGCCGTATCCGCCCGGCGTACCGCTGCTGATGCCCGGGGAGATGATCACCGAACAGAGCAGGGCGGTACTCGATTTCCTGCTGATGCTCTGCTCCGTTGGCCGCCATTATCCGGGCTTTGAGACCGATATCCACGGCGCGAAACGCGATGAGCAGGGCGTCTATTGGGTACGAGTCCTAAAATAAAAGGGGCTGCTTGCGCGGCGCGGGTTTTCAGTTGTAACGTTCTGGCTTCAAAAAAAGGAGAAGCTATGCTGGGTTTAAAACAGGTTCATCATATAGCGATTGTTGCGAGCCACTACGAGAGAAGTAAGTCGTTTTACTGCGACATTCTGGGCTTTACGCTGCTCAGCGAGGCCTACCGTGCAGAGCGCGATTCCTGGAAAGGCGATCTCGCGCTAAACGGGCAGTATGTGATCGAGCTGTTTTCTTTTCCTTTTCCGCCGGCGCGCCCGTCCCGTCCGGAAGCCTGCGGCCTGCGCCACCTCGCCTTTAGCGTGGACGACATCGACAGCGCGGTGCAGCACCTTGAAGCTCACGGCGTGACGTGCGAAGCGATTCGAATCGATCCATTCACCGACAAGCGGTTCACCTTTTTCAACGATCCGGACGGCCTGCCGCTGGAGCTTTACCAGCAGTAATGCCCGTCATGTGTGATAATGCCCGTCTTGTTCGGGCATTTTTTTACGCTAGATTTCTATGACCCTACCCGCTATCGCTCAAGCCGTTTCACCCTACCGCCAGCTGCTGGTGGGGTTTAGCGGTGGCCTGGATTCCACCGTTCTCCTTCATCGACTGATGCTCTGGCGCGAACAGGCACCTGACGTTCAGCTGCGTGCCATGCATATCCATCATGGGCTGAGCCCTTTTGCCGATGACTGGGTTGCGCACTGCGAAGCGCTCTGCGCCGCGTGGAATATCCCGCTGACGGTGGCGCGGGTGACGCTTGGGGACGACGGGCTGGGGACGGAAGCGCAGGCGCGCAAGGCGCGCTATGCGGCTTTTGCCGACGCCCTCAAGCCCGGCGAGGCGCTGGTGACGGCGCAGCACCTGGACGATCAGTGCGAAACCTTTTTGCTGGCGCTCAAGCGGGGGAGCGGCCCGGCGGGGCTGTCTGCCATGCCTGAGCGCAGCGAGTTCGCCGGGACGCAGCTGATTCGCCCGCTCCTGAGCGAATCGCGCGCCTCGCTGGAAGCCTGGGCGCGTGAACACGATCTGCGCTGGATTGAAGACGAAAGCAATCAGGACGACGGCTACGACCGCAATTTCCTGCGCCTGCGCGTACTTCCTCAGTTGGCTGAGCGCTGGCCGCATTTCGCGCAGGCCACGGCGAGAAGCGCGCAGCTTTGTGCCGAACAGGAAAGCCTGCTTGACGAGCTGCTAGGCGAAGAGCTGGCGGAGATGCTTTCTCCGCAGGGCGCGCTGGCGATCCCGCCGCTTGAAACCTTAAGCGCGGCGCGTCGCGCGTCGCTGCTGCGGCGCTGGCTGGCAACGCACAATGCCGCCATGCCGTCGCGGGCGATGCTAAACCGTATCTGGGACGAAGTGGCGCAGGCCCGGGAAGACGCTGCGCCCTGCGTCCATCTCAACGGCTTTGAGGTCAGGCGCTATAAAGGGCAGCTGTGGTGGATAGCCTCCCGGCCGTCCCTGACTGACGTTGTTCTCCCCTGGACGACACCCGAGGATGACCTCGTCCTGCCGTTTGGGACGGGTGTAGTATCACTGACGAAACCGGGGAATGTTCGCCTGCCGCTGGCGCATGAAGCCGTCACCGTGCGTTTTAAGGCGAGCGGAATGCTGCATATCGTCGGGCGCAACGGCGGGCGCAAGCTGAAAAAAATCTGGCAGGAGAGCAATGTTCCGCCCTGGCTGCGCGACACCACGCCGCTGCTTTTCTACGGGGAAACGCTGATTGCTGCTGCGGGCGTGTTCATTACCGAGGAAGGGTGGGCTGAAGAGGGTGTCTGTCTGGAATGGAAAGCGTAACGGGCAGCCAGGCTGCCCGTTAGTGATAATCAGGATTCGCTCACCACAACGGTGCCGATCTCCGGGTGGCTAAAGCTGGCAATTTTGTCCAGACGAAGCTCGCGCGTCGTTCCGGCATCTTCCACTACCAGATATTCCACATTTTTGCGTGAAACCAGGTCGCTGGCTTTCGCCTTCAACACTTCGCCATCTTTTAGCTCCAGCGTCAGTATCAGATGATGCTGGCAGGCGAGTTCGAGGTTGTCATAGTCATCACAATTGATGGGTTGATAGGTATCATTCATCGACATAATCGCTCACCAGTAAATTCGCCGCAGCATACGCTGCTTTTTCCCTGACCGATTCTGAAAGGCTCTCATCGGAGGCCACTTCATTTAGCACTTTCAATACACAGCCCAGCGCGTCCGGGATGTATCCCAAATCGCCGCTGGCGATTTCCGCATACCTTTTGCGAATTAGCTCACAATAATTATTCACATCCCCTCCTGCCAGCGTACTGACCTTTACTGTGAGATATCATTAAGCCTACGAAGATAAACTCGGTTTAGCAAGGTGACTATACCATACTCATTCAAGCAATATCAGCGCCTTGATGGTGGGTCATTCATCACCTCGTAACAGCCTTTTGATACTAATTTCGCTACAATGTGCGCCTGATTCGAAAGGAGTTCTCTCATGGCGCTGAAAGCGACAATTTATAAAGCTGTGGTCAATGTGGCGGATCTTGACCGCAACCAGTTTCTCGATGCGTCATTGACGCTGGCGCGTCACCCCTCTGAAACCCAGGAGCGCATGATGCTGCGCCTGCTGGCGTGGATCAAATACGCCGACGAGCGGCTGCAGTTTACCCGCGGCTTGAGCGCGGAAGACGAGCCGGAGGCCTGGCTGCGTAACGATCATCTCGGCATTGATCTGTGGATTGAGCTCGGCCTGCCCGACGAGCGCCGGATTAAAAAAGCCTGCACCCAGTCCGCAGCGGTTGCGCTGTTTGCCTATAACCAGCGCGCGGCGGAGATCTGGTGGCAGCAGAACAAAAACAAATGCGCCCAGTTCGCCAATCTGACCGTCTGGTATCTGGATGATGAACAGCTGGCGCAGCTGAGCGAGTTTGCCAGCCGGACGATGGTGCTACAGGCAACGATTCAGGACGGCGCCATCTGGCTCTCTGACGCTCAGAATAATCTGGAAATTCATCTGACGGCCTGGCAGCCCGCCGCATGATTGTCTTGTCCCGGAACGTCAGCATTCCTGACAACGAGCTGGAGATTACGGCGATCCGCGCGCAGGGCGCGGGCGGGCAGCACGTCAATAAGGCCTCAACGGCTATCCATTTGCGCTTTGACATCCGGGCCTCCAGCCTGCCAGAGTATTATAAGGAAAGTCTGTTAGCCGCCAGCCACCACCTGATCACCAGCGAGGGTGTGATTGTGATTAAAGCGCAGGAGTACCGCAGCCAGGAACTAAACCGGGAAGCGGCAATCTCAAGGCTGGTCGCTGTCATAAAAGAGTTAACCGCGGTACAAAAAAGTCGTCGTCCAACGCGACCCACTCGCGCCTCTAAAGAGCGTCGATTGTCGTCGAAGGCGCAGAAATCCACAGTGAAAGCGCTACGCGGTAAAGTTCGTCGCCCTACGGAGTGACGAAAAGGAACACAATTGTTTATAAGGAATTCATGGTGAAAAAAGCACTATTGTCAGTCCTGGCAGTGAGTACGCTCTTTGCACTTTTCGGGTGTAACAACCGTGCGGAAACGCAGGCCCTCCAGCCTTCTCAGGCGGAAGAATTAAAACCGATGCAGCAAAGCTGGCGAGGCGTTCTGCCCTGTGCGGATTGTGAAGGTATCGAAACCTCATTGTTCCTGGAAAAAGACGGAACATGGGTGATGAACCAGCGCTATCAGGGGGCAAAAGAGCCGTCGTCCTTTGCGACCTATGGCACCTGGGCGCGCACCGCGGAGAAGCTGATCCTGACGGATACCACGGGCGACAAGACCTATTTCCGCGCCAAAGGTGAAGGGATGGAGATGCTCGATCGCGAAGGTAACCCGATTGAGTCGCAGTTCAACTACACGCTGGCACCGGTAAAAGCGGCGCTGCCCGCCACGCCAATGGCGATGCGCGGCATGTACTTCTATATGGCGGATGCGGCGGTCTTCACCGACTGCGCGACCGGTAAAAAAGTCAGCGTGGCAAACAACGCTCAGCTGGAGCGTGATTTCGCCGTGGCGCGTGGGAACGACAGCAAGCCGGTATTGCTAACGGTGGACGGTCATTTCACGATGGAGCCTAATCCGGATAGCGGTGAAATGGTGAAAACGCTGGTGGCGGACAAAGACGCGAAATTCCTCGCGGGTAAAGACTGCAGCAGCAAATAGCCGGTATAACCCCATAAAAAAACCCCGCATCCGCGGGGTTTTGTTTTTTTAATTTTTGATGGCTTTCACCAGGTAATCAAGGATATCGCCCGTCTTGATCATCTGCTTCTCGCCGCTGCGACGGTATTTGTACTCAATCTCGTCGCTGTCGAGGTTACGGTCGCCGATAACGATAGTGTGCGGGATGCCAATCAGCTCCATATCCGCAAACATCACGCCTGGACGCTCTTTACGATCGTCCATCAGCACGTCGATACCCTTGGCGCGCAGCTCGGCGTACAGTTTTTCAGCCAGCTCCTGTACGCGGTAAGATTTGTGCATGTTCATCGGCAGGATCGCGACCTGGAACGGGGCGATATTGTCTGGCCAAACGATGCCGCGCTCGTCATGGTTCTGCTCAATCGCCGCCGCAACGACGCGCGTCACGCCGATACCGTAGCAGCCCATGGTGAGGATCTGGTTACGACCATCTTCACCCTGAACGGAGGCATTCATCGCGCGGGAGTATTTCTCGCCCAGCTGGAAGATATGGCCCACTTCGATACCGCGTTTGATCATCAGCGTACCCTTGCCGTCCGGGCTTGGATCGCCGGCAACCACGTTACGGATGTCAGCCACTTCCGGCGTCGCAACGTCGCGATCCCAGTTAATGCCGAAGTAGTGCTTACCGTCGATGTTTGCGCCAGCGGAGAAATCGCTCATGGCCGCAACGGTGCGGTCAATCACCACTGGAACAGGCATGTTGACCGGGCCCAGAGAGCCTGGACCTGCGTTAACCACGGCGCGGATTTCGGCTTCCGTCGCGAAGGTCAGCGGGCTGGCAACCATGGCCAGCTTCTCTGCTTTCACTTCGTTCAGCTCGTGATCGCCGCGCACCAGCAGGGCAACCAGCGGGCTCTTGCTGCCTTCAACCGCTTTCACCAGCAGGGTTTTAACGGTTTTCTCGACTGGCAGATTGAACTGCTCAACCAGCTCGGCAATGGTTTTCGCGTTTGGCGTATCAACCAGCTTCATCTCTTCGGTTGCAGCCGCGCGCGGCGCTGTTGGCGCCAGGGCTTCAGCAAACTCGATGTTCGCGGCGTAATCGGAGGAGTCAGAGAAGATCACGTCGTCTTCGCCGCTCTGCGCCAGCACCTGGAATTCGTGAGATGCGCTACCGCCGATAGAGCCGGTGTCAGCCTGTACCGCGCGGAAATCCAGACCCATGCGGGAGAAGATTTTGCTGTAGGCTTCGTACATCTTGTCGTAAGTCTCTTGCAGCGATTCCTGAGACGTGTGGAAAGAGTAGGCGTCCTTCATCAGGAACTCGCGCGAGCGCATCACGCCAAAACGTGGACGCACTTCGTCACGGAACTTGGTCTGCACCTGGAAGAAGTTCAGCGGCAGCTGTTTGTAAGAGCTCAGCTCGTTACGGATCAGGTCGGTGATGACTTCCTCATGCGTAGGACCGAGCACGAACGGGCGATCGCCACGATCGGCAATACGCAGCAGTTCCGGACCATACTGCTCCCAGCGACCGCTCTCCTGCCACAGCTCAGAGGGCTGAACGACCGGCATTAACACCTCGATAGCACCGGCGTTGTTCATCTCTTCACGCACGATGTTTTCGACTTTTTTCAGGACGCGCACGCCGGTCGGCAGCCAGGAGTATAAACCTGAGGCCAGCTTGCGAATCATCCCGGCGCGCAGCATCAGCTGGTGGCTGATCACTTCGGCGTCGGCAGGTGTCTCCTTCAGAGTGGAGAGCAGATATTGGCTAGTACGCATGTTGTTACGGTTCCATTTCTACGATTGGAACAGGCTGAGACGCCAGCCTGACACAAAAAAAGTGGTTTAGTTTACCAGTGTGGCAAAGATGCCAAAAGAGAGGAGAATAAAATTACCTGGGTTCCAGGGCAAAGACTTCAAAACCCGCTTCAATCACCCGCCAGCGAACGTTGAAATCAAGCAGCCAGACGGCGTAGGTTTTCCCGGCTTCCTCTTCTTTTCGGTAGGCCGGACGCGGGTCCTGAGCCAGCACTTCAACGATAAAATCTTTCAGGCGAGGGTAAAGCTTTTCCAGCTGCACAAGCTGTGCTGCCAGCTCAGCGGTGAAATAAACCGGCATGTCGGCCTGCGGCGCCTGCTGGGCATAGCTTGCCCGCGCGTCCGGCAGGGCTTCCGCAAAGGGAAGATAGGGCTTGATATCGATAACCGGCGTGCCATCCACCAGATCGAGGCTGCCTAACTCCAGAATGACCTGTTCTTTCTGCGTGCGAATACTTTTCAGCTCAACCAGCGACATCCCCACGGGATTCGGGCGGAAGGTGGAACGGGTAGCAAAGACCCCCATTCTCGCGTTGCCACCCAGACGAGGAGGGCGCACGGTAGGACGCCAGCCGCCTTCCATCGTTTGGTGAAACACGAAGATAACCCACAGGTGGCTAAACGCCTCGAGCCCGCGTACCGCATCGGCCTGATTATAGGGTGCGATTAAGTGAAGCTCGCCGCTGCTGCTTTTAACCAGCCCTGGCTGGCGCGGCACGGCGAACTTCTCTTTGTACGGGGAGCGGATAACGCCTATCTGCTCGAACTGAAACGAACTCATTTCGCCGTGATGTTAAGCGCAGAACCGATGCAAACAGCCTGACGATAGCAGCCTGGCGTTCCGCTGGTCACTTCGCAGCTATGCAGCAGCACGGCGTTCGCTTTCATTTTTGATGCATTGATCTGCATGCGCTTGCGGGCGGTTGGGATATTCGGTGGGGAGTCCTGATTGGTCGCCTGACAGGATTCACCGCTGACTTCACCCAGCTCGCGGAAAGGTTTGCCCACTAAATCTTCGGCTTTGGTGATGATTCTTACCGGCGCAGGACGAGGCGCTTTCGGTTTTGCTGGCTCCGCTTTTGGCGGGGTTGCAGTGCTTTGAACAGGTTCAACAGGAGATCTGCTTAGCATAGAACAACCGCTCAGCATCAGTGCTAAAAGACAGATCGGTAAAGCACGCATAATAGTTCCTCAATGGATAATCAAATCGTCAGATATTGAATCAGTTGCCTGCATAAATGACAAGACGGGCTTTCGCCCGTCCTGATGATATTACACTGAGGTCAGATTACCAGCCTTTAACAGCGCCGCCGTTAAACACCTTGTTGGCTTCCTGGTAAACTTCGTCAGACTGGTATGCCTGTACGAATTTCTTCACGTTTTCCGCATCTTTGTTGTCTTCGCGGGTTACGATCAGGTTCACGTACGGAGAGTCTTTGTCTTCAACGAAGATGCCGTCTTTCGCAGGCGTCAGGCCGATCTGGCTGGCGTAGGTGGTGTTGATGACCGCCAGCGCGATCTGCGCGTCGTCCAGTGAACGTGGCAGCTGCGGTGCTTCCAGCTCAACCAGCTTCAGATTTTTTGGGTTCTCGGTCACGTCCAGAACGGTCGGCAGCAGGCCAACGCCGTCTTTCAGCTTAATCAGGCCCACTTTCTGCAGCAGCAGCAGGGAACGGCCAAGGTTCGTTGGGTCGTTCGGGATAGCGACCTGAGAGCCAGGCTGCAGTTCGTCCAGAGATTTAATTTTCTTGGAGTAACCGGCAATTGGGTAAACGAAGGTGTTACCTACCGCGACCAGCTTGTAGCCACGGTCTTTGATCTGCTGATCCAGGTACGGTTTGTGCTGGAAGGCGTTCGCATCGATATCGCCTTTGCTCAGCGCTTCGTTTGGCAGCACGTAATCGTTAAAGGTCACCAGCTCAACGTCCAGGCCGTATTTCTCTTTCGCGACTTTCTGCGCCACTTCAGCAACCTGCTGTTCTGCGCCCACGATAACGCCCACTTTAATGTGGTTCGGATCTTTTTCGTCCTGACCACAACCCACCAGTGCCAGAGAGCCGATCAGCGCGCCTACCGCTGCAAAGGTCTTTAATTTAAACGCCATGTTTTATCCTTAACTCGTCGAGTTTGTGTTGTGTGTAACGTTATTTGTGAGTAACAGCCCGGACGATGCGATCGCCAGAGAATTGGATTAAGTAAACCAGAACAACCAGCAATACCAGAACGGTATTCATCACGGTAGCGTTATAACCAATATAGCCGTATTGATAGCCAATCTGCCCTAAACCGCCGGCGCCCACGGCACCCCCCATCGCGGAGTACCCGACCAGGGTGATAAGCGTAATGGTTGCCGCATTCACCAGGCCCGGCAGCGCTTCCGGCAGCAGGACCTTACGAACGATCTGAAGAGGCGTTGCGCCCATCGCGCGTGACGCTTCAATCAAACCGGTTGGGATTTCCAGCAGGGCGTTTTCCACCATACGGGCGATAAAGGGTGCTGCCCCCACGGTCAGAGGAACGATAGCAGCCTGCAGGCCGATGGACGTCCCGACGATTACGCGGGTAAATGGAATCATCCACACCAGCAGGATAATGAACGGGATGGATCGGAAGATATTCACCACCGCAGAGAGCGTGCGGTAGAGCTTCGCGTTTTCAATAATTTGCCCCGGGCGCGTTACGTACAGCAGCACGCCAACCGGCAGGCCGATCACGAAGCCAAAGAAGCCTGATACGAAGGTCATTGCCAGCGTTTCCCAAACGCCGCGAACCAGCAGCCAAATCATCGGTTCAGACATAACCCAGTACCTCTACTTTTACGTGATGTTCTTGCAGCCAGGCGATAGCCGCCCGTGTTTCTTCCTGTGTGCCGTGCATTTCAGTCAGCATGATGCCGAACTTCACGCCGCCGGCGTAATCCATCTGCGCGCTAATAATGTTGTTGTTCACGTTAAAGCGGCGCGCGGTTTCGGAAAGCAGCGGCGCATCAACGGACTGGCCGGTGAACTCCATGCGCAGCATCGGAACGCTGTCGGCTGTCGCTTCTGCTTTTAAACGCTCCAGATAATCTTCCGGAATATCCAGATGCAGCGTGGACTGAATAAACTGCTGCGCCAGCGGCGTCTTCGGATGAGAGAACACTTCGCTCACGGTGTCTTGCTCAATCAACTCACCGTTGCTGATAACCGCAACGCAGTCACAGATGCGCTTCACTACATCCATTTCGTGAGTAATAAGAAGGATGGTCAGACCCAGGCGACGGTTAATGTCTTTCAGCAGTTCCAGAATAGAACGGGTGGTTGCCGGATCTAACGCGCTGGTGGCTTCGTCACACAGCAGCACTTTTGGGTTGCTTGCCAGCGCACGGGCAATAGCCACGCGCTGCTTTTGACCGCCGGAGAGGTTCGCCGGATAGCTGTCGTGCTTATCGCCCAGGCCCACCAGGTCTAACAGCTCGGTCACGCGGCGCTTCACTTCTTCTTTTGGCGTGTTGTCCAGCTCAAGCGGCAGGGCAACGTTGCCGAATACGGTGCGGGACGCCAGCAGGTTAAAGTGCTGGAAGATCATGCCAATCTGGCGACGCGCTTTGGTTAATTCTTTCTCTGAAAGGGCGGTAAGTTCCTGTCCACCCACTTCCACGCTGCCCTGGGTTGGGCGCTCAAGCAGGTTAACACAACGGATCAGGGTACTTTTACCTGCGCCCGATGCGCCAATGACGCCATAAATTTGACCAGCAGGAACATGCAGGCTGACGTTGTTCAGCGCCTGAATGGTTCGGTTCCCCTGCTGGAACACTTTGGTGATATTGGAAAGTTTAATCATTAGATTATTTTTATCGTATGTAAGTTAGCCGTGGCATTTTCTTCTGCCAGATACGGGTGAAGACCGTAAACAAAACGGATGTTAAGGCATCCAGACGTCTAAATCAATCCGCCTCTGTACGATGAGCACTTTATTGCGCTGCGATTCATGAGATACTAGCTGAACATGCCTTTTTCAGGAGCAAACCGGTGGCAAAATCAGTACCTGCAATTTTTCTCGACCGTGATGGCACTATTAATGTGGATCACGGCTATGTCCACGAGATCGACGAGTTCGAGTTTATCGAAGGCGCAATAGATGCAATGCGTCAGCTGAAAGAGATGGGGTATGCGCTGGTGGTTGTCACCAACCAGTCCGGCATTGCGCGCGGTAAATTCACCGAAGCGCAGTTTGAAACGCTGACGGAATGGATGGACTGGTCATTAGCCGATCGCGGCGTCGATCTCGACGGTATCTATTATTGCCCGCACCACCCACAGGGAACGGTAGAAGAGTATCGCCAGACGTGTGATTGCCGTAAGCCGCATCCGGGTATGTTTATCTCTGCACAAGAATTCCTGCACATTGATATGGCTGCTTCTTATATGGTGGGCGACAAACTGGAAGATATGCAGGCAGCCGCCGCAGCAGGTGTAGGGTCAAAAATACTGGTTCGTACCGGTAAGCCCGTTACGCCGGAAGCAGAAAAAGCGGCTGATTGGGTGATTAATAGCCTGGCAGACCTACCAAAAGAGATTAAAAAGCACCAAAAATAGCCTTTTTGGTGAAAAGGTGAGCGGTTGAAATAAAAATGCATTTTTCCGCTTGTCATTCCTCGGGAGCTCCCTATAATGCGCCTCCATCGACACGGCGGATGTGAATCACTTCACACAAACAGCCGGTTCGGTTGAAGAGAAAAATCCTGAAATTCAGGGTTGACTCTGAAAGAGGAAAGCGTATTATACGCCACCTCGCGACAGAGCGCTGAAGCGCGTCGCAACTGCTCTTTAACAATTTATCAGACAATCTGTGTGGGCACTCAAAGTGACATGGATTCTTAACGTCCTCGGACG
>NZ_CAXOFU010000005.1:0-284371 GCF_964208575.1 Enterobacter soli | reverse complement strand
CTGACACGTTCACGCGTATTGTGGTGACAGAGAAGCAGAGAACGTAAGGTGAACGGAACAACCACCGGAGCCGTATGTGCCCCTCACCCTAACCCTCTCCCCAAAGAGGGGAGAGAATTACAACCCTTTCCTGTCCATCAGCACCGCCAAATCCACCAGGCGATTTGAGAATCCCCATTCATTGTCGTACCACGCCAGGATCTTCACCATCCTGCCGCCAATCACCAGCGTGGAGAGCCCGTCGATGATGGAGGAACGCGGGTCGCCCTGGTAGTCGCTGGAGACCAGCGGCTCATCGCTGTAGCCCAGAATCCCCTTCAGCGGGCCGCTGGCCGCTGCGCTGCGGAACGCGTCGTTAACTTCCTGCACGGTCACGTCGCGGCTCAGGGTGACGGTTAAATCCACAATCGACACCACCGGAACCGGGACGCGCAGGGAGTAGCCCGTCAGGCGGCCGTCCAGCTCGGGGATCACTTTGCCCAGCGCCTTCGCGGCGCCGCTGGAGTACGGCACGATCGACAGCGCCGCCGCGCGCGCCCCGCGCAGATCTTTTTCCGGCTGATCGTGCAGCGCCTGGCTGTTGGTGTAGGCGTGGGTGGTGTTCATCAGGCCATGCTCAATGCCAAAGCGCTGGTGCAGTACCTGGGCGGCGGGGGCCAGCCCGTTGGTGGTGCAGCTCCCGTTGCTGACCACAAAATGCTGGGCCGGATCGTAACTCTCGTGGTTCACGCCCATCACCACCGTTAAGTCATCGTCCTTGCCGGGCGCGGAGATAATGACGCGCTTCGCGCCGCCGCGGGTGATGTGTACCGCCGCTTTCGCGCGCTCGGTAAAGAAGCCGGTCGCTTCAATCACCACGTCAACGCCCGCGTCGCGCCACGGAATATTCGCCGGGTCGCGCTCGCTGAACACCGTAATGCGCTGCCCGTCCACCTGCAGCGCGCCTTCTGCCGCCTCTACGGGCACCGGCAGCGTGCCGAGCAGAGAGTCGTGCTTGAGTAAATGGGCGAGGGTTTTGCTGTCCGTCAGATCGTTGATTGCCGCTATCTGAATATCCGGGTTGCCCAGCGCCGCGCGCAGGAAGTTACGTCCGATTCTGCCGAAGCCGTTAATACCGACCTTAACCATGATTGACTCCTTATCTGTGTTGTCTGGAGTCACTGTAGGCGTCGGCTGAAATGGCGTAAACGACAAAAAAGGATCACATTACGCCATTTTGCGGCAGTGAAAACGCTGGCGGTATTCGCCGGGCGTGAGGTGGAGCTGCTTTTCAAACACCCGGCGCAGATTGATGCTGCTGCCGAACCCGCTTTTCTCGGCGATGCGATCCAGCGGCTCGGCGGTCTGCTCCAGAAGCTGGCGGGCGGCGGCGAGGCGCGCTTCGGTCACGTATCGCGCCGGAGAAGCCCCGGTTTCACGGGTGAAGACGCGGGTAAAATTGCGCGGGCTCATGGCGACCTTTTCCGCCAGATTCTCCACGCAGAGGTCTGCGGTCAGGTTTTGCAGGATCCAGCTTTGCAGATCGCCAATCGGCCCGGAGGTGCCCGGCTGGTGAAGGTTATAGCGGCTGAACTGCAGCTGCCCGCCGGGGCGGCGCAGGTACATCACCATGTCCTGCGCCACGTCACGCGCCAGGCTGAAGCCGTAATCGTCCTCGACCAGCGCCAGCGTCAGGTCAAAGCCGGAGCTCACGCCGCCGGAGGTCCAGATGGGGCCATCCTGAATATAGAGCGGGCCGCCTTCGACCTTCACGTCAGGGTAGGTGGATTGCAGGGTCTCCAGCAGCCGCCAGTGGGTGGTTGCCCGGCGTCCGTCGAGCAGACCCGTCTGCGCCAGCAGCATCGCGCCGCCGCAAATCGAGGCCACGCGGCGGGCGTGCGGGGCCGCAAGGTGCAGCCAGTCCACCACGGCGGTGCTCTCCAGCTCGTTCATTCCGCGCCCGGTAATGATGATGGTATCGAGCGGCTCGCGCGGATCGAGCTCCGGCAGGCGGTAATCCGCCAGCAGGTTCAGACCAGACTGGCCGTGGATCACCTGGTGGGGCTGGGTGGTGGCGATAATGATGCGGTAGCAGGGATGCTGCAGGCCTTCCGGGTGCAGCCGGTTGGCCTGCATCAGAATATCTGCGATACCGGCGGCCTCGAACAGCATGCCGCCGTCAGGAACGATAATCAGGATCTTTTTCATGTCCTGAAAAGTACCTTTATCGCAGAATAAGTCAAGCCGCGGTTGACTGCGCAACCGGCTGGGCTGTGGGTTTTTTCATCGGAATGACCGCGATAATCAGCGCGCCCAGCACCAGGAATCCGGCCACCATAAAGATCCCGGCGTTGAAATTCCCGGTCGCGTCCTTCATCAGCCCCATCAGCAGCGGGCCAAGGGCGGCGCCCGTCATCCCGGTGGCGTTGATCACCGCAATCCCCACCGCGCGGGCGCGCAGGGAGATAAACCGGTCCGGCGTTGTCCAGAAAATCACCATCGCCGCAAAGGCGCCCGCAGAGGCCATCACGATCCCGGTGAACTGAACCAGCGGATGGGTGCTGCTTGCCGTGAGCATCCAGCCAAGCGCGGCGAACAGGTAGGGGAGCAGGGTGTGGATCTTACGCTCGTTCAGCCTGTCGGAGCGCTTGCTCCACCAGACCATCGCGATGATGGTACACACCTGCGGAATGGCGCTCAGGATCCCGATGGTGACATTGCTGCTGGTTTCGTTGAAGCTGCGCAAAATCAGCGGCGTCCAGACGCTCAGGGCGCTGAGGGTGTTGGTCAGGCAGAAGTAGGCCAGGGTGTAGAGGATGATCACCGGGGTAAAGAGTTCCCGCGCCAGGCTGCGCTGGGCTGCGGGGGCGGCGCTGGCCGCGAGCTGGGTTTTCTGCACCGCGACCTTGTCCGCCTCCAGCATTTCGTTCAGGCAGGCTTTATCGTCTTCGGTCAGCCATTTGGCCTTCGCCGGGCTGTCGTCCAGCCAGAACCAGACCACCAGCCCCAGCAGCACCGACGGGAACCCTTCCAGCAGGAACAGCCACTGCCAGCCCTTGAGGTTGAGCAGGCCGTCCATGTTCAGAATGTAGCCGGAGGCCAGCGAGCCGAGCGCCATCGTTACCGGCATGGCAATCATAAACAGCGCGTTGGCGCGGGCGCGGTAGTGCGCCGGGAACCAGTAGGTTAAATAGAGCAGCAGACCCGGCAGGAACCCGGCTTCGGCGATCCCCACCAGCATGCGCAGCACGTACAGGCTGTTCGGCCCGGTGGCAAACATGGTGGCGGTGGAGGCGATGCCCCAGACAACCATCAGAATGGCGATCCAGCGCCGCGCGCCCACGATGCTCAGCATCACGTTGCTCGGAATGCCGCAAATCACGTACATCACGTAAAACAGGGTGGTCGCAAGGCCGAACATGGTGCTGGTCAGCCCCAGATCTTTGCCCATCGTCAGCCCGGCAAAGCCAATATTGATGCGGTCGAGGTAGGAGAAAACGAACAGGATAAATAAAAATACGATTAAGCGGCGGAACAGCTTTTTGATCACCGCCTGCTGGCGCGGATCCAGGGTGTTTTCATCCGCGCCGGGCGGGGCCAGGGTGCCATTTTGGCTTTTTTCTACAGAGGCATTGTCGTTCATGGAAGCTCCACATTGCGTTTTTTAGTATTGAGCGTGCAGGTCGGCTAACGTATAGAAAATCGCCACCTGCGGCGTCAAATTAATGTTCAAAAAATGATACGTAATTGTTAATTGCATAGCATTTGTGAATCATAATGCGAGGGCGATCTCATAACCCGGCGCGAACGACTCAGGCTCAGGTAGCGAGGGGAAAATATGCGGCTATAGCCGTTGCGGGTTCGCGGGGTATAATTGCGCTATCTGCCGCCTTTTTTGGTAAGGAAACGCATGAGTAGTATTAAAAAAACAGCCGAGGAACAGGCCTCCGATCCCGCCTTTCATCGCGAGGAGTTTCCGTTCTACTGGATCGTTAACGTCTACGCCCGCTACACGCAAATCATGGAAATTACGCTAAAAAAAGCCCAGCTCGATGTCTCCGGCTTCCGGGTGCTGATGGTGACGCACCAGTACGGCAAGGCGAGCATTTCGCAGATCTCTGAATACGCGATGGCGAAAATGCCCACCGTCACCAAAATCGTCGGTCGGCTGCGCGAGGATGGTCTGGTCACCACCGCCAGCTGCGCAAATGACGCCCGCGTGACCGAAGTCATGCTCACCGACACCGGACGGCAAAAAGTGGAAGAAGCGATGGCGCAGGCGAGCAAAGTTTTCGACAAAGGCTTCAAGGGAATGACCGCCAGTCAGGTCTCACGGATGAATCTCTCCCTGGCGAAAGTGCTGGATAATCTCAACGAGCTTTAAGCCAAAAAAGCCGAATGACAAATTTGTGACCCGCGTAGATATTTCTTATAACTCTATGTAATTCATCGTCTTTTTCATGCAGGCCGCGGCGACTGATTGCCGCGGCTTTCCCCGCCGATTTCCTCTTTTTTGTTTTAATTTTCATCACCATGCCCAAGTAGTTACATTCATTATGTGGTTAATAAATTGTTATCGCCGCGTAAAATTAACGTGAAACATTACTTGAATTTTCATCTAATTCTTCCATGATTGACCTAACGTTAGTCAGGACAAAAGACGGCGTCGACCGTCGGCCTGAATGTGATTCATCATTTCTGGTTAAGGTGTCAATCATGAAGCCAGTTTTAGAGAGCAATGGTTATATCGAGCAGTTCACCCTCGGCGACGGCGACCTGCGCTTCGCCGTAAAAGACACGCTGGATATCGCCGGATACCGCACCCGGGCGGGCTGTCCGGCGCTGGATGCATCCCCCGCACCCCGTTCCCACGCGGCGGTGGTATCAGCGCTGCTTGAACAGCGCTGCGTCCTGACCGGAAAAACCACGCTGCACGAGCTGGCGTTTGGCGTTACCGGCATCAACCCGCGCTGCGGAACCCCTGTTAATCCGCGCTATCCGGCGCTGATCCCCGGCGGCTCCTCCAGCGGCTCGGCGGCGGTGGTCGCCTCCGGCGAGGTGGATTTTGCCCTCGGCACGGACACCGGCGGGTCGGTAAGAATGCCTGCCGCCTGCTGCGGCGTGATTGGCCTTAAGCCGGGCTACGGCGTATTGAGTCGGGAAGGGGTGATGCCTGCCGACAGCTCTCTCGACTGCGTGGGCGTCTTCGCCCGGGAAGCCGACGTTCTGCGCAAGGCGATGACGCGCCTGGGGGTAACGGTTGGCGAACCGCTGGCGGCGCTTCCGGCGATGGCCTACGTTCCGGCTGCCGCGCAGGAGATAGACGCCTGCGTTCAACGCTTCCTGTCTGATTTGAATCTCTCTCCCCGGCAGGCCGATCTGCCGCTGCTTGAAGACGCGCACCGCGCCGGGCTGACCCTGATAAGCCACGAAAACTGGCTGGCGCTGGGCCCGCTGCTGGCAAGTGACGCGGTTTCCGCCGACGTGGCCTCCCGCATTCGCGCCGGCGCCGACGTGAGCCGGGATGCGCTGGCCAACGCCGAGCGGGTGCGGGCCGCGTTTACCGAACAGGTGGACGCCCTGCTTGAACGCACGCCGCTGCTGGCGATGGCGACCCTGCCCGAGCTGCCGCCAACGCTGGAGGAGGCCAGCGATCCGCTGAGCGTCGTCAACCTGACGCGGCTGGTGCGCCCGTTCAACCTGAGCGGCCATCCGGCGCTGACGCTCCCCGCAGGGGAAATCGACGGTCGCCCGGTGGCGCTGCAGCTTATCGCACGCAAAGGGCACGACGGGCTGCTGGTGCAGGCCGTCGAGTGGCTCACGGCGCGACGACGCCATTAACCCACCCTGATTCCCGCTACTGACTGACTCAGTGAGCTTGACTCATTGCGGCCCCGCTCGCCCTCGCGACAGCCGCGGATAACTATTCGGAGGACGCTATGTCTGCTGTACAGGTTCGTGAAGAGCTGGTTTCGCTGCTGAGTGACGTTGCCGCGCGCAGCCGGGATTTTGAGCACCAGCGCCATATTTCTGACGACGTGATTGCCCGTTTCAAAGAGGTGGGGGTCTACCGCGCCCTGGTGCCGAAAATGTACGGCGGCGACGAGCGAACCCCTGCGCAGTTTTGCGAGCTGATCGAGCAAATTTCCGTGGCCGACGGCTCTGCGGGCTGGGTTGCCAGCTTCGGCATGAGCCCGTTTTACCTCGGCGCGCTGCCGCCCGATACCCTGAAAACGCTCTATCAGGACGGGCCGGACGTGGTGTTTGCCGGGGGGATATTCCCGACGCAAAAGGCGATACGGGTTGACGGCGGCTACCGCGTCAGCGGGCGCTGGAGCTTTGCCAGCGGCAGCATGGGGGCCTCGGTGCTCGGCGTGGGCATTTTGCCGGACGGCGATGCGCCGCTCCCGCGCATGGCGGTGCTGCCTCGCGAACGGGTGCAGATCGATCCGGTCTGGGACACGGTCGGGCTGGCGGGTACGGGCAGCCACGATCTGCTGGTCGACGATGCGTTTGTCCCCCACGAATGGACGTTTGTGCGCGGCGGGGCGCTGAATCTCGACGGCCCGCTGTACCGCTATCCGGTGCTGTCCCTCGCCACCCAGGTGCTGTCGGTGGTGGCGCTCGGCGTGGCGCGGGCGGCGCTCAATGAAATCTACGCCATCGCCCATCGTCAGCAGTCTGTTACGGGCGCGCCGTGCCTTGCGGACAGGCCGCAGGCGCAGATGCAGATTGCCCGCTGCGAAGCGGAGCTGCGCTCGGCGCGCGCCTGGTTCTATGACGCGATTGACGACGTCTGGCAGTGCCTGCTGGCGGGCAACGACCCGAGCTGCGAGCAAATCAACGCCCTGCGGCTCTCTTCTACCCACGTCACCCGCGTGGCCGCCGACGTGGCGCGTCACGCGCTGGCGCTCAACGGCATGGGCGGCGTCACGCTGGCCAGCCCGCTGCAGCGCTACGTGCGCGACACGATGGTGATTACCCAACATGCCTTTATGGGCGACCTCTCGTACCTCAATGCCGGGACGGTCTTTTTCGGCGGCAAACCGCTGCCGGGCTACCTCTAACGTCAACAACAGGAGCAACACATGAGCCAGACAACAACCCTACGCGTGCTGTTTTGCATCGGCGTGAATCAGAACTTTTTCGACGCCAGCGCGCAGGAGGCCAAACAGGTCTGGGCCGCGTTCGGCGTGATGATGAAGGGCATCGAAGAGACGCCGGGGATCCGGGTGATCGGCAACATGGATGACGACCAGCTGATGGTCGGCCCGTCCACCACCGCGCCCTGGACCACCTACGTGCTGGCGGACGCCGAGCGCCTGGAGAACGTCGCCGCCGTCTGCAACCTGTTCCGCACCACCCCGGTGGGCGATGGCGGCAGCAGGCTGTGGAAGTACTGCAAAATCGAAGCCCGCGTGGGGCGCGAACTGATTATCCAGAGCTAGCGGAGCCGCGATGAACGTCCAGGATGCGCTGCGCTTACAGCAGCTTGAAGAGTGCCAGGCCGCCCGCGTCTGCATGAGCCACTACATGCACCTGTGCGACAGCATCGATTCCCCCGACACCGTGCAGGCCATCGGGGCGCTGTTCACCGCCGACGCCTGCTGGGAGGGCGTCGGTGAACCTTACGCCACGCGCCTCGGGCGGCATCTCGGGCGGGAGGCGATCGTCAGCATGATGGGGCGCTACGTGCGCACCCCGGCGCATTTCGCCATGAACGCGCACTTTCTCTGCTCCGAAGCGCTGTGGCACGCGCCGGACGGCGTGCTTCACGGGCGCTGGATGATGCTGCAAACCTCGGCGTTTAGCGCCGGCGGCGCGCACCTGAATGCCGCAGAGATCGGCGTCACCTTTGAGCGCGGCGAGCGGGGAGTGGCTATCCGCCACTTCACCACCCGCAATCTGTTCAGCAGGCCGGTAGACCACTGGCACGCGGCGGACGCGCTCCCCGTACCGGATAACGAATAAGACCCGCAGGAGACTGGCTATGCAATGCGAACGCATTAACGTAACGAATATCGACACCGGCGCACCCGCCGCGCCGACGGCGGCAGAGATCGCGGCGCTGGTGCAGCCCGACCGGGTACACACCTCGCTGTACACCTCTGACGCGCTGTTCCGCCTGGAGCTGGAGCGCATCTACAGCAAAACCTGGGTCTGGGTCGCGCACGCCAGCGAAATCCCGGACGCGGGCAGCTTTAAAACGACGGCGGTCGGCACCCAGCCGGTGATCGTGGTGCGCGACCGGAAAGGCACCGTTCACACCCTGCTGAACCGCTGCCGCCACCGCGCGGCGACGGTGTGCGAGCACCGCAGCGGCAAAACCAACAGCTTCGTCTGCCCGTACCACGGCTGGGGCTATGCGCTGGACGGCAGCCTGCGCGGCGTGCCGCACCCGGAAAGCTATGCCGACCAGCTGGAGAAAGGCGAGCTGGGGCTGGTGTCCCTGCGCACCGAGCAGTACGCGGGGATGATCTTCGCCACCTTCAACGAGCAGATTGAGCCGCTGGAGGATTTCCTCGGCGCGGCGAAAAAGTGGATGGATCTGTTTATGAAGCAGGGGGCGGGGTATCCGATCAGGACCGGGCCAGCGCACCGCTTCCGCTTCCCCGGCAACTGGAAAATCCAGCTCGAAAACACCACCGACGGCTATCACTTCCCGGTGGTTCACCGCTCGTTCCTGAGCTCGGTGGATAAGCAGACCGAAGAGATGCTCAACTTCGTGGACGGCAGCGGCTACGTCGAGGATTTGGGCAACGGTCACAGCGTGATGGTGATGATCCCCGAGCTGGTGGATCTGGAGGCCAACCTCGACGCGCCCATCCCGGAGCGCTTCACCGAACTGGCGGACGCCCTGCGCGCCGATTACGACGAAGCGCAGGTGCGCCGCATCGTGCGCGCCGTCGGCGGCTCGGGCTTTAACCTCAACATCTTCCCCAACATCGCCTGTTCCATGGCGTTCTTCCGCGTGCTCCAGCCGGTGTCGGTCAATGAAACCGAAATTCACCACGCGGTCATCACCATGGACGGCGGGCCGGAGATCGCCAACCAGGCGCGGCTGCGGCTTCACGAACACTTCCAGGGGCCGATGGGCTTTGGCACGCCGGATGACTCCGAAGCCTGGGAGCGCGTCCAGCGCGGCGCCACCGCCGGAGAGGACCTGTGGATCATGCTCAACCGCGGGCTGGCGGGGGAGTACCGCACCGACGACGGTCTGCGCAGCGACGTGAGCGCCGAGACCGGGATGCGCGCCGCCTACCAGCAGTGGAAAAAATTAATGACGGAGACAGAACAATGATGACACCGGATCCCGCGCTCTTTACCGCCATGACGGTGGTCAACCTTGAGGGCGATCTGCTTGACCAGGGCGAGTTCAACGCGTGGCTCGAGCTCTGGCAGCCTGACGGCCTGTACGTGGTGCCGATTGACCCGGCGGCAACGGATTTCAGGAACACCCTCAACTACGCCTGCGACGATCGTCACATGCGGGAGAAGCGCGTGCAGCGCCTTTACAGCGGCGAATCCATCTCCACCACGCCCCGGGCCCGCACGCTGCGCACCCTGTCGCGCTTACGCGTGCTGGAGTCCACGGACGCGCGGATCGTGGTGCGCGGGGCGCAGTCTTTATGGGAGCACCGCAAGGGCCACAGCCGCCACTACGCGGCGGACATCACCTGGCATTTACAGCAGCAGGACGGGCGCTGGCTTATCCAGCAGAAGGTGATCCGCCTGGTCAACAGCGACGATGTGCTGCACAGCATCGGCTACATCCTCTGAGGAGCACCCTATGGCACACACCGTACTAATCACCGGCGCGGCAGCAGGGCTTGGCAACGTCATCGCCGCCAGCCTGCTGGAGCAGGGCTTTCAGGTGGTTCTCACCGACGTCGACGCGGCGCGCGCCCGGCAGGCGGCAGACCAGCTGGACAACGGCAGGGTGCTGGCGCTCGGCTTAGACATTCGCCAGCCGCAGGATTTTACCCGCGCGCTGGAGGCCACCGTTGCGCGCTTCGGCAGCCTTGAGGTGCTGGTGAACAACGCCGCGCTGACCCTGGCAACGCCGCTGATGGAGATAGGCGTCGACGAGTTCGATCTGGTGCTCTCCACCAACCTGCGCGGCACCTTTGTCGGCTGTCAGACGATGGGGCGCTACTTTGCCGAACGCGGCTACGGGCGAATCATCAACCTCGCGTCCCTTGCCGGGCAAAACGGCGGCACCGCCTCCGGGGCGCACTATGCGGCCTCGAAGGGCGGCATTTTGACCCTGACCAAAATCTTCGCCCGGGAGCTGAGCAAATCCGGGGTGACGGTGAACGCCATTGCCCCCGGCCCGATGGATTTGCCCATGGTTCACGCGCTGGTGCCGGAAGAGAAAATGGCGGGTCTGCTCCAGACGATCCCGGTGGGCGCGCTCGGCGACGCGGCGTTTGTCGCCCAAACCGTGGCCCTGCTTGCCTCTCCTCAGGCGTCGTTTGTCACCGGGGCAACCTGGGACATCAACGGCGGCCTGTTTATGCGCTAAGGAGCCCACATGCTGACTTTACAGGTTATCCGCCGCGAGCTGCGCGGCGACGTGGTGCTGCTCACCCTGGCGCACCCCGATGGCATCGCGCTGCCCGCCTTTCGCGCGGGGGCGCATATCGACCTGCACCTGGGCGCTGACCTGGTGCGTCCGTACTCCCTGTGCGGCGACCCGCAGGATCGCCGGCACTATCAGCTGGGCATCCTTAAGGAAGGAAGCTCGAAGGGCGGCTCTCTGGCGGTACACGCCCTGCGCGAAGGGGATGCGATCGCCGTCAGCGAGCCGCGCAACCTGTTTGCGCTGGACGATAGCGCGGCGCACACCCTGCTGATCGGCGGCGGGATTGGCGTCACGCCGATGCTGGCGATGGCCGCAGAGCTGCACGCCGCCGGGCGCTCGTTCGCGCTGCACTACTGCGCGCGCTCCCGCGCTCATGCGGCCTTTGCCCCGCATCTGGACGCGGCGGACTATGCGGCGCACCTGCACTTCAGCGACGAGCAGCGCCTTAACCTGGAGGCGGTGCTGTGCGACGTACCGCCCGATACCCACGTTTACGTCTGCGGCCCCGCGCGCCTGATGGAGGCGGTGAGCGAGCAGGCGCTGCGCCACGGCTATGCCCCGCAGCAAATCCACCAGGAGTGCTTTAGCGCCGAGCTGCACACCGCGGGCGGCGCGTTTGAGGTGGTCGCCGCCGCCAGCGGCATCGCCGTCACGGTGCTGGAAAACCAGACCATCGTGGAGGCGCTCGGGCAGGCGGGGCTGAAGGTCAACGTCTCCTGCAGGCAGGGGATCTGCGGAAGCTGCTTAACCGACGTGCTGGAGGGCGAGGTGGATCATCGCGACTGCTATCTCACCGACGAAGAGAAGGCCGACGGCGATCAAATCCTGCTGTGCTGTTCCCGCGCGAAGGGCGGGCGTTTAGTTATCGATCTGTAAGGGGATTTTATGACTCTGCAAACTGAATTTCGTAATGCGATGGCGCAGCTTGGCAGCGCGGTGTCGGTGATCACCACCGACGGCCCGGCGGGAAAATTTGGCTTTACCGCGTCCGCCGTCTGCAGCGTGACCGACCAGCCGCCCACCCTGCTGGTCTGCATGAACCGCAACTCCTACGCCCACGAGCACTTTCGCCGCAACGGGGTGCTGTGCGTCAACGTTCTCGCCAGCAACCATCAGGAGCTGTCCGGCATTTTTGCCAACGCCAGCCTGCGCTCGGAGCAGCGGTTCCTTCACGACAGCTGGCAGGTGCTGAGCAGCGGCGCACCGGTGCTCAGCTCTTCCGTGGCGAGCTTCGACTGCCAGATTGCCGACTGTCACGAAGTGGGCAGTCACTCGGTCTTTTACTGCCAGGTGCAGGCCATTCGCATCAGCGAGCAGCCGCGCGGGCTGGTCTATTTCAACCGCCGTTACCATGCCATCGGGCATGACGCTGAAGCCTGATCGTTTTTCCTGAATACAGGGGTGTGCGTAATGAGCAACGTCGTCACAGATAACAACATCGCCGCCGGGGCGAGTCAGGATGCGCGCCAGATGCGCAAGCTGGTGATCGCCTCGGTGCTGGGGAATGCGCTCGAATGGTATGACTTTTTCCTCTACGGCACCGCCGCGGCGCTGGTCTTCGGGCCGCTGTTCTTCCCGGTAGGGGGCGACCCGCTGCAGGGCACCCTGCTGGCGTTCTCGGGCTTTGCGGTCGGCTTTCTGGCGCGCCCTCTCGGGGGGATCGTCTTCGGGCATCTCGGGGATCGCTACAGCCGCAAAATGACCCTGATCATGACCTTGACCCTGATGGGTGCCACCACGTTCGTCATCGGCCTGCTGCCCACCTATGGCCAGATTGGCCTCTGGGCGCCGCTTACCCTGATTATTCTGCGCTTTTTACAGGGCGTGGCCTCCGGCGGCGAGTGGGGCGGCGGGGTGCTGATGCTGAGCGAAAACGCCCCGGCGTCCCGGCGCGGCTACTACACCGCCTGGAGCCAGATGGGGGTATCCGGCGGGTTTGTGCTCTCGGCGTTTGCCTTTTACCTGGTGCAGAAGCTGCCGGAGCCCGACTTTATGCGCTGGGGCTGGCGGGTGCCGTTTTTACTGAGCATCGTCATCTTCTTAGTGGGCGTCTACATCCGCAAGAACATCCGCGAAAGCAGGGCCTTCACCCAGGCGAAGCCGGAGGCGAAACACGAAAAAATCCCGCTGCTGATCCTGGTGCGCGAACACCCGAAGGCGCTGATGCAGGCGATTGCCCTGCGCCTGCCGGAGAACGGGGCGTCCTACATCTTCTTCACCTTCTCGGTGGTCTATGCGAAGCACATCGGCATCAGCACCGGGGACATTATCAGCGCCGTGTCGCTGGCGATGCTGGTGGAGTTCTTCTCGATTCTGTTCTGGGGCGCGCTGTCCGATCGCATCGGCCTGAAGCCCGTCTATTACATCGGCGTTATTGGCCTGCTGGTGATGGCCTTTCCGTTCTTCTGGCTGCTCGCCACCGGCAGCTACGGCTGGATCATGCTCGCCATGCTTCTCGGCCTGCCGTTCTGCCACGGGGCGATGATTGGCACCCAACCCTGCATCATGAGCGACCTTTTCCCGGTGCGGGTGCGCTACTCCGGGCTGGCGCTCGGGCACGAGGTGGGATCGATATTCTCAGGCGGGCTTGGCCCGATGCTGGCGGTGGCGCTGCTGATGGAGTTTAACGCCTCCTGGCCGGTGTCGCTGCTGCTGGTGGGCTATGCGCTTCTGGCGTGGATTGCGCTGCGCAGCCTGCCGTCTAAAAAAGAGGTGACACCATGATTAACAAGATTTTTTCAGGGACGGACGAGGCGGTAGAGGACATCTTCGACGGCGCGGTGGTGATGGTGGGCGGCTTCGGCCCGGCGGGCCAGCCCTCGGCGCTGCTGGACGCGCTGATCCGCCGCCGGCCGCGCGGGCTGACGATTATCAGCAATAACGCCGGGAACGGGGAGTACGGCCTGGCGGCGCTGCTGAAAGCCGGGTGCGTCAAAAAGGTGGTCTGCTCTTTCCCGCGCCAGGTGGATTCGTGGGTGTTCGATGAACTCTACCGCCGGGGCGACGTGGAGCTTGAGCTGGTGCCGCAGGGGAACCTCGCGGCGCGCATTCAGGCGGGCGGCGCGGGGCTGGGGGGAATATTCACCCCGACCGGGTTCGGCACCGAGCTGGCGCAGGGGAAAGAGACGCGCCGCATCGACGGCAAAGATTACGTCTTTGAAACGCCCCTGAAGGCCGACTTTGCGCTGATCAAAGCCCTCAAGGGCGACCGCTGGGGCAACCTGATTTTCGATAAAACCGGGCGCAACTTTGGCCCGATTATGGCGACCGCGGCGGCCTGCACCATCGCCCAGGTCAGCGAAACCGTGGCGCTGGGGGCGCTGGATCCGGAGGCGGTGGTCACGCCGGGTATTTTTGTGCAGCGCGTGGTGCAGGCTGCCGCCGCGCTTAAGGAGTCCGCGTGAATAAATTAACCCATCAACAGCTGGCCCAGCGCATCGCGCGGGATATCCCGGAAGGGGCTTACGTCAATCTCGGCATCGGGATGCCGACCCACATCGCCAACTATCTGCCCGCCGACCGCGAGATTTTCCTGCACAGCGAAAACGGCATTCTCGGCATGGGGCCCGCCCCGGCGCCGGGGGAAGAAGATCCTGAGCTGATTAACGCCGGAAAACAGCCCGTCACGCTGCTCGACGGCGGCTGCTATTTCCACCACGGCGACTCGTTCACCATGATGCGCGGCGGTCATCTGGATATCTGCGTGCTGGGGGCGTATCAGGTTTCCGAGCGCGGCGACCTGGCGAACTGGAGCACCGGCGAGCCGTCCTCGATTCCCGCCGTGGGCGGGGCGATGGATCTGGCGATTGGCGCCAAAAAGGTCTTTGTGATGACCGAACACCTGACCAAAAGCGGCGCCTGCAAAATCGTCAAAACCTGCACCTATCCGCTCACCGGGATAGCCTGCATCGACCGCGTCTATACCGACATGGCGGTGATGGATATCACCCCCGAGGGCGTGGTGGTGCGCGAGCTGTTCGGGGATATCACCCCGGCGTATCTGCAGTCCGTCACCCCCGTCGCGCTGACCTTCGCGCTGCACCCTGAAGACGCCACGGCCTGAGGAGAATACATGGATCTGGAATACCGACTGGACGGCGCAAAAGACGCGCCGCTGCTGGTGCTCTCGAACTCGCTGGGCACCACCTGGGAAATGTGGGAGCGGCAAATTCCGGCGCTGACGCGGCATTTTCGCGTGCTGCGCTACAACACGCGCGGGCACGGGCGCTCCCCGCTGCCGGCTCACCCGATAAGCCTGGCGTCGCTGGGGCGGGACGTGATTTCGCTGCTCGACAATCTTGGCGCCGAGCGGGCGTACTTCTGCGGGATCTCCCTGGGGGGAATGACCGGGCTGTGGCTTAACCGCTACGCGCCGCGGCGCTTTCATCGTCTGGCGGTGGCGAATACCGCCGCCAGAATTGGCGAAACCGCCGGGTGGCTTCAGCGTGCCGACGCGGTGCGCGCCGGGGGGATGGCAACGGTTGCCGCCACCGCCGCCGACCGCTGGTTCACGCCCGCGTTTCAGCGCGCGCATCCCGGGGTGGTGGATTCGCTGGTGAGCGGGCTGGCGCAAACCCCCGCAGAGGGCTATGCCGCCTGCTGCGAAGCGCTGGCGCGCGCCGACCTTCGCGATGAGGTTCCGGCGATGCCGCGCCCGATGCTGGTCATTGCCGGCGAAGAGGATCCGGTGACCACCCCGCGCGACGGCGAAGCGCTGGCGGCAGGGGCCCCGCACGCGCGCTACCTGGCGCTGCCCGCGTCGCACCTGTCGAACATCGCCTGCGCCGAGGCGTTTAATCAGCACCTTATCTCTTTCTTTACTGCCGGAGCCGACCATGAGCATCACGATTGAGTCCATCGCCTGTTGGCTGGTGGATATCCCGACCATTCGCCCCCACAAGCTGTCGATGGCGACGATGGGCTGCCAGACGTTGACCCTCGTGCGCATGACCTGCGCCGGGGGCGTGACGGGCTGGGGCGAAGCCACCACCATCGGCGGCCTGAGCTACGGTGCCGAAAGCCCGGAGGCGATCCGGTCCGCCATTGAAACCTACCTTGCGCCGCTGCTGTGCGGCAACACCTTCAGCGGCCCGGCGGCGCTTGCCGAAACCATGAACGCCAGCGTGAAGGGCAACACCTTTGCGAAATCGGCGCTCGAAACCGCGTTTCTCGATGCGCAGGGCAAAGCGCTGGGAGTGCCCGTCAGCGCGCTGCTCGGCGGGGCGCTGTGCGCGCGGCTGCCGGTGCTCTGGACGCTGGCGAGCGGCAGCACCGAAAAAGACATCGAAGAGGGCAAGCGGCTGCTGGCGGAAGGGCGGCACCGCGCCTTTAAGCTCAAGATCGGCGCCGGCGAGCTGGCCCGCGACGTGCGCCACGCGCTGGCGATCAAAGAGGCCCTCGGGGACGAAATCAGCATTCGGGTGGACGTCAACCAGGCCTGGGATCTGACGACCGCGATAAAAGGGATGCGCCAGCTCCAGGACGGCGGCATCGACCTGGTGGAGCAGCCCATCCCCCTGTGGGACAGGCAGGGGCTGATCGCCCTGAGCCAGCGTTTTGAGGTGCCGATTCTGGCGGACGAGGCGGTCGCCACCGGCCACGACGGCTACGCGCTGGCATCCGGCGGCTTTACCGGCGCCTACGCCCTGAAGATAGCCAAAGCGGGCGGCCCAGCGCAGGCGCTGAAGCTGGCGCACGTGGCGCAGGCGGCAGGCGTCGCGCTGTACGGCGGCACCATGCTGGAAGGCACCCTCGGCACGGTGGCCTCGCTGCACGCGTGGTCAACGGTGAGGATGCAGTGGGGCACCGAGATGTTTGGCCCGCTGCTGCTGAAAGACGATGTCGTGGTGCGCCCGCTGGACTTCAGCGACGGGCAGGTAAGCGTCCCGCAGGGGCCGGGCCTGGGCGTTGAGATTGACGAAGACAAGCTGCGCCATTACGCGCGCCAATAAGGAGTTCTGATGCTGTTTAAAGTGGAAATGACGGTCAACATCCCCGCCTCGCTGCCCCAGGCGCAGGCGGATGACATCAAGGCCAAAGAGAAAGCCTATTCCCGTCAGCTGCAGCGCGAAGGTAAGTGGCTGCATATCTGGCGGGTGGTCGGGCAGTACGCCAACGTCAGCATCTTCGACGTGGCAGATAACCAGGAGCTGCACACCCTGCTGACCGGGCTGCCGCTCTATCCCTACATGGAGATTAGCGTGCAGCCGCTCTGCGCGCACCCGTCGTCGATTGAGAACAAATAGAAAACCGTACCCTACAATAATGAGGAACACGCAATGTCCAAGAATCCGGCACATCAGTCAGAACTGGAAACCTTGCTGGCAATCAGCAGCGGTTTAAACGCGGACGGCGGCGGCGACCGCTTCAAGCAAATCATGCATCAGGTGCTGAGCGACCTGTGTCAGACCATCAAAAAGTTCGATATCACCGACGAAGAGTTTTGGGTCGCGGTGAACTACCTCAACGAGCTGGGCGAGCGTAAAGAGGCGGCGCTGCTGGCGGCGGGCCTGGGGCTGGAGCATTACCTCGACATGCGCGCCGATGAAAAAGAGGCCGCGGCGGGTCACGACGTTGGCACCCCGCGCACCATCGAAGGGCCGCTGTACGTGGCTAACGCGCCTTTGAGCGACAGCTTTGCGCGGATGGACGACGGCAGCGAAAACGCAGAAACCATGTGGCTGCACGGCAAAGTCACCGATCTGGACGGCAACCCGGTGGCGGGGGCGGTGGTGGATATCTGGCACGCCAATACCCACGGCGGCTATTCGTTCTTCGACCCGTCGCAAAGCGAGTACAACCTGCGCCGCCGAATCAAAACCGGGGCCGACGGCACCTACGCGGCGCGCAGCATCGTGCCGTGCGGCTACGGCTGCCCGCCGGATGGCCCGACGCAAAAGCTGCTCACGGGGCTGGGGCGACACGGCAATCGTCCGGCGCACGTTCACTTCTTCGTCTCCGCGCCGGGCTTTAAGCACCTGACGACCCAGATCAACCTCAGCGGCGATCGCTACCTGTGGGACGACTTTGCCTTCGCCACCCGCGAGGAGCTGATCGCCGACCCGGTGAAAATCACCGACGGCGACCTGGCCCGCGCGCGGGATATCAACGGGCCGCACACCGAGGTGAGCTTTAACTTCGCGCTGGTGACCGCCGCCGGGAGCGACGAAGAAGCCCGCGGGAAACGCGCCCGCGTGAAGGAATAAGCGGCAAGGGCAGCGGGAAACCGTTGCCCACTTTTTTGGCAAACCTATGCAATTTAAGTTCTTTGTTATTTCAGGCGTAATCGCGGATTGTCTGGGCATTGAGCCACTGACGAAACGGCGTCTGAAGGAATGGGTAAATATCTACACCCGCAGCAGCGCGACCATATTCACACCCTTGCCGCGCGCTTTATCTGGCGCAGCGAGCTGCCCACCTGGCTGCTGATCGCGGCGGTTTACGGCGGCTGGTTTGCCGCGCTGCTGTACTGGCAGACGCTCGGCCTGCTGGCGTCCACGCTGCTGCTTATCTGGTTCACCGCCTGGTATATGTCGCTCCAGCATGAGCTGATCCACGGCCATCCAACGCGCTACCCCTGGCTCAACCAGCTCTTCGGCACGCTCCCGCTGGCGGTCTGGTATCCCTATGGCGTCTACCGCGACTCGCACCTGGCGCACCACCGCAACGACCATCTGACGGTGCCGCAGGACGATCCTGAATCCTACTATTTTACCCAGGACACCTGGGCGCGGTTCCGTCCGTGGCAGAAGCGCGTCATCCACCTGCGCAATACCTTTATCGGGCGGCTGCTGCTGGCGCCGCTGCTGGATATCCTGCACACGCTGCACGGTGCCGCACTGGCGTTTCGCCACGCCGACCGCCGGGGGATGGCGATGTGGCTGATCCACGTCGCGCTGCTGGCGGCGCTGTTTGTCTGGATGGCGCGCCTGGGGTTCTCTCCGGTCTGGTTCGTGCTGGCGGTGAGCTATCCCGCGCTGGCGCTGACCAAAGTGCGCTCGTTCTATGAGCACCGCGCGGCTGACGATCCGCTGGCGCGCTCGGTGATCAACGAGGCCGGGATCGTCTGGCGGGTGCTGTTTTTAAATCTCAACTACCATTCAGTACATCACGATCTGCCCGGCGTGCCCTGGTACGGCCTGAAGGCGATCTATCTGCACAGCCGGGAGGCGTATCAGCAGCGCAACCGGGGATTTGTGGTCAGAGGATACGGAGAGTGGCTGCGCCAGTTCTGGCGTCAACCGGTGGACGTCACCGCGCATCCAGGCGTGAAGCAAGGGGAGGAGTATGGGCCATCAGCTGGCATTTCCGATGTACGCCGTTAATCACGCCGACGCGGACGCCCTGCGCCGGGCGGTGCAGCACCTGCTGGCGGCGCGCGGCCTGGCGGTGAACGACGCCCCCGGCGTGCCCGAAACCGCGCTGCTGGCCCACTGGCAGCAGCCTGATTTGCTCCTGAGCCAGACCTGCGGCTACCCGCTGGTAACGCAGCTGCCGGACGTGCAGGTGGTGGGCTGTTTTCACTATGCCGCACCGGGCTGTGAAGGGATTCACTACCGCAGCGTTCTGGTGACGCGCGAGGCGGATAAACACCTGACGCTGGCGGATTTTCGCGCAAGGCGGGCGGTGTGTAACTCCCCGGATTCCCAGTCCGGCTACAACGCGCTGCGCAGGCTGCTCGCGCCCGTCGAGCTGAGAGACTACTTCGCGCAGGTGACCTTCAGCGGCAGCCACCGGCAGTCGCTGGTGAACATCACGCGCGGCGAGGCGGATATCGCCGCAATCGACTGCGTAACCTGGGCGCTGCTGCAGCGCCATGAGCCGACGCTTGCGCGCGGGCTGACGGTCATTGACCGCACCCCCCTGACGCCGGGATTGCCGCTCATCACCGCCCGCGAAACGCCGCCCGAGGCGCTGCGGACGATCCGCGAAGCGCTAAGCGCGCTGGTGACTGCGCCTGAGTATCGGGCGGTGTGCGAGGCGTCGTTAATACGAGGGTTTAGCGCGGTAACGCGTCAGGCGTATGCCGGGCTGCTCGCCTGAGCGTTTTTCACATCAGGAAATAGCCCAGCCCGGAGAAGGCCACCATGCCGGCAATCACCGTGGCAAACAGGCTGCGGGTGACAATCCCCGCCAGCGCCGCAACAGCCGCCGCCAGCAGCGAAATGCTGATCCCGGAGGGCGTCAGCGCCGGTTTGCCCAGCAGCTCGGCGGTGATAATTGCCGCCATGATCGCGGCGGGAATAAAGCTCAGCCACTGCTGCAGGGAAGGCGCGAGGCGAAAGCGCGACAGCAGCAGGATCGGAACGGTGCGCATCAGGGCCGTGACCCCGGCGGAGATGAAAATCGCCAGCAGAATGTTTCTTTCCATCTTATTTCTCTCCTTTACCGAACAGGCGCAATCCCAGCGTGGCGAGGGTGGCGGAAACCGACGCGGCGATGATGACGACAAGACTGATGTCCATCTGGCCCGCGGTGGCAAGCGTGATCGCAACGGCGGTAGCGATGCTGAAGGTTTCAAGCGCTTTGCGGCGGCTGGCGAACCAGATCATCAGCACCAGGCCGATAAACATCGACACCAGGCTAAAGCTCAGGCCTTCCATCAGCGACGGCGGCAGGGCGGAGGCGAGCCACGCGCCAACCACGCAGGCGAGGATCCAGTTCAGCCAGGCGGCCACGTTTAGCCCCAGCATCCAGGAGTAGGGAACATGGCCGTGCTGGCTGCCGCGCTGGACGGCAACGCCGAAGGTTTCGTCAGTCAGCAGCAGGCCGCTAATCAGCTTTTGCGCGGTGCTCTGCTCGCGAAAGAAGACGCTCATGGCGGAGCTCATCAGCAGATAGCGCAGATTTACCAGGAACACGCTAAACACCACCGAGGCCACTTCGGCCCCCGCCGCCCAGAGGGAATAAAACAGAAACTGCGCCGAGCCGGTATAGAGCACGCTCGCCAGCAGCGCGGTTTGCAGGGTGGTAAACCCGGCAAGGGTGCCGATTGCGCCTGCGGCAAAACCAATGCTCCAGTATCCGGGGATGGTCGGCAGGCACGCCATCACCCCAGCGCGAAACTCCGCGTTTGCCTCATTCCCGCGTGAGGTCTTTGTATTCATCAACATCCACTTGCCCCGTCATCTACATCGCTGAAAAATAATTTAAAGAATTAACAGAAATATCAATGAAAAGGGCAGGATGCAATGGGCATTCTACAGCGCCCGGATCTCCTTCGAGCGCAGCGTCACCCGAATAGGCACCGACTTGTAGGACGGCGTGCCGCTCTCCTTGTCGAGGTAGTCGAGGGGCACCAGCACGTTCGCTTCCGGGTAATAGGCCCCGACCGAGCCCGGCGCGATGCTGTAGGCCACCACGGTGATATCGTCCAGCCGCTGGCGGCTTCCCGGCAGGGCGGTTTCGATATCCACTCGGTCGCCGTGCTCCAGGCCGAGGGCCGCCATATCGCCTTCGTTCATAAACAGCACGTCGCGACGACCGAACACGCCGCGATAGCGGTCGTCCAGCGCGTAGATGGTGGTGTTGTACTGGTCGTGGCTGCGCAGGGTGATCAGCCGCAGAACGTTATCCCCTTCGCCCCGGGCGTTCTCCTCCACGCCGTCGAACACCGAGAACATCGCTTTGCCGGTAGCGGTCGGCCAGACGCGCTCGGTTGGCGGCAGCGGCATTCTGAACCCGCCGGGAATGCGGATCCGCGCGTTGTAGTCCTCAAAGCCGGGCAGGGTTTGTTCGATAAGATCGCGGATCGCATCGTAGTCCTCAATCAGCGTCATCCAGGGCACGCTGCTGTGGGGCAGCGCGGCCTTTGCCATGCCCGCGACAATCGCCGGCTCAGAGCGGATAAGCGGCGAGGCGGGCTTGAGCTTGCCGGAGGAGGCGTGAACCATCGACATGGAATCCTCCACGGTGATGGACTGACGCCCGGTCCGCTGCATGTCGAGCTCGGTGCGCCCCAGGCACGGCAGAATATAGGTCTCTTTGCCAACCAGCAGGTGCGTGCGGTTCAGCTTGGTGCCGACGTGAACGCTCAGATCCAGCTTCCGCATCGCCGGGAAGCCGTTCTCGTGATCGGGCATCGCCACCGCAAAGTTTCCGCCGAGTGCCAGAAGGGCCTTCGCGCTGCCGTCGATCATCGCCTGGGTCGCCTGCACCGCGTCGTGCCCGTGCTTCGCCGGAGGCGTAAAGCCAAACACGTCTTTAATCCGGCTTAAGAACGCGGCGGTCGGCTTCTCGGTGATCCCCACGGTGCGATTGCCCTGCACGTTGGAGTGCCCGCGCAATGGGCAAATGCCCGCGCCGGGCTTGCCGATGTTGCCGCGCAGGAGCAGCAGGTCGGCAATCAGGCGCACGTTGGCGGTGCCCTTGTTGTGCTGGGTAATGCCCATGCCGTAGGTAATGATGGTGGCGCTGGATTTCGCATAGGCTTCCGCCACGCTTTTCAGCGCCGCGCGCGTCAAGCCGGAGCCACTCTCGATGGCCTCCCAGGCGGTTTGCGTGATGTCCGCAGCAAAGGCCTCGAAGCCCTGGGTATGTTCGGCGATAAAGTCGCTATCGAGCGCGTTGTCCATCTCCAGCAGATATTTAGCTATCCCCTTCAGCGCCGCCGCATCGCCGCCCGCCTTAACCTGATAGTAGGTCGAGGCGATATCGGTTGAACCGTAGGTGGCCATCTCAATCACGCTTTGCGGATCGGCAAAACGCTCCAGCGCTCTTTCCCGCAGCGGGTTAAAGACAATGATTGGCACGCCGCGACGCGCCAGTTCGTGCAGGGTGCCCATCATGCGCGGGTGGTTGGTGCCGGGGTTGTGCCCGATGGAGATGACCAGCTCGGTTTTGTCGAAATCGTCCAGCGACACGGTACCCTTGCCGATGCCAATCGAGCGCGGCAGGCCGGTGCTGGTGGCCTCGTGGCACATGTTGGAACAGTCGGGGAAGTTATTGGTGCCGTACTCGCGGGCAAACAGCTGGAACAGATACGCCGCCTCGTTGGAGGCTCTGCCGGAGGTGTAAAACTCCACCTGATCAGGCTCGAGTCCGCGCAGGATCTCGCCGATACGGGCAAACGCCTCGCCCCATTCGACGGGGCGGAAGGTGTCGCTCTCGCGGTCGTAGCGTAAAGGGTGGGTCAGACGGCCATAGCCCTCCAGCTCGAAATCCGATTTCGCCAGCAGGTCGGTGACGGTGTTTTCCGCCAGAAACGCGGGCGTGACGCGCTTGCTGGTGGCTTCCCACGTCACCGCCTTCGCGCCGTTCTCGCAAAACTGGAAGGTAGACTTGTGCTCTTTGTCCGGCCACGCGCAGCCCGGGCAGTCAAAGCCGTCGGGCTGGTTGGTGCGCAGCAGGGTGGCGGGGGCGTCCAGGGCATCCATCTGCGTGCGCACGGCGATGGCGGTGGCCTTAAGCGCACCCCAGCCGCCGGCAGGGCCGTCGTAGTGTCTGATTCCGGGGACGGCGCGTTTTTTGCTGTTCATCTTTGCTCCTGCACGTGGGGTGACGGGGAGTGATTTTACAGGATTTCAGTTAACAAAATGACAACAAAATTGCATCGTTTTATCTCGCCAAAGGCGCTTTTCAGGGGGTGAGCGGGATTATGCGTAAGACGTCAGGAAATAGAGTTTATCAGGAGGATCCCAGCGATGTGATATTATAGAGTCTTAAGCGGCGGATAATAAGAAAATTAATCGCTGTAGCTTAAATTAAGCCTATTATTACGCTGTTTTATTTCGGCTTCGGGGAATTTCATTATCGTGCTTCATTGATATTTACCCACGAATAATAGGGATTTACCTATCGTCCCGGTCCGGGGCAACTCAGGCGTAAGACGCGCCAGGACATGTAATGAATAACGTTAAGGATAATTTGTGAAACAGCTGCTGGCTATTCTGATGCTATTTTCTTTCAGCTATTACGCCAGTGCTGAACGGTTTAGCGCTGCCGCTCACGCGCTCAGAGTTGTTGATGCGGACAAAGCCACCCGTATTGAGAAGGCTAACAGCGTCATCAGGGTCGGGATTTCCACGCCCGACTATCCCCCTTTTGATATTTCAGTTAACGATAGCGAATACGACGGCATTAATGCGGATGTATTAAGAATAATCAGCGTCATTGAGGGAAAGGCATTTACCGTTCTGCGCTATAATACCGCGCGCGATCTTCATGCGGCGTTGCTCAATAACGAAATTGACCTTATTCCGTCCTACGGGGATATTATCCCGGCTAACAGCAATCTGTTTGAGTATATTCCGTTTATTAACCAGAATCAGTTAATCAGCATCACTCGCAGAACGGATAATCCACCGGCGACGGGAAGCGCGAAAATTGCTGTTGTAAACGATTTTGTCTCTGAGAGTTCGGTTAAAAAAATATACCCTCTGGCTGACATTACTCGCTATAGCACGGTGCTCGAGGCGCTGGTTTCCGTTTCGCTGAATCAAAATGACGCCTATATTGGCGATGCCATCACCAGCGGATATTACTCCGATAATCCTGTTTATACCCAGCTTCAGGTTATGGGTCAGCTGAGCACTATCCCGGCAGGGAAAGTGTTTTTCACCGTGCGTAAAGGCGATGCGAATACCCGGAAAATTATCGCTTCTGGCTTAAACAGCATCCCGGAATCAAATATTTACAGGATTATCAGGTCGTGGGACAAGTCCGGGGATTTCATTACGCCGGGAGAGCCCGAGTTCCTCAATGATGAAGAAAAACGGTGGCTATCCCAACATAAAGAGATCGCCGTTCCACTCCCGGAGTCAGTGCCGCCGTTTGTTATCCATGAAAATGGGCGTTTTACCGGGCTAACGCCGGACCTGCTGTCGTATTTAGGCAGCATGCTGGGCATACGTTTTACCTTCAAAGCGCAGGCCGATAATCACTCTCAGCCTGAAATGCTGGGCTACGCAAGCCCTATATACTCGCCGGCAGCGGATTTTAACTATACCCGCAGCTACGCACATTCGACCCTGGTGTTGGTGTCGGGCGCCAGCGCGCAAAAAAAGAGCGCAGTT
Organism: Enterobacter soli; assembly: GCF_964208575.1. GTDB lineage: Bacteria > Pseudomonadota > Gammaproteobacteria > Enterobacterales > Enterobacteriaceae > Enterobacter > Enterobacter soli_A. Next base: position 259,795 of record NZ_CAXOFU010000005.1, on the reverse strand, counting down.
AAAAAATAGCAACGTCGTTGAATGTGAAGGGCATTCGGGGGGGATTGCCTGAAAACGCTACGCTTGTCCCGGCCAAAACCCATTCCGACGCCTATAAACTGCTGGCTGAAAACAAAGTGGATGCCGTTGTGGATACGTTCACGTCGGCGCGGTTTCAATCCTTGCTTTACCCGGGCACCATAAGGATAGACAGGCCGGTTCAGAATGACATAGTCAAACTTTCCTTCGCGATCCCTGCTGATAATGAGCGGCTGTACGGTATTCTGAATAAAACGCTGGATTATGTCTCTGATGCGGAGCGAACCCGTATCGCGAGCCGCTGGTCTGAACCTCCCCGGCATCCGTCTTTTATTGAAAAAAACCGCAATGCCTTAATCTTCACCGTTCTGGGGATTATTTTTCTGTCCGCGCTGCTGTCGCTGTGGGTGCATACGCTACGAAAACACATCAAAATTAACGAGCGGATCCGCCGGGATCTCGCCGACCAGCTAATGCTAAATAAAGCGCTGATTAACGGCACGCCAAACCCGTTATATATCCGCAACAAGGATTTCGAACTGGTCGCAAACAACGCGGCCTATCACACTGCGCTGGACGTCACGGAAGAGAATAATGGCGAGGCCGATGCGGATACGATCAAATATATCGCCGCGGACGCTGAGGCAGACTATCGCAGAGATTTCGCGAAAATTTTAAGCGACAATACGCCGATCGTAAAAGATCGGACGCTGAATTTTATTGACCACCGACCGGCTAAAGAAATCTATCACTGGATGACACCCTACGGCGATGAGTCCGGAGCGGTGCAGGGAATTGTCGGCGGCTGGGTCGATATTACCGATCGTAAAAAAATGGAAGCGCGTTTGCGCCAGGCCCAAATTGCCGCTGAGCAGGCTAGCGTGGCTAAGACAACCTTTCTCGCGACCATGAGTCATGAGATTAGAACGCCGCTGAACGCCATTATCGGCATGCTTGAGCTGGGCAACGATAAGTTAAAGCAGGGCATTATCGACGGCACCGCATTTGACGTCGCGCAGCGGTCTTCGCTGGTATTGCAGGAGCTTATCGGCAATATTTTGGATCTTACTAAAATTGAATCCCATAGCCTGGTTCTGCATTATTCAAACGTGGATCTGAAAGCGTTAATTGAGCAGTGCGTTGTGCTGTTTAACGGTAATGCGGCCAGCAAGGGGCTTACGCTTAACCTTAGCTTTGACGACGCCGCCGCCACGAGCGTTATCAGGACGGATGAGCTTCGTCTGCGCCAGATCGTCAGCAATATCTTAAGCAACGCCATTAAATTTACCCGGCAAGGCCACGTCAGTATTTCCGTCTCCCTGACTAAACCGCAGGACGACAGTGAAACGCAGCTGCTGATCGAGATTAAAGATACCGGATGCGGGATCCCGGAATCCGGCCTGTCTCAGCTGTTTAAGCCTTTCTCGCAGTTTTCCGAAGACGCGGCGCAGCGCCAGATGGGAACCGGGCTGGGGCTGGCCATCACCCGGAGTCTGTGCGAAGCGATGGGGGGACATATTTCACTGAGCAGCAGGCCGGGCAGCGGTACAACGGTGAAGGTGCTGCTAAGCGTGAATGCTGAAACGGCAGAAAATAGGCGCACGGCGGCGCCTGCAAAGAGCGTTCCCCCTGTTTCGAGCAATATCAGAGTGCTAATCGTTGACGATTATTATCCCAACCTGCTGGTGCTGGAAAAACAGCTGTCCTGGCTGGGGTATCAGGTTATCGTGTGCGATGACCCGCTCAACGCGTTCGACGTGTGGGAAACGGCTAAACCGCACGTGGTGTTTACCGACTGCAATATGCCCGGCATCAGCGGGACGGATTTGGCAACGCGCATCAGGAAACGCGACACCGGGACGGTGATTTTAGGATTAACCGCTGACGCCAGGGACGAGCAGCTCGAGGCCTGCCTCAGTGCAGGCATGAATGACTGTATCTTTAAGCCCGCGACGCTGGACATTCTCTCTACCGCCCTTAACCGCCATCTGCGATCAGAGAATATTACCGACAGCAGCGTCCAGGCTCGCGAAGCTGACTTCCTCAGCACGCCGGACTTTATGAAAACGCTGTATGAACACTCGCTGGAGGGTATCAGTGATATTCATGACGAAATTCAGCGGCAGAATTGTGAAAAGATTGCGGCGCTCGCTCACCGTATCAGGGGCGGGTTTGTGCTGATCAGGGACGATGCCCTGACCGAGCTCTGCGATCGGCTGGAAGCGGCGGCTAACGCCTGCGCCGTCGATGAATGCCTGCGGTTGAATCTTCAGCTGGAGGAGGGGATGAACGATCGCTTCTCCCCGGATTTGCTTTAACTGAGAGGTGTGCGGGCGCTAATAGCGCTCGCGATCCGTTCCGGACCAAAGCGTGGGAAATTTCCTACCCGGTTATCGGCCATTCCCTGTCTATTTTTCCCACATAACAATGCACACTGGCCCCTGATCCCAATAAGCGTCTCTGGCGCATAAAAACAGGAAGTATCGGTATGAAGTGTGTTGTTTCTATGGTTTTGATCTTAACGTTGACCGGCTGCACGGCATCAAGCTGGATAAACGCCGCCGGAGGTATTATGCAGGGGAAAGATAAATATGAAAAAGAGGCGAGAAATAAAAGAATAAAAGCGGCAAACAAAGCCGCTGGCTATTAAGGAAACGACAGGGCGGTAATAAAAAAGCCTCTTCATCTGAAGAGGCTTTTTGTTATTCAAAAATGCCTTTGCTCTGCGCCGCCTGGCAGGTGATATACCCGTAATGGTTACGCTTGCCAGACGCATCAAAAGCCACGTAGAACGGCATAGACTCGCTGCCGTTGCGCAGGGTGTAGTTCAGGCAGGAGCCGTTTCCAGGAAGGCTAAGCTGACTGTCGGGCTTGCCGCCGGCAGCCATAACGGACGTTTTCGTTGCATTGTCATTGTAGGTTGCTTGTACAACGGGAAGATCGTCATACTGCATAAAACTGAAGCTGCATGCACTCAGGAGAGGGATGGCGAATAACATTACGTTGCGCATAAAAATCCTTTAAATGTGGGCGGAAGGCACCTTTATTTCCGACGCCTGGTGCCGTAAGCAGGGAAGAATACGCAATTTTATGCTGAGGGGGCATCGGAATTAGCCGGGGTGAAGGTAGGAATTTTCCGACACGCGCTGAATGCTGCTCGTTTAAATTTATCGCCCTGTCTTTACGCAGTAATTTATACCCGGGAGCATTAGGCTAAATCTTCTTTCTGAGCGATGCTGATAAGTTCAACCAGAGTATTAATCCCCAGCTTCTCCATTATTCTCATTTTATAGGTGCTAATGGTTTTATTGCTGAGGCACATGTCGGCGGCAATCTCATTGTTGGTCATCCCGCGGGCTAATTTACGCAGCACGTCCAGCTCCCGGTTAGTGAGGCGGTTAACCAGCGATTTATTACTGTCGGTGCTGGCGTAGATATGGGGGAAAAAGGAGTACCCGGACTCGATGGCTTTGACCGCAGAGGCAACATTTTCCATATCATCGTTCTTGGAAACAAAGCCAGAGGCGCCGGCGGCCATGCATCGGGACGCGTAGAGATCCTGCGTCTGAGAAGTGAACACCAGGATTCGGGTATTATTTTCTGCCTTGCGCACCGAGCCGATCACCGTCATACCGTCCATGCCGGGTATCCCGATATCGAGAACAACAATATGATAGTGGTTATTCTTAATAAGCTGGATAGCGCTCACGCCATTATCGCATTCGTCAATTGCGGTGAAACCTAATTTCTCCAGTATGAACTTTAACGCCATTCGTACCGACGGGTGGTCATCAACAATGAGTGCGCTTTTCATGATTGCCTTTATTGTGTAGGGATTATCTTAACCCATCATAAATTAAAATATTATTTTTGGCTATCGGCGCCTCAGCAATATCGACCTGCGCCTGTCGCTTGATACGTAACACCGAGCCTGCTGTGGGGATTTTCCTACAGCTGTTACCGAAAAGTATGATTTGTTGGCGCTGGATAAAGGATTATGCTTCATCCATAGGCGTTAATTGCCACAATTAAACCGGGTATTTTATTGAATACGGTACTGGGTAAATGTCATCGTCAGGCGAATGCTATTTTCCCTGTTATGAGTATTGAGTGAGTAGCAATCTCTAATCAATTTTTAATAAGTTAAAAGGGTATTATGAAACGCGTAGCATTAGTCTCTTTCTGTATATTATTAACCGCATGCTCTGCAAAATCATTAAATTCAGGCGCAGAGCAGGTACGTATTACGCATACCGAGCCTGGTAATAATTGTGTATTTCTGGGGGAAGTGACCGGCAGCCAGGGGAATTTCTTCACCGGCGGGTGGACGTCAAACTCAAGTCTGGAAACGGGCGCGCGAAACGATCTCAAAAATCAGGCGCTGAAAATGGGCGGAAACCGCATCGTAATTATTACGCAGCGCGCCGGTCAAACAGGGAGCGCTTACTTTGGCTCAGGTTCGAGCCAGCAGACCAACGTCACCTTAAGCGGAACGGTTTATCGCTGTCAGGACTAAATAGCGGACATGTGTGTGATTGCGCTGTATTGCGCATAGCGCACCTGGAGACATTTTACGTTATAAAAAAAATCCACGCAGAGGCGTGGATTTTTAGCTTATGGGATTCAGGGAACCCCATAATACGTTGGATATAATTAGACGTTAAACAGGAAGTTCATCACGTCGCCGTCTTTCACAACGTAATCTTTACCTTCTGCACGCATCTTGCCCGCTTCTTTCGCGCCTTGTTCACCCTTGTAGGTGATGAAGTCTTCAAAGGCGATGGTCTGGGCGCGGATAAAGCCTTTCTCAAAGTCGGTGTGGATTTTACCCGCCGCCTGAGGCGCGGTAGCACCCACAGGGATAGTCCATGCACGCACCTCTTTCACGCCAGCGGTGAAGTAGGTTTGCAGGTTCAGCAGCTCGTAACCGGCGCGGATCACGCGGTTCAGGCCCGGCTCTTCCAGACCCAGCTCGGCCATGAACTCTTCACGGTCGGCATCGTCCAGCTCGGCGATGTCAGACTCAACTGCCGCACAAACCGCGACTACCACGGAGCCTTCCGCAGCGGCGATTTCACGCACTTTGTCCAGGTACGGGTTGTTCTCGAAACCGTCTTCGTTGACGTTCGCGATGTACATGGTTGGTTTCAGCGTCAGGAAGCTCAGGTATTTGATCGCTGCCTTGTCTTCTTCGGTCAGGTTTTTCAGCGCACGCAGCATGCCTGCGTTTTCCAGCTGCGGCAGGCATTTTTCCAGCGCGGCCAGCTCGGCTTTCGCGTCTTTATCGCCGCCTTTGGCTTTCTTCTGCACGCGGTGAATGGCGCGCTCGCAGGTGTCGAGGTCAGACAGGGCCAGCTCGGTGTTGATGACGTCGATGTCGTCAGCCGGATCCACTTTGTTGTTAACGTGGATGATGTTGTCGTTTTCAAAGCAACGCACAACGTGGCCGATGGCTTCGGTTTCACGGATGTTGGTCAGGAACTGGTTACCCAGGCCTTCGCCTTTGGAGGCGCCTTTTACCAGACCCGCGATGTCCACGAACTCCATCGTGGTCGGCAGGATGCGCTGCGGCTTAACGATTTCAGCCAGCTTGTCCAGACGAGGATCGGGCATCGGTACCACACCGGTGTTTGGCTCGATGGTACAGAACGGGAAGTTCGCTGCTTCGATGCCCGCTTTGGTCAGCGCGTTAAACAGGGTGGATTTGCCAACGTTAGGCAGACCAACGATACCGCATTTGAATCCCATTTCTAAATCACCTTAATATCTTGATAATCAATCCGTTAGCGTTAACCGATTGAAGAAAAGTAAATAACTACGCCTATTATACACGTAACCCTGATGCTGCGCGGCAAAAAAGCCGTAAAGTACCGATTATTGCGCTTTGAAAGCGTGTAAGCGATTTGTCGCTTTCGTTAACCCGTCTTTCAGCCAGATTTCGGTACAACGCGCCGCTTCGTCTACCGCCTCGTCTATCAATTTTTGCTCAGAAACCGGAGGCTTACCCAGCACGAATCCCACAACTTTGTTTTTATCGCCCGGATGGCCAATTCCCACGCGCAAACGGTGGAAATTCGGGTTATTGCCAAGCTTGCTGATGATGTCTTTCAGGCCGTTGTGGCCGCCATGGCCCCCGCCAAGTTTGAATTTTGCCACGCCCGGCGGCAGATCGAGCTCATCGTGGGCCACGAGGATTTCGTCAGGATTGATACGGTAGAACGTCGCCATGGCTGCAACCGCTTTGCCGCTCAGGTTCATAAACGTGGTGGGCACCAGCAGGCGAACATCCGCTCCGGCCAGATTGATACGTGAGGTATAGCCGTAGAATTTCGGTTCTTCACGCAGTGGGGCACGTAACCGCTCGGCCAGCAGATCGACATACCAGGCGCCCGCATTATGGCGAGTCGCTGCGTATTCAGCGCCCGGGTTGGCGAGACCGACAATCAGTTTAATCGTCACGTTTTCATTCCTAAAGGGTTCCAGATTCGGCGCGTAGTTTACTGTCTGACGCGCCGGTTGACAAAATTCTGCGACAACAACAGCGAAATGGGAATAATTACGGGCGTGAACCATTAGAATTTCAAGCTGTTCAGTTGCTTATTTGTAAACTTTTGTACGGGCGCTCACCATTATTGTGATCCTTAACGCAACTCATAAAAGCGGCGTTGTCTATACTTTACACACAAGGATTAGGGGCTTTTCCCCTGCAACCCAAAGTTCCGGAGGTGACATATGAAACGCAAAAACGCTTCGATACTCGGTAACGTGCTAATGGGGTTGGGACTGTTCGTGATGGTGGGCGGTGTAGGCTATTCCATTTTAAACCAGTTGCCACAGCTTGACCTCCCGCAATACTTCGCACACGGTGCGGTGCTGAGCATCTTCCTCGGCGCGGTTTTGTGGCTGGCAGGTGCCCGCGTCAGCGGTCACGAGCAGGTCAGTGACAGATACTGGTGGGTGCGTCACTACGACAAACGCTGTCGCCGCGACCAGCATAAGCATAGCTAGGAAGCGATAAGATTTATGAAAACGGCTCTGTGACAGAGCCGTTTTTTTTATGGGTTAAAGGTCGGCTAACGCCGCTTCGCGGTTGGGATAGAAGGCGAGGCGACCGGGGATAGGCTGCACGCCGGCGCGAGCCATGGTGCGCAGCGGCTGAAACTCAAGATTGCTCACCCGCAGCTCGCAGCCTTCCGGCAGGCGCTTCACAAAGCGCTGGAAGGCGTCCAGACCGCCCGCGTCCAGCACCGGAACCGCATCCCACTTCAGCACCACGATACGTTTACCCGCAATGCGCGACTCCAGATCGCTGAACAGGCCCTCTGCGGCGGCAAAGAACAGCGGGCCAATCACGCGCAGCACCAGCACGTCATCAGGCGTTTCGACGTTAACCGGGGAGAGGCGCGTCATGCGCGCAATGCGGCGCATAAACAGCAGCGACGCGAGCACAATGCCCACGCTGATGGCGATCACCATATCGAACAGCACCGTCAGCGACATGCAGATCAGCATGACGATGATGTCGTCCTTCGGCGCTTTACGCAGCAGGTACACCACCTTGTGCGCTTCGCTCATGTTCCACGCCACCATCAGCAGCAGGGCGGCCATCGCGGAAAGCGGCAGCCAGGAGAGCAGCGGGGCGAGGATCAGCAACGCCAGAATCACCAGCAGGGAGTGAATAATGGCGGAGACCGGAGAGGTGGCACCGGCACGCACGTTGGCCGCCGAGCGGGCAATGGCCGCCGTCGCGGTAATCCCGCCAAAGAATGGCGCAACGAGGTTGCCCAGACCCTGACCGACCAGCTCACTGTTGGCCTTATGCTTGGTGCCGGTCATGCCGTCCAGCACCACCGCGCACAGCAGAGACTCAATGGCGCCCAGCATCGCCATCGAGAACGCCGCAGGCAGCAGCGCCTGCAGCGAATCCCAGCTCAGCGTGAAGCTGGAGCCCGGCATGTCCCACGGCAGCACCAGCTGCGGCAGCAGCTGCGGAATGCCGCTGCCCTGTGAGCCGTCAGCCAGAACGTAGTGGAACTGCGAGCCGATGGTCGCCACGTGCCCGCCCGCCAGGTTAACGATAGCCATGACCGCGCAGCCCAGCAGCAGCGCAGGCAGATGCCCCGGCAGGCGAATCCCCAGGCGCGGCCAGACAATAAGCGTTCCGAGCGTCACCACGCCGATGGCGGCATCGCCCAGGTTGGCGGTAGGCAGCGCCATAAACAGCGCGCCGACCTTTTGCAGATAGTGTTCAGGAACGTGCGTTAACTGCAGGCCGAGAAAATCTTTAATCTGCATCGTCCCGATGGTGATACCAATCCCGGAAGTGAACCCCAGCGTCACGGAAAGGGGAATGTATTCGATAAGCCGGCCAAAACGGGCCAGCCCGAACAGAATTAAAAAGACGCCGGACATCAGGGTGGCAACCAGCAGCCCTGCCAGGCCAAATTGCTGAGAAACCGGATAGAGGATCACCACAAACGCCGCGGTAGGGCCGGATACGCTAAAGCGCGAGCCGCCCGTCAGCGCAATCACAATCCCGGCGACCGCCGAGGTGTAAAGGCCGTACTGCGGCGCGACGCCGCTACCGATAGCCAGCGCCATTGCCAGCGGTATGGCAATGATACCGACGGTGATCCCGGCGATAACGTCACGCAGGAAGCGCGACGAGGTGTATTTCTCTTTCCAGCAAGCGTCGATGAGGGCGCGAAAGGGCAGAACTTGTGAGGCGTTTACGTTTTTCACAATAATCTATCATCCATGTGCGCATCATCTGTCATAGAAATGGCAGGTGATTGTTGCATTGATCATACAAATAAATATCAGAAACAAAAAAACCCGCCGCAGCGGGTTTTTTGGCCGTGTTCGATTAATGCTCGAACATTGCAGAGATCGATTCTTCGTTGCTGATACGACGAATCGCTTCGGCCAGCATCCCGGACAGGGTCAAAGTACGCACGTTTGGCAGCGCTTTGATTTCGTCACTCAGTGGGATGGTATCGCAAACCACAACTTCATCAATAACGGAGTTGCGAAGATTATTCACCGCGTTACCGGAGAAGATCGGGTGAGTCGCGTAGGCGAACACGCGCTTGGCACCACGCTCTTTCAGCGCTTCAGCAGCTTTACACAGCGTACCGCCGGTATCGATCATGTCATCAACCAGCACGCAGTCGCGGCCAGCAACGTCACCGATGATGTGCATCACCTGAGAAACGTTAGCGCGCGGACGACGCTTGTCGATGATAGCCATGTCGGTATCGTTCAGCAGTTTTGCGATAGCACGAGCACGTACCACGCCGCCGATGTCCGGAGAAACCACAATTGGGTTGTCCAGGTTCAGCTGCAGCATGTCTTCCAGCAGGATAGGGCTGCCGAATACGTTATCAACCGGGACATCGAAGAAGCCCTGGATCTGCTCGGCGTGCAGGTCAACGGTCAGAACGCGGTCAACACCCACGCTTGACAGGAAATCGGCAACAACTTTAGCGGTGATTGGCACACGCGCAGAACGAACGCGACGGTCCTGACGGGCATAGCCAAAGTAAGGGATTACAGCGGTGATACGGCCTGCGGAAGCACGACGCAGAGCATCGACCATAACAACCAATTCCATCAGGTTGTCGTTCGTTGGAGCACAGGTGGACTGGATGATGAAAATATCACCACCGCGTACATTTTCGTTGATTTGTACGCTGACTTCGCCATCGCTAAAGCGACCTACGGCGGCGTCGCCGAGAGAAGTGTACAGGCGGTTGGCAATACGTTGTGCTAGTTCCGGGGTGGCGTTACCAGCAAAAAGCTTCATATCAGGCACGAGAAGAACCTCAGGCATGCGTCCAGTGGTGGATAGTTTCGCCGTAAACTGTGCGGGCCAGGCGAAGGCTATCCAGGCGTGTATTAAAGAGCGCGATGCAACGTCTGGAACAGGGTGACGTTGTCACCGAAACTCAGATTGCGCCAGAATGGCTTGCCGTAGCGGGGAGATGTTCATACCACGCGCTACAAAACCATGCAGCCACTCTGGAGCCAGCTCGAGCACCTGACGTGCAGAAGATTCTGTGTCAAATTCAGCAAAAACACAGGCTCCTGTGCCAGTCAGGCGCGACGGCGCGTATTCTAACAGCCAGGAAAGCGCTTCATCAACCTCGCGAAAACGTTTTCTTGCGATAACCTCGCAATCGTTGCTGAATTCACAATTTAATAACGTTTCTATTGACCGCACCGGGGTATTACGTGGCAGGTCAGGATCTTTGAAGATGACGGGAGTCGGAATGCTGACCCCGGGATGGGCAACCAGATACCATTTTTCCGGCGGTTCCACCGGGGAAAGGATCTCCCCAACGCCCTCGGCGAACGCCGCACGACCGCGCACAAACACCGGAACGTCGGCCCCGAGCGTCAGCCCCAGCGCCGCCAGCTCGTCTTCCGTCAGCCCGCAGCCCCACAGGTGGTTCAGCGCCACCAGCACGGTGGCGGCGTTGGACGAGCCGCCACCCAGGCCGCCGCCCATCGGCAGGCGTTTTTCAACGCTGATGTCCGCACCGCTTCCGGCAGGCAACCGTCCGGTATCCGCCGCTGCCTTCATCAGCAGCCGCGCGGCGCGCACGATCAGGTTGTCTTCGTTTTCCACGCCTTCAACGGGCGTAAGCAGGCGAAGTTGACCGTCCTGACGAGGCTCAATGGCGATGGTGTCGCCATAGTCGACAAACTGAAACAGCGTTTGCAGAGTGTGATACCCGTCGGCGCGCTGCCCGGTGATGTAGAGAAACAGGTTCAGTTTTGCCGGGGAAGGCCAGTGGGTCATCATTTAACAATCCAGTTATCCATTTTCAGCTTGATACGCTGGCTGCCCTGCGTCAGCTCCATGTTGGATGGCAGCGACGGTTTGATGTTGCTGTCGTAGCTGTTGTACACCACTTTCCAGCTTTTGCCGTTCTGGCTGTAGTTCACCTGGCTCAGGCGATACTGGTCGTCGAGGCTGTAATCGGTCGCGTCGCCCGGCAGGCCGAGGATCCACTGGCGCAGGCTGTTCAGCGGAATAGGCATCCCGGTCAGTTTGCCGATCATCTCTTCGGCATCCGTGGCGGTGTAGTGTTTGCCTTTGTTGTCGGTGATCTGCGCTTCACCCGGTTTGGCGATCAGCTCAAGCTCGGTGCTGCCCAGCGGGTTCAGCAGCAGCAGGCGGTAGTTATCCTGACCCGTTTGTTGCCAGAAGAAGCGCGCGTACACTTTTTGCTCGTCAGAGAGATAGGCAAACGCGCCGCGCGTCTGATATTGGCTCAGGTTACGCACATCCTGCTGGTGCTGACGCCACTGTGGGGAGTCAGGGCTTTTGCCCGGGCCTTTCGGTGGAGTAATAGAACACGCGGTCAGAACCAGCGCCGCCAGAGGCAGCAGGCGAATCAGTCGGGTCATAATGATGACAAATCCTTGAGATACGTTGCAGTTATAACTGTTAATGCTAGCGTCCACGGGTGCTACCGTCTACGTTCAAATTATCTCAAAGCGCTTCGTAACCTATTACTCCGAAAGGGTGCAGTCTCTTTTATTGATCTCGCGCATCCTGTATGATGCGTCCTGCTAACCTTATTAACGCTGGTACTACTCCCGCTCACATGACCCTTTTAGCACTCGGTATTAACCACAAAACGGCCCCGGTTTCGCTGCGAGAACGCGTTACGTTTTCGCCGGATAAGCTCGACCTGGCGCTGGATAGCCTGCTTGCACAGCCGATGGTGCAAGGCGGCGTGGTGCTGTCGACGTGCAACCGTACCGAGCTTTACCTGAGCGTGGAAGAGCAGGACAACCTGCACGAGGCGCTTATCCGCTGGCTGTGCGACTACCACAACCTCAACGAAGAAGAGCTGCGTAAAAGCCTGTACTGGCATCAGGACAACGATGCGGTCAGCCACCTTATGCGCGTGGCCAGCGGCCTCGATTCGCTGGTGCTGGGCGAGCCGCAAATTCTCGGCCAGGTAAAAAAAGCCTTCGCGGACTCCCATAAAGGCCATCTCAAGGCCAGCGAGCTGGAGCGCATGTTCCAGAAATCCTTCTCCGTGGCAAAGCGTGTGCGAACCGAAACCGACATTGGTGCCAGTGCGGTTTCCGTTGCGTTCGCGGCCTGTACCCTTGCGCGTCAAATCTTCGAATCCCTGGCAACCGTCACGGTGCTGCTGGTCGGGGCGGGTGAAACCATCGAGCTTGTGGCTCGCCATCTGCGCGAACACAAAGTGAAAAAGATGATTATCGCCAACCGTACCCGCGAGCGTGCGCAGGTGCTGGCAGACGAAGTCGGGGCTGAAGTTATTGCCCTGAGCGACATCGATGAACGCCTGAAAGAGGCGGATATCATTATCAGCTCCACCGCCAGCCCGCTGCCGATCATCGGGAAAGGGATGGTGGAGCGCGCCTTAAAATCCCGCCGTAATCAGCCGATGCTGCTGGTGGATATCGCCGTCCCGCGCGATGTCGAGCCGGAAGTGGGCAAGCTGGCAAACGCCTATCTTTACAGCGTGGACGATCTGCAAAGCATCATTTCGCACAACCTCGCCCAGCGCAAAGCGGCGGCGGTTCAGGCAGAAACGATTGTCGAGCAGGAAACCAGCGAGTTTATGGCCTGGCTGCGCGCGCAAAGCGTCAGCGAGACCATCCGCGAATACCGCGGACAGGCGGAGCAGGTGCGTGACGACCTGACTGCCAAAGCGCTGGCTGCCCTTGAACAGGGTGGCGACGCACAGGCAATAATGCAGGATCTGGCCTGGAAACTGACCAACCGCCTGATCCATGCACCAACCAAATCTCTTCAGCAGGCAGCCCGGGACGGGGATGATGAACGCCTGACTATTCTGCGCAACAGCCTCGGGCTGGAATAGCGCCCTACACCCATTTTCTATTACAAGGTGCACTTACGCCTATGAAGCCTTCTATCGTCGCCAAACTGGAAGCTCTGCACGAGCGCCATGAAGAAGTACAGGCGCTGCTCGGCGATGCCGGGACTATTGCAGACCAGGAACGTTTTCGCGCGCTGTCGCGTGAATATGCGCAGCTAAGTGATGTCTCTAAATGCTTTACCGACTGGCGTCAGGTTCAGGAAGATATCGAAACCGCGCAGATGATGCTCGACGATCCTGAAATGCGCGAAATGGCGCAGGAAGAGTTGCAGGACGCCAAAGCGCGCGCCGAAGAGATGGAGCAGCAGCTTCAGGTGCTGCTGCTGCCGAAAGATCCGGACGACGAACGCAACGCCTTCGTGGAAGTGCGCGCCGGGACGGGCGGCGACGAAGCCGCGCTGTTCGCAGGCGATCTGTTCCGCATGTACAGCCGCTACGCGGAATCCCGCCGCTGGCGCGTGGAGATCATGAGCGCCAACGAAGGCGAGCACGGCGGCTTTAAGGAAGTGATCGCCAAAATCAGCGGCGACGGCGTTTACGGGCGCCTGAAGTTTGAGTCCGGCGGCCATCGCGTGCAGCGCGTACCGGCCACCGAATCCCAGGGGCGTATCCACACCTCCGCCTGTACCGTTGCGGTAATGCCCGAGCTGCCGGAAGCCGAGCTGCCGGACATTAACCCGGCGGATCTGCGCATCGACACCTTCCGCTCCTCCGGGGCGGGCGGTCAGCACGTTAACACCACCGACTCCGCAATCCGTATTACCCACCTGCCGACCGGCATCGTGGTGGAGTGCCAGGACGAACGTTCGCAGCACAAAAACAAAGCCAAGGCCTTGTCCGTTCTCGGCGCGCGTATTCGCGCCGCCGAGGTGGCGAAGCGCCAGCAGGCCGAAGCCTCAACCCGTCGCAACCTGCTCGGCAGCGGCGATCGCAGCGACCGTAACCGTACCTATAACTTCCCGCAGGGCCGCGTGACCGACCACCGCATCAACCTGACGCTGTACCGTCTGGACGAAGTGATGGAAGGCAAGCTCGACATGCTGATTGAGCCTATCGTGCAGGAATACCAGGCCGACCAGCTGGCGGCGCTTTCCGAGCAGGAATAATGGATTTTCAGCACTGGCTACGTAATGCCACCGCTGCGCTGTGTGGAGGCGAAAGCCCTAAGCGCGACGCCGAAATCCTGCTGGAGTATGTGACGGGCAAAACCCGCACCTTTCTGCTGGCGTTCGGCGAAACGCCGTTAAGCCCGGAGCAGGAAGCGCAGCTCACGGTTTTGCTTGCCCGGCGTAAAGCGGGCGAACCGGTCGCGCACCTGGTGGGCGAGCGCGAATTCTGGTCGCTGCCGCTGTACGTGTCGCCCGCCACGCTTATTCCGCGTCCGGACACCGAGTGTCTGGTGGAGCAGGCGCTGGCGCGTTTACCGCAAAACGGCTGCCACATTCTTGATTTAGGCACCGGCACCGGCGCGATTGCGCTGGCGCTGGCGAGCGAGCGCCCGGACTGCCGGGTGACGGCGGTGGATCTGATGCCCGACGCCGTGCAGCTCGCCCGGCGCAACGTCGAGCGTCTAGGGCTGAACAACGTGACCGTGCAGCAAAGCAGCTGGTTTTCGACGCTTGAGCAGCAGACCTTCGCCATGATTGTCAGCAACCCGCCGTATATCGACGAGCGCGATCCGCACCTCGCACAGGGCGACGTGCGCTTTGAGCCGCTCACCGCCCTGGTTGCCGCCAACGAAGGTCTTGCCGATCTCGAGCACATCATTACAACGTCACGTCTGCATCTACTGCCGGGCGGCTGGCTGCTGGTGGAGCACGGCTGGACGCAGGGCGAGGCGGTTCGCGGGCTGTTTAGCGCCGCGGGCTACGGCGCGGTGGAAACCTGCCGCGACTACGGTGGCAACGAACGCTTAACCCTGGGCCGATGGCAATGAGCCTGTTTAGCGTCCTGCTTACCGTTCATCTCGTCAGCGTTGCGCTGACGATCGGCTTTTTCATCGTTCGCTACTGGTGGCGCTACAGCAGTAATCCGCTGATTGACGCCCGCTGGGTGCGCGTTGCGCCGCACTGCATTGATACGCTGCTGTTCCTTTCCGGGGCGGGGTTAATGTGGAAGACGGGCTATCTGCCATTTACTGATAAAGGCGCATGGCTGACTGAAAAGCTGTTTGGCGTTATCATCTACATCGTTTTGGGTTTTATCGCGCTTGGGCGTCGTCGTCCGCGCAGCCAGCAGACAGGGTTTATCGCCTTTCTGCTGGGTCTGGTGGTGCTGTACATCATCATTAAACTCGCCACCACTAGAATACCGTTACTGGGGTAAGTCATGAGGTCCTTGGCCGATTTCGAATTTAATAAAGTGCCGCTTTGCGACGGCATGATCCTGATTTCGGAGATGATCCGCGACGATTTTACGTCGCAGTACGTCTACGATGAGCTGGAAAGTCTGGTCAGCCTGGCGCGAGAAGAGATAAACCAGGCGCGCCCTCAGGACTGGCAGCTGGAAAAGCTGGTTGAGCTTTTCTACGGCGAATGGGGTTTTTGCGATACGCGCGGCGTGTACCGCCTTTCTGATGCACTTTGGCTGGATCAGGTTTTAAAAAATCGTCAGGGCAGCGCGGTGGCGCTGGGGGCGATTTTGCTGTGGGTCGCGCACCGTCTGGATATTCCGCTGGTGCCGGTCATTTTCCCGACGCAGATGATCCTGCGCGCGGAGTGGCTGGACGGCGAGATGTGGTTAATCAACCCGTTCAACGGCGACACGCTGGACGAGCATACGCTGGACGTGTGGCTGAAGGGCAACATCAGCCCGGTGGCCGAGCTGTTCAATGAAGATCTGGACGAAGCCGATAACGCAGAGGTTATCCGCAAGCTGCTGGATACGCTGAAGGCGGCGCTGATGGAAGAGCGGCAGATGGAGCTGGCGCTGCGGGCCAGCGAAGTGCTGCTGCAGTTTAATCCGGAAGATCCCTATGAAATTCGCGACCGCGGCCTCATCTATGCACAGCTGGACTGCGAGCACGTGGCGCTGAACGATCTGAGCTATTTCGTTGAGCAGTGCCCGGAAGATCCGATTAGCGAAATGATCCGCGCGCAAATCAACGCGATCTCGCATAAACAAATTACACTGCATTAATCTTAATTCCGATTCACACCTGAATAAGGCGATCCTATGAAACAAAAAGTGGTTAGCATTGGTGATATCAACGTGGCAAACGACCTGCCGTTCGTGCTGTTTGGCGGTATGAACGTGCTGGAATCCCGCGATCTCGCTATGCGCATCTGCGAACACTACGTGACCGTGACCCAGAAGCTGGGCATCCCGTACGTGTTTAAAGCCTCTTTTGACAAAGCCAACCGCTCCTCAATCAACTCTTACCGTGGCCCGGGCCTGGAAGAGGGGATGAAGATTTTCCAGGAGCTGAAGCAGACCTTTGGCGTGAAAGTGATCACCGACGTACACGAAGCTTCTCAGGCGCAGCCCGTGGCGGACGTGGTTGACGTGATTCAGCTTCCGGCCTTCCTCGCTCGCCAGACCGACCTGGTGGCTGCGATGGCGAAAACCGGTGCCGTTATCAACGTGAAAAAACCGCAGTTCGTCAGCCCAGGCCAGATGGGTAACATCGTCGACAAATTTATCGAAGGCGGTAACGACAAAGTTATCCTCTGCGACCGTGGTGCAAACTTCGGCTATGACAACCTGGTGGTGGACATGCTGGGCTTCAGCGTGATGAAGAACGTGTCTAACCAGTCTCCGGTAATCTTCGACGTGACCCACGCGCTGCAGTGCCGCGACCCGTTTGGCGCAGCCTCCGGCGGCCGTCGTGCGCAGGTAACCGAGCTGGCGCGTGCGGGTATGGCGACCGGCCTGGCGGGCCTGTTCATTGAAGCCCACCCGGATCCGGCCAACGCGAAATGCGACGGCCCGTCCGCGCTTCCGCTGGACAAGCTGGAGCCGTTCCTGAAACAGATCAAAGCGATCGACGATCTGGTGAAAAGCTTCGACGAGCTGGATACCAGCAACTGATTAAGCTCATAAAAAACCCGCTTCGGCGGGTTTTTTTATGGGCGCTAAAGCGTAAATGTTCCTTCCATCGTAATCACGCTTTTACCTGCCACCCGCACCGTCGGCGTGCCCGACGTCTCATCATAGTGTGCAAGCAGCACGCTTGCGCGCCCCATATCCACGCCCTGGCTGACGCGCAGAGACAGCGAAGCGCGCTGGCGACGCTGTGCCAGCAGCGCCGTCACGGCGGCGGTAGCGCTGCCCGTTGCCGGATCCTCCGTCATTCGTGGCGTAAACATGCGCGAATGCAGGTCGAACGGCAGCGCAGGATCCGTTTCCGGAACCCACGCGTAAATGGAGACCGCGCCGTCCAGCGGCAAAATGGCCTGGAACCCCTGCAGGTTCGGCACGCAGCGGCGCAGCGCGTCGCGGGAAGCCAGCTCTACCACCAGAAACGGCAAACCCACGGATGCCACCACGGGGGCATGGGTCTCGGTGCGGATATCGTCAGCCTGCAGCGACAGGCAGGCGGCGACCTTTTCAGGGCTGACCTGCGAGCGGCAGGATAAGGCTTCCGGCACCAGCAGCTCGGCGCCGGCCACCGCGCCGTTCTCCCGGATCAGGCGGATGGGCACCAGTCCGGCAATCTCTTCAAACCGTAGCTCCTGCCCAAGCTCCTGCCCGTGAGCTTCGGCTAAATGCGCGAGTACGTAGGCGGTGCCGACGTTAGGATGTCCGGCAAAAGGGATTTCCCGCGTCGGGGTAAAAATCCGCACTCTGGCCGTATTGCGGGCATACTCCGGCGGGAGGACAAACGTCGTTTCGCTGTAGCCAAACTCCGCGGCGATCTGCTGCATTTGCGCGGCGCTCAGTCCCTCAGCGTCTAAAACCACGGCAACCGGATTGCCGAGAAAGGGGGTGTCAGTAAAAACATCAGCGACTGCGTAGCGTCTTTTCATTGTTTTCCCTTCATTTGAGTTACCAGTAAACCTAACGGGTTTATTCCGGTAATTCATGTGAAATATTTTCCACATTCATGAGGGGAATGTATTGAGGCCATCGGATGAGCATTTCGGACTGGCGGGGGCGGGTATGCGTGAGGGCCGTTGCCCCCACGCGGATTGTTATCAGGCAAAAATCGTCATCAGATAGGCAATAAACAGCGCCATATGCGCCGCGCCGTTCAGCACGTTGGTGCGCCCGGTGGAGAAGGAGATCTGGCACAGCAGCAGCGAGGCGACCATTACGATCATCTCCGGCGCGCCGAGCGCAAACTGCAGCTCGTTGCCGGTCATAAATGCAATCAGGGTTACGACCGGCACGGTCAGTGAGATGGTTGCCAGCACCGAGCCGAAGAACAGGTTCATTGCGCGCTGCACCTGATTGTTCAGCACCGCTTTCAACGCGCCCAGGCCTTCCGGCGACAGGATCAGCAGCGCGACCAGGAAGCCGGTAAACGCGACCGGCGCATTCAGCTCGGTCAACAGCGTTTCGAGCGGGTTGGCGTTCATCTTGGTGACGGCTATAACCGCAATCAGATGCACGATCAGCCAAAGGGTATGCCACATGCTGCTGTGCGCGGAGGGCTTGCCGTGATGCGGGTCGTCGTCGTCCCCGTCGTCTTCGTGCTCATACACGAACAGGCTCTGGTGCGTTTTGGTCTGAATCAGCAGGAACACGCCGTACATGGCGGCGGAAATCAACGCAACCAGCAGCGCCTGGCCGGTGGTAAAGTTCGCGCCCGGCAGCGCCATCGGGAACACCAGCACAATAATCGCCAGCGGGAACAGGGCGATCAGGTACTGCTTAATACCAAAGAGATTCATATACTGGGTGGCGAATTTACGCCCGCCTAATAACAGCGAGAAGCCCACGAGGCCGCCGGTCACAATCATAATGATGGAATAGAGCGTGTCGCGCATTAGCGTCGGCGCGGCGTCCCCGGTGGCCATCAGGGCAGAAATCAGGCTAACTTCGAGAATAACAACGGAAAGGCTTAATATTAATGAACCGTACGGCTCGCCAAGACGGTGCGCTAAGACATCTGCGTGGCGAACAACGCTAAATGCGCTGCTTAAAATCCCGACCAAAGCAAGAATGTTGATACCCACTACCACTGGCATTGACTGGCTGCTTCCCCATAAAAGCAGCACCGCCAGTGCCAGGAGCGGGAAAATGAGGGACGTCTCCTTGTGGCGGGTTTTAACCGCCTCATGTGCTGTTGTCATGTGCTTCTCCATAAATGCAGGTGCTTGTAATTATAGATAGAATTTTGAGGTCATTAAACTAACAGATCTCTGTTAAATACCCTTGAATTTTTACTTAATTTTACGGTTTTTAATAAAATCAACGCGAAGTTCGCATAAGTGCCTTAAAAGTATAATTATCTTTTATATATCAGCGAATTAAAATTGTTAATCTGGCACGATTTAACCTCGGGTGGCAGCAATCCGTATCATCAACCACACTTATGATTTAGCAAAAAGAGAGGTTAGTGATGCCATATAAAACGAAACAGGATTTACCCGACAGCGTTCAGCACGTCCTCCCCGCCCACGCGCAGGATATCTACAAAGAGGCCTTCAACAGCGCCTGGGATCAGTACAAAGATAAAGAGGATCGCAAGGATGACGCCAGCCGCGAAGAAACTGCGCACAAGGTGGCGTGGGCCGCGGTAAAACATGACTACGAGAAAGGGGACGATGATAAATGGCACAAAAAGAAATAGCGTTGAAATGATTAGCTGCCTTGATTTTGACTTTTCAGGCGGTTGAACTTTCGTTGTATTGCAACTGGCCTATGAATTGCTTATCGTTATTCCACTGCTGTTAAAATGAACAGCACCTGATGCCGGGAAGGCGAAATAAAGTTGTCGCAAGGAAGCACGCAGTGGCGGAGG
Source organism: Enterobacter soli (assembly GCF_964208575.1). Lineage (GTDB taxonomy): Bacteria > Pseudomonadota > Gammaproteobacteria > Enterobacterales > Enterobacteriaceae > Enterobacter > Enterobacter soli_A. The sequence continues at coordinate 239,980 of NZ_CAXOFU010000005.1, read as the reverse complement.
TGGATAGTGATTACGCGTGATTTCTTAATGAAGGCAGATTGTAAGACGGCATTTGGTGCTATTGAGGAATCGCTTCTCTGGTCGGCTGAACAACGTGCGGCGTCCCTTGCCGCGACGCTTGCCTGCCGTCCGGACGATGGCCCGGTATGGATCTTTGGCTACGGTTCGCTGATGTGGAACCCGGCGCTTGAATTTGTTGAATCAGCAACGGGCACGCTCCCCGGCTGGCATCGCGCATTCTGTCTGCGCCTGACCGCCGGACGCGGCAGCGCGTGTCAGCCCGGCCGTATGCTTGCACTGAAAGAGGGCGGGCGCACCACGGGCGTGGCCTATCGGCTGCCGGACGCCACCCTTGAAGAGGAGCTGACGCTGCTGTGGAAGCGCGAAATGATCACCGGCTGCTATATGCCGAGCTGGTGCAAGCTCGAGCTGGATGACGGTCGCACCGTAAACGCGCTGGTGTTTATCATGGATCCGCGCCATCCCCTGTACGAAGCCGATACCCGCACCCAGGTCATCGCCCCGCTTATCGCGGCGGCCAGCGGCCCGCTCGGCACCAACGCCCAGTATCTTTTCTCCTTAGACCAGGAGCTGACGCGCCTCGGCATGAAGGACGATTGTCTGAACGAGCTGGTGGTGAAGGTGAAGGCGCTGCTGGAGGGGAATCGGCTGAACAACCCGCTGCGTCCGGGATTTGCCTGAGAAAACGCCCGGCTGACCGGGCGTTTTTTTATGCGGCGATGTAGCTTACCGAGTGCTCAAGGGACTGGCTGTGGCTGTCAATCAGCACGTCCCACGTGCCGGTGTAAGGCACCGTCAGCCAGGCTTTATCATCCTGTACGGTCAGAATATCCGCCTGCGAATGCTTCTGCGCCTTCGCGCTCATCAGATGAATGCGGCAGCGCTCCGAGCAGCGCACCACCACCGTATCCCCGCCAAACAGCTTCAAACTTGTTTTCACCAGTGCCATTTTTTACCCCGTCGTCTTAAACAATGCGCTCCCTGCGGCCAATTCCGAGCGTGATGTTGTTCACAATTCACTCATGGCATAACACCAAAGGGGAGGGGTGACGGTGCTGATTTTGATCAAAAAATGGCATAACGATTAAACAAAAATGACAAAATGCCTGAAAGCTTTCAGCTGGCGCGCTATTCACCCGGTAAATGCGCGCCAGCAGAAAATTAAATGCGGAAATGTCCCGCCGTTTCAGCAAGGTCGCCCGCCTGGCTTTGCAGGGCGCTGGCTGCTGCGGCGGACTGCACCACCAGCTCGGCGTTCTGCTGCACCATGCGGTCGAGGTGGGTGACCGCGTGGTTAATCTCGTGGATCCCCTTCATCTGCTCGCTGGTGGCGATGGATATTTCACGCATGATCCCCGACACGCTGCCGATGCTGGCGCGGATCTCGTTCATGCTTTCTCCCGCCAGATGCACGTAGCGCGAGCCGGTTGCCACGCTGTCGGTGGTGGAGTCGATAAGGGACTTAATCTCCTTCGCCGCCTGCGCGCTGCGGCTTGCCAGGTTGCGCACCTCGCCGGCGACCACCGCAAAACCGCGGCCCTGCTCGCCCGCGCGGGCGGCTTCAACCGAGGCGTTGAGCGCCAGAATGTTGGTCTGGAAGGCAATGCCATCGATCACGCTGGTGATATCGCCAATTTTTGCCGAGGCCACCTCGATAGACTGCATGGTGCTGATGGCCTGGGACACCACTTCGCCCCCGCGCGAGGCGGCGGCCGAGGCCTTGCTCGCCTGATCGTTGGCTTCGGCGGCAGATTCGTTGGACTGGGTGACCGACGCGGTAATCTCCTCCACGGCGCTGGCGGTTTCGCGCAGGCTCGACGCGGCCTGTTCGGTGCGCCCGGAGAGATCCTGGTTGCCCGCGGCAATTTCCTGCGCCGCGTTTTTCACCTGCGCGCTGGCGTCGCGAAGCTGGGCCATGACCACCGACAGCTTGTCGCTAAAGGCGTTAAAGGCCTTCGCGATCTGCGCCACTTCGTCATCGCCGCTGTCGGGCAGACGCTGGGACAAATCGTTGGTGCCGTTAGCGATGTTGTGCATCGCATCGCGAATATCGGACAAACGCTTCAGCAGGCGGGCAATCAGGAGGTGGACAATCGCGCCGCTCAGCAGGGCGAGAACGATCAGCGACAGGGCGGAGGCTTTCAGCAGCGAGCGCATGCCGGAGGTGGCATCGTTGCTGTCCAGCGCCACGATCAGCATCCACTGGGTGCCCGGTACGGCGGTCGCCAGGAAGGTTTTGTCCGCGCCGTCAAAGGTGCCGTCCACCGGCTTGCCGCTTTTCAGGGCCGCAAAATCGGTGCCTTTGATCGCCTCGGTGAAGGGTTTCAGGGTCAGCGCCGGGTCGTTAGCGGCAATAACGCTGCCGTCGCTGTTGACCAGCAGCCCGCTGCTCGCAGGGCTTGGGTGAATGCCGCGCACGTTCGCCACCACGCTGTCCATCGCCACGTCACCCGCCACAACCGCTTTCAGGGTGCCGTTTTCTTTCACCGGCACGGCGAAGGTCACCACCAGCTTTCCGGTGCCCGCGTCAACGTAGGGCGCGGTCACAACCGGGCCGTCGGTGCTCACCACCTGCTGATACCAGGGGCGAATGGTCGGGTCGTAATCCGCAGGCACGCCCGCCGGATCGGAGAATTTCGCCGTTTTGCTGGCGTAACCCACGTAGACGTTGGTAAACCCACCCGCCTGGGCGAGCTGTTTGAAGACCGGAACCGGGTCGTCGCTCAACGCCACGGTCTGCGCGGAGGTGATGACCGTCATTTTGCCGTTCACCCAGTCGGCAATCGCCATATTGTGACTGGCGCTGGTGCTGGTCAGAATATCGCGCTGCGACTGCTGGTTATCCTGGCGCGTGACCTGGAAGTTAATAACGGTATTAAGAAGAAGGGCGACGACCAGACAGCCTGTCGTCGCGGCAATGATGCGAGCACGGATGGATCTGAACATAAGTGAAATACCTGCTGTGTTGTTTCCATGCCTATCGGCAACCTTGCAGGTAAACTTGATGCTGAAACCGCGTCCATAAGAAAATAATATTTTTGTGGGTTTATTATTAAAAAGTTAATACTTTATCGGCGGACAGCGTCCACTCCGCCAGCTCCACCAGCGTGCCAATCTCCACGCCGTCAATCAGCGGCAGGGCGGTGATCCCGCGTCCGTCGGTGCAGGTTTTACACAGCTTAACCGGCACATCCTGCGCGGTCAGGATCTCCAGCATCTGCTGGATGTTATAGCCCTCGGCGGGCTTTTGCCCTTTCAGCCCGGCGGTGACCGCATCCGACATCAAAAAGAGCTTAAGCTCCAGCTCGCTATCCCGATCGCGCAGGGCAATCGCCAGGCGCAGGCTGTTGAAAAGGGATTCACTGCCGTAGGCCGCCCCGTTGGCGACGATGACAATCTTCTGCATGTTAACTCCTGTTATTTGCAACCATGACGCGGGAAGAGTACGCCTTTAACAGGCGTCGCGCCATCGGCGAGGGCTTTCAGGTTATTCCTGAAATTTCCCCTAAGGCTGCAATTATTTCCCAATAGCGTTAAGGTATTACGCGTATTCCACTAATTGCAGGCACCTTTCCCAACGTTGATGGTTGTTTTTTCACGTATTACTTCGTTGTTTTACGTTCTTCTCTGCTGTGGCGGAGCCGTTCAGGCTGCGCAGAATTCCTATATCCATCAGGCGCAAAATCCCTTCGATAACAACGGCGACGGCCTGCCCGACCTGGGGCTTGCCAAACCGACCTCGGAGCGAGAAAAGCACATCGCGGAGATGGCAAAAGCCTTCGGCGAGGCCAGCATGGTGGATAACGGCCTGACCACCGGGGAGCAGGCGCGGCAGTTTGCCTTCGGGCAGGTGCGGGATGCCGTCAGCGGCGAAGTGAACCAGCAGATTGAATCCTGGCTCTCGCCCTGGGGCAACGCCAGCGTGGATCTGCTGGTGGACGAAGACGGGCAATTCACCGGCAGCAGCGGGCGCTGGTTTATTCCGTGGCAGGACAACAACCGCTATCTCAGCTGGAGCCAGCTTGGGCTGACGCAGCAAACGGACGGGCTGGTGAGCAATGCGGGCATCGGCCAGCGCTGGCTCGCCGGAAGCTGGCTGCTCGGCTACAACACGTTTTATGACAATCTGCTGGACGAAAACCTGCAGCGCGCCGGGCTGGGGGCGGAAGCCTGGGGCGAGAACCTGCGGCTGTCGGCCAACTATTATCAGCCGTTTGCCGGGTGGCGCAGCCGCAGCGACGTGCAGGAGCAGCGCATGGCGCGCGGCTACGACGTCACGGCGAAGGCCTGGCTGCCCTGGTTCCACCATCTCAACACCAGCGTCAGCTTTGAGCAGTATTTCGGTGACAGCGTCGATCTGTTCAACAGCGGCACCGGGTATCACAACCCGGTGGCGGTCAACCTGGGGCTGAACTACACCCCGGTTCCGCTGCTGACCCTTTCTGCCGCGCACAAGCAGGGGGAGAGCGGCGAAAGCCAGAACAACCTCGGCCTGAAGGTCAACTACCGGTTTGGCGTGCCGCTGGCGAAACAGCTGTCGTCCGCAGAGGTCGCCGCCACCCGTTCCCTGCGCGGCAGCCGTTACGACTCGCCGGAGCGCGATAGCCTGCCGGTGATGGAGTTCCGCCAGCGCAAAAATCTGTCGGTGTATCTGGCCACGCCGCCGTGGGATTTGAAGGGCGGCGAAACCGTGATGCTTAAGCTGCAAATCCGCAGCACCCACGGCATTCGTCAGCTGCACTGGCAGGGCGATACCCAGGCGCTGAGCCTGACGTCACCGGCGAAAAGTAACAGCAGCGAAGGCTGGAGCGTGATCATGCCTGCCTGGAACGAGGGCGACGGGGCGCGAAACAGCTGGAAACTGTCGGTGGTGGTAGAAGATGAAGACGGGCAGCGTGTCTCTTCCAATGAGATCACGCTTTCGGTGGCGCAACCGCTTATCGCATTACCTGACGACGATCCGCGGTGGAAGCTGCTGCCGGATGAGTAAAATTAAAAGATACGCTCCTGGTGTACCCATACCGCCGCTTCGACGCGGGACTTTAATTTCATCTTTTTGAGCATGTGCTTCACGTGCACCTTCACCGTGCTCTCGGTGATATCCAGACGGCGGGCGATCATTTTGTTCGGCAGGCCCTGGGCGATCAGCTTGAGGATATCGCGCTCGCGCGGGGTCAGCTGGCTCACATCGCGGTCGGAGGTGGCGCGGTTTGCGCGCAGGCTGGCGGCGAGAACCGGCGTTAAGGCTTCGCTCAGCACCATCTCGCCCGCTGCGGCCTGCTGCAGCGCCTTGAGCAGATCTTCCGGCTCCATATCCTTCAGCAGATAGCCGTCAGCGCCGCGCTTGAGGGCGGTTACCACGTCCTCTTCGTGATTGGACACGCTAAAGACCACCACGCGGCCAGAAAGGGACTTCTCGCGCAGCTTGTCGAGGGTTTCAAGGCCGTTCATGCCGGGCATGTTGAGATCGAGCAGGATCAAATCAGGATCGAGCGCTTCGGCAAGTTCAATACCCTGTTCGCCGTTGCTGGCTTCGCCAACGACGGTGATATCCGGTGCCATACTGACCAGCTGTTTTACGCCTGTGCGCAGCATCGGATGGTCGTCAATCAACAGGATGGATGCCGGTTCCTGATTAGTCATGGTTTTCTCCTTGAGCAGTTATAAGGGGCTTTTCGGGAATAAAGGTGACCACTACTTCAGTGCCACCAGACTCTCCCCGGCGAACCTGGCAATCTCCGCGCAGGCTTTGCGCGCGGTCTCGCATGATAATTAAACCATAGTGGTTACTTCTCTCGGCATTTTCCGGCACGCCGCAGCCGTTGTCCGTGACCGTGAGTTTCACCTGATTATTATGGTGGCTGACGGTCACGGTTACTGCCGTCGCGCCCGCGTGCTTGAGCACGTTGCTCAGGGCTTCGCGGGCGATTTGCAGCAAATGTATGGCCTGATGCGAGGGGACAAAGCGCGGCGGAAGCTGGTAGTCGAGCTTCACCGGGAACCCCAGGCGGGCGCTAAATTCCTGACAGCTGGACTCCAGGGCAGGGCGCAGGCCCGGCTCGGTCAGCTGCAAGCGGAAGGTGGTCAGCAGCTCGCGAAGCTGCACCCAGGAGGTGTTCAGCTCGTTGCGGATCTGACCCAGCAGCTGTTTGCTGCTCTCCGGCAATCCTTCGTCCTGCATTTGCAGGCAGCTTACCTGCATCTTCATACAGGAGAGCGACTGGGCGATGGAGTCGTGAAGCTCCCGGGCGATGGTGGCGCGCTCTTCCATCACGATCAGCTGCTGCTGTTTTTCCTGATGGCGGTCGAGCGCCAGCGTCGCGGTGAGTTGCTCAACCAGCGTATCCACCAGCTGCTGCTGGTCGTGGCTCAGATGCCGCCCGGCGGGCAGCGTTGCGAGCAGAATGCCGTACTGCGTGTGGGTATCCGTCAGCCGCCATTTGAGGGTTGTCCCACTCCCGACCAGCGGCGGCAGGCCGCGCGGGCAGAGATGGCAGCCCTTGTCGTCGCAGGACATGTCCGACTGACAGGTAAACTCCTGATGATTCTCTTCGTCTTCAACGTCGTAAACCCGCAGCTCCAGGTCGTGCAGCAGCGTCAGGTTTTGCAGGCCGTTGAGCACCGGGGAAAGGCGCTCGCACAGCGGAACCTGCATGTGCAGACGGCGGTTGGCCTGCCACAGGAACGACAGAATTTCGTTCTTCTGCTCAAGCCCGGCGGTTTTCTCCTGCACGCGTTTTTCCAGCACCGCGTAGCTTTCGGACAGCTCTTCCGACATGGTGTTGAGCGCCTGGCCGAGCATCGCCATTTCGTTGCGGCCGCTGATGTGGGTGCGCTGGGTAAAGTCGCGCGCGGTGACCGCCCGCGCCATCGCCAGCAGCTGTTTCCACGGATTCAGCAGGCGCGCGCGCAGCCAGACGATGGTGAAGATCAGCAGCAGCGCCATAAACGCCGCCATCGCCCGGTGCACCATCACCACGCGGTCGATGCGCATCTCGGTGGTTTGATCGAAGCTGGAAACCAGGTTATCTATGCGTGAGACGAAGCCCGCGACGTCGCGGGAAACGGTATCGCCGCTTCGCGCCTGCAGCAGGCCCGGCTTAAGCTGCGCGTGCCAGTAGTTTTGCAGCGCCTTGAGCTGGGCCTGTTGACCGTCACGCAGGGCGGCTCTTTCCAGCTCCGGGCTAAATGCGGTGCGCTCCATCTCGTCAATCAGCGGCTCATCGCGCGAGGAGAGGGGAACCGAGGCCAGCAGGCGGTAACTCTGCATACGTAGCGAGCCTGCCTCGTTAATGGCATGGGCATTACCCTGCACGCCCTGTACCAGCCAGCCGGAGATCGCCATGCCGGTCACGCCGATAGCGGTGGACAGCAAAACAATCAATGCTAACTGGTTAACGAGTGTCAGCGGAGATAAACATCTTTTTAACATAGGGTTGCCGGGCTCCTGACGTGGCCTGCTTGCAGGAATGGCGCTATTTTCATGCATACCCTGGAGTATACCCATACCAATAAAGGATTACCTCCAAATTGCCGAGTGGGTAATGTCCGGGAGGATGGTGGTACGGGGAATCGTCAGCACCGTGAAAAACCACATCTTTTTTACCGGAAAAGCCTACTCACTAAGAGTAATGACTTTTTTTTCGCCGCAAAACCTCCCACTTTTCCTTTGATTTATATCAACTTACCGTCGCCCTAAAACCCTAATGTTTGCACCATCATTCGAGAATCAGAGGTGTCTATGAGTCACTCATCCGCTCCCGAAAGGGAAAGTGGTGCCGTTATTACCGACTGGCGTCCGGAAGATCCGGCGTTTTGGCAGCAGCGCGGTCACCGTGTAGCAAGCCGCAATCTGTGGATTTCCGTTCCTTGTCTGCTGCTGGCGTTTTGCGTATGGATGTTGTTTAGCGCAGTGGCGGTGAATCTGCCGAAAGTCGGTTTTACCTTTACCACCGATCAGCTGTTTATGCTGACCGCGCTGCCTTCGCTGTCGGGTGCGCTGCTGCGCGTTCCTTACGCGTTTATGGTGCCAGTCTTTGGCGGCCGTCGCTGGACGGCGTTCAGCACCGGGATCATGATCGTTCCCTGCGTCTGGCTGGGCTTCGCGGTGCAGGATACCTCTACGCCGTTTAGCGTATTCGTGATCATCTCTCTGCTGTGCGGCTTCGCGGGCGCAAACTTTGCGTCGAGCATGGCGAACATCAGCTTCTTCTTCCCGAAAGCGAAGCAGGGCGGTGCGCTGGGCATCAACGGCGGCCTGGGCAACATGGGCGTGAGCGTGATGCAGCTGATCGCGCCGCTGGCGATCTCTGTCTCTATCTTTGCCGCGTTTGGCGGCGGGACGGGCGTTGAGCAGGCGGACGGTTCTTCTCTGTTCCTGCAAAACGCCGCGTGGATCTGGGGTCCGTTCCTGGTAGTCTTCACCCTGGCGGCCTGGTTCTTCATGAACGATCTGTCGGCGTCTAAGGCTTCTCTGAGCGAGCAGCTGCCGGTGCTGAAGCGCGGACACCTGTGGGTGATGGCGCTGCTGTATCTGGCTACCTTCGGTTCGTTTATCGGCTTCTCCGCGGGCTTTGCGATGCTGTCGAAAACCCAGTTCCCGGACGTGCAGATCCTGCATTTCGCCTTCTTCGGCCCGTTCATTGGCGCGCTGGCGCGTTCCGTTGGCGGCATGATCTCTGACCGCCTGGGCGGGACTCGCGTCACGCTGGTGAACTTCGTGGTGATGGCGGTCTTCTGCGCGCTGCTGTTCCTGACGCTGCCTGCCGGCGGCGAGGGCGGTAACTTCATCGCCTTCTTCGGCGTGTTCATGGTGCTGTTCCTGACCGCCGGGCTGGGTAGCGCCTCTACCTTCCAGATGATTTCCGTTATTTTCCGCAAGCTGACGATGGATCGCGTGAAAGCGCAGGGCGGCAGCGAAGAGCAGGCCATGCGTGAGGCGGCAACGGACACCGCAGCAGCGCTGGGCTTTATCTCAGCCATCGGCGCGATTGGCGGCTTCTTCATTCCGAAAGCGTTCGGTATCTCGCTTGACCTGACCGGCTCTCCGGCAGGGGCGATGAAGGTATTCCTCGTATTCTATATCGCCTGCGTCGTGATTACGTGGCTGGTATACGGACGTAATACTAAGAAAAATAAGTAAGTTTGATTATCCGTTTACGCGGCCTTCGGGCCGCGTTTTTTTTGGCTGCAATAGTTACAACATACTCAAAGGGCTGCCAGGAGAGGTCGCGGGAAACACCGTGATCCCCATCGCTTTGCAGGGTGCTCTACCCCTTAATACCTAAGATGTTAAATTTTACCTTGCCTTCTGTAGGTTAAAATAAAAATAGCTCTATATTTCAATGGCATATTGAATTTAAAAGTCTACCGCTTTGGTGGTACTCCTCATAAAACCATCCCGTAAAGTCCCTCGTCGCCTTGATCGTTATCAATTCCCGCCATCTTTCAGAGCGTTACCTTCGCTGCAAATCAGCAATGTCGATTTAGAGAGCCACAGGCTCCACACAGGAGATACCCGATGAGCAAATTTTTGGACCGGTTTCGCTACTTCAAGCAGAAGGGCGAAACCTTTGCCGATGGGCACGGCCAGGTTCTGGATACCAACCGGGACTGGGAGGATGGATACCGTCAGCGCTGGCAGCATGACAAGGTCGTGCGTTCCACCCACGGCGTAAACTGCACCGGTTCATGCAGCTGGAAGATTTTCGTTAAAAACGGTCTGGTGACCTGGGAAATGCAGCAGACCGACTATCCGCGCACGCGCCCGGATATGCCGAATCATGAACCGCGCGGCTGTCCTCGCGGGGCAAGCTACTCCTGGTATCTGTACAGCGCCAACCGCCTGAAATATCCGCTGATGCGCAAACGCCTGATGAAGATGTGGCGTGAAGCGAAAGTGCAGCACAGCGATCCGGTTGATGCCTGGGCTTCCATTATTGAAGACGCCGACAAAGCCAAAAGCTTCAAGCAGGCTCGCGGTCGCGGCGGCTTTGTGCGTTCCTCCTGGCAAGAAGTCAACGAGCTGATTGCGGCGTCTAACGTTTATACTGTCAAAACCTACGGCCCTGACCGCGTGGCGGGCTTCTCGCCGATCCCGGCGATGTCGATGGTCTCCTACGCCTCCGGGGCGCGCTATCTGTCCCTCATCGGCGGTACCTGCCTGAGCTTCTACGACTGGTACTGCGACCTGCCGCCTGCGTCACCGCAGACCTGGGGCGAGCAGACCGACGTGCCTGAATCGGCCGACTGGTACAACTCCAGCTACATCATCGCCTGGGGTTCTAACGTTCCGCAGACCCGTACTCCGGACGCCCACTTCTTCACTGAAGTTCGCTACAAAGGCACCAAAACCGTTGCGGTCACCCCTGACTATGCGGAAATCGCCAAGCTGTGCGACCTGTGGCTGGCGCCGAAGCAGGGTACCGATGCGGCAATGGCGCTGGCGATGGGCCACGTCATGCTGCGCGAATTCCACCTCGATAACCCAAGCCAGTACTTCACCGACTACGTGCGTCGCTACACCGACATGCCGATGCTGGTGATGCTGGAAGAGCGCGACGGCTACTACGCCGCGGGCCGTATGCTGCGCGCCGCCGATCTGGTGGATGCCCTGGGCCAGGAAAATAACCCGCAGTGGAAAACCGTCGCCTGCAACAGCGATGGCGAGCTGGTGGCGCCTAACGGCTCTATCGGTTTCCGCTGGGGCGAGAAGGGCAAATGGAACCTTGAGCAGCGCAACGGCACCACGGGCGAAGAGACCGAGCTGCGCCTGAGCATGCTGGGCAGCCAGGACGAGATCGCGGAAGTCGGCTTCCCGTACTTCGGCGGTGAAGGTTCCGAACACTTCAAGAAGGTCGAGCTTGAAAACGTCCTGATGCACAAGCTGCCGGTGAAACGCCTGCAGCTGGCGGACGGCTCTACCGTGCTGGTGACCACCGTTTATGACCTGACCATGGCGAACTACGGCCTGGATCGCGGTCTGAACGATGAAAACTGCGCAACCAGCTACGACGACGTGAAAGCCTACACCCCGGCCTGGGCCGAGCAGGTGACGGGCGTGCCGCGCGCGCAGATCGCCCGCATCGCCCGCGAATTCGCGGAGAACGCCGACAAAACCCACGGTCGTTCGATGATTATCGTCGGTGCCGGTCTGAACCACTGGTATCACCTCGATATGAACTATCGCGGTCTGATCAACATGCTCATCTTCTGCGGCTGCGTCGGTCAGAGCGGCGGCGGCTGGGCGCACTACGTCGGCCAGGAAAAACTGCGTCCGCAGACCGGCTGGCAGCCGCTGGCGTTTGGCCTTGACTGGCAGCGTCCGGCGCGCCACATGAACAGCACCTCCTACTTCTATAACCACTCCAGCCAGTGGCGCTACGAAACCGTCACCGCGCAGGAGCTTCTGTCGCCGATGGCGGATAAATCCCGCTATACCGGCCACCTGATCGACTTCAACGTGCGCGCGGAGCGCATGGGCTGGCTGCCGTCTGCCCCGCAGCTCGGCACTAACCCGCTGCGCATTGCCGACGAGGCGAAAAAAGCCGGCATGACGCCGGTGGATTACACCGTGAAATCCCTGAAAGACGGCTCTATCCGCTTTGCGGCAGAGCAGCCTGAAAACGGTAAAAACCACCCGCGCAACCTGTTTATCTGGCGCTCCAACCTGCTCGGTTCCTCCGGTAAAGGCCACGAGTACATGCTGAAATACCTGCTCGGTACCGAAAACGGTATTCAGGGTAAAGATCTCGGCAAGCAGGGCGGCGTCAAGCCGGAAGAAGTGGAATGGAAAGACAACGGTCTGGACGGCAAGCTGGATCTGGTGGTGACCCTGGACTTCCGTCTGTCCAGCACCTGCCTGTACTCCGACATCGTGCTGCCTACCGCGACCTGGTATGAAAAAGACGACATGAATACCTCGGATATGCATCCGTTTATTCATCCGCTGTCTGCCGCCGTCGATCCGGCGTGGGAATCGAAAAGCGACTGGGATATCTACAAGGGTATCGCGCAGAAATTCTCCGAAGTGTGCGTTGGCCACCTGGGTAAAGAAACCGACGTGGTGACCCTGCCAATCCAGCACGACTCCACTGCCGAGCTGGCGCAGCCGCTGGACGTGAAGGACTGGAAAAAGGGCGAATGCGACCTGATCCCGGGCGTGACCGCGCCGCACATTATTCCGGTTGAACGCGACTACCCGGCGACCTACGAACGCTTTACCTCTATCGGCCCGCTGATGGAGAAAATCGGCAACGGCGGTAAAGGGATTGCCTGGAATACCCAGAGCGAAATGGATCTGCTGCGCAAGCTCAATTACACCAAAGCGGAAGGCCCGGCCAAAGGCCAGCCGATGCTGAACACGGCGATTGATGCGGCAGAGATGATCCTGACCCTGGCGCCGGAAACCAACGGTCAGGTGGCGGTTAAAGCCTGGGCCGCGCTGAGCGAGTTTACCGGTCGCGATCACACGCACCTGGCGCTGAACAAAGAAGACGAGAAAATCCGCTTCCGCGATATTCAGGCCCAGCCGCGCAAAATCATCTCCAGCCCGACCTGGTCCGGCCTTGAGGATGAGCACGTGTCCTACAACGCGGGCTACACCAACGTTCACGAGCTGATCCCGTGGCGCACCCTGTCCGGTCGTCAGTCCCTGTATCAGGACCACCAGTGGATGCGCGACTTCGGTGAAAGCCTGCTGGTTTACCGTCCGCCAATCGACACCCGCTCGGTGAAAGAGGTGATGGGCGAGAAGTCTAACGGCAATCCTGAGAAGGCGCTGAACTTCCTGACGCCGCACCAGAAATGGGGTATCCACTCAACCTACAGCGACAACCTGCTGATGCTGACCTTAGGTCGCGGCGGCCCGATCGTGTGGATGAGCGAAGCGGATGCCAAAGAGCTCGGCATTGTGGATAACGACTGGATCGAAGTGTTCAACAGCAACGGTTCCTTAACCGCCCGTGCGGTGGTGAGCCAGCGCGTTCCGGCGGGGATGACCATGATGTACCACGCCCAGGAACGTATCGTGAACATTCCGGGATCGGAAATCACCGAGCAGCGCGGCGGTATTCACAACTCCGTGACCCGTATTACGCCGAAGCCAACCCACATGATCGGCGGCTACGCGCAGCTGGCCTACGGCTTTAACTACTACGGCACAGTAGGATCGAACCGCGATGAGTTCGTGGTGGTACGTAAGATGAAGAACATTAACTGGTTAGACGGCGAAGGTAATGACCAGGTACAGGAGAGCGTAAAATGAAAATTCGTTCACAAGTCGGCATGGTGCTGAATCTGGATAAATGCATCGGCTGTCATACCTGCTCGGTCACCTGTAAAAACGTCTGGACCAGCCGCGAAGGGACAGAGTACGCGTGGTTCAACAACGTTGAAACCAAGCCGGGCACCGGCTTCCCGACCGACTGGGAAAACCAGGAGAAGTACAAGGGCGGCTGGATCCGCAAGATCAACGGCAAAATCCAGCCGCGCATGGGCAACCGCGCCATGCTGCTGGGTAAAATCTTCGCCAACCCGCATCTGCCGGGCATCGATGATTACTACGAGCCGTTTGATTTTGACTACCAGAACCTGCATAACGCTGCGGAAGGTAAGCACCAGCCGATTGCCCGTCCTCGTTCGCTGATCACGGGTCAGCGCATGAATAAGATCGAAAAAGGCCCGAACTGGGAAGACGATCTGGGCGGCGAGTTTGAGAAGCTGTCGAAAGACAAAAACTTCGAAAACATGCAGAAGGCGATGTACGGCCAGTTCGAAAACACCTTCATGATGTATCTGCCGCGCCTGTGCGAGCACTGCCTGAACCCGGCGTGCGTGGCGACCTGCCCGAGCGGCGCCATCTACAAGCGTGAAGAAGACGGCATCGTGCTGATCGACCAGGACAAGTGCCGTGGCTGGCGCATGTGTATCACCGGCTGCCCGTACAAGAAAATCTACTTCAACTGGAAGAGCGGCAAGTCCGAGAAGTGCATCTTCTGCTACCCGCGCATCGAAGCCGGGATGCCAACCGTCTGCTCCGAAAGCTGCGTAGGCCGTATCCGCTATCTCGGCGTCCTGCTGTATGACGCGGACGCGATTGAAAACGCGGCGAGCACCGAGCACGAGAAAGATCTGTATCAGCGCCAGCTGGACGTGTTCCTCGATCCGAACGATCCGAAAGTGATTGAGCAGGCGCTGAAGGACGGCATTCCGCAGAGCGTCATTGACGCCGCGCAGCAGTCTCCGGTGTACAAAATGGCGATGGACTGGAAGCTGGCCCTGCCGCTGCACCCGGAATACCGCACGCTGCCGATGGTCTGGTACGTTCCGCCTCTGTCACCAATCCAGTCGGCCGCGGACGCGGGCGAACTGGGCAGCAACGGCATTCTGCCTGACGTTGAGAGCCTGCGTATCCCGGTTCAGTACCTGGCGAACCTGCTGACCGCAGGGGACACCCAGCCGGTGCTGCTGGCGCTGAAGCGTATGCTGGCGATGCGTCACTTCAAACGCGCGGAAACCGTTGACGGCGTGATGGATACCCGCGCTCTGGAAGAGGTCGGCCTGACCGAAGCCCAGGCGCAGGAGATGTACCGCTATCTGGCGATCGCCAATTACGAAGATCGCTTCGTGGTGCCGAGCAGCCATCGTGAGCTGGCGCGCGAAGCCTTCCCGGAAAAAAGCGGCTGTGGCTTTACCTTCGGCGACGGCTGCCACGGCTCAGACGGCAAATTCAACCTGTTCAACAGCCGCCGCATCGACGCGCTCGATGTGACCAGCAAAACGGAGCCGCACCAATGATTGAACTCGTCATTGTTTCGCGTCTGCTCGAGTACCCGGATGCTGCCCTGGCGCAGCATCAACAGGAACTTTTCGATGCACTCGCGTCATCAGAAAACCTGGAAAAAGAGGATGCCCATAAGCTGGGCGTTTTCCTGCGCGACCTGCTGGCGCGCGATCTTCTCGACGTGCAGGCCGACTACAGCCAGCTGTTCGACCGCGGTCGCGCAACCTCGCTGCTGCTGTTCGAACACGTTCACGGTGAATCCCGCGACCGCGGGCAGGCGATGGTCGACCTGATGGCGCAGTACGAGCAGCACGGCCTGCAGCTCGACAGCCGCGAGCTGCCGGATCATCTGCCGCTGTACCTCGAGTATCTGGCGCAGCTGCCTAAAGAGGACGCGCTCGGCGGGCTGCAGGATATCGCCCCGATCCTGGCGCTGCTCGGCGCCCGTCTACAACAGCGCGAAAGCCCGTATGCGGTGCTGTTCGACCTGCTGGTGAAGCTGGCGGAAGCGGCTATCGACAGGGAGAAAGTGGCGGAGAAAATTGCTGACGAAGCCCGCGACGATACCCCGCAGGCGCTGGATGCGGTCTGGGAGGAGGAGCAGGTGAAATTCTTTGCTGACCAGAACTGCGGCGAGTCGGAAATCACCGCTCACCAGCGTCGTTTTGCCGGAGCCGTTGCCCCGCAATATTTGAATATCTCTAACGGAGGACGGCAATAATGCACTTCCTGAATATGTTCTTCTTTGATATCTACCCCTATATCGCAGGCACCGTATTCCTGGTGGGAAGCTGGCTGCGCTACGACTACGGTCAGTACACCTGGCGCGCTGCCTCCAGCCAGATGCTGGATCGCAAGGGGATGAACCTGGCGTCTAACCTGTTCCACATCGGGATCGTCGGCGTGATTGCAGGCCATGCATTCGGGATGTTAACACCGCATTGGATGTATGAAGCGTGGCTGCCGCTGGAGGTGAAGCAGAAGATGGCAATGTTTGGCGGCGGCGCTGCGGGCCTTATGTGTCTGGTTGGCGGCCTGCTGCTGCTCAAACGCCGCCTGTTCAGTCCTCGCATTCGCGCCACCACAACCGCAGCAGATATTCTGGTGATGTCGGTACTGGTTATCCAGTGTGCGCTGGGTCTGCTGACCATTCCGTTCTCCGCGCAGCATATGGACGGCAGCGAAATGATGAAGCTGGTTGGCTGGGCGCAGTCCGTGGTGACCTTCCACGGCGGGGCTTCCGAGCATCTGGACGGCGTGGCGTTTATCTTCCGCATGCACCTGGTGCTGGGCATGACCCTGTTTGTGCTGTTCCCGTTCTCCCGTCTGGTACACATCTGGAGCGTGCCGGTGGAGTACCTGACGCGCAAGTACCAGATTGTTCGCGCCCGTCGCTAGTTCGCCGTTTTAATCCCAACCCCGCGCTCGCGGGGTTTTTTTTCGCCCCAGCCCAGGTTATTGCCCGCCGCGGCAAACAGGATCAGCACGCCGCCCGCCAGCTGCGTTGCCGTTAGCGTATGCCCGAAGACCAGGCTGTCGACCACAATCGCCACCAGCGGATAGATAAAGGACAGGGAGCCGGTAACGGGAGTCGGTAGCTTCTGGATGGCGCTGTATAAGAGCTGATACATAACGCCGGTGTGCAGAATACCGAGCGTCAGTAAAATCGCCCACGGGAATTCAGCGGAGAACGCGGGCATCTGCGCCAGCGGCAGGAGCATGACCACCCCGGTAATGACCTGAATAAAGGCGATATGCTGCGGCGCGATGCTTTTCAGCCTGCGGGTGATGATGGCGGTGAGCGCGTAGAAGAAGGCCGCACCCAGCGCCAGACCGATGCCCACGAGCCAGCCGCTGCCGCGGCTGCCGGTCATTTCGCTGGAGAGCAAAATCACCACGCCCGCAAAGGCGAGGAGAAGCCAGCCCCATTTCGCCAGGCTCACGCGCTCGCCGAGCAGGACGCCCATCATCACCAGCATAAACGGCTGCGTGTTGTAGACCACCGTCGACAGGCCAATCGAGATACGCTCGTAGGCGGCAAAAAGCAGCAGCCAGTTCACCACCAGCGCAACGCCGCCGAGGATGGCCAGCCCCAGCGTGACTTTGGTAAGCGGGCTGAACGGCTGTCCGCCGATCCGGATAAAGATGAAGAGCGCCACGGCCCCGATCAGGCATCGCCAGAACACCACCTCGGTGACCGGTAGGCCCGATAGCAAAACAAAGGCTCCAATAGAGCCCGAGATCAGCATCGCCAGGCTCATTTGCCAGACGCCTTTATGTAAATCACGCATCGTTCACCTCCTGATTGATGGCTCTATTTTCGATAAAGGCTGTCGGCTTTTACAGGCGTGATATAAGGTGAAAGAGATGAATGGCTTTTTTAAATCAGGTGAAAACGATGGATTACCTTCTCGATAACATCGATCGGCAGATTTTAGCCTGCCTGGTCGAGGATGCGCGCGTGTCGCTGAAAGTCCTCAGCGCACGGGTAGGGCTGACGTCGCCCAGCACGGCGGAGCGCCTGAAGCGGCTTGAGGAGCGGGGCGTGATTCAGGGCTATGGCGCGCGCGTAAACTTAGCCGCGCTGGGCTATACGCTGCAGGCGCTGGTGCGGGTGAGGCCGTTACCCGGGCTGCTGCACAAGGTGGATAAATATATTCAGGCGATGCCCGAGTGCATTGAAAGTGACAAGGTCACCGGAGAGGATTGCTTTGTGATTCGGCTGGTGGTGCGCTCCATCGAGCAGCTTGATGTGGTGCTGGACGGCCTGGCGGAACATGCCCAGTGCAATACGTCGATTGTGAAGAGTTCACCGGTGACGCGTCGATTGCCGCCGTTGTAGCGTTTTTGCCAGGTGGCGGCTGCGCCTTACCAGGCCTACGAATACGGTGCGGTGTTATCGTTTTGTCGCCCAGGTAAGCGCAGCGCAGCCGGGGAAAACAGGTGCGCAGAATCGGATTCAACTGTTGTTATTTTATAAATCGGAGATTTGAAGCGATTTGGAAGCGATGGTGGTGGGGGAAGGATTCGAACCTTCGAAGTCGATGACGGCAGATTTACAGTCTGCTCCCTTTGGCCGCTCGGGAACCCCACCAGGGGTAATTCATATTTTGAGGTACAGCTTGAAGATGGTGGTGGGGGAAGGATTATTCGTCGCTTCGCTCCTCACCCTTCGGGCCATTGCCTTTGGCAACGTTCTCTCGCTTCGCGAGAGTCGAACCTTAATCGAAGGTTCTCACCCTTCCCGATAAGCGCAAACTTCACGTTTTCTCATCGGTGTTACCACATCGCTGTGGTGAATAATGGTGGTGGGGGAAGGATTCGAACCTTCGAAGTCGATGACGGCAGATTTACAGTCTGCTCCCTTTGGCCGCTCGGGAACCCCACCACGGGGTAATGCTTATACTGGCCTGCTTCGGTTGGAAGCGGGGCGCATCATATCAAATGATGCGCCCCTGTAAAGCTTTCCTTTAGGTAAATGACGTTGTTTGCCTGCTTTTTATCCGTAAAGCTGCAAAGCTAATCAATTCATTTTCCGAAGGATTAAAGAATAATCGTTCTGTTACCGTACACAAAGACCCGCTGGGCCAGCACCTGGTACAGCGCGCGGCTCAGAACGTTCTTCTCGACGTCACGCCCGGCACGCATCATGTCTTCAGCCGTGTAGGTGTGATCCACATGAATCACGTCCTGCATGATGATTGGGCCTTCGTCCAGGTTGTCATTCACGTAGTGCGCGGTAGCACCGATGATCTTCACGCCGCGCTCGTACGCCTGATGGTAAGGACGCGCGCCGATAAAGGCCGGCAGGAACGAGTGGTGGATATTGATGATCTTGTTCGGGAAACGAGACACAAACGATGGCGTCAGCACGCGCATGTACTTCGCGAGCACAACGTAGTCCGGGTTATGCGCTTCAATGGCCTGGGCCATCAACTCATCATGCTCTTCGCGGGTGTGGCCTTCGTGGCTCACCAGCTCAAACGGAATATCAAAACGCTCAACCAGGGTACGCAGCGTATCGTGGTTACCAATAACGGCGGCAATTTCCACGTCCAGACCGCCGTAGTTGGCTTTCATCAGCAGATCGCCCAGGCAGTGCGCCTCTTTGGTCACCAGAATCACCACGCGGCGACGGCCCGCTGGGGTCAGCTCGCGCACGGAGCCTTCCGGCAGGGCGCTATCAAGATCGGCAAGCAGGGTGGTGTCGTTGAAAATGCCTTCCAGCTCGGTACGCATAAAGAAGCGGCCGGTACGGTGGTCAACGAACTCGTTGTTCTGCACGATATTCAGTTCATGTTTGTAACAGATGTTGGTAATTCGTGCGATTAGCCCCTTCTGGTCGGGACAAATAGTGCGCAGAACTTTACGTTGTAATGATTGCATCGCCGGGAAATCCTGTTTGAGTATTTGCGAAGTCTGAGCTGTCGGGCGTTACTGCCCGCAGCACTTTTTAAATTTTTTACCTGAACCGCAAGGGCAGGGGTCATTACGACCAAACTGTGGACGCGTGCCGTCAATATAATACCATTGCCCGTTTTCCTGTAAAAAACGAGAACGCTCAATGATGGCAGACGTTTTATCGCCTTCGATGAAGCGGGCCACAAAGCTGACGTAACCTTCGTTAGCCTGGCTGCCCGCGGTGGATTCAAAGACGGTAAGACCCAGCCACTGCGTATTGGCGAATCCGGCTTCGATATCCTGTCGGAAATCGGCGGCACGGCAGGATGGGTGCCAGGTCTTGATAAGATAGTCTGCGTCCTTGATCACAAAAGCAGTATATCGCGAACGCATTAGGTGTGACGGGTCTGGTGCAACCTGTTCGCCAGAAAGATATCGCTGGCAACATAGGCTATACTCCAGAGCGCTACCACAGGGGCAGAGTTGAGACACGATTCTCTTCCTGGAACAAAAAAATTATGAGCGTAAAACGCTTCGGGTAGCACCATGTTAACTGAGCAGTTGCGTTGACGCTATGTCAGGAATCCAGGGGAAGTAAAACAGGGCTAATGAGAAAGGTAAAAATTGGACTGGCGCTGGGATCGGGTGCAGCCCGGGGCTGGTCGCATATCGGTGTAATCAATGCGCTTAAGCAGATGGGTATTGATATCGATATCGTCGCAGGATGTTCTATCGGTTCGCTTGTCGGGTCTGCTTACGCCTGTGGGAAGCTTCCGGAACTTGAAACCTGGGTGCGCTCCTTCAGCTACTGGGACGTGCTGCGTCTGATGGATCTCTCCTGGCAGCGCGGCGGTTTGCTGCGCGGCGAACGCGTCTTTAACCAGTTCCGCCGGATCATGCCCCTCGAAGACTTCAGTGACTGTCAGATGCCGTTCGGCGCCGTGGCGACCAACCTGAGCACGGGGCGCGAGCTGTGGTTCACCGAGGGCGATATTCATCTCGCCGTGCGCGCGTCCTGCAGTATGCCGGGCCTCATGGCGCCGGTGCCGCACAATGGTTACTGGCTGGTAGATGGCGGGGTGGTAAACCCTATTCCTATCTCACTCACCCGTGCGATGGGCGCGGATATCGTGATTGCGGTTGACCTGCAGCACGACGCGCACCTGATGCAGCAAGAACTGTTACCCGTCAACGTGCAAAGCGAAGATGCCGAAGGTGAAAAACTCGCCTGGCATGAGCGCCTGCGCGGTCGGATTGGGCGAATGGCTACCCGCCGCGCGGCGGCAGCGCCAACGGCAATGGAAATCATGACGACCTCCATCCAGGTGCTTGAAAACCGCCTGAAGCGCAACCGCATGGCCGGAGACCCTCCTGACATTCTTATTCAACCCTATTGCCCTCAAATCGCGACCCTGGATTTCCATCGTGCAGAATCCGCCATTGCCGCGGGTTCGTTAGCCGTAGAGAAGAAAATGGATGAGCTGATGCCGTTTGTACGGACTTCAGCCTGAGCACCTTTTTTTGATTACTTCAGCAAAATCTGACAGGCGATAGTGCCGATAGCATGCCACTATTTAGTTACTGTCAGCCAGGGGAGGAACCATGACGCAGCCATTGGCCGGAAAACACATTTTGATAGTTGAAGACGAGCCGGTTTTCCGATCGCTGCTGGATTCGTGGTTATCATCATTAGGCGCAAGCACTTCACTCGCAGAGGACGGTGTCGACGCGCTGGAGAAAATGGTCACTATCACGCCGGATCTGATGATCTGTGATATCGCTATGCCGCGCATGAACGGCCTTAAGCTGGTCGAACATCTTCGTAACGAGGGGAACCAGCTGCCTATTCTGGTGATCTCTGCGACGGAAAATATGGCGGATATCGCGAAGGCGCTACGGCTTGGCGTGCAGGATATTTTGCTAAAGCCGGTTAAAGATCTGCATCGCCTGCGCGAAACGGTGCTGGCGTGCCTTTATCCCAATATGTTTAATTCCCGCGTCGAGGAAGAGGAGCGTCTTTTCCAGGACTGGGACGCGCTGGTCAGCAATCCACTGGCCGCGTCGAAACTGTTGCAAGAGCTTCAGCCTCCGGTGCAACAATCTATTTCCCACTGCCGCGTAAATTATCGCCAGCTGGTGGCCGCTGACCAGCCCGGTCTGGTGCTTGATATTGCTCCCTTATCAGATTCCGACCTTGCCTTTTATTGTCTGGACGTCACCCGTGCCGGAGATAACGGTGTTTTAGCCGCGTTATTACTTCGGGCGCTATTTAATGGGCTATTGCAGGAGCAGTTATCACACCAGGGTCAAAGACTTCCTGAGTTGGGCAGTTTGCTAAAACAGGTTAATCATCTTTTTCGCCAGGCAAATTTACCGGGGCAATTTCCGCTCCTGGTGGGTTATTATCACAGCGGTTTAAAAAATCTCATCCTGGTATCCGCCGGGCTAAACGCCTCGCTTAATACGGGGGAGCATCAAATACAGGTAAGCAACGGTGTTCCGCTGGGAACATTGGGAACAGCTTATCTCAATCAAATTAGCCACCGCTGCGCCTCCTGGCAGTGCCAAATTTGGGGAGCGGGGGGGCGGCTGCGTTTAATGTTGTCCACGGAATAAGCAGTTGGATTTTATTCATCAGATTGCTTTACCGCAGTTTTACGGGCGGTGCTACTATCACTGCCAGCTTATGCGTATTTGTCCTAATTGATCGGCAACGCGTCCTTTTCAGACCCGGACTGCACGGTGAGGCTGATATACTCAACGCGTTATTTATTGAATAAGTTCAAAACTTGAACAGCTCAGGAGAATTTCAATGGCTGCCCTAAATTCGAAAGTCAGAAAGGCCGTTATCCCGGTAGCGGGATTGGGAACCAGGATGCTACCCGCGACGAAGGCAATCCCTAAAGAGATGCTGCCGTTGGTTGATAAGCCATTAATCCAGTACGTTGTGAATGAATGTATTGCCGCCGGTATTACCGAAATCGTTCTGGTTACGCATTCATCTAAAAACTCGATTGAAAACCATTTTGATACAAGTTTTGAACTTGAAGCCATGCTGGAAAAACGCGTTAAGCGCCAGCTGTTAGCGGAAGTTCAGTCTATTTGCCCTCCGCATGTCACCATTATGCAGGTTCGTCAGGGTCTGGCTAAAGGCCTGGGCCACGCGGTTCTGTGTGCGCATCCGGTTGTCGGTAATGAGCCAGTGGCCGTTATTCTGCCAGACGTTATTCTGGACGAATTTGAATCCGATCTGTCTCAGGACAACCTGGCGGACATGATTAAACGCTTCGACGAAACCGGCAGCAGCCAGATCATGGTTGAGCCAGTGGCTGACGTCACCGCGTACGGCGTTGTGGACTGCAAGGGCGTTAATCTTGAGCCAGGCGAAAGCGTGCCAATGGTTGGCGTAGTTGAGAAGCCAAAAGCGGACGTCGCGCCGTCTAACCTCGCTGTGGTAGGGCGTTATGTCCTGAGCGCAGAGATTTGGCCGCTGCTGGCGAAAACGCCTCCAGGCGCGGGTGACGAGATCCAGCTGACCGACGCCATCGATATGCTGATCGAGAAAGAAACCGTTGAAGCCTACCACATGAAAGGTAAGAGCCACGACTGCGGTAATAAGCTCGGTTATATGCAGGCGTTTGTGGAATATGGCATCCGCCATAATACGCTGGGTGAAGAATTTAAATCCTGGCTCCAGCAGACCCTGGGTATTAAAAAATAATCTGATACCTGGTTGAACTAAACCGGTGTGGCGATGCCCACCGGTTTTTTTATGCCCATAAAAAATGGTAGTGTCCCGGTGAACGCGTTTTGTCAGGTACTTTAAATAGCGGTATGACGCTATATGACAGAGTGTAAGGGGATGTGCTGCGCGAATTACAGGCACAAAAAATCCCGCCTTAGCGGGATTTTTTAGAATGAGGTCTGATTATTCCTTGATCAGGAAGTCATCCAGTTGTTTACCCTGCTCATCCATTGCTTTCTTGATAACAGCAGGAGTACGACCCTGGCCGGTCCAGGTTTTCTCTTCGCCGTTCTCGTCGATGTAGCTATATTTAGCAGGGCGTGCAGCGCGTTTTGCTTTGGTGCCAGTTTTAGCGGCAGCGATGCTGTTCAGCAATTCGTTTGGATCGATACCATCAGCAATCAGCATTTCGCGATATTGCTGCAGTTTACGAGTACGTTCTTCGATTTCAGCAGCAGCTGCGCTTTCTTCTTCACGACGCTCATTAACTACAACTTCTAATTTTTCCAGCATTTCTTCAAGCGTTTCGAGGGTGCATTCTCTTGCCTGCGCACGAAGAGTACGGATGTTGTTCAGAATTTTAAGTGCTTCGCTCATTGTAGTAATCTCAAACTTATAATGGGGGGTGGTTTGTTGTCCTAATAATAGAGCGATAAATTGAGTTGTGCAATAGGTGGGAATGTAAGGAATTCAAAAATTACTAAATATGGGTAGCTATAATTAATAACGCTAACTTAAATTTCATCCGTTCTCTGGTCCGCTTGTTATCGCTTCAAACATCATAAAGATGTCGAACACATGTTTGTTTTTGTGACATTTCCCGCAGGAATTATAGTTGCGGCGGATAAATATCAGCCTTTTGTATTACTCCGGAAAACCAAAGTGACATCGGTAATAGTTAATAAATAGTGAATTTTGCCGCTTCAGGAATCCAGTATAAAAAGAAGTGTTATCCAGAACTGAACGGATAACACTTCTTGGCGCTTAAATGCCATTACTGCATGTTTTAACGCATTATTTTCTTAATTTGCACTCGGAATAGTTCGCTCTGAAACCCGCAGTCTGTGCGGCGTGTCGCTGATGTAGAGACAAAATATGGTACAATGACTCATTGGGAATATTACACATTGATTAGGGTTTTACGGCCAATGGCACAACTTTATTTCTACTATTCGGCAATGAATGCAGGGAAATCCACCGCATTACTTCAGTCCTCTTACAATTACCAGGAGCGGGGGATGCACACCATTGTATACACCGCTGAGATTGACGACCGCTTTGGTGCGGGCAAAGTCAGCTCCAGAATAGGCCTTTCGTCCCCTGCAAAGCTGTATAACCCTGAGACCGACCTGTTAGACGATATCCGCACAGAGCATGCTTCACGGCCCGTACATTGCGTTCTGGTGGATGAGAGCCAGTTCCTGACCCGCGAGCAGGTCCACGCGCTATCAGAAGTGGTGGACGAGCTCGATATTCCCGTTCTGTGCTACGGCCTGCGCACGGACTTCCGCGGCGAGCTATTTCCCGGCAGCCAGTATTTACTCGCATGGTCAGATAAGCTCGTCGAATTAAAAACAATCTGCTTCTGCGGCCGCAAAGCCAGTATGGTGCTTCGCCTCGATCAGGCGGGCAAGCCTTATGCGGATGGAGAGCAGGTGGTTATCGGTGGCAATGAGCGCTACGTTTCCGTGTGTCGTAAACATTATAAAGAAGCGTTAGTGGTAGGGTCGCTGACGGCAATTCAGAACGATAACCGGAAATAAGGCAGGGTTATATTTTTATTACCTCTGCTTTCAGACATAAAAAAACCCGCCATCTGGCGGGTTTTTTATTGGGCTGTCAATTAAGCGCTTTTCTTCGCTTTTTTGTCAGCTTTTACTACCGGAGCAGCAACGCTCGCGGTGGCAACGTCACCTTCTTTGAACTCACGGCCGTAGTAGGTATCCAGCAGGATCTGTTTCAGCTCGGAGATCAGTGGGTAGCGCGGGTTAGCACCAGTACACTGGTCATCGAAGGCATCTTCAGACAGCTTGTCTACATGAGCGAGGAAGTCAGCTTCCTGAACGCCTGCTTCACGGATAGATTTAGGAATACCCAGCTCAGCTTTGATGCTGTCCAGCCATGCCAGCAGTTTCTCAATCTTCGCAGCAGTACGGTCGCCCGGTGCGCTCAGACCCAGATGGTCTGCGATTTCGGCATAGCGACGACGTGCCTGTGGGCGGTCGTACTGGCTGAACGCAGTCTGCTTGGTTGGGTTGTCGTTCGCGTTATAGCGGATAACGTTGCTGATCAGCAGGGCGTTCGCCAGACCGTGAGGAATGTGGAACTGAGAACCCAGCTTGTGCGCCATTGAGTGACAAACACCCAGGAAGGCGTTAGCAAACGCGATACCCGCGATAGTTGCTGCACTGTGTACACGCTCACGTGCTACCGGGTTTTTAGCCCCTTCGTTGTAGGACGCTGGCAGGTTTTCTTTCAGCAGTTTCAGCGCCTGCAAAGCCTGACCGTCAGAGAACTCAGATGCCAGTACAGAAACATAGGCTTCCAGGGCGTGAGTCACGGCATCCAGACCACCGAATGCGCACAGAGACTTAGGCATATCCATCACCAGGTTGGCGTCAACAATTGCCATGTCTGGAGTCAGAGCGTAGTCAGCCAGTGGGTATTTCTGACCTGTCGCGTCGTCAGTAACAACCGCAAACGGCGTCACTTCTGAACCAGTACCGGAAGTGGTGGTAACCGCGATCATTTTCGCTTTTACGCCCATTTTCGGGAACTTGTAGATACGTTTACGGATGTCCATAAAGCGCAGCGCCAGTTCTTCGAAGTGCGTTTCTGGATGCTCGTACATTACCCACATGATTTTCGCGGCGTCCATTGGGGAACCGCCACCCAGTGCGATGATCACATCTGGTTTGAAGGAGTTCGCCAGCTCAGCACCTTTACGAACAACGCTCAGCGTTGGGTCAGCTTCAACTTCGAAGAAGACTTCAGTTTCTACGCCAGCCGCTTTCAGCACAGAGGTGATCTGGTCTGCATAGCCGTTGTTGAACAGGAAACGGTCAGTCACGATGAGCGCACGTTTGTGGCCATCGGTAATCACTTCATCCAGCGCGATTGGCAGGGAGCCACGGCGGAAGTAGATAGATTTCGGAAGTTTGTGCCACAACATGTTTTCAGCTCGCTTAGCAACGGTTTTCTTGTTGATCAGGTGTTTTGGACCAACGTTTTCAGAGATGGAGTTACCACCCCATGAACCACAACCCAGAGTCAGGGAAGGTGCGAGTTTGAAGTTGTACAGGTCACCGATACCACCCTGAGAAGCCGGGGTGTTGATCAGGATACGTGCGGTTTTCATCATCTGACCGAAGTGAGCCACGCGTTCTGGCTGGTTGTCCTGGTCAGTGTAGAGGCAAGAGGTGTGACCGATACCGCCCATGGCGACCAGTTTCTCTGCTTTCTCTACTGCGTCTTCGAAATCTTTCGCGCGGTACATTGCCAGCGTTGGAGACAGTTTCTCGTGAGCAAACGGCTCGCTTTCGTCTACAACTTTAACTTCACCGATCAGGATCTTGGTGGTAGCCGGAACGGTAAAGCCTGCCAGTTCCGCAATTTTGTACGCTGGCTGACCTACGATAGCCGCGTTCAGCGCGCCGTTTTTCAGGATGATGTTCTGAACCGCCTGCAGCTCTTTGCCCTGCAGCAGGTAGCCGCCGTGGCTGGCGAAACGCTCACGCACTGCGTCGTACACGGAATCAACAACAACAACAGACTGCTCAGAAGCACAGATTACGCCGTTATCGAAGGTTTTAGACATCAGAACGGATGCAACAGCACGTTTGATATCTGCAGTTTCGTCGATAACAACAGGGGTGTTACCTGCGCCTACGCCGATTGCTGGTTTACCGGAGCTGTATGCGGCTTTAACCATGCCTGGACCACCGGTTGCCAGAATCAGGTTGATGTCCGGGTGGTGCATCAGGGCGTTGGACAGTTCAACGGAAGGTTGGTCGATCCAGCCGATCAGGTCTTTTGGTGCGCCCGCCGCGATAGCTGCCTGCAGTACGATATCTGCTGCTTTGTTGGTTGCATCTTTAGCACGCGGGTGCGGGGAGAAGATGATTGCGTTACGGGTCTTCAGGCTGATCAGCGATTTGAAGATGGCGGTAGAGGTTGGGTTAGTGGTTGGTACGATACCGCAAATAATGCCGATAGGTTCAGCAATAGTGATGGTACCGAAAGTGTCGTCTTCAGACAGAACGCCACAGGTTTTCTCATCTTTATAGGCGTTGTAGATATACTCAGAAGCAAAGTGGTTTTTGATCACTTTATCTTCAACGATACCCATGCCGGATTCGGCAACGGCCATTTTAGCGAGAGGGATTCGAGCATCTGCAGCAGCCAGAGCGGCGGCGCGGAAGATTTTATCAACCTGTTCTTGGGTGAAATTGGCATATTCACGCTGGGCTTTTTTGACGCGCTCGACGAGTGCGTTCAGTTCAGCGATATTAGTAACAGCCATAATGCTCTCCTGATAATGTTAAACTCTTTTAGTAAACCAGCGTTCGATACGACTGACAGTATAGTCAGAGCCGTAAATACTTGCGTAACACATAGTAAAACAACGGGTTACTCAGCAACTCTGTCCACTAATTTACTAAAAGAGCCTTACCTTAGCATCATACTTTTTGATAGGTGATCTCCCTGGCGGCGTAAGCAAGGTTACTCACTTCTGAGTACGGAAATCGTGATCTACATCAATTTTTCCCCAAGCTGATACCTTTCAGCAGCCATATTTCGTTGAGAATTATCCAGTGTTAAATAATTAAGTAACTATTGGAAGTGGCGCTATCATTGATTAAACAAATGTTTAACATCATGAATTGATAACGTTTTGACGTAGATTTCTGGTGAAGTGTGCTGATAAAAAGCGTATCTTCAGCGCGGATTTATCATCACACTTTGTCGGCTCCTGCCCATGCTCACAAGCGGAATTTAACGTGATTCAGTCGCTCTTTGATTTCCCTACATATTTTAAGTTCTTTATTGGTCTGTTTGCGCTGGTTAACCCGGTGGGGATCATCCCTGTCTTCATTAGTATGACCAGCTACCAGACCGCGGCGGCCAGAAACAAAACTAACCTGACGGCCAACCTCTCGGTCGCCATTATTTTGCTGACCTCCCTTTACCTGGGTGACGCAATATTGCAGCTGTTTGGTATCTCCATTGATTCGTTCCGCATTGCGGGTGGGATCCTGGTGGTGACCATTGCGATGTCGATGATCAGCGGCAAGCTGGGCGAGGATAAGCAAAACAAGCAGGAAAAATCAGAAACGGCGATCCGCGAAAGTATTGGCGTGGTGCCGCTGGCGCTGCCGCTGATGGCCGGCCCCGGTGCAATCAGCTCGACGATAGTGTGGGGCACGCGCTACCACAATATTATGCACCTGATCGGTTTTTCCGTGGCGATAGCGGTATTTGCGCTGTGCTGTTGGGGCGTATTCCGCATGGCGCCGTGGCTGGTGCGGCTGCTCGGGCAAACCGGCATCAACGTCATCACCCGTATCATGGGTCTGCTGCTGATGGCGTTGGGGATTGAATTCATCGTAACGGGAATAAAAAGCATTTTCCCGGGATTATTGCACTAACGATTTCATATGAAAGAGCGGAGCCGATGGCTCCGTTTTTTTTACGTCATTATCAGCAAATCATATAAATAAAGTTGAATAGGAGATATGCCATAATAAATTCTACTAATAATATCCTTGCCTTAATTTTCAGTCAGTTAACAATTCGGCATTAATGCGTTTGCGCAGAAACCATGCAATCAGTCTGTTATTTTAATCACATGATACTCTGGGGCTTGATGACGGATAACCGAAATGATATTAGTAATTTCAACGTTCCCTTAGATGAATGTGCTAAATAATAATCAGTTGTTAAATTTTCGTACAAAACCAGTCATTCACAGCGCAGCGACGCGCTAATAGAGAAAATTTTCTCTATCACGTTGAATGTCAGAGACTTTTACTGACCTTCAATGCCTGGCAGGGCCGCCCGCACTGAAACGGCAATCGCCGTAAAAGAGAATTGCTTAACAAATTTGCAAAATGTATTGGCGTGGATTTCCGCCATTTGGTACTTTCCGGCCTTATATTTTGCGGCATTAAACAAGTAAATGAGAATTATTGTCATATAAGACAACGCTCCCAAATTCAACACATGCCTCAATACAGGGGAGGCGTGGTAAGAATCGACGCAAGACGGCCATACGAGCGGTCAGTAATAAAGAAGTCGGTGATAGCGAGAAGTAAAAAAAGAACCTGACAGTAGCAAAAAAAACTCCTGCACTGTACAGGCCCCAACAGGGGATTACACAGCTGGCGAAGCCAGTAATTATAATGAGTGGAGTATCAACACAATGTCCATCATCACAAAAAAAAGTCTTATTGCAGCGGGAATCTTTACTGCGTTAATCGCGGGTAATATGGCAATGGCTGCCGACGTACCGGCTGGCGTTACGCTGGCAGAAAAGCAAACTATGATCCGCAACAACGGCGCCGAGCCGCAGTCGCTGGACCCGAACAAAATTGAAGGCGTACCTGAAGCCAACATCAGCCGCGACCTGTTTGAAGGCCTGCTGATCACCTCCACTAAAGACGGTCACCCAATCCCGGGCGTTGCTGAAAGCTGGGATAACAAAGATTTCAAAGTCTGGACATTCCACCTGCGTAAAGACGCGAAATGGTCCAACGGCGAACCGGTTACCGCACAAGATTTCGTTTATAGCTGGCAGCGTCTGGTTGACCCAAAAACCGCCTCCCCATACGCCAGCTATCCGCAGTACGGCCACATCCTCAACGTTGATGAAATCATCGACGGTAAAAAAGCTCCAACAGAACTCGGCGTGAAAGCCATCGACGACCACACTCTGGAAGTGACGCTGAGCGAGCCTGTCCCGTATTTCTACAAGCTGCTGGTTAACCCGGCAATGTCTCCAGTCAATAAAGCCGCTATCGAGAAGTTCGGTGAGAAATGGACTCAGCCTGCCAACATCGTCACTAACGGTGCCTATAAGCTGAAGGACTGGGTCGTAAACGAACGTATCGTGATGGAGCGTAACGCTAACTACTGGAATAACGCGAAAACCATCGTTGACCAGATTACCTATCTGCCGATCTCTTCCGAAGTGACGGACGTTAACCGTTACCGCAGCGGCGAGATCGACATGACTTATAACAACCTGCCGATCGAACTGTTCCAGAAGCTGAAAAAAGAGATCCCGACAGAAGTTCACGTCGACCCGTATCTGTGTACTTACTACTATGAAATCAACAACCAGAAAGCACCATTCAACGATGCTCGCGTTCGTACCGCGCTGAAGCTGGGTCTGGATCGTGATATCATCGTGAACAAAGTTAAGGCGCAGGGCGACCTGCCTGCCTTCGGCTACACCCCGCCATATACCGACGGCGCGAAGCTGACCAAACCAGAGTGGTTCTCCTGGACTCAGGAAAAACGTAATGAAGAAGCGAAGAAACTGCTGGCCGAAGCCGGTTACACCGCTGACAAGCCTCTGACCTTCAACCTGCTGTACAACACCTCCGATCTGCACAAGAAACTCGCGATCGCGGCGGCCTCTATCTGGAAGAAAAACCTGGGCGTGGACGTGAAGCTGGTGAACCAGGAGTGGAAAACCTTCCTGGATACCCGTCACCAGGGTAACTACGACGTGGCGCGCGCCGGCTGGTGTGCTGACTATAACGAACCAACATCCTTCCTGAACACCATGCTGTCCGACAGCTCCATGAACACCGCGCATTATAAGAGCCCGGCGTTTGATGCGATCATGAAAGACACGCTGAAAGTGACTGATGAAGCGCAACGTACTGCCCTGTACGACAAAGCAGAGCAGCAGTTAGGCAAAGATTCTGCGATTGTCCCGGTTTACTATTACGTGAACGCGCGTCTGGTGAAACCTTGGGTTGGCGGTTATACCGGCAAAGACCCGATGGACAATATCTACACCAAAGATCTGTACATCATTAAGCATTAATGGCAATCCGTGGGGCAAAGTTATTTGCCCTACTGTGTCTTAATTCATCGCACTATATACACACGATTTACGGGTACGCCTGAAAAATCGGTGTAAAAGGCACACGCCAGAAGGTACGGGCAATGTTGAAATTTATCCTACGTCGCTGTCTTGAAGCGATTCCGACGCTTTTTATTCTTATTACGATTTCATTCTTCATGATGCGTCTGGCTCCCGGTAGTCCATTTACCAGCGAGCGCGCGCTGCCGCCAGAAGTAATGGCGAACATCGAAGCGAAATACCATTTAAACGATCCTATCTCCACCCAGTACTTCAATTATCTGAAGCAGCTGGCGCACGGCGATTTCGGGCCGTCATTCAAATATAAAGACTATTCCGTTAACGACCTGGTGGCGTCGAGCTTCCCGGTATCCGCGAAGCTGGGTGCTGCGGCATTCATTCTGGCTGTCGTTCTCGGCGTTACCGCAGGCGTTATTGCGGCACTAAAACAAAATACCAAATGGGATTATGCGGTAATGGGGGTCGCAATGACCGGGGTGGTTATCCCCAGTTTCGTTGTCGCGCCGTTACTGGTGATGATATTTGCCATTACGCTGAAATGGCTGCCCGGAGGCGGCTGGAACGGCGGGGCGCTGAAGTTCATGATTTTGCCGATGGTGGCATTATCGCTGGCCTACATCGCGAGCATCGCGCGTATTACCCGCGGCTCGATGATTGAAGTGCTGCACTCCAACTTCATCCGCACCGCGCGCGCAAAAGGGCTGCCGATGCGTCGGATTATTTTCCGCCATGCGCTCAAGCCTGCGCTGTTACCCGTGCTGTCCTACATGGGCCCGGCTTTCGTCGGTATCATCACGGGGTCGATGGTTATTGAAACCATCTATGGTCTGCCGGGAATTGGTCAGCTGTTCGTTAACGGCGCGCTCAACCGTGACTATTCACTGGTGCTGAGCCTGACGATCCTCGTCGGCGCCCTGACCATTCTCTTTAACGCCGTGGTCGATGTGCTGTATGCCGTTATCGATCCGAAAATCCGTTACTAACACTGGAGCACGCCATGATGTTGAGTAAGAAAAACAGCGAGGCGCTGGAAAACTTCAGTGAAAAACTGGAAGTCGAAGGACGTAGCCTCTGGCAAGACGCCCGTCGTCGCTTTATGCACAACCGCGCAGCCGTTGCCAGCCTGATTGTCCTGGTGATCATTGCGCTGTTCGTTACCCTGGCGCCGATGCTGTCGCAGTTCACCTATTTCGATACCGACTGGGGCATGATGTCCAGCGCCCCGGATATGGAGTCCGGTCACTATTTTGGTACCGACTCCTCCGGGCGTGACCTGCTGGTGCGCGTGGCGATTGGCGGCCGTATTTCGCTGATGGTCGGTATTGCCGCGGCGCTGGTCGCGGTGATCGTCGGCACGCTGTACGGCTCGCTGTCGGGCTATCTCGGCGGGAAAATTGACTCGGTCATGATGCGCCTGCTGGAGATCTTAAACTCCTTCCCGTTCATGTTCTTCGTTATTCTGCTGGTCACCTTCTTTGGTCAAAACATCCTGCTTATCTTCGTTGCCATCGGCATGGTGTCCTGGCTCGATATGGCGCGTATCGTGCGCGGTCAAACCCTGAGCCTCAAGCGTAAAGAGTTTATCGAAGCCGCGCAGGTCGGCGGTGTTTCAACCGCTAATATCGTGGTGCGCCACATTGTGCCAAACGTGCTGGGCGTGGTGGTGGTGTACGCCTCGCTGCTGGTGCCAAGCATGATCCTGTTCGAATCCTTCCTGAGCTTCCTGGGGCTGGGTACGCAAGAGCCGCTGAGTAGCTGGGGCGCGCTGCTGAGCGATGGCGCCAACTCGATGGAAGTATCACCGTGGCTGCTGCTGTTCCCGGCGGGCTTCCTGGTGGTGACCCTGTTTTGTTTCAACTTTATCGGCGATGGCCTGCGTGATGCCCTCGACCCGAAAGATCGTTAAGGAGCGCCGTGATGACAATTATTGAAACGGCATCTGCGCCAGCGGCGCAAGCGCAGGACGGTATCCTGCTTGACGTGAACGACCTGCGCGTAACGTTTAAAACGCCTGATGGCGATGTGACGGCCGTAAACGATCTCAACTTCAACCTGCGCGCCGGCGAAACGCTGGGCATCGTGGGGGAATCTGGTTCCGGTAAATCCCAGACCGCGTTCGCGCTGATGGGCCTGCTGGCCAGCAACGGCGTTATCGGCGGTTCCGCTAAGTTCAACGGACGCGAGATCCTCAACCTGCCGGAGCACGAGCTGAACAAGCTGCGCGCCGAGCAGATTTCGATGATTTTCCAGGATCCGATGACCTCGTTAAACCCGTACATGCGCGTGGGCGAACAGCTGATGGAAGTGCTGATGCTGCATAAGGGCATGGGCAAGGCCGAGGCGTTTGAAGAGTCGGTCAAAATGCTCGACGCGGTCAAAATGCCCGAAGCGCGTAAGCGTATGCGCATGTTCCCGCACGAGTTTTCCGGCGGCATGCGCCAGCGCGTGATGATCGCGATGGCGCTGCTGTGTCGGCCAAAGCTGCTGATCGCCGACGAACCGACGACAGCGCTCGACGTGACCGTTCAGGCGCAGATCATGACCCTGCTGAACGAGCTCAAGCGCGAGTTCAACACCGCGATCATCATGATCACCCATGACCTCGGCGTGGTCGCCGGGATCTGCGACAAAGTGCTGGTGATGTACGCCGGTCGTACCATGGAGTACGGCAAGGCGCGCGACGTGTTCTACAACCCGGCGCACCCGTACTCCATCGGCCTGCTGAACGCGGTGCCGCGTCTTGATGCGGAAGGTGAATCGCTGCTGACCATCCCGGGCAACCCGCCAAACCTGCTGCGTCTGCCGAAAGGCTGTCCGTTCCAGCCGCGCTGCCCGCACGCGATGGAAATCTGCAACAGCGCTCCGCCGCTGGAAGAGTTTGCACCAGGCCGCCTGCGCGCCTGCTTTAAGCCGCATGAGGAGCTGGTATGAACGCATTAGACGAAAAAAGAAACGTGCTGCTCGAAATTGCCGATCTGAAAGTGCATTTCGACATTAAGGACGGCAAACAGTGGTTCTGGCAGCCGCCGAAAACCCTGAAAGCGGTGGATGGCGTCACGCTGCGCCTGTACGAAGGGGAAACCCTCGGCGTGGTGGGCGAGTCCGGCTGCGGGAAGTCGACCTTTGCCCGCGCCATCATCGGCCTGGTCAAAGCGACCGGCGGTAAAGTGGCCTGGCTCGGTAAAGATCTGCTGGGCATGAAGCCGGAAGAGTGGCGCGACGTGCGCAGCGATATCCAGATGATTTTCCAGGATCCGCTGGCGTCGCTGAACCCGCGTATGACCATCGGTGAAATCATCGCCGAGCCGCTTCGCACCTATCATCCGAAGATGCCCCGTCAGGAAGTGCGCGACCGCGTAAAAGCGATGATGATGAAAGTGGGCCTGCTGCCGAACCTCATCAACCGCTATCCGCACGAGTTCTCCGGCGGACAGTGTCAGCGTATCGGTATTGCCCGCGCCCTGATCCTTGAGCCGAAGCTGATTATCTGCGATGAGCCGGTATCCGCTCTGGACGTGTCCATTCAGGCGCAGGTGGTCAACCTGCTGCAAAAACTCCAGCGTGAAATGGGCCTGTCGCTGATCTTCATCGCTCACGATTTGGCGGTGGTTAAACACATCTCCGACCGCGTGCTGGTGATGTATCTGGGCCATGCGGTTGAGCTGGGCACCTACGACGAGGTGTACCACAATCCGCTGCACCCTTATACGAAAGCGCTGATGTCGGCGGTGCCGGTTCCTGACCCGGATCTGGAAAAAAATAAAACCATCCAGCTTCTGGAAGGCGAGCTGCCGTCGCCGATCAACCCGCCATCGGGCTGCGTTTTCCGCACCCGGTGCCCGCTCGCCGGGCCGGAATGCGCACAAACGCGACCGGTTCTGGAAGGCAGTTTCCGACATGCGGTTTCCTGCCTTAAAGTAGACCCGTTATAATCGCAAGGGCTGACACGATGTCAGCCCTTTTTATTTGCGAGGTTATTGTGTCGCGGTCATCCCCCTCAGTCCGTCAGCGGCTTTATCACACGCTGTTCGATCTTAAAACGCGTTCAGGTCGGCGCTTTGAAGGCCTTTGCGGCCTGTTTGCGCTGCTCAGCGTGATCATTATTTTTGTCGAGTCCGGCGCGGGTACGCAGTACCACCTGACCTTCGACGAATGGCATGTGTTTGTCTGGCTGGAGCTCATCGTCACGCTGGTGTTTACCGCGGAATATCTTCTGCGGATTTGCTGCTGGCCGAACCCGGCGAAGTACGCCTTTAGCTTCTGGGGGCTTATCGATCTCGCGACCATTTTGCCTCTGTACGTCATGTGGCTATGGCCGGAAATCAGCCTCGACTACGTCTTTGCCTGGCGAGCGATGCGTGCCATCCGGGTGCTGCGTATCCTCAAGCTGCTGCGCTTTATGCCGTCGCTGCGCGTGTTCTGGACGGCGATCGTCAGCGCCCGCCATCAGCTGGCGCTGTTTTACTCGTTTATTGCCATCGTGATGATTGTGTTTGGCGCGCTGATGTATCTGATTGAGGGGCCGAAGTACGGCTTCACGACGCTGAATGCCTCGGTGTACTGGGCCATCGTAACCGTCACGACGGTGGGGTACGGCGATATCACGCCCCATACGCCGCTTGGGCGGATCGTCGCGTCGGTGCTGATTTTGATTGGTTATTCGGTGATTGCGATCCCGACGGGGCTGATTACCACCCACATGAGCTCGGCATTTCAGAAGCGCCAGTTTGAGCGCCAGTGCCCGGCATGCAGGCAGAGAGGGCATGAGAACAGCGCCCGGTACTGCAACCGCTGCGGCGGCGAGCTGCCGGATTAAATAAAAAAGGCTGCCATCGCAGCCTTTTTTACTATTCGCGCCAGAGGATATGGCACAGCTTGTGGTCTTTCTCCCGGCACAGCAGCACGCGGGCAAAGATGTCGTTAATCTCGCCGCCGTCTTCGTCGGCCAGGCCAATGACAACCTCGGCGAAGAAGTCCGGGTTGAGGTCGAAATCGACGTGCTCTGCCCAGTCTTCAGCCGGATCGAACAGCTCGGCGCCGCCGCGCTCTTCAAACTGCAGATTGAAGAGGATCACGTCTGCGGGATCGAGGTTATCAACCGCCAGTTCGAGAAAAATGTCGTAGGCCTGTTCGAGGGTTTCGTCTTCGGTCAGGCGATTGTTCAGATCCATTTCCATGATGACTACCTGTTAAACATCGTTGGGCACGTTTTACAGCAACGGACTGAAGAAGTAAAACAGTCGTTCGGCAATTCGCTGCCACAGCGGACGTTTCATCCACAGCCGCGCATCCAGCAGGCGTGAACGGGAGATATAGTCGTCCTGAACGGCGGCCAGATCGCCACCAAAACCGGCATCGTCGATGACCAGCGTGATCTCAAAGTTGAGCCACAGGCTGCGCATATCGAGGTTAACGGTGCCCACCAGGCTCAGCTCGCCGTCGACCAGCACGCTCTTGGTGTGCAGCAGGCCGCCCTCAAACTGATAGATTTTCACGCCCGCCGCCAGCAGCTCCGTAAAGAACGCGCGGCTGGCCCAGCCCACCAGAACCGAGTCATTCTTGCGCGGCATAATAATGCTGACGTCCACGCCGCGCTGCGCCGCCGTGCAGATGGCGTGCAGCAGATCGTCGCTCGGCACGAAGTAGGGGGTGGTCATGATCAGGTATTCGCGGGCGGAGTAGGTCGCCGTCAGCAGGGCCTGGTGAATCAGATCCTCCGGGAAGCCGGGGCCGGAGGCGATAGTATGGATGGTGTGTCCGCTGGCCTCTTCAAACGGCATGATATTCACGTCAGGCGGAGGCGGCAGAATGCGCTTGCCGGTTTCAATCTCCCAGTCGCAGGAGTACACGATGCCCATCGAGGTGGCGACCGGGCCTTCCATACGCGCCATCAGGTCAATCCATTGCCCCACGCCGGAATCCTGCTTGAAGAAGCGCGGGTCGACCATGTTCATACTGCCGGTATAGGCAATGTAGTTATCAATCATGATCATTTTACGGTGCTGGCGCAGATCCATGCGGCGCAGGAAGACGCGCAGCAGGTTGACCTTGAGAGCCTCGACCACTTCGATGCCCGAGTTCCGCATCATCGTCGCCCACGGGCTGCGGAAAAACGCCACGCTGCCCGCGGAGTCCAGCATCAGGCGGCAGTGCACGCCGCGGCGGGCCGCCGCCATCAGTGATTCAGCCACCTGATCCGCCATCCCGCCCGGCTGCCAGATGTAAAACACCATCTCGATGTTGTGTCGCGCCAGCTGGATATCGCGAATAAGCGCCTGCATCACGTCGTCGGACGAGGTCAGGAGCTGAAGCTGGTTACCTTTGACCCCGGCAATGCCCTGACGGCGCTCGCAGAGCTTAAACAGCGACGCGGCGACGCTGCTGTTCTCTTCGGCAAAAATATGTTTGCAGGCTTTAAGATCGTTCAGCCACTTCGCGGTAGACGGCCACATGGCGCGGGCGCGTTCGGCGCGACGCTTGCCAAGATGAAGTTCACCGAAGGAGAGATAGGCGATAATCCCGACCAGGGGCAGGATGTAAATTATCAAAAGCCAGGCCATGGCAGAGGGTACGGCTCTGCGTTTCATCAGGATGCGTAACGTCACCCCCGCGATAACCAGCCAGTATCCCAGAATGACCAGCCAACTCACCACGGTGTAGAAGGTTGTCATAAATAAAAAATCCTTTTGAAAGCGTGTTGTTATGAGTGTACGCATCCGGCTTCATCTGGCAAATAAAAACGGCAGATAAAAGCTGGTTTGCCGCAGGGTTGGGTCTATAATGGCGCTTCAGTTAAAGAAAGAGTTGTAGACATGAAGCGCAGTAGAAATGAAGTAGGGCGCTGGCGCATGTTGCGACAGGTGAGTCGTCGTAAGGCTCGTTGGCTGGAAGCACAATCCCGCCGCAATATGCGTATTCACGCCATCAGGAAATGTGGACTGAGCAGACACCGTAACGCGTTAGTGTTTGCCTTCCAGGAATTCTGAAAATCACCAGGGCATCGTTAAGGTGCCCGATGTTTATCTCAAGGCTATTAATATTTGCAGTCTCAACCCACGAGGCTGTGCGATATACTGTCCTCTGTTTAACATCATGAAATAAAAGATGAATCCTTATCTTTGGGTATTTATTGTGCTTTTTGCGCTGGATGCGCTCAGAGAAAATTTAGGCCTGTCGTCATTTTCTGCGCTGGAGAATGTATTCGCTGGCTTGATGACGCAGCTGTTTTACTGAAGCAACAGGGATCGCGAAAATCGAGCGTCGGCGGGGATAATTTTGCTGCCGGTCGCGTCTTATCTTGAGAACTTTATCGGCGTACAATACGCGCGTCGTACCGGGAATACCGATTTTGCAGCGGTGTTCCCATTATTTTTTTAAGCAAAAGGAGGGAGTCGTGTTTGCGGAGTTTGGTGTGCTGAATTTCTGGACCTACGTGGTGGGCGCATTTTTTATCGTTCTGGTTCCGGGGCCAAACACACTGTTTGTGCTGAAAACTGGCATTGGTCATGGTGTTAAAAAAGGCTATCTGGCGGCAACGGGCGTCTTTATTGGCGATGCGGTTCTGATGTTTCTGGCCTGGGCGGGCGTGGCGGCGTTGATTCAGACTACGCCGGTGCTGTTTAATATCGTGCGTTATTTAGGCGCGTTTTATCTGCTGTGGCTGGGCGGCAAAATGCTGTGGTCTGTCGTTACCCGCAAGAACAGTGCCCATGAAAGCGGCACCGAGCCTGCCAGCATGATCATGAAACGTTCGCTGGTATTAAGCCTGACCAACCCGAAAGCGATTCTCTTTTACGTGTCGTTCTTTGTGCAGTTTATTGACGTGCGCGCCGAAAATACCGGAACCTCGTTCCTGATCCTCGCGACCACGCTTGAGCTGATTAGCTTTATGTATATGAGCTTCCTGATTTTCTCTGGCGCGTTCGTGACGCGCTATCTGAAAACCAAAAAGAAACTGGCGAAGCTGGGAAATGGCCTGATAGGGCTGCTGTTTGTTGGGTTTGCCGCGCGACTGGCGTCGCTGCACTGAAAAAAGGCTCCCTCGGGAGCCTTTTACATTAGAACACCTTTTTGTACGGACGCACGGTGACCTTGGCGTAGACGCCTGCCGCCACGTAAGGGTCGGCTTCGGCCCAGGCCTGAGCGGCTTCCAGAGATTCAAACTCCGCGATAACCGTTGAGCCAGAAAAGCCTGCCGCGCCAGGGTCGTTGCTGTCGACGGCGGGCATTGGGCCTGCGGTCAGTAATCGACCTTCATCCTGTAACAGCTGTAAACGCGCCAGATGGGCAGGGCGCACTGAAAGGCGTTTTTCGAGGGAATCAGCAATATCTTCTGCGTAGATCACATAAAGCACGGCGGAGCTCCTTAACCAGTAAAAGTGGCGATTACGTTATGTGAAAGCACAAGTGACTGCAATGTAAAGATAACAACATTGTTAATACCCTGATCTGGATGCGCCTTTTTTGCCCGCTCGCGCGCTTTAAGCGGGTGAAGACACAGTGTCTTATTGAATATGATTGCTATTTGCATTTAAACTAACGGTCTGGTTTTTAAACTCTGATGATTATGACTTCGATGACCCTTGATTTACCTCGCCGCTTTCCCTGGCCGACGTTGCTCTCCGTCGTTATTCACGGTGCCGTTGTGGCGGGTCTGCTCTATACCTCGGTTCATCAGGTTATTGAAATGCCAGCGCCCGCGCAGCCTATTTCTGTGACCATGGTAACGCCAGCGGAGCTTG
This sequence comes from Enterobacter soli, assembly GCF_964208575.1. GTDB lineage: Bacteria > Pseudomonadota > Gammaproteobacteria > Enterobacterales > Enterobacteriaceae > Enterobacter > Enterobacter soli_A. The sequence continues at coordinate 200,174 of NZ_CAXOFU010000005.1, read as the reverse complement.
AGCCACCGCAGGTTGCGCCTCCTCCGCCACAGCCGGTTGCTGAACCCGAGCCAGAGCCGGAGCCAGAAGTGGTTCCGGAGCCGCCGAAAGAGGCGCCGGTGGTGATCCACAAGCCTGAGCCGAAACCCAAGCCAAAGCCGAAGCCAAAACCTAAACCGGTGAAAAAGGTCGAGGAGCGCCCGAAACGCGAAGAGCGTCCGGTTGAAACACGCGCCGCGCCCGTCGAAAACAGCGCCCCGGCGCGTTCGGTGATGAACAATACGCCGCCGGTTGCGAAACCGACGGTAGCCGCCCCGGCGGGGCCTCGCGCGTTAAGCCGCAACCAGCCGCAGTATCCGGCGCGCGCCCAGGCGTTGCGTATCGAAGGTCGCGTGCGCGTGAAGTTTGACGTCACCGCCGATGGCCGCGTGGACAACGTGCAAATCCTCTCCGCGCAGCCGTCTAACATGTTCGAGCGCGACGTGAAGGCCGCAATGCGCAAGTGGCGCTACGAGGCGGGCAAGCCGGGAAGTGGATTGATTGTCAATATCGTGTTCCGCCTGAACGGCGGGGCGCAAATGGAATAAAAAAAAGCCTCCGCTCAGGAGGCTTTTTTTTTGCCCGACGATTACTGCGCGGGCAGCTGGCGCGGTTTACCGTCGCCATCGACCGCCACATAAATAAACAGCGCTTCCGTAGCTTTGTAGCGCTGTCCAATCGGCTCGGAAGAGACTTTCTTCACCCAGACTTCAATATTAATCGAAATCGACGTGTTACCGCGCTTCACGCAACGCGCGTAGCAACAGACGACATCGCCCACGGCAACCGGACGCAGGAAGGTCATACCGTCGACTCTGACGGTCACCACGCGCCCGTGAGCAATCTCTTTAGCGAGAATTGCGCCACCCATATCCATTTGTGCCATCAACCAGCCACCAAAAATATCGCCATTGGCGTTAGTGTCTGCGGGCATTGCTAATGTGCGTAAAACCAGTTCGCCCTGCGGGGCGTTATTTGTTGTCATTGTTTTAACTCGTAACGGAAGACTTCAGGCGGGATGCTACTATGAATTGCGGCTGGAGAGAATAGAGCAGAACGCCCGTGCGGCGAGCGTTCTGCGATTAACGATTACTGTTTATCGTCCTGCGGCATATGGCGATAAATATATACGCCGCTGAGCAGCGTAAAGATAAGCGTCAGCGCGGTCAGGCCAAACACCTTGAAGTTGACCCAGATATTCTGCGGCAGCCAGAAGGCGATGTAGATGTTGGCGAGCCCGCAAAGAATGAAAAATACCGCCCAGGCAATATTCAGACGCGACCACACTTCCTGCGGCAGCGTCAGCTCTTTACCCAGCATGCGCTGGATCAGCGGCTTTTTCATCACCCACTGGCTGATCAGCAGCGCGCCAGCGAACAGAGCATAAATGACCGTCACCTTCCACTTGATGAACTCATCGTTGTGGAAGAACAGGGTTAATCCGCCAAATACCGCGACCAGAACAAAGGTGATCAGCGCCATTTTTTCGACTTTGCGATAACGCACCCAGCTATAGATGAGGACGATAGCAGTGGCGACGATCAGCGCCGTTGTCGCGGCATAAATGTCGTAAAGCTTATAAAACGCGAAAAATACGACAAGGGGTAAAAAATCAAGAAACTGCTTCATTCTGTGATTCCATCTTCTTCGTTGAGCGGGACACAACAACCTGCCCGGCGTTCAGGATTACTGACGAATTAACATATACAGGCGGAACAGGTAGACCAGCAGCACGGCTGAAATCAGGTTGCTCAGCGTGTTGGCGACCACCGCGCCCACGTTTGGCGTAAGCACGGCGAAGTTAGGTGCAAACAGCAGCAGCAGCGTTTTGGCCAGCAGCCAGCTGATAACCGCAGGTGCAACCAGACGCATATTAGACCATGCCAGCTTTATGCTGCTGCGCATAGCGACGAATATTCCCATTTTATCCTGGACAATCATCACTGGCGCGAATGAGAGAACGATCGCCAGCAGGATACCCGGCACCACAACCAGCATAATGCCAATCTGCACCAGCATGGTGGTCAGGAAAATAAGGATAAACAGCTTCGGCAGCACCGGCGCGCTGGCGCCGATGGCGCGCAGGGCGCTCACGCGGTGACCGGCTGAAACCAGCTGGATCATCAGCAGAACGCCGCCCGCGAGGATAGCGTTGCCAATCAGCCCGGAAAAGGTGGATGCCGCCGAGGCCCGCAGCAGGATTTGCTGCTGCTCAGGAGACATGTTCTGCACCAGCTCAAATAACCCCACGCTACCGGCAAGATTGTCGCCCTGACTGAGGCTGGCAATCTGCTCATCGCTCGGTGAAAACGCATGACCAAGCACCACCGTGATAAACGCACATAGCAACGCTATCAGTAAAAAGGTAATGAACTGATTGCGGAAAAAGTTCCCCGTGTCACGGTAGACGGACTTCGCCGTGATAGACATGCACTCTCCTTGAGTATTGCAGGTGTTAATTAGCCGGCAATTGTACACCGGATAAGTCTGCGGTGGCAGCATCAAGCCTTGTATGGAAAAGCATATCTTTGTAAAGCACGGGTAATGTCGCGCTCATTTTTTACGCGCAGGATCCGCGCCTGACGTCAAAATGATGATCTCTTCTCGCCAAATGCATTTTTTCAGCGCCTTAAAAATGTGAAAAATTGATGTAGAGACAAGTCATTGTCTTTCGAATAGTTATCAAAAATTAACTCAGATCAATGAATGTTAAATTACTGGATTTAGTGTGATCTATGTTTGATCACTTATTACTTAATTGTGAGTATATTCACCACCGCTATGAAAACCACAACGATGGAGCGGATATGAAAAAATTAGCGGTGGCAGCCCTTATCTTAAGCAGTCTCTCTGGCGGCGCGTATGCGCATGAAGCGGGCGAATTCTTTATTCGTGCGGGTTCGGCGACGGTACGTCCAACTGAAGGTTCCGATAGCGTGTTAGGCATGGGCGGTTTTAACGTCAGCAATAACACACAGCTGGGTTTAACCTTTACCTATATGGCAACGGATAACGTGGGCGTTGAGCTTCTGGCCGCCACGCCGTTCCGTCACCGCGTTGGCCTGGGGCCAACCGGGGATATCGCCACGGTTCACCATTTACCGCCAACGCTGATGGCGCAGTGGTACTTCGGTGATTCCAGCAGCAAGGTGCGTCCTTACATCGGCGCCGGCGTGAACTACACCACCTTCTTCGACGAGAAGTTCAACGATACCGGTAAAGAAGCGGGCTTATCCGATCTGAGCCTGAAGGATTCCTGGGGGATGGCGGGGCAGGTTGGTCTGGACTATCTGATTAACCGCGACTGGTTAATCAACGCCTCTGTCTGGTATATGGATATCGATACCGACGTGCGCTTCAAGCATAACGGTCAGCAGCAAAGCATCAACACCCGTCTGGATCCGTGGGTCTTTATGTTCTCTGCGGGTTATCGTTTCTAATTCCTGCATTTTCAATGCGCCCCGTCGGGGCGCATATCCTCTACTACTTCTGAATTAAATAGCGAATGGTTGGCCCGTCCTGCTGAATATCCAGCACCGTATAGCCGTGGTTTTTCGCGTCCAGCGGAATATTGTTGATGGACTGCGGACAATCGCTCACCACTTCCAGAATTTCGCCTTTCTTCAGCTGCGGCAGCGCTTCAAGGGTCGCCACTGCCGGGTACGGGCAAGGCTCTCCCACCATATCAAGGCGGTAGTCAGGCACGATCTCTTTCATGCGATATTCTCCTGGGCTTCAGGTTTAGCGGCCGTGCGGCGGAAGAAGCGTTTCTCCTGGGCAATAACCAGCAAAAAGGCAATCAGCAGCAGCGCGTAGGTGACCAGCAGGCCGCCGAGCGGGCCGAAGGTGCTCAGCAGGTTAACTTTGTCCCAGCTCGTTGCCAGCGCGGGGGATAAGTCATCCCAGTAATAGGCCAGGATGGTCGAGCCGATGACGTTGCCAAGCCCCACCCACCAGTAGTGAACCTGACCCTCCACGGCGCGGTACATCCAGCCGGTTTCGCAGCCGCCGGCCAGCACGATGCCAAAGCCAAACAGCAGGCCGCCAATGACCGCATTCGGGCCGGCCCACATGATTTTCGGCTCAACGCCAAGCTGCACGTAGCTGAAGATGCCGATGGCGCTTACCGCCATCCCGGCGATGATAGCTTTCGCCATCATGGTGCGCCCGGTGATCCACATGTCGCGAAACGCGGAGGTAAAGCAGATTTGCGCCCGTTCAATCAGCAGGCCAAACCCGACGCCGAACAGCATCGCCAGCCCCAGCTTTGGCTGGTTGAGCGCGGTACACAGCGCCCAGGCGACCATCGCGAAAAAGACCAGCATGCCGAGGCGAAAACGGCGGCGAGCCTGGTCGGGCTTCTGCGTGAGCGGCGAGGCGGCGCTGACTTTGGTCATTTTGACCGGAATGCGGAAGAAGGGCAGCAGCGTGAAGCGCGCGCCAAAATAGGAGCCAATCGCCGTGGCGACGGCAAAGAACCAGGCATGAAGGGAAAACTGCGGAATACCGGTAAAGAAGGCCGCAAGGTTACAGCCCATCGCCAGGCGCGCGCCGAACCCGGCAATAATGCCGCCCGCCACCGCCTGCACGATGCGAATCCGGCTCTTCGGCATGCGCAGCTTCACGTTGTTAGCCCACAGCGCGGCGGCGAAACAGCCCCCGAACATCCCGATAATCATCATCCCGTCGATGCGGGTCAGCGGCGTGCCGTCCAGATGAATGAGCTTGAAATATCCCCACTCTTCGGCGTGCACGCCCGCCAGCTGCAGCAGCTGCCCACCCCAGCGGGTGAACTCGCCGGTGACCGCCCAGAAGGTGCCGGTAATGCCAAAATAATAAGTGGAGAGAATACCCGCAGCGATAACCGCCGGAACGGGTGACCAGAACTTAACCAGGTAAGCCTGTTTGAAGTGATGCCATGACATGTATAAGCCTCTGAACTCAGAAGGGTTAAAACGTAAAAGAGTCCGGATCATACGCTTACGGCAGCGATTGAAAAGTCATTCACGCCGAGAATATCGACGGGATCAATTTTGGCGTAACACTTCGGGATGAGTCGGGGAGGGAAAACCGTCTGGCAGGGTGCCAGACGGTGAAGGGGTTACGCTTTGCGGGTCGCCGCTTTCATTGCGGTGGCGAAGGTTTTCAGCTCGGCCAGCATCTGATCCGGCTTATCCACGTTGTTCTCGATGATTTTCACGATCGCCGAGCCGGAAATCGCTCCGGCGGCGTTGGCGTCAATCGCTGCGCGAACCTGTTCAGGAGAAGAGATACCAAAGCCCTGCAGCGGCGGCGCGGCGTGGTACTCGGCCAGCTTCTCTACCAGATGGTGCAGCGGCAGGGCGGCTTTGTTCTCGGCACCGGTTACCCCCGCGCGGGAGAGCAGGTAGGTATAGCCGCGTCCGTGGGAGGCAATCTGGCGCAGCAGGTCGTCATCGGCGTTAGGCGGGCAGATGAATATCGGCGCGACGTTATGGCGCATCGCCGCCTGGCGGAACGGGGCAGACTCTTCGATCGGCACGTCGGCCACCAGCACCGAGTCAACGCCGACGCGGGCGCATTCGGCGTAGAACTCGTCGATGCCGCGGTTAAACACCAGGTTGGCGTACATCAGCAGGCCAATCGGGATGGTCGGGTACTTCTGGCGAATGGCGGCCAGCATCTCGAAGCACTGGGTGGGCGTTACGCCTGCGGCAAAGGCGCGCAGGGTGGCGTTCTGGATGGTCGGGCCGTCCGCCAGCGGGTCAGAGAACGGAATGCCCAGCTCCAGGGCGTCGGCACCGGCTTCAATCAGCGTGTCGATAATCTTGAGCGACTGCTCCGGCCCCGGATCGCCGAGCGTGACGAAGGGAACGAACGCGCCTTCCTGGCGGGCTTTCAGCTGTGCAAATGCGTTATCGTAGCGTTCCATCAGATTTCCCCTCGTGCTTTCAGAATATCGTGAACGGTGAAGATGTCTTTATCACCGCGACCGGAAAGGTTAACCACCAGCAGCTGCTCTTTTTCCGGGTTGTCTTTCATCATTTTCAGCGCGTGCGCCAGGGCGTGAGAGGACTCCAGGGCCGGGATGATCCCTTCATGGCGGCACAGCGTTTTAAAGGCTTCCAGCGCTTCGTCGTCGGTAATCGAGACGTAGTCCGCGCGGCCGGTGCTGTTCAGGAAGGCGTGCTGCGGCCCCACGGACGGGAAGTCCAGACCAGCAGAGATAGAGTAAGACTCTTCAATCTGGCCTTCGTCGGTTTGCATCATCGGCGACTTCATGCCGAAGTAGATGCCCACGCGACCATGCTTCAGCGGCGCGCCGTGTTCGCCGGACTCGATGCCGTGACCCGCAGGCTCAACCCCGATCAGGCCGACGCTGGTGTCGTCGATAAAGTCAGCAAACATGCCGATGGCGTTAGAGCCGCCGCCGACGCAGGCGATCACCGCATCCGGCAGACGTCCCTCTTTTTCGAGGATCTGCGCCTTAGTCTCTTCGCCGATCATGCGCTGGAATTCGCGCACGATGGTCGGGAACGGGTGCGGGCCCGCCGCGGTGCCGAGCATATAGTGCGAGGTCTCGTAGCTGCCGGACCAGTCGCGCAGCGCTTCGTTACAGGCATCCTTCAGCGTTGCAGAGCCGCTGTGAACCGCAATCACTTCCGCACCCATCAGGCGCATACGGAATACGTTCGGGGACTGGCGCTCAATGTCCTTTGCACCCATGTAGATGCGGCACTTCAGGCCGAGCAGGGCGCAGGCAAGGGCGGACGCCACGCCGTGCTGGCCCGCGCCGGTTTCGGCGATAATTTCAGTTTTGCCCATGCGTTTGGCGAGCAGCGCCTGGCCGAGCACCTGGTTGGTTTTGTGCGCGCCGCCGTGGAGCAGATCTTCGCGCTTGAGGTACAGCGTAGTTTTAGTGCCTTCGGTCAGGTTACGGCATTTGGTCAGGGCCGTCGGGCGACCCGCGTAGTTTTTCAGCAGGTCGGTAAACTCCGCCTGAAACGCCGGGTCTTTCTGCGCGCTGACAAAGGCTTCTTCCAGCTGGCGCAGGGCGGGCATCAGGATTTGCGGTACGTACATACCACCGAACTCGCCGAAATAGGGGTTAAGTAATGTCGTCATCTTTTCTTCCTTAATATGCACGCAGAGTTTTAAACACCGAGGCCAGCTTGCTGGCATCTTTGATTCCCGGTTGAGACTCCACGCCTGAATTGAAATCGAGGCCTGCGCAGCCGGTTTTGGCGGCTTCTACGCAGTTATCCGGGCTTAACCCGCCCGCCAGCAGGACGTTATCCAGCTTTTCGCCGCTCAGCAGCGACCAGTCAAAACGCTGGCCGGTGCCGCCCTGGCCGTTATCCAGCACGTATTTATCGACATGGTTGAGGTCGCGCGGTGGCAGTGACTCACCCACGCTCTGGGCTTTCCAGATTTGCACCTGCGGCGCAAGGGCGCTGCGCAGCGCATCGATATAGGCCTGGTCTTCACTGCCGTGCAGCTGAACGGCGCTCAGGGAAAGGGCCTCGGCGGTGGCCGCGACGTCCGCGATATCGGCATTGCGGAACACGCCCACGTAGCTCAGCGGCGCGGCAGCCATCACGCTGCGCGCCTGCTCCAGGGTCACCGCACGCGGCGAGGTGCCCACGAAGATCAGTCCGCCGTAGATTGCGCCCGCTTCATAGGCGGCCTTCGCATCCTGCTCACGCGTCAGGCCGCACACTTTGTTTTCACCCAGCAGCACGCGGCGCACCGCGGCGTTGAGATCGTCGTGCTCCATCATCGCCGAGCCAATCAGGAAGCCATTGGCAAAGTGGCTCAGCTCGCGCACGTTGGCATAGCTGTTGATGCCGGATTCGCTGATCACGGTCACGCCGGCACCGAGGCGCGGCGCAAGCTCGCGGGTGCGGTTAAGGTCAATAGACAGATCGCGCAGGTCGCGGTTGTTAATGCCGACCACTTTTGCCTTCAGGGCAACGGCGCGCTCCAGCTCTTCTTCATTGCTTACTTCGGTCAGCACGCCCATGTTCAGGCTGTGCGCAACCGCCGAAAGCTGGCGATACTGCTCGTCGTCGAGCACGGAGAGCATCAGCAGGCAGGCGTCGGCCTGGTAAAAGCGCGCCAGCCAGATCTGGTACGGGTCGATAATAAAGTCTTTGCACAGAATCGGCTGCGGCGCGATGCCGCTGACGATCGGCAGAAAATCGAAGCTGCCCTGGAAGTACTTTTCATCCGTCAGCACGGAGATGGCTGACGCATGGTGTTTGTAGATCCCGGCGATGCGCGCGGGGTCGAAATCGTCGCGGATAACGCCTTTTGACGGCGACGCTTTTTTACACTCCAGGATAAACGCGGTGCGCGCACCCTGCAGGGCATCGTAAAAACGGCGGGTGCTCGGCACCACATCGTTCTGAAAGCTGGCTAGCGGCTGCTGCTGTTTACGGGCTTCTACCCAGATGGCCTTGTCGGCAACAATTTTCGCTAAAACGGTCTGCATTCTTTACCCTCTTGCCGCAAGTGCGGTAACGCGGTCGTAGGCTGCACCTGAGCGCAGTACGTCCAGAACTTTTTGTGCATTGACCTTCAGGTCTTCTTCGCCGTGCAAGCGCATCAGCATAGCGACGTTGGCGGCCACGGCGGCCTCGTGCGCGGACTCACCTTTACCTTGTAATAAGCGCGTGAGAATGTCACGGTTTTCTTCCGGCGTACCGCCTGCCAGCGCCTCCTGATGATACGGCGCTAAGCCAAAGTCGGCGGCTTCCAGCTGATAGCTCAGGATCTCGCCGTTGTTCAGCTCGGCAACCAGCGTCGGCGCGTGAAGCGATACCTCGTCCATGCCGCCGCTGTGAACCACCGCCGCACGCTTGTAGCCCAGCACGCGCAGGGTTTCGGCAATCGGCAGTACCAGTTCCGGGCTGTAAACCCCGATCAGCGCCAGCGGCGGATGCGCAGGGTTAATCAGCGGGCCCAGCACGTTAAACAGGGTGCGGGTTTTTAGCTGCTGGCGAACCGGCATCGCGTGGCGGAAACCGGTGTGGTACTTCGGCGCAAACAGGAAGCACACCCCTAAATCGTCCAGCGCCTCGCGGGAGCGTTCGGCTTTCATATCCAGGTTGATGCCGAATGCCGCCAGTAGATCAGACGAGCCGGAACGGCTGGATACGCTGCGGTTGCCGTGTTTCGCCACCTTCATGCCGCATGCCGCCGCCACGAAGGCGCTGGCGGTAGAGATATTGATGCTGTTGCTGCCGTCGCCGCCGGTGCCGACGATATCCGCGAACGCGTAGTCAGGGCGCGGGAACGGGGCGGCGTTTTCCAGCAGCGCCGTGGCGGCACCTGCGATCTCCTGCGGGCTTTCGCCGCGCACCTTCATGCTCACCAGCGCGGCGGCCAGCTGCTCAGGTTTCAGCTCACCGCGCACCACGGCGGAGAACAGCTGGTGGCTCTCCTGCTGGCTCAGGGTCTGCGCCTGGTACAGTTTTTCCAGAATCGGCTGGAGCGTGTTGGTCTGCTCCAGCTTCTGAAGCGCCCAGTCGAGCGTTTGTTCCAGCAGGCGCGCGCCGTTAGAGGTCAGAATCGATTCCGGGTGGAACTGCAGGCCGCAGACGCGATCCGCATCGTGACGCACCGCCATCACCATGCCCTCAAAGGAGGCGTTGATGGTCAGCCCGGCCGGAATATTACTCCCCACCAGAGAGTGATAGCGCGCGACCGGCAGCGGGTTCGGCAGCCCGGCAAACATCGCCTGGCCGTCGTGTTCAATGCTGGAGGCTTTACCGTGTAGGATTTCTCCCGCCTGGCCGACGTAGCCGCCGTAGGCTTCAACGATGGCCTGGTGTCCCAGGCAGATGCCGATAATCGGCAGCTTGCCGCGCATGCGGGTCAACAGCTCCGGCATACAGCCCGCTTCGCTCGGCGCGCCCGGCCCCGGAGAGAGCATTAGCACCGGGTTTTGCATGGTGGCCAGACGGTCAATCAGGGTCTGCGCCGGAACGTGGTTGCGGTAAATCACGACGTTGTGACCGTTCGCGCGCAGCTGATCTGCCAGGTTGTAGGTAAAGGAGTCGATATTATCGAGCAGCAGAATGTCAGCCATCAGAAAATCTCCTGTGCATGGTGTGCGGTAGCGATGGCGCGCAATACCGCGCGTGCTTTACTGCGCGTTTCGTCAGCTTCAGACTGCGGAACAGAATCAAGAACAATGCCCGCGCCCGCCTGGACGGTGGCGATCCCGTCTTCCACGTAGGCGGAGCGAATGACGATGCAGGTGTCGAGGTCGCCGTGCGCGGTGAAGTACCCCACGGCGCCGCCGTAGCTGCCGCGACGACGGCCTTCGGCTTCAGCGATAAGCTGCATCGCGCGGACTTTCGGCGCACCGCTCAGGGTGCCCATGTTCATGCAGGCGCGGTAGGCGTGTAGCACGTCGAGGTCGCTGCGCAGTTCGCCCACCACGCGGGAAACCAGGTGCATCACAAAGGAGTAGCGGTCAACTTTGGTCAGATCCGCCACGTAGCGGCTCCCGGGGGTGCAGATACGCGCCAGATCGTTACGCGCCAGGTCAACCAGCATCAGGTGCTCGGAGAGCTCTTTATGGTCGGTGCGCATCTCCAGCTCGATACGGCTGTCCAGATCGCGATCCAGCGAACCGTCGGCACGGCGGCCGCGCGGACGGGTGCCGGCAATCGGGTAGATCTCAATCTGGCGGCTGGTGGCGTCGTATTTCAGTGAGCTTTCCGGCGACGCGCCAAACAGGGTGAAATCGTTGTCCTGCATGAAGAACATATACGGGCTCGGGTTGCTCTTTTTCAGCACGTCATAGGCCGCCAGCGGGGACGGGCACGGCAGGGAGAAGCGGCGGGACGGCACCACCTGGAAAATCTCTCCGGCGCGGATCGCCTTCTGCATCTGGCGCACGACCGCGCCGTACTGGTCGTCGGTCTGATTCACCTCGCACTGCATTTTTTCCACGCGCTGCACCGGCAGCGCAGGCGGCTCTTCGGTCATCTGCTCCTGCAGCTGCGCGATGCGGTGCTCAAGACGTTTTTTCTCCGAGGCGGACGGGGTAAACAGGCTGGCCTGAATGCGGGTGTATTTTTTCTGATGGTCGATAACCAGCAGGGTTTCCGCCAGGTAGAAACAGTAGTCCGGGCAGCGGTTGCCTTGCTCGGTCTCCGGCAGGTCTTCGAAACCGGCCACCAGGTCGTAGGCAAACAGCCCGCCGAAGAACATCGCTTCGCGCTCGTTTTCCGGCACCGTAACCAGATTTTGCAGCAGGCGGAAGGCGTCGAATACGGACAGGGAGCACAGGCGCGCGTCTTCATCCAGCAGCTGGCTCACCGGCGGGAAGTGCAGAATGCGCATTTCCGGGTGACGCTCGTTTTCGATACCCGCAGGCAGGGCGGCATCGAGCAGCGGCAGCAGGGCCGCGCCGTTGTCGGACAGGGCCTTAACGGTGACGGTGTCACCTAAAGCGGTAATGCGCAGGGCGCTATCGACCAGCAGCAGGCTTTTCAGATCGTCCTTGCTGTCGATATCCGCAGATTCCAGCAGCAGGGTCGCCGGACGCGCACCGCATACCTGATGAAACAGCGCGGTTGGGTTGTGGCGATAGGCCGCCTCGCAGGTCAGCAGTTCGAGGTCAGGTTTGGCTGTTTGCATGATGTTCTTCTCATTTATTCTGTTCAAAAAAAAGCCCGCTTGAGAGCGGGCCTGGTATCTGTTTGCGTTTCGCAGACGTGTGACACTGCCCGATAGTCAGGAAGTACGCCACCAGCCGTGCAGAGTGAAATGTGCAGTCATTTTCAGATACCTTTCTCGTGTGAACTTGCGTACTAGTTAACTAGTTCGATGGCGTGTTGTCAACCCTTGATTTCAGAATTTCGCGGCAAGTCGTTATCATAGGCTTTCTGGATGTTTCTAACCTGTGATGGGAAGTGCTTTGAGCGATACCACCTACGCCGTAATTTACGATTTACACAGCCACACGCAGGCCTCTGACGGCCTGCTTACGCCCGAAGCCTTAGTCCACCGTGCCGTTGAAATGCGTGTTGGCACGCTGGCGATAACCGATCACGATACGACGGATGCGATCCCCGCCGCCCGCGCTGAGATTGCCCGCAGCGGGATAGCGCTCAACCTGATTACCGGCGTTGAGATCTCAACCGTCTGGGAAAACCATGAAATTCATATCGTTGGCCTCAATATCGATATAGACCATCCGGCAATGCGCGCATTTTTGCAAGAACAAAAAACGCGCCGCAATCAGCGCGCCGAGATGATTGGCGATCGCCTTGAAAAAGCGCATATCCCCGGCGCGCTGGAAGGGGCGCAGAAGCTGGCGAACGGCGGAGCGGTCACCCGCGGCCACTTCGCCCGTTTTCTGGTGGAGGCGGGCAAAGCCACCACCATGGCCGACGTGTTCAAACGCTATCTTGCGCGCGGGAAAACCGGATACGTTCCGCCACAGTGGTGTACAATAAAACAAGCTATTGATGTGATTCATCATTCTGGCGGTAAGGCGGTGCTGGCCCATCCCGGGCGGTATAATCTTTCTGCTAAATGGCTGAAAAGGCTGCTGGCCCACTTCGCCGAGTGCGGCGGGGACGCGATGGAAGTCGCGCAGTGCCAGCAGGCTCCCAATGAGCGTTCGCAGCTCGCGACCTATGCTCGTCAGTTTGGCCTTTATGCCTCGCAGGGGTCTGATTTCCATCAGCCCTGCGCGTGGATAGAGCTGGGGCGCAAGCTCTGGCTTCCCGCTGGCGTCGAGCCTGTCTGGCAGCTCTGGGAACAGCCACAGCAACTTGAAGAGAGGGAAGTATGAGTCAGTTTTTCTATATTCATCCGGATAACCCGCAGCCCCGCCTGATTAACCAGGCCGTGGAGATTGTCCGCAAAGGTGGCGTTATCGTCTATCCGACCGATTCGGGCTACGCGCTGGGCTGTAAAATTGAAGACAAAGGGGCGATGGAGCGGATCTGCCGCATCCGTCAGCTGCCGGACGGCCACAACTTTACCCTGATGTGCCGCGATCTCTCCGAGCTGTCGACCTATGCCTACGTTGATAACGTGGCGTTTCGCCTGATCAAGAACAACACGCCGGGCAACTACACCTTCATCCTGAAAGGGACGAAAGAGGTGCCGCGCCGTCTGCTGCAGGAAAAACGGAAAACCATCGGGATGCGCGTGCCGTCTAACCCGATTGCCCAGGCGCTGCTGGAAACGCTCGGCGAGCCGATGCTCTCCACCTCTTTGATGCTGCCGGGCAGCGAGTTTACCGAGTCCGACCCGGAAGAGATCAAAGACCGTCTGGAGAAAGTGGTCGAGCTGATTATTCACGGCGGATACCTGGGTCAGCAGCCCACCACCGTTATCGACCTGACGGAAGATTCGCCAGAAGTGATCCGCGAAGGCGTGGGCGATGTTAAACCTTTCTTGTAAAGGTGTAAGCGGCTATACTACGCGGCCATCAAAACGGGGCGTTGCCGCGTTTTGACCTGTTCGACGCCTGTGAAGGCGACACCTGAGGAAGCTCAATGAGCGAGAAATTACAGAAAGTGCTGGCGCGCGCCGGCCACGGTTCGCGCCGTGAAATCGAAGCCATTATTGAAGCAGGTCGCGTGAGTGTGGACGGTAAAGTCTCCACCCTGGGCGACCGCGTAGAAATTGTACCGGGGCTGAAGATCCGTATCGACGGTCATCTTATCTCCGTAAAAGAGTCCGCCGAGCAGATCTGCCGCGTGCTGGCTTATTACAAGCCGGAAGGCGAACTTTGCACCCGTAACGACCCGGAAGGGCGCCCGACCGTCTTTGACCGTCTGCCTAAACTGCGCGGCGCTCGCTGGATTGCCGTTGGCCGTCTGGACGTGAACACCTGCGGTCTGCTGCTGTTTACCACCGACGGTGAGCTGGCGAACCGCCTGATGCACCCAAGCCGTGAAGTTGAACGCGAATACGCGGTGCGTGTTTTCGGTCAGGTTGACGAGAACAAGCTGCGCGACCTGTCCCGCGGCGTTCAGCTGGAAGACGGCCCGGCCGCCTTCAAAACCATCAAATTTACCGGTGGTGAAGGGATCAACCAGTGGTACAACGTTACGCTGACCGAAGGGCGTAACCGCGAAGTGCGTCGCCTTTGGGAAGCCGTTGGCGTACAGGTCAGCCGCCTGATCCGCGTGCGCTACGGTGACATCCTGCTGCCGAAAGGCCTGCCGCGCGGCGGCTATACCGAGCTGGATTTAACCCAGACTAACTACCTGCGCGAGCTGGTAGGGCTGACGCCGGAAACCACCTCGAAAGTGGCGGTGGAAAAAGATCGCCGTCGCATGAAGGCGAACCAGATCCGTCGTGCGGTGAAACGCCATAGCCAGGTGAGCAACAATCGCCGCTCCGGCAGCCGCGGTAAAAACGATTGAAAATAAAAAGCCCGGTGCATTCACCGGGCTTTTTTCTTAGTAATCAATGCCGATCTGTGCTTTTATTCCGGCATCAAACGCATGCTTAACCGGGCGTAGTTCGCTGACGGTATCCGCAAGTTCCAGAATATCCCGATGACAGCCGCGACCCGTGACGATGACCGTCTGGTGAAGCGGACGATTTCGCAGTGCATCCAGAACGGCCTCAAGCGGCAGATAGTCGTAGGCCAACATGTAGGTGATCTCATCCAGCAACACCATGTTCAGCGCCGGATCGGCCAGCATTCTTTTGGCGTGCTCCCACACCGCGAGGCAGGCCGCCGTATCGGTTTCCCGGTTTTGCGTATCCCAGGTAAACCCGGTCGCCATCACCTGAAACTCAACGCCGTGCGGTTCCAACAGGTTTCGCTCGCCGTTGGGCCATTCGCCTTTTATGAACTGAATCACGCCCACTCTCTGACCGTGTCCGACGGCGCGGGTGGCGGTGCCGAATGCGGCGGTGGTTTTCCCTTTCCCGTTACCGGTGAACACAATCAGAATGCCGCGCTCGTCCTGTGCAGCCGCGACGCGGGCATCGACCTGTTCCTTTAAACGCTGCTGGCGCTGCTGGCGCTGCTGGTGGCGTTCTTCACTCATTGCGCAATCCCCGGCTTACGGCCCGGCTGGGCGTCAAAGGTCATGCCGGTTTTGCGGCGGCTGTCGTCACCCATCAGCCAGAGATAGAGCGGCATAATTTCGGCGGGCGTTTTCAGCTTCTGCGGATCTTCGCTCGGGAACGCGCTGGCGCGCATTTTGGTGCGCGTCCCGCCCGGGTTGATGCAGTTAACGCGCAGATGACGGCTTTGATACTCCTCGGCCAGCACCTGCATCATGCCTTCGGTGGCAAACTTCGATACCGCGTAGGCGCCCCAGTTGGCGCGCCCCTGGCTCCCGACGCTCGACGAGGTGAAGACCAGCGAGCCGGAATCGGATTTGAGTAATAAAGGAAGCAGCGCCTGGGTCAGGAAGAAGGTGCCGTTGATATTCACCTGCATGACCTGCTGCCAGATCTCCGGATCCTGTTCATCCATCGGGCGAACTTCCCCAAGCAACCCGGCGTTGTGCAGCACGCCGTCAAGACGCGGATGCCGGGTTGCAATGCGCTGGGCAAGCTCGCGGCAGGAGGCGGGAGTGCAGGTCAGTAAATCGAGGATATACCACGGGGCCGGCGCGCCGCCCGCGTCTTCGATTTCTTGAGCCACGCGGCGCAGCTTGTCTTCATTGCGTCCCGTCAGAATGACGTGTGCCCCGTACCGGGCGTAGGTCAGAGCGGCTTCGCGACCAATCCCGTCGCTGGCTCCGGTAACAAGAATAATGCGATTTTGTAGTAGGTTTTTTTGCGGTTGATAGTGCACGGTGACTCCTCTGGGCGCGGCAAATGGATTGCGCCTGCTTTTAATCACTTTTCGGCTTTATGCCCGAAATAGCATGAGAATTCAATCAGTCTACAGGACGCTTCTCTGTGAAATTAACAATTTGCAAATATTTCGACCAGAACGGGGGATTCCTGAAGGCGGCTCGCAGAGGTATCTTCACGAGCAAGACGCCTGGCAACGGCTGTTGTACACTGGCGGGGAAGAATCGTGGTTAATCAAGGTGGAACGCGTGGAATTACTTTCTGAATATGGGTTGTTTTTGGCCAAGATCGCGACGGTGGTGATTGCAATAGCGGTAATCGCTGTGCTGATCGTAAACCTGAGGCAGCGTAAACGTCAGCGCGGCGAGTTAAGGATCACTCGACTGAGCGAACAGTATAAGGAGATGCAAGAAGAGATGTCGCTGGCGCTGCTGGACAGCCATCAGCAGAAGCAGTGGGTGAAAGCGCAGAAGAAAAAGCACAAACAGGAAGACAAAGCGGCGAAAGCAAAGGCTAAGCTTGCACTCCCGCAGGAAGACAGTAAGCCACGCGTCTACGTCCTTGATTTCAAAGGCAGCATGGATGCCCATGAGGTCTCCTCATTGCGCGAAGAAGTCACCGCGGTGCTAGCGGTGTTTAAACCGCAGGATCGGGTGGTCTTGCGCCTTGAAAGCCCGGGCGGTGTCGTACACGGCTATGGTCTGGCGGCATCGCAGCTGCAGCGCCTGCGCGACAAGCAGATCCCGCTGACGGTGGCGGTGGATAAGGTGGCCGCGAGCGGCGGCTACATGATGGCCTGCGTGGCTGATAAAATTGTGGCGGCGCCGTTCTCCATCATTGGCTCCATCGGCGTGGTGGCGCAGATCCCTAACTTCAACCGATTCCTGAAGAATAAAGAGATCGACATCGAGCTGCACACCGCCGGACAGTACAAGCGCACGCTGACGCTGCTCGGTGAGAACACGGAAGAGGGGCGTCAGAAGTTTCGTGAAGACCTCAATGAAACCCATCATCTGTTTAAAGATTTCGTGCACCGCATGCGCCCTGCGCTGGACATCGAGCAGGTGGCGACGGGTGAACACTGGTACGGCGTTCAGGCGCAGGAGAAAGGGCTGGTTGATGAAGTCGGCACCAGCGACGACCTGCTGTTAGGGCTGATGGAAGGGCACGAGCTGGTTGGCGTGCGTTTCACCCAGCGCAAGCGCATGCTCGACCGGTTCACTAACAGTGCCGCGGAGAGCGCGGATCGTCTGCTGCTGCGCTGGCTACAGCGCGGTCAAAAGCCGCTTCTGTAAACGAAAACGCGAGGCATCTGCCTCGCGTTTTACGTTAATCGACCAGGTGATACTTCTCGGAAAGCGTATGGGCCAGGTATTTGAACATGTTAAATACCGCGGTGCTTTTCGGGGTCGGTAAACCTTGTTCATCAAGGAAATATTCGCCGCTAAAGACCAGCACGCCGTTGCGCTGTTCAACGCCCGTTGCCTCGATTCCCGCCAGGGTATCTTCGTGGTTGCGAATCAGCTTATTCGCTTCAATAAGCAGAGATGCTCGGTCAATGGGTTGGGTTGTATTCTGCATAATCTACTCCTTAAACAGTCGCAATAGTTTACGCCGCAGGGACTTACGGGGCAAATTTTCCCTGTTATGTGAGGGGGTAAGCGTCGCTTTGCGAATTGGCGCAATCAGCTTTTGCGTGCTAATAAAGTTGCGTAACGAATTTTATCAGGTACAGTGTGCGCTTTCGTCATTCTGGCAACAGAATTGCTTGACATTCGACCCTGGATTCGTCACGAATTAACATTGATTAGAGAAAAATACCCGATAACTCAATCACCTGGACGTCGTGAATCAGGCGCCCGGTAAGTAAAAGGGGTTGATATCCCCTGACGCAGTCTCAATATCAATGGCTCGTCGTCAGCGGAAGGGAAATCAACGTGCGGCGTATTCCTGGAAGAATTAAATTAGGTAAAGGTGAATATGGGTAAAGCTCTCGTCATCGTTGAGTCCCCGGCAAAAGCCAAAACGATCAATAAGTATCTGGGTAACGACTACGTGGTTAAATCCAGCGTTGGTCACATCCGCGATTTGCCGACCAGTGGCTCAGCCAGCAAAAAGAGCGCAGACTCTACCTCCACCAAAGGGGCTAAAAAGCCTAAAAAGGATGAACGTAGCGCGCTTGTCAACCGCATGGGTGTTAATCCATGGCACAACTGGGACGCACAGTACGAAGTGCTGCCCGGAAAAGAAAAGGTCGTCAACGAGCTGAAGCAGCTTGCTGAAAAAGCCGACCACATCTATCTCGCAACCGACCTTGACCGCGAAGGGGAAGCCATTGCATGGCACCTGCGGGAAGTTATCGGTGGCGACGACAAACGCTACAGCCGTGTAGTGTTTAACGAAATTACGAAGAATGCGATTCGCCAGGCGTTTGAAAAGCCGGGTGAACTGAATATCGACCGCGTAAACGCCCAGCAGGCGCGTCGCTTTATGGACCGCGTTGTGGGCTACATGGTTTCTCCACTGCTGTGGAAAAAGATTGCCCGTGGCCTGTCCGCAGGACGCGTGCAGTCCGTTGCCGTGCGTCTGGTTGTTGAACGTGAACGCGAAATCAAAGCCTTTGTCCCGGAAGAGTTCTGGGAAATTGATGCGAACGTCACCACGCCGGGCGGCGACGCGCTGCCGCTGCAGGTGAGCCATCAGAACGACAAACCGTTCCGTCCTGAGAATCGTGAGCAGACGATGGCAGCCGTGGCGCTGCTGGAAAAAGCCCGCTATCAGGTGCTGGAGCGCGAAGATAAGCCGACCAGCAGCAAGCCTGGCGCACCTTTTATTACCTCCACACTGCAGCAGGCGGCGAGCACGCGTCTGGGCTACGGCGTGAAGAAAACCATGATGATGGCGCAGCGCCTGTACGAAGCGGGCTACATCACCTACATGCGTACCGACTCAACGAACCTGAGCCAGGACGCGGTGAACATGGTGCGCGGCTATATCAGCGAAAACTTCGGCAAGAAATACCTGCCGGAGAGCGCCAATCAGTTCGCCAGCAAGGAAAACTCGCAGGAAGCGCACGAAGCGATTCGTCCTTCTGACGTGTCCGTCCTCGCTGAATCGCTGAAAGATATGGAAGCCGATGCGCAAAAACTGTATCAGCTGATCTGGCGCCAGTTTGTGGCGTGTCAGATGACGCCGGCGCAGTACGATTCCACCACGCTGACCGTGGGGGCGGGCGATTTCCGCCTCAAAGCGCGTGGCCGTATCCTGCGCTTCGACGGCTGGACAAAAGTCATGCCTGCGCTGCGTAAGGGCGACGAAGACAGAACCCTGCCTGCGGTGAACAAGGGCGATAGCCTCTCCCTCGTTGAGCTGCTTCCGGCTCAACACTTCACCAAGCCGCCTGCGCGCTTTAGTGAAGCGTCGCTGGTGAAAGAGCTGGAAAAACGCGGTATCGGCCGTCCGTCGACCTACGCATCCATTATCTCGACGATTCAGGATCGCGGTTATGTTCGCGTCGAAAGCCGTCGTTTCTATGCTGAAAAGATGGGTGAAATTGTTACCGATCGCCTGGAAGCCAACTTCCGTGAGCTGATGAACTACGATTTCACCGCCCAGATGGAAGACAGCCTCGACCAGGTGGCCAGCCATCAGGCGGAATGGAAAAAGGTACTCGACAGCTTCTTTAGCGACTTTACCACCCAGCTGGATAAAGCCGAGAAGGATCCTGAAGAGGGCGGGATGCTGCCTAACCAGATGGTACTGACCAGCATCGACTGCCCAACCTGCGGCCGTAAGATGGGGATCCGTACCGCCACCACGGGCGTATTCCTCGGCTGTTCCGGCTACGCGCTGTCGCCAAAAGAGCGTTGCAAAACCACCATTAACCTGGTGCCGGAGAACGAAGTTCTCAACGTTCTCGAAGGCGATGACGCTGAAACGAACGCGCTGCGCGCGAAGCGCCGCTGCAAGAAATGCGGCACGGCGATGGACAGCTACCTGATCGATCCGAAGCGTAAACTGCACGTCTGCGGTAATAACCCGACCTGCGATGGCTACGAGATCGAAGAGGGCGAGTTCCGCATTAAGGGCTACGACGGCCCAATCGTTGAGTGTGAGAAATGTGGTTCTGAAATGCACCTGAAAATGGGACGTTTCGGCAAGTACATGGCCTGTACCAACGACGAATGTAAGAACACGCGTAAGATCCTGCGTAACGGTGAAGTGGCACCGCCGAAGGAAGATCCGGTTCCGCTGCCAGAGCTGCCGTGTGAGAAGTCAGACGCCTACTTTGTGCTGCGTGACGGTGCTGCCGGGGTCTTCCTCGCAGCGAACACCTTCCCGAAATCGCGTGAAACCCGCGCGCCGCTGGTGGAAGAGCTGTACCGCTTCCGCGATCGTCTGCCGGAGAAACTGCGCTATCTGGCCGACGCGCCGCAGCAGGATCCAGAAGGCAACAAGACGGTTGTGCGCTTTAGCCGTAAAACCAAGCAGCAGTATGTCGCTGCCGAGAAAGACGGGAAAGCGACCGGCTGGTCAGCCTTCTTTGTTGACGGTAAATGGGTTGAAGGCAAGAAATAATCCGCACTTACCGTAACTTACCTGTTAAAGGGCCGGACTTCCGGCCCTTTTTTATTACGCCGTTATTATTTATTGTTCCGTACTATACAGTCAGGCTATAAATGATATAGTGGTTATAGCTAACCCTTTTCTTATTATCAAATCGTCTTAAACGATTGACCGCGTGCGCTAAATCGGATGGTCCGGCATGAAACTACAGCAGCTTCGCTATATCGTTGAGGTGGTCAACCACAACCTTAACGTTTCTTCTACCGCAGAAGGTCTTTATACCTCGCAACCCGGCATCAGCAAGCAGGTTCGTATGCTGGAGGATGAGCTGGGAATTCAAATCTTTGCCCGCAGCGGTAAGCATCTCACCCAGGTGACGCCTGCGGGGCAGGAGATCATCCGCATTGCACGCGAAGTGCTCTCAAAAGTCGATGCGATCAAGTCGGTCGCCGGGGAGCATACCTGGCCGGACAAAGGGTCTCTTTATATTGCCACTACCCACACCCAGGCGCGCTACGCGCTGCCCGGCGTGATTAAAGGCTTTATCGAGCGTTACCCGCGCGTTTCCCTGCACATGCATCAGGGCTCGCCAACGCAGATTGCGGAAGCGGTCTCTAAGGGTAACGCCGATTTCGCCATCGCCACCGAAGCGCTCCATCTTTACGACGACCTGGTCATGCTGCCGTGCTATCACTGGAACCGCTCGATTGTGGTCACGCCGGATCATCCTTTGGCAGGGAAGGGATCGGTGACGATTGAGGAGCTGGCGCAATATCCGCTCGTGACATACACCTTCGGTTTTACCGGCCGCTCCGAGCTGGATACGGCGTTTAACCGCGCGGGCTTAACGCCGCGCATCGTATTTACCGCGACGGACGCCGACGTCATTAAAACCTACGTGCGGCTGGGGCTGGGCGTGGGGGTTATCGCCAGCATGGCCGTTGACCCGGTTTCCGACCCGGATTTAGTGCGCCTGGATGCGCATGATATCTTCAGCCACAGCACGACCAAAATTGGCTTCCGCCGCAGCACCTTCCTGCGCAGCTATATGTATGATTTCATTCAGCGCTTTGCGCCGCACCTGACTCGCGATGTTGTCGATACCGCCGTAGCGCTTCGTTCCAACGAAGATATAGAAGAGATGTTTAAAGACATTAAACTCCCCGCCAAATAATCACACCCGGTATCTTTCCCCCGCGGAAAGATACCGAAATAACCTCTCAAAGCTAAATCAGAATTATCATCATCTGCATCTCACTGCCATATAATGTCATAACCCATTTAATTCGTAAGGTTATACTGTCGTGAATTTGCGACAAAAGTAGAAACTAATTAACGACTGCGCAAATTATTCTTTTCAATTATTTATTTCTGGTCAAAAGAATGAATATTTCATAGGGATGAATGCGTAAATTCACTGGCTTTTCGGCTAAAGTTTCTTTAGGATTTATCTCAACTGGTGATTACTTGTACCAATTGTTTGGTATCGAAATGATAAGCGGTGTCGATTGTATGAGGTTAGCAATGCCGTCAGGAACTGAAGAACCGCAAAGGGATCCTGTGCTCAAACGTAAAGCCTGGCTGGCGGTCTTTGTTGTCTCCGCCCTGTTCTGGGTGGTGGTAGCTCTCCTGGCCTGGAAATATTGGGGTTGAATATGGCAGTGACAGTGCGTACAGAAACGGTAAAACAGATGTGTCAGCATCATGACACGGCGATCAAAGCCCGTAAGGAACCGACAACGACCGTGCCAGCATCCTGGAAACTTACCGCGCAGCAAAAGGCTTTTATTGACGTGTTCGCTGAAGACGAACCCAAAAAACAATAATTTAGTTTTAAGCGTTATTACGCTAATAGTCTTAAGACTGTTTCTGCACTTTTGTACTCTTTAATAAATACACATCAGCAATATAGTACTGAGGCAATGACTCAGGGTCTTTAATTAATAAAGTCTGGTGTCGATATGATGAATAACATGACAACTCTCAAATACTGGTCGTGGATGGGTGCGTTTTCTCTCTCGATTCTCTTCTGGTGCCAGCTCATCTGGCTAACGTTCTCCTGATTGATAAAACCTCGCTGCGGCGGGGTTTTTTGTTTCCTCTCCTCCGAATTTACGCCCGAGATTTATCAATTCGGGTTGTTATCAAAACGTTACATCATCTTTGTGTTATCTTTAATTACGGCCTTGATAATTATCAGGGTATCTCTGTGATTAAGGAGGAGCTTATGTCGTTAACCCTACGCGAAGCCAGTAAGGATACGTTGCAGGCAGAAAACAAAACCTGGCACTACTACAGCTTGCCGCTGGCTGCGAAAAGCCTTGGGGACATTTCGCGGTTGCCCAAGTCGCTGAAAGTCTTACTGGAAAACCTTTTACGCTGGCAGGACGAAGACTCTGTCACCGCCGACGATATCCACGCCTTAGCCGGATGGCTCAAAGATGCCCACGCGGATCGGGAGATTGCCTACCGCCCGGCCAGGGTGCTGATGCAGGACTTCACCGGCGTGCCCGCCGTGGTGGATTTAGCCGCCATGCGAGAGGCGGTGAAACGCCTGGGCGGGGACACGTCCAAAGTCAATCCGCTCTCTCCGGTTGATCTGGTCATTGACCACTCCGTCACGGTTGACCATTTCGGCGACGACGATGCCTTCGAAGAGAACGTTCGCCTTGAGATGGAGCGTAACCACGAACGCTATGTCTTTCTGAAGTGGGGACAGCAGGCCTTTAGCCGCTTCAGCGTGGTGCCGCCGGGAACCGGTATTTGCCACCAGGTGAACCTGGAGTACCTCGGCAAAGCGGTCTGGAGCGAACTCCAGGACAAAGAGTGGGTGGCCTATCCCGATTCGCTGGTGGGCACCGATTCCCACACCACGATGATCAACGGCCTGGGCGTGCTTGGCTGGGGCGTGGGTGGGATCGAAGCGGAAGCCGCCATGCTCGGCCAGCCCGTCTCCATGCTCATTCCTGACGTGGTGGGATTCAAACTCATCGGCAAGCTTTCCGAAGGGATCACCGCTACCGACCTGGTATTGACCGTCACCCAGATGCTGCGCAAACACGGCGTGGTGGGTAAATTCGTTGAATTCTACGGCGACGGCCTCGATTCGCTGCCGCTGGCCGACCGCGCCACCATCGCCAACATGGCGCCGGAATATGGCGCGACCTGCGGCTTCTTCCCGATAGACAACGTGACGCTGGAATACATGCGCCTGAGCGGACGCTCGGAAGAGCAGGTTGCGCTGGTCGAAGCCTACACCAAGGCCCAGGGCATGTGGCGCAACCCGGGCGATGAGCCGGTCTTCACCAGCACCCTAGAGCTCGACATGGGAACGGTTGAAGCGAGCCTCGCCGGACCGAAACGTCCGCAGGATCGCGTGGCGCTCAACAACGTGCCGAGCGCGTTTGCCGCCAGCAACGAGCTTGAAGTGAACAGCTCGCAGAAAGATCACCGTCCGGTTGACTATGTGATGAACGGGCACACTTATCAGCTGCCGGAAGGGGCGGTGGTGATTGCGGCCATCACCTCGTGCACCAACACCTCGAACCCGAGCGTGCTGATGGCGGCGGGGCTGCTGGCGAAGAAAGCCGTTGAGCTTGGCCTTAAGCCGCAGCCGTGGGTGAAAGCCTCGTTGGCGCCCGGCTCGAAGGTGGTGTCCGACTATCTGGCGAAGGCGAAGCTGACCCCGTATCTGGACGAGCTGGGCTTTAACCTGGTCGGCTACGGCTGTACCACCTGTATCGGCAACTCGGGCCCGCTGCCGGAGCCTATCGAAGTGGCGATTAAGCAGGGCGATCTTACCGTTGGCGCGGTGCTCTCGGGCAACCGTAACTTTGAAGGCCGTATTCATCCGCTGGTCAAAACCAACTGGCTGGCGTCGCCACCGCTGGTGGTGGCCTACGCGCTGGCCGGGAACATGAATATCAATCTGGTGACCGACCCTATCGGGCACGACCGCAAAAACGAGCCGGTCTATCTGAAAGATATTTGGCCGTCCTCCCGGGAGATCGCCCGTGCGGTGGAGCAGGTCTCCAGCGAGATGTTCCGTAAAGAGTACGCCGAGGTCTTTGAAGGCACTCCGGAGTGGAAAACCATTGCGGTAGAGGGCTCTGATACCTACGGCTGGCAGGATGATTCAACCTATATCCGCCTGTCGCCGTTCTTTGATGAGATGCAGGCGCAGCCAGCACCGCTCCAGGATATTCACGGCGCGCGCATTCTGGCGATGCTCGGGGATTCCGTCACCACCGACCACATCTCGCCGGCCGGGAGTATCAAAGCGGATAGCCCGGCAGGACGTTATTTGCAGGGGCGTGGCGTGGAGCGTCGGGACTTTAACTCCTACGGTTCGCGACGCGGTAACCATGAAGTAATGGTGCGCGGCACCTTCGCCAACATCCGCATCCGCAATGAAATGGTGCCGGGTGTGGAAGGGGGCATGACGCGTCGTCTGCCGGGGACGGAAGTGGTCTCAATCTACGACGCCGCCATGAGCTACCAGAAAGAGGGGATCCCGCTCGCGGTCATCGCCGGGAAAGAGTATGGCTCAGGCTCCAGCCGCGACTGGGCAGCCAAAGGGCCGCGCCTGCTGGGCGTGCGGGTCGTGATTTCCGAATCCTTCGAGCGTATTCACCGCTCTAACCTGATTGGTATGGGGATCCTGCCGCTCGAATTCCCGCAGGGAGTAACGCGCAAAACCTTAGGCCTGACCGGGGAAGAGCAGATCGACATTAGCGGACTGCAAAACCTGCAGCCGGGTAAAACGGTGCCGGTGAAGCTGACGCGAGCGGACGGGAAAACGGAAGTGCTGGAATGCCGGTGCCGTATTGATACCGCCACCGAGCTGACGTACTACCAGAACGACGGCATTTTACATTACGTGATTCGTAAGATGCTGGACTAAACCTATCGCCCGGCACGCGGCGTGCCGGGCAAACAACCTTTACTCGCTTAACAGATGGCCCATTTTCGCGGCTTTGGTGTCGAGATAGTGGGCATTTTTTGGATTGCGGCCGACGATCAGCGGGACGCGCTCAACGATGTTGATGCCTGCTTCCGTGAGGATCTCCACCTTGCGCGGGTTATTGGTCAGCAGACGCACCTCATCGACCCCCAGCAGCTTGAACATATCGGCACACAGCGTGAAGTCGCGTTCGTCAGCGGCAAAGCCGAGCTGATGGTTCGCTTCAACCGTATCGTAGCCCTGATCCTGCAGCGCATAGGCGCGGATCTTGTTCAGCAGACCGATGTTACGGCCCTCCTGACGGTGATAAAGCAGCACGCCGCGGCCTTCTTCCGCGATGTGGGACAGCGCCGCTTCCAGCTGGAAACCGCAGTCGCAGCGCAGGCTGAACAGCGCGTCGCCCGTCAGACACTCCGAATGGACGCGAGACAGCACCGGCGTCTGCCCCGAAATGTCGCCGAAAACTAAGGCGACGTGATCCTGTCCGGTTGCCAGTTCTTCAAAACCCACCATCAGGAAATCGCCCCATGGGGTTGGCAGTTTGGCTTCTGCCACACGTTTAAGCTGCATGTGATTCTCCAGAGTATGCTGACACGTTTCGCGTCTATCGCCTGTTTGGCTTTCTGTATCCGATCATTTTGCCACAAGCTCAGCAACTTCGCCTAATGACCGCCATGCTATACGCACGTTAAACGCACAATCCGACATCTCTACGCTTCTCAGAAAATTCAGTTATGATTGTTGGGCTTAGCAAACAAGGAGATGACATGCTTTCCATCGCACGACGAACGGCTGCCGGTGCGGCCCTGTTACTGATTATGCCTCTGGCGGTCTGGATTTCAGGCTGGGCATGGGAGCCCGGCCAAAACGCCACCTGGCTTAAAACGCTGTACTGGGTAACGGAAACGGTCACTCAACCCTGGGGAATCATTACCCACGTGCTGCTCTGCGCGTGGTTTCTGTGGTGTCTGCGCTTTCGACTGCGCCCGGCGATTATGCTCTTTGCTATCCTCGCGTGCGCCATTCTGGTCGGACAGGGGCTGAAGTCGTGGGTGAAAGATCGCGTGCAGGAGCCACGTCCATTCGTGGTCTGGCTGGAAAAAACGCACCATGTCCCGGTAGATGAGTTCTACAATTTAAAGCGTAAGGATCGCGGTGCGCTGGTGAAAGAGCAGCTTTCCGAGCAGCAGGACGTGCCGAAATTCCTGCGCAAGCACTGGCAAAAGGAGACCGGCTTCGCGTTCCCGTCCGGGCATACCATGTTTGCGGCGAGCTGGGCGTTACTTGCGGTAGGTCTGCTGTGGCCGCGCCGACGCACGGTGACAATCGCGGTGCTGCTGGTCTGGGCGACGGCGGTGATGGGCAGTCGTCTGCTGCTGGGGATGCACTGGCCGCGTGATTTAGTGGTCGCCACGCTGATCTCCTGGCTGCTGGTAACCCTTGCCACCTGGCTTGCGCAGAAAGTCTGTGGGCCGCTGGCTCCGCCGCCGGAAGAGAAGAAAGAAATTGCGGAACGTGACGAAAGCGACGTCTGACGGTTGATATTCCGCATTTTACCCATAAATCCTATACGGGCGCGTTACTTTTTCCGTTTCGCGCCCGTCACTAAAATGGTAGTTTATAAGGCTGATTGCGGTAAATTGAACACACTTTATTCGCTTGATCCACATAACGGGAAGTCATGTGAAATATTTACTTATTTTCTTACTGGTGTTGGCGATTTTTGTCATTTCGGTCACCCTGGGCGCGCAAAACGATCAGCAGGTTACGTTTAACTATCTGCTGGCCCAGGGCGAGTATCGCGTATCGAGCCTGCTTGCCGTCTTGTTCGCTGCCGGTTTTATTATCGGCTGGCTGGTGTGTGGCCTGTTCTGGCTGAAAGTGCGCGTTTCGCTTGCACGCGCTGAACGCAAAATTAAACGCCTCGAACTGCAAATTGCGCCCGCAACTGACATCCCAGCTAGCTCTGGTGTGCCGGTAGTCAAGGAATAATCGACTATGCTGGAGTTGTTGTTTCTGCTTTTGCCTGTAGCCGCAGCCTATGGCTGGTATATGGGCCGCAGAAGTGCGCAACAAACTAAGCAGGATGAAGCCAACCGACTCTCCCGCGACTACGTTGCGGGGGTGAACTTCCTTCTGAGTAATCAGCAGGACAAAGCGGTTGACCTGTTCCTCGACATGCTTAAAGAGGATACCGGCACCGTAGAGGCGCATCTCACCCTGGGCAATCTGTTCCGTTCGCGCGGCGAGGTTGACCGCGCCATCCGCATTCACCAGACCCTCATGGAAAGCGCATCGTTAACCTACGATCAGCGTTTGCTGGCCGTACAGCAGCTGGGCCGCGACTATATGGCGGCCGGCTTGTACGATCGCGCGGAAGACATGTTCTCACAGCTGGTGGATGAAACCGATTTTCGCATCAGCGCGCTGCAGCAGCTGCTGCAGATTTATCAGGCAACCAGCGACTGGCAGAAAGCCATCGATACCGCCGAGCGCCTGGTGAAGCTCGGGAAAGACAAACAGCGCGTCGAGATCGCACACTTCTACTGCGAGCTGGCGTTGCAGCAGATGGGCAACGACGACATGGAAAAAGCCATGACGCTGCTGAAGAAAGGCGCCGCCGCCGATCGCAACAGCGCGCGCATTTCCATCATGATGGGCCGCGTGTTTATGGCGAAAGGCGACTTCGCGAAAGCGGTAGAGTGCCTGCTGCGGGTCATCGATCAGGATAAAGAGCTGGTCAGCGAAACGCTGGAAATGCTGCAAACCTGCTATCAGCAGCTGGGCAAGCAGGATGAGTGGGTCGCGTTCCTGCGCCGCTGCGTGGAAGAGAATACGGGCGCAACGGCCGAGCTGATGCTGTCTGATATCGTCGAGGAGCACGAGGGCAGCGACACGGCGCAGGTGTATATCACGCGTCAGCTGCAGCGTCATCCGACAATGCGCGTGTTCCATAAGCTGATGGATTACCACCTCAACGATGCGGAAGAAGGGCGCGCCAAGGAGAGCCTGATGGTGCTGCGCGACATGGTAGGCGAGCAGGTGCGCAGCAAGCCGCGCTACCGCTGCCAGAAGTGTGGTTTCACTGCCTATACGCTTTACTGGCACTGTCCTTCGTGCCGCGCCTGGTCCACCATCAAGCCGATTCGCGGTCTGGACGGGCAGTAATTTTTTAAAAGCCAGTATTTTAGTTACAACATACTAAAGGCTTTTTTAGATTATGCGGCTCCGTGCGGCATTTGGCCTGGCAGGAAAGAAAATCGATTCTGTTAATTTGCCGCCCTGACAGGTAGAATGCTCGCCGTTTATCTGTTCCGCGCCGCTGCGCGCCCATAGACGAAAAGGGCTGGTCATGACGTCTGTTACATCCTCCACTTCCCGCGTAGTTACTGATTCTCCTGTTGTTGTTGCGCTTGATTACAATAACCGCGATGCCGCACTGGCCTTCGTCGATGGCATTGATCCCCGTGACTGCCGCCTGAAAGTCGGTAAAGAGATGTTCACGCTGTTTGGGCCTCAGATTGTTCGCGATCTGCAACAGCGCGGTTTTGAAATCTTCCTCGACCTCAAATTCCACGATATTCCAAATACCACCGCCCACGCCGTTGCCGCTGCGGCAGAACTCGGCGTCTGGATGGTGAACGTCCACGCCTCGGGCGGGGCGCGGATGATGACGGCTGCCCGCGAAGCGCTGGTGCCGTACGGTAAAGACGCGCCGCTGCTGATTGCGGTGACCGTTCTCACCAGCATGGACGAAAACGACCTGCGCGATCTGGGCGTGACGTTGTCACCTGCCGGGCACGCCGAACGCCTGGCTCGTCTGACGCAGAGCTGCGGTCTGGACGGCGTGGTGTGTTCCGCTCAGGAAGCCGCGCGATTCAAATCTGAACTGGGTCAGGCGTTTAAGCTTGTCACGCCGGGTATCCGCCCGGCCGGCAGCGCGGCGGGCGATCAGCGCCGCATCATGACGCCAGAGCAGGCGTTGACCGCAGGCGTGGATTACATGGTAATTGGCCGTCCGGTCACGCAGTCTGCGGATCCAGCGCAAACCCTGAAAGACATTAACGCATCGCTGAAGAAGGGGGCGTAATGAACGACGCTAACAGCCGCCTGGTCTATTCCACCGAAACCGGGCGTATCGATGAGCCTAAAGCATCCGTTGAACGTCCAAAGGGCGACGGCATTGTGCGCATTCAGCGCCAGACCAGCGGAAGAAAAGGTAAGGGCGTATGCCTGGTGACCGGCATCGATCTTGACGATGCCGAACTGGCAAAGCTCGCGGCAGAGCTGAAAAAGAAATGCGGCTGCGGCGGGGCCGTGAAAGACGGTATTATCGAGATCCAGGGCGATAAGCGCGATTTAATTAAAACGCTGCTTGAAGCCAAAGGCATGAAAGTAAAACTGGCAGGCGGATAAAATAAATGAGCCACGGCGAAAACCGTGGCTCTTTTTTAATGCGTGTAAGTCAGACCTGAAATGTACTTAATATATCTTTATACCGGTGGATGCCGTTATGTAGATTATTTACCCACCTGGTGACCGATAATACCGCCGACAGCAGCACCACCTAATGTACCCAGCGCACTACCATCCGTTAAGACCGCACCACCTACAGCACCGGCGCCGGCACCAATGGCTGTGTTACGGTCACGTTTAGACCAGTTAGAACAAGCGCTCAGAGACATTGCCAGAGCAACAGCTAATACAGCCGCGGTTAATTTTTTGCTGGTTAAAGACATAATTATTTCTCCTGAATTATCGATCCACGGAAAGAAACGCACTTTAAGTATAGCCTGGTGGCATACATAAATTTCTTTTCCCGTGAAACCTGGTCGCGCAGGCGTTACGTAATCACGCAGGTGATAGTCACTTCCTGTTATATCGCTAACATTAATTTTACGAGTTTATAGCAGGTTATACAGGTAAAAAGTCTTAAAGGGAGTCCAGGAATTCTCTCAGAGAGGAAATAATCTGCGCCCGTTAATCAGACGCAGAAAAGTATTACGCGGATTTTTTGACGATATCGACCGTCAGGCCGGTAGTTTCGAGCTGCTGGCGGTGCTCATCGCTCAGACGTTCGTCAGTGATGACGCGGCTAAAGCGGGAGAGAGGGCCCATCGTATACGGGTGAACCGCGCCAAATTTCGAGCTGTCCGTCAGAACAATCGCCTCGCACTCTTTTTCCAGCACGGCGTTAACCACGTCAGAACGCATCATGTCCCGACCGGTGAAGCCGGTATCCGCCTGCCAACCATCAATGCCGATAAAAGCCTTGCTGAAGTGCACCTGCTGAACATATTGACGGGTGAGCGGGCCCACCATGCTTTCGCTTTTTTTCTGGTAGATGCCGCCAAGCAGGATCACTTCACAATCCGTTTCTTTCAGCAGGTGAGCAATGTAGCTGCTGACGGTAATGATGGTGATGTCTTTCTGCGTAGCCAGCGTGCGCGCCAGCAGCGCATTGCTGCTGCCGTTTTCGATGAACACGGTCTCGCCGTTGTTGACCAGAGAGGCGGCAAACTCGGCCAGCTCACGCTTCAGCGCATAGTTGTTCATCATGCGGGTTTCGACGTCTTCACTGTCCAGCGGAACGGCGTAGCCATGCGCACGACGCAGGTAACTCTGTTTTTCCAGAAGGTTCAGATCCTGACGGATTGTGACTTCAGATACGCCAGTGGCTTTAGCGAGGTCGACCACGCTCACGCGTCCCTGATCGATGACCATCTGCAAAATGATTTGTTGTCGGGAGTTCATAGCATCCATTAATAAAGCAAAACGAGGTCGAAAACGTGGTGATTACACTTCCCACGGGGCTTTTGGTTGCGCGCTATCGGGTGCCGTTTCGGCGCCGTTTTGCGCCAGTAATTCAGATTTCAGAATCTCAAGATTACGGATAGCAGAGTGATAATCGCCCGCCACCAGGATATCCAGCACGGTATCAATACGTTGTGCCACGGTCTGTGCATCAATCTTAGACATAATCTCACCCCAGGAGCGAAAAGTTAATATTTTCAATGATGCAGAAATTAGGATCAAAAGAGAAGGGAAAAAATGCGCAAAGGAAAGCACATAAACGAAAGTGATAATTTTATCCCGACTCATGCAGTGAGTAGATGCTGTGGATTAGTCTAATTCTGCGCGCAAGGCGCTTTTTTATATGAGGAATTAGGCTATGACAGTTATCAATCAGGCAACCTGCAAATTGTTTACCGATACTGAACGATTCACCCAGCTTGCAGCATATTACGAGGAGGAGCGTCGCACGGTGTGGATGATGCTTCGGGCGCAGCCGCGTCCCTGCTTCAACCACGCGTTGATTGAGGAGATCATGAATCTCTCCTGGCTGGTCAGACAGTCCGGTTTTGTTGTCGACTTCTGGGTCACCGGCTCGCTGGTCCCGGAGATGTACAACACCGGGGGCGATCTGCAGTTCTTTGTGGAGTGCATTCAGAACGGACGCCGCGAGGCGTTACGCGCCTATGCGCGCGCCTGCGTTGACTGCGTACACGCCGCGTCACGCGGTTTTGATACCGGCGCCATCACGCTGGCAATGGTGGAAGGCAGCGCGTTAGGCGGCGGGTTTGAGGCGGCTCTGGCGCATCATTTTGTGCTTGCACAGCGTGATGCCCGCTTAGGGTTCCCGGAAATCGCCTTTAACCTGTTCCCCGGCATGGGCGGCTATTCGCTGGTTGCGCGCCGTTCGGGCATGAAGCTGGCGGAGGAGCTTATCTACAAAGGGGAATCGCACACGGCGGAGTGGTATGAACAGCACGGGCTGGTGGACGTGTTGTTTGAACCGGGGCAAAGCTACGTGTCGGTACGCACCTTTATCGACACATTGCAGCCGAAGATGAACGGCGTGAGGGCGATGCTTCGCGCGCGCACTCGGGTGCTGCAGCTTCCGCGCAGTGAACTGATGGACATTACGGAGGACTGGGTCGATGCGGCGTTCTGCCTTGAACCCAAAGATATTGCCTATATGGAGCGTCTGGTGATGCTGCAAAACCGCCATCACGCGGCAGGTTTACGCAAAGCAAGCTAGCGCATTTTCCGTGACTGGTAGCGCTTAAGCCATCGCTCGAATGCGGCAGCGGGCATGGGCTTAGCAAAGAGGAATCCCTGCCGTTCGTTGACGCCGTTCTTGGTCAGAAAGGCGTCTTCTTTCGCGC
Organism: Enterobacter soli; assembly: GCF_964208575.1. Lineage (GTDB taxonomy): Bacteria > Pseudomonadota > Gammaproteobacteria > Enterobacterales > Enterobacteriaceae > Enterobacter > Enterobacter soli_A. Next base: position 167,678 of record NZ_CAXOFU010000005.1, on the reverse strand, counting down.
TCTCAACCCCTTCCGCAATCACCTGTAAATTCAGCGCCTGCGCCACCGCAACTATCGCCCGCACCAGCGACTGCGAAATCGACTGCTTGTGAATGTCGCGTACAAACGCCTGGTCGAGCTTGATGGCGTCGATCGGGAAACGCGCCAGCTGCGAAAGCGACGAGTAACCCGTGCCAAAATCGTCGAGATGGATTTGCGCCCCCAGCTGGCTGAACTGCTGGATCACCGACAGCGCCAGCTCTTCGTTTTCAATCAGGCAGCTTTCGGTTAACTCCACGTCGATAGGGCAGTATTCAAAATTCAAATCCTTCAGCGCCTGCTTTAAGTCGCTGAAAATGGTCTGATCCGCAAGCTGTCGCGCCGACACGTTAACCGCCACCCGCAGGTTGATGCCCTTATCGCGCCACTTCGCCACCTGGCGCACCACGTCAAGCATCACCCAGCGCCCGAGCGGCACAATCAGGCCGGACTCTTCGGCATAGGAGATAAACTCCAGCGGCGGGATCAGCCCGCGCTCCGGAGACTGCCAGCGCACCAGCGCCTCCAGGCTCCTCACTTCCCCGCGCCAGGTCATTTTGGGCTGGTAGTGAATGAGCAGCTGATCGTTATCCAGCGCCTTGCGCAGGTTCGTATCCAGCCACAGGTACTCAAAGACGCGCTGGTTCATTTCGGGCGAGAAGACGCAGAACTTGCCGCGTCCGCTCTCCTTGGCGGTGTACATGGCGGTATCGGCATTGCGGATCACGCTTTCACGGTCGTTGCCGTGCTGGGGCGCCAGGGCAATACCGAGCGAACAGCCGGTATAGACTTCAATCAGCCCGATGCGGAAGGGCTGGCGCAGGCGGGTAAGGATGCGCGAGGCCATCGCCTCCAGCGTGCTTTGCGAGGTATCGGTGGCGAGCACGATAAACTCATCGCCGCCCAGACGGGCGAGGACCTGACCCTCTTCAAGGCAGCTCAGGATCGCCAGCGCCACCGCCTGTAAAAGCTGGTCGCCAAACATATGCCCGTAGGCATCGTTCACTTTTTTGAAGTTATCCAGGTCGAGATACACCACGCCAATCTGCGTTTCGCCGCGCGTTTCGATGGCATCGGAAATCAGTTCGTGGATGGCGTTTCGGTTGGGGAGTCCGGTGATGGTATCGGTGTTCGCCAGCACGCGCAGGCGCTCCTGGGCGCGGCGTTCTTCGGTGATATCGGTGCCTGAACAGATAAGGAATATTTCATTTTTTCCGCTGCCGCTGTGGACGAATTTGTTGCGGAACAGAAACAATCTTTGCCCTTTGCGGGTCTTGATCCAGCGTTCCACTTCATAGGAACTGCCGTTACGAAAAAATCCGGTAATGTTGCGCTTCGAGGCGGCGGCTTCGCTGCGGCTCATGAACAGCTTAAACACGTTCTGGCCGATAACCTCATGCTCTTTTAGGCCCGTGTACTCTTCGCTGAGCCGGTTGAAGCGCTGGATATTGCCGTTTTGATCGAGAATGACGATGACCGAGTTCGCCTCAGAAACCACCTGCTCCGCGAAGGAGAGGCCCTGCGCCAGATCGCGCGCGACGGAAGGGGTGTCATTCCAGGCGGAGGCCGTCCCGGCCCACTCTTTTTTATTGATTTTACGGCCAACCAGATGGACGGGAACATCGACACCGTACAAAGACAGCGTCATTGAAATGCTGGAAGTAATCACGGTTAACTGGCGAATAAGGTCGGCCTGATCTTCGTCCAGGGCGACTACCTGAATGACATCGGCACTTTCACTTGCAGCCAGATGCAGAGCATTGCTATCAGCTGTCAGACGCCACCAGGGACTGTGGGTTCCCATGTAACGAAACAGCAAATTCTGCTCCAGATCGTCCATCATGTTTTCTCCCGTCACTGCTCATTTGCGCAAAACTTATTCATTTGCAGTCGATTTTTCCGTTGTTAAACAGCGGTAAAGCCGAAGCAAAGTTATTGTTTTTCCCGGTTTTATTATATTAAAACGAGTCGAGCTGAAAAGGATACTGGCCGTATAAGAATTCACGTAACCGAATATGACGGCACTCTTTTACTGTAGATAATTCTGGCAAGTTTGGGTGGACTGAAACGGAAAATAGTAAGAAAAAATGATGAATTTTGCGGCTTAGCTGAGGATGAGAAAATGTCGGTCTTTCCCTAAAGGAAATGACCGACATTTTAATAAGTTATCAGGCGGCAGGGCGCGCGATAATACTGCGGGTTTCCATGCGAACTTCAGCGATGTTAACGTCTATCACGTCGGTGACCTTATAAACGACTTCGCCTTTAATTTGCACAGAGCCATTCTCCTGGCTACAGATCAGCTCGTCGCGTACCGCGTGCAGGAATGGAGCAGGGATAAACGCAACGGCGCCGTTATCAACCAGACGCACGCGCATGCCGCCGCGGCTGATGTCGATGATTTCCGCCTGGAAGCGGGTGTCGGTGCCAGCCTTCTCTTTCAGGAAGCGCGCATACAGCCAGTCGCCCACGTCGCGTTCAGCCATGCGGTTCAGACGGCGGCGTTCTGCCATCTGCACGGTGGTGTCGTCCTGAGGACGCGCCACGGACTCACCCTTAATGATTGCTTTCAGCAGGCGGTGGTTCACCATGTCGCCGTACTTACGAATCGGGGAGGTCCAGGTTGCGTAGGCTTCGAGGCCCAGACCAAAGTGCGGGCCCGGCTCGATGCTGATCTCCGCGAAGGACTGGAAGCGGCGAATGCGGCTGTCGAGGAAGCCGGATGGCTGTGCGTCCAGCTCGCGGCGCAGCTTGCAGAAGCCGTTCAGCGTCAACACTTCTTCCGGGTCAACGTGAACGTCGTGGGTTTTCAGCAGGGCAGCCAGCGCGTCGGTGTTTGCCGGATCGAAACCGGTGTGCACGTTGTAAATGCCAAAGCCTAACTTGTCGCGCAGCACGCGCGCAGCGCAAATGTTGGCGGAAATCATGGCTTCTTCGACGATGCGGTTGGCGATACGGCGCGGTTCGGCCACGATGTTCAGCACTTCGCCTTTTTCGCCGAGCACAAAGCGGTAGTCAGGGCGATCTTTAAATACCAGCGCGTGGGTTTTACGCCATTCGCTGCGGTTCAGGCAGATGCGGTGCAGCAGACGGATCTGCGCGGCAATGGCATCGCTTTCCGGTTTCCAGCTGCCGCTGTTTTCCAGCCAGTCGGACACGTCATCGTAGGCAAGCTTGGCTTTCGACTCGATGGTGGCGGCAAAGAATTCGATATCGTCTTCGATAGTGCCGTCTGCGGCAATGGTCATGCGGCAGGCGAGCACCGGACGCACTTCGTTTGGACGCAGCGAGCAGAGATCGTCAGAGAGTTCGCGCGGCAGCATCGGGATGTTAAAGCCCGGCAGGTAGTTAGTGAACGAGCGAATCTTCGCGGCGTCGTCCAGCTTGCTGCCTTCAACAATCCATGCGGTAGGGTCGGCGATGGCGACGGTCAGGACAATTTTGCCGTCTGCGGACTCTTCGGCAAACAGGGCATCGTCCATATCTTCGGTGCTGGCGCTGTCGATGGTGACAAAGTCCAGCGCTGTCAGGTCGCGGCGTTCAAGCCCTTCGTCCTGCATTTCGGTCGCAACGCCGTTCGGCGCTTCTCTTTCAAGATTGTGGCGCGCCAGCGTGACCCACCACGGCACGAAGTGATCGTCGCCGAAGGTGATGAACTGGGTCAGCTCGGCATAGAAGCCGCGGTCGCCTTTCAGAGGATGACGGCGCATTTCTGCAACGGCCCAGTCACCTTCTTTAAAATCATGCTCAACGCCACGCGCGGCGCGGCAAGGGATGGCATCTTTCAGCAGGGGATGATCGGGAACAATAGACAGACGATCGTCTTTTTTGTGCACCTTGCCCACGAAGCGGGTCAGGAACGGTTCGATAAGTTCTTCCGGCTCGGCGGACTCGCGTTCCTTTTCGGTGTGAATGACGGCCATTACGCGGTCGCCGTGCATCACTTTCTTCATCTGCGGAGGCGGAATGAAGTAGCTTTTCTGCGCATCGACTTCCAGGAAGCCAAAGCCCTTTTCCGTGGCTTTTACGACCCCTTCTGCACGCGGCGTCTGGGAATGCAGTTGCTGTTTAAGCTGCGCTAGCAGCGGGTTGTCCTGAAACATAATGTTCTATTTTCGTAGCCATTGAGCGGCTGACAGTTTTACGCGATTCTCACTGCTACGGCAAGCGCTCTTTAGGTAAGAAGTACGGTTATTCGCCTTTGCCGAGGGCCACCCGTAAACGGTCGAGCCAGCCGCAAAATGCGCTCCACGTCAGCAGGTTGATCGCCCGCGCCGCCGGGATGCCTTCATCCACCAGCGGGGTGAATTGCGCCGCGCTAAAACGGTCGGGCGAACGGGTCAGCAGCGCGACTGCCGCGGCCAGCGACGGCGACGACACGCTGGCGCGAATGCCGCTTACCAATATTTCCCCGGTGAGATCGAGCAGCGCGGGCTCGTGGCATAGCACGGGCGTCAGCCGCTGAATTTCCGGTTCGGCCTGCCAGCGGGCGAGCGATTCAAGCTGCGGCGCGCTGGCGTAGCGCAGCTCAACTTCCGGAATAATCGCCTGCCAGTCTGCGCCGTTGTCCTCAGCGGGCGGGATGAGCGCGTGGGGCTGAATGTGGTGCCCCGGCAGCCAGCGCACGGGATGGCCAAGCAGGGCCTGAAACGCCGCGACGACCCGCGCCTGGAAACCAATAAAGCCGATGATCTGGTTGATTAAGACGATGTCGTACGTAGTCAGGCCAACTTCATCGAGCTGCTGCTGCGCTTTATCGTCGATAACATCCGGTGAACTGGCAAGCTGGCGGGCGTACTGGGTGATCTGGGCAAGGCGGCGATTACTTTCTCGGGAGGAGTCCGGGCCGGGAAGCGGGGCGAGCAGGGCGGCGTAGTGGTTACAAAGACGCTGCACGCCGCAGGCCTGGGCAACCGTCAGCGCGGTGCTTAGCCTGTCATAGGCGCTCAGGGTTCTTAACCGGTTTACGGTTACGTCGAGGGGGAAAAGCTGGTGGCACAGCGCGCGGGCGGGTGCGAGCCAGCCTTCGCATTCGGCGACAATCTCGTCGGGTAACGCTAAATCGAGCAAAAAACGATCGTCGACGTTAGCGGCTTCGGGCACCAGAGGCAGAACGTCCGTCTGCGAATGGTTTGACTGGGTTTCGTGATACCAGTGGCCTTTGCCGGAAAAACGGCGTTGTTCCATGGGCGTTCCTTGATCTCAAAATGGCGATCAATATCCTGGCGTATGGCGGATGAGGGGAAAAATATTGTTAGGTGATAACAAATAGCGGAACGGAATAACGAAAGGCGTGGCGGGGGGAAAACTCTCTTCCCGGGGAGGGAAGAGAGCGACTGCTTATTTGATTTCCAGCTCGTTCATTGCTGCGATGTTGAAACCGCCGTCAACGTGAACCACTTCGCCGGAGATACCCGCGGAAAGGTCAGAGCACAGGAATGCCGCAGAGTTACCCACATCTTCAATGGTAACGGTACGACGAATCGGGGTAACCGCTTCGCAGTGCGCCAGCATTTTACGGAAATCTTTGATGCCGGACGCCGCCAGAGTACGGATTGGGCCAGCAGAGATGGCGTTAACACGCACGCCTTCTGGACCCATCGCGTTCGCCATGTAGCGCACGTTTGCTTCCAGAGACGCTTTCGCCAGACCCATCACGTTGTAGTTAGGGATAGCACGCTCTGCGCCCAGGTAGGACAGGGTCAGCAGCGCAGAACCCGGGTTCAGCATGGTGCGGCAGGCTTTCGCCATCGCCACGAAGCTGTAAGAGCTGATGTCGTGAGCGATTTTGAAGCCTTCACGGGTTACGGCGTTAACGTAGTCACCGTCCAGCTGGTCGCCGGGCGCAAAGCCGATTGAGTGAACGAAACCGTCGAATTTCGGCCAGGCTTTACCCAGTTCCGCAAACATGGCATCAATGCTTTCGTCCTGTGCAACGTCACATTCCAGAATCAGGCTGGAACCCAGCTGTGCAGCAAACTCTTCCACACGGCCTTTCAGCTTGTCGTTCTGATAGGTGAACGCCAGCTCAGCGCCTTCGCGGTGCATAGCCTGTGCGATGCCGTATGCGATGGACAGTTTGCTGGCAACGCCGGTCACCAGAATGCGCTTACCGGAAAGAAAACCCATAGCTTTAATCCTTATATTCATTGTTGTGGCGATCGTCATCTTATTGGGACAATCGTCGTTAAAACGCGGCGATAATATCACGTGTCGCGAACTTAGTTAATCCGACCACTTTCCTGATGTTCGGTTAACGATCTTTTCGCCAGGCATCGGCGGTTAATGCTTCGCCAAAGTGCCCGGCAATCAAGCGTTTCGTCAGGTCGTGAAGCGGGGAGGCCAGCACGTCGGCGGTACTTCCGCGCTCGACCACCTCTCCCTGATGCATCACCAGAACCTGATCGCTAATGTGCTTCATCATCCCCAGATGCTGGGTGACGTAGATATAAGAGATACCCTGTTTTTCCTGCAATTCCAGCATCAGGTTAATTAACTGCGAACGCATCGACATATCCAGCGAGGCCAGCGCTTCGTCGGCGATAATAACCTTCGGGCGCAGAATCAACGCGCGCGCCAGGCCCAGACGCTGTTTCTGCCCCGGTGCCAGCATGTGCGGGTAATAGCTCTCGTGATCGGGCAGCAGGCCGACCATGCGCAGGGTTTCGATAACGCGCTTGCGCCGCAGCTCCGGCTCCAGATCGGTATTTAAGCGCAGCGGGAAGTCCAGAATCTGCGAAATACGCTGGCGCGGGTTAAGGGAGGTCGACGGATCCTGAAAAATCATGCGGATGCGCTGGCTGCGGAAAGAGTAGTCCCCGAATTCCAGCGGACGATCGTCAATCAGCACCTCGCCGCCGCTCGGCTCTACCATCCCGGCCAGCATTTTCGCCAGCGTCGATTTCCCGGAGCCGTTTTCACCGATGATCGCCAGGGTCTGTTTCTCGCGCAGCATAAAGCTCAGCGGCTTGACCGCCTCGACGGTCTGGCGGTGAAACAGCCCGGTACGGTAGCGAAAGGTCTTACTCAGGTTGCGAACTTCCAGCAAAGTTTCGACCATTTCACTCTCTCTCCATGTTCAGCGGGAAATGACAGGCGTACAGATGGTTTTTCGCCCCCGTCAGGCGAGGCGTTTCAATGCATTTACGCTGGGCGTAAGGGCAGCGCGGCCCCAGGCGGCAGCCAATCGGCAGCGACTCCAGCAGCGGGATCGCCCCCGGCAGCGTGTTGAGGCGGCTTTTGTGCGGCATCGCGCTGCCAAAATCCGGGATCGCGCGGATCAGCGCCTGGGTATACGGGTGATGCGGCGTATTCACCAGCTCTTCGCTGACGGCGGTTTCCACCGTCTGCCCGCAATACATCACGTCGATTTTATCCGCCCACTTGCTGAGCATTTGCAGGTCGTGGCTGATCAGCAAAATTGTCGTGTTGTTGTTCTGATTGAGCCGCGACAGCAGGCGGAAAATCTGCGCCTGCGTGGTGGGCTCCATCGCGTTGGTGGGTTCGTCGGCGATCAGCAGGCGCGGCTGGTTTGCCAGCGCGATAGCGATCATCACCTTCTGGCACTCGCCGTCCGTCAGCTCGTAAGGGAAGCTACGCATGGCGTCTTTGTGATCTTTAATGCCCACCCGGTGCAGCAGCTCGATGGCGCGACGCTTGCGCCAGCCAACGCGCTGCCACCAGCGGCCCTTGTACGTCCAGCCCGGGATGTTCTGCATCAGCTGTTTGCCGACGCGTTCGGACGGATCGAGACAGGACTGTGGCTCCTGGAAGATCATCGATACGTTATGACCCACCAGCTTGCGGCGCTCGCGCGGCGAAAGGCGCAGCAGGTCGATATCGTCGAAACGCATACGGTCAGCGGTGACGCGCCAGTTGTCTTTAGCTACGCCGCAAATCGCTTTGGCGATCAGGCTTTTCCCCGAGCCGGATTCGCCCACCAGACCGCGAATCTCCCCCTCCGCAAGGGTAATGCTGATGCGATCCACGGCTTTCACCCAGCCTTCGCCGGTTTTGAATTCAATGGTCAGGTTGCGGATATCAAGTAACGGCATTATTCCACCCCCGCGTTAATGGCGCGGCGAATACCGTCGCCCAGCAGGTTGACGAGCAGGACGCTGACCATGATGGCCGCGCCCGGCAGCATAACCGTCCAGGGGGCAACGTAAATCAGCTCCAGCGCATCGCCGAGCATGGCTCCCCATTCCGGAGAGGGGAGTTGCGCGCCCAGATCCAGGAAGCCCAGCGCCGCGATGTCGAGAATGGCCATCGACAGGGCGCGGGTGATTTCCGTCACCACGCCGGCGGCAATGTTCGGCAGCACGGCAAACAGTAAAATGTTGAACGTGGTAGCGCCATCCAGACGCGCGGCGACCACGTACTCTTTTTCCAGCTCGTCGTGCACCATGCTGTAGACCGAACGCACCATGCGCGGAAGCAGCGCCAGCCAGACGGCGAACATGGCGTGGGACAGGTGTGGGCCCGCAAAGGCCACGACGATAATCGCCAGCAGCAAGGAAGGAATAGAGAGCAGCGTATCGAGAATATGGTTCATCACCGCCGAGCGCAGGCCGTGGGTACAGCCCGCGAAGATCCCGAGCAGCAGCCCGCAAACCGCCGCCGCCAGCGTCACCACGAACGCGCCGCCCACCGTAGGCGCCGCGCCGCTCAGCAGACGGCTCAGCACGTCGCGCCCCAGATCGTCGGTGCCGAGGAAGAACGACACTTCCCCGTAGCGTGACCACGAAGGCGGTAACAGCTGATAGCCGAGGAACTGCTGATCGATGCCGTAAGGCGCAAACCACGCGCCGAAGATGCACAGCAGCGCCAGGCCGCCGCAGCCGTACAGGCCGATCATCGCCGTGGTGTCACCATAGAATTTACGCCACACGGTACGTAGCGCACCGGGCGTGCGCTTTTCGCTGTATACGCTATCGTAAGGCATACCATTCCTTATGCTTCAACGGGTTGGCCATGGCACCCAAAATATCGGAAAGAACGTTAACAATAATTACCAGCGAGCCAATCACCATCACCCCGGCAGAAATGGCCGCGTAGTCCTGCTGGCGAATGGCGTTGATCATCCAGCGCCCCAGCCCCGGCCAGCTAAAGACCATCTCGGTGATCATCGCCAGCGTCAGCATAGTTGAGAACTGCAGGCCCAGACGCGGGATCACCGGCGGCAGGGCGTTGTGCAGCACGTGACGACGTAAAATCGTCAGGCGAGACAGGCCGCGCGTTGCCGCGGCCTTCACGTAGTTCTGATCGAACACCTCGATAGTGCTGATGCGCATCAGGCGAATCACCTCGGTGGTGGGCGCAACCGCCAGCGTCAGCACCGGCAGCACCATATGGCGCAGGACGCTAACGATCATTTCATGCCGCCAGACGGAATCGGACAGCCAGGCGTCGATAAGCGCAAACCCGGTGACCGTTTTCACCGCGTAAAGCAGGTCGAAACGGCCCGAGACCGGCAGCCAGCCAAGGGTGAGCGAGAAGAACAGCGTCAGCAGCAGCGCCAGCCAGAAGACCGGGATCGAAAAGCCGAGCAGGGCGAGGGCGCTGATAAACTTATCCTGCCATTTATTGCGGTAGATCCCCGCCAGCATTCCCACCGGGATCCCCACCATCAGCGCAAAGCCGAAGGCCAGAATGCACAGCTCCATCGTCGCCGGGAAGACCTCTTTCAGCTGCTCCGAAATGAGCTGCCCGTTGATGCTGGACACCCCGAAGTCCCAGTGCAGCACCCCGATAAACCAGAATCGCCAGGCGTCCCACAGCGACGAGCCCTGAAGCGGGGCGTGCGGCGTGAAGTAGCTCAGGCTAAAGCCGACAAAGGTCAGGAAGAAGAGCGTTACCAGCAGCAGAAGCAGACGACGCAAGGTAAAAATAATCACGGCTTTTTCACCTCTTCGGGTTCACGCGACACGCCTGCGAACGAGGCGTTACCAAACGGGCTCAGCACCAGCCCGCGAATATCATAGCGGTAGGCCTGAAGGCGCAGGGAAGAGGCAAGCGGCAGCACCGGCAGCTCTCTCGCCAGGATGTTTTGCGCTTCGTCGTAGGCGTCAATGCGCGAGGCCAGCTGCTGCGACGCGAGGGCTTTTTGCAGCACGGCGTCAAACTCGCGGTTGCACCAGTGGGCGTAGTTGGTTTGCGAATTAATGGCCGCGCAGCTTAACAGCGGACGGAAGAAGCTGTCCGGGTCGTTACTGTCCGTTGCCCAGCCTGCCAGGGTCAGATCGTGATTCATGTCCATCAGGCGCGCCTCCTGGAAACGACCCTCAACCGGCACGATTACCACTTTTACGCCCACCTGCGCCATGTCCGCCTGCAGCAGCTCGGCGGTTTTCAGCGGGCTCGGGTTCCAGGCCTGCGAACTGGTCGGCACCCACAGCTGTAGGGTCAGGTTCTCAATGCCCAGCGCTTTAAGCTGCTCGCGCGCCTTCGCCGGGTTGTATTCGGTAATTTTAGCCTCGCCGTCGTACGCCCACGAGGCGCGCGGCAAAATAGAGGCGGCGGTTTCTGCCGTGCCGTAATAGATGGACTGCATCAGACGCTGGTTGTTGATCGCCAGCGCCAGCGCGTGCCGCACGGCGGGGTTATTCAGCGGCGGCTTGTCGGTATTAAATGCCAGATAGGCGATGTTCATGCCCGGGCGCAGCGTCAGGCGCAGGCGCGGGTCGTCGCGCAGAATGGTTAACTGGCTGGCGGCAGGCCAGGCCAGCACGTCGCACTCCCCGGTGAGCAGCTTAGAGAGGCGCCCCGTCCCGCCGGAACCCAGGTCGACCACCACCTGGGGCATCAGCGGCGTTCCGCGCCAGAAATGCTCGTGGCGCTGGAGGCGAATGTACTGCCCGGAACGGTACTCGGCGAGCTGGAACGGCCCGGTGCCGACCGGCTGCCTGTCGAGCAGCTCCTGGCGATCCTGCTGGGTTAATTTCGCCGCGTACTCGGCGGACATCACCGACGCATAGTGGGTTGCCAGGTGCCATAAGAAGGAGGCGTCCGGGCGCGTCAGGCTGAACTCAACGGTATGGCTGTCGAGCTTGCGCACGCTTTTCACCGTATCGGCGAACTGCAGACTGTCGAAATAGGGGAAGCTGCCGCCGTTCACGTTATGCCACGGGTGGCTGCGGTTAAAAATGCGCTGGAAGGTAAAGACCACGTCGTCCGCGTTCAGCTTGCGCGTTGGGGTGAACCACGGCGTGCGCTGGAACGCGACGTCATCGCGCAGGCGGAAGCGGTAGGTCGCGCCGTTGTCGAGCACTTCCCAGCTTTCGGCAAGCTCCGGCACCAGGCGATAGGTATAAGGATCGACATCCAGCAGGCGGTCGTAAAGCTGTGCGGCGAGAGTGTCGACAATCAGGCCGCTGCTCGCCTTTTGCGGGTTAAAGGTGTCAACTTGCCCGCTGACACAATAGACAAATCCGCTATCGCGAATATCAGGAAGCGCAGGACGCTCGGGCGCAGCAAAGGCCAGTTGACTGAACAGACCGATCGCAATCAGGGACGATAAAACCAGACGCATAATTTTTAAGGTTTTTAGGTTCGATCTGCAAAGTGTATCGCACTTACGCCTGCTTCGTAAAAATGTCTGCGGGTAAGTGCTGATAATGTCAGCGCATTTGATGCTTTTTGAGCAATGCCCTTAATTGATGGTAGGTCAGACCCAGCAGTTCAGCCGCCCGTTTCTGGTTATATTTGGCCTCTTTCAGGCTCTGCTCCAGTAACTGCTGTTCCTGATTGTGCTGGAACTGGCGCAGGTCAAGCGGCAGCAGGGGGGCGTTGGCGTGTGCCGAAGGCGCCTCCGTGCGGGGCGTCTCGCGCTGAAAAGGATCGAGAATAATGTTGTCCAGCTCGGTGTCGCTGCTGCCGTGGCGATAGACCGAACGTTCCACCACGTTTTTCAGCTCGCGAATGTTTCCCGGCCAGCGGTAGCGGAGCAGCGTTTCCCGGGCGTAGTCGCTGAACCCCGGAAAGAGCGGCAGCCCGAGCTCCCGGCACATCTGAATGGCGAACTGCTCTGCCAGCAGCATGATGTCGCTGCGGCGCTCGCGCAGCGGGGGAAGCTGCACCACGTCGAAGGCCAGCCTGTCCAGCAGGTCGGCGCGGAAGGTCTCTTTAGCCACCATCTGCGGCAGGTCGGCGTTCGTCGCGCAAACCAGGCGCACGTTCACCTGCAAAGGCTGGCTGCCGCCCACGCGCTCCAGCTCGCCGTATTCGATCACGCGCAGCAGCTTTTCCTGCACCAGCATCGGGGCCGTTGCCAGCTCATCGAGGAACAGCGTGCCGCCGTCGGCGCGCTCAAACCGCCCGGGATGGCGCTTCTGCGCGCCGGTAAAGGCGCCCGCCTCGTGACCAAAAAGCTCTGAATCGAGCAGGTTTTCATTCAGCGCCGCGCAGTTAAGGGAGATAAACGGGCCGTCCCAGCGGCCTGACAGGTAGTGCAAGCGGTTGGCGATAAGCTCTTTACCCGTGCCGCGCTCCCCGATAATCAGCACCGGCTTGTTAAGCGGCGCAAGGCGCGACACCTGCTCCAGCACTTCAAGAAAGCTGTTGGCTTCCCCGAGGAGGTTATCTTTAAATTCAGCCATCGTTAAATTCACCACTTGTTAGCGATATTCACCAGGTGAGAGTAGCGGTGAAACGGTGTAAAATCAATCAGACTCAGTGAAATCAATAAGATAAAAAGTTGGCACGGGATTTGTATTAACTGTTCAGCAGGGCATCGCCCGATAACAGAACTGTGAGGATTGAATTATGGGTATTTTTTCTCGTTTTGCCGACATCGTGAACGCCAACATCAACTCGCTGCTGGAGAAAGCGGAAGATCCGCAGAAGCTGGTGCGTCTGATGATTCAGGAAATGGAAGACACGCTGGTTGAAGTACGCTCAACCTCCGCCCGCGCGCTGGCTGAGAAAAAACAGCTTTCGCGCCGCATTGAGCAGGCCACCGCGCAGCTCAACGAATGGCAGGAAAAAGCCGAGCTGGCGTTGCGTAAAGATAAAGAAGATCTGGCGCGCGCTGCGCTGATCGAGAAGCAGAAGCTGACCGACCTGGTCGGTACGCTGGAGCATGAAGTGACGCTGGTTGATGATACGCTTACCCGTATGAAGAAAGAGATCGGCGAGCTTGAGAACAAACTGAGCGAGACCCGTGCGCGTCAGCAGGCGCTGTCGCTGCGCCATCAGGCCGCCAGCTCGTCACGCGACGTTCGTCGTCAGCTGGACAGCGGCAAGCTTGATGAGGCGATGGCCCGCTTTGAATCCTTTGAGCGTCGTATTGACCACATGGAAGCCGAGGCGGAAAGCCACAGCATCGGCAAGCAAAAAACGCTGGATCAGCAGTTTGCCGACCTGAAAGCGGACGATGAAATCAGCGAGCAGCTGGCTGCGCTGAAAGCCAAAATGAAGCAAGATAACCAATAATAAAATAGGCGGCACCCCGCGTGCCGCCACGCATCGTAAGACAAGGAGTACACATGAGCGCGCTTTTTCTGGCAATTCCCCTGACCATTTTCGTGCTGTTCGTTTTGCCGATCTGGTTATGGCTGCATTACAGCAATCGTTCTTCTCGCGGCGAGCTTTCCCAGAACGAACAGCAGCGTCTGGTGCAGCTATCCGACGAGGCAAACAAAATGCGCGAACGCATTCAGGCACTGGAAGCCATCCTTGATGCGGAACATCCGAACTGGAGGGATCGTTAATGGGAATCAATCTGAATAAAAAGCTGTGGCGTATTCCGCAGCAGGGCATGGTTCGCGGCGTGTGCGCCGGTCTGGCCCACTATCTGGATGTGCCGGTGAAGCTGGTACGCGTGGTTACGGTGCTGTCAATTTTCTTCGGTCTGGCCTTTATCACCCTGGTCGCGTACATCATTTTATCCTTTGTGCTCGACCCGATGCCCGAGGGCGAGCTGGCCGCTGAAAATGCGCCAACCTCAGGCGATTTGCTGAGTGCCGTCGACGCACAGCTGGCAGCCGGAGAGAAGCGTCTGCGCGAAATGGAGCGCTACGTTACGTCGGACACCTTTACGTTAAGAAGCCGTTTTCGTCAGCTTTAATAAGGAGCGCGAATGAATCACACCTGGCAGCAGGCGGGTCAAAAGGTTAAGCCTGGCCTGAAAATCGCAGGGAAGCTGGTATTACTCACCGCCTTACGCTACGGCCCGGCAGGGGTTGCAGGCTGGGCGGTGAAATCGGTAGCCCGCAAGCCTGTGAGGATGCTGCTGGCTGTGGCGCTGGAACCGATGCTGAGAAAATTAGCCGGTCGCCTTTCCGGTAAGCTGAAATAAACCTACGCGACACGCTCAACGGCGTGTCGTTTTGCTTTACGGTTTTATTCCTTTCATATTGTCCCCATGTATATTTCTAAGAACAGAAACGCCTTCAGGCAAAAAGGACGGCGATGAAGCGACTCAAAAACGAACTCAATTCTCTGGTTAACCGCGGCGTCGACCGCCATTTGCGGCTGGCGGTGACCGGACTCAGCCGCAGCGGTAAAACGGCATTTATCACCGCGATGGTAAACCAGCTTTTAAACCTGCACTCCGGCGCACGCCTGCCGTTGCTCAGCGCTGTTCGGGAAGAGCGGCTGCTGGGGGTAAAACGCGTGCCGCAGCGGGATTTTGGCATTCCGCGCTTCACCTATGACGAAGGGCTGGCGCAGCTGTACGGCACGCCGCCCGCCTGGCCGACGCCGACGCGCGGCGTGAGCGAAATTCGCCTCGCGCTGCGGTTTCGCTCAAACGACTCCCTGATGCGCCACTTCAAAGACACCTCCACGCTGTATCTGGAAATCGTTGATTATCCCGGAGAGTGGCTGCTCGATTTACCGATGCTGGCGCAGGATTACCTGAGCTGGTCGCGGCAGATGACCGGGCTGCTGCAGGGGCAGCGCGCCGAGTGGTCCGCGAAATGGCGGCAGCTTTGCGAAGGTCTTGACCCGCTCGCGCCCGCCGATGAAAACCGCCTGGCGCAGGTCGCCGAAGCCTGGACCGACTACCTGCATCAGTGCAAGCAGGAAGGGCTGCACTTCATCCAGCCGGGGCGTTTCGTCCTGCCGGGCGACCTGGCCGGTGCGCCAGCGCTGCAGTTCTTCCCCTGGCCGGACGTGGACGCGAGCGGCGAGTCGAAGCTGGCGCAGGCCGATAAACACACCAACGCGGGGATGCTGCGCGAGCGCTACGACTATTATTGCGAAAAGGTGGTGAAGGGCTTTTACAAGAACCACTTCCTGCGCTTTGACCGCCAGATTGTGCTGGTGGATTGCCTGCAGCCCCTCAACAGCGGGCCGCAGGCGTTTAACGATATGCGCCTGGCGCTGACGCAGCTGATGCAAAGTTTCCACTACGGGCAGCGCACGCTGTTTCGTCGCCTGTTTGCCCCGGTTATCGACAAGCTGCTGTTTGCCGCCACCAAGGCCGACCACGTAACGCTCGATCAGCACGCCAACATGGTGTCGCTGCTCCAGCAGCTGGTGCAGGACGCGTGGCAGAACGCCGCGTTTGAAGGGATTAGCATGGACTGCCTGGGACTGGCGTCGGTGCAGGCCACGCAGAGCGGGCTGATTGACGTCAACGGCGAGAAGATCCCGGCGCTGCGCGGGAATCGCCTCAGCGACGGCGAGCCGCTCACCGTTTATCCCGGCGAAGTGCCCGCGCGGCTGCCGGGTCAGGCGTTCTGGCAAAACCAGGGCTTCCAGTTCGAAGCATTTCGCCCTCAGGCGATGAACGTTGACCAGCCGCTGCCGCATATTCGTCTTGATGCGGCGCTGGAGTTTTTGATTGGAGATAAATTGCGATGATGGAACCCTTAAAACCGCGCATGGACTTTAGCGGCCAGCTTGAGCAGGCGCCGATTGACGCCTTCAGGGCGGCGCAAACCTTCAGCGGCCCGCAGGCGGATAATTTTGCCCCCGCGTTGACCGACGAGCCGCTGGTAGAAGAAGGCCAGGCCGAAGCGGTGGTGGAAGCGGCGCTGCGCCCTAAGCGCAGCCTGTGGCGCAGAATGGTCACCGCCGGGCTGGCGCTGTTTGGCGTTAGCGTGGTCGGGCAGGGCGTGCAGTGGGCGATGAACGCCTGGCAAACCCAGGACTGGGTGGCGCTGGGCGGCTGCGCGGCCGGGGCGCTGATTATCGGGGCGGGCGTTGGATCTCTGGCCACCGAGTGGCGTCGCCTGTGGCGCCTGCGCCAGCGCGCCCACGAGCGTGACGAAGCGCGCGACCTGCTGCACAGCCACGCCACCGGAAAAGGACGCGCGTTCTGCGAGAAGCTGGCAGCCCAGGCCGGGCTCGACAAGTCTCATCCGGCGCTTCAGCGCTGGTATGCCGCCATCCATGAAACCCAGAACGACCGGGAAATAGTTTCCCTCTACGCCCATATGGTGCAGCCGGTGCTGGATGCCCAGGCGCGGCGTGAAATCAGCCGCTCAGCCGCGGAATCCACCCTGATGATCGCCGTCAGCCCGCTGGCGCTGGTGGATATGGCGTTTATCGCCTGGCGCAACCTGCGCCTGATCAACCGCATCGCCACGCTGTATGGCATCGAGCTGGGCTATTACAGCCGCCTGCGCTTGTTCCGCCTGGTACTGCTGAACATTGCCTTTGCCGGCGCCAGCGAGCTGGTGCGGGAAGTAGGGATGGACTGGATGTCTCAGGATCTGGCGGCGCGCCTGTCCGCGCGAGCCGCTCAGGGGCTGGGAGCAGGGCTGCTGACCGCGCGTTTAGGCATTAAAGCGATGGAGATTTGCCGCCCGCTGCCGTGGATCGACGGCGACAAGCCGCGTCTGGGCGATTTCCGCCGCGAGCTGATTGGGCAGCTCAAAGACACCCTCAACAAGAAAGCCTAATTTCCCGCCATAACGTGTCCATTTAACCATCAGGCTGTCAATATTTGTTGACAGCCATCTTCCCGATCCCCGCATTCTGACATATTATTTTAATGTTAATGGCTTAAACGGTGAATTTCCCATGCGTCTGGAAGTCTTTTGTGAAGACCGACTCGGTCTGACCCGCGAGTTACTCGATCTGCTTGTTTTGCGTAGCATTGATTTACGTGGCATTGAGATCGATCCTGTCGGGCGAATTTACCTCAATTTTGCCGAAATTGAATTCAATACATTCAGCAGCCTGATGGCTGAGATCCGCCGTATCGCTGGCGTTACGGATGTAAGAACCATTCCGTGGATGCCCTCCGAGCGCGAGCATCTGGCGCTGAGCGCGCTGCTTGAAGCGATGCCGGAGCCGTTTTTATCGCTGGATCTGAAAAGCAAGGTCGAGCGCGTGAACCTGGCAAGCTGCCAGCTGTTTGCCCAGAGCCAGGAAAAGCTCAGCAACCACCACGCCACGCAGCTGATCCCCGGCTTTAACTTCCAGCGCTGGCTCGACAGCAACCCGCAAAACACCCACAGCGAGCACGTGGTGATCAACGGGCAGAACTTCCTGATGGAGATCACCCCGGTCTATCTGAAAGGGGAAAATGACGCCCGCGTCCTGACCGGGGCGGTCATCATGCTGCGCTCAACCGTGCGGATGGGACGCCAGCTGCAAAACCTCTCCAGCCAGGACGTCGGGGCATTCAGCCAGATTATCGCCGTCAGCCCGAAAATGCGTCACGTGGTCGACCAGGCGCGCAAGCTGGCGAATCTGACCGCGCCGCTGCTCATCACGGGCGATACCGGAACCGGGAAAGATCTGCTGGCGCACGCCGTGCATCTCGCCAGCCCGCGCGCGGCGAAGCCTTACCTGGCGCTGAACTGCGCGTCGATTCCGGAAGACGCGGTGGAGAGCGAACTCTTCGGCCACGCGCCGGAGGGCAAAAAAGGGTTCTTCGAACAGGCCACCGGCGGCTCGGTTCTGCTGGACGAGATCGGCGAAATGTCGCCGCGGATGCAGGCCAAGCTGCTGCGCTTCCTCAATGACGGCACCTTCCGCCGGGTGGGGGAAGATCATGAGGTGCACGTCGACGTGCGCGTGATTTGCGCCACCCAGAAGAACCTGGTGGAGCTGGTGCAAAAAGGGGTATTCCGCGAAGATCTCTATTATCGCCTGAACGTGCTGACGCTTAACATTCCGCCGCTGCGGGACTGTCCGCAGGATATCATGCCGCTCACCGAGCTGTTCGTGGCGCGCTTTGCCGACGAGCAGGGCGTGCCGCGTCCGAAGCTGTCCGCCGATCTGGGTAACGTCCTGACCCGCTACGGCTGGCCGGGCAATATTCGCCAGCTGAAAAACGCCGTCTATCGCGCCCTGACCCAGCTTGAAGGGTATGAGCTGCGTCCGCAGGACATTCTGCTGCCGGATTACGATGCGGGAACGGTATCGGTGGGCGAAGAGGCGATGGAAGGTTCGCTGGATGACATCACCAGCCGCTTTGAACGCTCGGTGTTAACCCAGCTTTACCGCAGCTATCCAAGCACCCGCAAGCTGGCGAAACGTCTTGGGGTGTCCCATACCGCGATTGCGAATAAGCTGCGCGAATACGGTTTAAACCAGAAGAAGGGTGACGAATAAGTCACTGGCCCCTAAAAACAAAACCCCGCTCTCAGGCGGGGTTTTTATACATCGACCGATCAGGCTTTCAGCACGTCGAGCGCCGCAGCGTAGTCCGGCTCGGTGGTGATTTCGTTAACCAGTTCGCTGAAGACGATGTTGTCGTTTTCATCAATGACCAGCACTGCACGCGCGGCCAGGCCTTTCAGGGCGCCTTCGGAGATGCCCACGCCGTATTTCTCGAGGAAGTCCGGGTTGCGCAGCGTTGAAAGGGTGATTACGTTGCTCAGGCCTTCTGCGCCGCAGAAGCGGGACTGGGCGAACGGCAGGTCAGCGGAAATGCACAGCACAACGGTGTTGTCCATTTCGGTGGCCAGCTGGTTGAATTTGCGCACGGAGGCTGCACAAACGCCGGTGTCGATGCTTGGGAAAATGTTCAGCACCTTACGTTTGCCTGCAAACTGGCTCAGGGTGACGTCAGACAGATCTTTAGCCACCAGAGTGAACGCCTGCGCTTTGCTACCGGCCTGCGGAATGGAACCTGCAACAGCAACCGGGTTGCCCTGGAAATGAACGAGTTGTGACATAGATATCTTCCTGTTTACATATAGTTAACGTCGGGGCTAGTGTATGCCAACAGCGGATAACACGGCAAACCAATTTTTACCGCCTCACGGGGCCGCAAGGAGTAAGTGAATGAGAAGCGTGAAAGTCTACGAAGAAGCCTGGCCACTGCATTCCCCGTTCGTGATTTCCCGCGGCAGCCGCAGCGAAGCCTGCGTGGTGGTGGTGGAGATAGAAGAGGACGGCGTGAAAGGGGTCGGCGAGTGTACGCCCTATCCGCGCTACGGCGAGAGCCTGGCCTCGGTAATGGCCCAGGTGATGACCCTGGTGCCCGAGCTGCAGCAGGGGCTGACCCGCGACGCGCTGCAAAACCGTCTGGCGGCGGGCGCGGCTCGAAACGCCATCGACTGTGCGCTCTGGAGCCTTGAATCCGCGAAACAGCAGCGCGCGCTGCCCGACCTGCTGGATATCACGCTGCCCTCCATGGTGGTGACCGCGCAAACGGTGGTCATCGGCGAGCCGGAACAGATGGCCGCCAGCGCGAAGGCGCTGTACGACGCCGGTGCGACCTTGTTAAAGGTGAAGCTCGACGATCGGCTGATCAGCGAGCGCATGGTCGCTATCCGCTCGGCGGTGCCCGACGCCACGCTGATTGTTGATGCGAACGAGTCATGGCACAGCGAAGGGCTGGCGGCGCGCTGCCAGCTTCTGGCCGATCTTAACGTGGCTATGCTGGAGCAGCCGCTGGCGGCAAAAGACGACGCCGCGCTAAAGAACTTCATCCACCCGCTGCCGATTTGCGCAGACGAAAGCTGCCACACGCGAGAAAGCCTCGGCGAACTCAAGGGTCGTTACGAGATGGTCAATATTAAGCTGGATAAAACCGGCGGCTTAACCGAGGCGCTGGCGCTGGCGCACGAGGCCAAAGCGCAGGGGTTTGCGCTGATGCTCGGCTGTATGCTGTGTACGTCGAGGGCCATCAATGCAGCGCTACCGCTGGTGAATCAGGTGAGTTTTGCCGATCTGGACGGCCCGACGTGGCTGGCGGTGGATGTCTCGCCAGCCCTGCACTTTACGACCGGCACGCTTCATCTCTGAGGCTGCCAGCGCAGCAGTCCGACCATGGCCTTGAGGTATTTCTCGCTCGCTTCGTCAGAGGAGATGGGCGGGAACTCGGCGGTAATGCAGTGTAACCCCAGGTCGGCGCACCAGCTTCCAAACGAGCCGGGCGTTTCGTAGCCCACGCTGGTGACCAGGGGCAGGGCGAACTCATCCGCCAGCCACTGCCCCAGCGCCGTGTGGCGGGGATCTTCAATACAGGCCAGCGGATCGTGGAAGGAGACCACCCAGGCCGGATGCAGGCGGTGGATCAGCTGGCACAGCGCCTGGGTTTCAGGCTCCGAGCCCGGCTTGTCACCCGTCAGCAGCACCACGTCGCGCTCCTGCGCCGAGCTGTTCCAGCGGTACACCGTTTCGCCCGCACGCCAGTTTGCCGCCGGGAAATTACGATTCAGGTCGATGCCCCTCGCATTGGCCCGCAGCCCAAGCTGACAGCCGTCCGGGTTAACCGTCAGGATCACGTGATGACGGCGCAGCTCTGGCGCCAGCGTGCGCAGGGCGCAGGAAAGCGTGACGATCGAGGAATTTTCATCGCCGTGAGTTCCGGCAATGATCAGGCCGCTGTTGCGGTCGGCTTCCGGTGCCGGAAACCAGATTAGCGGCGCGCCTAAAAATGAACGGCCATAGTGTTCGGTTCCCGGCGGAAAGGCGCCACGTTCCGTTCTTGGTCGGGTGAGTGACATAGGAAATCCTGATAAAGAAGTAACTACTGGCAGTGTTGTGCAAAACTCGCGGTTAATCAAATAGTTTCCTTCACCGTGGAAAATTGCCGGATATCAACTTTCCGATTTAAGGTATTTGCATTTCTCTGTTTCGAAACAAATAATTACGCATCTGTCTGTTACCTGACATCTTAAAGGGGATCTCATGAAGCATCCTGTTTCGCTGCTCTGTTCTGCGCTCTGGCTGTGCGGACTTTCTTCACTCTCTCATGCTGCTGATATCCCAAAAGGGACGGTTCTGGCGCAAAAGCAGGAACTCGTTCGCCATATTAAAGACGAGCCCGCCTCGCTCGATCCGGCAAAAGCCGTAGGGCTGCCTGAAATCCAGGTGATTCGCGATCTGTTCGAAGGGCTGGTCAATCAGAATGAAAAGGGCGAGCTGACCCCGGGCGTCGCGACGCGCTGGCAGAGCAATGACAACCGCATCTGGACCTTTACCCTGCGCGATAACGCGAAGTGGTCAGACGGTACGCCCGTCACCGCGCAGGATTTTGTCTACAGCTGGCAGCGTCTGGTCGATCCAAAAACCACCTCGCCATTTGCCTGGTTTGCGGCGCTGGCAGGCATCAACAATGCTCAGGCCATTATTGACGGCAAAGCCAGCCCGGATACGCTGGGCGTTACCGCCGTTGATGCCAAAACGCTGCGCGTGCAGCTGGATAAACCGCTGCCGTGGTTTGCCAACCTGACCGCCAGCTTTGCGTTTTATCCGGTACAAAAGGCCAACGTTGAAAGCGGCAAAGAGTGGACGCGTCAGGGGGCGTTGGTGGGCAACGGGGCGTATGTCCTGAAAGACCGCGTGGTGAACGAAAAGCTGGTCGTCGAACCGAACGTGAACTACTGGGATAACGCCAACACGGTGCTGAAAAAAGTCACCTTCGTGCCGATCAACCAGGAGTCCTCCGCGACCAAGCGCTATCTGGCGGGCGATATCGATATCACCGAATCCTTCCCGAAAAATATGTACCAGAAGCTGCTGAAAGATATCCCGGGGCAGGTTTACACCCCGCCGCAGCTCGGCACCTATTACTATGCGTTTAACACCCAGAAAGGCCCGACCGCCGATGCCCGCGTGCGTCTGGCGCTGAGCATGACCATTGACCGCCGCATCATGGCGGAAAAAGTGTTAGGCACCGGCGAAAAACCGGCCTGGCACTTTACGCCTGACGTGACGGCAGGCTTCACGCCGGAGCCGTCGCTGTTCGAGCAAATGTCCCAGCAGGAGCTGAACGCGCAGGCCAAGATGCTGCTTCAGGCGGCAGGCTATGGCCCGCAGCGCCCGCTTAAGCTGAACCTTCTGTACAACACCTCTGAAAACCATCAGAAGATCGCCATTGCCGTGGCGTCTATGTGGAAGAAAAACCTGGGCGTTGACGTCAAGCTGCAAAACCAGGAGTGGAAGACCTACATCGACAGCCGTAACACCGGGAACTTCGACGTGATCCGCGCCTCCTGGGTTGGCGACTACAATGAGCCATCAACCTTCCTGTCGCTGCTGACCTCGACGCACAGCGGCAACATCTCCCGCTTTAGCGACCCGGCCTACGACAAGATCCTCAATCAGGCCTCGCTGGAAACCACCGCGAAAGCGCGTAATGACGATTACAACAAGGCCGAGAAGATCCTCACGGAGAAAGCGCCTATCGCGCCGATTTATCAGTACACCAACGGACGCCTGATTAAACCGTGGGTGAAGGGGTATCCGATTAATAACCCGGAAGACGTGGCGTACAGCCGCACGATGTATATTGTGAAGCACTAACAGGCGTCGGTTGCCTGACAGCCTCAGGCAACCCTTCCCCGCGCTGGCACCTAACCGCATTCTGATTTCTTAAAACCATTACGCCTGCAACAACCCCTCCAGCCATTCGGTAAATATACGCACCCTGCGTGACAGATGCCGGTGGGGATAAAGCAGCGACAGCTTGCGGTCGGGGCAGGGGTTGTGGGGCAAGACCTCCACGAGCTGGCCGCTTTCAAGATGGGGCTTGATAAACACGTTCATTCCCTGAAGCAATCCCAGTCCGGCAAGGCACGCGGAGACATACGCCTCGGAGTTATCCACGACAAGCTTGCCGGGCAGCGTCATTTCTACCGCCCCTTCAGGCGTCGAAAAGGTCCAGGGCATAATTTTGCTGCTTCTGCTGTTCACCCAGTTAATGGCCTGGTGGTTTTTCAAATCCTCCAGCGTTTCCGGCATACCGTGCCGGGCGATGTACTCCCGGCTGGCGCAGGTCGTCATTTTGATCGTGCCCATCCGGTGTGCAACGTACTCACCGTCGTCCAGTTCCCCCAGGCGCAGAATGCAGTCCAGCCCGTCCCGCAGCATATCCCGACGGCGATCCGAGCTGCTCAGGATAATGTCGATCTCAGGGTACATACGGTAAAACTCGGGCAGCCGGGGAATGACCACCAGCGCGGCAAGGGCGATGGGCATATCGACGCGCAGCTGGCCGCGCATCGCGCGTTCGCTGCTGAAAGACTCCAGTAATTCATCCGCCTGCGCCAGCAAAGGCTTGCTGCGACGATAAAACGCCTCACCGTCGGGCGTCAGGTCGATACGCCGCGTTGTTCGCTGCAGCAGGCGCGTGCCGCTGTGCTGTTCCAGCAGCTGCAATGCCCGGGTCACGGCGGGGCGATGAATGCGCAAATTCTCCGCCGCCTGCGTAAAGCTGCCTGATTCAACGATTTCGATAAAAATGCGGATGGATTCGAAGAGGTTTATTTGCATAGAGGCCGTTTGGTGGTTGAAAACAGGGAGAGACGAGAAGCCAGCGCTGCGCCTTATTGTTACTGATTTTATAACAGTGATGAAAGATATTGGCTATTTTTCTGAATAATATTCCTCCCTACACTGGCCTTCACCCGTTACACCGTTTCGATAACGCTAAACATCAGGCTGGCTCAGGCCACAGTGAAGGACACTTTCCATGAAAAAAAACCGTATCTGCCAAATTCTCGGCATCGAAAAACCCGTCATTCAGGGGCCGCTATCCTGGCTGACCGATGCCCGCCTGGTCGCCGCCGTCAGTAACGCTGGCGGGCTGGGCGTGCTGGGCCCCAACGCGGGATTAACCGCGGAGACCGCCGTTTCCACCCCTGAAGAGACGGCAGAAAAAATGCGCGAGGAGATCCGCAAAACTAAAAGGCTGACCGAAAAACCCTTTGGCGTGAACCTGATCCCCGCAGCGGAAAACGACGTCTGGACGCCACCCATTTTGCAGGTGATTAAAGAAGAGGGCGTCAGGGCCGTGGTCTACACCGGCTACGGGGAAGGCACGGTCATTCCCGCCCTGTTCGACGAATTAAAGGCGGCGGGGATTGCCATCATTTACCGGGACATCAACCCGAACCCTGAGAACACCCGCCAGGCGGAGCAGGCCGGAGCAGACATTATCGTGGCCACCGGGTTTGACGAGGGAGGCACCCTGCCGGGTACCGTGCTGGGCACCTTCTCGATTGTGCCGCTGATTGCCGACTCGGTGGTGAATGTTCCCGTCATGGCGGCCGGCGGCATTACCGATGGCCGTACCGCTAAAGCCGCTCACGCCCTCGGCGCGGAAGGGGTCTTTGCCGGCTCGGTGTTTATCGGCACCGAAGAAAGCCGCGTCCCGCAGTCGGTGAAAGATAAAATCGTCGACGCAAACGGGCTGGATCTGCTGCTGTTCCGTACCGTTCCCCACTATTACCGCTCGCTGCCGGGCAGGCTGGCAAACGCGCTGGCGACGATGGACAAAGCGGGCGCGACCGATGAGGCGCTGGCTGAAAAAATGGGCGGGCTGCGCGGCCTGCGTCTGGGGATGCTGGAAGGCAATACCGATGAAGGCTATATCTCCCTCGGCACGGGCATCGGAAACATTCGCAGCGTGAAAAGCGTCGCGGAGGTGGTGGACGAACTCACCGTCGGGTGACTCCCGCGCTGAATATAAAGCCGGGCTATCCGCACGTAATGCGGATTGCCCGGCTGCGGTGAGGGAGCAGGGTTATAGAGCGGTCTTTAGCCAGGCCGCGATGTCCTGGGTCGGCAAATTATTCTGCGCGTTCCAGGTGTCGTGCATCGGCCACCATACGCCCTCGCCCCGGGCGAAGGCGGCGCGGTAGCTCAGCATCGGATCGTCCGGGTTGTGACGCAGTGCGTCCTGCAACGCGGACAGGGTCAAAACGTTCCTGGTGAAGGCTTGCTTTGTCACCCGCTCAACGGTTTCCGCCAGTTTTCGGTACGAGGTGGTTTCCCCTGCGATAAATATCACGTCGTTAACGATGCGCGGCTGGTGCAAATAGATGTCGGTGGTCAGCCGACCAATGTCCGCAGGAGAGGTGACGGTGACCTGCGTATCCCAACCTCCGAGCGCGTTGACGGTTTTGTTGGCTAAATTCACCACGTCAAAGGCCGGCTCGAAGAGAAAGCTGGTAAACATGCCCGTTGAAACAATCACCCACTCCGTCGCGCTCTGCCCCCGCAGCAGCGTCCGGACGTCATACTGCTCGTCCCAGACGGGCTGGCCGCTCCCTTTACCTACCACATCGTAGTTCACGCCGAACTGCCAGGGGAAGTAGCGGCTCACGCCAGCCTCCAGCACCGCGCGGGTGATTTTGATCTGCGTGCCCGCTCCCGCGACAAACCCCATGCAGTTGATCACCGTATCCACATCGGCAAAGTGGGTTTTTAGCGCCTCGGGCGTGCTGGCGGCGACATCGACGGCGATAAACTCCGCTCCGGCGTTCGCCAGCTTTTGATGCGTATCCGATACCAGCTTGCCCTGTTCATCCCGGGAACCGGGCGACACGATAACCGAAACGCGGCCGTGGCGTTTCGTGACCGCTGGGACCAGGAATTCCAGCACGGCTGCGCCAAGCTGTCCCGCACCCAGCACCAATACGTTTTCCCCGCCGTTCGAATTTTGTTTTCTCATGACACTACCTCTTATCAGTGAGCCGCGTGTTTCGGCATACAGGGAAAGTTTATGGCGGCAATCCTGCTTCGATAAGAGGGTGAGGACAGGTTAGACTGTTCGTATAAATGGGATAATCGGCGCGGGGGGAAGATGGACAAGCTGGAATCAATGCAGGTCTACGTGTGCGTGGTCGATACCAACAGCTTTGCCAGGGCGGCAGAAGTGCTGGGGCTGCCGCGCTCAACGGTATCAAGGGTCGTTAAGGAGCTGGAGGCGTACCTGGGTATTCAGCTCTTGCAGCGCACCACCCGCAGGCTCAGCGTGACCGCAGACGGCCAGCGCTATTACGACGATTGCAAAACGATCCTGGCCGATATTGCGTCGATGGAGTCCGCGTTTCCCGGCAAATCCGCACGGCCAGGAGGCCGCCTTAAGGTCGGGATGCCGCAGTCTCTCGCCCGACACTGCATTCTTCCCCGGCTTCCGGCATTTTTGCACCGCTATCCCGAAATCAGGCTGACGATCTGCTCCAGCGACAGCGTGGAGGACATGATTCAGGAAGGGTACGACTGCGCGATCCGCACCGGCAGGATCGAGGACTCAACCACGCTGGTGGCGCGCCCGCTGGCGACGTTCACATGGGTGATTCTGGCGTCGCCGGAGTACGTTGCCCGCCACGGCAGGCCGGAAACGCGTGACGATCTGGCGGCGCATCACGCGGTCGGCTACCTGAACCACCGCACCGGACGCACCACCGAGTGGTTTTTCACGGATGACGGCGGCGATTGTGCCGTCCGCATGAACGATACGCTGATTGTCGATGATACGGACGCCTACATCCAGGCGGGGATCGCTGGGCTTGGCCTGATCCGCGTTGCCAGCTATCTGGCGGCGCCCTGGCTGAAGAGCGGGGCGCTGATTCACTGCATGCAGGACGACGCTTTCGATTTGCCGCTTTCGCTGGTCTACCCGCAAAGCCGCTACCTTCCGCCCTCGGTACGCGCGTTTTATGAATGGAGCCGGGAGGTGCTGCAGCAGCCTCCCGGTGAGTGACGACATCGCATTCTGAACATTTAAGGGGCTCTCAGAGAAAAATAAATCCATTCCCAGACAGCGGTTTAACGATATTTTCACTCTGTAACTTGGACAATCAAGAGTGTTTGTGTAAGTTTTAATAATACCACTACACGATGTTTTCCAGTTACAGGGTTGGAGCCATGAGCACACCATCCTCCGTTATCGACCGGTTTGTTGATTACTATGCTGCGCTGGATGCCCGGCCAGTATCGGCGCTTGAGGGGATCTATGACGTGAACGCCACGCTTATCGACCCCTTCGGCGAGCATCGGGGCCTGCCCTCTATTGAGCGCTATTTCACGCACCTGCTGGCAAACGTCGAAAGCTGCCGTTTTACCATTGAGCCCATGCTGGAAGATGCCCCCCGTTTTGCCGTGGAGTGGACTATGCACTGGTCGCATCCCCGCATTGCCCGGGGCGAAACCTGCATTCTGCCGGGCTGCTCCGTGCTCGACATCCACCGCGACAGAATAGTCCGCCAGCGCGATTACTACGACGCCGGAGAGATGCTTTACGAGCATCTGCCCCTGCTGGGCTGGGCGGTGCGCAGGGTTAAGGGGAGGGTGCGCGCATGATGACGGTTCTGATCACCGGGGCCAGCTCCGGCATTGGCGCCGGGCTGGCGAAGTCCTGGGCGGCTGACGGGCACAGGGTCATTGCCTGCGGTCGCGACGCGCAGCGGCTGGACGCGCTGGGCCGTGAAAGCCCCAATATCACCACAAAAGCCTTCGACATGACCGACCGCGACGCCTGCCGTGAGGCGCTGGGGGCGTGCAGCCCCGACCTGGCGATCCTCTGCGCCGGAACCTGCGAGTATCTGGAGCGCGGCGTGGTGGACGCGGAGCGCGTGGAGCGGGTCATGACCACCAACTTTATGGGCCCGGTTAACTGCCTTGCCGCGCTGCAGGGGCAATTAGCCTCCGGCAGCCGCGTCGTGCTGGTGAGTTCGATGGCGCACTGGCTGCATTTTCCCCGGGCAGAGGCCTACGGCGCCTCGAAGACCGCGCTGACCTGGTTTGCGCAAAGTCTGCGCCTGGACTGGGAGCCGAAAGGGATTGCCGTCACCGTGGTTTCACCGGGATTCGTGGATACGCCCCTAACCCGGAAAAACGACTTTGCCATGCCCGGCCGGGTGAGCGTCGACAGCGCGGTGAAGGCGATTCGCCGCGGTCTTGCAAAAGGCAAAAACCATATCATGTTCCCGACGGGCTTCGGGATGACGCTTCGACTACTCGCCGCGCTGCCCGAAAGCCTGCAGCGCGTGCTGCTGCGCAGGATGGTGCGCTCATGAAGATCGCGATTATTGGCGGCGGCATCGCCGGGCTGACCTGCGCCTGGCGGCTTGCCGGACATCATCAGGTGACGCTTTTTGAAGCGGGCGCTACGCCGGGCGGCCATACCGCCACGGTGGATATCGCCACGCCGCAGGGGGATTTCGCCATCGATACCGGTTTTATCGTTTACAACGATCGAACCTATCCGCGCTTTATCGGGCTCCTGAACGAGCTGGGCATCCACGGTCAAAAAACGCAGATGAGCTTTTCGGTACACAATCCGCAAAGCGGGCTTGAGTACAACGGCCACACCCTCAGCACGCTGTTTGCCCAGCGAAGAAACCTGTTCAGCCCGTCGTTCTGGACATTGCTGAAGGAGATCGTCCGGTTTAACCGCCTGGCGAAACGGGCGATCAGGGATGTCTCCCCGGACGCCACCCTGCAAACCTTTCTCAACGAGCACAGTTTCAGCCCGTTTTTTGCCCGGCACTACATTCTGCCGATGGGCGCGGCGATCTGGTCATCCTCGCTGGACGAAATGCGCCGCTTTCCGCTCCCGCTGTTTCTGCGCTTCTTTGAACATCACGGCCTGCTGGATATCCGCCATCGCCCGCAGTGGTATGTGGTTCCGGGCGGCTCCCGGGAGTATATCCGCGCCATGCTGGCCCGGCTCGGCGACCGGCTTGCGCTGCACCTTAACGCCCCCGTGCAGCGGGTGACGCGCCGGGATGGCGGGGTGGACGTTCAGCTGTCATCATCCGTGCACACTTTTGACCAGGTGATTTTTGCCTGCCATTCCCGCCAGGCGCTGGAGATGCTGCACGATGCCACGCCCGCGGAGCGCGAGGTGCTGGGCGGAATCGGCTGGCAGCGTAACGAGGTCGTGCTCCACGGCGATCGCCGCTGGCTGCCGGTGCGCGAGCGCGCCTGGGCGAGCTGGAACTATCGTCTGAGCGAGCACGACAGGGCCAGCGCCTGCGTCACGTACAATATGAACATTCTTCAGGGATTGCCTGACCACAGCCCGCTGTTCTGCGTGACGCTTAACCCCGACAGCCCGGTGGATGAACGCCACGTCTGGCAGCGCTTTGTCTATGAACATCCGCTGTTTAACCCTGAAAGCTGGCGGGCGCAGGCGCGTCGCGGGGAGATCAGCGGGCAGAACCGCAGCTGGTTCTGCGGCGCCTACTGGTACAACGGCTTTCACGAGGACGGGGTGCGCAGCGCGCTGGATGTGGTACACGGCATTGCCGCGGCGGAGGTACGCTAAGATGAACAGCTGCCTTTACCGGGGCGTGTTGCGCCATCGCCGCTTCCAGCCCAGAGCGCACCAGTTCAGCTACAGCGTATTTATGGCCTGGCTCGACCTGGACAAGCTGCACCAGCTCCGGGACGCAGGCATTCGCCGAAACGGCATCGCGGCGGCGTCTTTTTACGATGCGGATTACCCGCTGGGCACGCCGCTCAAGGCGCAGGTGCTCAACGCCTTGACCCGCCTGACCGGTGAAACCCTGGATGGCCGCGTGATGCTGCTGACCCAGCTGCGCTACTTTGGCTTTCACTTTAATCCGGTCAATTTCTACTACTGCTACGACGGCACGGACAGCCTGCGCTGGGTGCTGGCTGAAGTGCGCAATACCCCCTGGAACGAGCGCCACTACTATGCCGTGGACGCCGTGGAAATGCTGCCGGTGGAGAAAGCGTTTCACGTTTCGCCGTTTAACCCGATGGATATGGTCTATCACTGGCGGTTCAATAACCCGGGCGAAAGGCTTCACATGCACATCGAAAATCATCAGGACGCGAAGGTGTTTGATGCCACACTGACGCTCAGGCGCGCGCCGCTGACGCGGAAAAACCTGCGCGCGCTGCTGGTTCGCATCCCGTTTATGACGCTCAAAACCGTACTCGCGATTTACTGGCAGGCGCTCAGGCTGTGGCTCAGACGCGTGCCTCTCTATTCTCATCCCGCTAGCAGGAGTAAAGGATCATGACCGATCCCGCCTTTGCGCTTGAACCCGATCTGCCGCGCAACCTCCGTATCGCGCGCTGGCTGCTTTTTCGCTTTCTGAGCGGTATGCACAGCGGCTCGCTGACGCTGCGGGAAGGCGCGCAGACCTTTCATTTTGGTGACGCGTCAGCCGCGCTGCGTGCCGACGTGCATATTCTTTCGCCCAGAGTTTACTGGCGCGTGCTGACGGGCGGCAGCCTTGCGGCGGCGGAGGCCTGGATGGACGGCGAGTGGGAAACCCAGCACCTGACGGCGCTGCTGCAGATTTTTGCGCTCAACCGCAAAACCCGCAGCAGCCTGGAAAAAGGCTTCCGCCTGCTGGGGAAACCCGCCGAGCGGTTGCGGCACTGGACGCGGCGCAACCATCGTCGGCAGGCGCGGGAAAACATTGCCGCGCACTACGATCTGGGCAATGAATTTTACGCGCATTTCCTCGACGACGAGCTGCTCTATTCCAGCGCGCTGTTCGCCGACCCGGATCAGCCGCTAACCCAGGCCCAGCAGGCCAAAATGGCGCGCCTGTGCGAGCAGCTGGCGCTCGGCCCCGGGGATCGTCTGCTGGAGATCGGCACGGGCTGGGGGGCGATGGCGGAATACGCCGCACGGCACTACGGCTGTCGCGTCACCACCACCACGCTGTCGCAGGAGCAGTTCCAGTGGGCCAAAGCGCGGATTGCCAGGGCTGGGCTGGAGGATAAGGTCGAGGTGCTGCTGTGCGACTACCGGGATCTGCGCGGCGAGTTCGACAAGCTGGTCTCCGTTGAGATGATAGAAGCGGTCGGGGAGCGCTACCTTCCTGCGTTCTTCCGCACCTGCCAGGCGCGCCTGCGTCCGGGGGGCAAAATGGTGATTCAGGCTATTACCATTCAGGATCAACGCTATCGCGACTACAGCAAAAGCGTGGACTTTATTCAGCGCTATATCTTCCCCGGCGGCTTTCTGCCGAGCATCACGGTGATGAATGAACTCATGACCCGGCATACCGATTTTGTCGTGCGCAACCTGTTTGACATGGGGCCAGACTACGCCCGCACGCTGGCGCACTGGCGGCAGCGCTTTATCCACGCCTGGCAGGATATTGAAAAGCTGGGCTTTGACGACCGCTTTCGCCGGATGTGGCTGTACTACTTCGGCTACTGCGAGGCCGGGTTTAACGCCCGTACCATCAGCGTTGTGCAGCTCACGGCAGAGCGGGTCTGAATCGCTTACCGGAGGTTGAAAATGAAAGCATTACTGGCGCTGATCCTGCTGGTGCTCGTGCAGCTGGCGGGCTGTAGCGCAGAGATTGCCGACTACCGCCAGCAGCAGCCGCGGCTTGATATCTTCCACTATTTTCAGGGGCAAACTCAGGCCTGGGGAATGGTACAGGATCGCAGCGGGAGGCAGATCCGCCGCTTCCACGTGGATATCACCGGAGATGTGGTCGGGGAGACGTTAACCCTCAGCGAACGCTTTGCCTATGACGACGGCGAGAAGCAGCAGCGGGTGTGGCATATCCGTCGCCTGAAGGATGGAAGGTATGAAGGCACCGCGGGCGACATCGAGGGCGTCGCAACGGGCAGGGCGGCGGGTAACGCCTTCAACTGGCAGTACAGCATGAATGTAAAAGCCAGCGGAAAAACCTGGCTACTGCATTTTGACGACTGGATGTACCTGCAGGACGGGAATTATCTGTTCAATAAAACCGAAATGAAAAAATTCGGCTTCACCGTCGGAACCGTCACGCTCTTTTTCTCGCGTAAAGCGCAATAAAAAAAGCCCGTCAGAGAACGGGCGAAATAAGCAAATGATTTATTGATTCGTTATCCGCCATCACGGAGGCTAACGACGGCTATTTTACGCAACTGCGATGCGGGGGTGTACCTGACAAATTCGGTAGGTGAAACAAGGGATTAAACGTGCGTCACGGGGCTTCAATTGACGGATAAAGGCTGTTTTCAAGATAGGCGACGAAATACCAGATCTCTCCGCTGAAAATAAACCACAGGCCAAAAATGATAAGGCTTGAAATAATTAAGATGAGTATTAATTCAGTCTTTCCCATTGCTGGATACACCCACCTGACGTCCGTTTTTCCGAGGTGGGCATTGTAGCGAGGCTTTAATTAATTCACCAGCGTCATGCTGCGAGCACCTTATTGCGTCCGTTATTTTTGGCGCGATAAAGCGCGTCATCCACCCGCTTAAACAGATCGTCGAGACTCTCGCCCTGATTGTGCCGGGCCACGCCGATGCTTACCGTAAAGCGCGGCAGGCCGGGGATCGTGATGCGCGCCACGGCGGCGCGAATGGTTTCGGCAATCTCCATGGCCGCGTCCAGCGGCGTGCGGGGCAGCAAAATCACAAACTCCTCGCCGCCCCAGCGAAACACATAATCGTCCTTGCGGCTGCAGGCCTCCAGCGTTCGGGAAAGGGATATCAGCACCTCGTCGCCTTTGAGATGACCAAACACGTCGTTAATGTTCTTGAAGTGGTCGGTATCCACCAGCAGCAGGCTGAACTGCTGCTGCGCGGTCAGATGGGGCGGGTTGGTCTGTTCGGTAATGTAATAGAACTGGCGGCGGTTGAGCAGGCCGGTCATGGAATCGCGCAGGGCGGCATGTTCCAGCTCCTGCTCCAGCCGCTTCTGCTCGGTAATGTCGTGAATAATGCACAGCATCAGCTTGTCGCCATAAATCTCAATCGGTCCGGCATAGGTCTGGACGTGGCGGGTTGAGCCGTCCGCAAGGCGATGCACAAAGTTAAGCGGCTTATGTCCGCCGGGCAGAGAGGCGATCTCGGCCATCACCGGCAGCACGTCGCGCCCGAGGGTGTTGATCTCCCAGGTGTGTTTGCGGCACATGTCGTCGTGGTTATAGCCGTAGAAGTTCAGCGCGGCCAGGTTTGCATCGACGATTTTTCCGTCCCGGGCGGGGTCGATCAGCAGCATGGGGGCGCTGTTGGTCAGGAAAAAGCGGGCGTAGAACCCCTGTTTTTTGGGCTGATAGGTGGCGGAGCGGCTGGCTTTAAGGCCGGAGGGCGTTTGCTGGGCAATCCCCTCAAACACGATAACGTCGCCATGCGGTTCAAGGTGGGCGAGCGTCAGGCGGCAGCTCATCGTCGTTTCGAGATCGTTGCGCCACACCGTCCAGATTTCGATAATTTCCTGACAGGTTTTAAGGTCGGGAACGTACATTGAGAGCACGGTCTGCGCGCTGGCAGAATAAGTGCCCTTACGCATGTCATTAACGGTTTTATTCCGCATCGCCTCTCTGGCGGCGGTATTCGCGAAGAGTATTTGTTCCGAGACAGGTGAAATCAGCCATACGGGTGTTTTCACTAAATTCAGCGCATCGAAGCAAAATTGCGACATAGGATAATCCTGTTCATCGGCACAAAATGCCTGACGATCACGACGGAAATGGCTCGCGTGGGCTCCTTTGAAACATACTCTACTTCATTAGGTCAGGCATGATTTTTTTGTGAAATAAATGCGGGCTCCGTTTGATTTTTACCGATTGGTATAATTTGTTTGTCGGAGTTTTTTTGTAACAGCAGCCAGGGCACCTGTTCTGCCGGTAATGGGCGAGAGAACAAAAAGCCCTGCAAATAATCACAGCCCAGCGCGGCCAGCACCGTTTGCTGTTCTTCCGTTTCAATGCCTTCCGCCACGACGTTCATCTCCATCGTGCGGGCAATATTAATAATGGTTTCCACCAGCTTTCGGCTTTTCTCATTTTCCAGCATTGAGCTGACGAAGCTTTTATCTATTTTGAGTTCTTTCGCAGGCAGCACGCTGAGCATCAGCAGGTTGGAATAGCCCGTACCAAAGTCGTCAATCGACACCGTAATACCGGCCAGGTTAAAGGCGCTTAGCAGCTCAATGCTGCGGTCGAGATTTTTAAGCGCCGTGCTTTCCGTTACCTCCAGAATCAAACGCGAGGGCGACAGGTTATATTTTTGCAGTGTAGACGACACCACCTGGAATATATCCTGCTGCTCGAACTGAACCGGGGACAAATTAAAGGACAGCGTCCACTGGCTAAAGCCCTGTTCCGTCCAGAAGTGCAGCTGGCGGCAGGCGGCCTCTATCGCCCAGTTGCCCACGGGGATAATCAGCCCGGTTTGCTCAAGTGAAGGTAAAAACAGATTCGGCAGCAGCACGCCCTGTTCCGGGTGGCGCCAGCGGATCAGCGCTTCAAACCCGTGGATGGTGTTTTGCCCGGCAAAGTAGGTGGGCTGATACCAGAGCTCAAACTGGCCGCGATCCAGCGCCAGGGAGAGTTCCTGCAAGAAGCCCGGCACGGCGGGAACCGTCGTGGACATATCCGGGCGGTAGAGCGCCCAGCCGTTGCGACCCTCTTTCTTCACGTGATGCATCGCCGCATCCGCCTTCAGCTTGAGCTCGTGCAGGGTCTCGCCGTGCTGCGGATAGAGGCTCACCCCCGCGCTCAGGGTGACGGTGAGCGCGTGGCCGCTGATGGACAGCGGACGGCGAACGTCGTCGAGCAGGATGGTAATCAGAAGGTTAATTTTCTCATCGTCGGCGTCCGGCACCAGCAGAATAAAGGCGTCGCCGCCGAGCCTGGCCAGGGTCATGTCGCGCGTCAGGCGGGCGGTAATACGCTGCGCCACGCCAATCAGCAGCTCATCGCCCACGTGGTGTCCCCAGGTGTCGTTCACGCGGCGAAAGTGGTCGACGTCGAGGAAAATCACCGCAAACTGCTTTTTATTCAGCAGGGCGCTGTGCAGGCAATCCTGCAAGCGGACGTCCATCTGGTGCCGGTTTGCCAGCCCGGTAAGGGCGTCGAAGCGCGCCTGAAGCTCCAGCTGGCGGTTAAGCTGGCGCAGGTTTTCCGTCAGCCTGGCGGTGCGCCAGTGGGAGTCCACCAGCGAAATGATCAGCATCAGACCCAGCAGGCACAGGGTGGTGACGGACACCCAAATCGACAGCCCCAGCTCGCCGATCCCGCCCCGCGTACTGTGCGCCATGTCGTGAAAATGGGCGGCGCTCATCCCGGTGTAGTGCATGGCGCAAATCGCCGTGCCCATCACCAGCGCGGCCGCGATGCGGTTGATGAAGATGCCTTTGCGGTTTTCACGCAGGTGGAAAGCGAGCCACAGGGCCACGCCGGAGGCGACGACCGCAATCACGACCGACAGCAACACGATGCGGCGATCCCAGCTAATTCCGCCGTCAATCATCAGCGCCGCCATGCCAACGTAGTGCATGGAAACCACGCCGGCGCTGAGGATGGCGGTGGCGAGGATCAGGCGAAACGGGGAAAGCGTGTTCCTGGGAACGGCGATATTGATGGCGAGCGTAGAGGCCAGAACGGCGACGGCGAGCGAGGCGAGGGTCAGCCCCAGCGCATAGCTCATGATTATCGGCATTTGC
This sequence comes from Enterobacter soli, assembly GCF_964208575.1. Classification (GTDB taxonomy): domain Bacteria; phylum Pseudomonadota; class Gammaproteobacteria; order Enterobacterales; family Enterobacteriaceae; genus Enterobacter; species Enterobacter soli_A. The sequence goes on along the minus strand of NZ_CAXOFU010000005.1, from coordinate 132,130 downwards.
ATCGACAGCATTCCGATAAAGTGCATCGCCCATATCCCAATCCCCAGCGTCATCCCGCCGGTGATGCGCCAGAACATCGCCGCTTTGCGCGTGGACAAGGGGATCTTGCCCGCGCTGTCCAGCGCCACGAACGACGCGATAAACGCCACCAGGAAAGAGATAGCAATTAATACGGGGTCCCACGATACATTGAGCATTATGCAATCCTGCGACAAAGAGGGTTACAGAGTTCGCCTGCTGGTTTGATGTGAGCGAAAAGAATGCTCTGTCAAACAATATTAGTTATTTATCGTGAAGAATATCTACTCAGTTTAATTATTTTGCTGGCTTAAACGTTGAAAGAATATATTCTCTCATGGACTAATTAAGCGTGGCTAAACAATGGTGCTCTGTGACAGCAATGAATCTTAAATAACAGCGTAAAACTATTCATTCACATAAGAAGATGCTATCGCTTACGTGTCGTGAAAACCAGCGGAGCGGAATGATGCGCATAACATTTTCCGTAATTCAGCTTTTTATTGTTACTTAAGTCAAACCGCGCAAATCAAAAGGCGAAACGTTAAACCCGCGTGGATTGAGGTGAAAAAGGGGGGCGCCAGTGCTATAAACATAAATGCCGACAAAAATATCCAGCTATGGAAAAAATCATGCTAAGAAATATTAGTGTCCGAACCTTTATTCTCTATTTTCTGGTAAGCGAATTTTTATTGATAGATGTACTGGTAGCTGTACTGGCAAAAAACACATCGCTCTTAATTGCCGTCACCGTTATTAATTTCATTGCCTTATTTTTGCTGTGGGCGTACATGACAAAATATCTTGTGACGCCGATCAACACCGTGAAAAAAAGCATTGAAGAAGTGACGTCGGGCAATCTTGCCGTCTCCATTCCGGAGTTTGGGAATAACTGCGCCGGACGCCTTATCCCGGGGATCAACAGCCTATCGAGCAACATCGCGACGCTGGTGCGGGAGATTCGCGCCTCGTCGGAAACGGCGATGTCGCTGTCAGAGCAGCTCTCTGCCCGCAGCGCCCAGCTGTCGGTGAAGACCGAACAGCAGTCCGCCTCGCTGGTGCAAACGGCGGCGAGCATGGAGCAAATGGCGGCCAGCACCCGCAACAATGCGGATAACACGCGCCTGGCCAGCGAGCAGGCGAACGTCGCGACGCTGCAGGCCCGCAAGGGGGGCGAGCTGATGGGGCAGGTTGCCAATAACATGCAATCTATTACCGAATGCGCGCAGCAGATGACGGAAATCATCACGCTCATTGACGGCATTGCTTTCCAGACCAATATTCTGGCCCTGAACGCCGCCGTGGAAGCGGCGCGCGCAGGGGATCACGGTAAGGGCTTTTCCGTGGTGGCGGGTGAGGTCAGGAACCTGGCGCACCGCAGCGCCGAGGCCGCGAAAAGCATCAAGTCACTGATTGACGTCACCAGCACCAACGTGACGCAGGGCGCGAACGTGGTGGCGGAAGCAGAGAAAAACATGCACGAGATCGTCAGCGGATCGGGGCAGGTCAGCAGGCTGATGGACGATATCTCATCGTCAACGTCGGAGCAGGAAAAAGGGATATCGCAGATTACGCTGGCGCTCTCCGAGCTGGAGCGCGTAACCCAAAGCAACGTCGCGATGGCGGAGGAGCTGAACGGCTCATCGGACGTGCTGCGCAACCAGGTGATTGAGCTGCAGGCCAGAACGCGCAACTTCCGCCTCGAAGAGGGCTTCCAGCAAAGCGCCAACGCCGGGCAGCGCAGCCGCACGCTTGCCTACCCCCGACATCCCGAGCACTCCCTCTAAATGCAAAAATAGAGCCTGGTTCGCCAGGCTTTTTTTATGCCAGCACCCAGCGGTTTCGTCCCTGCTGTTTCGCCGCGTAGAGCGCTTTGTCGGCGCGGGCAATGACCGACTGCGCCGTTTGCCCTGATGCCCAGGTGGCTAATCCCTGGCTGACCGTCACGTAGGGGCTCACCGGCGAGCGCGCGTGGGCGAGCGCCTGCGTTTGCAGCTCGCGGGCTATCGCCTGCGCGGTGCTTTCTAACGTAGCCAGATCGGCATCCGGCAGCAGCACGACAAACTCCTCTCCGCCGAAACGCCCGACAACGCCGCCGTTTTGCCGGGTGGCGCTTTCCAGCGTGCGGGCAATCATCGTCAGACAGCGGTCGCCGCTCTGGTGGCCGTAATAATCGTTGTAGAGCTTGAAGTGGTCGACGTCGAGCATGATGAGCCCAAAGGCGGTGCCGTCGCGCTGGTGGCTGGCAATTTCCCGGTCCATTTGCGACTCAAAGGCGCGTCGGTTCGCGATGCCCGTCAAAGGGTCTTTACTCGCCAGCTGCCCCAGCTGTTGAATCAGGTCGATATTCTCCTGCTCCCGGCGCAGCGCAAGCATGAACCAGCTGTTAAGAATGCGGCGGCCCGACTCAATCAGCCCCGCCAGCAGCATCCACAGCAGCGCGTTCATTACCGTAAGGTTTGTGGGATGAAAAAGGCTGGTCACCAGGATGGTAAGCCATATGGGCGCGATAAAGCTCAGCAGCACTCTGGCATCAAAATAGAGTGAAATCAGCGCCGTAAAGAGAAGCAGGGCGGCAAAGGGGAAGATAATGCGGATATCTTCGCTGGTGATGAGCACGTAAAAACAGACCGCCCAGCACAGGCTCAGACCGATCACCACGCTTCTCGCCAGCGCCCTGAGCCATTTCGCATTTTGTATCGGCGCCATGCGCAGAATAAAGAGCACCCCCGCGGAGAGCATCAGCACAACGACCTGCATGGCCTCCAGCCATCCCTGCGGATGCAGCGGCGGAGTTAAGACAACGGACGTGGAGAAGTAGCGTCGTCCCAGGATGAACAGCGAGAACAGGATGTTCACCCACAGGAACCAGTTCATGCTGGTTTTAATCGCAATCGAACGCATCTCAGCCAGGCGTGAATCGAATGCGGCACAGCTCTTTTTTGGGGTCACCAGCTCACTCCGGAGTACATTTAGATCAAAACAGCAGCATTTCATTAACTCTAACGTTTTGCCGTTACCTGTCTAGCTAAACCTGACGGATAATGCGCAATTCCTGAGCTAATTCAGCGCGATGGCGTACATATTTATTGCTTAACCTTAGGCGAAAGCTAGACTGACAACGAAAGAGATAAAAGGTGGAGGTGCTGTGGAAAGCATTAAAGGATCTGAGGTTAACGTTCCTGACGCGGTTTTTGCGTGGCTGCTCGACGGTCGCGGCGGCGCAAAGCCGCTGGAGAACGGTGATGAAATTAACAACGAGCACCCGTGCTGGCTGCACCTGAACTACACGCACCCGGACAGCGCGCAGTGGCTGTCGTCGACCCCGCTTTTGCCAAACAGCGTGCGCGACGCGCTGGCGGGAGAAAGCCTGCGCCCGCGCGTCAGCCGGCTGGGCGAGGGGACGCTGATCACGCTGCGCTGCATTAACGGCAGCACCGACGAACGCCCCGATCAGCTGGTCGCGATGCGTCTTTATATGGACGAGAGGCTGATTGTCTCCACCCGCCAGCGCAAGGTGCTGGCGCTGGACGACGTGGTGAATGATTTAAAAGAGGGCACCGGGCCGACGGACTGCGGCGGATGGCTGGTGGACGTGTGCGATGCCCTGACCGATCACGCCAGCGAGTTTATCGAGGAGCTGCACGATAAAATCATCGATCTCGAAGATAATCTGCTCGATCAGCAAATCCCACCGCGCGGGTTTCTGGCGCTGCTTCGCAAGCAGCTTATCGTGATGCGCCGCTACATGACTCCCCAGCGCGACGTCTACGCGCGGCTGGCCAGCGAACGCCTGAGCTGGATGAACGATGACCAGCGCCGCCGCATGCAGGACATTGCGGACAGGCTGGGGCGCGGGCTGGATGAAATCGACTCCTGCATCGCACGAACGGCGGTGATGGCGGATGAAATTGCCCAGGTGATGCAGGAATCGCTGGCGCGAAGAACCTACACCATGTCGCTGATGGCGATGGTGTTTCTGCCGAGCACCTTCCTGACCGGGCTGTTTGGCGTCAACCTCGGCGGCATTCCCGGCGGCGCGTACCGGTACGGCTTTTCGGCGTTTTGCATCATGTTAGTCGTTTTGATTGGCGGTGTTACATGGTGGTTGCATCGTAGTAAATGGCTGTAAATTTTCACTTTTTCGCTGCTTATGAGGCTTCAAAACGCGATTTTATTTGAGCGAAGTCAATAAACAAATACTCCGTAAGGTGCACTATTACTCCCGCAGGTGAATGCAACGTCAAGCGATGGGCGTTGCGCTCCATATTGTCTTACTTCCTTTTTTGAATTACTGCATAGCACAATTGATTCGTACGACGCCGACTTAATAGTCGGCTTTTTTTTTGCCTGCAGAGTCTCAGCGTCTACCCTAAAAGGACAGCGTGCTAACCTGGAGGGAAGATGAAAATGCTGCTCACCGTATCGTTGCTCCACTGGCGACAGTCGGATCCCGTTCCGACCGATCCCGTCCCGATGCCAGACCCCATCCCGCGTCCGCAGCCGATGCCCGATCCGCCGCCGGATGAAGAACCCATTAAATTGTCGCATCGAACTCTGAGATCTGCGAGGATACGCGCCTGCTGACCGTAAGCCTTTTGACCACGAGATGACATTGTGACCGCTTTTTCAACACTGAACGTTTTGCCTGCCGCCCAACTCGATAACCTTAACGAGCTGGGCTATCTCACCATGACCCCGGTGCAAGCCGCCGCGCTGCCTGCCATTCTTGAAGGACGCGACGTCCGCGTGCAGGCAAAAACGGGCAGTGGTAAAACGGCCGCGTTCGGTCTGGGACTGCTGCAACATATCGATGCTGGCCTGTTCCAGACCCAGTCTCTGGTGCTCTGCCCGACGCGCGAGCTGGCCGATCAGGTTGCGGGTGAACTGCGCCGTCTGGCGCGTTTTCTGCCAAATACCAAAATTCTGACCCTGTGCGGCGGCCAGCCGTTCGGCGCGCAGCGTGATTCTCTGCAACATGCGCCGCACATCATTGTGGCAACCCCGGGCCGTTTGCTGGACCACCTGCAAAAGGGCACCGTGTCCCTTGATGCGCTGCAAACCCTGGTAATGGATGAAGCGGATCGTATGCTCGATATGGGCTTTAGCGATGCCATCGACGAGGTCATTCGTTTTGCCCCTGCCGATCGCCAGACGCTGCTGTTCTCCGCCACCTGGCCGGAAGCCATTGCCGCCATCAGCGGTCGCGTGCAGAAAAACCCTTTAACTATCGAAATTGATACCGTCGATGCGCTGCCCGCCATCGAACAGCAGTTCTTCGAAACCTCACAGCACGGCAAGATTTCTCTGCTGCAAAAGCTGCTCAGCCAGCACCAGCCCGCGTCCTGCGTAGTGTTCTGTAATACCAAAAAGGATTGTCAGGCCGTTTGTGATGCCCTGAATGCGGCGGGGCAAAGCGCGCTGTCGCTGCACGGTGACCTGGAGCAGCGCGACCGCGATCAAACCCTGGTGCGGTTTGCAAACGGCAGCGCGCGCGTGCTGGTGGCAACCGACGTTGCGGCGCGCGGCCTGGACATTAAATCCCTTGAGCTGGTGGTTAACTTCGAGCTGGCGTGGGATCCGGAAGTTCACGTTCACCGTATCGGGCGTACCGCGCGCGCCGGGAACAGCGGTCTGGCGATCAGCTTCTGCGCGCCGGAAGAGGCGCAGCGCGCCAACATTCTGTCTGAAATGCTGCAGCTAAAGCTGAACTGGGTAAACGCGCCGGGCAATGTCGGCATCGTGCCGCTGGAAGCTGAAATGGCGACGCTATGCATTGATGGCGGTAAAAAAGCCAAGATGCGTCCCGGCGATGTGCTGGGCGCGCTGACCGGGGATATTGGTCTGGACGGGGCGGATATCGGCAAGATTGCGGTGCATCCGGCGCACGTTTACGTGGCGGTTCGCCAGTCGGTTGCGCACAAGGCCTGGAAGCAGCTGCAGAACGGCAAAATTAAGGGCAAAACCTGTCGGGTACGACTGCTGAAGTAAGCGGCGGGAAGGGCGTCCCGACGAGAGCCGGGACGCAACTGTATTTATTTCACTTCGACAACGTTCAGGCGCAGCTCGTCAAACTGCGCGTCATCTTCTTCCGGCTGCCAGCCCGCGGGCTGCATCGGGATCTCTTCACGATCGAAGGCTAAATCGCCGCCGTTGACCACTTCTGAACCGTGGTGAATCCCTTTAAAGTCAAACAGCTCAACGTCCGCCAGATGGGACGGCACCACGTTCTGCATGGCGCTGAACATGGTTTCGATACGGCCCGGATAGCGTTTGTCCCAGTCGCGCAGCATGTCGCCAATCACCTGACGCTGCAGGTTAGGCTGCGAGCCGCACAGGTTGCATGGAATGATTGGGAATTCCTTCGCCTGGGAGAAGCGCTCGATGTCCTTCTCGCGGCAGTAGGCGAGAGGGCGGATAACGATGTGTTTACCGTCATCGCTCATCAGCTTCGGCGGCATCCCCTTCATTTTGCCGCCGTAGAACATGTTCAGGAACAGCGTTTGCAGGATGTCGTCACGGTGGTGGCCGAGGGCAATTTTCGTTGCGCCCAGCTCGGTCGCGGTGCGGTACAAAATCCCGCGGCGCAGGCGCGAGCACAGAGAGCAGGTGGTTTTCCCTTCCGGAATTTTCTCTTTAACGATGCCGTAGGTATTTTCTTCGACGATCTTATATTCGACGCCCAGCTTCTCCAGGTATTCAGGAAGAATATGCTCAGGGAAGCCCGGCTGTTTCTGGTCGAGGTTGACCGCTACCAGCGAAAAGTTGACCGGGGCGCTCTGCTGAAGATTGCGCAGGATCTCCAGCATGGTGTAGCTGTCCTTGCCGCCGGAGAGGCAAACCATGATGCGATCGCCTTCTTCAATCATATTGAAGTCCGCAATGGCTTCACCCACGTTACGGCGCAGGCGTTTTTGCAGTTTGTTGAGATTATATTGTTCTTTCTTGGTAACTTCTTGATTATGTTGCATTTATTCTTTACTCAAATATCAAATGGGGCACCAGTGGGGCAAAACGCTTTTTAAGCGCCAGCTTCGCATTCAGCATTGCCACCTGTTCGCTGTTCATTTCTTCTATCCATTAGCATAGATTTCATACACCATCTGCGCAGTTTCGTGCCCCATCTGATTGGCAATAAAAGACGGGTTGGCGCCTGCCGATAATAACCAGCACGCGAAAGTGTGCCGTGTATGGTACGGATTGCGGCGACGAATGCCAGCACGTTTTACAGCAGAGTTCCAGCGAGCGGCAATACTGCTCAGAGAGTAGTAGGGCTTCTGGGCTCCGTTCTTCATCCTGGGCATGAAAACGAAATGCACGCTCTGCTTTTCAGTCAGCCCATATTCACGGTGATAATAGGTGATCTCCGTCTTGGGAAATAGTGCAGTCAGTTCACGCTGAGCTATCAGGGCATCGAGCGCTGGCTCTAGCAAGGTTAACGTTCGGAACCCCACTTCTGTTTTGGGCGGACCGAACATACTCAGGGCGTTCAGGTTGCGCCGAACGCTCACCGTACCTTTCGCGGTTTCGATGTAGGCGCGTAGCATTTTGGCACTATCTGCACCTTGAGCCGCTTCAATACGGTCAAGGAAAGAGTCGGCAAGTGTTTCGATGTTTTGAGCTTATTCCTAAGCCGTTTCAGTCGTAGTGACATGGTCATTAAAAATGTCAGCAAGGCTTACGTGCTGCGCCTATGCTGGGTTTGCCTCCCGCTCTTCACGGCGATCTTTGGACAATTATTCGCGCCATCCAGCACGATGGCGAGATCGCCCCGCGCCAGGTTCGCCGGCTGCTGGGCTGCTACAGCAAAAAGGCCTGTCGTCTGGTGGAGCATCTCGTGTCTGCTGGCGCCGTGAAGAATATCGGTCAGCGCCGCCACCCGGTCTACGTGATGCAGCCAGGCGGAGAAGCACGCATTAAGCCGATGCCTGTAGTGCGTCAGAAGCCCAGTATCGCTGACATGTGTCGCCAGAACTGGCAGGGCTATCAGATCCATAAAATTATCGGGAGCGCGCGAGCATGAGCGATTTACTGAGCAACATCGACAAACGTCCTTACCGCGCTGACGGTGGAGATATAAGCACTGGCCGCCTCAAAGAAATAGCAGACAATCCGTTGGAGCATTTTTTCTTCCTAAAAGATAATGCTCCTCTTTGCCACATGATAAATATTGAAGTATTGCAAAATATTTATTAGAGTCATGTGAGATAGCCACAGATGACCTTTTCATGGTGAGAAAAATGGAAAGTACTATTAAGGATTTACATAATAAAGTCGGTAAGGAAATGATAAAGGTACTTGTATTTGCAGTCGTGCCTTTATTAATACTCTTCATTATTAGCTTTTCTTCTTATTGCTCGCTTTTATTTAATGAGCTAAATGACGCCATTCCCAATTTACCAAATGTCATATCCTCACAAAATATCCCACTGAGTACCAGTATGGGTACATATGTTAAAACTGCTCCTTTAATAGCGATAATATTCTTTTTTTATTTTCATAGGTTGATGTTAATTAAGAAAGGTGTGGCAGTAAGTTCGTTAATTTTTTCATTACTTATGTACTATGTTTTTTATGCGGTGATAGCCTATTTGACTATATTTTCAGACCATGACATAGCTAATACACGCAAGTGGGTTAGATTGTTTTCTGAAAATGATTTTCTGTTGACGTTTTTCTATATGCTTTTATACGCAGTAATCTACGTCCTTACTGTTATGCTTCTGTGGTTTAGTGTCGGCGTGGTTAAAGAGTTGAAGAAGAGGGGCTAGAAGCCCCTCTGTTTTTTTACCAGGCAGCTTTGATTAATTGTGAATTTACTTTTTCTGCGACTTTATCATCAATCAAAGACGAAACGTAAACAATTCCCAATACTCCTGCAATCATTATTGCTGTTGCAGGAAGAGAACCAACTACTAAAAATGTTGAGACAATAGCGCTAAGAGCAGCCAAAGCGACAGCAGAGGTAATACCACTGAGCACCCAGGACTCGACTTCTAATATAAGTGGACCCCAGTTGTTTGTATCATACCCGACTACGCTTTTTTCATATACCTTTCCTATTTTTATTGCCCAACCCGCAGCAGTAAATGCTTTGCTTAAACTTGCAAGTCTTGCGGCCATATTCGACTTGTCAACACTTCTCCATGCATTAACAAGTGCTGCTTTATCTTTTGCACTGATTTTCATGTTGGGGCTTGAGGTGAGACGGTTTAAAGTCTTCATAGCATCATTATAGCTACGAATATTTTTCCCCTGAAAATTCTTGATGTTATCTGCAATTTCTTTTGCCAGTGATTTGTATCTTGCGCTTGCAACGCCAGTGACTTTTTCCCCGCTATCCTGCAATAGTTCGGCGGTCTTGATAAGTAAGTCTTTCTCTGTCAGCTTCTTGTATGCCTCTTCATCTGCAATCTTTTTATCTTCATCAAGCATCATCTGAACTTTTTTTCTAAGATCTCCTTTGACTTTGCTGGGTATTGCACCTTTGGCCTTAGACTCTTTATACATATTGATTAAAGCCTTACGAGATACATTATCGGAGCGGTATAGCTTTGAAGCCCTTTCTTCTATTGTTGGCATTGCCTGAGGCTTAGTAGCATTATTCGCATTGGATATAATGCCATCAAGCCCTCCCGCTGTTCCTGAGTTTTTTGAAGGGTTAGTCCCAGAGAGTTTATGACCTGTTTCAATTTCCCCTAAAACTAACTTGCCCTGACTAAATTTATATCCGAGCAGCATACCACTCAGTCCTAGAGAACTAGCCTGATCAACATCTAAATTATCAATAGAAATACTCAATGTTCCTGAGGCTGATAAACCTACGAGATGAACTTTCGCTGTGGGATTAAGTGCACGAACAGCAATCAATAAATTTGCCAGTTTTTCACGTACTACTGGATCTGACTGAACTGCAGATACTTGTTTTGACTGTGGGGTTGAGGGTGCGTTATTATTACTGTCGTGTTTACCATTATTACCTTCTGGGCGAGGTAATTGCTCGCCACGTTCAGAGCTCCACTTTGTTCCATCACCATAATTGATAGCCATAATTATCTCCTTTTAAGCGCGAAATGTGCATTTAGCTTTTGAAAAGCTAAAGATATGATAGGAAGCCCAATCCATTGAGCGAGAAAGTTAATTCCCAACTGAAACAATATGCTGACTCAGCATGCTGATCATCCACACAGTGCTTAAAAAGCATACACTGCTGCTTTGGCTTGTCAATTACTCAATGTTAACAGTTTAAAGCAAGTGATGTTTTAAATGTAAATTCAGAATTTTCGCGGTTTGGTAGGGTTCCTGTAAGTTCTCTTTATCTAATTGAGTATTAATTTTTTATCAATGACATAAAGAACTTCGTGTAATTTTCTTAATTTCATTATCTCCTTTAATTTTCTCATATTTGGACATCATGATAATTTTTTCCAATGAGATTATTTCAACTGCAACTTAAGTTTTTTACCCTAGAGGAGAGAGCGTGTAGCCGGCGTAACTGAGTTTGCCTAAATCATCGGCGTCATTGATAGATTTATAATGTACAAATACCAATGTCCCATCAACCAACTTTGATACAATATCCTCGTTATTGGAATTTAATTTCAATTTATTTATCACAGATTGACAAAGTGTTTCGAAAATAATGGTGCCTGTGCTAAATTTTGATAATAGAGTAGGAATTGAATTAGGAAGAGTGTCTTTGACTAAGTAATTATGGAATTTATTCATGCGACGAAATTTCTTTTCAATTCTAGTAATGAATTCCGTAGCGACAGGAGTGGTAAGATTCCATAACTGCCCCATTGTAAACTCAAAAAATTTCTCTTTTTCAAAATGTGCTGTGATTGCATTCACAACCATGAAGTTTTGGTTGCCGATTGTTGCGACATTGGGATTTGCCCCACAATCTTATTCGAAGTCATCTATGACGTTTCCATATTCCTAACAAGCGAATCCGCTCATAAAAATCTTACCTTGAAAATATAAATTTATATATAATTTGCTGTGTAACAATGCTCTGGCATAGAGTCATACCTATTTCAAAACATTACAATAAAGCTAACGCGTACGCAAAAACTATCGTAACCTGTTAAAAGTCGTTACTTCGTCACACAGCTTACATTGTTCAGTATCACTCAGGTTTTCTCTTCTCCGTTACAGTCCAGCAGCTGCTGATATTCCGCTCCAGGCAGAAATTTGCAATCTCGATTCCAAATGCTTTCTGCGTTTTATCGAGATTAAGGCCAGTTACATGGCTGCTGTTACCGTTGTTTCGCCAATGGCTGAAGAAGATTTTATCTCCGTCATCATTAAGGTTTGCTTGAGTGCTTAGTAGCGTCTTCGGTTCTTTAGTCGTGGTTATTGTATGTGGAACTGCTTCTGCAAAGTGTCGAAAGAATTTTGCAGTACTGAAAGGATTTTCAGGGTCGTACTCGATACCTAAGACACGACATAAGTCGCTATATGCCGATTTAGGCTGCAAGAAGGGATCGATAGAATAGCCCGGTTTGACGTTTACCACGAAACAACACTTTTCCCCTATTGCGCCGAAAAGTAGTTTGTATGGGGTGCCATCTGTGAAAAACAGCACATCGAAGGCTACCTGATTATGCCTGTACTGAAACTGAGTCCGAGTTTTACCATTTCGTCTCATGTCTTTGTGTAGTTCTTTCAATCCTGAAATCTGCATAGATATCTCCCATTCCTAATTCATTGTTTAATATGACTTACAGCGCGTACGCATTTTGTGATCCGCATCATTTTCAATGAGTTTATATATGGGCAAACGTCTGATTTTACCATTGGGTTTGCGTAGTTAATTTGGCCTAAGTACCACATCAACGGCGAGACCGAAGACCTTGAAACCGGCCAAACCATAACTGGCATCTGGCAACTGACGCGAGGCGATGACATTTGTGACAATGGTGAGGCTGAGGTTCTTGCTGGCACACTTTCTCCCCCAATTTAATACCATCATTCTTATCTAAGACTGCCAACTGGCGGCCTTTTTTGTTTTCCAAAATCGATTTTATGTCGTTTGTTCTCAACATACAGAGGTTATATATGGCTTTATCAACGGGTGTTTTTGTTAGTGGAGATGGTAAACACAAACTCACTGTTACTTCAGTGAATGTAAATAACGGTACATTCGAAGGTACTTTAACAGCGCTTGATACACCTGTGGGTGATATTACCTATGATGCAACAGTGGGTTTTAACGGGGGCTAGGATTACCTACAGGGACAAGTATCTCTGGCCGTGCGAGTGACATGTCGCTATCGTCCTTCGAACTGGGGTTATGTTATTTTTGACTCATGGGTTGGTTGTTCCTCTAATAATCCTTCCAAAATCCTTATGAGTGGTGCTCGCGCTTATACGAATACTGCCGGTGTCCGAGAAGTGTTCTCATTCGATAACGTTACATTCACTCGGCAGTAAGTGTTCCGCTCTTAACTTTAGGCCGCGATTGGGCGGCCTTTTTCTATTTCAGGGCCTGGGAATCATCATCGACATGCCTACTTTAGAAATCGTCCTGAGCCGACCCTTTCCAAACACATAGCACCCGCCAATAACGCGAGGTGAGAGCATGTATCGCATGAAAAAAATAACCACTGGTGCAGCCTATGGCGCTTCAGCCGGGAGTATCCTTAACGGCATGTTGAATACCTTCAGCCCCGAGCAGTGGAACGCTATCGGCGTGCTGGTGGGCATCATCGCCGTTCTTACTTATCTGACGAATCTCTATTTCAAGATCCGTGAAGACAACCGCCGCAGCAGGAGCCGAAATGAACCCGACACTCAGGAATAAGCTGGTGGGTGCCATTGTTGGCGGATCCGGAGCAATCACGATTGCAGCATTGATGCTGGGCAATGCTGACGGGCTGGAAGGGCGACGGTATGACGCTTATCAGGATGTGGTCGGCGTCTGGACTGTTTGCGATGGGCATACTGGCACTGACGTTCGGCGCGGTCACCGCTATATAGACAAAGAGTGTGATGCTCTGCTCCAGTCTGATCTGCGCAAGGTGGCGACGACAATCGATCCGCTTATAAAGGTTCGCATCCCTGAACCTACGCGTGCCGCACTTTACTCCTTCACCTATAACGTTGGTTCTGGTGCTTTCGCCAGCTCGACGCTTCTGAAGAAGCTGAACGACGGAGACGTGCCGGGGGCCTGCAAAGAACTGCAGCGCTGGACTATGCAGGTGGCAAACAGTGGAAGGGGCTTATCACCCGGCGCGAGATTGAGCGTGAAGTTTGCTAGTGGGAACAGAAATGAGCCGATTAACCGCAATCATCTGCGCTGTCGTTATTTGCCTGCTGGTTTCCATGGCTTGGGGAATTAACCACTACCGCGACAACGCCATCACCTACAAAGACCAGCGCGATAATGCTACCGAACAACTCAGCCTGGCGAACGCCATCATCAAAGACATGCAGGTGCGCCAGCGCGATGTCGCTGCACTGGATGCCAAATACACTGGAGAACTGGCTGATGCGAAAGAAATCATTGAGCGTCTGCATAGCGATGTCATTGCTGGCCGTAAGCGGCTGCAGCTCAACGCAAAATGTCCCGCGAACGGAACGACCAGCACCGGCGGCATGGGCGATGCTACCAGCCCCAAACTTACTGACTCCGCTGAACGCGATTATTTCACCCTCAGAGAGCGAATAGTCACAGTGACGAAGCAGGTCGGATATCTGCAGGATTACATTAAAGATCTGTGTATGAAATAACACAAAATACTACTGAATGCCCAGACTGTCTTTTATCATGGACTGGCCTAAATTAAGAGGACTAAGTCTATGTCAGTGAGTCAGTTAATCTCAAAATCTACAGTTAGAATTGAGTGTGATGTTGTTGGAGGTGGCGTGTCGGTTGGTACGGGATTTTGGTTTGGTTTTTCAACTACAGGAGACACAGGCCTTCCATTACTCGTAACAAATAAACATGTGATTGCTAATTCCACCACAATTCGTATTAGATTCAACGTTTCATCCGCTGCGAACCCACAATTAAAATTTTATGACGCAACGGTGAATAATCCTAGTGATTTCATACAGCACCCAGACCCAAATATTGATCTTTGCGCCCTACCTATTGGTCATTTTCTGAACGAGTTAAGTTCACAAGGGATTGAGGTCGATAAATTTATCTTTACCGATCGTAGTTTTCTTAACCAGCATCACGTTACTCCAGTTGAAGAAGTTTTTATGACTGGCTATCCAAATGGCTTATGGGATACGGTCAATAATAGGCCTATTACCAGAAAGGGCATCACTGCCTCATCATTGCTTGAGGATTGGCAGGGCAGGCCTGAGTTCATGATTGATATGGCCTGTTTTGGGGGATCCAGCGGTTCGCCTGTATACATTATGAATGAAGGAGGCTTTGCCACCTCAGATGGCTGGGCGATTGGAAATAGATTTCTCTTTTTGGGGGTGTTATATGCCGGCCCTACTCTTGATGTAAATGGAAGCATTAACATAGTAGATGTTCCTACTGTAGCTACACCAGTGGTTAGCACAACGTTAATGATGAATTTAGGCATGGTGATCAAGGCAGAGCAGTTGAATGGACTCAGGCCGTTGCTAGGTATCTGAGATAGAAGACAGCCGCCTCCGAGCGGTTGTTTATTGCCATCACCATGGGCAGACCCATCGTAATGGCATGCTGGAACACAAGGGGTAATCCCAACTTGTTATGTAATGAGAGGATGAAGTTCCTCAGCGTCAACCGAGATTGCTACTAACAACACCATTTGTATTATTAAAGATCTCATGAACCTGCTTGATATATATATTGCTACTCGCAGCATCTTCATTGGGATCTGAGGGGAAGACGTTTGAGGTCATAGCAATGTTTTTTCTTGTTTGAACCAGAGCCACTTGGATACCTCCTTTTGACAAGCACCACGGAAATCCCCCTGGAATATTCAAAGGTTCAAGACGCCAACCTGCAAGCAGCCCCTGATTACCCAGATCTCTCAAGGTTTCAATAATATCCTGTTCGGCATCACAATCAACGTGTGCGCAAATTAAGTCATCCGCCCAATTTTTCATCTAAAAGTTCCTTAGGGAGTAGTTATGGCACTCACCGACAAACAAGAAATGTTCTGTCGCGAGTACCTCATGGATTTAGATGCCACGCAAGCGGCTATTCGGGCGGGGTACAGCGCAAAGACAGCTAACCGTACTGCGTCCGAAAACCTGTCAAAACCTGACATCAACTCCAGAATTGCCGAACTTAAAGCGCAACGCAATGATCTGGTTGGCATAAATGCGACATACTCACTGAATCGCCTCGTTGAAATTGACCAGATGGACGTGCTGGACATCGTAGCCTCGACCGTTGAAGTCAAGCCAGTGTCATTGTGGCCTAAAGTCTGGAGGACAACGCTATCCGGATTGAATATCGTTTAGATGTCGATTGAAGGAAACACCATCGCACTGCTCAAGAAGATAAAGCGGCCTGATAATGCGAAGAATCTTGACCCGCTCGGGAATCTCCAGCATTGAAGTCGCATAGGGACACCTAAACAAACGAAAGATAAAGCATACTTTTAAACATATGCCTGCGACGAGGTTGTTCGCGGACTGGGTGGAACACAGAAGCGGGCCGGCGGATGTTGATACCACCTGTGACCGGGTAAAGCCAATCTACCTGACTGATCATGGTATCAACGTTATGGACCAGCAGACGAAGAAAAACATCTCGGCTCATAATTTGGTATGGAGCAGAAACTGTGTAAATAACGAGCCCTTGAAAGGCTCGTACGTAAAAAGATTATTTATTGCTGAGGGAAAAATACTTTGAAGGAGTATTTAGGACTATTGTTGCTCACGGTCAAAATCTTTTCTACTTCGTCCCATTCCATGATTTGCCAGTCTGTGTTGAAGTACTGAAACTGACCAATCGGCTCATTAAATGCAAATTCTACTTTGTTATGGTCAATAGTCACAGTGATTTTATATTCAGACCCCTTCACGTAACCGGTCACTTCTGCAACAGTTTCGGTTGCAACACCCAAATATCCACGGTAGTCTTGGGCTGCCATCATCGAATCTATACTCATACTTTCTCCTTTTTTATGTGTCTAAACAATAAAGACGGCAACTCTAGAGTGTTTCTTTAAAGATTTTTTACTCGAACTGAGATTTAGGCATGGGTATGATCACTTCAGTAGCAACGACTGCGGTAAAAGCCGCCTGTAAGTAGGCTTGATAATGGTTGCCTCCACCAAGGGGATCGGCATTACTGCAGGTATTCACTGAGTGCCTGTGATAATGCACAATAACTCCTCGGCATATGGAGGGGTTATGGAAGAGAAAGAGAAGTGGTTTTTTCATGGAATGCTTACGATGCAACCACATGGGAGCACTTACCGGCGTATTCGTATGGTGAAGTCTACAGTTGCGATGGTGGACAATCCTCAGGTGACATATTAGAGTCCTTAATGGCTGAAAAACAGAGGCTTCGAGAAAACCTCTGGATACAGTACGTAGCATTCAACAAAGTTTAACCGCCTCAGGGCGGTTTTTTTATTGGAGTAAGAAATGGCAAAACCGGACTGGGGCGACCTTCAGCAACGGTTTCTGTCCGAACATGCCGCAACCGGCGTATCACCAAAGGAATGGTGTGAAGCGCAGGGACTGAACTATGCTACCGCCCGTCGATATATCAAAAAACCTTCTGCGCAAACTGCGCAAAAACCTGCGCAGAAAAAAATGCGCACTGCGCAGAAAGAAAAAAGCGCAAATGAACTGGTGGATGATGATGGACTTACCGCACAGCAGCGCTTATTTGTCGCGGAATACCTGAAAGACAACAACGCGACCGCTGCCGCTGCACGTGCTGGTTATAGTGACCCAAACTACGGTCGCCAGCTCATAACGAATCCTAACGTTGCTCAGGCCATTGCGCAGCAGCAGAAAGCCTCCATTGCGCGCACGCTTGGCAGTGCCGATGAAGTCCTGGCGCAGATGTGGCAACTCGCAACCTTCGATGCAAACCAGCTCTCACAATATCGCCGCGGCGCGTGCCGTTACTGCTGGGGCTTCGGTCACCACTACCAGTGGCGGGATGCCGTGGAGTTCGAAGAGAAAAGACTCGAGGCTGTTGAGCGTGACAGACGTGAACCTGAAGATTCCGGCGGTTACGGCGATGACCACAACAGAGAGCCTAACCCTGAATGTCCGCGCTGCAATGGCGACGGCATTGGCCAGCCTTATTTCCCCGATACGCGCAAACTCCCGGCAGCTTCTCGGCTCGCTTACTCCGGTGTGAAGGTCGGCAAAAATGGCGTCGAAATCACAGCAATCAGCCGCGAGCGGATGTTCGAGGTTGTTATGAAGCGCCTTGGCCTGGCTGACAGCGAGTTTGCGCAGCGCCTGCAGCAGATAGAAATCGAACGCCGGCAACTGGAGGTCGAGAAACTCCGTAAAGAGCTAGCCGGTGATGGTGAGGACGACGAACCAACCCCAGTGCAGATCAATATCAACGTAGTGGACGCGAGGGCGGAAGATGGGGATCAGCCCGACACTTAACATTCCTCAGGCGCGCTTCCTCGCGATGCAGCACAAGTTCAAAGCCTACGTTGCCGGGTTCGGTTCCGGTAAGACGTGGGTGGGCTGTGGCGGCATCTGCAAAGGGATGTGGGAGCATCCGAAGATTAACCAGGGTTACTTCGCGCCGACTTACCCGCAGATTCGTGACATATTTTATCCTACGATTGAAGAGGTGGCCTTTGACTGGGGTCTGAGCGTCAAAATCAACGAAGGCAATAAAGAGGTTCACTTCTACGAGGGGCGACGGTACCGCGGGACGACAATCTGCCGCTCCGTGGAAAAGCCCGGCTCGATAGTCGGCTCCAAAATCGGTAACGCGATGGTGGATGAGCTGGACGTTATGGCGGCTGCCAAAGCGCAACAGGCATGGCGAAAAATCATCGCCCGCATGCGTTACAAGGTAGATGGACTGCGTAACGGCATCGATGTCACGACCATGCCGGAAGGGTTCAAGTTCGTCTACCAGCAGTTCGTGAAGGCGGTGAGTGAAAAACCAGAGCTCTCGGCTATGTATGGTCTGATACAGGCCAGCACGTTCGATAACGCTAAGAACCTGCCCGCGGATTACATCCCATCGCTGCTGAGCTCTTACCCTGACGAACTGATTCAGGCATACCTGCGCGGGAAGTTCACCAACCTCAACAGCGGGACCATTTACCACACGTTCAACCGTAAGCTGAATAACTGTTCTGACGAGATTCAGGATGGGGATCCGCTATTTATCGGCATGGACTTCAACGTCGGGAAAATGGCAGCAATTGTTCACGTAAAGCGAAACGGCCTGCCGCGCGCTGTTCGTGAACTGGTGAAGGTCTACGATACGCCGGCGATGATAAAGCGCATTCAGGAAGAGTTCTGGCGCTATGAGGATGGTCGCTACGTGAAGAGCCGGGAGATTTACATCTATCCAGATGCGTCAGGTGATTCCCGCAAATCACAGAACGCCAGCAAGACAGATATCGCCCAGCTCAACGATGCCGGATTTAGCGTCATTGTTGATGATGCCAACCCTCCGGTAAAAGACCGCATCAACTCGATGAACGCCATGTTCTGCAACGCCATCGGCGAACGCCGCTATCTGGTGAACGTGCAAAACTGCCCCGTTTACACCGAGAGCCTGGAGCAGCAGATCTGGGCGGCAAATGGCGAACCGGATAAATCAGCGGATAACGATCACCCTAATGATGCTGGTGGGTACTTCATCGTGAAGGATTACTCGATCGTGAAACCAGCATACTCAATCACCATGGACACCACTTTCTGATATGGCAAACGACGACATCACCTGGGTTCGACCAGAACACCGGGTGGCTTCTGCTGCCTGGCGGAAATGCAGGGACTTCTGCAAAGGAGCTGAGGCCGTAAAGGCGGCGGGTAATAAATATCTGCCGTATCTCGACCCAACCGATAAATCCACGCGTAACCGCAAACGCAACGAAGACTATCTGAGCCGCGCGGTGTTCTATTCCATTGCAGGTAATACGAAGATCGGCATGCTTGGCATGGCGTATCGAAAGGATTTCACCTTCAGCGGTCCGGAGAAACTGAAATACCTGCTGGACAATGCTGATGCTGCAGGAACCAGTATTAACCAGCAGTCGCAGCTGGTGTCCGAGAACATGCTGGAGATTGGGCTAGAGGGGCTTTATGTCGATTACGCAGAAGCCTCCGATGATGCGATCTCCGCTGGCCGCGCTGGTGGAAATTAACCACGGCCATTATCGAAACAGCGCTGACTATGAAAGCAGGTTTTAGCGCAGATCCACATTGCGCGACAGAAAGATTTTAATTGCCGTCCAGATGGTTTAACAGATCGCCAAGATGGCTGACGATACCGCCAAAATCGAAAATCAGCGCCATCCACAGAAGAGCGAGAAGGGCAAGCACGGTGACGGAAATACGACTAAACAAAACGAAGGTCCTTTTTCATACTGCACATGTCCGAATCAGTATACTTTTACCTCTTTAAACTTACCTTTAACGACCCCGTCATAGAAGCGTCCTTTCGATACCACGCTCAGGAAATCGCGAAAAATGCGAGCGGGAACACGCTGATACTGAAAAGCGGTGCGGTTATGGAAGCGGATCTCAAGGGTAGCGCTGCGCTCATCGTAGGCGATGGACGAGATACGTGACGATGTCACCGGATGATGGGTCATAGCAGAGACTCCCTACGGCGTAACGGGGATATTCATCATCCATCATTATAGGTACGCGGCGCAATATCAATATTGCATCAGTTAAGCAAATAATTGGCGGCGGGTGAGGATAAGGGAAAGTGATGACTGACTTAAATTGAACGGGCCTATTCCCGTTAAAGCGTTTACGGAAATAAAATAAAAGCCCGCGTCTGCACGCGGGCCCGAGTAATTAGAACTGGTACACCAGGCCTAATGCTACGATGTCGTCAGTGCCGATACCGTTGTTTTTGTAGAACTGGTCGTCTTCGTCCAGCAGGTTGATTTTATAATCAACGTAGGTAGACATATTTTTGTTGAAATAGTAGGTCGCGCCTACGTCAGCATATTTAACCAGATCTTTATCGCCTTCGCCGTTGCCCAGGTCTTTACCTTTGGACTGCAGGTAAGAAATAGCCGGACGCAGACCGAAATCAAACTGGTATTGCGCGGTAACTTCGAAGTTCTGGGTTTTGTTTGCGATACCGCCGCCGTTTTGGCTGTCAGATGAGCCGTACGGGGTCATATTACGGGTTTCTGAATACATGGTTGCCAGGTAAATATTATTGGCGTCATATTTCAGGCCAGCAGTCCACGCGTCGGCTTTATCGCCGCCCGCATACTGGGACGCTGCGCCGTAGCCTGCGGTGACCTGGTCATTGGTACGGTCAGAAGAGGTGTAAGCCGCACCCGCGCTGAAGCCCATGCCGAAGTCATAGGTAGAAGAAATACCGAAGCCGTCACCGTTCTGGTTGCGGATGTTGTTATCTGAACGGTTGTTGGTGCCTTCCTGCGAGCAGCCATTTTCGTCGCAGTTGCTGCCTTCGTTTTTACCCTGATACTGCAGGGCAAAGTTCAGACCCTGCACCAGGCCGTAGAAGTCGGTGTTACGGTAGGTTGCTACGCCGTTTGCACGGCCGGTCATGAAGTTATCCGCTTTGGTGTAGGAGTCGCCGCCGAACTCTGGCAGCATATCGGTCCAGCCTTCCACGTCGTACAGCACGCCGTAGTTACGACCGTAGTCGAATGAGCCGTAGTCGCCCACTTTGATACCGGCGAACGCCAGACGCGTCCAGGACTGGTTGTCAGAACCTTCGGTGTTATTCGCCTGGATGTTGTATTCCCACTGCGCGTAGCCAGTCATCATGTCGTTAATCTGGGTTTCGCCTTTGAAGCCCAGACGCATGTAGGTCTGATCGCCATCAGCACCTTTATCGTCAGAGAAGTAGTGTAGACCATCTACTTTTCCGTACAGATCTAATTTGTTGCCATCTTTGTTATAAATTTCAGCTGCGTGAGCTGCGCCAGCCATTAAAAGGGCTGGAATCATCAGGGCCAGTACTTTTCTTTGCATCGTGATATTCCTTTGCATGTTTTTATTTAATTACTGATTGAACTTTCCTGCGAGGAAAGATGTCGCATACTAGATCACTAAACGTGAGTATGAACAAAATATATTTGTTACCAATTAAGTAAAATCTAAACAGGATAATGCGGAAGAAATGGTGATAATTAATATGAATGAGTTGGCTTGAAACATACAAAATAAAAATTATTAATAAGGCGTTAAAGCGAGTAGGCTCTACGGCGTTATATGCCTTTAAGATTTTCATCCATTATTTGTGTGAATGCTTTTTAATTATTTAAACAGTTATTCGCAGGTAAATTGGATTAGCCCGGTGCGAGAGCATCGGGCTTTTTTTATGGCAAAAAAATGCCCGGACAGGCCGGGCAGGTTGATTACTCGCTGGCGGTTTTTTCAGCTTTTCCCGCCATCTGCGCCAGGAAGTCATAGCGCTTTTGCAGATCGGCCGCGGCGTCTTTCCACAGCTGCTCCGCCACGTCCGGCTGCTGAGCATTAAGGCGACGGAAGCGCTGCTCCTGCATTAATGTCTCGGCAAGGGCATCCGACGGCGGACGTGAGTCCAGCGCCAGCGGCAGTTTGCCTTCATCAGCGCGACGCGGATCGAAGCGGTACAGCGGCCAGAAGCCGGTGGCGGTAAGCTGGCGCATCTGATCGTGGCTGAGCGCCAGGTCATAGCCATGCTCCTCGCACGGGCTGTAGGCGATGATCAGCGACGGGCCAGGGTACGCTTCCGCCTCCTGAATCGCTTTCACGGTCTGGTTAAGCTGCGCGCCGAGGGAAATCTGCGCAACGTAAACGTGCCCGTACATCATCATGCTGACGCCGAGATCTTTACGCGCCTTGCGCTTGCCGTGCTCGCCAAACTTGGTCACCGCGCCCAGCGGGGTTGCCTTCGACGCCTGTCCGCCGGTGTTGGAATAACACTGCGTATCCAGCACCAGAATGTTGACGTTTTCGGTCAGGCTCAGAACGTGATCCAGCCCGCCGAAGCCAATGTCGTAGGCCCAGCCGTCGCCACCAATAAGCCAGATGGACTTTTCCACCAGCGCGTCGGCGTCGGTCAGCAGCTCGTCTGCGCCTTCCACGCCCTGAAGCGCGCTGCGCAGCTGGGCGACCTGCTCGCGGCGCACCTCCGGCGCGGCTTCGCTGTGCAGAGCTTCGTTCAGCTCGGCCGGGATCTTATCGGCAAACTGCTCGAGCAAACGCATCACGCGGGTGCGGTGCTGGTCAACGGTCAAGCGGAAGCCCAGGCCAAACTCGGCGTTATCTTCAAACAGGGAGTTTGCCCACGCCGGCCCGCGCCCGTTGGCGTCCGTGGTGTACGGCGTTGACGGCAGGTTACCGCCGTAAATCGACGAACAGCCCGTGGCGTTGGCAATCAGCATGCGGTCGCCGTAGAGCTGGGTCAGCAGCTTGATATACGGCGTTTCGCCGCAGCCGGAGCAGGCGCCAGAGTACTCAAACAGCGGGGTGATCAGCTGCGACGTGCGGATGTCGATACGTTCCAGTTTGCTGCGGTCGATTTCCGGCAGGTCGAGGAAGAAGTCGTAATTCACTTTCTCTTCTTCGACGTGCTCCAGGCGCGACATCATATTGATGGCTTTGATTTCCGGATTTTGACGATCTTTCGCCGGGCAGACCTCGACGCACAGGTTACAGCCGGTGCAGTCTTCCGGCGCCACCTGCAGAACGTATTTTTGACCGCGCATATCGCGGGATTTCACGTCCAGCGAATGCAGGCTGGCAGGTGCGGCCTCCATCGCTTCCGGAGAGACCACCTTGGCACGAATGGCCGAGTGCGGGCAGGCCGCCACGCAGTGGTTACACTGGGTGCAAAGCTCCTCTTTCCAGATAGGGATCTCTTCGGCGATGTTGCGTTTTTCCCAGCGCGTGGTGCCCATCGGCCAGGTGCCGTCCGGCGGCAGCGCAGAGACGGGCAGGGCATCGCCCAGACCCGCCAGCATCGCGGCGGTGACGGTTTTAACAAAGTCAGGCGCTTCGTCAGAGACCACCGGAGGGCGGTTCGGGCTTGTGGCGTTTACCTGCTGCAGCGGCACTTCCGCCAGCGACTCGCGCGCCAGCGCCAGCGCCTGCCAGTTACGCTCAACCAGCTCCTGGCCTTTGCTGCTGTAGCTTTTGGCAATCGCCCCCTGAAGCTCCATCAGGGCGCTGTCGCCCGGCAGGATGTTGGTCAGGTGGAAGAAGGCCATCTGCATTACCGTGTTGATACGCGCCGCCAGGCCGCACTCGCGGGCGATTTTCGCGGCGTTCACCACGAAGAAGCGCGCTTTTTTCTGGTTCAGCACCGCCTGCACTTCCTGCGGCAGCCGCGCCCAGACCTCGTCGGCGCTGTACGGCGTGTTGAGCAGGAAAATGCCGCCGGGCTTCAGGCGCTCGGCCATCTGGTATTTATCGATAAACTGCAGCTGGTGGCAGCCCACGAAGTCCGCCTGCGAAATCAGGTACGCCGAGCGGATGGGCTGCTCGCTGACGCGCAGGTGCGAAACGGTCAGGCCGCCGGCCTTTTTGGAGTCATACACAAAGTAACCCTGCGCATACCACGGCGTCGAGTTACCGATAATCTTGATGTTGTTTTTGGTGGCCGACACGCTGCCGTCGCTGCCCAGGCCGTAGAACAGCGCTTCAAGCTTCGCGCCGGAGGGCAGGGTGTTTTCCGGCAATGCCAGCGACAGGTTGGTGACATCGTCGTAAATGCCCACCGTGAAGCGCGGCTTCGGTTTCGCGGCGCTCAGCTCGTTGAACACGGCGAGCACGCAGTCCGGGCCGAACTCTTTAGAAGACAGACCGTAACGCCCGCCGATGACGCGCGGCAGGGTTTCGCGTTCGCCGCTGTTGAAGGCTTCCGCCAGGGCGGTCATCACGTCCAGATAGAGCGGCTCGGCGTGGGCGCCCGGCTCTTTAGTGCGATCCAGCACCGCCACGGTGCGGGCGCTTTCCGGCAGGGCGGAGAGCAGGTGTTTAGCCGAGAACGGGCGATAGAGGCGCACTTTCAGCACCCCGACCTTTTCCCCGCGCGTCAGCAGTTCGTCGACCACCTCTTCGCAGGTGCCAATCGCCGACCCCATCAGCACGATAACGCGTTCGGCCTGCGGGTGGCCGTAATATTCGAACGGCTTGTATTCGCGTCCGGTGGCGCTGGCGAAATCGTTCATCGCCTGCTCAACGTGGTCATACACCGCGTTGTACCACGGGTTTGTCGCTTCACGAGACTGGAAGTAGGTATCCGGGTTGGCGGAGGTGCCGCGGATAACCGGGTGTTCCGGGTTCAGGGCGCGGGCGCGGTGGGCGTCGATATCCGCCTGCGGCAGCAGGTCTTTGATGGTGCTGTCCGCCAGTGGGACGATTTTGTTTATTTCGTGGGAGGTGCGGAAACCATCAAAGAAATGAATAAACGGCACGCGGCTTTTCAGGGTGGCGATGTGCGAAATCAGCGCGAAGTCCTGCGCTTCCTGAACGCTGCTGGCGCACAGCATGGCGCAGCCGGTCTGGCGAACGGCCATCACGTCTGAGTGATCGCCAAAAATAGAGAGCGCGTGGGTGGCCACGGTACGCGCGGCGACGTGCAGAACAAAGGGGGTCAGCTGGCCCGCCAGCTTGTACAGCGTTGGGATCATTAACAACAATCCCTGGGAAGAGGTGAACGAGGTGGAGAGGGCACCGGTCTGCAGCGCCCCGTGGACGGCGGCAATCGCGCCGGCTTCGGACTGCATTTCCACGACCCGGGGGACATCACCCCAGACGTTTTTTACTCCGTTTCCCGCCCAGGCGTCCGCCTGTTCAGCCATCGTTGAACTTGGCGTAATTGGGTAGATGGCGATAACTTCGCTGGTTCGGAACGCGACCGACGCGACCGCACCATTACCGTCAATAGTTTGCATATGACAACACCCTTACATTGCGCAAAAAAGGGGACCCGTAAAACCGCGACGGGCCCAGATAATTATTCCCTTATTTTAGCAAAGGACAGGTTTTACGATTTTCGCTTTTGTGTCCTCGATATTCTCGTCATCAATGAGTAGATCAACTTTCTGGCAGAAAAATGGTGAGGATTTGTTTCCGGAGTGCATAAATACGCATCCGGAGTCTCGACGGAGTGCCGTGGTATGCCTATTATGCATAGGTTTCGTAACACTAATGGGGAGATGATTATGCGTTCAGCGTTATGGGTAGGATTTGCCGCACTGATGTTATCGGCATGCAGCAATGAACCTGTTCAGCAGGCCACCGCTGCACACGTTACGCCGGGCATGAGAGCGGCAATGTCCAGTTCAGGGCAGGCGAACTGCGCAATGATTGGCGGATCGTTATCCGTAGCCCGTCAGCTTGACGGCTCTGCCGTTGGGATGTGTGCGCTGCCAAACGGCAAACGCTGTAGCGAACAGTCGCTTGCCGTGGGTTCCTGCGGAAACTACTGATCAGTCGGCGCGTTTAAAGCTCAGCGTTTTATCCGCCGTCGCCAGCGTTAGCTGATCTTCTGTGAGATCAACCTGTGCTCCCTGGCGCAGCATATTGCCGATCGCCTGATCCAGGTCGTTAAGCTGTGGCTCGGTGCAGAGTTTTCGCGTCATCATCAGGGATTTCACCTTCAGCTCGCCTTCGGACAATTTCCCCTCGCCGTTGAAGCTGTTGCACATCGCGCCGGATACGGTGATGTTTTTAATAAGGCTGAGATCCTGGAGGGCGCTGAATCGAATTTCGGGCTGCGTTCCCGCGGTTTTTACGGTTTTACCGTCGACGTTTTCCAGAACAAATCGATGGTTCTGAAGCTGCTCCACCTGAACGGACGCTTTACCGGGATTAACGCAGCCGGACAGAACCAGGCTGAAGAGACCTAACGCAACGAGCTTTTTCATATGTGTTCTCAAACTATCAATGCTGTGAATCATTTACAGTGTAACGATACTCTCCGCTGGGTTAATGGGGTTTATCTGAAAGTGCGGGACGCCCGGCCTGCGTGAAGACAGGCCGGACAAGAGGTTAGTGGGATTTAAAGCCTGCCGCCGACATCAGCAGGCGGAAGATCATACTGACGCCAGCCAGGGCGAGCACGCTGCCGCCCCAGATCACCGCCAGCCACATCAGACGTTTCCAGACAGGTTGTTGCATCAGTGATAACCCTCCCCGTGCTGCACTTTTCCGCGAAACACGTAATAGCTCCAGAACGTATAAACCAGAATGATAGGGATGATCAGCAGCGCGCCCACCAGCATAAAGCCCTGGCTCTGCGGTGGCGCGGCGGCCTGCCACAGCGTTATCGACGGGGGAATGATGTGCGGCCAGATGCTGATCCCAAGCCCGCTAAAGCCGAGGAAGATCAGCCCCAGCGTCAGGACAAACGGCGAGTTGTGGCTGTTGACGTTGTTGAGGCTGCGCCATTGCAGCAGGCTCAGGACAACCACCAGAACCGGCACGGGCAGCAGGAAGAACAGGTTGGGCAGCGTAAACCAGCGTTCGGCAATCGCGCTGTGCGCCAGCGGCGTCCAGGCGCTGATCGCTGCGATAATCACCAGCAGGGCGACCAGCAGGCGCTTTGAAAGGTGGCGCATTCTCTGCTGAAGCGCGCCCTCGCTTTTCATCACCAGCCAGCTCGAACCCAGCAGGGCATACGCCACCACCAGACCCGCGCCGCAGAACAGGTTGAACGGGCTAAACCAGTCAAACGGCCCGCCGCTGTAGGTGCGTCCGGTTACGGAAAAGCCGTTGATGACCGCACCTACCGTCATGCCCTGAGTAAAGGTCGCCAGAATCGAGCCGCCGATAAAGGCTTTATCCCAGAAAGGCCGGTGCGCCGGGGTCGCTTTAAAGCGGAACTCAAAGGCGACGCCGCGGAAGATAAGTCCGATCAGCATTAACGTCAGCGGGATGGTCAGGGCGTCGATAATCACCGCGTAGGCCAGCGGAAATGCGCCGAACAGCGCGGCGCCGCCGAGCACCAGCCAGGTTTCGTTACCGTCCCAGACGGGCGCCACGGTGTTGACCATCACGTCGCGATCGTCGGCGTTTTTCACCGCCGGGAACAGAATGCCGATCCCCAGATCAAAGCCGTCCATCACGATATACATCAGGGTGGCGAAGACGATGATCACGAACCAGATAATGGAAAGATCGATACCCATTACGGTTTCTCCTCAAAATCAGTGGTGACGGCAGAAAGCGGGCGCGCAGGGCGACCATCGGACTCGGTAGCAAAGGTTTCATGCTGCTGCGGGCCTTTTTTAATCAGCCGCACCATGTAGCTATACCCCACGCCGAAGACGGAGGTGTAGACCACGAAGAACGCCAGCAGGCTGATGCTCATGTGCAAATCGCCGTGCGCCGAGACCGCATCTTTGGTGCGCTGCAGTCCGTAAACCACCCACGGCTGACGGCCCACTTCGGTTGTCACCCAGCCCGCCAGAATGGCAATCAGGCCGGATGGCCCCATCAGCAGAGCAAACCACAGGAACGGACGCGAGGTGTACACGCGCTTTTTAACCCGCAGCCAGAGGGCCACCACGCCCAGCAGCATCATCAGCATGCCCAGCCCGGCCATAATGCGGAACGACCAGAAAACGATAGTGGAGTTAGGGCGATCTTCTTTCGGAAACTCTTTCAGCGCCGGAACCTGCTTGTCCAGACTGTGGGTCAGGATCAGGCTGCCGAGCGCGGGGATCTCAAGCCCGTAGCGGGTGCGCTCCTGCTCCATATCCGGCCAGCCGAACAGCAGCAGCGGGGTCGGTTCGCCGGGAGGATTTTCCCAGTGGCCTTCGATGGCGGCGATTTTTGCAGGCTGGTGTTCAAGCGTGTTCAGCCCGTGCATATCGCCCACCATCGCCTGAATAGGTGCCACAATCAGGGTCATCCACAGCGCCATGGAGAACATCGTGCGGATCGCCGGCGTGTTATTGCCGCGCAGCAGGTGCCACGCGGCAGAGGCGCCGACGAACAGGGCGCTGCTCAGGAATGCGGCAATCGACATGTGCAGCAGGCGGTAAGGGAACGAGGGGTTAAACACCACCGCGAACCAGTCCACCGGCACCACCTGTCCGTTGACAATCTCGAAGCCCTGCGGGGTTTGCATCCAGCTGTTCGACGCCAGGATCCAGAACGTAGAGATGATCGTCCCCAGCGCCACCATGCAGGTCGCAAAGAAGTGCAGCCCCGGCCCGACCTTGTTCCAGCCAAACAGCATCACGCCGAGGAAGCCGGCCTCCAGGAAGAAGGCGGTCAGCACTTCATAGGTGAGAAGCGGGCCGGTAATGCTGCCCGCGAACTGGGAAAATCCGCTCCAGTTGGTGCCAAACTGGTAGGCCATCACCAGGCCGGAGACCACGCCCATACCGAAGTTGACGGCGAAAATCTTCGACCAGAAATGGTACAGCGAACGCCACACCGGGTTTTTGGTTTTCAGCCAAAGCCCTTCCAGCACGGCGAGGTAGCTCGCCAGGCCGATGGTGATTGCCGGGAAAATAATGTGGAAGGATACGGTGAACGCGAACTGTATCCTTGCGAGATGAAACGCATCTAAACCAAACATGCACAGCCTCAATGTCAAACGGTGTACTGATATAGTATAGGAGGGTAAAGGGAGGATTTGAGTGGCAGAAAAATGAAATTTATGTATAACAGTTGGCTAAATACAGGTGCTTTCGCTATCTGATATAGCTGGTTAATGATTGTGCAGTCATAACAAGCTGCATTATAAAAAGATTTTTCTTATGCAATTTATTCATTAATTCGCTTGCTTTGTCGTCACCGGCATGCGTTAATGCTTCTCTTGGTTTGATTCCAAATAAATATCTGACGTAGTTTTATAAAGCAGTTCTCATCACGTTGTGCCTCTCCGCAGCCTCTCTTGGGTCTTTTTCTACATTCCGATTAGTTTTGATTCATACCACTATCGCCTAAAGGCCCATTAGCAATTTACGTTTTTACGTTTCAGGAGATTCTTATGACTTCTTATATCCATTTCCGCTGCCCGTGCTGTCACGGCTCGCAGTACCGCACCTCAGTTTTTGACGTGTCGGATAAAAACCCGCATGGCGCGAAATGCATTTTCTGCAAATCCTCCATGATTACCCTCGATCACCTGGCCGCCGCGCGCTATGCGCATAGCGTTGTGACCGAGTTCCGCAAATAAAAAACCGATTTACCATAACAGTTAGCTAAATCTTCTCTTTTTCTCCTGCTGATATACACTAGCGGCATAAGGAGAATCTGATGAAAAAATACCAGCGTCTGGCACAGCAGATCGTTTCGCAAATTGAGCTTGGCGCATGGCTGCCGGGCGATAAGCTGCCCTCACTGCGCGAGCAGGTTGCCAGCAGCGGTCTGAGCTTTATGACCGTCGGCCACGCCTATCAGATGCTGGAAAGTCAGGGAAGGATTGTTGCAAGACCCCAGTCGGGCTACTACGTTGCCTCGCGCCCGATCGCGCAGCAGCCTTCGCCGCCCGCGCAGGTGATGCTCGATGAAGAGGTGGACATCAACACCTATATCTTCGACGTGCTGCAGGCCAGCCGCGATCCTTCCGTTGTACCGTTTGCCTCCGCGTTTCCCGATCCCCGACTTTTTCCGCTCCAGCAGCTTAACCGCTCGCTCGCGAACGTCAGCAAAACCGCCACCGCGATGAGCGTGATTGAAAACCTGCCGCCGGGAAACGTCGATTTACGCCACGCCATTGCCCGCCGCTACGCCCAGCAGGGGATGAACATCTCCCCGGAAGAGATCGTGATCACCGCCGGGGCGCTCGAAGCGCTCAACCTGAGCCTTCAGGCGGTCACCGAGCCGGGCGACTGGGTTATCGTGGAAAACCCCTGTTTTTACGGTGCGCTCCAGGCGCTCGAACGCCTGAAGCTAAAGGCGCTGTCGATTGCCACCGACGTGCGCGACGGCATTGACCTGGCGGCGCTCGAACAGGCGCTGAAGGAGTACCCGGTCAAGGCCTGCTGGCTGATGACCAACAGCCAGAACCCGCTCGGGTTTACGCTCAGCGCCGAGAAAAAGGCGCATTTGATCGCGCTGCTGGCCCGCCATAACGTCACCCTGATTGAAGATGATGTGTACAGCGAACTCTATTTTGGCCGTGAAAAGCCGCTTCCCGCCAAAGCCTGGGACAAACAGGACATGACGCTGCACTGCTCGTCGTTCTCAAAATGCCTGGTGGCCGGGTTCCGTATCGGCTGGGTCGCGGCGGGTAAACACGCCCGGCGCATTCAGCAACTGCAGCTGATGAGCACGCTCTCTACCAGCTCCCCAATGCAGCTGGCGCTGGTGGACTATCTCGCCACTAAGCGCTACGACGCCCATCTGCGCCGCCTGCGCCGCACCCTGGCGGAGCGCAAACAGCAGGCGTGGCAGTCGCTGCTGCGCCATATGCCTGCCGGGGTAAAAATCCATCACAACGACAGCGGCTATTTTTTATGGCTGGAGCTGCCCGCGCCGCTCGATGCCGGTCTGCTGAGCGAGAAAGCCTTAACCCACCACATCAGCATTGCGCCGGGAAAAATGTTTTCCACCTCCGATGCCTGGACGCCATTCTTCCGTTTTAATACCTCGTGGGCGTGGGGAGAAAGAGAAGAACAGGCGGTAAGCCAGCTGGGAAAATTAATTAGCGCGATGATGAAATAGTTATTTCCGCGCGGTTTTTTTTAAAATAACCCTTCCTTATCTTTGATAAAGCACGGCGAAACTTTCGCGGTGCTTTTTTTATTCCATCATAGGAAATCTGCATACTGCCTCACGTCGCTAACCCCTTGTCTATAATCCAGTTAACGGGGAATGCGCCCTCGGTCACACCTTGATGAAATTTCCGTTAGCCCCACGGTGAGGCGCATTTGCGCGGTCTACGTTTAATGAGGGAGATATTTTTACGGCACGGCTGCCGCTAAATTTCATTGCGACAGGAGTAAATCTAATGAGCAAAAAATTTGCCCGCAGCAGCCTGTGCGCGCTCGGCATGACCATCATGACAGCGCAAGCCGCCGAACCGCCAAAAGCCATCGGCGATGGAGAAGGTCGGCTGGATATTATTGCCTGGCCGGGCTATATCGAACGCGGCCAGACGGATAAAAACTACGACTGGGTGACGCAGTTTGAAAAAGAGACCGGCTGCGCGGTTAACGTCAAAACGGCCGCCACCTCCGACGAGATGGTCAGCCTGATGGCGAAAGGCGGCTACGACCTGGTCACGGCGTCCGGCGATGCCTCGCTTCGTCTGATCATGGGCAAGCGCGTTCAGCCGATTAACCCGGATCTGATCCCCAACTGGAAAACCCTAGACCCGCGCATCGTCAAGGGCGAGTGGTTTAACGTGGCCGGTAAAGTCTACGGCACCCCGTACCAGTGGGGGCCGAACCTGCTGATGTACAACACCAAAACCTTCCCGACGCCGCCCGACAGCTGGCGCGTGATCTTCGTTAAGCAGGATCTGCCGGACGGCAAAACCAACCAGGGCCGCGTGCAGGCCTACGACGGCCCTATCTATATCGCCGATGCGGCGCTGTTCGTGAAATCGACCCAGCCGCAGCTGGGCATCACCGACCCGTACCAGCTGACGGAGGAACAGTACGCCGCGGTGCTGAAGGTGCTGCGCGATCAGCACGCCCTAATTCACCGCTACTGGCACGATACCACCGTGCAGATGAGCGACTTCAAAAATGAGGGCGTGGTGGCGTCGAGCGCCTGGCCGTATCAGGCAAACGCCCTGAAAGCCGAGAACCAGCCGGTGGCTACGGTGTTCCCGAAAGAGGGCGTGACCGGATGGGCCGATACCACCATGCTGCACGCGGAGGCTAAGCATCCGATGTGCGCCTATAAGTGGATGAACTGGTCGCTGACGCCAAAGGTGCAGGGCGATCTGGCGGCGTGGTTTGGCTCCCTGCCGGTGGTGGCGGAAGGCTGTAAGGCCAGCACGCTGCTGGGTGAAAAAGGTTGCGAAACAAACGGGTATAACTACTTCGATAAAATCATGTTCTGGAAAACACCGATTGCCGAAGGCGGTAAATACGTTCCGTACAGCCGCTGGACGCAGGATTACATCGCCATCATGGGTGGTCGTTAGTCGCCCGGGAGCAGAACATGACGTACGCAGTAGAGTTCAACAATGTTTCCCGCCTGTACGGCGACGTGCGGGCGGTGGATGGGGTCACCATTGGCATTCGTGACGGGGAATTTTTCTCCATGCTGGGGCCTTCGGGCTCCGGCAAAACCACCTGCCTGCGCCTGATCGCCGGGTTCGAACAGCTGAGCGGCGGCACGATTAACATCTTCGGTAAAGAAGCCAGCGAACTGCCGCCGTGGGAACGCGATGTGAACACCGTGTTCCAGGACTATGCGCTGTTCCCGCACATGTCGATTCTCGATAACGTTGCCTACGGGCTGATGGTGAAAGGGATCGACAAGAAAAAACGTCACGCCCAGGCGCGTGAGGCGCTGGACAAGGTGGGGCTGGGCTTTGCGGTGGCGCGTAAGCCGTCGCAGCTTTCCGGCGGGCAGCGCCAGCGCGTCGCCATTGCGCGCGCGCTGGTTAACGAGCCGCGCGTGCTGCTGCTGGACGAGCCGCTTGGCGCCCTCGATCTGAAGCTTCGCGAACAGATGCAGTTCGAGCTGAAAAAGCTCCAGCAAGAGCTGGGCATCACCTTTATTTTTGTCACCCACGATCAGGGCGAAGCGCTGTCGATGTCCGATCGGGTGGCGGTATTCAACAACGGGCGTATTGAGCAGGTGGATACCCCCCGCGAGCTGTATATGCGCCCGCGCACGCCGTTTGTGGCGAGCTTTGTGGGCACCTCTAACGTCTTTGACGCGGGCGTCGCCCAGCGGGTGTGTGGGATGGACGGGATGTACTCGCTGCGCCCGGAGCATATTCGCTTAAATGAGGGCGGAGAAGTTCAGGTTCAGGGCGTGGTGCAGGCGGTGCAGTATCAGGGGGCGGCAACGCGCTTTGAGCTGAGGCTGGCGGACGGCGCAAAGCTGCTGGTAAGCCAGGCGAATCTCAGCGGTGCGGCGGTGCCCGCGGGCGTGGCGCCCGGGCAGCAGGTGCTGGCGTCGTGGTCGCGCGACGCAATGGTACTGCTGCATGAGGAGAGGTGAAATGGACATGAGCGTTTCACACTCTGCGTCACATCACGGCTGGCTAAGCCGCATCACCGCGCTGTTCTGGCGTAAACCCTCGCTGGGGCTGTTCCTGCTTCTGCTCGCTCCGCTGATGTGGTTTGGCATTGTCTATCTGGGATCGCTGCTGACGCTGCTGTGGCAGGGGTTTTACACCTTCGACGACTTCACCATGTCGGTGACGCCGGATCTCACCTTCGCGAACATTCAGGCACTTTTTAATCCGGCAAACTACGACATCATCATCCGCACCCTGGTGATGGCAATTGCGGTCACGATTGCCAGCGCGGTGCTGGCGTTCCCGATGGCCTGGTACATGGCGCGTTACACGAGCGGCAAGTGGAAGGCGTTCTTTTATATCGCCGTCATGCTGCCGATGTGGGCGAGCTATATCGTCAAGGCCTACGCGTGGACGCTGCTGCTGGCGAAAGACGGCGTTGCCCAGTGGTTTCTCAGCCATATGGGGCTGGAGCCGGTGCTAACCGCCATTCTCACCGTGCCCGCCGTTGGCGGAAACACGCTGTCGACCTCCGGGCTGGGGCGTTTTCTGGTGTTCGTTTATATCTGGCTGCCGTTCATGATTTTACCGGTGCAGGCCGCGCTGGAGCGCTTGCCCGCGTCCTTATTGCAGGCCTCCGCTGACCTGGGCGCCCGCCCGCGCCAGACGTTCCGCTACGTGGTGCTGCCGCTGGCGATCCCGGGCGTTGCCGCCGGGTCAATCTTCACCTTCTCGCTGACGCTTGGGGACTTTATCGTTCCGCAGCTGGTAGGGCCGCCGGGCTACTTCATCGGTAATATGGTTTACGCCCAGCAGGGGGCGATCGGCAACATGCCTATGGCCGCCGCGTTCACGCTGGTTCCAATTGTGCTGATTTCACTCTATCTGGCGTTCGTGAAGCGTCTGGGAGCATTCGATGCACTCTGAACGCGCACCGCTGTTCCTGAAAGTTGCCGCCTGGGGCGGGGTGATCTTCCTGCATTTTCCGCTGCTGATCATCGCCATCTATGCCTTCAACACCGAAGACGCGGCGTTTAGCTTTCCGCCGAAGGGCCTGACGCTGAAGTGGTTTAGCGTGGCGGCAGGGCGCGCGGACATTCTTGAGTCCGTGACGTTGTCACTTCAAATCGCGGCGCTCTCTACCGTTATCGCGCTCATACTTGGCACGCTTGCTGCTGCGGCACTGTGGCGAAGCGATTTTTTTGGCAAAAATGCCGTTTCGCTGTTGCTGCTGCTGCCGATTGCACTGCCGGGAATTATTACCGGCCTTGCGCTGCTGACGGCGTTCAAAACGATCGATCTGGAGCCCGGGTTTTTCACCATTGTTGTCGGTCACGCCACCTTCTGCGTGGTGGTGGTCTTTAACAACGTGATTGCCCGGTTCAGGCGCACCTCCTGGAGCCTGGTGGAGGCGTCGATGGATCTCGGCGCGGACGGCTGGCAAACCTTCCGCTACGTGGTGCTGCCCAATCTTGGATCGGCGCTGCTGGCGGGGGGAATGCTGGCGTTTGCGCTGTCGTTTGACGAAATCATCGTCACGACATTTACGGCGGGACACGAGCGCACGTTACCGCTGTGGTTGCTCAACCAGCTTGGCCGTCCGCGCGACGTGCCGGTTACCAACGTGGTCGCGCTGCTGGTGATGCTGGTGACAACCATCCCCATTCTGGGAGCCTGGTGGCTAACCCGCGACGGCGAGAATATCTCCGGCGGCGGGAAATAACTTCGATTTCAACAGGACAACGCTATGCAAAATCAACTGCTGATTAATGGTGAACTGATTACCGGCGAAGGGGAAAAGCAGCCGGTTTACAATCCCGCCACCGGAGAGGTACTGCTGGATATCGCTGAAGCCTCTGCCGCGCAGGTCGATGCTGCCGTTCAGGCCGCCGACCGCGCCTTTGTCGAGTGGGGGCAAACCACCCCAAAAGCTCGCGCCGAGTGCTTGCTTAAGCTGGCAGACGCCATCGAAGAACATGCCGACGCGTTCGCGAAGCTGGAATCCCTCAACTGCGGCAAACCGCTGCACTGCGTGGCGGGAGACGAAATCCCGGCGGTGGTGGATGTGTTCCGCTTCTTTGCCGGGGCGGCCCGCTGCCTGAACGGCCTGGCGGCGGGGGAATACCTCGAAGGGCACACCTCGATGATTCGCCGGGATCCGGTGGGCGTTGTGGCCTCCATTGCGCCCTGGAACTATCCGCTGATGATGGCTGCGTGGAAGCTCGCTCCCGCGCTGGCGGCGGGCAACTGCGTGGTGATCAAACCTTCTGAAATCACGCCGCTGACGGCATTAAAGCTGGCTGAAGTGGCAAAAGATATCTTCCCGGCGGGCGTGCTGAACGTGCTGTTCGGGCGGGGCAAAACCGTGGGCGATCCGCTGACCGGACATGACAAGGTGCGCATGGTGTCGCTCACCGGGTCAATCGCCACCGGGGAACACATCATCGGACACACCGCGCCCTCCATTAAGCGTACCCACATGGAGCTGGGCGGCAAAGCGCCGGTGATCGTGTTTGACGATGCGGATCTGGATGCGGTGGTGGAGGGCGTGCGGACGTTTGGCTTCTACAACGCCGGGCAGGACTGCACCGCCGCCTGTCGGATCTACGCGCAAAAGGGCATTTACGCCGCGCTGGTGGAAAAACTGGGCGCCGCGGTTGCGAGCCTGAAAATGGGCGCCCCCGAGGATGACTCCACCGAGCTGGGGCCGCTGAGTTCGGCGGCGCATTTATCGCGGGTGTGTAAGGCGGTGGAGGAGGCCAAAGCCCTGAGCCACATCAGCGTGGTGACCGGAGGCAGCAAAAAAGAGGGACCCGGATACTACTTCCAGCCCACGCTGCTCGCCGGAGCCAAACAGGAAGACGCCATCGTGCAGCGCGAAGTCTTCGGCCCGGTGGTGAGCGTTACCGAATTCGACGACGAAGCGCAGGTGCTGGCATGGGCGAACGACTCCCAGTACGGCCTGGCATCGTCGGTATGGACAAAAGACGTGGGTCGCGCCCATCGCCTGAGCGCGCGCCTGCAGTACGGCTGCACCTGGGTAAATACCCACTTTATGCTGGTCAGCGAAATGCCCCACGGCGGGATGAAGCTGTCGGGATACGGGAAAGATATGTCGGTGTACGGGCTGGAGGATTACACGGTGGTGCGGCACGTGATGGTGAAGCACTGATTCTTTGATCCAGGCCGGGCAACGCGCCCGGCCATGCTCACTACCAGCCGCACACCTCGTGCTCATTCTCCGTATCGTAGGCGCGAACGGTATTCACCAGATCCTTAACCACCTCGGCGGCAACGTCCGGAATGAGCAGCTCCATCGGGGCCTGCGTTTCATAGTCCACCGACACGCCGTTGCTGTTGTTGGTGACGGTGACGGTGTAGGTTGCCTTGCCCATGATGTTACTCCTTATGCGTATTGACCACTTTACCTATGCCGGCCCCCTGGAGCGTGACCTGCGGATCGGCGAAGAAATCGATGTTGAAACAGGTATCGTCGGTCAGCAGCTCAATCCGGTGCCACTTCTGCGGCGGGGAAATACCAAATGAACCCGCATCGATAACCACCTCCAGATCCGGCTCGGTGGCATCGGCGTCGGCAAAGCCGAAGTAGCGCACTGCGCCCTGCATCACGGACAGACGGCCATAGACGCCCGCTTTGGTGTTGTGATGCGTGAAGAGGGCTTTCGGCGCCGAATCTTTATTCCAGAACGGGGTGGAGCGCGTATGAACAAAATTTTCAGGAATACGAAGCATAATGGTTTCCTTCTCAGTGGCTGAGGATTAAAGGGATCTCAGCACCTCAGGCTCGACGAAAAAGTCGATATTGAACAAGGTGTCATCGCTCATGACTTCAATGTGGTGCCATTTTTCCGGAGGGAACACGCCGAAATGACCGGCCTCAATGATGAGTTCGCTATCGGGTTCAGGCGTGAATTCATCGGCGTAGCCTAAGTAGCGTACCTTACCCTGCATGACGGACAGGCGAGGGTAAACGCCGGGGCGGGTGCCTGTATCCAGATGGCGCTTAAAAATGCCTGCCGGGGCCGTGTCTTTGTTCCAGAAAGGCGTGGAACGGGTATGAATACAACTCTGCGGAATGCGTAGCATGTTTTCTCCCTCTTATGTATGACTTATTAGAACGCTTTACGCGGACGAGAATTTAGCAAAAAGTGCATTTAATATGCATGTTATCCAAAAAGAGGAGAATGCCTGCTCCGGGGTTGTAACGAAAGATACTCAGTTGTTATTAACCGTAAAATTTAAGTGGTTACTGTGTAACGAAAAAACTTGATCTGTATCAACATATGACGCATATTGCGTGCGGTTATTTTTTACGGTTTGGGTAAGCAGGATGACGTTGTATCAAAAAATGTTGGTGTTCTACGCAGTCATGGCCTCCATCAGCGCGTTGATTACCTGGTTCCTGTCTAAAGATCGTAAACGCATTCGTCTGTTAAGCGCCTTCCTGGTGGGATCCACCTGGCCGATGAGCTTTCCCGTCGCGCTGCTGATTTCGCTTTTCTGAAGCACGCTTCCATTTTTAAACGTTGAACATAGCATTCTCGCTGCGGTAACTGTATAAATACACAGTGAATCGTAAAGGGAGTGCTTATGAACAGTTTTTACTCGCATCACGCTGGCTGTTACGTTCGCTGGCAAGACCTTCCCGGCCCTGGCGTTCCGGTCGTGTTTATTCACGGGCTGGGGTGCGCCTCATCCTATGAATATCCCCGCGTTGTGTGCGATACGCAGTTTGCTGCGCGCAGAGCCATTCTGATCGATCTTCCCGGCAGTGGTTACAGCGATAAACCGCTGCACTATCGTTATCAAACAAGCGATCAGGCCCGGGTAGTGGCGGAATTGCTGGACTATATCGGCCTCGACGCTTTCTGGCTCTACGGGCACAGCATGGGCGGCAGCATCGCCATCGAAACCGCCGTCTTAATGCAGCCGCGGCTGAAGGGGCTCATGGTGTCAGAGCCGAATTTCCATGCCGGGGGCGGAATGTTCAGCCGCGGTATTGCGGCGCAGTCAGAACAGGAGTTTGTCGAGGAAGGCTATGCCCGCCTGCTTGCCGGGGACACCAGCGCCTGGGTGGGGTGCCTGCAAAGCACTGCGCCATACGCCGTGTGGCGCGGGGCAACAAGCCTGGTGACGGGCGCGGATCCGGACTGGGCCGAACTTTTTCTCTCCTTAACCTGCCCGAAAACCCTCATTTTTGGCGAACTCTCGTTACCCGATCCGGACGTCGATGAACTCAGGCTTGAGGGCGTTGAGGTGAAAATTATCCCTGACGCCGGGCATTCAATGTCGTGGGAAAACCCCTCGGCGCTGGCTCGGACGCTAACGGATTGCATGGCGGAAAACTAACAGCCCGCGCGGTGGCGGGCTGTAAGGGTTAACGCAGCAGAGCCTGCAGCGCCTGGCGCGCGGCGTCCTGAACATCATGCGGGTGACGGTAGTCGATGTTCTCTATTGCCCGGGTGTAGAGAGCGACCAGCCAGTCGTACACGTAGACGGTTGCCGCATGCACAGGCTGCTCGCCCAGACGCGTAAGGCGAGGCGCGGCGCTGTCCACCACCGGCGTGACAAAAATGGCCTGACCTTTGCGCATCCGGCTGGCGGGGCGCTGGGCGGCAGGCGTTTCTTCGTAACCGAGCCAGCCGATGAAATTGCCCATCACGGCGTGAAGCTGTGCTGCGCTGCTTTTATCTGCCTCGACAATGCGCTGCAGCTGCTGGGGCAGATTGAGGCGGTAGCTGCTGGTCACCAGCACGTCCGCGACCTGCTGCAGCACAGCGGGCTCCAGCCCCAGACGGGCAGCGGCGGCCTCATTGCGGCTCCACTGGCGCAGATGGTTAATCCATACCTTGTGCGCCAGGCGGGCTTTATCTTTGGTCTGGAAAGGGCTGCTGTTTTCCTGAGCCGTGTCGGCAAACAGATCGATAACGTCGGTGAACAGGCCGTTGACCTGCTCTTCGCGCGGCTGCTGTACGGCAAGCAGCGTTTCGAAGGCCTTCAGCGGGGGCAGCAGGCCTTCCAGCAGCTCGCCGTGGCGCGCGGCGCTGGCTTGCAGCATTCGCACCATGTTTTCCGCCTGGGCGCGTCTTGCCGCCGGGTCCTGCGCGGCGGGGGCCAGATAGCTGTGCATTAGGTCTGAAAGCTCCTGCCGCAGCAGCGTTTTCAGGGTGCGAAGCCGCGTCTGGCGCTGGGCCGGCAGCGTGGCCTGAGAAAGCCACTCAACGACGCGCTGCATGCTGTGGCTGTCCAGCGCCTGTAATGTTCCCCAGCGCTGGCCGGGCTTGCCCAGCAGATGCTGCACCGCCTCGTCGAGATTCTGTTTGGTGGTAAAGCGGGCGTCATGCGGGGTAATGGCCCATACCAGCCCCGGCAGGGCCGAATCAACGGATGGCTGAGTCTCTTTCACCCAGTTCAGCAGCATCTTCGCCGTTTTCGCCGTTTGCTCATGCTGCGCGGTGGCATTGCAGATAACCAGCACGTCCGGTTGCAGCTGCTGGCGGTAATGCTCCAGCAGCCACAGGCATTTGGCCTGAGTTAACACCGGCGTTGTGCTGTCGGCGAACGCCGGGATATCAATGATATCCACGTTATCCAGCACGCCGTTTTCCACCGGGAGCACCAGCTCGCGCGTCAGGAAGGCAAGCGTGTCCACGGGAATGCTGATGGCGTTGAGCATTTCGCCGTTGCTCAGCGGATGCAGCAGCGTCTCCTGCGCCTCCGGGGCGGTCAGCGCGCCGTGCGTCAGGAAGCCTTCGCCGGGCAGGCCGAAGTTGTCCACCAGCAGGCTGAGCGGTGCGGCAAGTTCCGGGGCATGGCTGGTCTGGTGCAGGACGTGCGCCAGCTTAAGCCACTGCTGGGTCAGCTCCTGCTGCTCGCCCCACAGCAGGGACCAGACGCTGGCGCGGGTGCTGAGATCCAGCGACGGCACCAGCAGCGCAAACTGATGCCAGAGCACGTCGTCAATTTGCTGTTTTGCTCCCGGCACCGCGCTCTGCCAGAAGCGCGCGATGGCGCCAACTTCCTGGGCGCTGATGCCGGGTACGCCCTGAGGCTGACGCAGGGCGCGCCACTTCTCAAGGCGGGTTTCGATAACCGCTTTGTCCACGGGGCGGATCTGCGGATGCAGCGTGGTACGGGCGATAAACAGCTGAACCAGCTCGGCCTCGGTGATCAGGCTCAGGCGCAGCGGGAAAGCGTCATCGACAGCGTCGCGATTCTCCCGGGTAAAGCGGATCGCCATGTTGGTCAGCGCGTGGCCGGGGTTGATATGCGAGAAGTAGTCAAAGGTACGCTGTCCCGGGGACACGTTCAGGCGGGCGTTGCCGCTGCCGCACAGGGACGCCAGCAGATGGGCTTTTGCCGCCTGGGAGTGACCGTAAAGCCCAATGCTGCTGCGGCTCGCCAGCGCGCGGTCGATCGCCTGCTCCCGCGCCTGGGCGGCGTTCAGCCGCGCCAGCAGGGCGTCGGCATCGTTGTCCAGAACCGGGGCGTGCTGGCGCGTGTCGTTAATCCACTCGATCAAGGCCTGAGTGGTGGCAGTCATCGCAGTCATTTCAGGTATACGCTCCCGCTGTCGATCCAGTAGTGGCTACCGCTATGACGGCGATCGGCCAGGGTATTCAGTTTAAAGGTTAAGGCATCAGCCGGAACCGGGGTGCCATCCTGGAGCCAGGCATCGCTCAGCTCGAAGGATTCCGGGCCTTCATGCTTACTGCCGCCGCGCAGCTTAAGGCGCACGTTGAGCACGCCGTCTCCGGCGATGGCTTTTGCCAGCTCGGCGGAGTTAATGCTCAGGGTATAGAGCGGCGTGGCGGGCCAGCGCGCGTTCGCCAGCTGGCGGAAGCCCAGCGTGACGTTCCCGCGCAGGGGGAAGTGCAGACGCGCGTCGAGCTTCGCACCGGGCTTGTCGAGGTCGATGTCCTGATACCAGACGTTCTCTTCGCGCAGCGTGTTTACCGTGTTGTCGAGCACGCCCAGATAACGCACGGTGGAGTACGCGCCAATGTCCGCCGCTTTGAAGTTAAAGCGCGGCAGGCGTAAATCGAGCGCCAGGCTGCACAGCATCGCTCCCACCGCGGCGGTGGATTTCGGGTTGCCGATCCGCCCCTGCTGGCTGAACGGATACCACTCGTGAACCTGGTATTTATCCAGCCACACAATGCGGTTGACCGGCACCGGCTGCAGGTGACGAATCAGCGCCTGCACGCCGGGCAGGCACCCCGGGCGCCCGGTGATCAGCAGAATGTCGCAGCTGTAGTGGGAGATCGCCTCGCAGACCGCGTGGAGCGGGGCTGCCAGGGTGAACTGACCGGCCAGCATCGCGTCCTGCATTTCGCGGAAGTTCACGTGCAGCGGCACGGCGAACAGGTCGAACTCCGCCGAGCCCGCAGGCAGCGCGTGGTCGATGGCCTGCTGCAGGTAGTTCATCACGTTGCGGGTGGGCTTCTGGCTCAGCAGATCGCCAAAGGTGGCGTGCAGCCCGGCCAGCGGATCGTCGATATCGCTCGCTTCCCACGCGGCAAGAATAGCGTGGCCGACGGGCATAAAGAGCTGAAGCGCCGTTTGCTGGCGCAGCACCGCCTGGGTATCAATGCGCCCGGAGTCGCCAAACAGCGAGGCCAGCAGCATCGACGCATCGGCAATGCCCGACTTTTGAAGCTGGGTTTGCAGGGCGGGCAGCACGTAGCGCTGGATCACGTCCAGCAGGGTGTCATCCCCCGCGACCTTAAAGCCTTCGCGGAACAGCAGCTGCGGCGTAATTTTGACGTTATTGCCGGAACCATCGTCCAGCTGATAGTGGGTGATCGCCATATCGGTGGTGCCGCCGCCAATATCAATGGAGGCCACGCGCAGGGCGCGACCCGGCTGAACGCCCGGCTCGGGCTCGCGATCCGGGCGGGCGAGGGAGGCAAAGAACGCTTCCGTTTGTCCGCCGAAGTGTGAAATGGCTTCGTTGTAGAGCCACACCAGCTGCCCGCAGCTCGCTTCGTCCCACTCCATCTGGATTTCCGGGACCGGAACCACGCTCTTTTCTTGCTGCTTGCGGCTGGCAAAGTCTTCGTCCTGCGGATGCCAGCCCATCGCTTTCCAGACGATAGCAATGGCTTCAAACATGCGGCGGCGGAAGATCTCGCGCTCCTGTTTAGGCATTGCCGACGGCAGCGTCAGGATCAGCGTGCGAAGCTGGCGCGGAGAGGCAGGGAAGCCCAGACGCAGGCGCGTCGCCACGCTGTTGATCTGCCCGAGCGCCTGCGCCAGCAGTTCGCACAGCATGTGGGTCATCAGGGTGCTGCGGCTGTACTGCGGCGAGAAGACCGGCAGACGCTCGTCCTGGGGGAGCGTAAACAGCGGCTCGCCGTCGTCGTTCATCAGGTTCATCAGCGGGAAGGCGGTTGCCAGAGGTTCACGCTGGGTTTTGCTGTTCATCTGGCTGAAACGCCAGTCCTGCACTACCGGGGTTTCATCCCACAGATAGCGACGGGGACTTGAGATCCCGCTGTTGCCTTCGGTGCCCAGGCGCTGCATCGCCAGCTTGCGCGCCTCGTCGCCCACGCGCACGATGGACGGCCAGACGAAGGCGTCTTCGCGGCCGCTTTCCACCGAGAAGTGCTGCTTGCCAAAGCGCGCCTCGGAAAACTCAAGGCGGCTGGTGAACAGCGGCTCATTGAGGAACTGCGGCTCGCTCAGC
Organism: Enterobacter soli; assembly: GCF_964208575.1. Lineage (GTDB taxonomy): Bacteria > Pseudomonadota > Gammaproteobacteria > Enterobacterales > Enterobacteriaceae > Enterobacter > Enterobacter soli_A. The sequence continues at coordinate 89,180 of NZ_CAXOFU010000005.1, read as the reverse complement.
GATCGCACCTGCAGCTCGGCGGTCTGGCGCAGGCCGTCGTTGGCATCGCCGTGATCTTCAATAATCACGCCGCAGGTGTGGGTGTTGCCCACATCAAGGATCAGGTCTACCGGGATCGCGGGCGTGCTCAGCGTATGGGTGACAAACTTCACTTCCGGGACGGTAAGCTGTTCGCCGAGCAGGGTCAGCAGGTTCAGCCAGTGCGCCTGATATTCAAAGCCGCGCATCGCCTGCTGCAGGTCGCGCTCGGAGCGGTTCTCAACCCCGGTCGCGAACTGGCTAAACGCTTCACGCAGCCAGCCGTCAATCCAGGTCTGATCGAGGAAGCTTGCCACTTCATCGTCGCGCCAGGCCAGCGCAAAGCGGGTGCCGTTCAGAATGTCGTTCTCTACCGGGGAAAGTGCCGAGGTGGCGTGCCCGGCAATCTGGCTGTCGAGAGCGAAGGTGACGCGGTGGGTGTTTCCGGCGCTGTCCGGCGCATCCAGCCTGCGGACCTGAACACGCGCCCAGTTATCCGGGCCATCCACAAAGGTGCGCGGCGGGTTAAACCGCAGGAAAGGCACCGGGAGCCACATGCCGTCGAGAACGGCAAGGGACTGATGCAGAGGGATGGTGCTCTCGGGTTTTACCACCTCCGGCTGAGCGCCGCCCGTGCCCGGCAGCGTGTAGCGGCCGTTCACCAGGTCGAAGTTCAGGCGCAGCAGCGGGCCATTCGCCGTTTTACGCACGAACCGGCCGTGGCTGGCGCTGTCCTGCGGCGTCAGGCCAAAATCAAGAAACTGCACGCCGCTGTTGGCAATGAGCGTGACGCTCTGTTTGTAGTCGCAAAGAGTTACCAGCATAGGATCATGCACCTGCTTTCTTGAACGTCAGTGGAACGACGGTTTTGGCGTCATAGCGAGCGCTGCATTCCGCCACGTCGCTGGTGCCTGCTTTACAGGCGATTTCCGGCATCGGGTAGCGCGAGCCATCGGTGCAGCGGGCGTTGCCGCGAGTTTTGATCATCAGCTCGCCGTTGCTGTGCAGGCCGGAGAACACCTCGGTGCGGCAGACGATGTTGTCGCCGTGCACCACCCGGGCAAAGCCCTTGTTGTTCTGGATCTGGTAGCGCAGCGACGGCGGTTTCCCGGTGACCGGATCTTTCACGTCGAGGATGGCGCGCCAGCTTCCGTTCAGGAATTTGGTTGAACCGGCCTTAACCTGGTTCGCTTCCATCACCATCGCATCTTTCGGGATGGCGGCGATAACCACCTCGGCAGGGGCCGGTGCAGGCTCTGGCTCTTTGGCTTTCGCGGCGACCACTTCCGCCTGGTGCAGCGGCAGGTTCATCGCCAGCGGTTCAACGGCTTTTACGGGGTGAGGCGCAATCGCCACGGGCGCGGGAGCAGGCTCAGGCGACGGCTGTGCCGAGGGCGCAGAAGCAGGCCACAGCAGCGGCGTGGCAACGGCGGCGACAATCACGGCGGCAACCGGGAGCGACCACAGCGGCACGCGGCGTTTTTTGGGCACGATTTCCGGCGCGGGCGCGGGTTCTTCGACGGGCGGAAGCGCTACCGGGGCAGGCTCTGGCGCGTACAGATCTTCCGGCGTAATGCGCACAACGGTCGCCGGGGCGATAAGCGGCTCGTCGGCCTGTTCGAAGGTGATAACCGGCGTGGGTTCAGGCTCGGGATCGTTAATCGGTTCGGGCGCTGCTTCAGGAATAAGGGACTCGCGCAGGCATTCGAGAACGTCGTCGCGCGCGCTCTCGTTCAGATTCACAAAGCCCCAGAAGCAGATGACCGGTTTGCCGTCCACGAGGAACAGGAAGTTTTCACCCGGAAACTGAAAGGCCTTGGAGAGCAGGGAGCCAAAAAGCTGTTGCGCGGTTTTAGGCGATTGAAGGCATTTTTTACTCAGCGACTCGACGCTGGCGAGGGTGTTTTCCAGGTAGCGAAGGGCGCGGAAGCGGGCGTCTTCATCCGCCGCTTTCCAGCTGCTGACCGACCCTTCCACGGGCGAATACCAGTCGACGCGATCCCCGCCATCGTTGACCTGGGGAATAGCCAGACAATCGACGATGCTCTGCTGCTTGCGCAGGCGAAGGGCTTCACGGATTTGCAGTGCTGATTCAAAAACGGCCTGTCCGCCGCCGCCAACGGCCTGAAAATCATCCAGATTACCGCTGCGTAAAAGAGTTTTTGCCACGATTTGGTCCCATATACTTCTTCACACGCTTACTTTAACGAAACGCCAATGCAACCAAACGGATGAAGAGAGGCTAAAAGGGGGGATTTCTTGCGGCATTGAACGCGACGGTTGTGCTTGACGAATAATGGCACTTAAGGCAAATCACTTTTCTCAGGATGATGACAAAAACAGCGAATTACGCTGCTTTAGAATAACCTGATAGTGTTTCGTTATTTGCCAGCTCAGATCGGCTGTGCTGTTATTACTGTCCTATATAATAAAACCGAAAGGGTTATAACCATGTCTACAGGGAAAACGCTGCTCGCGCTGGCGCTGAGCACTCTTTTACCGGCAAGCGCCGCATGGGCGGCGAACAACGACACCATCATCTACTGCTCTGAAGCCTCGCCTGAGTCTTTTAACCCACAAATCGCCAGCTCTGGCCCTACGTTTGTCGCCAGCTCTCAGGTGCTCTACAACCGTCTGATTAACTTTGATCCGGTGAAAAACACCCCGGTGCCGTCGCTGGCGGAATCCTGGACCATTTCCCCGGACGGCAAAACCTATACCTTTACCCTGCGCAAAGGGGTGAAGTTCAACAGCAATAAATACTTTAAGCCGACCCGCGACTTTAACGCCGATGACGTTATTTTCTCCGTCATGCGTCAGAAAGACCCTAAGCATCCGTACCACAATGTTTCGCAGGGCAATTACGAATACTTTAACGACGTTGGCCTGGACAAGCTGATTCAGGACGTTAAAAAGGTCGATGACTATCACGTTCAGTTCACCCTGACCGAACCGAATGCCGCGTTCCTTGCCGACTGGGGCATGGATTTTGCCTCTATTTTGTCTGCGGAATACGCCGATGCGATGCTGAAAAAAGGCACCCCTGAAAACGTGGACACCTGGCCGATTGGCACCGGGCCTTACGTGCTGCAGCAGTACAAAGTGGATTCCCTGATCCGCTACGTGGCGAATCCAAACTACTGGGAAGGCGCGGTGCCGACCAAACACCTCATCTTCTCCATCACCCCGAACGTGGAAACGCGTCTGGCGAAGCTGCAAACCAACGAATGCCAGATTATCCCTGCACCGTCGCCGGTTCAGTTTGACGTCATCAAGAAAAACAAAGACCTGACCCTGCACTCGGTGGATGCGCTGAACGTGGGCTATCTGGCGTTTAACACCGAGAAAAAGCCTTTTGATAACGTGCTGGTGCGTCAGGCGCTGAACTACGCGACCGACAAAAACGCGATCGTTAACGCCGTCTTTATGGGCTCCGGTACGGTGGCCAAATCGCCGATTCCGCCAAACATGATGGGCTTTAACAAAGACCTGAAGGACTACAGCTACGATCCGGAAAAAGCGAAGGCGCTGTTGAAGCAGGCCGGGCTGGAGAAGGGCGCGGAAGTGACGCTGTGGTCGATGCCGGTGCAGCGTCCGTATAACCCGAACTCGCGCCGTATCGCTGAGATGATCCAGAGCGACTGGGCGAAAGTGGGCGTGAAGGCCAAAATCGTCTCCTATGAGTGGGGCGAATACCTTTCCGGCATGCGCAAGGGCGAACACGACTCCGCGCTGTTTGGCTGGATGTCCGACAACGGCGACCCGGATAACTTTGCCGACGTGCTGCTGGGCTGCAACAGCATCAAAACCGGCTCTAACGCCGCGCGCTGGTGCGATAAGGGCTACGATGCGCTGGTGCAGAAGGCTAAACTGACCAGCGATCCTGCCGCTCGCGCGAAGCTTTACGGTCAGGCGCAGGAGATTTTCTACCAGCAGGCGCCGTGGATTGCCCTCGCAAACGGTAAGACCTTCTACGCGACGCGCAGTAACATTACCGGCTACAGCGTGAGCCTGATGGGAAGCGATTTCTCGAAGGCGAAGCTGAACTGATCCTGGCCCGGCGGCGCTGCGCTTGCCGGGCCAGCGCGTGTTGATGACAGGCCGGGCAGGCCGTAGCCGCCGCCCGGCGATTAAAAAAGGAGTGACAATGTCACATTTAAGCGAAGTCTCCGCCCGCGTCGATGCCGCCATCGAAGAGGGCGTGATTGCCCATATGAACGAACTGCTTATTGAGTTAAGCGAAGACGCCGAACTGAGTCGGGAAGATCGCTACACCCAGCAGCAGCGCCTGCGCACCGCGATTTCGCACCACGGCAAGCAGCATAAAGAAGAGATGGAAGCGCGCCACGAGCACCTGACGAAGGGCGGGACAATTCTTTAGAACTGGCGTCTCGCCACCTATGCCACAGTTCACAACAAGTATCGCCTCTAATTTATTACAAATGCGTGCCCCCGTTCTAAGGGGGGCTCACTACGCGTAATTTCTAAATAAACCATTTTACTCACACAGCGATATTCTTAGAGAAACGTTAATTAGAAATCTCTGTTAGAAAGCAGTTAAGAAAATGTGTAATTAGGACATAAATGCCATCGTGATGAAGATTTTTACGTGTGAAACTGTAAATAGCAGAGCCTAAGCAAAAGTCAGCAGCGCAAATTAGCACGTAGACCTAAATATTATTCAACTAACCCGCGCAATATGTGCGGGTTTTTTATTGGCTAAGGAAAATCTTAATGAAAGTAAAAGCTTTGTTTATTGCAATCGCAGTGACGCTCATCACTTGCTCGACAGCTTACGCTTGCCCGAAAGGTCAGCATCCACATGGAGGTACTGGGAGTCATCATAAGGGCGGGTATTGCTCTTATGACCAATAAAGCGCTGCTTTTAATGCCGTTAGCTCTAATAATTACTGCTTGTTCGGGACCTGGTCAGGCGAGGCATCAACAATGCCAGGAGATGAAGGAAAATGCATATGGTGAGCGCTGGGGAGCAGCATTATCTGGCGGCGTGGGTCAGATAAGAGCCGATATCGATCAGGCGGCATACGAGCGCTGTGAGGAAATGTTTGATTTAGTCCAATACAAGGCTCAATTGCAACAAGAGCAGGAGCAAGCTCAGGCGCAGGAACAAGCGCAGGAACGAAAGGAGCTTCTTCAAGAGAAAGTCAACAGTCCTGAAATGCGTGAAAAACTAAGATCTTCCTCGATCGAAGATTTAGTTAATTGTGAAAAAGCTGTCCAAAATAAAAATGATACCCATCCTGAAGATGTGAAAGCGATGGTTTCATACGTCTGCGAGAAAGAGATTGATAGAAGAATAGATGACGGCATAGTCAGTCGTAGCAAGGTAAACAAGATGCTCAACCAAGGTTAGCACTTATGGCGCAATAAAAATCCCCTTCGGGGGATTTTTACATGTTACGTAGAGTTTTGGGTATAACCGAGACTTACGTTAGAGGTTAAACTCTCACGGGTAGAATGGCATATAAGAACGAATGGCAGAATGACTCATGTTTTTAATAAGTTTCTGCCAAAAGTGGAGAGTTGAAAAATAGAGCGAACAGCTAGTTTGGACGCTCCTGTCAAATTAGTTCCTAAATCAAGTATAAGAGACTTTGTTTCGTAGTTAAGTTTCAATCGAATACTTTTCAGCAGGTAATATTTGTTCTTTTGCCGGGCATTTAGATGAAATTTGGGGAAGACTACTTTTCCCGTAATAATCTCTCGAGCATCAAAATGTTCGTCTTGCCACCAGCCAGGCGCCCACCACCAGCATCACCGCGCCGCACGCCGGGCCGACCAGCGCGCGCAGCGGCACGCCGTGGCTTCGGATCACATCCAGCACCAGGCCGCCGATAAGCTGGCTGGCCACCAGCACCGCAATGGTGGTGGCCGCGCCCACGTTCTGATAGCCGCTGATGCTGGCAAACACGAAAAACGACCCCAGCAGGCCGGGGATCAGCGTCCACCAGCGCACCGTGGCCGCCAGTTCGCTAAACCCGCCGAGGCCCTGTTTAATCAGCAGGATGCTGACAAACAGCACAATGCCCACCAGCGAATTCAGCAGCATGGCGATAAGAATGGTCGAGGAGGACTGGGTGATGCGCACCATCAGCGTGTTCTGCACCACCAGGCCGATACCCGCCGCCACCAGAAAAGCCAGAGTCAGGGATTGATTCATGGGATCGCGTCCGGATCGCTGCGCTCGTCGAGCTGCAGCTGCATAAAGGTTAAATCCAGCCAGCGGCCAAACTTGGTGCCGACCTGCGGCATCTGGCCGGTTGTGACAAACCCGAGCGTTTCATGCAGATGAATAGAGGCCTGGTTCTGCGCCTCGATCCCGGCCACCATCACGTGCTTGCCAATCTTACGCGCTTCAATGATTAACGCCTCCATCAGCCCGCGGCCAATGCCTTTGCCCTGGTGATCCGGGTGAACGTATACTGAGTGTTCAACCGTATGGCGAAAGCCATCAAAGGCGCGCCAGTCGCCAAACGAGGCGTAGCCCGTCACCACGCCGTTCTCCTCACTGACCAGAACCGGATAGCCCACCAGCGCCCGCGCCTCAAACCAGGCAATGCGGTTATCGGTGTCCACGGTTTTATCGTTCCAGATGGCGGCGGTGTGCAGCACCGCGTGGTTGTATATTTCACCGATAGCGGCGCAGTCTTCTTTGCTGGCGTGACGAATTAACATGATGAACCTCTGCGTGTGTTGTTCACTATAGTAGTACGTTATAGCCACGATATTACACAAGATTGCCGTCAGGCCGCTACGGCATAAGCCATAATTTTTTGTTATGAAAACGACGTTGAAATGCTGTTCATACACTATAGTATGACGTCATGAACACTATCACAGACAATATGAATCAACGGATTAGCGCACGAATTCGCATTGAACGCGAATCGCGCGGTTGGTCATTGAGTGAGCTTGCCGAGCGGGCGGGCGTGTCGCGCGCCATGATCCACAAAATTGAACGCGGCGAGAGCAGCCCGACGGCGACGCTGCTTGCCCGGTTGTCCGGTGCCTTTGGAATCAGCATGTCTACGCTGATTGCCCGCGCCGAAATGCAGGAAGGCAAGCTGCTGCGTCTGGCAAATCAGCCCGTCTGGCGCGATCCGCAAACGCACTATCTGCGCCGCCACGTTTCACCGCGCACCGACCTGCCTATCGATCTGGTTCAGGTTGAGCTGCCTGCGGGGAGCGATGTCCCCATGCCTGCATCTTCGTATGCGCTGGCGCGCCAGCTTATCTGGCTGCAAAGCGGCGAGCTGGTGTTTCAGGAGGGGGAGACCCGCCACGAAATGAAGGCCGGGGATTGTCTGGAGCTAGGGCCGCCAAACGACTGCCGGTTCATCAACGAAACCGATGAATCCTGCGTTTATCTGGTCGTGCGTCTTAACCAGTCTGGCTCGTAATGTTAAAGCAGCCTGAAACATCTCGGGCTAGGCTCTTATGACGTTTGCACAATAAGGAACATGCTATGAGTCAATCAAATCGTCGTTGGGTTCTGGCCTCTCGTCCGCACGGTGCGCCGGTTGCGGATAACTTTCGTTTAGAAGAACAGCCCGTCCCGGAGCCTGGTGAAGGCCAGGTGCTGCTGCGCACCGAGTGGCTCTCTTTAGACCCCTATATGCGCGGACGCATGAGCGATGCTCCGTCTTACTCACCGCCGGTAGAATTAGGCGCGGTGATGGTTGGCGGAACGGTAAGCCGCGTAGAGAAATCTAACAACCCAGCGTTTAAGGCGGGTGAGTGGGTGCTGGGCTACAGCGGCTGGCAGGAGTATGAACTGTCTGACGGCAGCGGCCTGGTCAAACTGGGTGAGAACCCGGCTAAGCCGTCGTGGGCGCTGGGCGTTCTCGGGATGCCGGGCTTTACCGCGTACATGGGGCTGCTGGACATCGGCCAGCCTAAAGCCGGCGAAACGCTGGTGGTGGCCGCGGCGACCGGGCCGGTGGGGGCGACGGTAGGGCAAATCGGCAAGATCAAAGGCTCCCGGGTTGTTGGTGTCGCCGGTGGCGAGGAGAAATGCCGCTTTGCCACCGAGGTGCTGGGCTTCGATCTTTGTCTGGATCACCGCGCCGACGACTTCGCGGAACAGCTGGCGAAGGCGTGCCCGGACGGTATCGACGTTTATTACGAAAACGTCGGCGGCAAAGTCTTTGACGCCGTTCTGCCGCTGCTGAACACCTCGGCGCGCGTCCCGGTTTGCGGGCTGGTGAGCGGCTACAACGCCACGTCGCTGCCGGACGGCCCGGATCGCCTGCCGCTGCTGATGGCGACCCTGCTCAAAAAACGCATCCGCATGCAGGGCTTTATTATCGGCCAGGACTACGGCCATCGCATTCAGGAGTTCCAGGACGAAATGGGGCGCTGGGTGCAGGAAGGCAAAATCCACTACCGCGAACAGGTGACCGACGGGCTGGAAAACGCGCCCCAGGCGCTGATTGGCCTGCTTGAAGGGAAAAACTTCGGTAAAGTCGTGATTCGCGTCGCGGGCGATCGGAAGTAAAAAAGATAATGGCGGGAATTCCCGCCATTATTATTTGTGAAGATACGATATATTGTCTTTAATTAAACCAGCTCAACCTTCGCTGCCGTCAACGCGACGAGCGCGAAAGGTAAAAAAATAAAAATGCAGTTTTGCGTCTACACGCTTTTCCCAATACCAGGCATGAAGATACAGGATTTATCTAAGCGGCGCCCGTTAACCCGGGCGCTCAAAATAGCGTATTGTTTTGGCTACGGGAATTGAACATGCTTGATTTGGATAATTTAGAAAAGGCACAGCGCATCAGTCTTACCATGCAAGTTGAGATCAGTCTGAAAGGGGCGTTAATTACCGGTGCATTGAAGCCGGGCGCCAGGCTGATTACCAAAGAGATTGCCGATAAGTTAGGTACCAGCATTACCCCCGTTCGCGAGGCCCTGCTGCGGCTGGTTTCCGCCGGTGCGCTTCAGGCGACCCCGGCGCAGGCCTTCCTGGTGCCAGAGGTCACGCTGGAGCGTTATAACGAGATCAACGCTATTCGGAAACAGCTGGAACCAATGGCGGTTGCCGCGGCCTGCAAGCTGATGTCTGAAGCGCGGCTGAAGGTTCTGCGCGAGCTGTCCGATCTCTTCCATCAGGCCATGCTCAACGGCAACGTTCAGCAGGCGCTGAATGCCAACCGCGTTTTCCGTTTTACCCTCTATCAGTACGCCGAAATGCCCACGCTTAGCGCGCTTATTGAGCAGCTTTGGGTGCGTATCGGCCCGTGCATGAACTATCTGCATGAAGAGAAGCAGGACATTGCAGGCGCGCCGTATCACTACGCGGAGCTGCTTGCGGCGCTGGAGCGCGGCGATGCGGAGGCCAGCCGAAAGGCGATTGATTCGCTGATTGATGAAGCGAACGTCCTTTTAAAAAGGCAATATTTAGGCTGAGGAATCACGCATAAGAAATTGCCATTTTAATTTTAAATATTCACTTTCTGAATAATTTCCCGGGGGCATGATGTCGCCGGGAGAGTTATTTCTTTATGGATTACGATAAAAGCGTTTTATCGGAAAATAACGTTTTCTGACAATAACGGGAAAGGAATAAATATTAAATGCGTGGAAAGAACCCGACAGCCTCAGGCTGCCGGGTAGCGGTTTACTCGAAGCGATAGGAGACCGACAGCCCAACGCCGTAGTTACGACCCGGAGCCGGTTCGTAGTAGCGTCCGTTAGATTCGTTGACGATCACCGAGCCGACGTACTCTTTGTCGAACAGGTTATCGACCCGGCCAAAGACGTTCATACCCCAGTTGCCGTAGTTGAACTTATACCCGGTATTAAGGCCCACTACCGTGTAGGACGGGGCTTTCGCGGTGTTTTCGTCGTCGGCCATGATATCGCTCATGTAGCGCACGTCCGTGCCCGCGTACCAGCCTTCTTCCGGCTGCCAGCCAAACGATGCGAAGCCCATGTTGCGGGCAATGCCCGGCATCCGGTTGCCGTTACAGTCAGCATCTTTACACACGTTGGTGCGGTAGGTGGCGTCCAGATACGTCCACGCCATTTTCAGCTTCCAGTTTTCGGCAAACTGCTGGTCGAGGGAGAGTTCGACGCCCTGACGGCGGGTTTTACCGGCGTTTTTGTAGCTGGTACGCCCGCCCGAGCTGGCATCCACCACGATCTCATCGTCGGTATCGGTGCGGAACAGCGCGGCGGTCAGCAGACCGTTGCCCACGCGGGTTTTACTGCCCACTTCGTAAGTATTGTTGGTGGATGGCTTCAGGCCGATGTTCAGCCCGCCCTTATCATCTGAACGGTAGGAGAGCTCGTTAATGGTTGGCGTTTCAAATCCACGTCCAGCCGCGGCGTACAGGTTCCAGGCGTCGGTCAGCGCATATTTCACCGAGCCCGCCGGGAGCCATTTGTGGTAGCTGGTATCGCCGCTGTCGTCGCCGTTGCCGGGCACTACGTAGTGGTCGTTGGAATCAAACCACACGGAGCTGTAGCGCACGCCAGCGTCCACGGACAGCTTTTGCGTCAGCTGCCAGCTGGTTTGCAGATACGGATCGACGTTCCACATCAGGTTTCTTTCGCTGCGGCGCTTTTCGCCTTTAACGCCGTAGTCAGGTACGCCGTTATCCATGACGAAGTTCTGATAGCCCCGGCGATCTTCGCTGAGGTTTTCGTAGTTCAGCCCGGTGGTAAAGGTGACCGGAACCAGCAGCTCGCCTTTGTGCGTCCAGCGGGTGTCGACGCCCTGGTAATGGCGCTGCATGTCGATCACGCCGCCGGAGTGGGTGGCTTTCAGCTGCGGCTGATACGGAATCGACTGGTACTGCGTCATTTCACGTTCGCCCGCGTACATCATCACGCTCAAATCATCATTCGCGCTCAGCTGGCGGTCGTAGCGCAGCCCGGCCTGAGTCTGCTTGATGGTTTTACGCGTGTTGTACTGATCCCCGCGCGGAGACTGTCGCGGGTTGTCGCGCCACTCCTGATAGTTCAGACCGCCTGGATCGTTGGCCTTCATGTCCACGCTGTTGAAGATCAGCGTTAATTTGCTGACGTCATCGATGCGCACGCCGAGCTTCGCGTTGGCGAGGTTTTTACGCGCGCCGCTATGGTCGCGATAGCCTTTGGTGGTGAAGCGGGTGGTGGAGACGGTGTAATCCACATCCCCGGCGTGGGTGCCGTCGCCCATTGCGCCGGTGGCTTTCATGCCGTAGCGCCAGGTGCCGTAGCTGCCGTAATAGCTGCTGGCCTCAACGGTTGGCGGCTGCTGTCCGGTCTGGGTGTTGATGTTGATCACGCCGCCGGAGGCGTTGCCGTAAAGCGCAGAGAAGGGCCCGCGCAGCACTTCAACGCTGTCGATGCTGGTGAGGTCGATGTTCGACGTCTGGCCCTGTCCGTCGGGCATGGTGGCAGGAATGCCATCCACGTACATGCGAATACCGCGCACGCCGAACGTAGAGCGCGCGCCGAACCCGCGCATGGAAAGCTGAAGATCCTGCGCGTAGTTCTGACGGTTCTGGATTTGCAGGCCGGGCACGCTGCCGAGGGATTCCGACAGGTTAATGCGCGGCGCCGCCTGGCGCATATCGTCGCCGTTAACCACGCTGACGGCCGCAGGCGTATCGAGCTCCGATACAGTTTGCGGGGTCGCGCTGACGATCATTGTCTGTTCTTCTGCGGCCAGTGAGGCGGCAGGGGCAATCACTACGGGCACCAGCAGCAGCGGGAGAGTAGCCTTCGTGGCAGAAAAGATTTTCATGGAATAAGCCGGTTAAGATAAAAACGAACCAAATGGAACATGTGCATACATGTTAAATCTTTTGTAAATGTTTTGAAAACTATAACCGCACATTGCGTTAATGAAAGGCGCTCAGAGAAAGAAAAACTCCACATTCACCTCATTAATGATTACTATTCTCATTAATACAACGGTAAAGCCATGACTTTGCCTGCCGGAAGCGATGTCAGCAGTAAATCACCTCTTTTAAAAAGGAATTGTTATGTCTTTACGTCATCTGTGCTCCGGGCGCCTGCGTAGCGCATTGCTGATGGGCTCCTTGCTGGCCGCCGGTTCTTTCCAGGTTCACGCCGCCGAAGAGATGCTGCGCAAGGCCGTGGGCAAGGGCGCCTATGAAATGGCGGTGAGCCAGCAGGAGAACGCCCTGTGGGTCGCCACCTCCCTGAGCCGTAAAACTGATAAAGGCGGCATCGTCTATCGCCTCGATCCGGTGACGCTGGAAGTGACGCAGGCCATTCATAACGATCTTAAGCCGTTCGGGGCGACCATCAATAACGCCACCCAGACGCTGTGGTTTGGCAATACCACCAGCAGCGCGGTTACCGCCATCGATGCCAAAACCGGTGACGTGAAAGGGCGCCTGGTGCTGGACGACCGCAAGCGCAGCGAAACCGTCAAGCCGCTGCAGCCGCGCCAGCTCGTTGCTGACGACACCACCAACACGGTCTACATCACCGGCATCGGCAAAGAGAGCGTGATTTGGGTGATTGACGGCGAAACGCTGAAGCTTAAAGAGACCATCGCCAATACCGGCACCTACAGCACCGGGCTGGCGCTGGACGCAAAAGCAAAACGTCTGTACACCACCAATGCCGACGGCGAACTGCTGACCATCGACACGGCGACCAATAAGATCCTCAGCCGTAAGAAAGTGCAGGACGATGGCAAAGAGCATTTCTATCTGAACCTGAGCCTGGACACCGCCGGGCAGCGCGCGTTCCTGACCGATTCAAAACAGCCGGAAGTGCTGGTGGTCAGCCTGAAAGACGGCAGCGTGATGGAAAAAATCGCCGCCCCGGCATCGCTGGCGGTGCTGTTTAACCCGGCCCGTAACGAAGCCTACGTGACCCACCGCGAAGCGGGCAAGGTGAGCGTGATTGACGCCAAAACCTACAAAGTGACGAAGACCCTTGATACGCCTGTCTACCCGAACAGCCTGGCGCTTTCCGCCGACGGTCAGACGCTGTACGTGACGGTGAAGCAGAAATCGACCCGCCAGCAGGAAGCGACCCAGCCTGACGACGTGATTCGTATTGCACTGTAAATAGCATTGCGCGAGGCGCGGGAGACCCTGTGCCGCCGGGCAAAAAAAAGGAAGGCCTATGCCTTCCTTTTTTATTTCGCCGGGTGGCGGCTTCGCCTTACCCGGTCTGTGAACAGCGCGCGATTAACGCGATGTCTCTTCAACCAGCGGGCAGCCCGGCTTTTCATCTTCAGGATGAACCGGCGCGGTGCTGTGAATTTCGTGAACGCGTTTACGCACGCCAAACCATCCGGCAATCAGCAGCACGGCCAGCAGCGGAATGGTGGCGATGGTGTAGGTGCCGTTCGGGTAGTCAAACGCCATCAGCACCAGCACGCTGAACAGGAACAGCAGGGTCAGCCAGGAGGTCACTGGCGCGCCCGGCATTTTGAAGCTCACGTCCGCCGCTTTACCTTCTTTAATCGCTTTGCGCAGACGCATCTGGCACACCACGATAAATGCCCAGGAGGCGATAATGCCCAGCGCGGCAACGTTCAGGACGATCTCAAATACCTGAGAAGGCACCAGATAGTTCAGGAACACGCCGAAGACATAGACCACCAGCGTGGCGAGGATACCCGCGTAAGGTACCTGCTGTTTGCTCATCTTCGACATGAACTTCGGCGCGGAACCGCCCATCGACATGGAGCGCAGGATACGGCCCGTGGAGTACAGACCGGAGTTCAGGCTGGAGAGCGCCGCGGTCAGCACCACGATGTTCATGATGCTGCCAACGTAAGGCACGCCAAGCTTGGAGAAGAAGGTCACAAACGGACTCTGACCCGCCTGATACGCATTCCACGGCAGGAGCAGAACCAGCAGCACCACGGAGCCGACGTAGAACAGGCCGATACGCCAGATCACGCTGTTGATCGCTTTTGGCACCATGGTCTGCGGATCTTTACATTCGCCTGCTGCGGTACCCACCAGTTCGATGGAGGCGAAGGCGAACACGACGCCCTGAACCAGCACCAGCGCAGGCAGCAGGCCGTGCGGGAAGAAGCCGCCGTTATCGGTTATCAGATGGAAGCCGGTGGCGTTGCCGTCCAGCGGCTTGCCGCTGCCGAGGAACACCGTACCAACGACCAGGAACACCACAATCGCCAGCACCTTAACAAGAGCGAACCAGAACTCCATCTCGGCGAACCACTTCACGCCGATCATGTTCATGGTGCCGACAATCGCCAGCGCGCCGAGGGCGAACACCCACTGCGGCACATCGCCAAACGCGCCCCAGTAGTGCATATACAGCGCAACGGCGGTGATATCGACGATACCGGTCATCGCCCAGTTGACGAAGTACATCCAGCCCGCCACGTAGGCGGCTTTTTCGCCGAGGAACTCACGCGCATAGGAGACAAAGCTGCCGCTGGACGGGCGGTGTAGCACCAGCTCGCCGAGCGCGCGAAGAATGAAGAAGGAGAAGATCCCGCACACCAGATACACCAGGGCGAGAGCCGGGCCAGCCATTTGCAGACGTGCGCCTGCACCTAAAAACAGACCAGTACCGATAGCGCCGCCGATAGCGATCATCTGTACCTGACGGTTGCCCATCGCTTTGTGGTAGCCCTCTTCGTGAGAGTTCAACCAGCGACGTTTCGCAGCGTGATGATCGGCTGCGCTTTTATTGCTTGTTTTCATTGAGTTACCTGTTTGCCTGTCTGAACCATTATCGTGATAGTCGTTCCCGGCAGAGATCGAGACAATCGATTGCCTCTGCGCAGACACATGCTGCCTTTCCAGTCTTTCTGCGTGTGGATAAGGCGAAACATGGCGAGGCATCCTACCCGCAATTCATAAGTGACGCAAAATATAACCGTGCCGAAAGTGATGCATGTCGAAGGAAATCGTGTGGTCAGAGCAGACGGGGATCACAACACGCTGAATCGTGGTGATTTTTCAGGCAAATGCGCCGCCCGCTGATGATTAAATCATCAGCTTTGCTTAATGGTTGCGAAGGGGTATTGATGAAATCCATTCACAATGGGGAACGCATCCTACGGGTAACGCAGCGACTCCAGCAGAAGTGCAAAGGCGGTGGTGTGCTGGCGGCGGCTCGGGTAGTAAAGATGATAGCCCTCAAACGTCGGACACCATTCCTTTAAAACGTGAATTAGCGTCCCGCTGGCGATCGCCTCCTGAATGGTATCCTCCGGCACATAGGCCAGCCCAAGCCCGGACGCCGCCGCGTCAATGCGCTGCGGTAAATCGTTCAGCGTCAGCTGCCCCTCAACCCGCACGCGAATTTCACGCCCGTCCCGCTGAAACTCCCAGGCATACAGCCCCCCGCGCGTGGGCAGGCGCATGTTAATGCAGCGGTGCTGCGCCAGCTGTTCGGGATGGTCAGGCACGCCGAAACGCGCCAGATAATCAGGCGATCCGACCACCGCCATGCGCATATCCGGCGCGATACGCACGGCAATCATGTCTTTGGCAACCTGCTCGCCCAGGCGTACCCCGGCGTCAAAGCGCCCGTCGACGATATCGGTCAGGCCGTTGTCCACGGTGACTTCAACGTTGATGTCCGGGTATGTCGCCATAAAGGCCTTCAGGGCAGGCCACAGCACGGCGCTCATGGCGTGTTCCCCGGCGGTAAGGCGAATATTGCCGGCCGGCCTGTCGCGGGTATCGCGCAGCGCCGCGAGTTCGCTTTCGATTTCCAGCAGATGCGGGCTCAGGCGCATAAAAAGCTGCTCGCCCGCCTCGGTCGGAACCACGCTGCGGGTCGTTCGGGTCAGCAGGCGCATGTCCAGACGGGCTTCGAGATTGCGCATGGCGTGGCTTAGCGCCGACTGGGAAACGCCAAGCTGCGCGGCGGCGCGGGTAAAGCTGCGTTCGCGGGCGACCACCATAAAGGAGAGAAGATCGTTGAAATTGTCTTTTAGCATCGCACAGGACCGGATTTATGAATTTGGCTCATGGTTCCTTTCTGATTATGCAGTCTAATGCTCCGTCCGCCTTTGCGCTACTGTTACCCCAACAGCAAACGAGGAGGACACAATGAAAATTATCCGCAGCGGTTCATTACCATCAAAACGCGGCCCCGAAGCGTGGTTTACGGGCACCGTGCGTATCGACGCGCCTTTTCAGGCGACCGAGCCGGCAAAGGTGGGCGGGGCAACCGTAACCTTTGAACCGGGAGCACGCACGGCCTGGCATACGCATCCGCTCGGGCAAACGCTGATCGTAACCCAGGGGCGCGGCTGGCTGCAGGAGTGGGGCAAAGAGGCGGAGCCGCTGAATCAGGGCGATATCGCGTGGATCGAACCCGGCGTGAAGCACTGGCACGGGGCCAGCGCGCAAACGGCGATGACGCACATCGCCATCGCCGAAGCGGTGAACGGCAGCCCGGTGGAGTGGCTGGAAAAAGTGACCGACGAGCAGTATCAGATTAGCTAGCCCTCAAGCGCCGCAGACGTGCCCGTTGGGCAGGCGCGCTGCGGCACGGGTGACTTCAATCCGACAGAGGGAGCACGCGTAAATTAACATTCACGTGGTGAACCTGGCTAATAGTTGAATCGTTAATGGATTGATTTAATTAAGAATAGTGCCAATGTTCAAACGGGGTGAGAGGCGAGTAGGGTGGACTCATTAATGCTGGCCTTTATCCACGGTGAAAATATGGCACTACATGGAAAGTTGATTCTGAATGGCGCAGATTACGCGCCTTTTAACCTGTATGGGGTGGGTGTGTTTATGGCGCATTCGGGGCGGGGAGTGCACAGAAACAATGGCGTGTGCGGTGCGATCCCGGACTCAGGGCCCTTGCCCGTTGGGAAATACTGGATTGTGGACAGACTTGAAAGTAATTCTTTGTATCAGATTGCATTAGAAATCCGCGATGCAGTCAGCAGTGTTACAAGGCGCCGCCAGTTTGGAAAATCTGACTGGTTTGCATTATGGCGAGATGACGGACTGATTGATGATTACATGTGGATTGAGGGCCTGCGAAGAGGGAATTTTCGTTTACATCCCGGTCAGGCATCAAAAGGGTGTATTACAATTGCTCATAACTCTGATTATGCTCAAATTCGCAATGCGCTGATAAATACACCACTCATTCAGGTTCCTCACAAGAAATGTTTTTTTGCTCGCGGTTGGGTGGAGGTAGTAGCCAGTGGCTATAACAATAAATGCCCATAGAGCGGGCGTCATTACATATTTTATTTTTATCATTTTTTGTATGGGGCATTTATTCCCGGAGCCGGAGATATATATTTCTTATGACTTTGCAGTAAAAATATGTGACCTCCTATTTGAAGACGTAAATGCCGATTCTATTTATGATGCCTATTCGTTAATTGACTGGGTGTTAATCATGACAATAACTTTATTTATAACCTTTTCAACTATGAAATTAATAACAAAAATAAGGAAAAAATAGAATGCCAATTCCTCCCTATATGTGGCTAACAGATGATGGTGGTGCCGATATCAAAGGTGCTGTTGATGTTCAGGGTCGCGAAGGCAGCATTGAGATCATTGGGTTAAGTCATGGGATTCACTTGCCAGTAGACAGCGCCAACGGGAAAATTACGGGTACACGGCAACACTCTTCAATGATGATTGAGAAAGAAGTGGATAGCTCAACGCCATATCTCTATAAAGCAGCGGCAACGGGTCAAACGCTTAAAAGCGCAGAAATTGGCTTTTACCATATTAACGATGCCGGGCAGGAGGTTTGTTACTACACGGTTCTAATGGAGGGCGTGAAGATCACGGGTGTAAACTGCAGCGTTCCAAATGTTAAACTTTCCGCCAATGATAAAATAAATCACGTTGAAAGCGTCAGCCTGCAATACGAGAAAATTACCTGGCGAATTGTGGATGGTAATATCACTTACACTGATGCCTGGAACGAAAGACCTACAGTGTAAAAGTAGTCGCCTGTAACAAATCAAACCACCCTCGCCCCCACCCAAAAGGGTGCCACCCAGCGCACCCTCTCTCTTTATCCCGCATTCGCTTTTCTGATTTCCGGCAAACCAAATGTAAATTAATTGTTTCTCACTGGTGAAATCGACCTTTAATAATGACGACATGTTAAGTCAAACGAGAAAACAACATGTCCTGGCAAATCAGTATTCTGGATAAAAGCCCCATCGCTGAAAACGAAACCGCCGCGGATGCGCTGGCGCGTACTTTGAGCCTGGCGCAGCAGGCCGAAGCGCTGGGCTATCACCGCTTCTGGATTGCCGAACACCACAATACCCCTCAGCTTGCCAGCCCGTCGCCGGAGCTGCTGATTGCCTGGATCCTCGGGCAAACCCGGCGGATCCGCGTGGGGTCAGGCGGCGTCATGCTTCAGCACTACAGTCCTTATAAAGTCGCGGAAAATTTCAACGTGCTGGCCGCCATCGCGCCGGGACGGGTGGATCTGGGCGTCGGTAAAGCCCCTGGCGGGCTACCGCTCTCTACGCGTGCGCTCCAGCACGGTCTGAACCAGCAGGAGAAGGGCAGCTTTGCCGATCAGCTCGCGCAGCTCGATGGCTGGCTACACGCTCAGCACGCCTCCCCGGACGACGCCGTGCGCGCAACGCCGCTGCCGCCGGTCCCCGCGCAGGGTTTCCTGCTGGGTGCCAGCACCGAAAGCGCGCTGCTGGCCGCGAGCCTGGACTGGCATTTTGTCTTTGCCGCCCACCTGAACGGCGACCCGGACCTGCTGCGCGACGTCATTACGACCTGGCGGAATAACAGCGCGCGGGAGGTCATCGTCGCGGTGCAGGCCATCGTTGCCGACTCCCAGGAGCAGGCCGATGCTCTGGCGCAAAAAGTAGAAGTCTGGGGCGTGGAGCTGGCAAACGGCCAGCGCGTAACCGTCGCCAGCGAAGAGCAGGCCTACGCCTTTGCGCGTCAGGCCGGGAGCGAGCCGGTGCGTATCGCCCGCCGCGCCCAGTCGTTACTGGCAGGAACGGCAGAGTCCGTGCTGGAACAGCTACACGCCCTGCACGAGCAGTGGGGCATTGACGAATTCATTATCGATACGCCGGTTGCCGATGGCGCAACGCGCATCCAGTCCCTGCGCCTGCTGGCGCAGGCGCGTCTTAACAGGGAGGTCACCGTATGAGTTTTGCTGAACAACTGATTGCCTGGCGCAGGGAACTGCACCAGAACCCGGAGCTGTCGGGTCAGGAAGTGGAAACCACCGCCAGGCTGCGCGAGTGGCTCACCGGGGCCGGGATCGCGCCGCTGCCCTACGATCTCACCACCGGGCTGGTGGCGGAAATAGGCTCGGGCAGCAAGCTGATTGCGCTGCGGGCCGATATCGACGCGCTGCCCATTGAAGAGCGCAGCGGCGTGCCATTCAGCTCCCAGCGTTCGGGCGTGATGCACGCCTGCGGGCACGACATTCACACCAGCGTCATTCTCGGCGCGGCGCTGAAGCTGAAGGAGCGCGAAGCTTCCCTCAACGGGCGGGTGCGCATTCTGTTCCAGCCGGCGGAAGAGAACTTTGGCGGCGCGAAAAGCATGGTTCGCGCCGGGGCGCTGCGCGACGTGAGCGCCATCTTCGGGATGCACAACGAGCCGGGGCTGCCGGTGGGGGAATTCGCCACCCGCGGCGGGCCGTTCTACGCCAACGTCGACCGCTTTGTTATCCGCATTACCGGTAAAGGGGCCCACGCGGCGCGTCCGCACGAGGGTAACGACGCCATCGTGCTGGCAAGCCAGCTGGTGACGGCGCTGCAAAGCGTTGCCAGCCGTAACGTGAACACCCTGGACTCCGTGGTACTGAGCGTCACGCGCATCGCCGGGGGCAATACCTGGAACGTGCTGCCCGAAAGCGTCGAGCTGGAAGGGACGCTGCGCACCCATCGCACCGAGGTGCAGCAAAACGTGAAGGCGCGGGTAGGGGAAATCGCCGCCGGTTTTGCCAGCGCGTTCAGCGCCCAGATCGACATCACCTGGTACGCGGGGCCAACCGCGCTGGTGAATGACGAACGCTGGGCGGAATTTGCCACCTCGGTTGCCCGCGAAGCGGGATATGAAACCCAGCATGCCGCGCTGCACATGGGCGGCGAGGATTTCGCGGTCTATCTACAGCAAATCCCCGGGGCGTTTGTCAGCATTGGCAGCAATAGCCCGTATGGATTACATCATCCGGCGTTTAATCCAGATGAAGCCCTAATCGAACCCGCTGCCCGCTATTTTGCACAGCTTGCGGAAAAAGCACTGCAACACGTTTAATCAAATAAGAGGTGAATATGTCTGCAACCCGACAATTGCGGCTGGGAACCATTTTGCATGGCGCTTCCGGGAATATGTCTGCGTGGCGCCATCCGGCGGCTACTGCTGATGCCAGCATTAATTTTAACTTCGTAAAAGAAACGGCCTTAAAAGCGGAAGAAGGGAAGCTCGATTTCTTATTTGTCGCCGACGGACTTTATATTAACGAAAAATCCATTCCGCACTTTTTAAACCGCTTTGAGCCGCTCACGGTATTATCCGCCCTGGCCAGCATCACCTCGCGTCTGGGGCTGGTGGGAACCTTATCCACCTCCTACAGCGAGCCGTTCACCGTGGCGCGCCAGTTTGCCAGCCTCGATCATCTGAGCAACGGGCGTGCGGGCTGGAACGTGGTCACCTCGCCGCTGGAAGGCTCGGCGAAGAACTTCTCCCGCGAGAAGCACCCCGAGCACGCGCTGCGCTACCGTATTGCGGACGAATACCTCGACGTGGTGAAAGGGCTGTGGGACTCCTGGGAAGGCGACGCCTTCGTGCGCAATAAAGAGAGCGGCCAGTTCTTTGACGCGTCAAAGCTTCACACCCTTAACCATCACGGTGATTTCTTCCAGGTGGCCGGGCCGCTGAATATTGGCCGCACCCCGCAGGGGCGTCCGATTGTATTTCAGGCTGGCGCATCGGAAGACGGTAAAAAGCTGGCGGCGAAACACGCCGACGCCATCTTTACCCATCACGACACCTACGAAGAGGCGCAGGCCTTTTATCGCGACGTGAAACAGCAGCTGGAATTAAACGGTCGCCGCACCGGGGATTTACATATATTCCAGGGCGTGAGCGTGATTGTCGGAAAAGACGCCGACGATGTCGAAAACCAATATCAAACGACCGCCGCGCTGGTCTCTGTTAACGACGCGC
Organism: Enterobacter soli; assembly: GCF_964208575.1. Lineage (GTDB taxonomy): Bacteria > Pseudomonadota > Gammaproteobacteria > Enterobacterales > Enterobacteriaceae > Enterobacter > Enterobacter soli_A. The sequence continues at coordinate 68,025 of NZ_CAXOFU010000005.1, read as the reverse complement.
TGAATTACCTCGGGCGTTATTTCGAACATCACGATTTTAGCCAGTATCCGCTGGATGAGCCGTTCCCGGACATCGGCGATCTGGGGCAGAACAGCTTCCGCAGCACCACCGATGAAATCAAGCGCAACGCCCGCGAACGCAAGCTGACCCTGCGCCAGGTGGCGCTGGAAGCCGCCTCTCCGCGCCCGCGCTTCTCCGGTACGCCGGAGCAGGTGGCGGACGGGCTTCAGGCGTGGTTCGAAGGCTACGCCGCCGACGGATTCATCATTCAGGGCGGTACGCCGGATACCTTCCCGCACTTTGTTGACCAGGTTGTGCCTGTCCTGCAGGCGCGCGGCCTGTTCCGCACGGAATACCCCGGCACCACGCTTCGCGAAAGCCTGGGCTTAGAACAACCTGAAAATCAGTTCACACAACAATAAAAGAGAACCCCGCTATGCAGAAAACTTCGCTTATTCTGGCGCTTGCGCTGGCTTTTGCTCCTGCCGTCTGGGCAGAGAATGTGAACATTAACGGCACGGGCGTCAGCCTGGAGGCCAATAAAACGCCGATCAACACGGCGAAAAACAGCGAGGCGGTGGCGCAGCTGCCAAAAGATCACCGCTTCGCCGTGCCGGGGAAATTCACCGTGGCGGTTGCCGCGCTTAACTCTCCGCCGCTGACGGTGTTTTCCGACGACAACAAAACCCTGCTCGGCAGCGAGGTGGACGTGGCGCGTCTGGTGGCAGACAGCCTCGGGCTGGAGCTGAACGTGGTGCCAACCTCGTGGGAAGACTGGCCGCTCGGCGTGGCGTCCGGGAAATACGACGCGGCGATCAGCAACATCACCGTCACCAAAGAGCGCAAAGAGAAGTTTGACTTCGCCACCTACCGCAAGGACTCGCTGGGCTTCTACGTGAAATCCACCAGCCCGATTAAGTCTATCGAGAAGGCGGAAGACATCGCCGGGCTGCGCATTATCGTCGGGTCGGGCACCAACCAGGAGGCGATCCTGCTGGCGTGGAACGCCGAAAACCTCAAAAAAGGGCTGAAGCCGTTCACCCCGGTCTACACCAAAGACGATGCCGCGCAGACGCTGGCGATCCAGTCCGGGCGCGCCGATGCCTTCTTCGGCCCGAACGTGATCGGCGCGTGGAAAGCGGCGTTAACGGGTAAAACTAAGCTGGTGGGCAGCGTCGACGGCGGCTGGCCGAAGGCGGCGCACATTGCGGTCACCCTGAAAAAAGGCAGCGGCCTGGTGGAGCCGGTACAAACCGCGCTTAACGGCGTCATCAAAAACGGTGACTACGACAAGGTGCTGAACCGCTGGGGGGAAGGGGTGGAGCGCATCCCAAGTTCAGAGGTTAACCCCGCCGGTCTGGGCGATTAAGGAGGCCGTATGAGCGAGCAATTTCGTGACGTTTCGCCGGAGGATGCTGAACTTCAGCCCATTATTGAGGGCCTGTTCGGTGAATACGCCGCCCGCTACGGCGACTATTTTTCCAAAGATGCGGAAGTCGAGCTGACCGAGTGGTATCTGGCGCCGCAGGGGCTGTTTATCGTGCTGGAGCGCGACGGAGAGATCATCGCCACCGGCGCGTACAAGCCCTTTGATGAACGCACCGCTGAAATCAAACGCATCTGGACGCACAAGGCCCTGCGCCAGCAGGGGCTCGCCGCGCGGGTGGTGCAGGAGCTGGAGCGTCGGGCGGTGCTGGCGGGCTACAGCCAAATCTACCTGACAACCGGCTTTCGCCAGCCGGAGGCGGTCAGGCTTTACATCAGCCAGGGCTATCAGCCGCAGTTCGATCTCAATCGGGATCCGGAAGAGTACAGCCAGCCGCCGTTCGACGGGCGGCTGCGCTTCACCAAAACCCTGGTACGCGAAGCGTTCAGTAAAACCGCATGAGGAGCGACGATGAATAACGTTGAAACCATAAAGGTGGTCCCGGCGCGTTATCCGCTGCGCGCGGTCGGCGCCGTGGCGGCACTGTTTGTGCTGGCGGTGGTCATTCAGTCCGTGGCCTTTAACCCGCGCTGGGAATGGGCGGTGTTCGCCCGCTGGTTCTTCGATCCGGTGATTCTGGAGGGCCTGGGCCAGACGCTGCTTCTGACGCTTATCGGCACCGCCCTGAGCGTGGTGATTGGCGGGATGCTGGCGCTGGCGCGGCTGTCCTCCTCCTGGCTGCTCAGCAGCCTGGCGTGGGGATACATCTGGCTGTTCCGCTCGCTGCCGCTGATTGTGGTGCTGATCATCCTGTATAACTTTTCCTATCTCTACGACACCCTGTCCCTCGGCGTACCGTTTACGGGCATCACCTGGGGCAGCTTTGAAACCATCAACGTGCTGGGGCAGTTTTCCACCGCCGTGGTGGGGCTGACGCTGGTGCAAAGCGCCTATACGGCGGAGATTATCCGCGGCGGGTTCCTCGGGGTCGACCACGGTCAGTACGAAGCGGCTGCCGCGCTGGGGCTGCCCGCCTGGCGCCGTACCGTGCGCATTATTCTGCCCCAGGCGCTGCGCACCATACTGCCTGCGGGCTTTAACGAGATCATCAGCCTCGCGAAGGGCACGGCGATGGTGTACGTCCTGGCGATGCCGGAGCTGTTCTACACCATCCAGATGATCTACAACCGCACTCAGGAAGTGATCCCGCTGCTGATGGTTGGGGCGGTGTGGTACCTGGTGATCACTACCGTTCTGTCCATCATTCAGCACCTGGTGGAGCGAGGCCTGGCCCGCAGCGAGCGCCGCTCGGCCGTAAACCAGAACCGCGCCGCCAGCCGCACGCGCACCGTAACCACTTCCCAGACGCAGGAGCCCGTCCATGCAAGCCTCTCCTGAAGGACATATTTCCATTACCGGGGTCAGCAAGTTCTTTGGCCGCCACAAAGCGCTCGATAACGTTACCCTGGAGATCCCGCCGGGTTCGGTGACGGTGATCCTCGGGCCGTCCGGCTCGGGGAAATCCACGCTGCTGCGCACCATTAACCATCTGGAGCGCGTAGACGAGGGCTTTATTCAGATAGACGGGGACTACATTGGCTACCGTCGTCAGGGCGATAAGCTCTATGAGCTCAAAGAGAAAGAGATCCTCAAACAGCGCGTGAACGTCGGCTACGTGTTCCAGAACTTCAACCTGTTTCCCCACCTGACGGTGCTGGAAAACCTGATTGAAGCGCCGATTGCGCACAAGCAGCTGACCCGCAAAGAGGCCATCGAGCGGGCCCACGGCCTGCTGGACGTGGTCGGCCTGCGCGATAAGGCCGACGCCTGGTCGCGGCATCTTTCCGGCGGGCAGCAGCAGCGCATCGCCATTGCCCGCGCGCTGGCGCTGCGTCCTCGCGTGATGCTGTTCGACGAGCCGACGTCGGCGCTTGACCCGGAGCTGGTGGGCGAGGTGCTGGACGTGATCAAAAAGCTGGCGCGCTCCGGCACCACGCTGGTGGTGGTCACCCACGAGATCGGCTTTGCGCGGGAAGTGGCGGACCAGGTGGTGTTTATGGTCGATGGTAAAATCGTCGAGCAGGGCAGCAGCGACGAGGTGCTGAACCGTCCATCCCACGCGCGAACGCGCCAGTTTCTGTCGAAAGTGCTGTAAGGAGCGAGCATGAAATATAGCGTTCTGGCGCTGTTCGGCGTGGTTTTCGCCGGTCACGCCAGCATTGATTTGAAAGCCAACGAACAGCCGCTGCCGGTGACGGTGGACAGGGAGGCGGTGGCGAAAATCCCCGCTAACTATAAATTTGTCGAGCCGGGAACCTTAACCGTCGCCATTTCGGCGCTCAACTCCCCGCCGCTGGCGCTGCTGGGCAGTGATAACCGCACGCGCATCGGCAGCGACCCGGATATCGCCCGTTTGCTGGCGGGCAGCCTCGGGCTGAAGCTGAAGCTGGTGCCAACCGCCTGGGAGGACTGGCCGCTGGGCATCACCTCCGGGCGCTACGACGTGGCGCTGGTTAACATTGCGGTGACCGAGCAGCGTAAAGAGAAGTTTGATTTTGCGACCTACCGCGTCGACTCTCTGGCCTTTTCGGTGAAATCCACCAGCGATATTCAGTCGATTCAACGCGCTGAAGATCTGGCGGGGAAAAAGGTGATCGTCGGCTCCGGTACCAACCAGGAGCGGATCCTGCTCGGCTGGAACGAGGAGAACAAAAAGGCGGGGCGCGAGCCCGCGCTGCCGGTCTATCTCACCGACGATGCCTCCGGCAATCTGTACATCCAGTCCGGCAGGGCGGACGTGTTCTTCGGCCCGCAGTCGGTTTCCGCCTATAAAGCGGCGCTCACCGGCAAAACCCGCGTGGTCGGCTTAGGGCCGAAAAAGGCTTACGTCGCCACCACCACCAAAAAGGACAACCAGCTGGTGTACGCGCTGCAGGCCGCCCTGGACGGCGCCATTAAGCGCGGCGAGTACCAGAAGGTGCTGGCCCGCTGGGGCGAGCAGGGTGAAGCGGTGGCGCAGTCGGAGGTTAATCCACCGGGGATAACGTATTAGAGGCACCGTTGCCGGATTGATAGTCTGCTTCGTGGCGGGAGCAGACGTTGACGAAAGGGATCTTTGCCTGAACGCTGCGAAGTTTTTCATCATTATCAGGAAAGTTTAGCGGTCATACATTTCTTTATTCCGCTATAGGTGGAATGACAATCAATTATTAAACAAATAAGCAATCTACAAATCTATATATTCATAACAGTATAATTTCTCCTGGAAACATAAGGAGAGCAGAATGAAATCATTATGTGGAAGTCTGTTGTTTCTGGCAGGAATAATGTCCCCTTACGCAGGTGCTTATTTAGTTAATGGCGAAATGTTGCTTGATGATATCGAAAAAAGAAGCGCTGCTGCCGCGGGTTATGTTGAAGGTGTGACGGACACGCTAAATAACAGCCAGTTCTGCATACCGGCAGGCACCGGAACGAGGCAGTTAAAGGCGGTTGTGAAGGAGTATCTGGTCAATAACTCTGCGCTGAGTGCACAGCCTGCCGCGCATTCGGTTTCTACGGCGCTGAAAGCATCGTTCCCGTGCGGTGGCTAACAATATGAAAAGCGCTACGTCTGGTTAAGGCTGCAGGGAGATTCCACGTGACTTTCTCCCCGCAGTGGGTTCAATAAAGAGCCGCTTCCGGACGCAATATCCCGCCCCTCCATATAAGGCAAGCGCCAGCGTTTGCCTTCGTGTTCAATAAAAAACGTGCAGATGAATGCGAGGTAAGAAAATACGCTCATTCATCTGCCCGGGCCAGACCTTATTTTTCAAACATAATTCTGGCTTTATTAAGCTCATTCTGAGCTTCTATAAATTTTCTTGTTTATTTCGTGTTTTTATTTCACGCCCGCCAGCGCTTTCCAGTTAAACGGCTCAAGCTGGGCATAGGTCATTCCCAGCTCGGCCATACGATCTGGCAGGTGGCGTTGGGCTATCGCCGTTGCCTGGCTCATCACACTTTCCCCCGCTGCATCGCTTAGGGTTTTGACCACTTCTTCCATCTCTTCACTGCGCCGGATACCGTGCTCAGCAATTCTGCTTATCAGGTAGTCGGGGAAGGTGTCCTTCCAACCCAATGAGGGGAAGCTGGCGTGGAGCGATGCCAGCACCTGCTCCTCAACACCGTAATGGTGGGCGGCGAACAGGCATTCGGCGGTAAGTGCTTCCAGCCCTTTAATCATCACGCTGCGGCACATCTTGATAGCCGACACGCTGCCCACGTAGTTACCGCCGTAGCGGGCATTACATCCAAGTTTAGTGAGTAACTCTGCGATTGCTTCTGCCTCTCTTCCCCCCGTCAACAGTGGCGTTCGGAGTGCCCCCGGGGGGACCGGAGCCATCACCGCGACATCGACATAAGCGCCGGGCTTAAAGTATTCCGCAGCCTGGCGTTTGGTCTGCGGAGCGACGGAGTTAAGGTCAAGAAAATACTGCGTATCGGTCATTAGCGGTGCAGCGTGCGAGGCGACATCAAGGGCGGATCCTGCGGTGACGGTGGAAAATACGAGTTCGGCACCAGCCAACGCGTCAGCCAGGGAGATCGCCGCCCGCACGCCCCCCCGATGCGCCTTCGTTATCATTGCATCGCGCTCAGGACCATTCAGCTTGCAATCCCAGACGGTGACCGGATTCTCCTTAGCCAGCGCATCGGCCAGAATGCCGCCCGCTTCGCCATAACCAATAAACGTTATTGCCGTCATTATTGTTCCTCACCTGGCCAGATCTGCGTCGGTATAAAGACATCACCGGCAAACAGCAGGCGTGCGGTACGCAGGAGTCCGCAACCTGCCAGCTGACCGTTATCATCGAGTCGGAGTGCCACGCTAAATTCACCGCCTGGGTGTTCCACACTCAGTTCCGGGGCACGTTCAAGATCCGCCAGCCCCTGTGCTACAGAGTCAGGTATCAGGCAAGCGCTGGCGACGCTGACCGCACCGAGAACGCCAATCGAGGCATGACAGCGGTGCGGAATAAAGGTTCGGCTGCTGATCGCTCCTCCCGCACGCGGTTCGGCGATCAGCGTCATTTTAGGTACGCTACGTTGCGTCACATTGCCCAGGTTCATCCGCGGCCCGGCCTGAAGCCGAATCGACTCCAGTCGCTGCTTCAGTTCAACGTCGGCATCGAGCTGCTCACGTGTTTCATAGCCGGTACGCCCCAGGTCGTTGGCGCGGATCAGGACGACGGGCATCCCGTTATCGATGCAGGTAACATCAATGTCGTCAAAACGATCCCTGGCATGGCCAGTAGGCAGCAGGGCGCCGCAGCTTGAGCCCGCCACATCGGGGAAATTGAGCACAATTCTGCTGGCTGAGCCGGGCACGCCGTCAATGCGGGTGTCCCCTGCATACTCCACCCCTTCATTGCCGCAGGGCACCTCAGCAACCGCAAGCTGACCGGTGTTTTCCATAAAAATGCGCACCCGGGTCAGGGGGGCGACGCAGTCAACCAGGCCGCGCTCAATGGCAAAAGGCCCGACTGCCGCCAGAATGTTGCCGCAGTTTTGTCCATAATCGACCACGGCACGATCGACATTAACCTGAGCAAAAAGATAATCGACGTCAGCATCCGGCCGGGTCGAGCGGCGAATAATCGCCACCTTGCTGGTCAACGGATCGGCACCGCCAATACCGTCGATTTGGCGCGCATCCGGCGACCCCATGACAGCCAGTAAAACCGTATCCCTTTGGGCGGGATCCTGCGGTAAATCCTCAGCCAGAAAACAGGCTGCTTTCGAGGTGCCGCCGCGCATCAGCAGGCAGGGAATTCTGTGTTGCCCCATGTTAGCTCTCCACATCGTCAGCGCTGTCGTAGTAACGCAGCCCTTTTTCGGCCAGGCGCGGACGCATGGCATAAATATCCAGCCCCAGTTCGCCATTGCACATCCGCTTGCGTTTCGCCTCTTCGTTCGCCATCCGCGTTTCGGCTTTTGCCAGTACCTGGCGGGCGAGGGCGTGCGGGATGACCACCACACCGTCATCATCGGCCACAACCACATCTCCTGGCGTGACCAGCTGACCAGCACAGATAATCGGGACGTTAACCGAGCCCAGCGTCTCTTTCACCGTCCCCTGGGCGTAAACCTGCCGGGACCAGACGGCGAAGCCCATTTCGCGGAGGGTATGAGAATCACGGATGCCGATATCACCCACCAGGCCGACGACGCCGCGCGACTGTAACGACGTAGCCAGCAGATCGCCAAAAAAGCCATCGCCGCAGGGGGAGGTGGGGGCCACCACGAGGATATCGCCCGGGCGGCACTGCTCGACGGCAACGTGGAACATCCAGTTATCCCCGGGCGTGACCAGCACCGTGACCGCGTTTCCGGCACGGCATATTCCTTGTTGTATCGGTCTGATGTGCGGCGCCATAAGCCCCTGACGTTCAAATGCCTCATGGAGCGTCGCGACTCCCGCCGCGGTAAACAGGCGCAGCGCGGCCTCGTCATGGCGGGGAAGGGTGCGGATCACCACCCCTTTGCGATTCAGCAGGTTCATGCGAGGTTCTCCGTTACGCGCGGGAAGATGCTCTGGAAGCCTTCGGCATGGACGATGTCGCGCGCAGCGGTGATGCCAATATTACGTTTAGCCTGCACGCCCCGCTGAAGCGCCACGCGGGTATAGTATTCCCACAGGTGTTCCTGGCCCTGCATGCACTGGATTGCCTGGTATTTTTTCTCCCAGACGCGGGTGATATCCAGCAGGACGTCCGGCTTCCAGCTGCACTGCTCCGGCTGATGCGGTTCAAAGCAGTATACCGGCGGCGCCTGCACAACAGGTTCACCAGGACGGTATCCTTCAGCCTGAGCGATGATGCGGGCTTCCTGGGCCAGGTTCGATGCCATCGGGTGATCGTAGTTATAGGGATCCTGCATGGAGTGGGTCAGGACAAAGTGCGGCTGTACGCGGCGATAAACATCCGCCAGGCGGAACAGCGTCTCTTTGTCAGCGCGCAGCGGATAGTCGCCAATATCAAAAAACTCCACGCTGGCACCCAGAATGTCGGCGGCAGCCTGCGCCTCTTCCCGACGATGATGTTTTACCGTTTCTTCAGTCATATTGACTTTGCGCCACAGTTTGGCGGACTCCCCGCGCTCGCCGAACGACAGGCAGACGATATGCACCTGATAGCCCTGCTCAACGTGCAGGGCTATCGCACCGCCTGCACGCCAGACGAAATCGGCGGAATGGGCGCTGACGACAAGGGCACTTTTTTCACGAATCGGTTGGGACATGATGACTTCCTCTGTTGTTTTTTTTCAGCTTGTCATGCCGCGCCCCGGGAAGATAATTCGTTAACTTGTGAACGCTATGATTTTTATTTATGTTGTTGTTAAGTTCATTCCATGACGACTTGCGTAAAATGCAGAAGAGAAGAAGAGATAATGCAATAAATATCATGCAGCTGCGTTTTTTCTGCCAGGTGGCCTTACGGGGAAGCGTATCCCGTGCTGCCGATGATTTATTCCGTACTCAGTCCGCCATTACGCGATCGATACGCGATCTTGAAAAGTCTCTGAACGTCATTCTTTTCGAACGTCACTACAGCGGCATGGTGCCAACAGAATACGGTAAGTGCATTTTGCCGCGTGCCAGGCGGGCGATAGAAGATTTACAGGCGATACCTGCGCTGATGCAAAAACTGAAAGTACGCGTCAGCGCGTCTGGCGCGCTGCCGGATGCGGGCTGGCTGTTCCATACCCGTCGGCTGGAAATTTTTATTCAGCTTTATCTTGTTAACCATACGCAGACCGTCGCTACCCAACTCGGGGTGACGCAGCCGGCGATCAGTGCAGCACTTAAAATTCTGGAAAAAGGGGCTGGTGCGGCGCTGTTTCGCCGGACGCCGGAAGGCGTTCGCCCGACGCCTGCGGCCGATGTGCTCTATCCCCATATCAGTAGGGCATTGAACGAACTGGATAACATCTGGAGCGATCTCGCCGCCCGTCACGGCGTGCTGGAAGGCAGCGTGCGGATAGGCGCGCTGCCGCTCAGCCGTACACAGCTGCTGCCCGGCGCGATCGCCAGTTTTCTTGCTCGCTATCCGGGCATCACGGTCATGACGAACGAGAGCCCGTATGAGTCCCTGGTGTCGGACATGCGTGCGGGCAATATTGATTTTATTATTGGCGCCCTGCGGCAGGATGAGGATCTCCCCGACCTGACAAGCGAAGCGCTCTTTGAAGAAGATATGTTAATTCTGGTGCGCAACGACCATCCGCTGCTGCGCGATCCTAATCCCAAAAGCAAACTGGCGCAGGCACAGTGGGTGCTGCCCCGCTCTAATGCCCCGGCGCGCCACCTGCTGGATAATGCCTTTATTTCCCTGGGCCTGACGCTGCCGCAACCCTGCGTTGAAACCGGTGACGCGGCAATGGTACGCGGCCTGCTGCTTAACTCAGACATGCTGGCGGCGGTATCCACCAGCCAGATGCGCTTTGAGATTGACAACGGCCTGCTCACCGTTTTGCCGGTTCGCCTGCCCGACACGACCCGCCGTATCGGGCTAACCTTTCGTGAGGGAAGCCTGCCGTCGCCAGCAACGCAGGCGCTCCTGGCGTTTATCCATCAACAGGTAGCGAAAAGCTAACGGGTACCCGCCACAGAATAGGTAACCTGCTGATTACGCGTTTTCTGAAACTCCTCCAGCGTTTGTCCGCGCATCGCGGCGTAGATATGCAGGTTCGAAACCCCCACCACGGCGCCCATTTTCTCCAGCAGGAAGAAGCTGGCGCCGTACTGGATCAGGCCACGCCAGTCGCGCTCGGTCAGCAGACGCTGCTCTTCCTGGCTCAGCCCCGCCTTGTCGTACAACTCCTGCGGCGTGTTCAGGAAGCGCGCGCGCCAGGCGGGCTGTGTCAGCTTATGCAGGAAACTGTTCAGCCGCAGGCCGTTCAGGCTGCGCTCGTGCGTAAAGGGATAGGTCCCGGGCAGGTTTTCCACCCCGGAAAGCTGTTGCGCCATATGCTTACGGTGACGGTCCAGGGTGTCTACCGGCGGTATACGGGCATTATTTTCAAGAATCAGCGTGGCGATGCCGGTCATTGAGGGCAAGTAATAATCACGCCAGGTTTCAGTGACATTGGCCGAAAGCGCGCCGCGCATCACAAGCCACATAATGACCTCTGAACCTTCCAGACCCCCGAGCGTCGCATACTCGCTGATAGTCATTTCGGTGAGCTTTTCCGGATCGTTAACCAGCATGTCGACAAACTGCGCGTCCCAGTCGGTATTGTTGAATCCACAGCGTTCTCCGTGAACCTGATGCGACAGCCCTCCGGTGGCGACAATGGCCACGTCGATATCCTCCGGATAGCTTTCAATGGCGCGACGTAAAGCCTGGCCAAGCTTATAGCAACGCTTAGCGCTGGGAACCGGGAACTGCAGTACGCCGATCTGCAGGGGGATCACCCGCGTTGGCCAGCCCTCATCCTGCTGCCAGGGCAAGAGCGCCGAGAGTGGTGAAAACAGCCCGTGGTCGAGCTTTTTATTCATAAAGAAAGACATATCAAACTCGTCGGCCATCAGGCTCGTACCAATATGCCGCGAGAGTGCCGCATCGCCTTTTACCGGCGGCAGGTCGCGCGGGCCGCCGCCTTCGTCCGCAACGTGATACTCATTGTCGATTCCGAGGGTGAAGGCGGAATAGTGGTCAAAGAAAAAGGCGGTAACGTGATCGTTAAAGATGTAGACCAGTGCGTCGGGCTTTTTCTCATCGAGCCAGCGCTGAAGTGGCTCAAAGCTCTGAAAAATAGGTGACCACGCCGGATCCTGCTGTTTGTGGTGATCCACTGCGAAGCCAATCGTCGGTGTATGTGAGACGGCAATACCGCCAAGAATTCGGGCCATGGGTAAACTCCAGTTATCGGTTATGCAAGGTTTGCGACAGTGCGCTCAGTTCTGCCTCTGTTGCGCGAGGCTCTTTTCGGTTCATACGGTGCAACAAAATCGCGATGCCCGCCAGACATGCCGGCAGGGCGAGCACCAGAAATATTGACGAGTGCCCCGGAACGGCCAGCATGATAACGCCGCCGAGCGTGGAGCTCAGAATCGCCCCGGTGCGGCCTATGCCGTGCATCCAGCTTACGCCCGTAGCGCGAATTTCAGTCTGGTAATAGGCGGGGGAATACGCCTGGAGCCCGTTTTGCGCGCCATTAATGCACATGCCGCTGATGAAGATGAGCACCGCCAGCGCGACAGAATTAAAGTCCATTACCCCCTGTGAGAGCAGGCACAGACAGCCAAGGAAGTAGGTGAAAGCAATCACTCTCTTCGCTGTGGTTTTGTCCATCAGGTAGCCGACAATAATGCCGCCAAGCGGGCCGCCGAGCTGGAATAAACCGGTAATAATCGCCGCCTGCTGCAGGGAAAGCCCACCCGAACGCAGGATAGTCGGCAACCAGCCGTTCAGCAGGTAAATAACAAACAGGCCCATAAAGTAAGTCAGCCACAGCGCAACCGTACCCCGGGCGTAACCGTGGCGGAACAGCTGAACAACTTTGCTGCGGCGGGAGATTTCCGGAGCATTAAGTTTGAAAACGGTATTCTCATTAAAATTACCCCCCAGGCGGCGCAATACCCGGGCAATTTTTGCAGCAGGCATTCGGCGGGCAACCATGCTCATCGCAGACTCCGGCAACATGCCGAACATTACCGGCAGGAGCAGCAGCGGCAGTACGCCACCAAAGATTAGCGCCGAGTGCCAGGTGTAATGCGAAAGCAGAGCAGCGGCGATAAATCCGCCAAGACCAGAGCCGACGTTAAAGCCGCTGTACATAAGAGTGATCATCAGACCCTTGCGACGCTCAGGCATATACTCTGCGACCAGCGTGACGCAGTTAGGCATAACCGCGCCCAGTCCAAGCCCCGTCAAAAAACGCAGCAAGGCAAGCTGCGTTGGGTTCTGTGCAAAGGCTGCCCCCAGGCTGAAGACCGCAAAAAAAGCAACCGAGCCGAGAAGGATCTGCTTGCGCCCGTAACGGTCCGATAGCGGTCCCGCCACCAGCGCCCCAATCGCCACGCCGAACATGGCGGCACCGAGGATCGGCCCTAGCTCGGCACGGCTGATGCCCCAGTCTTCGAGCAGGGCAGGAGCAATAAAGCCCATGACTGCCGCGTCGTAGCCATCAAGCATGATAATAAGAAAGCAAAGCAGCAGAACCTTCCACTGAAAACGTGATATCGGCTGGGCGTCGATCCACGCTTTTACATCAACAACCGTTGTTTGAGTCATAGGGTTACTTCCTTTAGCAGGCGATATGAATGTTCTGATTAGTGTTATGTGTTGAACGTTCGTAACCAACTTAAGGCAGGCGAGCGGCGGTGTCTGGTTCAAAAATCCAGTCGCAGGTATGAGTTTTATTTATATTGTGATGGACGTAGCGAAAAGAGATATCTCAGTACAACGAGGGTATATCACGAGGCGGCAGGCTTTAAGATAACCCATCAATAGCTCGATGAGTGCTTTAAGTCTTATTGAATACATTGGCATTCATGGGGTATTTGAACTGAGGTTGTGCAGACAGGTCGTGGGGTGATGGGAAAATAGAAACAGTATTAAAGTGCGGCAAATGTATCATTTACCGCACTGTGTAATTCAATCAGGCTTAACTTTCTGCACCGATCTTTTGCTCTGTGTTATACAGCGGCACTTTGCGATAGCGTCTCACCAGATAACAGAGATACAAGCCACCCAGCATCGCCCAGATGACGCCAAGCGTTAACGATGTGATTTCAAGGTTAATCCACAGCACGCCTACGGTTAGCGCGCCAATAAGCGGCATCAGCAGGTAGTGAAAATGATCTTTCCAGCTTTTGTTAAACCCTTTTCGCCGCCAGAAGTGGTTGAAGACGGACAGGTTAACAAAGGTAAACGCCACCAGTGCCCCAAAGTTGATCAGCGCCGTAGCGGTGACCAGATCGAAGAACAACGCGGACAGGGCAACGATTCCCACCATGATGACGTTGAGCGCCGGGGTTCTCCATTTCGGATGAACGTAGCCAAATACTCGCTCCGGAAAGACATTATCACGTCCCATTACGTACAGCAGCCGTGACACGCTGGCGTGTGAAGCCAGCCCAGAGGCAAGCGTGTTGACGAAGGTTGTACACAGGAAAATGGACTGGAACAACTTGCCCCCGACGTACAGGGCTATCTCCGGTAGGGCAGCATCGGGATCTTTAAAGCGGCTTATATCCGGGAAAAACAACTGCATGAAAAAAGACGCGGTGATGAAAATAATTCCACCGTATACCGCAGTGAGGAAAATCGCTTTAGGGATGACGCGAGCGGCATCCGGGGTCTCTTCTGACAGGGTTGTGACGGCGTCAAAGCCCAGGAATGAAAAGCAAACTATCGTTGCCCCGGTGATGATGGGGATCAGATGTGCATTCTGGCTGATAAAGGGCTGTAAAGACCACACGGTACCGGTGCCTTCGCCTTTATGAAGCCCGTGAACGACCAGCACAATAAAGACCACCATAATGGCTATTTGCACCAGAACAAACAGGGTATTGAAATTCGCCACCAGGTTAACGCTTTTCAGGTTAGCTGCGGTCAGGATAGCGACGAAGGTTACCACCCATACCCACGGCGGAACCTCGGGGAAGAGGGCGGAGAGATAAATCTTCGCCAGCAGGACGTTAATCATCGGCAGGAAGAGATAATCCAGCAGCGACGACCAGCCCACCATAAAGCCCACGTGGGGGTTTATCGACTTTTGTGCATAGGTATACGCTGAACCGGCCTCAGGAAACTGACGCACCAGCTTGCCGTAGCTGATAGCGGTAAACAGCACGCCCGCCAGCGCGAGCAGATAGGACGCCGGAACGTGGCCGTTGCTGATGCCAGAAACAATGCCGAAGGTATCAAACACGGTCATTGGCGTAAGATAGGCAAGCCCCATCATGACGACCTGCCATAATTTGAGCGATTTACGCAGACGGGTCTTTCCCGCTTGCACAGGAATATTCAGTGAAGTGTTAGTTGCCATTGGCTTGACCTCCACTGCGCAACGGGGTTTTTGATTGCGTCAACCTGGCATCAAACCTGTTTAGCAGCGGAAGCAAGAGGGTAACAGTAAAGTGGGTGCAGCGAGCGGCCAGGATTTCACACTCGCTGCCTCCTTCTCCTTGGGAAAACGTCATCATCGGTATCATCTCATTTCCTCGTCACAATATTAATCGTTACGGTAACCCGTTGCCGCCAGATTTCCATAACGCGACATACGGGAAATGTCTGGATTACCAGAAAATGTCAGACCAGGATCCCCTTAGCCCGTTATTACGGCGCCTTTGAAAGGCGCTATGCGTTTTTCAACATCCACTCAATTTCTGTATCTGTGATAAGCCGCTCAAATTGCAACAGCTCATCGTTCTTACACGCGTGGTAGACGTGGCAGAAACGTTCACCCAGATAGTGGCGAAGGTGGTCGTTTTGCATAAATTCCCACAGCGCATCGCTCTGGCGGATTGGGAAGGGCAACCCTTCCTGCACCAGACCGTTGCCTTCCACCTCTTCCTGCAGCGGCAGATCGCTGTCGAGACCGTGCAGAATGCCAGCAAAGATTGTCGCCATCACCAGATAGGGATTGGCGTCCGCCCCGGCTACGCGATACTCAACGCGGTGGTTTTGACGGTCGCCACAGGGGATGCGCAGGGCGACGGTACGGTTGTTGTGACCCCAGGATGCCTGAGTCGGGACGTACATCCCCGGCTGGAAGCGGCGATACGAGTTAACATTCGGTGCCAGCAGCGCCATGGACGACGGCATTAAATCGATCATCCCCGACAGGGCTTTTTTAAGCAGTGCAGAATCCTGACCATCCGCGTCGGAGAACGCATTATCGCCGCGATTGTTCAGCAGGCTGATGTGGATATGCATACCGCTACCGGCATGTTCTTCATACGGCTTGGCCATGAAGGTGGCGTGCATCTTATGTTTTTCCGCCATCAGACGCACCAGCCGCTTGAGCGCTAACGCATCGTCACAGGCATCAAGAACGTTATCGGTATGGTAGAGATTGATTTCAAACTGGCCAGGAGAAGCTTCAGCCACGGCACCATCGGCGGGGATCTTTTGCAGCTGCGCCAGCTCATCGATGTCGTTGAGCACGTCGGCGAAGTGATTGAGGTTATCGACGGAATAGACCTGGCTCTGAGTATTGCGGTCATCGGTGCCCGGTGCGCAAGGGGGCTGCAGATAGCCTTCGGCATCGCGCTTGCGGTCAAGTAAATAGAACTCCAGCTCTACCGCTACGACTGGGAACAGTCCGCGCTGGCGCAGCTGCTGCCACAGGCGGTTGAGAACGTTCCGCGGTTCAACGTCAAAGGGAGCGCCATCTTCATCAACCATGGTAAGTAACATCTGCCCAATATAGTCAGGATCGGCAGCGGAAGGGGTTAAGGTTCCCAGTACCGGCACGCAGGTGCGGTCAGGTTCGCCCACATCCTGGCCAAGCCCTGCCTCTTCGACGACATTTCCCAGGATATCCATGGCAAACACGGATGCAGGGAAGTAGCAGCCTTTTTCGAGTTTCTTCAGGCCAGAGACTGGAATGCGCTTCCCACGGAAGCAACCGTTCAGGTCGGTAAGGAGTACATCGACGTACTGTGTGTTGGGATACTGTTCAAGGTAATATTTAACTTCCTGCGCAAACGCGCTGCCCCGTCTCTCTTCTG
The DNA here is from genome assembly GCF_964208575.1 of Enterobacter soli. Taxonomy (GTDB): domain Bacteria; phylum Pseudomonadota; class Gammaproteobacteria; order Enterobacterales; family Enterobacteriaceae; genus Enterobacter; species Enterobacter soli_A. Next base: position 51,877 of record NZ_CAXOFU010000005.1, on the reverse strand, counting down.
ATTGCTGAACATAGCTTTCAACTTCAACGATATTAGTTTCCATCTTTCTTCGCCTTAGGTTTAGTTTTCCACCTGCATTTGAGGTGTAAAATATAATGACCGTTATACGAATCTGTATGCAAACGAAATGTTTGTCAAATGTTAAAATGAAGTTGCAAGGACGAAAATCTACTGCTAGATTGAAAAAATATTGAACAGAAAGGTCATTTTAAACGCAGTAATGGCTTTAATTTAGTCCACTTTGTGAGAGCGATCATGGAAAATATAATGTACAAGCCGGTTATCGGTATCGTGATGTGCAGAAACAGGCTTAAGGGTCACGAGACCCAAACTCTGCAAGAAAAGTACCTGAATGCCATTATTCATGCTGGCGGTCTGCCGATTGCGCTGCCGCACGCGCTGGCAGAGCCGGAACTCCTTAATCAACTTCTTCCAAAACTTGATGGGATCTACCTCCCCGGTAGCCCCAGCAATGTGCAGCCGCACCTTTATGGTGAAAATGGCGATGAGCCTGACGCCGATCCAGGGCGAGATCTTCTGAGCATGACGTTGATTAACGCGGCACTCGAAAGGCGCATCCCCATTTTCGCCATTTGTCGTGGACTGCAGGAACTGGTTGTTGCGACGGGGGGCTCCCTGCACCGCAAGCTGTGTGAAGAGTCTGATTTACTGGAGCACCGGGAGGATCCTGAGCTGCCAGTGGAGCAGCAGTACGCGCCTTCCCATGAAGTTCAGGTGATAGAAGGCGGTTTATTATCACGGCTGTTACCAGACTGTAGTAACTTTTGGGTAAATTCACTGCACGGGCAGGGCGCTAAGGTAGTCAGCCCTCGGTTACGGGTTGAAGCACGCGCGCCGGATGGCGTGGTAGAGGCCGTGAGCGTTAATGATTACCCCTTTGCTCTGGGCGTGCAGTGGCACCCGGAATGGAATAGTAGCGAGTACGCGCTTTCGCGTATATTGTTCGATGGTTTTATCACCGCATGTAAGAACCATATCGCTGAAAAGCAGCGACTCTGACCTCTACAGTTAAGGAAATGTACATTATGAGTGATGACGGACTGGCGCCAGGAAAACGGTTGTCGGAAATCCGCCAGAAACAGGGGCTTTCACAACGTCGAGCCGCTGAACTCTCTGGATTGACGCACAGTGCTATCAGCACGATTGAGCAGGATAAAGTCAGCCCAGCGATCAGTACTCTGCAAAAGCTGCTGAAAGTTTATGGTCTGTCACTCTCGGAGTTTTTTTCCGAGCCGGAAAAACCTGACGAGCCGCAGGTGGTCATTAATCAGGATGACCTGATTGAAATGGGCAGTCAGGGGGTGTCGATGAAGCTGGTTCATAACGGGAATCCTAATCGCACGCTGGCAATGATTTTTGAAACGTATCAGCCGGGAACCACTACCGGCGAGAGAATAAAGCATCAGGGTGAGGAGATCGGTACGGTGCTGGAAGGTGAAATTGTTCTGACGATTAACGGCCAGACCTATCACCTGGTGGCGGGACAAAGCTATGCCATTAACACCGGCATACCACACAGCTTCAGCAATACGTCAGCTGGGGTCTGCCGCATTATCAGTGCCCATACGCCAACGACGTTTTAATCTCTCATTAATATAGCGACTGACAGATTACCTGTTATTCGCCGTAGTAAAGAATACCTTATTCCGCCGGGATGTTATTCGCGGCGGAATAAGAAAAGTATTTAAATTAAATAAGAATGTATAAGCGCAATTATGGGTTATTTACTCAGGGCGCTTTGCGGCCTGCTGTCGGCCAACGTTCTGCTAAACATCGTTCTAACACCATGAAACAGGAGTCAAAATGAATTTTCATCATCTGGCTTACTGGCAGGATAAAGCTTCAAATCTCGCCTTTGAAACTCGCTTATTTATTAACGGTGAATATTGTTCCGCGGCCGACGGCACCACTTTTGAAACCTTCGACCCGTATGGTCAGGCACCCCTTGCAAATATTGCTCGCGGTAAAAGCGCCGATGTTGAATTTGCGGTGAAGGGCGCTCGCGCCGTATTTGACAGCGGCGACTGGTCAAATGCCGCGCCGTCAAAACGTAAAGCCGTGCTGAGTAAATTCGCGGATCTCATTGAAGCCAATGCGGAAGAGCTGGCGCTGCTGGAAACGCTGGATACGGGAAAACCGATTCGTCACAGCCTGCGCGACGATGTGCCAGGCGCGGCGCGCGCCATACGCTGGTACGCTGAAGCGCTGGATAAAGTTTATGGCGAGGTCGCGACAACAAGCAGCCAGGAACTGGCAATGATCGTGCGCGAGCCGGTTGGGGTGGTGGCCGCCATTGTGCCGTGGAATTTCCCGCTGCTGTTAACCTGCTGGAAGCTCGGCCCCGCGCTGGCGGCAGGTAACAGCGTTATTTTGAAACCCTCGGAAAAATCGCCGCTAACGGCGCTGCGTCTGGCCGGTCTGGCAAAAGAAGCCGGTCTTCCGAATGGCGTACTGAACGTAATCAGCGGTTTCGGGCATGAGGCCGGGCAAGCGCTTTCTCGCCATCCGGATGTCGACGTTATCGCGTTCACCGGCTCAACGCGCACTGGCAAGCAGCTTCTCAAAGATGCGGGCGACAGCAATATGAAACGCGTCTGGCTGGAAGCGGGGGGTAAAAGTGCGAACATTGTTTTCGCCGACTGCCCGGATCTGCAGCAGGCGGTGAGCGCCACCGCAGGCGGTATTTTCTATAACCAGGGGCAGGTGTGCATTGCCGGTACCCGACTGCTGCTTGAAGAAAGCATTGCCGATGCGTTTTTAGATCTTCTGCAACGGCAGGTCTCACTTTGGCAGCCGGGCCATCCGCTCGACCCGTCCACAACGATGGGTACCCTCATCGACAGCGCTCACGCCGATACGGTTCATTCGTTTATTCGTGATGGAGAGCAAACCGGCCAGCTGCTGGTGGATGGCCGTCAAACTGGCTGTCCTGCGGCAATCGGCCCGACCGTTTTCGTGAATGTTGATCCGCAAGATCGCTTGAGTCAGGAAGAAATTTTCGGCCCGGTACTGGTGGTAACGCGCTTCTCATCCGAAGACCAGGCCGTGGCGCTTGCCAATAACAGTCAGTATGGACTGGGTGCCGCAGTATGGACGCGAGACTTATCCCGCGCGCACCGCCTGAGCCGCCGTCTTAAGGCTGGCTCGGTGTTCGTGAACAACTATAACGACGGTGATATGACGGTGCCGTTCGGCGGGTATAAGCAGAGCGGCAACGGTCGTGATAAATCACTTCATGCCCTTGATAAATTCACTGAAATCAAAACCATCTGGATCAGCCTGGAGGCTTAATCATGACCGAACATACCACAAGTTACTATGCCGCCAGCGCCAATAAATATGCCCCGTTCCCCACGCTCAACGAAGCGATAGACTGCGATGTCTGTGTCGTCGGTGGGGGCTATACCGGCCTCTCATCAGCCCTGCACCTGGCTGAAGCCGGATACAACGTGGTCGTGCTTGAAGCCGCGCGCATCGGCTTCGGTGCGAGCGGACGTAATGGCGGGCAGCTGGTTAACTCCTACAGTCGCGATATCGATGTTATTGAAAGAACATACGGTATGGAAACGGCAAGAATGCTCGGCAGCATGATGTTTGAGGGCGGCGAGATCATTCGCGAACGCATTCAGCGCTATCAGATTGACTGCGACTACCGTCCGGGCGGGCTGTTTGTCGCGATGAACCACAAGCAGCTTGCCATCCTTGAAGAGCAGAAAGAGAACTGGGAGCGTTACGGCAATAAGCAGCTCGAACTCCTGGATGCAAAAGCCATTCATCGTGAAGTTAACAGCGATCGTTACACCGGCGCACTGCTGGATCGCAGCGGCGGTCATATCCATCCCCTGAATCTGGCCATCGGCGAGGCGGATGCTATTCGTTTAAACGGCGGCAGGGTGTATGAACTTTCAGCCGTCACCGGCATTCAGCACACGTCACCGGCCGTGGTGACGACCGCGAACGGAAAGGTGACGGCAAAATACGTCATTGTCGCCGGTAACGCCTATCTGGGCGATAAGCTGGAGCCCGCTCTGGCTAAACGCAGCATGCCCTGCGGGACGCAAGTCATTACGACGGAGCCTCTGTCAGACGCGCTGGCTCGCTCGCTGATCCCGAACAACTACTGCGTGGAAGATTGTAATTACCTGCTGGATTACTATCGCCTGACCGCCGACAACCGTCTGCTGTACGGCGGCGGCGTTGTCTATGGGGCGCGTGACCCGGACGATGTTGAGCGTTTGGTTTTACCGAAGATGCTCAAAACGTTCCCGCAGCTAAAGGGCATTAAGGTTGATTATCGCTGGACGGGCAACTTCCTGCTTACCTTATCCCGCATGCCTCAATTCGGTCGTCTGGATAAAAATATCTACTACATGCAGGGCTATAGCGGCCACGGTGTGACCTGTACCCATCTGGCGGGACGTCTTATTTCTGAACTCCTGCGTGGCGATGCCGAGCGCTTTGACGCCTTTGCCAACCTGCCACATTACCCGTTCCCGGGGGGGCGGACCCTGCGAGTGCCATTCACCGCAATGGGTGCAGCCTATTACAGCCTGCGCGATCGTCTGGGTGTCTGATGACTTCGATTAACGAAAACTACATAAAGGTCTGCAATCATGAGTAACAATGAACTTCATCAACGTCGCCAGTCTGCCACGCCGCGCGGCGTTGGCGTCATGTGTAATTTCTTCGCTCAGTCGGCGGAAAACGCCACCCTTACCGACGTTGAGGGGAATAAGTACATCGATTTTGCCGCCGGGATTGCGGTGCTTAACACCGGGCATCGACATCCTGATCTGGTCGCAGCCGTGGAAAGCCAGTTAAAGCAGTTTACCCACACCGCCTATCAGATTGTGCCTTATGAAGGTTACGTAAGCCTGGCGGAGAAACTCAACCAGCTGGCCCCGGTCAGTGGCCCGGCGAAAACCGCCTTTTTCACCACCGGCGCAGAAGCCGTTGAGAATGCGGTTAAAATTGCGAGAGCCTACACCGGACGCCCGGGCGTGATCGCCTTTAGCGGCGGATTCCATGGTCGTACCTATATGACGATGGCGCTGACGGGGAAAGTCGCACCGTACAAGCTGGGCTTTGGCCCATTCCCGGGCTCGGTATTCCACGTGCCGTATCCCTCTGAACAGCAGGGTGTGACAACCGAAGAGACGCTGAAGGCCATCGAACGTCTGTTTAAAGCGGACATTGATGCCAAACAGGTGGCGGCGATTATTTTTGAACCTGTGCAGGGCGAGGGCGGTTTTAACGTTGCGCCCAAAGAGCTCGTCACCGCAATACGTCGCCTGTGCGATGAGCACGGAATTGTCATGATCGCTGATGAAGTCCAGAGTGGTTTTGCCCGTACGGGCAAGCTGTTCGCCATGGATCACTACGCTGAAAAACCTGACCTGATGACCATGGCCAAGAGCCTGGCAGGCGGTATGCCGCTCTCTGGCGTGGTGGGTAATGCAAAAATAATGGATGCACCGGCGCCGGGAGGGCTGGGGGGAACCTATGCAGGCAACCCGTTAGCCGTGGCGGCCGCGCATTCGGTATTAGATATCATTGATAAAGAATCACTCTGCGATCGCGCTCGCCGTTTGGGCGAGCGTCTTAAAGAGACGCTGATTGTTGCAAAAGAAAGTAACCCCAATATTGCATCAGTCCGTGGTCTTGGTTCGATGATTGCCGCGGAGTTTATTGATTCGAAGAGCGGTGAACCTTCAGCGGCTATAGCGCAAAAAATTCAGCAGCGCGCCCTTGATAAAGGCCTGCTTTTGCTGACCTGTGGCTCTTACGGGAACGTAATTCGATTCCTCTATCCGCTGACCATTGCGGAGAAACAATTCACCGCGGCAATGGAAATTCTGCAGGAAATCTTAACTGAGTAACGGTGCTTTTCTCCTTTAGCGTGCTGACGAAGAGATTGCCCGCGCGACCGCGCCGGGCAATCCTTTTATGCAAATAGGCTCTTCTGCAAATGTGGCGTGCTCTACACTTAGGGTTTTCTCCCTGAAAGGGCAACACGATGAAACTCTATGGCGTACCCGGCTGGGGCTCGGCCATCAGCGAAGTGATGCTGACCCTGGCAGACATTCCTTATCAGTTTGTTAACGTAGACGGTTTTGATCGGCCCGGCCCCCAGCGCGAGCTGTTGAAAAAGCTGAACCCGCTGTGCCAGGTGCCGACGCTGGAGCTGGAAAACGGGGTGATAATGACCGAAACGGCGGCGATTGCCCTGATGGTGCTCGACCGCTGCCCGGATCTGGCGCCGCCCGTCGGCAAAGCCGAGCGCCAGCAGTTTCAGCGTTTGCTGATCTGGTTCGTCGCCAACGTTTATCCCACCTTTACCTATGCCGATTATCCCGACCGCTGGGCGCCCACCGCGCCGGACGAGCTAAAGAAAAACTGCATTGAGTACCGTAAATCGCTCTATCTGTGGTTCGATAGCCAGCTCCAGGCCGCACCGTTTGCGCTGGGGGAACAGCTGACGCTGCTCGACGTCTATATCGCCGTCGCGCGTACCTGGGGCCCGCGCCATGAATGGTTTGCGGCGAATACGCCGAAAATCAGCGCGATTGCAGATTCCGTCTGCGCGCTGCCAGAACTGCACAAGGTGTTAAAGGCTAACGACATTATCTGATAACGTGGAACGCCCATTGATAAAAAGGAAGCCTGCACATGCCGCACGTAGATATTAAATGTTTTCCCCGCGAACTGAATGACGAGCAAAAAACCGCCCTGGCGGCGGACATCGCCGACGTGATTGTTCGTCATTTAAGCAGCAAAGACAGTTCCGTCTCGGTCGCGCTGAACCAGGTTCAGCCGGAAGCGTGGAAAGAGCAGGTCTGGGACGTTGAGATTGGCCCGAAGATGGACGAGCTGATCAAAAAGCCCGGCTACTCGATGTAAGCCATATTGCCGGGAAAGGCGACGCCGCCGCCCGGCAATTTACCCATACAGCTCCGGATGTGCCGCCAGCAGCGCGAGCATATTATCCCTGATCTCATCCTGCGCGCCGTTCATCCATACCGCTTCCAGCGGCATCCCCGTCGCCTCTGACCCCGTGATCTGCACAAACTTCACCCCTGCGACCTGAAAGCGGCTGCTCCAGGCGGGCACAATCGCCAGGCCAATCCCTGCGGCAACCAGGTTGATAATGGTCTGCTTCTCGTCCGCCATCTGTGACACTGTCACCTGAACGCCCGCGTTGTGAAACAGGTTCATGGTTAAATCGTGGCTGTGGGGCCGCGAGCGCCGCTCGGGCAAAATCATCGGCATCCCTTCCAGCTCGGCGATATCCACGCAGTCCCGCCCGGCAAAGGGATGGCTGGCGGGCAGCGCCAGTATGCCGGGTTCATGGCATAAAAACGCGCGGCCAAACTGGGCGTCGAGCTGGGACGGCGGGCGAATAAACACCAGATCCAGCCTGCCGCTTTTCAGCTTTGGCAGCAGATGCACGGTTTTATCTTCGAAAAGCTGAATTTCTACGTCCGGATAACGCTGGCGAAAAAGGTGCAGCAGGCCGGGCAAGAGCCCGATCGCCGCGCTGTCGATGGTGCCGACGCGTAAAAGCGGCTGCGCGCGGCGGGGATTTTGACGAAATTGCAACATAATCGCGTCCGCGTGGGCGAGCAGTTTGCGCGCCTCTTCCCGCAGCAATACGCCGTTTTCGGTCAGGGCCACCCGACGGGTGGAGCGGGTAAACAGCCGTGTGCCAAGTGCCTCTTCTAAAAGACGAATATTCCTGCCTAGCGCTGACGGAAGCATGTCCAGACGCTGCGCCGCCTCGCCAAAATGCAGCGTTTCCGCCACGGCCATAAAGCAGCGTAAGTGATGAAGCTCCATAATTTCTCCGCGTCCGATTATTGCATTTTTTTGTATAAACCGTAGCGCATGATCCTGCAAGAAAAATCCGCATACTCAATCACAGCAGCCCGACTGCGACCCTACATATAAAATTATAAGGAACACCTCCCATGACCTGCACAATCGAACAACGGGTCATGCGCAAGATCACCTTGCGCATCGTCCCTTTTATCATGCTGTTGTATTTCATCGCCTTTCTTGACCGCGTGAATATCGGCTTCGCGGCGCTCACCATGAACGAGGAGCTGGGCTTCTCGCCCGCCGTGTTTGGCTTTGGCGCGGGGATCTTCTTTCTCGGCTATTTCCTTTTTGAAGTCCCGTCCAACCTGATCCTGCACAAGGTCGGCGCCCGCATCTGGATAGCGCGGGTAATGATCACCTGGGGCCTGGTGTCCGGCGCAATGGCCTTCGTACAAGGCACCACCAGCTTCTACACGCTGCGCTTCCTGCTCGGCGTCGCCGAGGCCGGATTCTTCCCCGGCATCATTCTCTACCTCAGCTACTGGTTTCCGGCGCAAAAGCGCGCGCAGGTCACCGCCATTTTTATGGCCGCCGCGCCGATTTCCACCGCGCTGGGCTCCCCGGTGTCAGCCGCGCTGCTGGAGATGCACGGGCTGATGGGCTTCTCCGGCTGGCAGTGGATGTTTGTGCTCGAAGCGGTTCCGGCGGTGATTCTGGGCGTGATGGTGCTGTTCTGGCTCACGGATCGTCCGGAGAAGGCCCGCTGGCTCTCTGACGAAGAGCGGGGCTGGCTGATGGCGACCCTCGAGCGCGAAAACGCGGCGAAGCAGGCCACGGCGCAGCACAGCGTCTGGAAAGGGCTGCTGGATAAACGCGTCCTGGCCCTGTCGCTGGTCTACTTCGGCACCTCTGCCGGGCTGTACACGCTCGGGATCTGGTCGCCGCAAATCATCAAAACGCTCGGGATCTCGTCGATGGCGGTAGGGCTGCTGAACGCCGTTCCCGCCGTGATTGCGGTCTGCGCGATGGTGCTGTGGGCGCGCCACTCGGACAAAACCGGCGAGCGTCCGTGGCACGTTATCGGCGCCTGCGTTCTGGCGGCGGTCGGGCTGTTTATGGCCGGAAACGCCGCCAGCGTGGTGGGCGTGATCTTCGCGCTGACCGTGGTGAACTGCGGGATCAGCGCCTCTAAGCCCCCGCTGTGGAGTATGCCAACGCTGTTTCTTTCGGGCTCTGCGGCGGCGGCGGGGATCGCCACCATCAACTCGCTGGGCAACCTCGGCGGCTTTGTCGGGCCGTTCATGATTGGCCTGATTAAACAGCAGACCGGGAGCTACGCCTGGGGGCTGTGGTTTGTCGCCGGGCTGCTCATTCTCTCTTCTCTCGTTGTCCTGTGGCTGTCGGCTTCGTCCCGCAAGGCCCGGGCCAGCGGAACCTTAATTCAACCAAAACACCAATAAGGAACAGACTCATGAAAGATTACGCCATTGCAGCCATTCCGGCAGACGGCATCGGCCCGGAAGTGATTTCCGCAGGGGTTGACGTACTGCACGCGCTGGCGGAGCGTCAGGGAAACATGCGCTTTTCGGTTCACACCTTTGAGTGGGGCTCGGACTATTACAAAACCCACGGCGTGATGATGCCGGAAGACGGGCTGGAGCAGCTTAAGGCCTTCGACGCCATCTACTTTGGCGCGGTTGGCGCGCCGGACGTGCCGGATCACATCACCCTGTGGGGGCTGCGTCTGCCAATTTGCCAGGGCTTCGACCAGTACGCCAACGTGCGTCCAACCAAAATCCTGCCGGGCATTCAGTCCCCGCTGCGCAAGGCGGTGCCGGGCACGCTCGACTGGGTGATTGTGCGTGAGAACTCCGAAGGGGAGTATTCCGGCAACGGCGGGCGGGCGCACCGCGGCCTGCCGGAAGAGGTGGGCACCGAAGTGGCGATTTTTACCCGCACCGGGGTGACGCGCATTATGCGCTACGCCTTCCGTCTGGCGCAGTCTCGCCCGCGTAAGCTGTTAACCGTGGTCACCAAGTCTAACGCCCAGCGTCACGGCATGGTGATGTGGGATGAGATTGCCGCCGAGGTCGCGCGGGAATTCCCGGACGTGACCTGGGATAAAATGCTTGTCGACGCCATGACCGTGCGCATGACGCTGCACCCGGAGTCGCTGGATACCATCGTCGCCACCAACCTTCACGCGGATATTCTTTCGGATCTGGCGGGCGCGCTGGCCGGCAGCCTGGGGGTCGCGCCGACGGCGAATATCGATCCTGAGCGCCGTTTCCCGTCGATGTTTGAACCGATTCACGGCTCCGCGTTTGATATCACCGGAAAAGGCATCGCCAACCCGGTGGCCAGCTTCTGGACGGCGGCCCAAATGCTGGAGCACCTCGGGGAAGCGGACGCGGCGACCCGCCTGATGGCGGCGGTGGAAGCCGTGTGCGCCGAGGGCATCATGACGCCGGACGTGGGCGGCACGGCCACTACCCGCGAGGTCACCCAGGCGGTGATCCGCGCCATTCGTGAAGGTTAAGCCTATGGTTCAGACGACCGACAGCGCCCTGAGAGGGGCGCTTACTGAAATCTTTATGGCCGCCGTCAAAAGCGCCGATCCCTATGCCGCGCTGGTGGGCGCGCTGCCGGAAAAACCGCGCGGACGCTGCATCGTGGTGGGGGCTGGTAAAGCCAGCGGCGCGATGGCTGCGGCGCTCGAAGCGGCCTGGCCGGACGTCGACATGCAGGGCGTGGTGGTGACCCGCTACGGACATGCGGTGCCGACCCGTAAGATCCGCATCGTTGAGGCCGCGCATCCGGTGTCGGATGCCATGAGCGAAGTGGCGTCGATGCTGATGATGGAGCAGGTGAAAAACCTGGATGAAGAGGACTGCGTGATTGCGCTGATCTCCGGCGGCGGCTCGTCGCTGCTGGCGTTGCCGCGACAGGGGATCGCGCTCGCGGACAAGCAGGCGGTGAACAAAGCCCTGCTGAAAAGCGGCGCGACAATCCATGAGATGAACACCGTTCGCAAACAGCTCTCGGATATCAAGGGCGGGCGGCTGGCGCTGGCGGCGCGTCCGGCGCGGACGATCACCTTAATCATCAGCGACGTGCCGGGGGACGATCCGCAAAGCATCGCCTCCGGGCCAACGGTGGCCGATAGCTCCACCCTGGAAGAGGCGCTGGAGATTGTGCGGCGCTACCGCCTCGACCTGCCGGAGCACGTCATGCGGGTGCTGAAAACGCCGCGACCCGCCGTGACGACGTCAGATATTCACCAGGATATCCGCACGATCGCCACCCCGTCCGGCGCGCTGACCGCGGCGGCAGCGGTCGCGGCCCGTATGGGCTTTACGCCGCTCATTCTCGGGGATGCCCTGGAAGGCGAAAGCGCGCAGCTGGGCATTATGATGGCCGGGATAGCGAAGTCGATTAAACAGCACGGCGTGCCGGTAAAAGCCCCGGCGGTGCTGCTGAGCGGCGGCGAAACCACGGTGACCATCGGCGCGAACGGCGCCGGACGCGGCGGGCGCAACACCGAGTTTTTGCTCTCGCTGGCCTGCGCGTTAAAGGGCGAGGCGGGGATCTATGCCATCGCCGGGGACAGCGACGGCATTGACGGAACCGAAGACGCGGCGGGGGCGATCGTCACCCCTGACACGCTCACCCGCGCGAACCTTGATGCCAGAGCAATGCTCGCAGCGCACGACAGCTACAGCTACTTTGCCGCCAGCGGGGATTTAGTGATGACCGGCCCTACGCTCACCAACGTAAACGATATCCGGGCGATCGTCGTGCTGTGAGGCGCGATCGTTACGGCGCCGTCGAGCGGGATGTTGACTGTTTCTCTGGAAGTAATAATCCCTGAAGGCGGTCGCCGTTTGCCGCGAACAGCTCGCTAAGCCAGTCGACAAATACCCTGACTTTTGGCGCCAGATAGCGCCTGTCGGGGTAGAGCACCGAGACGGGCTTAGCCGCGGTGGTGTATTCCCCGAGCACTTCAACCAGCCTTCCGGCCTGAAGATGGGGCGCGAGGACGGCGTGGATCCCCTGCAAAATCCCCAGCCCGGCGAGGCCGCAGGAGAGCAAAATATCCGAGTTATCCACCAGCATCGTTCTGGCCGGACGCAGGATGCGGGCTTCGCCGTTCTGGGTAAACCGCCAGTCCATCACCGTTCGGCTGTGTCCGGCGAAGAACATCACCGCGTTATGCCCGGCCAGATCGTCCGGGGTTTTCGGCTCGCCGCACCTGTCGAGATAAGCCGGTGCGGCGCAGGTGACCAGCCGGGCCTCACCCAGCCGTCGGGACACCAGCGATGAATCCTGCAGCTCGCCCATGCGGATCACGCAGTCGATCCCTTCCGCCACCATATCGACGCGGTGATCGGAGGAGGTCAGCTCAATCTCGATATCCGGGTAGCGCGCCTGAAAGGCGGACAGCGCGGGAATGAGGATCGCGTGCGCCAGCGAAAGCGGGGTGTCCACCCGCAGGCGTCCGCGCGGGGGGCGCGTGGACGAGAACGAGGCCATGACGTCATCCACGTCGTTGAGCAGCATTTTCGCCCGCTGGAGGAACGCTTCCCCTTCGGACGTGAGGCTGATTCTGCGGGTGGTGCGGTGCATCAGGCGGGTGCCCAGATCGTCTTCCAGCTGCTGGATCGCCTTCGTGACGGCGGGGCGGTGAAGGTGCAGGACATCCGCCGCGCGGGCAAAGCTTCCCTGTTCCGCCACCTCCACGAAGATGTTCATCAGCTCAAACATTCTGGCGCTCATTGCGCTCCCGCCTTTTGATTATTTCAATATGGAGAATAGTGTAATACGAAATTGCCGCTTTTTACTGCCGGGCCATGCACTTATGCTGACGTTATGCAACCAAGAGAGGTGATGATATGCCGTTAATTGATTCCTGGCAGGCGCCAGCGGTGAACCGTAAAAAGGTGGGTGACGCAGTCGTGACCCTGTTAAGCGACGGCCACCTGGACGCCTCGTTTGAACTGCTCTCCGGCATTACGGGCTCAAAAGCCGAAGCGCTGCTGCAAAAGCGGGGCGTGTCGCCGCTGCCGCGCATGAACATCAATATCTACGTGATCCAGACGGGCACTCACACCATTCTGGTGGACAGCGGAGCGGGTAACTTCAGGGGATGGGGCGGACGGCTGCCGGTGGCGCTGGCGGCGGCGGGAATCGACCCGCTGCACATCGATACCGTTTTGCTGACCCACGCGCATCCCGACCACATCGGCGGCCTTGCCGGGCCGCTTGCCACCCCGCATTTCCGCAACGTCGAGCGGCTGTTCGTTCACGAAAACGAGCTGGCGTTCTGGCGCAACAAAACGCTGCAGGCGAGTGCGCCGGACGGCTTCAGGCCCGCGTTCGAGCTGGCGCTCAACGCCTTTGCCGCCTACGACGACAGGCTGGTGGCCTTTAAGCAGGAGGCGATTTTACCGGGGATTCAGGCCGTTCCGCTGCCGGGACATACGCCAGGCCACACGGGTTATCTGGTGGGTAACGAGCAGGATTCTCTGCTGATCTGGGGGGATATTGTTCACTTCCCGCACATTCAGGTTGAGCATCCGGAGGTCACTATCGCGTTCGACAGCGATCCGGCAGCCGCAGCCGCCACGCGTAAGCGCCTGCTGGAGCAGCTCGCGTCGGACAGCCTGGGCGTGACCGGGATGCACTTTAATACGCCCGTAAGCGCGACCATCAGGCGTGAGGAGGGGGCGTTTACCCTGCACTACGACGCGTAAAACCGGACAGGGTGCGCGATAAGTGTGTGAATTTGCGCACTATCCGGAACCCTGTTCTCTTTATAAAAATCCCGTCACTGGATAGAATTAGCGCATCCACAGCGAAGGGATATCAACCATGACCGCCCGAGTCGATTACCACATTGAGAAATATCTTCTGACCGAGGCCGCCGAGCCGGAACGCCTGACGCGCCAGTGGGCAGAAGTGCTGGAGGAGTGCCGCGAGCAGAAGTCCGGCGCTGAAGAGCGGCTGCGCAGCGCGCTGCTGAATGTGGATTACGTCACCAGCTTTGAGCTTCCCTTCCGCCTGCTCCTTACCCGCGCGCCGCAGCTCATCGACGCCGTCAGGGATGAACTCCAGATAAGCCAGAAAAACGTCCTCTTTAACGGAAAACGGTTCGGCTGCGTCTATAGCCTTAAAATGAATCTGGCCGGGATCCCGGATGAGTTCAGCTATCACCTTAAAACGCGCATTCAGCGCAGCGACGCGGGCGGCAGCAGTGAAGCGCCGTACCGGCAAATCGCCCAGCAGGTGAAAGCGCCCCGGGAGCGGCTCAGGCTGGCGCTGGAAAGCGGGCTGTCCGTGACGGCGCTCGACGGGCTTTTCTGGTTCGGCATTCAGCGCATCGCCGCGGACGTGCAAAGGCTGAGAAAAAGCGGGATGAGGATTGTGACGTCGGAGGCAGAGGTGTTTGACAGCCTGACGGGAACGGTCAGAAGGGTGCCGGTTTATCGGCTCGCCGAGCCCGTTTAGACGCTGCGCGTCGGCAAAAAAACCGCCGTGCTGCGGCGGTTTTTCTGGCTCAGATTGCCTTCTTATTCCGCGAATTTCAGCAGCGCGTCCCCGTCCAGGCGATAGCGTACCCACTCCGACTGCGGCAGCGCGCCGATGCTGACGTAAAAATCAATCGCCGGCTGGTTCCAGTCCAGCACGCTCCACTCAAGGCGACCGCACTGGCGCTTCACCGCGTACTGCGCGATCGTTTTCATCAACGCTTTTCCCGCACCGTGCCCGCGATAGTCTGGCGAAATGTACAAGTCCTCCATGTAGATCCCGTTGCGCCCGAGCCAGGTGGAGTAGCTGGTGAAGAAAACGGCGTACCCGACGGCTTTGCCCTCGATTTCCGCGATTAGCGCTTCGGTTTTACTCCCCGCGCCGAAAAGCGTTTCCCGAATTTCATCCGGGGTCGTAACCACTTCTTCTGGCGCTTTTTCATACACCGCCAGCTCATAAATCATGTCGTAAATGGCCTTTGCATCTTCCGGACGCGCCTGACGAATGGTGAAGCTCATGTCTGTTCCTGTCGTGGGTATGATGTTGATGGCGTCAAGCATACGGGGTATTGTCAGAAGAATTAAGTGCAATGAAATCAACAAATGATGAATATTATGCATCCGGCGCTAAGGCGTCTCGATCTCAACCTCCTGCCTGTTTTTGACGCCATTTACCGCCACCGCTCCGTCCGGCTCGCCGCCGACGAGCTGGCGATGAGCACCTCGGCGCTGAGCCATGCGCTGTCGCGGCTGCGTGCCGCGCTTAACGATCCGCTGTTTTATCGGGAAGGGCACCGCATGTGCCCCAGCGTTTACTCTACGCAGCTTGCACCGTCTATCGCCTCTGCGCTCAGGCTGCTCAATCAGGAGTTGACCCCGCAGCCCGATTTTGACCCGGCCGAAAGTACGGAGTCGCTGCAAATCGCCATCACGGATTTTACCGCGCTGTGCATTTTTCCCGCGCTGATGGAAAGGCTTCAGCACGAGGCGCCGGGTTTGCGCCTGGAGCTGCGCTACTTGCCCCACAGCCCGGCACTGACGGAGCTGCTGGCGGGCGAGGTGGATCTGGCGCTTGGGTTCAGCACGCCGGACGAAACCCTGAATCCGGAGCTGGAGGAGATAAGCTGGTTCGAGGATGAGTATGTGGTTATCAGCGGCGGCAATCGCACCCGGCTGACCCTCAGCGACTATCTCGCCGCCCGGCACCTGGTCGTTACGCCCTGGAACGAGAAGCGCGGCGTTCTCGATATACAGCTTGAGGCGATGGGCTACACGCGGCATGTGGCGTTGAAAACGCCCTCCATGCTGAGCGCGCCGTTTATCGTCGCACAAAGCGAACTGCTGATGGCGATCCCGCGCTACGCCGCCGAGACGCTGGCGAAGGCGGCAAACCTCACGCTTTTCGCCTTACCCTTCGAAATCCCGCCGTTTGAGGTGAAGATTTTTTCACACAGGCGCAGCGGCCAGCGCGGCGTGACCCGCTGGCTGAAAGCCAGGCTGCAAACGCTGGCGGCCGAGAGGCGTTAGGGCTGCAACAGGTTTAGCATCCACGCCCGCAGGGCAACGATTTCAGGACGGTTCGCGGTCTCTTCCAGCGTAACCAGATAATAGTTCCCGCCGGGCAGGGTCAGTTCGAAGGGCGCAACCAGCACGCCCCGGGCGACCAAATCGTCTACCAGCAGTTTGCTGGCGATGACCGCGCCGTGTCCCGCCACCGCGGCCTGCAGGGCATGCGTTTCATCGCTAAAGTGCAGGCCTCTGGCGGTGTTCAGGTTGTACGGCCCGTATTTTTTCTTCCAGTTATCCCAGTCTGGCGTGTCGGCAGGAACGTGCCGGTTTTGCACGTGTAACAGCATCACGCGGTGTAAATCCTCGGGGCGGGATAACGCCAGCTTCGGGCTCGCCACCACAATAAAGCGGTCTTCGTACAGCAGCGTACTGTGTAAATCCCTTTCTGCGGTTTCCCGATAGCGGATCGCCACATCGACCGTGCGCTGTTTTAAGTTCATGCGCTCAACGCTTGTATGTAAATGCACGTCGATGTGGGGAAACTGCTCATTAAAGTCGGCCAGCCGCGGCACCAGCCAGTTGGTCAGAAAATTGGAGGTGGTGGTGACCGTCAGGGCAGGCGGCTGCCTGGCAAGGCCAATTTTTGTTACGGCATCCTCCAGCGAAGAAAAGGCGTTTTGCGTGCCGGCGTAAAGCAGATGGCCTTCTTCCGTCAGGCTGACCCCCTGGGCGCTGCGCTCGAAAACGCGGCACTCCAGCTCCGACTCAAGCAGACGGATCTGGTGGCTCACCGCGGTAGCGCTGACGTTAAGCTGCTGCGCTGCCCCCTTGAAGCTGAGGCATCCGGCAACCGCATGAAAAGTGCGAAGCGTACCGAGCGGGGGTAAACGTGTTTTCATGATGAGTTATTTTCATCCATGCCTGAAAAATGTGACTTTGAATACCCCATTATATAGGCGCTATGCTCGCATCATACCCAGTGAAAGATGATTTTAATTTCATGTTATGACGTATGACCGAGGCAACGTGACGCTATGACTCTATTAACCAACATCTCACTCCCCGCTGAAAACGAACGCCTGACGGCGGGCCTGTTTCTGGTGAGCGGCCTGGCCGCCCAGATAGCCCTTTTGCTGGCGTTTTCTGCTGCAGAAACGCCTGTTCAGGCTATTACCTCTATTTTGCTTCTATTCATTGCCCTGGCGGCCGGCTATCTGGCGGCGCAATGGGCCGTATTTTCCCGCAGGTCCAGGCGGGCGAAGATTTATACCGGGTTTCTGATCAACGCAGGCGGTTTGCTCTTATTGCTGCTCGCCGCTCAGGGGGCGCTTCACGGGCTATCTCTTCTGCCGGGCGTGATGGTTTGCGGGCTGGGACAGGGGAGTGTTATCAGGGCGATAAAAGGGGAAAACGAGCTGTTCAGGCCGCATTTTTCACCCTTCGTGACGGGGCTGGGCGTTTTGGTCGCGCTGATTGCCGTCGGGATTTGCCTGGCTATCGCCGCCCATTTTGCGGGGACGTCCGGGTATCCCTACGCGTTTGCCTCTTTACTGGATCTGTCGCTGTTAGCTGCGCTGCACGCAAAAATTACGCAGCGCGAAGGGTAATTATTACATTAACAGGGTAAATATAATGAAGCAGGTGGGTATTATCGGCTGGCGCGGAATGGTGGGTTCCGTTTTATTACAGCGCATGATTGAAGAGAACGATTTTAAAGATATTTCCGCGCATTTTTTCAGTACTTCAAATTCGGGGAGCCTCGGGCCCGTCATCGACGGGGTGGAATTTATCCTGAAAGACGCTTACGCCATTCATGCGCTAGCAGAGATGGATATTATTATCACCTGCCAGGGTGGGGACTACACGAAAGATATTTATCCTGCGCTGCTGGAGCACGGCTGGGATGGATACTGGATTGATGCCGCCTCCGCGCTTCGAATGGACGACAGGGCGTGTATTATTCTTGACCCTGTAAACCGCGCCATTATCGACCGCGCGGTCAACGCGGGCGTGAAGCTTTTTGTTGGGGGGAATTGCTCCATAACGTTGAGCCTGATGGGGCTGGCGGGCTTGATTCAGTCAAACCTGATCGAATGGATGAGCGTAATGACCTATCAATCCGCATCCGGCGCGGGCGCTCAGTACGTTCGCGAGCTGATCGCGCAAAGCTATTATCTCAGCGGGAAGCTGTCCCCCGATGAACTGGAGAATTCCGGCTCCGTGCTTCCGTTGGTCAATAAGGTCAGCGCGTTGATTAATAGTGAAGGGATGCCGACTGAAAACTTCGGGGCGCCGCTAATGGGCAGCATCATTCCGTGGATTGACAGTGACTTAGGGGATGGAAATAGCCGGGAAGAGTGGAAAGGCGAAGCCGAGACAAATAAAATCCTCGGTCTTGCAGAGCGCACCATTCCCGTGAACGGGCTGTGCGTGCGGGTTGGCGTAATTCGATGCCACAGCGCCGCGATTACCCTGAAGCTCAAGCGTGACGTCAGTGAGAGCGAATTCCAGGCGCTGGTGACCCGTTCTCATCCGTGGGTGAACTACGTGCCCAATAATAAGGCGGCGAGTATGAGCCAATTAACCCCGGCGCATATTAGCGGGTCGCTCAGCGTAGGGGTGGGGAGATATAAGAAGATGTCCCTGAACCACGAGCCGATCTACTCGGTACTGACGGTCGGCGATCAGCTATTGTGGGGAGCAGCGGAGCCGTTACGCCGAATGCTGAATATTTTACTCAAGCGCATTTAATGTCCGGCTCTCAGCCCGGCGCACCACCGGGCTGAGAGCCTGAGTTCAATCACTCTTTCCGCCACGCCTCAATCCTGAGCGAATAGAGCAGGCTGGGAGGCGCGTTTTTTACATCGTGGATTTCACGTATGTATTTCAGCCCGGCTTTCTCCAGTACCTTTTGCGATGCCAGATGGTTGCTTCTGACAACGGCAGAAATTTCGGGCAACGTAAGCGCGTCAAACCCGTATTTCACCGCGCCGAGAGCAAACTCTGTGGCTAATCCTTTCCCCCAGGCTTCGGTGGCAAAACGGTATCCGAGGTTGTTCACCGTGATATCGGCATGGGTCACAACGCTCAGCCCCCCGAATCCAATTACGCGCTCGGGCGCGTCGCGAAACGAGATGGCCCAGTTGCCAAATCCGTTCTGCTGCCAGTGCGTAAGCCAGCGGTTCATCACCGTTTCCGCATACTGGATATCCGGATAGGGGCCGGCAGGATTAAAGGTGTTGGTCGCCGGATCGCCGTAGATGCTGAAAAGCGTGGCGACATCCGATGCCGTTACGGGCCGAAGGTGCAGGCGCGCGGTCTCTAATGACACATTAACCTCCCAAAGGTCTTTAATTAGCCTGCAATAAAATGGCCATCAGCCCTGGAAAACGGGCGTCCAAATCGTCTCTGCGCAGTGAAATCATGTTTTCACGCCCCTGAGGGCGCTGCCAGATAACGCCGCTGTCCCGCAGCACGCGCCAGTGGTGGGTCATGGTGGATTTCACCACGTCCTCCGGGCGAAGGGCGTTGCAGCTCAGTTCGCTGCTGTCCGCCAGGCGGCGGATAATCGATAAGCGTAGTGGATTGCCGAGCGCAAACAGCACATTTTCCAGCAATATTTGTTCAGGTTCTGGGTGGTTAGGGATCATCGTTTTCCTGCGTCTAAGGTCAGATTGAGCTATATCAACAATAGGTCAACCGTGAAAAAATAGTTCGATAATACTCGTACAATAGGACTATTATAGCAAACGAACGAATACGCGACCATCCTGGTCGTCACAACACTGTCTTAATGACTAAGGATTTATCATGCCCCGACCCATCCCTCTCGAACGTTATCGCAACATCGGTATCTCCGCGCATATCGATGCCGGTAAAACAACCACCACCGAGCGCATCCTGTTTTACACCGGAATGAGCCACAAGCTGGGTGAAGTACACGATGGCGCGGCAACAACCGACTGGATGGCGCAGGAGCAGGAGCGCGGGATCACCATTACGTCCGCGGCGGTAAGCTGCTTCTGGCCGGGGATGGACCGCGGGTTTGAGCCGCACCGGATCAACATCATCGACACCCCGGGGCACGTGGATTTCACCATTGAAGTGGAGCGCTCCATGCGCGTGCTCGACGGCGCGGTGATGGTTTACGACTCCGTGGGCGGCGTACAGCCCCAGTCAGAAACCGTCTGGCGTCAGGCGAACAAATATCACGTGCCGCGTCTGGCATTCGTTAACAAGATGGACCGCCCGGGCGCGGACTTTTACCGCGTGGTGCAGATGATGCACGACCGCCTGAAGGCCAATCCGGTGCCGATTGTGATCCCGGTGGGCGCCGAAGATCGTTTCACCGGCGTGGTCGATCTCATCAAAATGCGCACCATCGTCTGGGACGATGCGACGCAGGGCATGGCGTTTAGCTATGCGCCGGTGCCGGACGATCTGCTCAGCACCGCCCGGGAATGGCGGGAAAAAATGGTGTCGGCGGCGGCGGAAGCCAGCGACGATCTGATGGACAAGTATCTGGAAACGGGCGAGCTGGACGAGGCCGATATCATTCGCGGCCTGCGCATTCGCACCATTTCCGGGGAAATCCAGCCGATGCTGTGCGGCAGCGCCTTTAAAAACAAGGGCGTGCAGCGAATGCTGGATGCCGTGATCGAGCTGATGCCGTCCCCGCTGGACGTTCCGGCTATTGATGGCGTGGATGAAAAAGGGCAGCACGCGGAGCGTCACCCGAGCGATGACGAGCCGTTCTCGGCGCTGGCGTTCAAGCTGATGAGCGACCCATACGTTGGGCAACTGACCTTTATCCGCGTCTATTCCGGCGTGCTGAAAAAAGGCGACGCGGTGTACAACCCGGTTAAGGGCAAGAAAGAGCGCATCGGGCGTATTGTGCTGATGCACGCGAACGATCGCCATGAGGTCGATGAGCTGCGCACCGGGGATATCGCGGCCTGCGTGGGCTTAAAAGATGTCACCACCGGGGATACGCTGACCGATCCGAACGCGGTGATCACCCTTGAGCGCATGGAGTTCCCGGACCCGGTGATTTCGCTCGCGATTGAGCCAAAAACCAAGGCCGATCAGGAAAAAATGGGGATCGCGCTGCAGCGGCTGGCGGCGGAAGATCCGTCGTTCCGTCTGCACACTGACGAAGAGTCCGGCCAGACGATTATCTCCGGGATGGGCGAGCTGCATCTGGAAATTATCGTCGACCGCATGAAGCGTGAGTTTGGCGTTGAAGCGAACATCGGGCGTCCGCAGGTGACCTACCGAGAAACCCTGCGCAAAGCGGTGAAGGATGTCGAAGGCAAATTCGTGCGCCAGTCCGGCGGTAAAGGGCAGTACGGTCACGTGGTGCTGAGCCTTGAGCCGCTGGAGCCGGGCAGCGGCTTCAAATTTGAAGATGCCACCAAGGGCGGCGTGGTGCCGCGCGAGTACATTCCCTCAGTGGAAAAAGGGCTGCGCGAAGCTATGAACACCGGCGTGCTGGCGGGATATCCGGTCGTCGATGTGAAAGCGACCCTGACGTTTGGTTCGTATCACGACGTCGACTCCTCGGAGATGGCGTTCCGCATGGCGGCGATCCTTGGGTTTAAAGACGGGGCGCGCAGGGCCGATCCGGCGATCCTTGAGCCGGTGATGCACGTCGAGGTGGAAACGCCGGAAGAGTACGCCGGGAATATCATGGGCGATCTCTCTTCCCGCCGCGGCATGGTGCAGGGCATGGAAGAGCAGTACGGCAGCCAGATTATCCGCGCTGACGTACCGCTGGCAGAGATGTTCGGTTACGCCACCACGCTGCGTTCGATGTCGCAGGGGCGTGCGACCTACACGATGGAATTCCATCATTATGCGGAAGCACCGCGTAACGTTGCGGATGAGATTATTGCGGGTCGGACGAAGTAATGTTAACTCCCTCTCCCCAAAGGGGAGAGGGAATGGTTACGTGCGAATTTTTTACGGAAATTACTCCAGCGCCTTCACCATCTTCCCGCTCGTCACAAACGTCCCGGCGCCCAGATGATGCAGCGTATTGAGCTTATCCCCGTCAAACTGCCAGCGTCCGGCGACAAACGCGCGTTCGTCTGCGGCGGCAGAAACCACCTCCCCGAACAGCGTGTCATATTTCTCCGCCGCGGCGGTGACGGGCAACAACCGACACTCCATCCACGCCAGGCACTTCTCCTCAATCACCGGCAGGCCCAGCTCGGGGCCGCTTATCACCGGGATCCCGTAGCAGTTGAACTTGTCTTCATCGCGCCCGCTGACGCTGCCGACGGCGTATGTCCAGTTTGCGGCGGCGACGCCGGGGATCACGATGCCGAATTTACCGCTGCGCTCAATCAGCTCCCGCGACCAGGCGCTTTTATCCACCACAATCGCGATGCGCGGCGGCTCAAACTCCACGGGCATCGACCACGCGGCGGCCATCACGTTTCGGCGATCGATACTCTCATCCACGCTGGTAATAAGCACCGTAGGGCCATGATTCAGTAAACGGCTGGCATGTTTTAACTCAACGGGGCGAAACGCGCTCATAGGAATTCCTCTCTGGGTGATTCAGGCATTAAACGGCTGATGGCGATAAGAAATCAAGACGCAACATTTACGTCATGTTTTCGTCACACTCGCTCCCTACAGTGGCGGACAGTAAATCCCAAAGAGGATAACAAGATGCTCACTTCCATAACGCTCAAAGGCGTGTCGTACGCTTTTGGCGCGAACACCGTATTGAATCAGATCGATCTGCACGTTGAGGCGGGCAGCGTGGTTGCGCTGCTCGGGCCGTCGGGGTGCGGGAAAAGTACGCTGCTGCGTCTGCTCGCCGGGTTAGCTCAGCCCGCAGAGGGTGAACTCCGCTTCGGCGACCGCCTGGTCGCGAAAGCGGGGTGGTCACTGCCGCCGGACGCGCGCGATATCGGCATGGTTTTCCAGGACTACGCCCTGTGGCCGCACATGACCGTCGCGCAAAACGTCGCCTTTCCGCTCAGGATGCGCAACATCCCGCGCCCGGCGCGCGAAACCCGCGTGGCGCAGGCGCTGTCGCGGGTGGGGCTCGGGGACTTCGCCGAACGCAAACCGGCCGGGCTGTCGGGCGGCCAGCAGCAGCGCGTTGCGCTGGCGCGCGCCATTGTCGCCGAACCCCGCGTGCTGCTCTTTGACGAGCCGCTCTCCAATCTCGATAGCGAACTGCGTGAATCACTGTGTCGGGAGATGGCCACGCTGCTGCGCCAGCTCGGGACGACCGCCGTGTATGTGACCCACGACCGCCGGGAGGCTGAAAATTTGGCCGATCGCATCGTGCATTTATCTGCCGGCAGCGTCGCTGCCGATCGTTTGATTTCATCCTCAGGGGAGTTTGCATGAAAGCCACCATGTCCGTGAAAAAAGGAGTTCTGCTCGCCATGGCGTTATCGACTGTCATGATGTCCAGCGCCCACGCGCTGACGGTGTATACCGCTGGCCCGGGATCGCTGGCGAAAAATCTGGCTACGGGTTTTGAAAAGAAAACCGGCGTGAAGGTGGATATTTTCCAGGCCACCACCGGAAAGGTCATGGCGCGCCTGGAGGCCGAGCAGGCTAACCCGCAGGCCGACATTCTGATTTCGGCCTCCTGGGACACAGCGGAAGATCTGCACGCCCGCGGCTGGCTGCTGCCGTACCAAAGCGCCAACGCGGAAAACGTGCCCGCCGACCTGAAATCCGCCGACTACGTGGCGCAGGGGGTATCCGCGCTCGGCATCGTCTGGAATACCAAAAGCGGCACGCCGGAGCCGAAAGAGTGGCAGGACCTGACCACGCAGGCGTTCAAAGATAAAGTTACCACGCCGGATCCGGCGCTCTCCGGCGCGTCGCTGGATTTGCTGATCGGTCTGCAAAATGGGATGGGGGACAAGGCCTGGTCGCTGTTCGACGCGCTGAAAAAGAACGGCATGGTGGTCAGCGGCCCGAATGCGCAGGCGGTAACGCCGGTCATGCAGGGGGCGAAGGCGGCGGTGTTTGGCGCGGTGGACTATGTCTCCTACGGCAATATCAGCCAGGGCGAGTCGCTGAAGGTGATTTTCCCGGCCAGCGGAACGGTGATTGCCCCGCGCCCGATGATGATCCTCAAATCCACCCGGCACGCCGGGGAGGCCAAAGCCTTTATTGACTATGTGCTTTCCCCGGAAGGCCAGGCGATGGTGGCCGACGCCTGGCTGATGCCCGCGCGTGAGGACGTGAAGGCGAAGCGCCCGCTGCTGAACGAGCTGAAGGTGCTGCCGACTAAAAGCGATGGCACCAGCGAACGCAGCGACATCCTCAAGCGTTTCAACACGCTTTTCACACTGTAAACCACCGGACGGGGGGAACCCCGTCTTCAGGGAACTCTCGTGAATCAACGACTTTTGTCCGCGGCGACGCTAGCGCTGCTGCTTATTCTGGTGGCGTGTCCGCTGTCGT
Organism: Enterobacter soli; assembly: GCF_964208575.1. GTDB lineage: Bacteria > Pseudomonadota > Gammaproteobacteria > Enterobacterales > Enterobacteriaceae > Enterobacter > Enterobacter soli_A. The sequence goes on along the minus strand of NZ_CAXOFU010000005.1, from coordinate 27,557 downwards.
TTATCGCCCTTCAGGCGGTATTCCCGCATTTTAACGCCGGGGTGTTTACCGACGCCTTTAGCGGCGTACCCGGCCTGCTTGCCGAACCGCATCTGCCCGCGATGCTCGGCGGCACCTTGCAGATAGCCACGAGCGTGGCGCTGGTGAGCGCGCTTATCGGCTTTCCGCTGGGGGTAGCGCGCGGGCTGTTGAACCTGCCGTGTCCGCGCCTGTGGGATCTGCTTTTTCTAATACCTTTCTTAACGCCGCCCTATATTGCCGCGCTGTCGTGGATGCTGGTGCTGCAAACCAACGGCTATTTGCAGCAGCTCACCGGAATAAACCTTAACGATCTGCTGTTCAGCAAAACCGGGATTGTGCTGGTGATGGCGCTGAATATTTTTCCGGTGGTCTATTTTGCCGTGTCGCGCAGCCTGCTGGCGAGCGGGCAGCGCCTGGCGCTGGTGGCCCGCGTTCACGGGGCGAGTGCCGCGAGGGCGTTCTGGCACGTCACGCTGCCGATGCTCTCTCCGGCGCTGGCAGCGGGAATGCTGCTGGCCTTTACGCTCGCCATTGAGGAGTTTGGCGTGCCTGCCGCACTGGGCTCCCGGGCCGGCGTGGTGATGCTGACTACCGATATCGAAAAGAAGCTGGCGGACTGGCCGGTGGATCTGTCCGGGGCGTCGATGCTTTCTGTGGTGTTGGTGGTTATCGCCCTGTCGGCGTGGGGGTTACAGAAAAAGCTGACCGGACATCATGATGTCACCAGCGTGACCGGCAAACCAACGGAAAATAGCGGGGCGAACGCGGGCGTATTTACGCTGCCGATTGTGGTGTTGATGGCATTTGTGGGCAGCATTGCGGCGATCATGCCGGGCGCGTCGATGGCATTATCCGGTGTATTAGGAACGTTGTCCGGCGGGGTGACGCTTTCTAACGTGACGTTGTCACACTACGCGGCGCTGTTCAGCCAGCAGGGTGATGCGCTGTCGGCGCTCGGCACCAGCCTGTCGCTGGCGCTGGCTGCCGCCTGTATTACCGGGGCGCTGGGCCTGATGGCCTCGTGGCTGGCGGTGGTGCAAAAGATAAAAGGGCGCGGCGTGCTGGACGCGCTGTCGCTGATGCCCGCCGCGCTGCCGGGGATTGTGGTGGGCGTCGGGCTGATCCTGCTGTGGAATCAGCGCTTCTGGCCCGTTTCGCCGTATAACACCTGGGGGATGTTGCTGTTGTCATACTGCTGCTTGCTGCTGCCCTGGCCGGTACGTTATGTGGGCAGCGCCCTGCGCCAGCTTGGGGGCAACCTGGAGCCCGCCGCGCGCGTTCACGGTGCCTCCGCGTTTCAGGCGCTGCGCTATATCGTGCTGCCGCTGGTGTCGCCCGCACTGCTGGCGGCGATGCTGATGGTTTTCGCGATTGCCTCTCGCGAGCTGGTCACCTCGCTGCTGCTTGCTCCCGCCGGAACGCAGACGGTGTCGGTCTTTATCTGGCGGCAGTTCGAGCAGGGTTCGGTCGGACAAGGAATGGCGATGGCAACGCTGACGCTTATCACCGGGCTGATTTTGATGCTGAGTGCGCTTGGCATCATGCAGCGCAACACCCAAAGATAAAAAGCACTTTTGCATCAGTGGACGCGTAAAAATAGTTTATAAACAGGGAATCTTTTTACAAGGAAACGCTGACATGTCCCCATTTTTGAGCGCCTATTTCGCCCGTACCGGCTGGCAGCAGGCGGCTTCGGTTGATATCGACACCCTGCGCGCGCTGCATTTACACCATAACTGCGCGATCCCGTTTGAGAATATCGACGTGGTACTGCCCCGGGAGATCCACCTTGACGATCTGGCGCTGGTCGACAAGCTGGTAACCGCCCGGCGCGGGGGCTACTGCTTTGAGCAAAACGGCCTGTTCGAGCGCGTCTTGCGGGAAGTCGGCTTTAACGTCCGCAGCCTGCTGGGACGCGTGGTGCTGGCGAATCCGCCGCAAATGCCGCCGCGCACCCACCGCCTGCTGCTGGTTGAGCTGAACGGCGAGCGCTGGATCGCCGACGTGGGCTTTGGCGGCCAGACGCTGACCGCGCCCATTCGCTTACTCGCCAATGAAGAGCAGACCACGCCGCACGGGCTGTATCGTCTGCTGAACGAGGGCAACGACTGGGTGCTGCAGTTCCGCCATCACGAGCACTGGCAGTCGATGTACCATTTCGATCTGGCGACGGTCTATTTTTCCGATTTCGTGATGGGGAATTTCTGGTCGGCGCACTGGCCGCAGTCCCATTTTCGCCATCATCTGCTGATGTGCCGCCATCTGCCGGACGGCGGCAAGCTGACCCTGACCAATCTGCATTTCACCCACTGGCAGAACGGGCATGTGGAAGAGCAGATACATCTGGCGGATGCCGCGGCGCTTTATCAGCTTATGCAGGAACGCTTCGGCCTGGGCGTTGACGATCCGAAGCACGGCTTCTCACTAGCGGAACTGACGGCGGTGATGGCCGGGTTCGACGCCCACGGGAAGTAGGGCGCAACAAAGATAGAAGGGCAGATTACAGCTGCGTAAACTTGCCAATCCAAGGGCTGCTGTTGTCTCCGGACCACAGTTTCAGCAGCAGCTCTCTGAATTTCTCCGCCGCCGGGCTCAGGGGCGTGCCGCGACGCTGCACCAGCCCGAGCGTCCGGCGTATCACCGGCTCAATCAGCGGGCGGCTGACCAGAACATGATGCTCGTCGGTCGGCATCGCCAGGCTGGGAACGACGGAAACGCCCAGCCCCGCTTCAACCATTCCCAGCGACGTCGACAGGTGTCGAACCTCGTAAAACCAGTTGGGTTTCCACGCCATCTTCTCGAAGGCCTGATCGATCAGCGAGCGGTTGCCGCTTGAGCGCCGGACGCCAATCAGCCTCATTCCGGCCAAATCCTCCCAGGTAACCAGCGCTTTTTGCGCCAGCTCATTGTCCCGGCGACACGCCAGAACGAAAGGTTCGTTGACCAGAGGCGCAAAATCGATATTGGGATGTGTGACGTTTATCATATTTATGCCGAAATCTGCGTCGCCGTTTAAAACGGCTTCCAGACAATCGCTGGCACTGTGCTCAAGGATGCGAATACGGATGTTTGGGTGGTCATTGTTATAATCTCGTATCACAGAAGGCAGGAAATAGAACGCGGCGGTGGGGATGCAGGAGACGGTAATCACCCCCGTCTGGTGCGTGGCCATCTCTTTAATGCTCAGGATCGAGCTTTCATAAAAATCTATTAAATTCTTAGCCTTAGGTAAAAACTCTCTTCCTACGGTCGTCAGTTTGACGCTTCGCGTCGATCGCTCAAACAGCGTCGCCCCCAGACTATCCTCCAGCTTTTGAATTCTTCGTGTTAACGCCGGTTGTGAAATATGAAGAAATTGCGACGCTTTTGTAAAACATCCGATTTCTGCAATCTTTACAAAGGCTTGTATACCCTGTAGCTCATGTTGCATCTCTGAATCCTTTCCTTATTTCGATTTCTGTACGGTAACTCAGCCGCTATTAATGTGCAAAACGAATTAATCCTGCTTTTTTTGACATTAGAGTTATCAACCGGACTGTGAAAATCTTTATAGCGTTCCTGATAAAAAGCGAAATGAGATAAACACATGTTAAAGATCCCTTGCGTATTAATGCGTGGCGGCACGTCGAAAGGCCCGGTGATTCTGGCCAGCGACCTGCCTGCGGATACCGAAGAACGCGACGCGGTTCTGCTCGGTTTAATGGGGGCGGGTCATGAGCTGGAAATAGACGGTATTGGCGGTGGAAGTCCGCAAACCAGCAAAGTGGCCATCGTCAGTCCTTCTGACAGCCCGGACGCCGACGTGGATTACCTGTTTGCGCAGGTCATGGTGAACGAACGTCGCGTCGATACCACGCCCAACTGCGGCAACATGCTCTGCGCTGTGGGGCCTTTTGCCATCGAGCAGGGGCTGGTGAAGGCGCAAAGCCCGGTCACCACCGTGCGGATCCGTAACCTCAACACCGGAACGATGGTGGATGCCGAAGTGCAAACGCCCGACTACCGGGTGGTTTACGAAGGCGATACGCAAATCGACGGCGTACCGGGTTCGGCGGCGCCCATTGGCTTAACCTTCCTCAACTCCGCGGGCTCTAAAACCGGGAAGCTGTTGCCAACGGGCAGCGTGACCAACGAGTTTGACGGCATCGAAGTCACCTGTATCGATATGGCCATGCCGATGGTGCTGATCGACGCCTCCCTGCTGGGCAAAACCGGCGGCGAAACGCCTGCGGAGCTGGATGCGGATAAGGCGTTCAAAGAGAAGCTGGAGAGCATACGCCTTCAGGCAGGGGCGGCGATGGGGCTTGGGGATGTCTCAAACAAAGTGATCCCAAAACCGGTTCTGCTCAGCCGTCCATCCCACGGTGGCACGATCCAGGTTCGCTATTTTATGCCGCACGTATGTCATAAATCGCTGGCGATTACCGGTTCGATCGGTATTTCAACCGCCACCCTGATTGAAGGTTCAGTCGCGCAGAAAATTATTGCCGACCAGCCTAAAGATTTGTTCACCAATATTGTTGATATTGAACACCCAAGCGGAAAGATTTCGGTTTCGTTATTAAAAGACGGAAATAAAATCGAAAATACCCGTGCAGCGGTAATTCGTACATCACGCAAATTATTTGAAGGCGTGGTATGCGTACCAGAGCACGTTTTATCTGAAGTTGTTTAAGTGAAAGACGCTGACTGAATGGGTCAGCACCAAACACAATACACTCTGTACCCAAAATATAATACTGAGGTTTTTATGGCGTTAACTAGTGCTAAAAATACCCTGAAAGACTCGGAGTCGGTAAAAGCCAGTAGTCATATTCGTGTCATTCTGGCTTTGGCGTTATCCGGGCTTGCTGAACTTGCTTCTCTGTTTTTTATTCAGCCACTGCTGCCTACGCTGGCCGTGGAATATGATGTTCCGGTCAGTCAGGTAAGTATTATTTTATCTGCTGAAACGGCACTGCTGGCAATTGGTCTGCTGTTCACCGGTACGTTATCCGATCACTACGGTCGAAAAAAATTGATCATCGTTTCGCTGCTGCTGGGCGGCATTCTGACCCTGCTGTGCCCGCTGGTTGAGTCCTGGGCGATGCTGGTGGCGCTGCGTGCGGTAATTGGTCTGGCGCTGAGCGGCATTGCGGCAGCGGCGACGGCCTATATCAGTGAAGAGGTCGCGCCCGTCGCGGCAGGTATCGTCACGGGGTATTTTGTCTTCGGCAACTCAATGGGGGGCATGTCCGGACGTATTATTGCCAGCCAGCTGATCGACCACGTTTCAATAAACGTTATTTTCTACGGCTTCGCGCTGAGCTTAATTCTGGTGGCGCTGCTGGTTCACTTTATGCTGCCAGCCTCCAAAAACTTTACGCCAACGCAAAACCTCAACGTTATGCGCATGGTGAAAGGGGCGGCATCGCACTTTAAAAATAAAAATCTGGCGCTGGCCTTTGTGATTAGCTTCATTATTTTTGGTGCCTTTACTTCTCTTTATAATTACCTTGCCTTCTTCCTTAAAGGCGAACCGTTCCATATTTCTCCGGCAAATGCAGGCCTGCTGTCCTTTAGCTTCGCGCTGAGTTTCTTTACGGCTCCGCAGGCAGGGCGCTTATCCGCGAAATTTGGCGCAATGAAAGTATTAAGAGTGCTGTTCCTGATCATGGCGTTAGGCATGCTGCTGACCCTGACTTCGAACGTGATCACCTTTATTGCTGGCGCCGTGATTTTCACCGGCTGTTTCTTCGGCTGCCACTCCATTGGTCTGAGCTGGGTCAGTAAAAATGCGACCCACGCAAGAGGCCAGGCCGTCGCGCTCTATCTGTTCTTCTACTACATGGGCGGCTCCGTTATCGGCTTCATCAACGGTTTCGTATTCCATTCAATGGGCTGGCAGGGAATGACCGGGCTTATCCTGGCGTTGCTCGGGGTTGGCGTTGTGGTGGCAACTTACCTGGCGTCCGGCACTAAACCGGCACTGGTTCCCGCGCAGTCTACGGAATAAAACGCATGGCAATTTGTTCACGCCCCCGGGCGTGAACAAAGAATAAGTACGTTTATCAATCAGGTATTATCATGAAATTAGCGAGTTATATTCATCAGGGTCGTAAGAGTTACGGAATTTATACCGAGTCCGGCATTATCGATCTGGGTAATAAAATCGGCCATCAGTATGCAACGCTAAAAGATCTCCTGCAGTGGGATGCGGTTGACGTCGCCAGACAATATGTCGATTACCCTGCGGATATCATGCAGAACGAGATTAGCTTCCTGCCGGTTATCGAAGAGCCTGGAAAGATTTTCTGCGTGGGCATGAATTACGCCGACAAACGAAAAGAGTTCGCTGAAACGAATGATGCGCCAACGCTGTTTATTCGTTTCCCTGATTCGCAAACCGGACATGCTCGCCCGGTTCTCAAGCCGGTTCTCTCCAGCGAGTTTGATTATGAAGGCGAACTGGCCGTCATCATCGGTAAACCGGGTACCCGCATCGATGCAGAAAACGCCCTCAGCCACGTTGCAGGCTACAGCTGCTACATGGACGGCTCAGCGCGCGACTGGCAGCACGCCTGGTTCACGGCGGGTAAAAACTGGAAGCAAACGGGCGCCTTTGGCCCCTGTCTGACTACCGCCGATGAGATCCCCGATCCTCACGCACTGACCATTCACACCTGGCTTAACGGGATGCTGGTTCAGGACGCGTCCACCGGCAGCATGATCCATAAAGTCGCCGATCTTATCGCCTATATCAGCACCTTTACCTCGCTGAGCGCTGGGGACGTCATTATTACCGGTTCGCCTGGCGGCGTGGGCAAAAAACGCAATCCGCCGCTCTTTATGCACGACGGCGATCGGGTTGAAGTGGAAATAGAAAACATTGGCCGCCTGACAAATACCATTGTTGAAGCGCAGCCGCAGCAGCAAAAGCTGGCTGTTTAACCGCCGTTTCCAGGAGAAATAAGATGTACACCGCCAGAACGCCAGAATTTGAGGTTATTCATGCTGGTAACGGTCAAGCCAGAGAAGAGATCGCGAGCTTCCTGGAAAAGAATGGCTTAGGTATTGATGATGATATTGCGCAATTCATCATTGCCCGTTATCAACGCAAGCTTATTGCCTGCGCCGGCATCGCCGGGAACACCTTAAAATGCATTGCTATTGACTCCGGATGGCGGGGTACATCATTAAGCCTGACCTTAATTCACGAGGCAGAGCTACAGGCGGCGCAAAACGGCGAACATCAGCTCTTTCTGCTGACCAGTCCGGCCAACGTCAAATCGTTTCGCGGGTGCGGCTTTTATCCCCTGGTCACCGTCGAAAACTGTGCGGCGCTGATGGAAAACACGCCGGTGGGCATTCATCGCTACTGCAGCCAGCTGCGAAGCCGCTATCTGGTCGAAGGGAATACGATCGGCAGTATTGTAATGAATGCCAATCCCTTCACGCTGGGACATCAGTATCTGATTGAACATGCTGCGAGCAAATGCGACTGGCTGCACGTTTTTGTGGTGCAGGAAGATTTATCCGCCTTTTCGTTCAAAGAACGTTTTGCAATGGTTCGGGACGGCTCGCGCCATTTGCCCAATGTGACCGTGCATCCCGGCTCTGCGTATATTATCTCGCGCGGCACCTTCCCGGGCTATTTCCTGAAAGACAAAAAGGTGATTGATAAAGTCTATGCGGCCATCGATCTCACGATGTTCAGGAATTACATCGCCCCCGCGCTGAATATCACCCATCGTTTTGTCGGGACTGAACCCTTCTGCCAGCTTACCGCCGAATATAACCGGGCGATGCACCGCTGGCTGGAAGAGGAGAGCGGTATGGCTCCGTGCATTCGGGTGCATGAAATAAACAGGAAAACGGATGGAAATAACGTTCCGGTCTCTGCGTCTGCGGTTCGTCGTTTATTGAATGAGAATAACTTTTCTGCCGCCAGCGGCATGGTGCCTGCAACGACACGCATTTATCTGAAAAACGGAATGCAGCATCAAACCTATTTTTCCGATCGGTTGCCGGCAGAAGTTTAATCGCATAATCACAGGAAAAGTAATATGAAAATTGTGCAAGCCGCTATGGCGGGAACGCTGGAATCAAGCGACCTGATGGTAAAGGTAAGCCCCACGGAGAGCGGGCTGGATGTAATCATCCAAAGCGAAGTTTATAAACAATTTGGCGACCAGATAACGCAGGTCGTTAATGAAACGCTTTCTGCGTTCAATATCGAGCAGGGCCAAATCATTGTTGATGATAAAGGCGCGCTGGACTGCGTGATCCGCGCGCGCGTGCAGGCTGCGTTGCTCAGAGGTATGGGCCGGGAAGATATCGTATGGGAAACGTTATAATGAAAAAGTTACGCCGCAGTATGTTATTTTTGCCCGGTTCAAGCGCCGCCATGCTCTCCACGGCATTTATTTATAAACCTGACTCCATCATGTTTGATCTGGAAGACGCCGTTGCGCTGAAAGAAAAAGACAGCGCGCGTCTTCTGGTATTCCACGCGCTCCAGCACCCGATGTACAACGATATTGAAACCGTTGTTCGTATTAATCCGCTTAATACGCCTTTCGGCCTTAAGGATCTTGAAGCGGCGGTCAGGGCGGGCGTTGACGTTATTCGCTTACCTAAAACCGACACCCCGGAAGATATTTATCAGCTTGAGCGTGAAATTGTCCGCATTGAAGAGAGCTGCGGGCGTCCCGTCGGCTCAACGAAATTAATGGCGGCCATTGAATCCGCGGTCGGCGTCATTAACGCCGTGGCGATTGCAAAATCCTCTAAACGCTTAATGGGTATCGCCCTGGCGGCCTTTGATTACGTCATGGACATGCAGACCGAGCGCGGCGACGGCACGGAGCTGTTCTATGCCCGGTGCGCGGTATTGCACGCGGCGCGCGGCGCGGGAATCGACGCGTTCGACGTGGTGTATGCAGACGTCAACGACGAGGCCGGTTTCCTGAAGGAGGTGGATCTCATTCGCCGGATGGGGTTCAACGGCAAGTCCCTGATTAACCCACGACAGATTGAGATCCTGCACAACGCCTACGCCCCGACGCAGGAAGAGGTGGATTACGCCGAACGCGTGCTTGAAGCCGCAGAGGAAGGCGAGCGTAACGGGCTGGGGGTGATTTCGCTGAACGGCAAAATGATCGATGCGCCAATTATCAACCATGCCCGCGTTGTCATCGAACGCAAAAATGCGTCAGGCATTCGTCAGTAATTAAAAGCGACAGGATGAATAATGAGTAACCTAAAAGAAACCCTGCATGACATTCCCGGCGCGCGTCGTGAGTACGTTGCGTTTAGCGGCGCGAATGCGACTACGCCTTATCTTTCTGACATTCAGCAAAAGTATCAGCGCAAGCTGTTCGACAGCGTCGACGACGTCCTGGAACGCTGCGACCTGCATGACGGTATGACGGTTTCCTTCCACCACGCCTTCCGTGAAGGGGACAAGGTCATTAACTACGTGATGGACAAGCTGGCGGAGCGCGGTCTTAAAGGCCTGACCCTCGCCTCAAGTTCGCTGATGTCCTGCAATACGCCGCTGATTGAACACATCCGAAATGGCGTTATCAGCAAAATCTATACCTCGGGGATGCGCGGCGAGCTGGCGGACGCGATCTCTCACGGGCTGATGGACGAGCCGGTGCAGATCCACTCCCACGGTGGACGCGTAAACCTGATCCAAAAGGGCGAGATCGCCATCGACGTGGCGTTCCTGGCGGTCTCCTGCTGCGATGAATACGGCAACGCCAGCGGCAACGGCGGCAAGTCCCAGTGCGGCTCGCTCGGGTACGCCATGGTCGACGCGAAGTATGCCAAAAAGGTGGTGCTGCTGACGGAAACCCTGAATCCGTTCCCGAACATGCCCGCCAGCATCGTGCAGGATCAGGTGGATTACATCGTCCAGATTGAGAGCGTCGGTGACCCGGCCAAAATCAGCGTGGGCGCCGCCAGGGTGACCAGCAATCCGCGCGAGCTAATGATTGCCCGCTCGGCCGCGGACGTTATTGAGCATTCCGGATACTTCCGCAACGGTTTTTCCATCCAGACCGGCTCGGGCGCGGCGTCTACGGCCTGTACGCGCTTTATGGAAACCCGGATGCGCAAGCACAATATTGTCTCCCGCTTCGCGCTGGGCGGCATCACCGGCAGCATCGTCGATCTGCACCAGAAGGGCCTAATCGAAAAGATCCTCGATACCCAGAGCTTTGACGGAGCCGCCGCCGCCTCGATGGCCGCTAACCCGGACCACGTTGAAATCTCCACCAACGTCTATGCCAACCCGGCGGCAAAAGCGGCCTGCTGCGACCGGGTGGACGTGGTTATCCTCAGCGCGCTGGAGGTAGACACCCAGTTTAACGTCAACGTTCTGACCGGCTCCGATGGCGTGATGCGCGGCGCGTCGGGCGGCCACTGCGACGTCGCCGCTGCGGCGAACCTCACCATCGTGGTCGCACCGCTGATCCGCAGCCGCATTCCGACCGTTGTCAGACAAGTCACCACCCTGGTCACCCCGGGCGAAAGCATCGACGTGCTGGTGACCGATCATGGGATTGCCGTGAACCCGGCGCGCCCGGAGATCCGCGAGCGTTTGATTGCCGCCGGTCTGACCGTCGTGGATATCGAAGCGTTGTACCAAAGAGCGTTACTCATTTCGGGCGAACCTAAGCCCGTTGAATTCACCTCGCGCATCGTCGGTGTGGTGCGCTATCGCGACGGCAGCGTGATCGATGTCGTCCGCCAGGTTAGGGAGTAATACACATGACGAATAAGGCATCGAACGTAAAGGTTTCCCTGGAACAGATCCTCGCATCCAGAGAGCAGCGGGCGAACCGGCAGCAGGCGTGGCTATTTCAGTCTGAACAGACCGTGGTTTCCGTCACGCTGGTCTGGCCCGGTGAACGCAAGGATACCGAACTCGCCAGGCAGGTTATGGCCGTCGCGAATGAAACGCTCGGTGCCTTGTTCAGGGCGCATCACTGGACGGTCTCTCGCCATCAGGCGTTACAGCCGGTGACCGGGCCAGAGGCGCTCTGGTCGGTGGCGGCTCCGGCCTGGATGATCAAACACGTCACGGCGCATCTCGAAGATACCCACGCGTTAGGTCGCCTGTGGGATATCGACGTCCTGTGTCCGAAGGCGGGTCTGGTGAAACGAGACGCCATTCAGCAGCCGATGCGCAGGTGCTTTATTTGTGATGAACCCGCACATGCCTGCTCCCGCGCACGTCGCCATTCCCCGGCCGAGCTTGCGCGCGTGATTGAGGAAATGACCAGTGACTACTTTGCTTGCCAGGCAGTCTGAGCGCGTCGTTCAGCGCTCCGTCGCCGAGCTGGCGGCTGAGGCCATGCACCGGGAAATAGCCTTAACCCCGAAACCGGGCCTGGTGGATCGCGCCAACAACGGCGCGCATAGGGACATGAACGTCGCGCTGTTTATAGCCAGCATCGCGGCGATTGCGCCCTGGTTTTCTCTTTTCTTTAAGGCCGGACGGGAGACCGCCAGCCTTGAGGGGCCGCAAACCCTGCGGGCGCTGCGGCCGCTGGGGCTGGCGTGCGAGCAGGCGATGTTTGCCGCAACGGGAGGCGTGAACACCCACAAAGGCGGGATCTTCTCCCTCGGGCTGCTGTGCGCCGCCGCCGGACGGCTGACGCAGCGAAATGAACCGCTCACCCAGCGCGGCCTGTGCGAAGAAACCCGCGCGATGTGCCGCGGGATCGTGGAGCAGGAGCTGAAAAAATCGGGCGTCGCGAAAACCAAGGGCGAACAGCTGTTCCAGACGCTTGGCTTCACCGGGGCGAGAGGGGAAGCGGCGAGCGGATTCATTACCGTTCGCGCGTATGGTCTGCCGCTGCTGGAAAAATCCCTGCGCCAGGGCGCGTCCGAGCGCGAAGCGCTGCTGAGAATGCTGCTTGGTCTGATGGCGGAAAACCCCGACACCAACCTTATCTCGCGCGGCGGGGTACGCGGTCTGAACTACGTGCGGCGCTATGCCCGGCGCGTATTGAAAATTAAAAACCTGAATTCAGAGACATTAGAAAACGCGTTAACGCGAATGGACGCGGAATTAATCCTCAGAAATTTAAGCCCCGGCGGAAGCGCGGATCTCCTCGCCGTCGGATGGTTATTGTCGCAGTTTCCGCGGGAATAATAGCTAAAAAGGAAAACGTCATGATTGAAGACCGCCTGCAGCAGCTCAGCGACCGCTACACCATTATTCTGGTGCCGGGGCTAAGAGACAGCGATGAATATCACTGGCAGAGCTGCTGGGGGCGCCGTTTTCCTTTCTGGAAACGTATAAAGCAAAAAAACTGGTTAGAGCCAGATATCGAAAACTGGGTGTCGGCCATCAAGCGGGAGCTGGCGGTGTCTCCGCTGCCCGCGATCCTGGTCGGGCACAGCTTTGGCGCGCTGGCGTCGTGCAGGCTGCTGCAAACCAGGCAGGTGAACGTTGCGGGCATCGTGATGGTCGCGCCAGCGGAGCCGGCTTACTTCGGGCTGGACGAGGCGATTCAGCCCGCGGCGCTGCCCGTTCCCTGCATCCTGTTTGCCAGCAGAAACGATCCGCTGATGCCGTTCGCGCGCGCCCAGTTCTGGGCCACCTGCTGGGGCGGTCAATTAATCGATATCGGCGAGGCCGGACATATTAATTCAGAGTCGGGTCATGGCGAATGGCAATACGGGCTGGAGCGTCTGACCGAATTCTGTGAACACATTTAACCCTATTTAAATATCCACGATTAACGCTCAGGGAAGCATTATCCCGAACAGGAGAGCATATGTTAGATGATTACAATCAGCACGCAGCGCAACGCGCAGAAGAGGGTATTCCGGCAAAACCGTTAACCGCTGAGCAGACGCTGGCGGTGGTTAACGGCTTAAAGAGCGGAACGTCAGAAAACCAGCAGACGTTAATCGCGCTATTAACCCACAGCGTGCCTCCTGGCGTTGATCCGGCGGCCAGGGTTAAGGCCGAATTCCTGTACAACGTTGCGCTGGGCGAATGCGCGGTTAACGGCCTGTCGCCTGAACAGGCCACCGCGCTGCTCGGCTCAATGCAGGGGGGCTATAACGTCCAGTCGCTGATCGATCTGCTGGATCATCCTGAGCTGGGCGACATTGCCGCTAAGCAGCTTTCCGCATCGATCCTGATTTTCGAAAAATTCAGCCTGGTCGAAGCCAAAGCGCTGAAGGGCAACGCCCGCGCCAAAGAGGTGCTTAGCGCCTGGGCTAACGCGGAGTGGTTTACCCGCCGCCCGGCCATGCCTGAAAAAATCACCCTCAAGGTTTTCAAAGTTCCTGGCGAGACCAACACCGACGATCTCTCACCCGCGCCTGTGGCCTGGTCTCGCCCGGATATTCCGCTGCACGCGCTGTCAATGCTGAGCAACGCCCGGGAAGGCGTCCAGCCTGACGAGCCCGGCGTGCGCGGGCCGCTGCGCCAGCTGGCTGAGCTGAAGGAGGCGGGCTGGCCGCTGGTCTACGTTGGCGACGTTGTGGGAACGGGGTCATCGCGTAAATCCGCCACCAATTCCATCCTGTGGCACATTGGCAACGACATTCCGTTTGTGCCGAACAAACGGAACGGCGGCTTCGTGTTTGGCGGCAAGATTGCCCCTATATTCTTCAACACCCTGGAAGATTCCGGCGCTTTGCCGGTCGAGATGGACGTGTCCGCCCTGACGACCGGGATGCTGATCGATCTTTATCCCTACCTGGGCGAGATCCGCGAAACCGAAAGCCAGCAGTTAATCACCACCTTCGCCCTGAAAACCGACGTGCTGCTGGATGAAGTGCGGGCAGGCGGGCGTATTCCGCTGATAATCGGCCGCAGCCTGACGGCTAAAGCGCGTGAATCCCTGAACCTGCCGCCTTCTGACGTTTTCCGCCAGCCTGCCGCGCCTGCGGCCTCCGGCGCCGGGTTTACCCTGGCGCAGAAAATGGTGGGTAAAGCCTGCGGCGTGGCGGGGATCCGTCCGGGCCAGTACTGCGAGCCCAAAATCACCACCGTGGGCTCTCAGGACACTACCGGCGGCATGACCCGCGATGAGCTTACGGATCTGGCCTGCCTGACGTTTTCTGCGGATCTGGTGATGCAGTCTTTCTGCCACACCTCGGCGTATCCGAAGCCGGTTGACGTTCAGCTGCATGAAACCCTGCCGCAGTTCATCACCAGCCGCAAAGGGGTTGCGCTCAAGCCGGGCGACGGGATTATCCACTCCTGGCTGAACCGCATGCTGCTCCCGGACACGGTAGGCACCGGCGCGGATTCGCATACCCGCTTCCCGCTGGGGATTTCGTTCCCGGGCGGCTCCGGGCTGGTGGCGTTCGCGGCGGCAACGGGCATTATGCCGCTGGATATGCCGGAGTCTGTGCTGGTGCGCTTCAAGGGGGAGATGCAAAAAGGGATCACCCTGCGCGATCTGGTCCACGCCATTCCGCTGTATGCCAGAAAGCAGGGGCTGCTGACGGTTGAGAAAAAGAACAAGCGCAACGTTTTCTCCGGTCGGATCCTCGAAATCGAGGGGCTGGAAGCCTTAAGCGCCGAGCAGGCGTTTGAACTTGCGGACGCCTCGGCTGAACGCTCCGCCGCAGCGTGCGTGATGCGCCTGTCGGAAGAGAACGTCGCGCAATACCTGCGCTCCAACGCGGCGCTGCTGCGCTGGATGGTGAAGGAAGGTTACGAGAACGCCGCCACCCTTGAACGACGCATCGAGGAAATCGAGGCCTGGCTGGCGAATCCGTCGCTGCTCTCCGCCGATCCTGACGCGGAGTATGCGGCCGTGATTGAGATTGACCTCAATGAGATCGTCCAGCCGGTGGTGTGCGCGCCGGACGATCCGGACGACGCGCGTTTGCTGTCCGAGGTTGTCGGTATGCCAATCGAAGAAGTGTTTATCGGCTCCTGCATGACCAACATCGGTCACTTCCGCGCGGCAGGGAAAATCATGTCCGATGCCGCAGAAAACCAGGCGCGCCTGTGGCTGGCTCCGCCGACCAAAATGGATGCGCAGCAGCTCGCCCGCGAGGGGTATTTCAATCAGTTTATAAAATCCGGCGCGAGAATTGAGCCGGCGGGCTGTTCCCTGTGCATGGGCAACCAGGCGAGGGTGAGGGAAGGGAGCAACGTGGTTTCCACGTCGACCCGAAATTTCCCGCACCGTCTGGGCACCAACGCGAAAGTTTTCCTGGCGTCGGCGGAATTAAGTACCGTTGCCGCGATTATCGGGAAAATGCCAACCGTGGAAGAATATTTTAGCTATACCGATAAACTTCACGATTCGCATGAAAATATCTACCGCTATCTCAGTTTTGATACTCTCTCTGAATATCAATGTGCGGAGGATGATAATATCCGAGTGATCAATCTGTAGCGTTTACTCTTTTTTGCGATAAATCATCTTAAGTCAGCAGGGATTTCTCTGAGGGGAAGTCTCTGCTATTCAGGGAACATTTCTCATGGGTGAGATATGATTAAATCAAACGTTTTAAAAACAATCTTACTTGCCGTAATAATATTATTATCGATATTTATTCCTCCGCCTGATGGATTAACCCGAGAGGCGTGGATACTGGCAGGTATTTATCTTTCCGCCATTGTTGGACTGGTCATTAAACCCTATCCTGAACCCGTTATTATGCTGGTCGCGGTGGCATTAACCTGTTTCACTATTACGAAGTTTGGCGACTCTCCGGTGAAATCATCGGACGTGCTGAGCGGGTATGCTTCAGGAACTACCTGGCTTGTTTTCAGCGCCTTTACGCTTAGCGCGGCCTTTGTCACCACCGGGCTTGGAAAGCGGCTCGCCTACTGGTTTATCCTCAAGTTCGGCAGCACAACGCTAAGGTTAGGATACGTCACCGCATTACTGGATTTGGTACTCGCACCTGCCACGCCGTCAAATACGGCGCGTGCGGGTGGCGTCGTTTTTCCTATTATCAACAGTATTGCGATGGTATTAGGCTCAACGCCAAAAGAATCGCCGTGTAAAGCGGGCCGTTATCTGATGGTTAACGTGTATATGGTCACCAAAACGACCAGCTATATGTTTTTAACCGGCTTTGCGGGCAACGCGTTAGCGCTCCAGTTAATTTCCGATATTTTCCATATTCATATTAGCTGGATTGGCTGGATGCTGGCGGGCGCTCCGCTCGGATTATTGATGCTGAGTATCATTCCCTATATTTGCTACAAGGTTTCCTCTCCGGAAATAAAGCAAATCAATAATATTGATATTGCAACTAATGGGCTTGAACAACTTGGCCCGATGAATATTCGAGAGAAGGGACTGGTGGTTGTTTTTATCACCGCGTTGCTGGGGTGGATATTCTCGCGCCATCTTGGGCTAAATGAATCCTCGGTCGCTATCATCGCGATGGGCGGCGCGCTGCTGTTTAATATCATCTGCTGGGGCGACGTTCTGCAAAATAAGGGCGGCTGGAATACCCTGATCTGGTACGGCGGCATCATTGGCCTGAGCGCAACGCTCAGCAAAGTGGGCTTTTTCCGCTGGCTGGCCGAGTTCCTCTCCGAACACCTCGACTTCCTCAGCGCCGGAAACATGACCATCGTGATCATCGTATTTTTAAGCGTGCTGGTGCGCTATTTCTTCGCCTCCGGCGGGGCATACGTGGCGGCGATGGTGCCGGTGTTTGCCACCGTGGGTCTGGTGACCGGAACCGCGCCCGTGCTGCTGGCGCTGGCTATTTTGTTCTCGAACTCCTACGGCGGGTGCATCACGCACTACGGCGGCGCGGCCGGGCCGATTATCTTCGCCTCGGGATATAACGACATTAAGTCATGGTGGGTGATTGGCACGATTGTGGCGCTATGCACCTTTGCGGTTCATATGCTTGTCGGCATTCCCTGGTGGGGTTTCCTGCTTCAGCACGGGATGCTGTAGTCTGAATGGCCCGGTCGCGGCTGCGCGTACCGGGCTTATTGCTCTGGCAAGACGCGCGCGACTAGCGGCGTGAACGCACCACCTGGTAGCGGCGCGTCAGGTATTCCACCGGCGCGCTCCAGACGTGTACCAGACGGGTGAACGGGAACAGCAGGAAGATGGTCATCCCCAGCACCAGATGTACGCGGAAGATAAACGCCACCCCGTCAAGATGCGCCGACGCGCTGCCCCGGAAGGTCACCACCGCCTGCGCCCAGTCCACCAGCTTCAGCATTTCGCTGCCGTCCGGGTACCGCGCGGAAAACGGAATGGTGGTCAGCCCCAGAATGCACTGCACCAGCAGCACGCACAGGATCAGGATATCCGCCGTCGAGGAGGTCGCCCGGATGCGCGGGTTGGTCAGACGACGGATCAGCAGACCCGCACCGCCCACCAGGGTTAGCACGCCGCACACGCCGCCCAGGATCATCGCCATCAGCTGCTTTTGCGACATCGGCAGAAACCACGAGTAGACCCAGTGCGGGGTCAGCATCCCGAACAGGTGCCCGAAGAAAATCCCCAGAATGCCGATGTGGAACAAGTTCGACCACAGCACCATCCCGCGCTTATCGAGCATCTGGCTGGACGAGGCGCGCCAGGTGTACTGGCCGTAATCGTAGCGCAGCCAGCTTCCCAGCAGGAACACGGTGCCGCACAGATACGGGTAGATATCGTAGAAAAAGACGTTCAGAAACTGGATCATTTTGGGCCTCCGGCGCTGACGTCCACATACTGCGGCGCGACGTCCTGGCTAAAGCGTCGTTGATATTGCTGCATCGGCGAGGTGTCGCACGACGTGGCGTTGTCTTCGATAAACTTCACCTGCTCCTCTTCCCACACGGCGTCCAGCGCCTGGCGGGTATCGTCCCGTTTTTCACCGGACACCTGCTGCGTGACACTGTCACTGGAAAGGCGGCTGCCTGCCAGCGTCAGCAGGGCGTCGAACAGCTGATGGTGCGCCACGCCGCGCTGCTTGAGCCGTCCGCCGATCAGCGCCAGAATCGGCGCGACGTTGAGCAAGCCTTCCCGCGCCTCGGCGTCGGTGACGATGCTGAGATATTCCAGATACAGCGGCAGGTAGTCCGGCAGCTCCCGGCAGTCGAGCTGGAGTCCGGCTTTCTCATACTGGCCCATTAAATCCACCATCGCCTGACCGCGATCCCGGGACTCCGCGTGAACGTGCTCGAACAGCAGCAGCGAGGTGGCGCGACCGCGCTCGAAGACTTCGCACCATTCAGCCTGTTTATCGAGCAGCGGCGCGCCGAGGTGCTGCCGCACAAACGGCAGCAGCATCGGGGCGTCCTGTTCGATCAGGGAAATCGCCTCGTCGCGGCTCTCCCACAGGGCCTCATCGGGATACTCAATCAGCAGCGCGATGATTTTGAGGATCTGCATTATTCTCCCTCCCCGTGTTCGCGCACCTCGGTGATATTGATGGCGTCAATGCGGTGGCTGTTGAAGAGGTTGAACTTGGTGTCGGAGCCGTGGCAGCCGTCGCCAAAGGTAAAGCCGCAGCCGTTTTTCTCCGGGAAGGCGTCCTGCGCCATTTCCCGGTGGCTGGTGGGGATCACGAAGCGATCTTCGTAGTTGGCAATCGCCAGGTAGCGGTACATCTCCTCAACCTGTTCCACGCTCAGGCCCACTTCTTCGATGGCGCGGGTATCGGTCACGCCCTCAACGGTCTGGGAACGTTTGTAATGGCGCATCGCCATCATGCGCTTCAGGGCGCGCAGCACCGGGCCGGTATCGCCCGCGCTCAGCATGTTGGCAAGGTACTGCACCGGAATGCGCAGGTGTTCCACCGCCGGGAGCACGCCGTCGTTCATCGGCAGGCCGCCCGCGTCCGCGTAGGACTGGATCGGCGACAGAGGCGGAACGTACCAGACCATCGGCAGGGTGCGGTATTCCGGGTGCAGCGGCAGGGCGAGCTTCCAGTCCATCGCCATTTTGTACACCGGGGAGCGCTGGGCGGCCTCGATGACGTTCTGCGGAATGCCCTGTTTCAGCGCTTCCTCAATCACCGCCGGATCGTTCGGGTTCAGGAAGACGTCGCACTGGCGCTCGTACAGATCGGTTTCATGCTCGGTGCTCGCCGCCTCTTCGATACGATCCGCGTCATACAGCAGCACGCCGAGGTAGCGAATGCGTCCGACGCAGGTTTCCGAGCAGACGGTCGGCTGGCCGGATTCGATGCGCGGATAGCAGAAGATGCATTTTTCCGACTTGCCGCTTTTCCAGTTGAAGTAGATTTTTTTGTACGGACAGCCGCTGATGCACATGCGCCAGCCGCGGCATTTGTCCTGGTCGATCAGCACGATGCCGTCTTCCTCGCGCTTGTAGATGGCGCCGCTCGGGCAGGTCGCCACGCAGCTTGGGTTCAGGCAGTGCTCGCACAGGCGCGGCAGGTACATCATGAAGGTGTTTTCGAACTGGCCGTACATCTCTTTTTGAATTTTCTGGAAGTTACGATCCCGGGCGCGCTTCTCGAACTCGCCGCCGAGCAGCTCCTCCCAGTTGGGGCCGCCGACGATTTTGTCCATCCGCTTGCCGCTGATCAGCGAGCGCGGGCGGGCGGTCGGCAGATGGTCGCCTTCCGGCGCGCGGTGCAGATCCTGATAGTCAAAGGTGAACGGCTCGTAATAGTCGTCGATGCCCGGCAGGGACGGGTTGGCGAAGATTTTCGACAGCACGCCCACGCGTCCGCCGAGGCGAGGGGTCAGTTTGCCGGTAATGCCGCGCACCCAGCCGCCTTGCCACTCCTCCTGATCCTCCCAGTTTTTCGGATAGCCGATACCCGGCTTGGTTTCCACGTTGTTAAACCACGCATACTCCATGCCTTCGCGCCCGGTCCAGACGTTTTTACAGGTGACCGAGCAGGTGTGGCAGCCGATGCATTTGTCCAGATTCAGAACCATGCCAACCTGTGAGCGTATTTTCATTTTTTCGCCTCCTGAACCTGATCCCGACCTTCGCCGTCCAGCCAGTTAATGTTTTTCATTTTGCGGATCATGATGAACTCGTCGCGGTTGGAGCCGACGGTGCCGTAATAGTTGAAGCTGTAGGCGAGCTGCGCATAGCCGCCGATCATGTGCGTCGGTTTAGGACATACGCGCGTCACCGAGTTGTGGATCCCGCCGCGTCGCCCCGTCACCTCCGATCCCGGTATGTTCAGAATGCGCTCCTGGGCGTGGTACATCATGGTCATGCCCGGCGGCACGCGCTGGCTGACCACCGCGCGGGCGGTGAGGGCGCCGTTGGCGTTGAAGGCCTCGATCCAGTCGTTATCCTCGATACCTAACTCTCTGGCGTCGGCCTCGCTTATCCAGACGATAGGCCCGCCGCGCGACAGGGTTTGCATCAGCAGGTTTTCGCTGTAGGTGGAGTGAATGCCCCATTTCTGATGCGGCGTCAGGAAGTTCAGCGCCTTTTCCGGGAAGCCGTTCGGCGGGATCTCGCGCATGTGGGTGACGCTGCGGGTATCAATTGGCGGACGATAGGCCACCAGGCTTTCGCCGAAGGCGCGCATCCACGGGTGATCCTGATACAGCTGCTGACGGCCGGAGATCGTGCGCCACGGGATCAGCTCATGCACGTTGGTGTACCCGGCGTTATAGGAGACATGCTCGCTCTCAAGGCCGGACCAGGTCGGGCTGGAGATGATTTTGCGCGGCTGGGCCTGAATGTCCCGGAAGCGGATTTTCTCGTCTTCCTTGTTCAGCGCCAGATGGGTGTGATCCCGCCCGGTCAGCTGCCCCAGCGCTTCCCAGGCTTTTACCGCCACCTGGCCGTTGGTTTCCGGCGCGAGGGCGAGAATCACCTCCGAGGCGTCAATGGCCGTTTCAATGCGCGGGCGGCCTTTCGCCGGGCCGTCGAGCTTGACGTAGTTAAGCTTGCCGAGGAAATCGACCTCGTTCTGCGTGTTCCAGGAAATTCCCTTCCCGCCGTTGCCGAGCTTATCCATCAGCGGGCCGAGCGAGGTGAAGCGTTCGTAGGTTTCCGGGTAATTGCGCTCGACCACCGCAATGTTCGGCGCGGTTTTGCCGGGGATCAGGTCGCATTCGCCCTTGCGCCAGTCCTGAATATCAAACGGCTGGGAGAGTTCCCCCGGGGAGTCGTGCTGCAGCGGCTGAAGCACCACGTCGGTTTCGGTGCCCAGATGCCCGACGCACACCTCGGAGAAGGCTTTGGCGATGCCTTTATAGATCTCCCAGTCGCTGCGCGACTCCCACGCCGGGTCGACGGCGGCGGAGAGCGGGTGAATAAACGGATGCATATCCGAGGTATTCATGTCGTCTTTTTCGTACCAGGTGGCGGTCGGCAGCACGATATCGGAGAACAGGCAGGTGCTGGACATGCGGAAGTCGAGTGTCACCAGCAGGTCGAGCTTGCCTTCGATGGCCTTCGTCTGCCATTCCACCTCTTCCGGCTTCACGTCATCGGTCGAGCCTAAGTCCTCGCCCTGAATGCCGCTCTCGGTGCCGAGCAGGTATTTGAGCATGTACTCGTGGCCTTTCCCGGACGAGCCAAGCAGGTTCGAGCGCCAGACGAACAGGTTGCGCGGGTGGTTGTTGCCGCTGTCGGGCTGTTCGCAGGCGAAACGAACGTCGCCGGACTTCAGCCCCTGTACGGTGTACTCCTGCGGCGTCATGCCGGCGGCGTCGGCGCGCGCCTTGATATGCAGCGGGTTGAGGTTGAGCTGCGGGGCAGAGGGCAGCCAGCCCATGCGCTCGGCGCGCACGTTAAAGTCGATCAGGTGCCCGGTGAATTTCGAGGCCTCCGCCAGCGGGGAGAGCAGCTCCTGCGCCGTCAGCTTTTCGTAGCGCCACTGGCTGGCGTGGTTGTAGAAGTACGAGGTGCTGTTCATCTGGCGCGGCGGGCGGTTCCAGTCCAGCGCGAAGGCCAGCGGCAGCCAGCCGGTCTGCGGGCGCAGCTTCTCCTGGCCGACGTAGTGCGACCAGCCGCCGCCGCTCTGCCCGACGCAGCCGCAGAAGACCAGCATGTTGATCATCCCGCGGTAGTTCATGTCCATGTGATACCAGTGGTTCACCCCGGCGCCGAGGATGATCATCGAGCGTCCGTGGGTCTTGTGCGCGGTATCGGCAAACTCGCGGGCGATTTTTTCAATCAGGTACGCAGGCACGCCGGTGATCTGCTCGCCCCAGGCCGGGGTGTAGGCTTTCACGTCGGCATAATCTTTCGCGGCGTTGCTGTCCTCCAGCCCGCGATCGAGGCCGTAGTTCGCCAGTATCAGATCGTACACGCTGACCACGCGCCTCTGGCTGCCGTCGGCCAGCGTCAGGGTTTTGCTCGGCACGCGGCGGGTTAACACCGGCTCCTGCTTCACGCTGCGAAAATGCGGGTTTTCGTTGCCGCCAAAGTAGGGGAAGGCGACGTCCGCAATGCTGTCGTGGGTGATGAGCAGCGAGAGCGTCAGCTCGGTTTCGTGGCCCGACGCCAGGGATTCGAGGTTCCATTTGCCTTTTTCGCCCCAGCGAAAGCCAATCGAGCCGTTAGGGGCCACCAGATTTCCGGCGATATCAAAGGCGATGGTTTTCCACTCCGGGTTATTGGCTTCACCCAGCCCGTCCGCGAGGTCGGAGGCGCGCAGCATCCGGCCCGGCACCGTGCGGCCATCCTCGTGCTCGTCCAGCAGCACCAGCATCGGCATATCGGTGTAGCGGCGGCAGTAGTTGAGGAAGTAGTCGCTCGGGTTCGTGAGGTGGAACTCTTTAAGGATCACGTGGCCCATGGCCATCGCCAGCGCGCTGTCGGTGCCTTGCTTCGGCGCGAGCCACTGGTCGCTGAGCTTTGCCACCTCAGAGAAGTCCGGCGTGATGGCAACGGTTTTGGTGCCTTTGTAGCGCACTTCGGTGAAGAAGTGGGCGTCCGGGGTGCGGGTCTGCGGCACGTTCGAGCCCCAGGCGATGATGTAGCTGGAGTTATACCAGTCGGCGGACTCCGGCACGTCCGTCTGCTCGCCCCAGGTCATGGGCGAGGCGGGCGGCAGATCGCAGTACCAGTCGTAAAAGCTCAGGCAGGTGCCGCCGAGCAGCGAGAGATAGCGCGTTCCGGCGGCGTAGGAGACCATCGACATCGCCGGAATGGGCGAAAAGCCCGCCACGCGGTCGGGGCCAAAGTTCTTGATGGTCCAGACGTTGGCGGCGGCGATCAGCTGGTTCAGCTCTTTCCAGTTCGAGCGGATGAATCCGCCTTTCCCGCGCACCTGCCTGTAGCTCTGCGCCTTCTGCGGATCGCGCTGAATGGCGTCCCAGGCCAGCACCGGGTCGCCGTGCTCTGCCAGCGCCTCGCGCCACAGCTCAATCAGCCTGCGGCGCACCAGCGGGTATTTCAGGCGATTGGCGCTGTAGAGATACCAGGAGTAGCTCGCACCGCGCGGGCAGCCGCGCGGCTCGTGGTTGGGCAGGTCGGGGCGGGTGCGGGGGTAGTCGGTTTGCTGCGTTTCCCAGGTGACCAGGCCGTTTTTGACGTAAATCTTCCAGCTGCACGAGCCGGTACAGTTCACGCCGTGAGTGGATCGCACGATTTTGTCGAACTGCCAGCGCTGGCGGTAGCTGTCCTCCCATTCACGGTTGGTGTTGTACACCTGTCCGTGACCGTTGGCGAAGCTGTCGCCCTTTTGTTTGAAATAACGGAAGCGATCCAACAGTTTGCTCATGACATTTCTCCTGCTTCGATAGCGTTGCCGGCGGGCGCTGCGTCACCTTCCGGCGCAAGTGTCGTTATTATTTTTTTGCGGATTTACGGCCATACACCAGCCAGGTCACCAGGACGCAGACGATGTAAAACACGAGGAAGACCTTCATGGCGCCTACCGGGGAGCCGGTCATCGCCAGCGACGTCCCGAAGGCTTTGGGGATAAAGAACCCGCCGACCGCGCCAATGGCTGAGATAAAACCCAGCGCGGCGGCGGTTTCGGTGACGGCTTCGTGCTGCGCCTGCTCATCGGTTCCGCCCTGCTGCTTAACGCGGGTGAGGGTGATTTGACGAAAGATGACCGCGATCATCTGGAAGGTTGAGCCGCTGCCGAGCCCGGCGGTCAGGAACAGGCCCATAAACACCAGATAGAAGGCCATAAAGCTGCCCGAGCCGGTGCCGGGAAGCGTGAGGAACAGTAGGGCGCTGAAAATAGCCATAAAGATGAAGTTAATCAGCGTCACCCGCACGCCGCCCAGCCTGTCGGAGATCATCCCGCCAGCGGATCGCGCCAGTGCACCAATCAGCGGGCCGAAGAAGGCGAGGTGCAGAATATTCACGTCCGGGAACTGGGTTTTCGACAGCATCGCAAACCCGGCTGAAAAACCGATAAACGAGCCGAACGTTGCCAGATAAAGCAGGCTGAGCAGCCACAGGTGAAAGCGCTTAAGCACCGGGAGCTGGCTGGCAATCGACGCCTTAGAGCTGGCGATATCGTTCATCCCGAAGAAGGCGGCGAGGGTCGCCAGCAGCAACAGCGGCGCCCAAATCCAGGCGGCATTCGCCAGCCACAGGGTTGATCCATCCTCCTGCGGCACGCCGTGGACGCCGAGGAAGGTAAACATCGGCAGGAAGATCACCAGCGGCGCAGCCAGCTGCATCACGCTGACGCCCAGGTTGCCCAGCCCGCCGTTGATACCCAGCGCGCTGCCCTGTTTCGCTTTCGGGAAGAAGAAGCTGATATTGCCCATGCTGGAGGCGAAGTTGGCGCCGGCGAATCCGCACAGCAGGGCGATGACGATAAAGACCCAGTACGGCGTGGCGGTATCCTGCACGGCGATCCCCAGCCAGACGCAGGGAACAATCAAGATCACGGTGCTTAATACCGTCCAGTAGCGTCCGCCGAATATTGGCACCATGAACGAATAGGGCACGCGCAATATTGCGCCAGAGAGGGAAGGTAATGCGGTTAACATGAAAAGCTGATCGGTAGTGAAATTAAATCCGACCTTATTTAGATTGACCGTTACGGCGCTAAATAACATCCAGACGCAGAACGCTAAAAGCAGACAAGCCACCGAAATCCAAAGGTTTCTTCGGGCTATGCCCTTTCCTTTGTTCTCCCAAAATTGTTCGTTTTCCGGTTTCCAGTTACTCAACAGGTAATGATTATTTTTCTCACTTTGTTGTGACATATCGCCCTCAGTCTTACCCGCATTGGAAAAAAGTGAAATTAAAACAGTTTGTTAGCTGATTGTCGGTCGTGGAGATTATTGGATGTTTTAGGATGCTTCTGAAAGGATAGATAAAAAAGCGAACCCCAGAGTTTGTAATGGCAAAAGGGTTCGCTTTATGTGTTACGAATTGTAAACTGTGACGGCGCTAATTACTTCTTTCGGAGTATTAATACAATTCAAGGCTAATGAGCTTATCAAGATGCTTATTAAATGCGGCATCGTCCATCTCAGGCATATTTAAAACGTATATCCCGTCCAGGCCGCAGACTAAGCCAATCAGACGCCAGGCGATATTTTCGGGGCGGTCGGAAAGGGTGAACGCCTTTTCTTCTGCACCCGCGCGAATAATCGCGACCGTTTCCTGGTGCCACATTTCCATGGTCATCACGTAGGCGCTTTTGATATCCGGATCCCGCGTCGCCAGGATCTGCGCTTCCCGCCACAGGCGGATGTACGGCTCGAAGCTGCCGTCTTCGCTGCCGAGCATGGCGTGCAGGCGCTCGCGCCAGGTGGCGTTTTCGGGGACGACCTCGGCATCCAGCAGGGCGCGGATCAGGCGCACAAGGGCCAGCGATTTGACTTCTCCGCCGGAGGCAAAATGGTGGTGAACCTGTCCGGTGGCGACGCCCGCTTCGGCGGCGATGCGCCGTACCGTCATCGCCGCCAGCCCGTCGGTCAGCGCCACGCGCATGGCGGCCTGTAAAATAGCTTCCCGCCGTTCGTCCTTGCTCAGATAAGGCATTTTCTTTCACTCTCAATGGGGATGAAACGAGTGTAACAAAGAGCTGGACAAGTGTTCAACTTTACGTAGGATCGCATTCTGGACATGTGTCCAGGTTTAGAGTGAAAAGGAAATTTATGTTTCGTCAGTGGTTAGCGTTAGTGATTATCGTGCTGGTCTATATTCCGGTGGCGATTGACGCGACGGTGCTGCACGTGGCTGCGCCGACGTTGAGCATGACGCTGGGTGCCAGCGGCAATGAATTGCTGTGGATTATTGATATTTACTCGCTGGTGATGGCGGGCATGGTGCTGCCGATGGGCGCGCTGGGCGACCGCATCGGTTTTAAACGTCTGCTAATTATCGGCAGCACCCTGTTTGGCCTGTCGTCCCTGGCGGCGGCGTTTGCCCCTTCCGCGGGCTGGCTGATTGCCGCGCGTGCGTCTCTGGCTATCGGCGCGGCGATGATCATTCCGGCGACCCTCGCGGGGATCCGCACGCTGTTTATCGATGCCCGCCAGCGCAACATTGCCCTCGGCGTCTGGGCGGCGGTGGGCTCTGGCGGTGCGGCGTTTGGCCCGCTGATCGGCGGAATGCTGCTTGAGCACTTCTACTGGGGCTCGGTGTTTTTGATCAACGTGCCGATCGTGCTGGTTGTGGTATCGCTTGCCGCGCGGTTGGTTCCCGCCCAGCAGGGGCGTCCGGAGCAGCCGCTCAACATCAGCCATGCGATTATGCTGATCGTCGCGATTTTGCTGCTGGTCTACAGCGCCAAAACCGCGCTTAAGGGCGTGCTGTCGCCGTGGTTGGTGGCGAGCACCCTGGCTATCGGGGCGGCGATGCTGTTCGTGTTCGTGCGCATTCAGCTTCGCGCCCGCGTGCCGATGATCGACATGCGCCTGTTCTGCCATCGCATTATCCTGAGCGGCGTGGTGATGGCGATGACCGCGATGGTTGCGCTGGTGGGTTTTGAGCTGCTGATGGCGCAAGAACTCCAGTTCGTTCACGGCTTTACGCCGTTTGAGGCAGGCATGTTTATGCTGCCGCTGATGCTGGCGAGCGGGTTTAGCGGGCCGATTGCGGGCGTGCTGGTGGGGCGTCTCGGGCTGCGGATCGTGGCGGCTGGCGGGATGGGGTTGAGCGCGGTGAGCTTTATCGGCCTGTCGCTGCTCGATTTCAGCACCCAGCAGTGGCAGGCGTGGAGCCTGATGGTGCTGTTAGGCTTCAGCGCCGCCAGCGCGCTGCTGGCATCCACCTCTGCGATTATGGCCGCCGCGCCAAAAGAGAAGGCCGCCGCCGCGGGGGCTATCGAAACCATGTCCTACGAGCTGGGCGCCGGGCTGGGGATTGCGATCTTCGGCCTGCTGTTGACCCGCAGCTTCTCCGCGTCCATCGCGCTGCCGCAGGGGCTGAACGCGTCGTTAGCGGATAAAGCCTCCTCGTCGATTGGCGAGGCGGTGAAGGTGGCGCAGGATCTGACGCCTCAGATGGCCGATGCGGTGATTGAGGCCGCGAAAACCGCGTTTATTACCTCGCACAGCGTGGCGCTGGGCAGCGCGGGGGGGATGCTGCTGGCGCTGGCGGTAGGGATTTGGTTTAGTCTGGCGAAGGTGCCGAAGGGGTGATTTGCCGGATAAAAGGCCGTTGACCTCTTAAAGCGACAGGAATCTTAACGATTTCAGATAACTTTCAGCGACGCCCTGT